>CP091242.1:0-1393075 GCA_027627705.1 Hyphomonadaceae bacterium BL14
GCGCAGCGGTCCTCGGGCGTGGCGCGGGTGAGCTATGACGGGCGCACGGTTGACTACCGCAGCATGGCCGAGATCGACCGGGCCATCGAGGCGCTCGAGCGCGAGATCGCTGCTGGCGAGGGCCGCGCCATCGTGCGCCAGGTGCGCGTGACCACCTCGAAGGGTCTGTGATCCATGGGACTGTTCGATCGGTTCGCCCGCCGGGGCTCTGGCGGGCCGGCGGGCGTGCGCGCGCGGCTCGAAGGCGCGATGGCGAGGCGCCGCCTGCGCGGCTGGAACCCGCCGCTTGAGAACATCAACGCTCTGGTCGCGTCAGGGGGCCCGCGGCTTCTGGCGCGTGCGCGCGAGCTGTCGGTCACCAGCGGCTATGCCGCCAATGCCTGCGAGGCGTTCGCCTCCAACCTCATCGGCGACGGGATCAAGCCCTCCTCGCTGATCGGGGATGCGCGCGTGCGCGAGCAGGTCCAGAAGCTGTGGCTGGCCTGGACCGATGAGGCTGACGCTGACGGGCTGACCGATTTCTATGGCCTGCAGGCCTTGGTCGCGCGCGAGATGTTCGTGGCGGGCGAGTGCTTTGTGCGCCTGCGCCCGCGCCGGGCCGGGGATGGGCTGCTCGTGCCGCTTCAGCTCCAGCTTCTGCAGTCGGAGATGCTGCCGTTCGAGAAGACGCAAACAGCGCCCAACGGCAACCGCATCCGGTGCGGGATCGAGTTCGATGCGATCGGCAGGCGCGTGGCCTATCACTTCCGCCGGCGCCATCCCGGCGACAGCACCGATCAGCGTGTGGCCATACCCGAGACGGTGCGGGTTCCTGCTGAAGAGGTGCTGCACATCTACCGGCCCATCGATGCGGGCCAGATCAGGGGTCTGCCCCATGTGGCGCCGGCCATGGTGCGCCTGTTCCTGCTCGACCAGTACGACGACGCCGAACTCGATCGCAAGAAGACCGCGGCGATGTTTGCGGGGTTCATCACCAAGACCGCGCCTGAAGAAGCGATCATGGGGGAAGGTCAGGCCGATCCTGATGGCGGCGCGATCGCGAGCCTCGAGCCTGGCACCATGCAGGTCCTCCTGCCGGGCGAGGACGTGAAGTTCTCAAGTCCCGCCGATGTGGGCGGGGGCTATGAGGCGTTCCAGTACCGAACGCTTCTGGCGGTCTCGGCATCGCTGGGCCTGCCCTATCATCTGGTTACCGGCGATGTGCGCCAGGCCAACTACTCATCCCTGCGCGCCGAGCTCGTGGAGTTCCGCCGGCGCGTCCAGCAGCTCCAGCATGGCGTCATCGCCTATCAGCTGTGCCGGCCTGTGTGGCTGCGCTGGCTGGAGAGCGCGCAGCTTGCAGGCGCGCTCCAGCTTGATGATCCGGCAGGGGCGCGCGCGGTGCAGTGGATCGCGCCGCGGTGGGACTGGGTCGATCCGCTCAAGGACATTCAGGCTCAGGTGCTCGCCATGGAGGCGGGCATCACCTCGCGGCGCAAGGTGGTGGAGGCTACCGGCTACGACATCGAGGAGGTCGACCGCGAGAACGCGGCCGACGCCTCACGCGCTCAGGCTCTCGGGCTGAGCTATCGCGCAAGTCCCGGCGAGACCCAGGGCGCGCGCGCCACCCCGGCCGGGCGTCCCCAGCCGGCTTCCAGCAGCGATCAGGAGTAACACCATGCCAGGCTGGTATGAGATATGCGCCCGGGCGACCGGCGTGCAGATCACCATCTATGACGAGATCGGCGCCTTCGGGGTGTCGGCCAAGGGCTTCCTCGCCGAGCTTGGCGCAGCGCCCGAAGGCGCGCCGATCGATCTGCGGCTCAACAGCCCGGGCGGCTCGGTGTTCGACGCGGTCGCGATCCATAACGCCCTGTGCCGCCATACCGGCGCGGTGACGGTCTGGATCGATGGCATCGCGGCCTCGGCGGCCTCCTATGTGGCGATGGCGGGCGACGAGATCGTCATGCCCGCGAATGCCTTTCTCATGATCCATGATCCGTCCGGTCTGGTGGCGGGCACGGCGGGCGACATGCGCGCCATGGCCGAGGCGCTCGACAGGATCAAGACGACCCTGGTGCGCGGCTATGCGGGCCGCACGGGCCGGCCTGAGGACGAGATCGCGGCGCTGATGTCGGCCGAGACCTGGTTTGATGCGGGCGAGGCGCTCGCCGCCGGGCTTGCCACGCGCCTTGCTGACCCGGTGCGCATGGCCGCGAGGTTCGATATCGCAAGATTCCGCAACGCGCCGCCAGAGCTGGTCGAGGCGGTCACTGCGCCAGAGGCTGAGGAGCCGCCCGCTGCGCAGGCCGATCAGGACCATCAAGACCCTGGCGCCGAGGCCGAAGGCGCTGACACTGAGAGTGGCCCTGAGTCGGGTCCTGCTCCCGACCCCGATCCGGCCCCCGACACCGGGCCGGACACTGGCGCCATCCGCGCGCAGGGCGTGGCCCATGCGCGCGCGGTGATCGATCTGTGCCAGCTCGCCGGCCAGCCGCAGATGGCGGGGCGGTTCCTCGAAGAGGATGTCAGCCTCGAGGCGGTGCGCGCCCGGCTCCTGGCCCTCAAGGCAGAGGCCTCGCCCGAGATCACCGCCCATCACCCCCAGCCTGGACCATCCCCGTCCGCGCGCCCCTGGAGCGAGATCCTCGCCTCCACTTTCAAGCTGAAAGGATGACCCCATGACTACCCTCACTGAAGGACGCCATACCGGCGGTTTTCTTGTCTGGGAGGTCTTGCGCGACTACACGCGCGAGACCGTCACCATCGCCTCGGGCGCAGGCAGGCTCGAGCCGGGCACGGTGCTCGGCAGGATCACCTCCGGCGGCAAATACACCGTGCTGGCTCCGGCCGCGTCCAACGGCAGCCAGAACGCGGCCGCGATCCTCTGGGGTCATGTGGATGCAGCCGATGGTGACGCTCCCGGCGTCGTGCTGGTGCGTGGCCCCGCTATCGTGAACCGCCACGAGATCATCTGGCCCGACGCCATCACCGAAGGCCAGACCACGACCGCCAACACGGCGCTCGCAGCCCTTGGCATCCTTGTGCGCTGAGCCGCGGCGCATCGATTTTTCTGACATACAGGAGGTTGGCGCATGGCCACCATGGACATCTTCGAAGGCGATGCCTTCTCCATCATCGAGCTCACCCGCGCGCTCGAGAACATCCCGTTCAAGCCCGCCATCCTGTCAGGCTCTGGCCTGTTCGGATCGCGCGGGGTGCGCACGCGCACCGTCATGATCGAGAGCCGCGACGGCACGCTCTCGCTGATCCCGTTCTCCGAGCGCGGCTCGGCCTATGAGAGCCAGATCCCCGAACGGCGCGAGATGCGTGCGTTCGTGTGCCGCCAGTTCAAGAAGCAGGACGTGCTGTGGGCCTCCGAGATCCAGGCGATCCGCGAGTTCGGCTCCGAGAGCGCGGTCCAGCAGGTGCAGACGGAAGTGGCGCGCAAGCTCGGCCGGCTGCGCAACGACGCCGAGGCCACATTCGAGTTCCACCTGTTCAACGGCATCCAGGGCGTCGTCAAGGATCCGCGCGACGGCGCCACGGTCATCAACTACTACACCGAGTTCGCCATCACCCCGGCAGCCGAGGTCGACTTCGATCTCGATAATGCGACCCCAGCCTCGGGCGCCCTGCGCAAGCGCTGTCAGGCGATGATCGAGAGCGTCGAGGACACGCTTGGCGGCCTTGCGTCGGGACAGGTCCAGCTGCGTGCTGAATGCGGCTCGGCCTTCTTTGCCGATCTGGTCGCTCACAAGGAGGTGCGCGAGACCTATCTCAACACCGCCGCGGCCGCCGACCTCAGGGGCCGTGTGGGCGAGGAGGTCAGCTTTGGCGGCATCTCGTTCCGGCGCTATCGCGGCGGGCTGGGGTTCGGCGTGCCCACCGACAAGGCCTACATCTATCCTGAAGGCGTCGAGGGCCTGTTCGAGATCTATTATGCGCCCGCCGACACGTTCGAGACGGTCAACACGCTGGGTCTGCCTCTCTATGCGCGCATGATCCCTGACCGTGACCGCGACGAGTGGGTGCGCCTCGAGATCGAGAGCAATCCTCTGCCCATCTGCACGCGCCCGCAGGTCCTGCGCAGCGCAAGGCGCACGTGATGAGCGCGTTTGCTCATGCCATCGAGGCGCTGTTCGCCGACGGGTTCCTGGCCCGGCCTGTGACCATCCAGCCCCATGATGAGGCGGCGCGCGACATCCCGGCCATGGTGCGCCGGGCCGATGAGCTCGCCAGCCTTGGTGAGGCTTCCCTGTGGAGCGAGGCCACGCGCGTTGATGTGCGCGTCAGCGACTGGCCTGCTCCGCGCCCCGGGGACACGGTGGTGCTTGATGGCGCGGCCCATGTCATCGAGGGCGAGCCGGTGCGCGACCGCGAGCGTCTGACCTGGACGCTGAGCCTTCGCGCATCATGAGGCTGGAGCTCTCCACGATCGGCTCGGTCGCCGGGGCCATGGCGCAGGAGGTCGCAGCGGCCGAGGCCGCCATGAGCCGGGCGGTGAGCGAGGCCAGCGAAGGGCTCAAGGGCGAGCTGCGCAGCCAGATCACTCAGGCTGGTCTGGGCGCGCGCCTTGCGCGCACCTGGCGCTCGCGCGTCTTTCCCGACGGGCGCGACAGCATCACCGCGGCCGGGCTCGTCTGGTCCAAGGCGCCGGGCATCATCCAGATGCATGATCTCGGCGTGGTCATCCGCTCGCGCTCAGGCGTGTTCCTGGCCATCCCCACCCCGGCGGCGGGGCGTTATGGCGATGGCGGGCGCCGGATCACGCCGGGCCTATGGGAGCGCCGGCACGGCCAGCGCCTGCGGTTTGTCTACCGGCGCGGCGCCGCCTCGCTGCTGGTGGCGCAGATGCGCGCGCGCACCGGTCAGCGCGGCGGGTTCGCGCCCGCCAGCGCTAGCGCACTTCGATCCGGGCGCGGTCTTGTGAGTGTGCCCATCTTCATCCTCGTGCCCCAGGTCACCCTGAGAAAGCGACTGGACGTGGCCGGCGCATCCGTGCGCTGGCGCGACCGTCTGGCCGAGCTTGCCGTGCGCCGGTGGGGCGATGGCCTTCAGGCGGCGCCGTCTGGCTCGGACCCCGCCAGACGATAGCTGGTTCGCCTGCTGCCGCCGGGATTGCGGATGAGGAGGCTGCGGGCAAGAAGGTCGTTGATGTCGCGCTGTGCGGTGTCGACGGAACATCCTGCCAGAGACGCCCATTTCCTGGCTGTCAGATTGCCCTCAAACCCGTCGAGAAAGCGGTTGAGGACATCCTTCTGCCGGGCCGAAAGGGGCTCGTGCGCGGCGCGCTGCCAGAAGTCCGCCTTGCGCAGGACCCCCGTGCTGTCAGCTTCGGCGTCATCGATGGCTCTGCCAAAGCACTCCAGAAACCATGCCAGCCAGAGCGTGACGTCCAGCGAGCCTTTCTGGGTGCGCTCTAGCATCTCATAGTATCTCGCGCGTTCACGCTGGATGCGCGCTGACATGCTGTAGAAGCGCTGGCCGGATCCTTCCATCTGCGCGATGGCCAGATCGGCGACGGCGCGGGCGATGCGGCCATTGCCATCCTCGAAGGGATGGATGGTCACGAACCACAGATGGGCAATGGCGCTGCGCACCAGTGCGTCCATCGGCGGCGTATCGTTGAACCAGGCCAGGAAGCGCTCCATCTCTTGCGCCACCTGATCAGCAGGCGGCGCCTGAAAATGGACCTTCTGGCGCCCGAGCGGGCCGGAGACGACCTGCATCGGTCCGTCATGATCGGTGCGCCACGCGCCGACCGCAATCTTGTGAAGTCCCGAATAGCCCGTCGGGAACAGAGCGCCATGCCAGCCGAACAGGCGCTCGCTGGTCAGAGGCGCACGGTGATTATGCATGGCGTCGAGCATCATCTCGACCACGCCTTCAACACGCCGGTCTGATGGCCCTGAGCCACCTTGCGGAAGGCCAAGCCGGCGCGCAACGGAGGACCTGACGCTGGAAAGGTCAAGCAGCTCGCCTTCGATCTGGCTGCTCCTGAGCACATCTTCGACCGTTGCACGAAACTCCGCCTCGAGCTGCAGATCAAAGCCGAGACGCTTCATCTGGCCGAGGAATCGGCCCTGCCTGTGACGGGCATCGCCCAGCCGGGCGAGTAGTTGCGCGCCGTCCCACGTGAATGCCGGCCAGGCGGTGTGCTCCCAGATATACATGATTTCTCCGCAGGATTTGCCGGGAAAGCTATGCCCTCCTGCGGATAAAGACAAGACTTTTGCCGCATGACGTGCGGAGAAAATCGCTTCATTCGCCGCAGATCATGAGACACGGGATGACCAGCCGCCGCGAATCCGTCCTCAGCGCCCTGCATCAGGCCCTCTCGAGCGGGCTTGCAGCAAGGGTGGTGCGCAATGAGGTCCTGCCCGAGAAGGTCGCGTCTCAAGGTCTTGTCATCGTGCGCGATGGCGAGCCGGGCGAACCCGACGTGACCCTCAATCCGCGCACGGAATATTATGCTCACCGTGTGGAGATCGAAGCCTATGTGCCGCGCCCGCCCACGGGCGGAGGCGAGGCCGGGCTCGACGAGCTCATAGCGGCCATCGCGAGCGCGCTGCGCCCCGATCCTTCGCTTGGCGGGCTGTGCGAGATGCTCAACCTTTCGGCGCCGGAGACAAACGTGCTGGCGATTGAAGGCGCAGCGCCTTTCCTCGGTGCGCGTACGATCGTGACGGCCGAATACCTGGTGAGCGATCCGCTCTCGCCCTGACCCCTATAAGCCTCCAGCGCTCTAATAAAAAGCGAGGCCAGCAAATAGCTTAACTCAATGCATCCGGGTTTATGGATGATATGGCGATGCAGGAGGCAGCGACCCGGGCGGCGCTGAGGGCCGGCTCCGCCGCATGGTCAAGGATGGCCTTTCGCCTGCCGCGCCCAAACCTCGGTTAGTCGTTCACCCATACATAATCGCGCAGCACCTGTTCAGCCAAAGCGCACTGATCCGGGGCGGGCTGGCGAGCGGAGGTGAAGTTCAACGACGGCACAATTTCAATTTCAAAAAGCATTGTACGAAACATATCCGCTTCGCGCTGACCGTACTCCCTAGCTTCAAGCTCATCTGAAACACTTTGCATCAGATTCGATACATACTGAGTAACCGCGGCACCGAACAGTATCAGTGGGTCGGTCACAAAGTTGGAGTTGGGGTCGGTAATTGGGATAACATCAGTAAACTGAAAATAGTTGCAAGCCGCATAGACATTGATGGCCGGACGTGGGGCGACGCCTGCATCGAGGATCGGCTCCGCCCAAGCGAACTCGCGTTCGAGACGCGCAAGCCGGTCATTTCGTTCATTCGAGATGGCATGGAAATTGTTGTTTGCGTACGCCCGCATGGCTTCGATATCGGCCGCATTGGGGCCTCGGGTTTCATCCGCGCTTACAAGCATGGCCGCAGCAATCAGGCCAGACGCTATTATTTGAACCGGCATGGGACATTTCTCCGCACTTTTGAACTCCCGCCAATATCGACGTTCATCGCTAATCAAAGGTTACAGGCTTTATCATTGGGAAGAGCGCTATGGGTTGCGCCGCGACCGCGCTTTCCCTTGCGCGCCCTGCCGAAATAGATTTCGTCCACGTCGCCCACATCCCACATCAGCGCCCCGCCGACGCCGCATCTGCGGCTGACCAGATCGGACGCGCTCATAAACCCATACAGGAGTGATCCCATGTCCAAGGTGCGCGCTTACGGCGCGGATGCCACGCTGAAGGCTTGCCGCGAGACAAGCTATGGCGCGGCGCCGGTGTCGGGCTATCGAAGCCTCGACTTCAAATCCACCGATCTGTCCTCGGCCCAGCCGCTGGGAGACGACCCGCTCCTGGGGCGCGGGCGCAACGCGCAGGATCCCTATCGCGGCCTGATCACCGATGAGGGCCAGCTGGAGATACCGCTCGATCTGCGCGGAACCGGGTTCTGGCTGACCGGCCTGTTTGGCGATCCCGTGACGACGCCGGTCAAGGCGTCAGGCGCGATCGCCTTCGCCGCCAATCCGTCGCCCGGGGCGACCCTGACGCTGAACGGCACGGTCTGGACTGTCCGTCGTCAGAACATTTGGCACAGATGGGATCGTAGATTAGTGGAGCATCGGCCTCGTCTGGTTGGTTGATATTAGGCGGCGTGCTTTCGGTGTTGCAAGCGTCGATGTTCGATGGTCTGTCGCTTGATCCTTTCACGCTCTTTGATGATGGCTGGGGCCCTGCCGAAGTAGGCGTCGGCGGGCGTCACGTTGTTCAGGCTCTCGTGGTAGCGTTGGTGATTGTAATGTTCGACGAACGCTTCGATCTGGGTCTCAAGATCGCCGGGCAGGAAGTAGTTTTCCAGCAGGATGCGGTTCTTCATGGTCTGGTGCCAGCGCTCGATCTTGCCCTGCGTCTGGGGATGGAACGGCGCACCGCGCACATGGCTCATACGCTGGGCCTCGATGTATTCGGCGAGCTCGCCGGCGATGTAACAAGGGCCATTATCCGACAGAAGGCGCGGCTTGTGATGGACGTTCACCTGGTCGCAGCCGGAAGCCGCGAGAGCGAGGTCCAGCGTGTCGGTCACGTCCTCGGCCCGCATATTGGTGCAAAGCTTCCAGGCGATGATGTAGCGCGAGAAGTCGTCGAGCACGGTTGACAGATACATCCAGCCCCAGCCGATGATCTTGAAGTAGGTAAAGTCGGTCTGCCACATCTCGTTCGGCCGGGTGGTCTTGGTGTGGAACTGGTCGGCGGCCTTGATCACGACATAGGCCGGGCTGGTGATCAGATCATGGGCCTTCAGCAGGCGATAGACCGTCGCCTCCGACACGAAGTAACGCGTCTCGTCGGTGAACCGCACAGCCAGCTCGCGCGGGCTCAGCTCGGACTGCTCCAGCGCCAGTTCGATAATCTGGTCATGCATCTCGGCGGGGATGCGGTTCCACACCCTGCTTGGCGCTGATGGCCGGTCCTCTAGCGCTTCAGGTCCGCCTTCCAGATACCGGTCATACCAGCGATAAAAGGTCCGACGGGCTATACCCAGCTTGTCGAGCGTGACCTTGGCAGGCAGGTGCGACTGCTCGACGATCCTGATGATCTCGAGCTTCTCGGATGCGGGGTACCTCATGCGTCGTCCTCCCCATCCGCGATCATGCTTTTTTTGAGCAGACGGTTCTCCAAGGTCAGATCAGCCACGCATTCTTTCCGGTCACGCGCCTGATGGCGCAGGTCCTTGACCTCGTCACTGGTGGCAGCACGCGCCGTGTCGCCCGCCAGTCGGCGCTTGCCAGCCTCCATGAACTCCTTCGACCAAGTATAATAAAGGCTCTGGGCTATGCCTTCCTTGCGGCACAGCTCGGCGATGCTGTCGTCACCGCGCAGACCTTCCAGAACAATGCGGATCTTGTCTTCAGCCGAGAAGTGTCGCCGGGTCGCTCGGCGAATGTCCTTCACAACGGTTGCAGCAGGGGCTTTGGGCTTTGTGGATTTGGAGCTCATCTTCGTTCCTTCGTCACTGCGACGAGACCCAAATCCTCCTTAAATCACAACCCCAAACCTGTGCCATAGGTGCTGACGGGGGACAGCTTCTGACGCATGAGAGCGGCCCACAGCGGCTCTGGTGGTTCAAAGCTCGAGGTCAGAGTCCGGGCGACGCGGGGCTGACCCAATTGGCCACGCTATTTCGTTCTCGAGAGCCTCGCGATAACGTTCAGCTTCGATCTGGCGGGAAAGGGCGCTGAAGTTGGACGAGGACAGACATCTCGAAGTTCGCAAATCCGTCGGAGCCCGAATTAGGCGCCGTCGGACCATCCTTGGCTGGACCCTGGCCGATCTTGCCGAGCCCGTCGGTTGCCGCTACCAGCAGATCCAGAAGTATGAGACCGGAGCGAACGAGATCGGCGTGGTTCGCCTTCTCCAGATCGCCGAGGCGCTCGACGTCGATGTCCAGTATTTTTTCGCTGACCTGCAGACACTGGGTAGTGCCGCGATGCGCGATCTGGAACTCGACGAGTCCTCCGTTATGCGGATCGCCAAAAATGTCGCCAAGCTTCCCCCACGCGTCCAAGATCGGTTCTGCCTGCTGGCGTCAGCGGTCGTCAGTGATCGCGAGGATGAAGATCCTGTCTCGCCACAGGATGATGCGACGGATTGAGCCGCGGCTGGGTTCAACGCGGGCCGCAATGATTGCGACCTTCATTTCGATCAGAAACAGGGCCGAGTGGAAGCCCAGTCCGGTTCGCGTCGTCTCGAGCATCATCAAAAGGCTCGCAGACGAATATATCGCCTCACCCGTCCACGGCTCTGGTGATTCATACGCAGGTCACATCACTGAGGGATGGTGGCGCTATTCAGGGAGGATTCGATGAAACAGCTATTTGTCTCCGGTTGCGTGGTCGCGCTTCTTTGCGGTGCGGCATATGCTCACCCCGATCACCCTGAGGGCGCCACTCGCATCGCGCCGGCGCCCAACGAGCGCCTAACTGAAACCGCGCGACCGTGGACGAGCCTGGAAGCCCTCGACGCCGACGCACGCTTCCACTTCGTTGTGGTGACGGATCGAACGGGCGGTGAGCGATCAGGCGTATTTCCTGCCGCTATGGAGCAGGTCAACCTCATGCAGCCCGCATTCGTGGTCAGCGTCGGCGACTTGATCCAGGGCTATACTGACGACCGGGAGCAGATCGAGGCTGAATGGGATGAGCTTGACGGGTTTGTCGAGCGCCTCGATGCGCCCTTCTTCTATACGCCGGGGAACCACGACTACTCGAACCAGGCCATGGCCGATGTCTGGTCGGATCGCTATGGACCGGATTATTACAGCTTCACCTATAAGGACGTGCTGTTTGTGGTCTTGAATTCCGGGCTGTTCGACCGGTCGGATTCTCAGGGCCACGGCAGTCGCCGCGGAGAGTGGGCCGATGAGCAGGCGGCACAATTGGCGTGGCTTGAAACGACGCTGGAAGAACACACCGATGTCCGCTGGACGTTCGTGATGACCCACCGGCCATACTGGCGGCGCGCCTGGGTGCGAACCGAAGCGGCGGAGACCCCGGATACCGGTCCCTGGCCGCGTCACGAAACGGTCCCTGCAGAATGGCAGCGCGTTGAAGCTCTGCTGTCTCAACGAAACTACACGGCCTTTGCTGGCCATATGCACACGTATGAATATGACGCCGAGATCAATGCCGATCACACGCACGAGCGGATCGCCCTGGCGACCACCGGCGGGGTCTCGAACTTGAGAGGCGTTGAATACGGCGAGTTTGATCACTTTGTGTGGGTCACGATGACCGAAGATGGGCCGGTGATCGCGAACCTTCTGCTGGACGGCATCCTTCCAAAAGATTTCGAGCAGGAGTTCCAGCGGCCCTGGTGGGCGCCGCGCGACCCGTCAGACCCCGAGCGTGATAGCGAGTAGGGGCGACAGTCTACTACCGCGATTTCTGGTAGGATCAGAGGCGGCATTTCCCGGAAGCCTTCCACCAAATGGGGCAATTGCTTGTCCTCGGCGGCGCCGCCCCTGGCCTGCGCGTTTCTGACCGGCTTCCAGTTTGGCGGCGGCCAGTTGGGTGGGTGCCAACCGTGTCCATAGCGACCTAGACTCAGTCAAGAGCGGGGCCGATTGAGCTCCGCGCCCAGTCACGCACGCCTCTGAGCCCAGAGTCGGACCGCCGAAAGCTGGAGTTTCCCGACCGTGTGCTCTGAATTCCCGCTCAGGGCGGCGCTTAGCTGTGACCTGAGACCCTCGGCTCCCTCATTCATTTTGAGGGTTTGACGCTTTCATATTGGGTGGTTTGAGGTGTGGCCAGCTCGCCGGGAGCGGAGCCCCCGACGAGCTCGAACGACCGGCGCGCTGCGGGCGTCAGCCCGCCCAGCGATGGGCGAGGTTCGCCCAGAAAATATATAACGCGACGTGATTAAACGGTCATATTGATACGTTATGGTTCTCGTGGGTCCATCATAATTCACGGAGTAAACGTCATGAATCGCAAGATCAAATCGCGCCGGAGCGCCCTTTTAAATCACGTTGCAGTATGTAATGCAGTGATTTTTGGCTTTGCGCCGCTGGCCCTGCCGTCCGTTGCAGTGGCTCAGGAAGAGCCGCGCGAGGCGGAAGCCGAGGCGCAGGCGGGGGAAGACACAATTGTCGTCATCGGGTCGGCGCGGGTCATCCAGTCCGGCGCGGAAATCAAGCGTAACGCCGATGCGATTGTGGACTCGATCACGCAGTTCACAATCAGCCGCCTGCCCGACGTGTCGATTGCTGAAACCCTGGATAGGGTCGCGGGCGTCAGCTCGGATATCGGGTTCAATTCATCCCAGCCTCGCACCGTCACCGTGCGCGGCTTCGACTCCCGGTACAATTCCACCAGCATCGACGGAAATCCGATCTGGAACTCCAGCCGGAACAATCGCGGCACGCAGCTGGATGTCTTTCCGTCTTCGGTGGTCAGCTCGGTGAATGTCTACAAGACGGTGACGCCAGGGCTCGACGCCAACTCGGTCGGCGGGCACATCGAACTTCGCACACTGCGCGCGTTTGACGGCGGCGATCAGCCCTATTTCACGTCACAGGCCTCCTACGGATTTTACGAGCAAAGCGATACGCCGCGCGACGGCGCCGCAACATACCGGGCAGACGTGGCTGGCAAGTTCACCTTCGGGCGCGACAACCAGTTCGGCGTTGTCCTGGGGGCGGATTTCCAGTCTCACCAGTTTACCGATTTGTTCAATGATGTGCGCGGGTCTTCGACCGACGCGCAGGGGGTGCGCACGCTGGCCGGCAACCTGGCCTTTAATGGTCAAAACCAGACCGAGATCCGGCGCCAGGCCTATTATGGCAAGCTGGAAACCCGGCGCGACAGTTCGCTTTATGCGTTCGCTGCGCTGAGCTATTTTACCGAAGACAACACCAGCTCGTTCAACAGGTCCGGATTTTTCTTCAATCCTGGCAGTGTCACAAACGCCACCGCGACAACCGGCGACTTCACCGGCGCTGCGGGGATCGTATTCGTCGAGCCCTACATCATCAATCGAAGCACGGTGCTGGTCGCAACCGGTCTTGACTATCAGATCGGCGCCGCCTCTCTGCTGACGGTGCGGGCCGGCTATGTGAACTACGATAACGACGAAACCCTCTCACGCTCGACACAGTTCAGGGCATTTGAGAATTTCGAAGGCTCCTATGACATTTCAGGCAACCAGCCCAGATTCCAGCTGACGCCATCGTCTCAGGCGCTTTTCAATGACCCGTCGCTATTCCTGGGCCGCCCGGGCGCTACGCGGTCATTCGATTTCGTGATCCCGCATCAGGACAATGTCTACTCGCTGCGCGCCCAGTTTGATTATAACTCACATGCGGATGCGAGCGGTCTTGGGTTTAGCGCGGGCTTGTCTTTCCGTCGGCTGGACCGGTTGTTTGATCAGACCACCGAGTTGTTCGGCTTCAATGCGCCAAACCTTCCCTTGAGCGAGGTGCTGGTCCCGGGCACGCCGTTCACAGGCGCTCCCGGGGGAGAAAACCTCTATTTCATCGACTATCGCGCCTTCACTGACTTTTCCGACCGTGTCGGTGTCCGCACGGTGTCAGACGATCTGACCGCCGACTACGACCTGTCTGAAGATGTCTGGGCCGGCCATGCGGCGGTGTATTACAATGCCGGGGCGTTGCGCATCCTTGCGGGCGCGCGCATCGAACACACCAGCTACACCAATCAGACAGCGAACATGGTCGCTGGCGCAGTCACGCCTGTTACCAATGAACACGAGTACACCAACATCCTGCCGAACGTGCAGGCCATCTATGACGTGAACGAGCGGCTCAGGCTGCGCGGGGCGTATACGCAAACCATCGCCCGCCCTGACTTCGCCGACTTTGCATTTGGCCGCAGCGTGTCGTTCTCGCCGTCCGCCAACCCGGCTCTGCCGGACGTGGAGGTGGTCAGCGGGACAAACCCGTTCCTGGACGCCCGGGTGTCGTCGAATTTCGACGCCAGCCTTGAATATTATCTTGATGGCGGCCTGTTCTCCGTCGGCGTCTTCGTGAAGAATTTCGACAGGGAAATCTTCACCCAGCGCATTGAGACCCGGAATGATGCCGGGGATGTCGTGCGGATTGACCAGTTTCCTCTCAACAACTCGGAAGCCTCGGTCCGCGGTTTTGAAGTCACCTACGAACAGAACCAGATCCCCTATCTGCCGCCCCTGTTCGAAGGCCTCGGTTTCGCGGGCAACTTCACCTATCTCGACGGCCAGTGGGATGTCGTGTTCAACGACGGAACCGTGCGGTCAATCGACGGGCTGCGCAATCAACCCGATTGGCTGGCTAGCATGAACCTGTTTTACAACAGGGGGCCGGTCTGGGTCAGTCTCGCCTACCGCATGCGCGGGCAAACCTTCACCGGAAGCTTCGGGCCCGCTGACCAGCCCGAGCGGGACATTTATGTCGACAACTATAATCGCCTCGATCTGCAGGCTGCCTACAATCTGACCGACCGGTTGCAGGTATACGCAGCGGCCAGGAACCTCACCGACACATTCTATGTCGAGCGCTTCGGCGCGGATGACGGGCTGCTGCGCCGCTCGATCAATCCAGGCCGTCTGTTCTGGCTCGGCTTGAAGTACGCGTACTGATGCCGGCTGGAGGTGAAAAGATGCGAAATCCTTGCACGATCGGCGCGGCGGCCTTCCGCCGCCGCGCCAGACTGGCCTTCACCGCACTTGCTGCGGCGGGGCTTTTCACAGCCGGCGCCGCCACACTCGGCCCGCTTTCGACGGCTGCGGCATTGGCGGCGCACGACGAGGCCGGCGGTCATGTCGCCGCGCCGCGCTGGCCTGCGCCGGGAGAGGTGATCATTGTCGCGCATCGCGCGTGCTGGTCCGCCGCGCCGGAAAACTCTGTGGCCGCAGTGGATCACTGCCGTCGGATCGGCGTCGAGGCGATCGAGATAGATGTCCAGTTGACGCGCGATGGCGAACTGGTGGTGTTCCATGATCGCGGTCTTGAGCGCATGACGAACGGGTCTGGTCAGCTGTCGGACTTCACCCTTGAAGAGCTTCGCCGGCTGTATCTGAAGGAGCGGGATGGAGTCGGCTCGGACATCACCGGCTATCCCTTCCTCACCCGGCATCGGATCCCGCTTCTGTCGGAGGTGTTCCAGGCCACGGGATCGGACATCCTTATCAATCTGGAAATCAAATCTAATGAGCGCTGGACGTTTGAAGACACGTTCCGCAGAGCGGTTGAAGTGGCCTTCGAGGCCGGAGCCGAGCCCCAGGTTTTCTGGAAAATCCCGGCACCGCGCCGGGGCGGCGGCACCGCGCAGACACCCGCTGACGCGGTATACCGCTCCCTACCAATGGAGGGGCTGACCATGGCCGCCCCGCTCATCTGGCGCAGCGAGCGCAGCTTTGAAACGCAACTGGCGGATTTTGCAGGCCACAATGTCAGTATTTTCGAGCTCGTTACCGACGATGTGGATTACTGGCCGGTGGATGAAGACGGCCGGATCTTCGGGGCGGACGAAACCATCTACATGGGCGTTTCGATCCTGCCGCAATGGGGCGGCGCCCTGAACGACGAACGGGCGCTGCGTGACCCTGATGTGGCCTGGGGCGGCATGATTGATCTCGGCATCCGCATGATCATGACCGACCGGCCCGAGCAGTTGCGGGTTTATCTCGACGGTCGTGGCGCAACGCCGTGACCTTGCGTGTTCTGTGATGCAGCGTGTCAGGTAATCACTTGCTCAGATCGCCGGTGCAGTAAGCGCCTGGCTGCCTGGAGGCCTCTTTGCGCCGACTGGACGCGTTCAAGGGTCACGCGTCCGCACATGAGCGGGATATGGCTGTCGCAAAACCCGATCACGCCCAAAGGCGGCGGTGAGTGTCGTGCGAGAGTGAGTATCCAAGCAGAAGAACGGCGACGAGGCCAGAACCGATAACCGCCGGCAGCGTCATGATCACCTTGAGGCCCAGCAGCGTCCCGGCGCTCTGCACCGCGCCTGCCTGGTAGCCGGCGGCGTCGAGCAGGAAACCAAAAACAAGCGCTCCGACTGCCAGGCCGATTTTCATGGCGTCCGACGCGAGCGCGATTATCACGGCTTCCGGTCTGACGCCGCTTTCATGTTCGACCAGATCCACCACATCTGGCGCCATGGCCCAGATGAGCGACCACATTCCGCCCCCTGCCGCGCCTAGGCACAAGATCGCGGTCCAGAGAATGGGCCCCCCATCGCTTGGCGCCAGAAAGAAGATGGCCAGCGCGGCGATAGCCAATCCGTGCGCCAGAACAAGGGCGCGCGCCTTTTCAAGACGCGCTGAAACCCGGTTCCAGATCGGCGCCGCAAGAGCCTGTCCCAGCACCAGAACCGCTAACGCCGGTGCGACCAGATTTTCAGCGCCAAGATCGTACTTGGCGAAATAGGGCAACCCCCTTGCAAATAGCGGAATTGATGCACCGGACAGGAAGCAGACGATCAGCACCACTCTCGCCTCTCGATTGGACAATAAAGCGGCGAGGCCCCGCAGCAGATCAGCGAAGCTGGGATGAACTGCCGGACCGGCGCGATCAGCTTGCGCCACTGAAATCCAGGACGTCCACATGGCGGCCAGCGACAAAAGGCCGGCCACCGCTGCGAACGCTGCGAAGCGCGCCGCTTGACCGCCCTCGCCATCGAAAATGACGTAGGCGCCGGCTGCAATGCTGAGCGAGCCCAGTGAGCTGAATACGAAACGGGTCGTGGCTATGGTGCCGCGCTCCCGGCTGTCGTGGGACACCCGCGCCAAGAGCGCGTTATGCGGCAGATCAATCAGCGTGTAGAAAAATTTGAAGGCGAACAAGGTCGCCAGTAGCGCCATTGCCGGGTCAGGGGACTGTGCAGGCAGCAGGAAAATCAGGACCAGAAACAGCGACGCCAGCGGCGCGCCGGCCAGAATATAGAGCCCGTACTTACCGAATGGCGTGTGGAAACGGTCGGCGGCGAACCCGATGACCGGATCCAGCGCGGCGTCCCAGAGCATGGCCGCAAGGATAATTGCCCCGGCCGTCTCCGGCGCTAGCCCGAGAATGTCGGTTGCATAGAAAATCACGAAATAGACCAGCGTATTGGCAAGAATATTCTTGCCAAAGTTCCCAGACGAATAGCCGACCACCCGCCAGCGGGACAGGCGGGGCGCTGGCGCCGGGCTTTGAAGGGGCGGTTTCAGGGCGTGAGCTCGCAGGTTTCAGTCTGAAGCCAAGTCGCCGGGCAGCAGACCGGGCTCATTGCCGTCCTATCACGCGCTGAAGAAACAATTGTGTATCGGGACCGATGCCGCGCCGATCATGCCCGCGGCCGGTCCAAGCGAGGATGCAAACAGCTTGGGCCTGGGCAGAAGAACGCCCTCATTGCAGAAGCTGTCATCGTCGATACGGGCCACAATCTCCTGGATCAGGTGCGCAGGAAGGCGGCCGCCTATGATGATGGCTTCAGGGTCAAGAAAGCGGGCCGTAATCCAGAGGCTGTGGCGCAGCTGGTCCGAGGCCCGGCCGATCCAGCGCTTGAGCGGGGCGCAGGTTTGAGGCCTGAGGTCATCGAGGTCCCTGAAATCTTCGATGTCGACGCCTTCAGCGCGCAATGTCTCCAGCAGGTCCTGTCCCGACGGCCGCGGCCGGTCGTTTGGAAACTGGACGCCGATGAGGCCGCTATTTCCGTTGGCGCCGCGATAGAGCTTGCCATTGAGAACCAGTCCGCCACCGATACCGTGGCCGATATGCACGAAAAAGAAGTTCGATATGGTCTGCCCGATGCCCATGAGCCGCTCCCCGAGAGCGGCGCTGGCGCTGTCATTTTCGACGAAAACCGGGAAGTCCAATTGCGCCCCGAGCACGCTCTGCAAATCTCCGGAGCCAAATTCGGGGAACAACGGGTGGGCCACAAGCCGCGAGCGATCAAACACGAAATCACCAGGCAAGGCGAAGCCCACGCCCACCATCAATTCAGGCTTGATCCCAGCATCCGCAATCATGCGATGAATGAGCCTGTTTGCAGTTTGCGCAACCGAGCCTGGGTCCCTTGACGCCAGCGGCGCCTCAACCTCGGTTATGAGCGTGCCGCCCAGATCGACGATGCCGAGCCTCATGGAACTCGTTGAAAAATAGACGCCGCAAGCGTAGGCGGCGTCGGCCTTGATAACGAGGGGCCGCGCCGGCTGGCCGCGCGAGCCGGTCCGGCGC
This sequence comes from Hyphomonadaceae bacterium BL14, assembly GCA_027627705.1. Lineage (NCBI taxonomy): Bacteria > Pseudomonadati > Pseudomonadota > Alphaproteobacteria > Hyphomonadales > Hyphomonadaceae > Hyphomonadaceae bacterium BL14. The sequence goes on from CP091242.1 coordinate 18,179, forward strand.
ACGTCCTCCACCAGAAAGCCCAAGTCCGATAGATCCTTCACGATCCGGGTAACTGACATCATGGACAGATGCGTGTGCGGACCGATATCGACGCGAGCGATCGGCCCATAGCGCCAGATCACGTCAAGCACGGATCGTTGGCTATCGGTCAGGATCAATGGCTTCATTCTTCGCGCTTCCGGTCGGCACAGGCAGATCTTGTGCGGCTTCAGCATTCAAGTTTTTGGCAGTTTGATTTGTACGAAGCCCGGCAGTGCAAGTCACCTGCCGTCAGCTGGCATGCAGAAGCCGAAGGTACCCTGCCAACTTGAACTTGGCCTGCCGCAGCCGCACGACATGTGGGCTGGAGAGCCTTGCTGAAACGCCTATGCTGACCGCCAGTTGAGCCGTTTCCAGCGGCTCGCCTTTTCGGGTTTGGTTACGGTAGCGTCTCCCCCACCATTTGAGCCGGGCTTCCTTACGGACGTGGCCGTCCTTGTCTTCAAAACTGACGTCGTCGGGCAGTTTGATCTCGGTGCCTTTGAGGATGACATCGACCGCCTCTCCAAGGGGGCGCCCGGTGTCGGCTGCTTCCTGCCAGACGTCGCTCCTGTCTGGTCCAGCCAGCACGAGCGGATCACTCAGGCGATCTATGTGGTCCGGGCTCCAGCAGGCGTGGACGGCGCGCAGCCCGGGCAGTTCGATCCATAGTGGCAGGCTGGCGAACCACGCGAGGTCCTCGCGCATACGGGCCCGGGCTTCAGGGCATGCATGGTACTCGCGCAGGAACGCCACGTGCTGGCCAATATTCTTGTCGCTACGCGCGCGCAGATGCCGGCCGGGAACCTGCGGATCATCCATCGAGAAGTGCACGGCATTGAGCTCGTGATTGCCCATGAGGCAGACTGCTTCGCCGGCCTCGACCATGGATCTTACGGTCTGGACGACGCCCATATTGCTGGGGCCGCGGTCCACGAGGTCTCCCAGGAACAGGGCCTTGCGCCCCTCACTGTGGCGCCAGATCCCGCTCATGCGGTCATAGCCAAGCTCGAGAAGCAGTCGCTCGAGCGGCGCGAGATGACCATGAATATCGCCGATCACATCGATGCCCTGTGCGCTCGACAGAAGGTCATTCGGGTCGATGTTGGCAGGGGCCATGGTATGTCCTCAACAGGGCTGCGCGCGGATGCTCGGGGCGCCGGGTAGTGGGTGTGGGCTCACCTACCTGGCGATCTCCACCAGGATCGGGCAGTGGTCAGAGGGACGCGTCGGACCTGTCTCGGTGAATGTAGTCTCAGAGAACGATCCCATCACCTTGCGCGTGAAGGCGTGCTCGTTGAGCACCAGAAAATCGATGAATTCGCTATAGCGCGGATCGCAGGCCGGGCGGATGCCGGCGCCCGCGATGTGAAGGGCGTAAGGGTCGCCGTCATTGAGACCGCGCCAGACCTCGTCGCCGTCCATCTCAAAACGCCGGTTGAAATCACCCCCGACGATGACGGCGCGCCCCGATGCAATGCGCATATCCACCCAGTCTTCCAGCACATCGGCCTGCGCAAATAGCGTCGGGCAGACATTGGACGTGTCGCCCTGATGGCAACCGGAGGCGAGATGTACGCTCATGATGTCGAGAGGCTCGCCCTCGACAAGCGAGATCGCCACGCCGTGGCGCATCCGGCCAGAGCTGCGCACATCCAGCTCGACAAAATCTGGCAGGCGCTCATGGGCAAGGGTGTCGCGGATGGCGATGGCGGTGTTCTGGGCGCGCAGGCGCGAGCCGTCATCGCGGCCGCGGCACAGCGGGTACTCGCCAGAGGCAGGCCGCTCCTCGACATGGAAGGACCAGCCCGGGCCGAACACACGCTCGAGCGCGCTCTCGCCATCGATCTCCTGGAGGAGCCATATGTCAGCATCGACCTGCCTGATGTAATCGGCCACCCGGTTCAGACCGGCCTCGTCGCGCGGGGCGCAACCTGCGCCGAGCTCAGCGGTGAGGTGCTCGATATTCCAGGCGGCGATGCGCAGCGTGGCAGGGTCACGCGCCGGAGCGACTGTATCGGTGGGCGCCTGGCAGGCTCCCAGCAGCATCGCGGCGCCGAGGCTCAGGACAAAGCGCATCATGGGCAGGCCTCCTCAGATATCGGTTGGCTGAGCGATAGCCTCCGCCACGAAGGCGCACAACCGCCCTTCGGGCTTTCTGGCGCGCGATGCCTGCTTGCCCTGGCGGCCCGCGCGCCATGTGTTGCCATGGGGTGACAGCCAGATCCGGGGCTTCGGGTTAAGGTTTGCGCCTATTTGGGTGCAGGCCGAAAAGGGGGGCATGATGTTCGGACGCCGCAGGGCTGGCACGATCGGAGGGGTCGGCGTGCAGCAGATAATCGGTGTGGGCGGCGCGCTGACGTTCGCCAATATCCTCAAGGATCTGATCTTCTGGACCGACATGATCCGCACCATTCTCGGCGGGTGGGCACAGTTCGTGCAGACCTGGCTGTGGCCAGTCGCCGCATTCCTGTTTGGCTGGGTGTTCGAGCTTCTACAGCTCGAGCTTACCGCCTTCTGGAAGGACTATCTGACCATAGGGCTCCTGTTCGCGGCCGGGTTTTTGCGCCATTTCTGGCTGGTGGTGCGCCGCATCGACGAGGAGGCGAGTGCTGATCTGGAAGAATATGGCGGCAAGGCCATCATCCCGTTCCCTATCTATATGTCGTCTGCCTTGCGCTGGGCGCCGCTGATCCTGACGCCTCTATCGATCGTCGCCTGGCCCGCCACGCTGGTCCTGTTTGCCGCAATGATGGTGCTGTCACGCGAGGATGTGCGCTTTGTCATTTATGGGCTGGTGTCGATACTGTTGCCGCTGATCTATCTTGCGCTGCTGATCGCCGTGAACGAGCTCGTACTCAGATAAATCAGGACAGGGCAGATCATGGGGTTGTTCAATCGGCGCAAACTGATCCTGCCACGCATGGTGCGCATCAGGCCGGGCCGGTTCGTAATGGGCTCGCCGGAAAACGAGCCGGGTCATCGCGAGTCTGAGTCCCCCCAACATGAAGTGAGGATCGACTACGCCTTCGAGGTGGGCAAATATCCTGTCACCTTCCGCGAATGGGACTCGGCGGCGCGCCTTGGCGCCTGTGACGGATACTTTCCACCAGATGAGGGTTGGGGCCGGGGCTGGAAGCCCGTCATCCATGTCAGCTGGGAGGATGCGCAGGCCTATATCCGCTTCCTGAACGAACGCACGGGCCGGCGCTATCGCCTGCTGACGGAGGCCGAGTGGGAGTATTGCTGCCGGGCGGGCACGACGACGGCCTATGCCTTTGGCGACACGCTGCGTAGCCGCAAGCAGGGTGTCGTTTTCAGCTACATCCGCATGGTCGAGGTCAACCGGCTCTGGGCCAATAAATGGGGGCTCGTGAGCATGCATGGCAATGTGTTGGAGTGGGTCGAGGATTGTTGGAACGACAGCCATGCAGGCGCACCGACGGACGGCTCTGCGCGCACAACTGGTAATTGCTCTAACCGCGTCCTCCGCGGCGGTTCGTGGTACAACAACCCGCTGAGCCTGCGCTCCGCCAACCGCAGCAGGGGCGCGTCTGGCTTCCGGGACCTCAACATCGGGTTCCGTCTTGCGAGGACGCTTCCCGATTAGGGAAGCGGTTAACTGTTGGCTTTTTTACCTGTTTACCTGTGGCCATGACGAGAGGGGGCGCTGAAGCGCTGAGTGTGGGCGTAAGCGCCCCTGTCCCGCGAAGCGGGTCGTTGGTTCGGGCAATATGCCGCTGACCAGCTCAGACTAACGCGTCCTGGCGACATAGACCCGACGGCAGGGCGTTACAACCGCCTCGCAGCCCATATTACCCGCCCGACGATGCTGACCTCCTCGGCGTCACGCTCATAGGTGCGGTATTCGGGATTGACCGAGTGGATGATGACGCGCGGCGGCTCGGAGTGGGCGATGTGCTCGACGCGCTTGGCCACAAGCCCCATGCCATCCCAGACCACGAAGATGCCAGGGTGTTGGGGTGACGCTTCAGCGTTTCGCATGAGTTGGTTTATAACGACGCCTCGCGGCTATCAAAATAGCCTTGCAAGGCGACTTTTATTGTAAATACATCGTTATAGAGAAATTATGGCCGTTCAAGAGAAATGCTATTTGATTTTGCACGCAGCCTACAACAATCCGTATAAAGAGCATTAATTTTTTTGTAGGTGATATTAACCATAAGCCCGTAAGGTCAGATACTCTGAAAGTCACTTGGCATCTTGGCAGCATATTGATCGCAGCTCATGAATCTGATCTATATTGATGAGAGCGGGCTTTATGAAAATAGTGACATAGATTGTTTATGTCAGAAATATGAAATACCAGTTTCTGAAAGACTTACACTTACAAATGTTATTGAGGACGCTGGCAGAACATATCTGGATCGTCGCAGGCTGCACTTTCAGCCGGGGATGTTGCCGCGAACTCGGCGAGATTTGCGCCAAGCTAGGTGCTGTTGACAAAGTACCGGAACCACAGGCGGATTGAAGCGAGATGGATGAAGCCGAGATAGCTGTCGGCGGTCTTGTCGTAGCGTGTGGCGAGGCGGCGTGAGCAGCGCAGCTTGTTGAAGCACCGCTCGATGCGGTTTCTCAGCCCATAGACGAAGTCGTCGATCTGGACGGGGTTCTTGCGGTTTCGGCGCGCCGGGATCATCGGCACTGCGCCGGCGGCTTCCAGCGATGTTCGGATATTGTCGCTGTCATAGCCTTTGTCGGCCAGCAGGACGCGCGGGACTGAGCCATGCGCGGCCATTACCGCCTCATAACCTTTGTAGTCGGAGACTTCACCGCCGGTGATCTCAGCGGCTATGGGCAGCCCTTCAGCGTTGGTGCGAAGGTGTATTTTGGTCGTGAAGCCACCTTTTGAGCGCCCAAAACCCTGTTTTTGAGTCCCCCTTTAGCGCCCGCAGCCTGATGGTGCGCGCGAACGATAGTGGAATCGACCATTTGAAGACTGTCGGGTACGGCCCCGCTCTCGCCCAGCGCTTCCAACATCACCTCCCACACGCCTGACAGCGTCCAGCGGCGGAACTGGCGGTAGACCCGCGTCCACGGACCGAAATAGTCGTGAAGATCACGCCAGGGCGCGCCGGTGCGCGCGATCCAGAACACGCCGTCCAGCACGCGGCGATGATCAGAAGGCGGGCGGCCCCGCTTGCCTCCGGTCGCCACCACGAAAGGCGCAAAGAACGCCCACTCCTCGTCCGTCATCAAACCGCGAACCAAGACCACCTCCCAAAAGCCAGTCTTGAATCACGCTTCGGGCGGGTTGGGAATCCACTTCGTCAACAGGTCCTAGAAACCTAATTGCTGCTCTCATCGAGGCAACGCCAAAGCCTGGCCAGGTCGCTGCAGACCAGGCCAGTGTTAACATCAGCCGCTTCCACTTGGCTGCTTTGCGCGAGGGCGGGCAGAGATCTGGAATGCGTGCGCCTGCTGGTGGCCGTCTCGATGAGGTTTACAGCACGCTCGCATGGCTCGCTCGCCTGTATGATCATGCGCTTGAGGTCTGCGAGGGGCCGGGCGAGGAGCCAATGGCAGCCTGGCGCGCTGCGCTGACGCATTTTTACATACGTGTCCTGAAGCGCTCGCCAACCAAACCCAATGACCCCGTCCTGGAGAGCTTCCTTGCCGACTGCCAAGCACCGCTTCAGCGGCGAGCAGCAGACGAATGAGCCCACAGTGCAGATTGATATGATTTTTGTAATTGTATTGCCCTTCATCATTAAATTGTTTAAACTGAATCGCATATATATAGCATTTAAATGCAGCTTGAGGTTTTTAGGTGCTGTTGACAAAGTACCGGAACCACAGGCGGATTGAAGCGAGATGGATGAAGCCGAGATAGCTGTCGGCGGTCTTGTCGTAGCGTGTGGCGAGGCGGCGTGAGCAGCGCAGCTTGTTGAAGCACCGCTCGATGCGGTTTCTCAGCCCATAGACGAAGTCGTCGATCTGGACGGGGTTCTTGCGGTTTCGGCGCGCCGGGATCATCGGCACGGCGCCGGCGGCTTCCAGCGATGTTCGGATATTGTCGCTGTCATAGCCTTTGTCGGCCAGCAGGACGCGCGGGACTGGGCCATGCGCGGCCATCACCGCCTCATAACCTTTGTAGTCGGAGACTTCACCGCCGGTGATCTCAGCGGCTATGGGCAGCCCTTCAGCGTTGGTGCGAAGGTGTATTTTGGTCGTGAAGCCACCTTTTGAGCGCCCAAAACCCTGTTTTTGAGTCCCCCTTTAGCGCCCGCAGCCTGATGGTGCGCGCGAACGATAGTGGAATCGACCATTTGAAGACTGTCGGGTACGGCCCCGCTCTCGCCCAGCGCTTCCAACATCACCTCCCACACGCCTGACAGCGTCCAGCGGCGGAACTGGCGGTAGACCCGCGTCCACGGACCGAAATAGTCGTGAAGATCACGCCAGGGCGCGCCGGTGCGCGCGATCCAGAACACGCCGTCCAGCACGCGGCGATGATCAGAAGGCGGGCGGCCCCGCTTGCCTCCGGTCGCCACCACGAAAGGCGCAAAGAACGCCCACTCCTCGTCCGTCATCAAACCGCGAACCAAGACCACCTCCCAAAAGCCAGTCTTGAATCACGCTTCGGGCGGGTTGGGAATCCACTTCGTCAACAGGTCCTAGTGATCCGCCGGAGAAACACGAGCTGAAGGATGCTCTTCAAGAAGGACATTCTGAACGCCATCGAACTGGGCGAGGTGACGACAGCCTTCCGTGTCTGGCGTCGCCCGACGGTCAAGCCACACGGTCGCCTGCGCACTGCGGTCGGAGAGCTGGTCATCGAAGACCTGCGCGAGGTGTCGCGTGACGATATCTCGGAGTCCGACGCGCGTGCGGCCGGGGCGCGGGATCGTGCCACCTTGCTCGCAGAACTGGGCGACCGGCCCGGCCGCCTCTACCGGATCGACTTCCGAATCGACAGACCAGACAACCGGCGGGCACTGGCGGCTGACGACGATCTCGATACCGACGCTCTCGCGGCGATCTCGTCCGCGCTCGACCGGCTCGACCGCCGCAACCGCGGCGGCGCGTGGACACGCGGCGTCCTCGATCTGATCGGCCGGCACCCTGGCCGCCCTGCGGGAGAACTTGCCACTGAGACAGGCATGGACAAGCCGGCGTTCAAACGTCGCGTGCGCAGCTTGAAAGAGCTGGGGCTGACCGAGAGCCTCGAGGTCGGCTATCGCCTGAGCCCGCGCGGGCAGCGCCATCTTCGAGAGGTCGCCGGACGCAACGGCCGGCAGCCGGAAAAGACTATCGACGGGGACGACGTCGGGATCGCGCCCTTCCGCCCGGGCGACCGGCAGGCGGTGATCGATCTTGCCATCGCCGCCTCGACGCCGGTCTTCGCCAAAACGCGGCACGACGTGCCGGGCTTCGTCTACGACACGTTCTACCCGGACGGATGGGAGGCGCGGCAGAGAGCAGATGTCGCGACGCTCCTGGACACCGAGCCAGAAAACATCTGGTTGGCCCGCCGCGGCGCGAAACCGGTCGGGTTCATCGGTATCCGGGTCCACGCCGACGACCGGATGGGCGAGATCTACATCCTTGCCGTCTCGCCCGAGCACCAGCGCAGGGGCATCGGCCGGCGACTGATGGGGTTCGCGGAGGAGCACATCCGCGCGGCCGGGATGCGGATGATCATGGTCGAGACCATTGACGATTCCGGGCACTCACCCGCCCGACGCGCCTATGAGAACTTCGGGTTCCAGAAGTGGCCAGTAGCTCGATACTTCAAGGAGTTGTGACGCGCTCGCGGCTTCGTCCGGCGGCGGGCGCATTGCAGAAGTCGTGCTGCTGGTCCCGTTCTCTTCGCCGCCGTTCGCGACCGGGATCGACCCATTCATCGCCCCTTCCATGCCTCGAGCCCCTTGCACCCCTCGAGGTGCAAGCCGGAATCGATCACAAGTCGCGTGCCGGACAGGCTGCAGGGTCATCTTCCGGCGTGCTACGGCGCGCATGCAGCACCGTGGCGAAATGGTCTGCGACGTGGCGGGTGCCGTGAGGGTGCGCGACCATGTCGAGGCCCATGGCGGTCAGGAAGAACCTGGCGGGGCCTGCCGGCGAGACCGGAGGGGAGATTGCCAGGGCGCGCAGCGCGATGCGCCGCAGCGCGTCGGGCAGGCAGGTGATCCGGGCCGGACGCCCGATCGCGGCGAAGGCCAGTTCGGCAAGAGCGCGCTGGCTGAGGATGTCCGGCCCGCCGATGTCGAGCCTCTCGCGCCCTTCGTCGATCGCATCCGCCATGGCCGAGGCGAGGTCGGCACCGTGGATCGGGTTGAGGCGCCGGCCCCCGTTGCCGAAAAGCCAGACCCGGCCGGAGGCCGCCATGTCGAGAACGGCCTCCGTGTCCGGGAAGAAGCCCGAGGGGCAGACCACGGTCACGGGGATCGGAGCACGCGCGAGGCGCTCGACGAAGGCGCGCTTCGCATTGACGAGCGGCACACCGGCCATCGCCTCGGCGTTGAGCACGTGCACATAGGCGAAGCGCTTTACGCCCGTGGCCAGCGCCTCGTCGAGAAGGTTCGCGTTCGCGCGAAAATCAACGGCACGGTAGCTCAGCCCGTCGCGCTGCCGGGTGATCCCGAGCGCCGAGATGACAAGGTCGACGCCGTCCATCACGCCGCTGAGGCGCGCGGGGTCGGTCGCGGAGGCGAGGCACATGTCATCCGGGTCGAGGCTCGCCCGCCGCGCCGCCTCCCTGCTCCGGACCAGGGCGCGCACCTGCCAGCCGCGCGCCTTGTACTCGGCGACAAGGTGGCGGCCGAGATAGCCGCTGGCACCCGCGACCAGAACCGTGGGCCTGCCCCGGGTGCCCTTCATCCCGCCCGCCACGCACGCGCCGCTCATCGCGAAGACAGGGCCAGTTGCGACGGCGCGGCATAGGGTTCCTCCCGCACGGCATGGGCGAGGACCAGCTTCACGAACAGCGCCGGGACCACCCAGCCGAGTCCGGCCCCCAGCGGCAGGACCAGCGGCGCGCCGATGATGGCCAGCATCGACACCGCGGTCGCGAGCGCGCGCCGCAGGTAGAGCGGGGTGGCCAGCACCCCCCAAACCGCGACCTGCAGCAGAAGGTACCAGATCGCCGCATGGGCGAGCGATCCGCCGAAGGCCCAGACGATCAGCAAGGGGTGGACGTGCAGGGCGGTGAAGAGCCTCGGGTTCTTCAGCGCGCGCAAGATCGCGCCTTCCTCGGGCCGCGGCGGAGAATGATAAAGGCGCTTGCAGGAATTCAGCATGTTCGCCACTGCGCCGCCCGCGATGTCGAACGCGAAGAGGGCCAGCAGCGCGACCTGCCATCCCGCCTGCGCGACAGGCTCCACCCGCAGAAGGTCGTCACCCACGATCAGCAGCGTCAGAACCGCCGCGCTGCCGTAGCCGAGCGCGCGTTCCGCACCGGTCGCACCGGTGCCGACCAGACCGTCGATGCGCCCTGAATAGTGCCATGTCACCTGCCCTTCGGCGCTATGGGTGCCGCGACACCGCGGCTCGGCTGTGGGGGGCATAGGCGGGATCCTCGTGTTATTATGGCTGACCGGTCAACCATAATCCTGATAATGACTGGACGTCCAGTCATTTTCGTTCCATGACGCGGGACCGGTTTTGATGGGAAGGGCTCTGGATGCCGAAGATCGTCGATCGCGACGCGATGCAGACCGCGATACTCGAAGCCGCCGTGAAGACCTTCGCGGCAAAGGGCTATCATTCTTCGACGATCGCCGATCTTGCCGCGGCTGCCGGGTTGGGTAAGGGCACGCTCTATCTCTATTTCGCCAACAAGGAGGCCGTCGCCGAGGCGATGATCGACCGGTATTTCGGGCGCATGGCCGAGCGGCTGCGCGCGGAGGCGCGGCCGCCGTCGCTTCAGGCCTTTCTGGACGGCTTGCGCGGCGCAATGGAGGTGCCCGAGGATGAGGCGGCGCTCATCCGCGTGTTCTTCGAGGTGTATGGTCCGGGTCTCGCGAGCGGCGATGTCGCCCGAACACTGTCGGGGCATTTCGACGGCCTTGGCGACCATTATGCCTCAGCGCTCACGCATCTCTTGACGGTGGGCGAGGTACGCCCCGACCTAGACACGCGCTCGGCCGGGCGGGCGCTGGCAAGCCTCGTCGACGGCATGGTCCTGCACGGAGCGCTATTCGGCGCCTCGCCGCGCGTCGGGCCGGGCCTGAGATCCGAAGCCATCGACATCTTCCTGCGCGGCCTCAGGCCCGAGGGTCCTTGACCGTCAGATTGTCCCTTGGCCTCTGACTCGACCATCCCCGAAGCGCCGCACGCTTGGCAACGGCACTGTCCCGGACACCCAGATTGCCACTGATGGAGATGCGGTGGATGCCGCCTAAACGCTCGAATAATTCAACAACTTAACCATAACAATGACTTAGGGTGGAGAACGTTCGACGCCGGTCCCGTCCCCTCCGCCATATTTTTCAACCCGTGTCTGTTCTGCATCCTGATCGCTGCCGGGTGGTGCCATCCCGTCGGGACGAGGCATGGCGCGTGGGAGACGGTGATGTCCGCATAAACGGAGCCGTTCGGTTCTGGTGGAACCTGTTACGGCCCATGTTCGCGGCGAAACGCCAGCGCAAGGCCGCCGGCCGAACATTGAATCTCCAGGTGATCCGGCCCGAACGCCAGCGTTCGAAGCGATGTTTGCCTCTATCAGCCGGTCCGTCTAGACAGAATGTTGTCAGAACATCTTTCTGTGATTAGAGGGCCGGGGGCTAGGAACACATGGGTAAAAAGCATCCCGCTGCCGGCGTCCAGCCGGAGTCGGGCCAAAGCGCACGCGAAGTAGCAACGCCAGATCTTGCGCCTTCATTGCCTTGGGTGTGCACTCTTCTGGAAGGTTTGCAGGCCTTGCATTCGACCGGGAGGCTGTTCAGCGCGCTTCATCAGGGCGCTCTACAGGCCGGTTTCTCCGATATCAGCTATATGGCCGGCTTCGCGCAAGAGGCTGAAAATGTGCCGGTCGGTCATGCCCCCAGCAGGCTGATGCATCACTCCACATGTCCCGGTGACTGGCTGGAGGAGTTGTTCAGCCAGCACGGGCCGGAAAACGATTATGATTTCCAGCGTTTTCTGCTGGGCTACACCTCGCCCTTCGTGTCCGGGGCAAGCATTCTCGACCTGATGCCGCCGCTCGAGGTCAAGGCGCGCGAGATTCTCGAACTCAAAGCGCGCCACGGGTTTAGCGCCAATCTGATCGTGCCCTTGCCGACCACCGGCTTCTCCAAGCCCTGCTATGCGGCGCTGATGTACATTTCAGACATGGATGCCGAGGCGTTCAGCCGCGCCTGCGCGATGCACCACCACATACTCGTGGCGGCGGCGCACCTTCTGCATCACAGGCTGGGCGGAAACGCCTATTCAGTGTTGGAACGCGAAGCCAATGTTGCGGTGTGCGTGCGCGCATTCACACGCGAACGCGCCGATGGACCGGTCCCGGTACTCACCGACAAGCAGAGCGAGGTCCTGGCGCTGCTCGCGCTGGGGTGGCGAACGGACCAGATTTCCGACCATCTCGGCATTGCGCGCATTTCTGTTGACCGCCGCCTTCGCGCCGCCCGCACCGCTTTGGGTGCCAAGACAACGGCCGAGGCTATCGCACAGGCCGTCGCCGGGGACCTGCTTGATCTGCGTCCGCCGCCCGACGCGGACTGATGCCGGCTGACATAAATCAGTCGGTAGCCGGCTTCATCCCTTCAATTGCGATGAAAATGCATCGCTAGGCCGAACCCGACAGGCGCTCTACCACTGAAGCTGGCCTTTCGGGGAGGCTGGGGGACTTAACGATGTCGGATCTGGGCAGAGCCGCTGGCGCGCTGGCAAGCGTAGTCATTCTGGCGGCAGCGACTGTGGCCGGTGCAAACTGGGCGCGGGCCAATGGATACATGCCTGCGCCGGCCGATGACGGCGCAGCGGTCCAGGCTGAAACGGCGGCGCAGGCGCGCCGGACGGCCGCGACGCCCTATGACCTGTTCATCACAGGCGATCACCACTCTGCGGTCCAGCTGGACCAGATCAATGCCTTGTGCGGGTTCTCAGGCCCGGTCGGCCCCAATGAAACCCGGCTGGCGATCGTCGGCGAAAACCCTGGCACCCTGCTGATGCATTCCACATCGGGCGGCGCGTTCCCGGCTGTCGGCCGGTACAGCGCACCCGCTGACCAGCTGCATGCGTCCAGCAGCGAGGGTGAGCTTGTCATCATGGTGGCCGAAGGCCGCTTCAATGCCCGCGTGTTCGTGCTGGATGAGCGCGGTGAGCCCCTTAACAGCGATCCCCTTGAACAGAATGCCGAATGGTACGGGTTGTGCGCCAATCCCCTCGCCGCTGCGGCCGCGCTCAACAGCCTGTTTGCCGAGCGCGGCGCCCGGTTTGATCCGGTTCAGGCGGCGCTGGAACAGTTTGCAGGCGGCGCGGTGAGCGAGATTGCCACGGCATGCGGCGTCACGGACATATCCACGGCCGTCTCAGGCCATTGGATTATTGGCGCTTCGGTGCGCCGTCAGCGGTCCTGGGAAGATATCTCGCACCCGGAAACCGGCGACTGGATCCGGGGCGTGGACGACTTCCTCGATCTGGATATCGCCCAGCGTTGGGATGATGGCGCCATGATCTCGCGTTATGCCATCCCGTTGTCCGAGACGGCGGCCTACGGGCCGACGGCCAGCGGTTTTGGCCCCAGCCTCAACTGGGATGCGATCGCCGTACGCCATTTCCAGATATGGGCCGATGGCAGACGTGCCCACAGCGAGCCGGGCGATCCGGTGCGCCAGATCGACATTCCCTGCCGTGACATCGCCGCTGGCGAGGCTGCGATCAGGGCGATGCGCTAGACTGGTTTCGCGGAGACGGTTTCTGGCGCAAACGACACAGCGGAGTGAGTTTTGAAAACCAGTTTGATCATAGCCTGCACGGCGCTGGCTGTCGCGCTCAGCGCACCGGCGCAGGCCCAGATCACCGGCTTTGGCGGCGGGGCCGGGACGGTCGCGCCCGAAGCGCCGCCGGTTTTTGGCATCCACGCCGTCACTGCAGACATGCCCGATCCGTATGTTATCGCCGTGCGGTCAGGCGGCGCTTTCGCGGCGCGCCGCTCCGGGTTTCCCAGGGGTTGCTATGGCGTGGTCACCGAGGCCCCGACGGTGGTGTTGCAGGTCGGCGCAGGCGCACCTGCCCTGACCATCTTCACCGCAGGCAGCGCCGACACCACGCTGGCCGTGATGGATCCCGCCGGTGCCTGGCGGTGCGATGACGAGGGCGCGCGCCGTGGATCAAATGCGGCCTTGTCCTATCCGGATCCGCTGGCCGGGTCCTGGAAAGTCTGGGTGGGCGATTTTTCCGATCGTGAATCCGACGCTCTGCTGGTCATCTCCGAAGCGCCGCCCTTTGCGCGTCCGTTTAGCGCGCCGAATGCCCGGGCCTTGGCTGCGCCGGTGCAGGCCATCACGCTGGCACCCGGCTTCGCACCTGACCCGCTCACCTTGGAGGTTCAGACCGGATACGGGTTCCGCCTGGGCTCCATGGATGTGTATGGCGAACGGCAATCGGGCCGTTGCCCCGGCTGGACGGGCGACACGCCCACCGCCGAGATCACCTGGACGGCTCAGCAAGGCGCGCTGGTCTTCATGGCCGACGGGGACGCGGATGTGGTGATGGATGTGGTCTCCCCGTCCGGCGTGGCCATTTGTTCCGATGACATGGGTGAGGTGGACGAGCGCGCCCAGGTCGTGCTCCAGGACGCTGAGCCGGGTGTCTATCAAGTCTATGTCGGGACCTACAGCCAGTTCCGGCGGGCAACGAATGCGCGGCTGAGCGTGTCGCAAACGCCCTTTCGCGTGAACGAGGATCCGTGGTGAGCCGGGCCCTGAACAGAGGCGTTAAAGCCTTCGTCCTCGCCGCAGCTGTGGAGCTGACGGGTGCTCCTGCTTTCGCCCAGTCCGCCCCGTTTTACGGCGAGCATCTCTCTGGCCCGTTCGGCCTTTTCACCGAAGCGGGCGAGCGGATATGCACAATCGAGCTGATGAGCCAGTACAATCAGCTTCGCGAAAATTTCGTTCTCAACGCGAGCGATTGCCCTGAGCCGTTCGCCTCTGCGCAGCGCTGGGGCCTGGAGCGTGGTATGGGCACGGGCCGCCAGCAGATTGCCTTCTGGTCGGGCGGGTTCCGGCCTGCCTGGCGCGGGGCGGTGCCTGGCCGGGATGCTGCCTTCTGGATTGGCGAAGCGTCGACTGGCGAGCGGTTCGTGCTGCTTCCCGAGAGCGAGGGCCCGCTGCGCTGGCTGCGGGGCGAGCCGCAGGCACAGCGTCAGGCGGACATAGAGGCGAGCCGGATTCGGCCGGGCGATCTTTTGGGCGTCTATCAGGTCAGCCCGCGAAACGGTTATCCGCGCCGTTGCTACCTGACCCTGTTCCGGGGGCCCAATGGCGGAGGCCGCATTACGGTCGAGGGTGAGGATTGCGGTCCGTTCAGCCGCGCCGACAGATTCCGTTACCAGCAAGGATCCCTTCTGGTGGGGGACCGTCAGGGGCAGCCGGTCTGGAGCGGGTCGGTCCGTCAGCAAAGCGGCACAATCCGCATCGTCGGCAGCAGCCGTGAGGCCGGGCAGTGGGAAATCAACCGGCAGGGCGCATCCCTGCCGCCCCCGGGAGCTGGCCTGGACATGGCCGCGCTTGCCGGCCGCTGGCGATTTGAGGAGGTCGGCCATGGGGCATGCGATCTCTCGCTCAGCGCTGACGGCGGGGTCAGGCCTGCATTCGCGTGCGATGATCCCGGTCAGCTATTCGCGCGTTGGCGTCTGGAAGGCGATCTTATCATTCTGAGCAACGCGTCGCACCTGAACCCCACCGATCTGTGGCGCGGCCGAGTCGTGGAACTCAACAGGGTCGAAGGGCGCGGCGCTGATGGGCTGGTCGGACTTTCGCCCCGTCGTATCGAACGCTCAAGACTGGTCCGCTAGACGCAATCGCGCACCGTTTTCCATCAAGGGAGTACCGGACATGAACATCGTTGCGAGGGTCGTCATCGCGGCCGGCGTGTCTGTTGTCGCTGCGACCGGGGCGATCCTGGCTGCCGAACAGGTGATGCCGCCAGCGATGCAGGCGCAGAGCGCGTCGCAGCCGGAAGCCGGATTGTCCGCTCCGGAGGAGATGAGCGTTTTCGACCGGTTTGTCGGCGTTGGCGATCTGACGGATGCCGCCGGCCTGGCCAGCCGGGCGTGCGGGTACGGCGGATCGCTGCAGCCAGGCGGCACCCTGTTCTGGCTTGGCGAACCACCTGTGACATTCTCTGCCAATCTCGCCAGGTCAGGTGAGCTCCCAGCAGTATTTCGATTTTCTGCGGGAGCAGACGCGCTTCATGCCTTCGCTCGCGAAGGAGAGCTGTATCTTCAGACCGGACACCGCAATTCGATCGGCTTTGAGGGCCGGGTCTGGACGCTGAACGAGGCCGGCGAGCCGGATTTCAGCGGTCCGGTCCAGCCGCGCGCGCGCATCGCCGTCGCCTGCGACGATGCCGGTCAGGCCGCCAGCCTTCTCAATGCGGCCTTCGCCCGGACCGGTGTGCACACAGACCCGGTGCGCGCGGGGGTTCGAGCCGTCACCATCGGTGATGGTGAAATGGAAGCCTGGCTGCCGCGTCTTGATGATTTCATCGGGGCCTGCACGCCCGCGCCAGTGATCGAGGAGCTGCCGGCGGGCCGCCAGTTCGTGCTGGACGCCGTGTATGACGAAGAGGCGCGGTTCAGCGAGGCCATGGGCGAGCACATGTCCGGTGAACTGCGCGCCGGCACTCCCCGGCCGATGGTCTATGTGACGCTCGCGGCGGTGGACGCGCGCGGCGGTTTCGCCCAGCTCGAGACCTTACGCATCCCGTTCGATTGGCATGGCCTCGTTCCAGACGAGGGGCGCCTCTCGGTGGTGTACCGTCCCGATAACCTTGAAGTGATCAGCCGCATCATCGAAGCCGACGGATCGCGCAGCGATGGGCTCAGTTCAGGCCCGATACGGGACGCATCGATGCCTTGCGCGGACCCGGCAGCCGCCACGACCATCCTTCGCGAGCTTGCCTCAGGCCTCAGACCGGCGCCCCTCGAAATGCCGGGCTGACTGAGGAGGGAGCCAGGCACAGTCAGTGCGGGCACTCTGAACACACGCGCCTTCTGCCGCACACCAGCACAGTCCCAAGGAGGATATTCATGTTCGAAGCCATCTTTGCTGCATCTGTTTTGGCAGCCTCTGCTCAAGAAGACATCGTCGATCCGATTGAGGGCATGATCGCGCGCACAGAAGCGGTGCAAATGGATCTTAACCCGACGTTTCGCGGCATGGGACGGTGGACCGCCGCCGGGTTTTCCGGAGAGGAGCGCCGTCGCGCCAGCCGGGCGAATGTGTTTGGCGACATGTTCTCTGGCCAGGGGGCGAGGGCCCAGTGGACCGTGAACCAGGGCGGGTCATTCACGGACTCTCCTGTCGCCGCGCAATGTGAAGGCGGGCAAAGCCAGTTCCAGTTTGGCTGGGTCGGTTTCGACAGAAACGAGCTGAGCTTCGTGTGCACCTTCACGCGTTCGGGTGTTGCGGTCGAGGACCGGTTTGAGCTGGCCGTGGCGCGTAGCCACAATATTCTGCGCCAGCTTGTGGCCAATGAGCGTGCGGCGGAACTGCATTGGCAGGGCCGGGTGCTCAGATTGGAAACGGCGCGGCTGAGCGGTGTCAGCCTTCCGACAGGCCGGGTGCCCGGCTACGTGATCCGCGATGAAAATGGCGTTTTGATCGCCGGGATGGATTATCAGCGTATGCGGCCTTTGCTCTACCTCCCGCCGGAAGGTTCCGAAGACCGGGAAGCCGCCCTGATCGCCACACTCGCAGTAGGGTTCTTCTTGGACCCGGCCAATCAAGACTAGCCGCACGGTATCGGTGCAAGACCTGATTGACTTTCTGGCGTTGAGAGAGTTGTACCAGGCTCGAAACGCCGGGCCGCCGGCCGGCTGAGTGTTCTGGCGGTGATCGCTTCAGGGCTGATGGGAGCGTGCGCGTTCAGGGCTTCGGGTCGCCCCCTGCAGACGGGCTTATGTGCGCTCCACAATCATGGCCGACCCGGTGCCGGACCCGCCATGGGCGACGACAAGGCCCAACGATCCGCCGCAGCGCTCCAGCTCGTGGACCAGAGTGGTCAGCAGGATGGCACCGGTGGCCCCCATCGGATGGCCCATGGCCAGATGGCCGCCATTCACGTTGACCCGCTCGGGGTCGGCGTCACGGTCACGGCGGAAGAGGGCGGGCACGGCGGCGAAAGCCTCCATGAACTCGATACGGTCAAAATCGCGCAAGGACAGCCCGGTCTGCGCCAGCAGCGCGTCCATGGCGGCGAAGCCTGCTGTGAGCTGATCCACCGGATCGCCGGCGGTGTCCATCCGGGCGCGGATGCGCGCCTTGGGCTTCAGCCCGGCAGCGTCGCCCGCAGCCTTCGATCCGATCAGGACCAGCGCCGCGCCGTCGGCCATGGGCGGGCAGTGAGCGATGGAATGGAGATGCCCGATGCGGTCCAGCCCGGGATTAGCCGCCAGCATCATCGCGTCATAACCCGCCGCGCCCAGCTTTTCGAACGCCGGGGGCAAAGCGTCCAGCGCCGTCTGGTCCATGCCGGGACGGATGCATTCATCGAAGTCCAGCAGAGCACCACCATCCACCCCCTGGACCGGGATCACGGCGGCGTCATTGCGTCCGTCAGCCCAGGCCTGCGCGGCGCGTTGGTGGGAGGTGATGACTTCATGGTCCAGCGCTACCCGGTCGAGCCCGGCTTTGGTGGCCAGCAAGTCGGCTGCCAGGGCGACGGGGGCATAACGCAGCGCCCGCGCCAGATCCGGGTTCGTGTAATAGCTCGCCTTGTCGCCCATGAAGGGCACCTGGCTGAGCATCTCCACCCCGCCCGCCAGCATCAGGCGGTTTTCGCCCGCGCTGGCGAGCGCGGCCGCTTGCCCCGCAGCCGTGAGTCCCGCCACGCAGAAATTATTGAGCGTCCATGCCGTCATATCATGGGGCAGGCCGGCATGGAGGCGGCTGACCAAGGCGATGTTCCCGCCCTGGGCGCCAATCTGACCGACACAGCCCAGAAGCAGCGCGCTGGCTGAGTCAACAGCGTCCGCCCCGGCGCGATTCTTGAGCGCCGCCACAAGCTGGGCGACCAGCTCATGTGCGCCCAGCTTCGCCAGCGCGCCATCCTCCCGGCCCTTGGCGCGGGGGGTGCGGACCGCGTCGTAGATATGGGCATCTGTCAGTTTCATGCGCCGATCACCAATGAGACGTTGGCGGTGGCCGAGCCGCCGACATTGTAAGTGGCCACGTTGCGCGCGCCTTCGACCTGACAGTCTCCGGCGCGTCCCTGAACCTGACGCGCGGCGTCCAGCGCCATGCGAACGCCGGTGGCGCCCACCGGATGGCCAAGCCCGATCAACCCGCCCGACGGATTGACCGGGCAACGTCCGCCCAGCGCGATGCGCCCGTCCTCCACCGCCTCGCCCGCGCGCCCTGGCGCGGTGATGCCGAAATGCTCGATGGCGGCCAGCTCTGTGATGGAGAAGCAGTCATGGGTCTCGAACGCATCAATCCCGTCGGCACCTGATACCCCGGCGCGGGCATAGGCGTCGGTCATGGCCTTGCGCATCCAGGGAAACATCCAGCCATCATTGCGCCCGCGCGAGGCGGCGAGCTTGGTCTCCAGCAGAAGCGGCGCTGTGGTGTGGCCCCAGCCCTTGATCCTCGGAATGTCCTCCAGACGCTGACCCGTGCGCGCCGCATGGGCGCGCGCCGCGTCTGCGCCGGCCACCACGATCATCGCGGCGCCGTCCGTGACCTGACCGCAATCGGATTTGCGCATGCGCCCTTCGATGACCGGGTTGGCCTCGTCATTTTCGGAAAAGCTGGCGTCAGTGAAGCTCCAGCCCCGGCTTTGTGCGTGTGGGTTGCGCTTGGCGTTGGCGAAGTTGATGCGGCTGATTTCAGCCAGATGGGCGCGCTCGAGCCCGAAGCGGGAATCGTATTCCTCGGCGATATCGGAGAACATGGCCGGCCAGACATAGGTCGCGCCCAGCGCTTCGCGCCCCGTCCAGGCGGCGGCACCCAGATGTTCGGCAGCTGTCTGGCCGGGAACGTTGCGCATCATCTCCACGCCCAGCACCCCAGCCACGCCATAGCGCCCGGACTCGATATCGGCCATCGCCGCGAGGATCGCCATTGAGCCCGACGCGCAGGCCGCCTCGTGGCGCATGGTCGGCAGGCCTTCCAGACCGGGGTGAATATGCCCGATGAAGCCGCCCAGCAGGCCCTGACCGCAGAACAGCTCGCCGGCGAAATTGCCGATATGGATCGTTTCGATCTGTGAAGGCTCCAGGCGCGCATCGTCGAGCCCGGCCAGCATTGCCTCGCCCATCAGGGCCTTGAGGTCCAGCCCCTCGCGGGTCCAGTTGCGCGCGAAATCGGTCTGCGCCCCGCCCAGAATGAACACGTCCGCGCCCATCGCCCGTTCCTTTCGGCAGTCTGAGAGCCGAAGCTAGGGGCATTGGGGCGGGTGAGACAAGCGCTCACTGCCCCGCTTGAACGGACCCGGCCTTGTCACTGGATCGGGGACGCAGCACACTTCAGACTGGCTGACACGGCGGCGTTGCGCCCGCTGGATCTGATGGAGAGCCGCCATGACCATGATCGTCACGCAGTTCGAGCGCGAGGAGCTCAGCACCCCGCTCAACCAGTTGAACCCTTATCTGAAGGGCATCTACGCGCCCGTGCGCCAGGAAGTGACGGCCCTGGACCTGGAGGTGGAGGGTGAAATCCCGCGCGATCTGCACGGTCTGTATGTGCGCAACGGACCCAACCCGCTCAACGCGCCGGAAGGCATGCATCACTGGTTCGACGGCGACGGCATGCTGCACGGCATTTATTTCGAGAACGGCAAGGCGGAATACCGCAATCGCTATATCCGCTCGGCTGATCACGAGGCCGAACGCGCCAGTGCGCTGGATGCCGGTGGCATCATGATGCCCGCCAACAAGACCCGCCAGCCCACCACCTACAAGGATACCGCCAATACCGACGTGGTCTTCCACAATGGCTCGCTGATGGCGCTGTGGTATGTGTCGGGCCAGCCGGTGCGGGTGGATGCGCGCACGCTCGAGACGGTGCGCACAGAGACGTTTTCAGGGCGTTTGCCCGGCAATGTATCGGCCCACTCCAAGGTGGACCCCGAAACCGGCGAGTTCGTGTTTTTCGATTATGACCTGTACAGGCCGGTGATGAGCGCCGGAGTGATTTCACGCGACAATGAGCTCAGCTGGTTTCGCGAGATTGAACTCCCCGGGCCCCGCCTTCCCCACGACATGGCGATCACCAAAAACTACATGGTGCTGATGGATTTGCCGGTCGTGTTCACCGAGTCCGGCATGCGCAACGGCATGTGGCAGATCCACCAGCCCAAGGGCCAGGCCACAAGGTTCGGCGTGCTGCGCAAGGACGGGACCGGCGATGTGCGCTGGTTCGAAGCTGACCCGTGCTACATCTATCATGGCGTCAATGCGTGGGAGGAGGGTGACGAGATCGTCTTCTTCGCCTGCAAGATGATCCCCAATGGCTTGCGCCCCGACCCGGCTTTCGGTCCATACGCGCCTATGGTCGGCGTGCTGGCGCTGCAGGCCGTGCTGCATGAGTGGCGCTTCAATTTGAAGACCGGTGCCGTCACCGAGCGTCCAGTGGATGACCGGGTTACAGAGTTCCCGGTGATCAATCTAGACAGGACGGGGCGCAAGAGCCGGTATTCCTACCACGTCTCCATTCCCAACACACAGACCCAGCTCTTTGACGGGCTGGTGAAGTACGATCTCTCAATCGGGCAGGGCGTGGCGCATCCGTTTGGCCCCGGACGGTTTGGCTCCGAGCCGGCTTATGCGCCCAAAATCGATGCGAAGGATGAGGATGACGGCTATGTCATCAGCTTCATCTTCGATGCGCA
The DNA here is from genome assembly GCA_027627705.1 of Hyphomonadaceae bacterium BL14. Lineage (NCBI taxonomy): Bacteria > Pseudomonadati > Pseudomonadota > Alphaproteobacteria > Hyphomonadales > Hyphomonadaceae > Hyphomonadaceae bacterium BL14. The sequence goes on from CP091242.1 coordinate 39,218, forward strand.
AAGCGGTGCATCCGAAGCGTTGATCCTGAATGCAAAGGATTTCTCGCAGCCGCCCCTGGCACGCGTGAAGTTACCCCAACGCGTGCCGGCTGGTTTCCACGGTGCCTGGGCCCCTGGCCACCAGATCAGTGCGCTCTGACGCCCGCGCCGCATCCTGCGCCAGGTTCGCAGGCTTGAGGATGTCGGGGGTTATTGGCCACTTGCCGCGTTCTCCGCTCTGATCAAACGGCTGGAGTCATCCTCTGAATGACCGCGCTCTACATCGCCGGGATCGCCATGACGGCGATGGGCAAGCGTCCTGAGACCAGTGTGAAGTCTCTCACCGCCGAGGCGGTGAACGCGGCGCTGGCGGACGCCGGCATCGGCCCGGACCGGATTGAGGCGGCCTGGTTCTCCAATACGCGCCAGCCCATGCTGGAAGGCCAGAACACGATCCGCGGCCAGGTGGCGCTGCGCGCGATGGGCATCGGCGCCATCCCCGTGGTCAATGTGGAGAATGCCTGCGCCTCCGGCTCCACCGCTGTTATCCAGGCGGCCGCCGCCATCCGGGCCGGGATGTACTCGTGCGTGCTGGTGGTGGGTGCCGAGAAAATGTTTTTCCCCGACCGGCCCGAACAAGTCGCGGCTGCGTTTCGCGGCGGCACGGATATCGAGACGGTGGATCGCGTCCATGCCGAGGTTTCTGGTCTGGCCAGCGAGCTCATTCCCGAGGCGCTGCGGGGTCAGGAGGCCCAGCCCCGCAGCTTCTTCATGGACAGCTATGCCGCCTTTGCGCGCCTGCACATGAAGACGTTTGGCTCCACCCAGCGCCAGCTGGCGGCGGTGGCGTCAAAGAATCACGGCCATTCGACGCTGAACCCGCTGGCCCAATACCGTTCGGCGATGAGCATTGAGGCAGTCCTCGCCGACAAGCTGATCGTGTGGCCGTTCACCCGCGCTATGTGCGCCCCGGTCAGCGATGGTGCCGCCGCCCTGGTGCTGATGGCGGCGGGAGCGGTCCCGCATGCGGCCCGGGCGAGGGCGGTGAAATTGCGCGGCTTTGCTCTGGGCAGCGGGGCAGACCGCGCGCCGGCTGATTTCGCCGCACATGTCGGGCGCCGCGTGGCGCTGGCGGCCTATGAGTCCGCCGGCATCAGTCCGCGCGATATTGACCTGGCCGAGGTTCATGACGCCACGGCCTATGCTGAAGTCCAGCAAGTGGAAAATCTCGGGCTGTGCGAAGTGGGGCAGGGCGGGGCGTTTGCCGAAGCTGGCCACACCACGCTGGGCGGGCGGGTTCCCGTCAATCCGTCGGGCGGCCTCATCTCGAAGGGGCATCCGGTCGGTGCGACGGGCATTGCGCAGCTGTACGAGCTTTGCCTGCATCTGCGCGCCGAAGCCGGTCCGCGCCAGGTGTCCGGTGCCCGCATCGCCGTGGCGGAGAATGGCGGCGGTTTCCTGCAATGCGAGGAGGCCGCCACCGCCGTGACCGTGCTGGAGCGCCCGGCATGACGGCACCCATTGCGCGGTTTCTGGAAGCGGCGCAGCGCTGGCCGGACGCGATCGCGCTGGAAGACGATCTGGGCGTGCAGCTCAGCTATCGCGATCTGGCCCGGCGGGCGATGGCGCTCGGCGCGGGGCTGCGCCAGCGTCTGGGAGACAGGTGCGGGACGGTTGTCGCTATCGCCGCGCGCAATCATGCCGATCACGTCGTGGCGATGTTTGGCGTGTTCATGGCGGGCCATGCCTGGTTGCCGCTCAATCCCAAAAGCGCCCTGGCGCTGAATGACGAGATCTGCCGCACGCTGCAGCCGGCGCTGATCCTGATGGATGAGGCTTGCAAGGCCTGCCTCAGCGGTGGCGGGGCGCCGGTGGCGACATTTCGCGCCGGAGACCCGTCAGGATTGGATACGCTCAGCGCGTCGGCCGAAACCTTCACACTGCCGGCGCTGGTGCCCGATGACCTGATGAGCATCAAGCTCACCGGAGGCACGACCGGGCGGCCCAAGGCGGTGGCCCAAACCCAGCGCGTGATCGCCACAGTGGCAGACGAGATCACCCGGGTTTTTGCGGTGACGCAAAGCGACGTCAATCTGGCCGCCGCGCCGCTGTCCCACGGCGCCTTTCATTTTCTCCTGCCCGTTCTTATCGCGGGCGGACGCCATGTCATAGCGTCAGACCTGTCGCCTGCGCCCTTGCTTGACACCATGGAGCGCGCAGGCGTGACGCTCGCCTTCATGCCGCCGACGCTGATCATCAAGCTGGCGGAAAGCGGGCTGGCGAGGCCCGAGCGGTTTGCCGCGCTGCGTGAGCTGATCTACTCGGCAGCGCCTATGGCCCCGGCTCAGATCCGCAGGGCGTGGGCGGCCTTTGGGCCGAAGCTGGCGGTCATGTATGGCCTGGTCGAAGCGCCCATGGTGCTTTGCGCCATGACTGCGGGCGAGATGGCGGCGACCGGCAAGCTGGAAAGCGCCGGCCGGGCCTGCCCGTCCGCACAGCTGCGCATCGACCAGCCTGACGCAGAAGGGACAGGGGAAATTCTGGCGCGCGGTCCGGTGGTGGCACCGCGCTATCTGACCGGCGAGGCGCTCGCCACGCATGATGGCTGGCTGCGCACGGGTGATCTGGGCCGGATTGACCCGGACGGGCACGTGTTCATCCGCGGACGCTCGCGCGAGATGCTGATCACGGGCGGCTTCAATGTCTATCCTGCCGAGGTGGAGCGCGCCCTGCTGGCTGTGGACGGCGTCAGCGAGGTCTGCGTGTTCGGCGCACCCGACGCCTATTGGGGCGAGCGGGTGGAGGCGGCGGTCGTGGCGGTGCCAACGGTGACGGACGACATTCTGCGCGCCGCGGTGAAGGACGCCATCGGCACCGTCGCGGCACCCAAAATTATCCACCGCGTCGACGCGCTGCCGCGCAATCCGGTGGGCAAGGTGGTCCGGCGGGAGGTGGCGGCGCTGTTCAGCGAGCCGGACGGGACTTGATCATCATCCCGGCTGTGCCGCGCGCGTGAATGCCTTCGTCTGACGACACCGTACACTCGGCAATGGCGAGCGTGCGCCCGTGATGAAGGATCCGGGCGTGCGCGGTCAGGCGCGGGGTCGAGATCGGCGCTGCGCGGACATAGCGGATTTGAAGATCAGTGGTGGCAAAGCGCTGACCCTCTTCAAGCCGTGTCAGCAGGGCGCACCCCGTCGCCGCATCCATCAATCCGGCCATCACGCCGCCATGCACGCCGGCCATCAGGTTGGCGTGATCGGGCATGACCGGGCATTCCAGACGCGCCTCACCGTCTGAAAACGCCGCCACGTCAAAACCCAGCAGGCTGGCGAAGCCGGCAATGCGTCCGGCGTCGCGCCAGGCGGCCAGGATATCCAGTCCCGAGCCCTCAAACCGGACAGCGCTCACTGTGCGGCTCCGGCCGGTACAGGCTCGCGGAACTGGACGATGCGGAACCGGTTCGCCACGAAGGCCAGATCAGCCAGGCACGCATTGCCGGCCGGGTTCAGCCCGGTGACGTGATAATCGGAATACGCCGCCGCAAAATTGATCGGCATGCGGTCATCCATATTGATCCACAGCGACGCGCCGGCGTCTGCAAACCGGTCCTGGGCGTCGGCGATGAAGTCCCGGTCGGCCGAATAGAGATAGGACGAGATCGCGCCCCGTTCGGCCGCAATGCGCGCCGCGTTCTCCAGCGCCGCCTCGCTGGAGGCCTCCCGGATGAGGAAGCAGACCGGGGCGAAAACTTCTTCGCCGTACAGATCGATCTGGCTGGCATCCACTGACACCACAAGTGGCGTGGCGGTGCGCGCCTTGGGAAAATCAGGGTGGGCGTAGGGGCGCGAATCCAGCAAAACCTCGCCGCCTGACGCCAGCACGCGTGCGCGCACCTGCTTGATCAGCTCCAGCGACTGCTCGGCCTGAACCGCAGCGCACAGCCCCGCGGCGCGCGCCGGGCTGGCGATGCGCTCTGCGATGGCGTCTGCGATGCGCGTGGCTACCGCCTTGAAATCCATCGCCTCTCCCTGCACGCGCACGCCCTGCGCAGGGATGTGGATGTTTTGCGGGCTGGTGCACATCTGGGCGGAGAAGCCGCACAGCCCGTTGGCCAGTCCGCCAAGGCAGGCGTCGATATCATCAAAACTGTCCAGCACCACCGCATTGCATCCGGCTGTTTCGGTATAGACAAGCCGGTCTGCGCAATGTTCCTCGATCCAGGTGCCGAAACGCTGGCTGCCGGTATAGTCGATGATTGCGCAGGCAGGGTGTTTGAGAAGCTCGATCGTGATCGGGGCCTCGCGCTCATCGGCGGCCAGCAGCACCATGTTTGGGTCGAGGCCGGCTTTGACGAGCACCTCGCGCATGCGCCGCACGGCGAGCGCCACGGGCAAAATGCCGTTGGGGTGGGGCTTCAGGATGGCCGCATTGCCCGTCATGAGGTTGGCGAACACCGCCGGATAGGCGTTCCACAAGGGGAAGGTCGCGCAGCACACCACCACCGCAACGCCGCGCGGACGCAGGCGGAAGCTTTTCTTCAGGCGCACCCGGCCGGTGCGTCCGAAATCCTTCTCCCATTCGGCGGCGCGCGGGACGTCCGCCATCGCCTTGTAGGCATAGGCAAGCGCTTCCACCCCGCGATCAAGCGCATTGGCGCCGCTGCCGGAGAACGCCATCAGATAAGCCTGACCGGCGGTATGCATGGTCGCGTGCGCATTGATGAAGGCCTGCTCCTCCAGCGCGAACGCCATTTCAAAACAGACGCCGGCGCGCTCGGCCGGGCTCAGCCTGTCCCAGGGCTTCATCGCCGCGCGGGCGGCGTCGAACAGCGTGTCGGGATCTGATTTGGGATAGGCAATCCCAAGCGGCTCGAGCGTGTAGGGCGAGATCTCGTGACCAACTGTGCCGACAGTGCCGGGCTGATCGAGCTCAAAAGCCTTGCCGAGCAGCGCCTCGAAACCGGACTTGCCTTCAGCCGGGCGCGCCTCGCCATGGATTTTCGAGCTCGGCGATTCCTTGAACGGGCTCCACTGCTCGCGCGTGGCGCAGGCGTTCAGGGCCGCCTGAAGCTGGGGTGCATGGCGTTTGGCGAGGTCTGCAGGTGACGCGGTCATATCAGGCTCCGGGGCAGTCATCGCAGTGATATCCGTCATGGTGGGGCTGGCAGGTATGATGGTGCAAGCGTCATGGGTGAGGTCTGATTGTACGGCTTTCGATTTTGCAACCATCGCCCGGCTCGTAGTAGGAACATATTGTCCTACACTGGCGTTGACCCGTCAGCCCAGCCAACAGAGACTCGTTCTGACCCGACGCCCACCCCCGCCCCTTGCATCAAACCCACCCCGGGCCGCGATGCCCGTTGAGGGGGCAGCTGGTGCCTGACCGGGCGTGGCGGCATGTCCCTGATGCCTGTCGACAGGGTGGCCGCGCTCAATTGCCGTCAACCCCGCTTCCGTCTACAACCATGTCAATCCGGAACACCGTCGCGATCAGTGCGAGACCCTCCAGACTAGGCATGGTGCCGCGCTGGCAGGCGGCGCGCCGGCTCGCGGCCTGAGGTCTGCCTTCTCTGGCGCGGCCCGGACCCGCAGGGCACACGCTTCCAGAAACAAAGGCGCGACATGGCTATCAAGCTCAGTGATTACACCGCTCCGGCCTTCGCCATTGCGCGCACGGAGATCGATTTTGATCTCGATGCGCACGCCACCCGCGTCCGATCCAAACTGACGATCAAGCGGATCGACCGTCATGCGGCGGATCTGGTGCTGAACGGCGAAAAAATGATGCTCGAGCGGGTCGCTGTGAACGGCCGAGATCTGGGGGAGGACGAGTATGCGGTCGATGATGTGTCGCTCACCCTGCGCGGTCTGGGCGACGAGGCGGTAGTGGAGATCACCACCGTGATCGATCCGTCCGCCAATACCGAACTGACCGGCCTGTACCTGTCAGGCGGCCGCTTCTGCACCCAGTGCGAGGCGGAGGGTTTCCGCCGGATCACCTATTTCCTCGACCGTCCTGATTGCCTGTCGCGCTACACGGTGCGCGTAACAGCGGACAAGGCCGGATTTCCCACGCTTCTGAGCAATGGCGACCGGGTCGAGGCGGGTGATCTCGAGAACGGGCGCCACTACGCTGTGTTCGAGGATCCGTTCCTGAAGCCATGCTATCTCTTCGCGCTGGTGGCGGGCCGGTATGACAGCATTGAAGACCGCTTTGTCACCCGGTCGGGCAAGGCGGTATATCTGGCTATCCACGTTGATCCCGGTCAGGCCGGCCGCGCCTGGTTTGCCATGGACTCGCTCAAGCGCTCGATGGCGTGGGACGAAGCGGTGTTCGAGCGCGAGTACGACCTGTCTGAGTTTCACATCGTCGCCGTGCGCGATTTCAATTTCGGAGCCATGGAGAACAAGGGGTTGAATATCTTCAACTCTTCCTTGCTGCTGGCCGATCCCGACACCGCGACGGACGCGGACTTCCTGAATGTAGAAGGCGTGGTCGCCCACGAGTACTTCCACAACTGGACGGGCAACCGCATCACGCTGCGCGACTGGTTCCAGCTATGCCTGAAAGAAGGGCTGACTGTCTTCCGCGACCAGGAGTTCTCGTCTGACCAGCGCAATCGCGCCGTCCAGCGCATCAGCGATGTGGAAAGCCTGCGAGCGCGACAGTTTCCTGAAGATGACGGCCCTCTGGCGCACCCGCCGCGTCCGGGTGCCTACGAAGAGATCGACAATTTCTACACGGCGACCGTCTATCAGAAAGGCGCAGAAGTCGTGCGCGTCATTCGCGAGCTGGTCGGAAAGGATGCGTTCCGCTCGGGGATGCAGACTTTCTTTGACACCTGTGATGGGACGGCGGCCACGCTCGAAGATTTTGTCGGTTCCTTCAATTTCAGCAGCGAGGCTGATCGGGCTGCGGCGCTGCGCTGGTATGAGCAGGCCGGGACGCCCCAGCTTCATGTGGAGACCGTGTATCGTCCCGGGGACGATGCCGTCGACATCACGGTCCGGCAGGTGATCGCACCCACGCAAGGCGAGCCTGACAAGACACCGCTGCCCATTCCGCTGCGCATCGGCTTCCTGACCGCAACGGGTGAGCCCGCAAGGTTGGGGACGCAGGCGGGCGGCGAGGTGTCTGACGAGCACCACTGCGTGCTGCGCGAGGATCGCCAGACATTTACCTTCCATGGTGCGTCCGGGCGCGTCATTCCCGCTGTGCTGCGCGGGTTCAATGCGCCGGTGCGCCTGCACACCGACCTCACGGATGAGGACCGGCTGGTGCAGGTGGCGCACGAGCCAGACCCTTTCACGCGCTGGGATGCCGGCCAGTCGCTGATGGCGTCTGCCATCATCGCGGCGGCGGACGGCAAGGCCCAGGACGGGCCGGACCTTGACCGGATCGCTGGCGCGCTGCGGACCGAGTTCAGCCGGCCAGACTATGATCCCGGCTTCGCAGCAAGCGTGGTCAGGCCGCCCGTGCTCTCCGATCTGTTCCAGATGACCGGCACGCCGGATCCTGAAGCGCTGTACAAAGCCCTGATCAGGGCGCGCCAGACGCTGGCTCACGCGCTGAAGGACCTGATCGAGGACGAGCTTCAAAGCCCGGCCCCTGCGCCGGACGCGCTTGACAATGAGGCGATCGGACGGCGGGCCCTGCGCGCGGCCTTTCTGAGCCTGCAGGCCGCCAGGGGCCCTGAAGCTGGCGATCAGCTGCTCGCCGCGTTCAAGGCTGCCGGCAACATGACCGAGACGATGGCGGCCCTTCGCGGCCTGTCGCAAGCCGGTGGCCAGGCCTTCGATACGGCGCTCGAGGCGTTTGAGATCCGCTGGCGTGACGATGCGCTGGTCATGGACAAGTTTTTCTCGATCCAGGTCGCGTCCGCGACGGAAGGTCTGGAACGGGCGCACGCGCTGAGCGCCCATCCGCTCTTCACTTTGAAAAACCCTAATCGCGCGCGCGCGCTGTATGGCGCCTTCGCCATGGCCAATCCGCGCCAGTTCCATGCTGCGGACGGATCGGGCTACGCGTTCGTGGCCGACGGTATCATTGCCATCGAGGCAGTTAATCCGATGACTGCGGCCCGCCTGGTGCGGTCTTTCGAAACCTGGCGCCGGTTTGACGCCGGGCGCCAGTCGAAGGCCGAGGCAGCCTTGCGGCGGATCCGGGCGAACACACACAGCGTCAACGTCCATGAAATGATCGACCGCACGCTGGGTGATTGAGCCCCGGTTCCGATGTGACGCGGCCTTGCTGACCGCAGCTGCACCGGAACTGCCCTGCCAGGCCGGCGTTATCTCTGGGCGAAGGCGCGCACTGCGCCGCCACGCCTGAGAGGTATTTCCATGGATATTGTCCGCATCATCGCCGCCATTCTCTTGCCGCCGCTGGGCGTGTTCTTGCAGGTCGGCATCGGCGCTCAGTTCTGGATCAACATCCTCCTGACGCTGCTGGGCTATATCCCCGGCATCGTACATGCGGTCTGGATCATCGCGCGGCGCTAGACCCTGATGGGGCACTTGCGGGCACTTGAGCGGCTCGAGCAGCTGGCCCGGCTAATGGACAGCCGTTTCCGCATTCCGGGCACCGGAATCCGCTTCGGGCTCGATCCCGTTCTCGGTCTTGTGCTGGGCCTGGGTGACGCGCTCGCTGCATTGCCTGCGCTGTACATTCTGTTCGAAGCCCGCCGCATGGGCGTTCCCCGCTCACTGCGGCTGCGGATGCTCTTCAATATCGGGATCGATTTCCTGTTCGGATCAATTCCGATACTGGGCAGCGTGTTCGACGTGGGCTTCAGAGCCAACAAGCGCAATGTCGCGCTCCTTCGCCGCCATGTTGAGGAGCGCGCACACGCGGCGCCGGGCGTCAAACCGGCGGCCAGAACACTCTGATCGCGGCCATCAGGCGTTCACGGGCAGGTCCTGCTCGCGGGCCGGGTGAAAGCGCCCGGCCGTGTCGGCCTCATGGTGCACAAGACGAATCCGGTCGGGCTCAAGGAATATCTCGTTGAAGCCTGCCGGTTCGATCCGTGTACGTCCGGAGAAGGCGGTGGAGGCACCGACAAACCAGCAATTGCTGTCACCGCTTATGACCGGTACGGCGAAGGTGCGGTGCAGGTGGCCCGTCAGCACCAGGTTGCAGTGGCGCGCCAGCTCCGTCGCCGCCTCAGGCCCGCGCTGCGTGCGCCCCCGGCCGGATTCGTCCGGCGTGATCAGGGGATGATGGCAGGCGGCGATACGCATCGCATCGTCCTGCGGGTCGAACCGGTCGACCAGGTTTTTCACATCGCGGCGTGAGACCCGCCCCAGCGACCAGTCCAGCCGAAACTGCGCACGCCGGGCCGTGTGCAGGGTTTCCACATGGAAGGCACCGGTTTTCAGACGTGGCGAGACCACCGGCCCCACCAGACGATGAAAGCGCTGCCAGGGTGTCACGAAGCGATGATCGAGTGCATAGACCGGGACATCATGATTGCCCGGAGCGCCCACGACAGGGACGTTGAGGGACTCAAAAAAGCGGCGCGCCTTGTCGAATTCCCTGCGGCGGCCGGCCTGCGTGAAATCGCCGGTGGCGATCACGGCGTCAGGCGGATTATCGCGGCAGTATTCGCTCAAGGACTCGACCAGAAGCTGGCTTTCGTCGCCGAAATGCAAATCGGCCATGTGCAACAGACGGATCATATCTTTGCGGACATGACACACAGGCCATCCTCGATCAACTCGAACACCACCGGGGAGTGCGCCTCCATCGGCTCGCCATCAATGATCAGCGGCAGGGGCCGCTTGGAATCGGCCTCGATCCGCCGGGCGGTGGCGCGCCAGGCGCGCGGCTGGTTTTCAAAATCGTTGAAGGCGGCGCGGGCCACCATCACCGACATGTCGATTACGCCGTGGGGCCGCCCGGCATAGATCTCCAAAAGCGGTGCAAACACGGACTCGCCATCGCGCGCATGGGCGTCGCCCATCCGGCCCACGGAGATATAGGCCGCCTTGGCCGGCCGGTAGCGCGTCTCCTCATCCACCAGAAAGCCGATATAGCGCGTCGACAGGGTGCGCATCCCCGCCTGCAGCTGGCGCCAGATGGCGGTCAGGCGTCCGTCATGAGGCGGCTCGCGCAGCAGCTCTCGTGCACGGGCGAAGTTGGGCGTAATGCCGACAGCGGCAGCGATCATGAATACCCGGCCATCCACCCGCCCGCAGGGGATGTGGCGCGGCATCCAGTGCTCGGATGCGGCGATGACAATCGCCATATCCGCCTCGCCGCACAGCCGCCGCGCCAGCAGATTGGCGGTGCCTGCGGGCAGCACCAGCAAGGGCGGAGGATTGTTCACCTCGGCCAGTGCCGTGGCCAGGGCGGCGACCGAGCCGTCGCCCGCAGCGATGGCCAGGTAATCGTGTTGTGCGCTGATCGCCTGCGCAATGCCTGCATCGAGATCATCTGTGATGTCTGTGGTCGTGACCGGAGACCAGCCCGCGCTTTCCAGCCCGGTCACAACCGCGTCAACCGTCAGGTCACGGGTGAAGGCGCCGGCATGCCGGTTCACAAGCAGATGCAGCGCGCGGGCCATGGTCACTCCGTGAGCGTAGGGCATAGTTCAGACAACGCGCGCGGGCATGATTGGTTGCCACAACAGTTCAGTGCGTCCGGATCGAACGCACATGTCCTGGCCCCCGCGTGCTCGCCATGCCTCCAGCCATGCATTATGGGAAGTTCAGGGTCGTAAATCGATGCAACACCGTGCGGGTCCCGGCGCGGTTCGGCTCGATCCGTGCGCGCAGCCACAGCAGAGGCGTTTATGCCGGCATCCGACAAGACGGCCTGCCCCGTGTGCGGGGAGGGGGAAACGCGCGTCCTTCTCAAGGAGGCCAACGTATCGTGCGGCGACTATTTCGAGGGCGCACGTCTGTACAAGGAGGATATTGGCCAGACGCCGCTCGTAAAATGCACCGGATGCGGCTTTGCACGCTTCTGCGACATGCATGCCTGGCAGGCTGGCACGTTTCGCGGCCGGATCTACAACGATGACTATGGCCGCTGCGACCCGCCCTTCGAGGAGGAGCGGCCGGCCCGGCTGGCCGGCTGGCTCGCGCCGCTGTGCGCTGGCAAGCGACTGATCGATTACGGTGGCGGCCGCGGCCGCACCGCGCAATTGCTCCGTGATCACGATATCGACGCGGTATCCTATGATCCATTTTACGCCGACGCACTCCTGCCGGACTGGCGGGCTGATATCGTGACAGCGTTTGAAGTGGTCGAGCACGTGCCCGGCCAGCACGCCCTGTTCGAGGCGCTGCTCGATTTGCTCGCTCCGGGCGGCGTCGTGTTGTTCTCCACCTTGCTGCAGCCGGATTCACTGGTGCCGGACTGGTGGTATGCGTCGCCGCGCAACGGCCATGTGTCCTTCCACACCAGCAACAGCCTGGCCAAAACGCTGCGCGATGTGGGCGCAGACCTGATCTCATTATCGGACGAAATACACTTGGCGGCCCGCGACGCCAGCGCGCTCGAGCCTTGGTACCGGGTTGACCCGATCGCCGTGAACGGGTCGCCCTCGCACGCCTTCACACGCCGTTGGGATGAACTGGCGCAAGCCCGGGACTGATTCTGGCACTGCCCCTCAGGACAGGTCCTCGACCGGGGCCGCCAGGCGCGCCAGAGTGCCGTCCCGGGCGGCGGAGATGTCCGACAGCCAGGCTGCCGCGGGGTCCAGCGTCTCGCGCTGCACCGGCAGGCGCACGGTGCGGCCTTGCTTTTGCGCCCGCGTAAAGTGAGAAGCAGACGCTGCGCCCCATTGCGCTGCGCGCTGGCATGACTAAACCGCACCCATGCTCACGATCACAAATCTCGATTACCGCATCGGCGCGCGCTCTCTGTTCGAGAATGCGTCCGCGCAGATATCCAGCGGCTGGAAGGTCGGGCTTGTTGGCCGCAACGGTACGGGCAAGTCGACACTGCTCAAGCTGATCCGCGAGGAGATCGAGACCCCGTCTCCGGATTCCGCCATCCGCCTCAACAAGGGCGCGCGCATGGGCTGGGTCGCGCAGGAGGTGGAGCCGTCCGACGACACGATCCTGGAGGTGGTTCTGGCCACCGATGCCGAACGTCACGCCCTGATGCAGGAATCCGAGACGGCCATGGACCCGGACCGGATCGGCGAGATCCATATGCGCCTCGCTGACATCGACGCCTGGTCCGCCGAGGCGCGCGCCGCGGACGTGCTCATGGGGTTGGGCTTTACCAATGCCGACCTCTACCGCCCGACTCGTGAGTTTTCCGGCGGCTGGCGTATGCGCGCCGCCATTGCGGGCGTGTTGTTCTCAGAGCCCGACCTGCTTCTGCTGGACGAGCCCACCAATTATCTCGATCTGGAGGGCGCGGCCTGGCTTGAGACCTATCTGAAGAAGTATCCCCACACGGTGCTCGTGGTCTCCCACGACCGGGAGATGCTCAATCGCTGCGTCACCCACACCATGGCGCTGGAGCACAAGCAGCTGTCGGTTTCGCCCGGCGGCTATGATGCCTGGTTGCGCCTGCGCGCCGCCAAAACAGCCTTGCTGGAGAGCCAGCGCGCCAAGCAGGATGCTGACCGCGCCCATCTGCAGGCCTTCATCGACCGCTTCCGGGCCAAGGCCTCCAAGGCCACCCAGGCCCAGTCGCGCGTGAAAATGCTGGAGAAGATGCAGGAGATCACCGTGCCGCTGGAAGAGCGCACGACGCCGTTCTCCTTCCCCACCTCCACTGACAAGCTGTCTCCGCCACTGCTGCAGCTGCGCGATGCGTCAGTGGGTTATGGCGAGGATGCGGTGATCCTGACAGGCATTGATCTGCGCCTGGACCCTGAGGACCGCATCGCCATTGTCGGTGCCAATGGCCAGGGCAAGACCACTCTGGTCAAATCCATCGCCAAGCGCCTGGAGCTCCTGTCGGGCGACCGGGTGGCACCGCGCTCGCTGCGCATCGGCTATTTCTCGCAAGACCAGATGGACGAGCTGCACCCGGGCGAAACCGTGCTGGACCATGTGCGCGACGCCCTGCCCAAGGACACGCCGCCAGCCAAACAGCGCGCCGCCGCCGCCGCCATGGGCTTCTCACACGAGAAGGTGGAGACCAAAATCGAAAAGCTGTCAGGCGGTGAGAAGGTGCGGCTGCTGCTGGGCCTCATGGCGATGGAAAAGCCCCATATCCTGATCCTGGACGAGCCAACCTCGCACCTGGACATCGACAGCCGCGAAGCGCTGATCTACGCCCTCAATGACTATAACGGTGCGGTGGTCCTGATTACCCACGATGTCTATCTGGCCGAAGGCACCGCCGATCAGCTCTGGCTGGTCAAGGACGGCAAGGCCTCGCGCTATGACGGCGATCTGAACGACTACCGCAAGCTGGTCTTACAGGCGGACCGGTCAGTCGGGTAGGGAGGTGCCTCAGGACGGGACCGGCCCGCCGGAGCGGCCGCGGCGTTCTCGCCAGTCGCGCAGCAGGGCGCTGGTGCCGTCGATGAGGCCCCAGCCGCCGAACAGCGCCATGGCGAGCTTCATGTACTGGTTGGCCGTCTGCCCGGATGAAAGCTATGTACGCGTCGCCTCCGCGCTGGACTATCTGGGCGCCGCCCCGGTGCGCGGTGCCAGCTATGGTGGCTCAGGCGAGCGCATGACGGTCAGCCTGCAGGTGCGCAGCCATCCCCAGGCCCAGCGGCAGCAATAGGCCGCGCATGCCGGTATGGAATCGGCTATCACTCCGCCTGCGGGGGCTGAACTGCGCGTTGGAGCGCTGCATTCATGACGTATTGCGTTGGCATGTTGCTGGAAGACGGTCTGGCGATGATCGCAGATACCCGAACCAATGCGGGCGTCGACAACATCGCGATCTACAAAAAGCTGTTTGTCACTGAAGTGCCGGGCGAGCGCGTCATCGCCATAGCGACAGCGGGCAATCTCTCGGTAACCCAAACCGCGCTCAACCGCCTGAAAGACGGGATCAAGCTGCCTGATTCCGACGGGCCTGAAACCCTGCTCACTGCGCCGACCTTGTTCCGGGCGGTCCAGCTGGTGGGGCACGCCATCAAGACCGTGCGAATTGATTTCGAGGCCGGGCTGGAGGCCGAGAGCGTCTCCATGGGTGCCACTGTGCTGCTGGGCGGTCAGATCAGAGGCGGCGCGCTGGGCCTCTATCTGATTTACGCCGAAGGCAATGCGATCCAGTGCGGGCCGGATACGCCCTATCTGCAGGTTGGCGAGCTGAAGTACGGAAAGCCCATTCTGGACAGGGCGTTGAGAACCGACACGCCTCTGGTTGAAGCGATCAAGCTGGGTCTGATCTCGTTTGATTCCACCCTGCGCTCCAATCTCGGTTTCGGCCTGCCGTTTGACATGATCACCATCCGCCCGGACGCCCTGAAAGGCGCGCAGCGCCGCATCGAGACCGATGATCCCTATTTCCGCGACCTGGGCGCGCAATGGTCCGAAGCCATCGCCAAAGCCCATCGTTCCATGCCGCCGCCGCCCTGGGACATCGCCTGAAGGCGTCCTTGGCGCTTAATCCGGCGGCGCCCCCCGCCAGACGGTCCGCAGGCCCAGATGTTCCGTCGAAAAGGTTTCATCGCCGGGCTGCCGGGCCGCAGGGCGATAGCGATGGCAGTATGTGTCAGAACACAGGAATGACCCGCCCTTGATCACGCGGAAACCCGGGCGCTGCCATGTGCTGGTGGTCCATTCCCAGACATTGCCCGCCATGTCGTACAGGCCGAAATCATTAGGCGGATAGCAGCCCACAGGCGACAGTCCTGCGAACCCGTCTGCGCCATTGTCTTCGAACGGAAACGCGCCCTGCCAGTGATTCGCGCGGAAGTCTCCGCCCGGGCGCGACTCGTCGCCCCAGGCATAGACTGCGCCCTCCAGCCCACCGCGAGCCGCGCGTTCCCATTCGGCCTCTTCAGGCAAGTCGTGCCCGCGCCAGCGCGCATAGGCCAGTGCGTCTTCATAGGCGATCTGCACCACCGGAAAGGCGCTGCGACCCTCAATCGAGCTTCCCGGGCCGGTAGGCTGGCGCCAGTTGGCTTCGGGCTCATACCGCCACCAGGCGCGGATATCGGACCAGTCGCGCACCTGCACACCGGGTCCGAACACTGCGCCGCCACCTGTATCCGGACCGTCGCGCTCGGCGATCGTGACATATCCGGTCGCCTCCGCAAACGCCGCGAACTCGCCATTGGTCACGGCATGCGTGCTGATCCAGAACCCGTCCACGGCGACCGTGCGCACCGGGCGCTCCTCGGGGTAAAAGTCCGGCGAGCCGAGCGCCACCTCGCCCGGCGCGATCCAGACCATGCCGGCTTGCGGCGTGCCAGGGTCAGGCCTCGCGATCTCGATGCAGGCGTCAGGGGTCACGGCCCGCGGCGGGCCGCATGCGGCCAGCGCGATGGCCATTGCGGCCAACCCGGCGCCCTTGCACAGGCGCGCGTGTGCCTGGCCCCGCTGCATATGATCAGCCTCCTTTGGCCGCGTCGTGCGCCGCCTGAAGGTCCGCCTCCACGGCCCAGAGCCGGTCCTGGCCCCAATGGGCAGGCCGGTCGTTGACCTGGAAAACCGGAACGCCCCAGACCCCCAGCTTGAGCATGGCCTCGCGATTGGATTCGGCCTGCGCGCGCCATGTATCATCGCTGAGCCCGGCGCGTATATCAGCGGACGTCAGCCCGGCTTGCGCCCCCAGATAATCAAGTCCGCGTGCGCTTCCGGCGTCGATGCCGTCGGCAAACACGCCCTTGAGGAAAGCGCGCGCGAAGTCCGGCCCGCGCCCAAGCGTCATGGCATGAAACAGCACCGCCAGCCCCCGTTCGGCCGGCCGCCCTACCGGATCGGCGATGCGCCCGAAAGGCAGGCCCAGGCGCTCGGCTTCGCGCTTCGTATCGCGCACGATATACAGACGCTTGGCGCGCGGTACGGGCAGGCCGCGCATGACCATGGGTAGCACCGGACGCAGGCGCAGGTCGGCCTTGTAGGTTTTCGCCAGCGCCATCAGCCGGTCCATGGCGAGCCAGGTATAGGGGCTGCGCAGCGATACGAATGCGTCCAGGCGCGGGCGGCTCCCGGCGGCGGTTATGTCCGATGCCGCAGCCTCGCGGACATCCAGCCGCGCGGTGAAGGGTGCCGGCTCGCGGCCGGTTATGGTTCCCAGCCGGGTCTCCAGAAAGCCCAGCCGATCGAGCCCCCAATACCACTCCCCTTCGAAATGGAAGGTGGCACCGAGATAGTGGCCGAGGCGTGCGCGCCGGGCCGTGCCGGACTCCAGTGCCGCCTGCGCATCGCCTGACGGGCCGGGCGCAATGCTCTGGCCCGCTTCAATGGCGGCTGATGCGGCGGCGAACCGATAGGGATCATCAATCCCGGCAAGCGCAGCCTCTGCGGCCCGGACCTCGTCCGGCGTGAGCGCTCTCGCGCGCGCCGCCGCGAGGCCCAGTCCTGTGGCCAGGGTCCGGGCGTCGCGCAGGGACCACGCTTGCAGGCGTTCGCGGTCGGGGGCTGCCGCTGCGTCGGGCGGTTGAACCAGATGCGGGCGTACGGTCACGCCGTAGCAATCGGCCAGATGGCCCAGCGCGCGCGCCGCCAACCATGAGTAAGGGTCATCGCATTGATGGAAATACTCCACCACAGGTCTGGCCCCGGACAGGTGCCGGCGCAAGCCGGCCAGGCCGCGTTGCGCCGCACGCAGCCGGCGGCTGGCGATCAGGGCCGGAATGATGCTGCGCGCAGAGGGCTTCATGTCACAAGCTTGCGGCCGGCGCTGGCGAGTTTTGTCATATCCGGCAAGGGCGGGATGCCGAGGCCCTTCAGCACCGCCGGGCGCTGCTCCAGACGCGTCTTCCAGTCATTCAGTGCGTCCAGCCGGTCAAGCGGGACGCCGGCCCAAAAGTGCGCGAACACCCAGGGAAAGCAAGCAATGTCGGCGATCGAATACTCATCCCCCGCCAGGTAAGGCGTCCGGGTCAGGCGCGCGTCCATCACCTCGTAAAGCCGGCGTGTCTCGCCCTGATAGCGCTGGATCGCCAACTCGATCTTTTCGGGCAGGTAGCGGAAGAACACATTGGCCTGGCCCTGCATCGGCCCCAGCCCGCCCACCTGCCAGAACAGCCACTGGATGGCGCGCCAGCGCCCGTCTTCATCAGAGGCGATCAGCCGGCCGGTCTTCTCGGCGAGATAGAGCAGGATTGCCCCGGACTCAAACACCGTCCGGCCGCCTGCGTCGTGGTCGATGATGGCCGGAATGCGCCCGTTGGGATTGATCTTCAGATAGTCAGCCGCTTTCTGGTCGCCCGCCTGAAGGTCCAGCACATGGACGATGTAGGGCAGGCCAAGCTCTTCCAACGCAATGGAGATTTTCCAGCCATTGGGGGTCGGGGCGGTGTAGAGATCAATCATGGTCTCAGTCCTCATATGCGGTGAGCAGGCCGCGATCCGACAAAGCCTGGCGGGCGGCACCCCGGTCTGCGGGGGCCATGGCGGCGAGCTCGGCAATCAAGGCCTGCCGGCTTTGCTCGGCCCCCTTGCGCGTGAGCATGCGCACCTCCTGATCAAGGGCGGTGAACACCACCCATTTCTCGCCCGCCTGCACCGCCTTGCGGTTGGCGGGGAGGAAATGACAATACCCATCCTGCATCAGAGCAAATAGCGGCTCCAAAGTGGCGGGAATGGCGTCATTGGCCAGCCAGTCTTCGTCACCGCATTGGCGATCCCAGCTGGTCTCGCTCCAGGTCAGCAGGCCCGGAGCGTGGCTGGCGACGAAGTCCCGGGCCAGGCTGTCGGTAGCGAAATGGGCTTTCATGGCACCCAGCAGGCTCAGATCGGCCAGGCTCAGCCGTGCGCCGAACAAAGCCGGCATCTGCCTAAAATGGGTCTCCAGAGCGGTGACGAAGCGGGCGAACTCGCCGCGGATCGCGTCCTGATGCTCGGCACCGGCCGCCATCACGCCCATGGCCTTGCGCCCCCAGGGGAGCACCATTCCGGCGACTGCGTCGACCATGGCCTGCTCCTCGGCGTTCGGGCTCCGGTCTTTGGGCGCCCCGGCCAGATCATGGCTGATCATGCCGGCGGCTTCGTGCGCGGCACCGTCGTCAATCCAGCGCAGGTGCAAGGCGGCGCGTACGAACCATTCGTCAATCCAGTCGTCCAGCACCCGGCAAAGAATGCGCTGGACCGGGCTGCGCGGGATCACGGTCTGGCCGGGAAAGCGCATGTCCAGAAGCTGGGTGATGTAGGTGGAATCGTGGATGACCCAGCCTTCAGGCGTCTCCACCACCGGCATGAGATGCGTGCCGGCGCGTGCTTCCAGACGGTCGCGCACGTCGGGCGATTTCTGCAGCGCCTGATGCGGCACACGCATGTAGCGCATCGCCGCCTCCACCATGCGTGTGTAGTAGGACGGATCGCAGCCGTAGATCATGTAGGTGCCAGGCAGCATGGGAGGCCTCTTGTTTCTATGCTTCAGCTTTGGCGGAGCACGCCATGCTTGAGGATCGTAATCAGCGTGTCGGCATAAGCGTCGGCGATATCGGGATCGGCCATATCCATGCCTGCCAGCGCACGCGAGTTGGCGCTTTGGGCGAACGGGCCGAGTGCGGCGTTGGTCGACAGGATGAAGGCAAAATGGGGGTCTATGCCCGCAGCCCGCCTTTCCCCGGTCAGCTGGTGAAACGGTTCCAGTGCGAAAGCGTAGGCCGGGCGCAGGTGCTTTTCGACCATCCAGTCATAGCGCGGACCGCCGGCGATCCCCGCCTGCATTACGAAACCGGCCAGATGCGGTATCCGCGCCGCTGTCCGCACGGTGGCGCGCACCTGGGCGTCAAGCCGGGCAACGGCGTCGTTCAGGTCCACGGCACCGAGCGCTTCTGCCATGGCGGCTTGCACCTGGCCGAACAGAAAGTCTGCCGCAGCCTCCCATAGCGCATCCTTGCTGCCGAAATAATGCCGGATCAGGCCGTGGGCGAGCGCGGCCTCGTCGGCAATGGCGCGCAGGGAGGCACCGTCAAAGCCAGCCCGTGCAAAGTGCGCCGAGGCGACCTCCAGCAACGCCCGGCGCTGATTTTCTCCGTCCGTATCCAGCTTCGCCGGGCGTCCCGGGCGGCGGGCCGGCTCCTGGCTTGATGCGGGCATAGCCGACATGGGGCGTTCCGATTTCTGGCTGGACACGGGCATTCTTTTAATTATACAGTCGTATAATAACAAGTCCGCCGGCCCTGACAAGCCCGCCGGGGCACGATCAGGCAAAAGCGTGGATAGACGGGGAGGGACAGGCATGCGGATCGGACCGTTCGGACCGGTAATTCTTTCAGTTTTCATGGTGCTGGCGGCGACCTTTGTGGTCGGGTGGCTGGCGTTTGACCGTTATGGCGACCGCATTCCCGGCCTTGTTCAGGACTGGCAGGATCCCATCGGGCCGTACCGGGAGATGGTCTGGGAGGCTGGGCCGGAGACCGGCATTGATCGCGGGGGCAGGCCGAACATCATCCTTATCGTGGCTGATGATCTGGGATGGAATGATATCACGCTGCATGGCGGCGTGGCGGGCGGCACTGTCCCCACCCCCAATATCGACCGGCTGGCGCGTGAAGGCGTCCAGCTCACCAATGCCTATGCGGCCAGCGGCACGTGCGCGCCCTCGCGCGCGGCGCTGATGACGGGCCGCTATCCCACACGTTTCGGCTTTGAATTCACGCCCATGCCCGCAGCCATGCCGGTGATCATCGGGCGGGCGCAGCGGCGGCAACCGCAAGACCCGCCATTTGTATTCACAGGTTCGGGCGGTCCGGCGCTCGACTTCGCCGAAATGGGCCTGCCCACCAGTGAGGTAGCCTTGCCGTCATTGCTGGCGCAGGGGGGATATCATTCGGTTCTGCTCGGCAAGTGGCATCTGGGTGGCGCCAACGGATCCGACCCGATTTCCCATGGATTTGACGAGAGCCTGGAGTTGGCTGGCCTGTTGTATGCGCCCGCCGGCGACGAGCGGGTTGTCGAGGCGCGCCAGGCGTTTGACCCGATCGACACGGTGTATTGGGCCGCTGGCCGGGCCGCCGTGAGGGAGGGGACAGGGCCGCGCTTTGAGCCCGATATCTACCTCACTGACTATTTCACCCGCGAGGCGGTGAGAGTCATCGAAACCAACCGAAACCGCCCGTTTTTCCTGTACCTGGCCCATTGGGCACCCCACTCGCCTCTGCAGGCGTCGGTGGAGGATTACGAGGCTCTGGCACATGTCGAAGACCACGCGCTACGTGTATACGGGGCCATGATACGTGCACTTGACCGCAGCGTTGGCGCCGTTCTGGACGCGGTTGATTCTGAAGGCCTGGCCGGCGAAACGATCATCATCTTCACCTCCGACAATGGCGGTGCCCACTATATCGGTTTGCCTGATATCAACCGGCCCTATCGCGGCTGGAAGGCGACGTTTTTTGACGGCGGGGTGCGGGTGCCGACATTCGTGCGTTGGCCGGGCGTGATCGAGCCGGGTGGCGAGATCGCGGGTCTGACGCAACATGTCGATCTGCTGCCGACACTGGCTTCTGTCGCCGGGGTGCGCATCCCGCAGGACCGGGTGATCGACGGGCGCGATCTGACACCCTTCCTGACCGGAACGGCGCAGGGCTCGCCCCACGACACGGCGTTCTGGCGCAGCGGTCACTACCGCGCGGTCATTCACCAGGGCTGGAAGCTCCAGATTGCGGATCGCCCCGATCAGGTCTGGCTGTTCGATCTGGAGCGCGATCCGGGCGAGCAGGACAATCTGGCGGAGCGCGAGCCCGAACGCGCCGCCATGCTGCGCGCGATGCTGGAAGCGCATGGGGCAGAGCTGGCCGAGCCGCTCTGGCCCTCCATCGTGGAAATGCCGGTCAATATTGACAGGCCGCTCGGACGGCCGCGCCAGGAGGAGGACGAGCATGTCTACTGGCCCAACTGATTGCTGGCGCGCGGCTACGCTCGGTGCCGCCCTGACCCTGCTCGCTGCACCTGCCTTCACGCAAGAACCGGGGCAGGTGCCAGAGCAGGCACAGGTCCCCGTGAGGCCGAACTTCCTGATCGTGATCCTGGACGATATCGGCTTCACCGATCTGGGTGCCTATGGAAGCGAGATGCGCACGCCGCATATCGACGCGCAGGCCGAGCGGGGGCTGATGTTCTCCGGTTTCCGGGTGGGGCCGACCTGTGCGCCCACGCGCGCCATGCTGATGACGGGGGTCGACAGCCACCGCACCGGCGTGCCGACGCTGGAGCACCTCATGCTGCCCGAGCAGCTGGGCCAGCCCGGTCATGAAGGGGAGCTCAACCAGCGCGTCGCCACCATTGCCGAGCACCTGTCTGCGGCCGGATACACCAGCCTGATCACCGGCAAATGGCATCTGGGCCGCTCACCGACCAGCCTGCCGTCTGCACGCGGATTTCATCGCAGCTTTATTCTGGATTCTTCGGGTGCCGACAATTGGGAGCACCGGACCTATCTACCCCACTACACCCACGCCGAATGGTGGGAGGATGATGCCCCGGTGGAGAGCCTGCCGGAGGATTTCTACTCCTCGGCTTTTCTCGTGGACCGGATGATCGACTATCTCGATGAGGTCGCGCCCGATCAGCCATTCCTCTCGGTTCTCTCCTTTCAGGCCAATCACATTCCGTTGCAGGCACCGCGCGCCTATGTGGAGCGTTATGACGGCGTCTATGACCAGGGCTGGGAGGCGCTGGCCGCCGAGCGTCACGCCGCTGCCATTGCGCTGGGCCTTGTCCCCGCTGATGTGCCCATGCCGTCCATGCCCGAGGGTCTGAGGCGCTGGTCGGATCTGCCGGCGCGCGAACGCAGGCTGAGCGCCATGAGCCGTCAGGTCGCCGCAGGCATGCTGGAGGCCGCTGACCATCATTTCGGACGCCTGGTGGAGCGCCTGCGCGAGACCGGGCGCTATGACGACACGGTGATCATCATCCTGTCCGACAATGGCGCGGAGTTTAATGATCCGGGCCGCAGCCGTGCCTTTTTCGGCTGGCTTGCCATGCAGGGCTATTCGCGGGACCCCGAGCGTCTGGGCGAGCGCAGGACCTATACCTGGATCGGGCCGGAATGGGCGGCGGCGTCCACCTCGCCCCTGTCCATGTTCAAGTTCCACGCCGGCGAGGGCGGGATGCGCGTACCGCTGATCATTGCCGGTGCAGGTGTCAGTGCAGGCGGGATCGCGCCAGCCTTCTCCACGGTCACCGATATTGCCCCGACCCTGCTTGATCTGGCCGGGGCGAGCCCGGTGGAGGGACGCGAACCCTTTGCCGGGCGCAGCCTGGCACCGCTCCTGTCCGGCGCGGCGGACCGCATTTACGGCCCGGAGGAAGCCATCGGTTTCGAGATGTCAGGCCAGTCCGCCTTGTACCGGGGCGATTACAAGCTCACCCGCAACATGCCGCCCTATGGCGACCGGCAATGGCGGCTGTTCAACCTGGCCGCTGATCCGGGCGAGACGCGCGACCTGTCGGCAGAACAGTCCGAACTGATGGCCGAGCTGATGGCGGCCTATGTTGCCTATGAGCAGCGAGTCGGCGTGCTGCCCGTACCGGCAGATTATGACGCCCAGCGCCGCCTCGACGCGATGGGGTGGCGCGCCTTCTACGTCAATAATGCGCTCGCCATCTGGCTGGCGGGACTGGTCTTGCTGGGGCTGCTGGGAGCCGGAGTGATGGTGCTGCGGCGGGGCAGGCAGGGGCGTTGAGGCGGGCGTCTGCCTGAGTCACGCTCCTTCACGCTTGCGCCGCCGCATAGGCGCTGGCCCAGGCCCACTGGAAGTTATAGCCGCCGAGCCAGCCGGTCACGTCGACGCATTCGCCGATGAAATAGAGCCCCGGCACAAGCCGGCTCTCCATGGTTTTTGACGAAAGGCCGCCGGTGTCGACGCCGCCCACGGTGACCTCCGCCGTGCGCCAGCCTTCGGTGCCCGCCGGCTTGATGGTCCAGCGCGACAGATGGGCCGTCAGAGCGTCGATCGCGCCGTGGGACAGATCGGCCATGCGCGCCACGTCCGCAATATCGCCGCGTGTCTGGAGCAAGGCCACCAGCCGGGCCGGCAACAGGGTTTCCATCGCGGTGGTCAGGGATTTTTTCGGGTTCTGCGCCTTGAAGGCGGTCAGGGCTGCATTGGCATCCAGTCCGGCCAGCAGGTCCAGCGTGACCGGTTCGCCCGCATTCCAGTAGGACGAGATCTGGAGGATCGCCGGACCGGACAGGCCGCGATGGGTGAACAGCATCGCTTCCTCGAACGCGGCGCGGTCATTGTGCGCGCGAACCGGGCAGGCAAGGCCGGAGATGGAGGCGAAATCTTCCTTGTCGCGGCCTTCAAACACAAAGGGGACGAGGGCCGGGCGCGGATCAATGATGGCGTGTCCGAACCGGCGCGCCACATCATAGGCGAAACCTGTCGCCCCCATTTTCGGAATGGACAGCCCGCCACTGGCGATGACCAGGCGCGCCGCGTCAATCACACCGCCTGACGTGATGACGCGGAAGCCGGCTCCGGTTTTCTCGATATCGCGGACAGACGTGTTGAGGCGAAGTTCGCCGCCCGCCGCCCTGAGCTCGCTGAGCAGCATGTCGATAATCGCACCCGACCGGCCATCGCAGAACAGCTGGCCCAGCGTCTTCTCGTGCCAGGTGATGGCGTGACGGGCGAGCTGATTGATGAAATCCTGCGGGGTGTAGCGTGCCAGGGCCGACTTGGCGAAATGCGGGTTGGCGCTGATGAAGTTTTGAGGCGCAGTGTGGATATTGGTGAAATTGCACCGGCCGCCGCCGGAGATGCGGACCTTCTCCGCGGGCTTGGCGGCATGATCGACGATCAGGACCCGCAATCCCGCTTGGCCCGCGCGCGCCCCATAGAACAGTCCCGCGGCACCGGCCCCGATGACCAGCGCGTCGCATGAGTTGGGTGTATCGGTGTTTGTCGCCATGGCGCACGCTGTCGGGCGTGACGCGCCGCCGGTCAAGGCCCTGGCACCGGTGGCGGCAACCCGTTGGTAATTTCAGGAACCGGCTGCCCTGCCGGGACCGGGTGGGCGAACATGGCCCGGCACATGAATCCTGCCGCCGTGCCTGAGGGTGTGACAGGGCCGCGCCATCCAGACACGTCAATCCTCTATCAAAACGCGTTCAAAAAAATATAAATCGTTCGCGAGTGGACATTTTTATATCGCGTTACCTAAACTGTAAAAATTAAAGCTCTTATGGAACGGTGTGGTCCGCTCCGGGTTGTTAGTCGAGTGTCCTTGAAAACAGGATGTACGAAAAACAGATGGAGATACCCATGAAGAAGTTTTTGCTCAGCACCGCCCTTGCCGCTGTCACCACTTTCGGCATGACCGCGCATGCCAGCGCCGCCCAGACTCCGGCGCAGGCGCAGGCCGACACCCGCGCGGCCGCCCAGTCCAACTCCAGCACATCCGTGCCGGCCTTCCTGTCCAGCTCGTTCACCGGCATGTCGGTCTATAATCTCGACACCGATACCGATAGCGCCACGGCGCTTCGTAACCGCAATTCGGATTCCGCATCGCCGCAGAACACCTCGCGCTGGACTCGTTCGGACACGTTCAGCTCTGATCGCGACGACTGGAATGATATCGGCAATATCAAGGATATCGTCATGACCCAGGACGGCGAGATCCACGGCATCCTGGTGGATGTCGGCGGCTTTCTCGGCCTTGGCGCGCATACCGTGCTGGTCGATATCGACGAACTGTATTTCGTGTCCGACAGTGACCAGACCGATGAGCTGGAAGACTTCTTTGTTGTGATCTCCATGACGCGGGACGAACTCGAAATCCTGCCCGAATGGAATGACGGCCTGCTCAGCGCCGGTTTCGGTACGCGCAACGGTACGGCCCAGGGCAGCGCCAGCATGCAGACCGAAATGTCGCAGACACACCGCACTTCGATGACGCCGGCCCAGACCCAGGCGACCCGCGCGCCGACCACGTCAACCTCCGGGATGACCGAGGGCAATAACGCCCGCATGGAGGCTGCTGACGCCCGCGCCGACGCCCGCGCCGAAGTCACGGCGTTGCGCGCCGAGCGTAGCGACTCTCCGAGCAATCGGTCCGAGGCTGAAGCCGAAGCGGTTGCCGAGCGCAATGAGCGCACAAACGCTCAGGCCGAAGCCGCTGAAGCCCGTGCGGAACGCGCCGCCGCCCAGGCCGAGACGACGGCAGCCCGCGAAGAGGCCGCCCGGGCTGATCGCGCCGAACGCGATGAAGCACGTTCGGATGCGGTGTTCGCCGACAATTACGAGATGCTCGGCACCGAAGAGCACACCGTAGATCGTTTGATGGGTGCTGATGTGTTTGACAATGCCGGCAACAAGGTCGGTTCGGTCAAGGACGTGGTCATCGGCGGCGACGACGATGTGCTCAGCCTTCTGGTTGATGTCGGCGGTTTCCTCGGGATGGGTGTGCACACCGTGAACCTTCCGATTGATGACGCCGAAATCGGCTGGAGCCAGAGCAATGACGACGTGCGTGTGCAGGTCTCCATGACCCGCTCGCAGCTCGAGGCCATGCCGGCCCACGAAAGCTAGTCTTTACTGCAGATCAAACGGCGAGGGGGTCCGCGCGAGCGGGCCCCCTTTGTCATTTGGGGTGCCATGGGGTCCGCGCGAGCGGGGCCCCTTTGTCATTTGGGGTGATCGTGTTTGCATTGAGCGCCATGGCGTTGGGTGCCGTGATCGCCGATAAGGCCATGAGCCATCCGGTCAGTTGAGAAAAAGGCCGCACAATCACTTGTGCGGCCTCGTCTCGTTTAGTGCAGGCTCAGGCTATTTGGCGTCGTGGTGCGGCATCGCCTTGAGCTGGTCTTTGGTGGCGTCCAGGTGGACGCGCACATCGTCACCGTCGGTCTTGCGAAGGACGGCGAGCTGGCCGAACGGGAGCTGGACGGAGTGGGCACCCATGCCGAGGAAGCCGCCGACATCGATGACGGCTTGGGTGATCTTGCCGTCCGGGCCGACCTTCAGATCGGTGATCGATCCGATGGAATTGTCGGTGCGGTCATAGACTTTCGCACTTTCAATGTCGGAGGCAGTGAGAGCATGGACCTCGGCCCGGTGATAACCATCGCGGGCGAACCCGAAGGCGCCGCCGTGATCATGTCCGTGCGGCGTGTTGGCTGGATGTGTCATGGGAAGTCTCCTTGATCCCGGGGGGCGGGATGATTGACGCAGGGGCCTCCTGCAGGGTTGTGGCCGGTTCGGCGAGCGGCGTCGCCGCGACCGGGGGGCGTTGCGCGGCTGGGATCGCTGCGAGCATGAGCCGGCCACAGACAAGAAACGCCGCAGTGCGTTGGACGTTCCCGCGCGAACACGGCGATTGGCGTCAGCGCTGCTACCCGGCACGGGGATCGATGTCAGCGCGCGCGGCGTGGTGCCATGTGGGCTGGCAAGAGCGCACCCAGGGAAACGCGGGCGCGCGACACTCGGCTTTTCACGGTGCCAATGGCGCAGCCGAGGCGAAGCGCGGCCTCTTCCTGGCTGTACCCGGCGGCACCCACCAGTGTCAGGGCCTGACGCTGGCTGTCGGGCAGGGCCGTCATGGCTTTCATCAACTCGGACAGCGCAACCGCGTGATCCTGCGAGGGCGGTTGAGACAGTTTCGCGGTCAGATGACCGTCCGCATCCTCGACCTCGCGCCGACGCTTGCGCACATCGCTGAGGAAGGTATTGCGAAGAATGGTGTGCAGCCAGGCGCGCAGATTGGTGCCCGGCGTGTAGCGGGCCCGGTTGGCCCAGGCCTTGGTCAGGGTCTCCTGCACCAGATCCTGTGCGCGATGCCAGTTGCGCGTCAGGCGGATCGCGTGCCGGCGCAGCTCGGGTGTTTGGGTTCGCAGCTGGTCGTGAAACGGGTGTGGCCCGGCCGGGCAGGCGGAAGGCGGCGGGGTGTGGGCGAGGGCATGCTTGGGTTTGGACATGACAGTGTCTTGGTTCATGGGGCCACTCTCTTCCTGAGGCTGAATGTCAGGCTAGCGCGCGCCCTGCCGCGGGCGGCTAACCTCGATCAGGCTGCCTTGGCAGAGGCCTGAGACCGGCTCTTTGCGCATCGGGGGGAGGGGTCTGTGAGCGCGCACCCCGTGACCTTCGCCGCGCGCGACCTAGAACGTGCTCATCAGGCCCTTCGGGTCAGGGAGCGCGTCATGGCCGACAACACACCGCGCGGCGTCGCCACGCCGTCAGGACGCATCAGCCGCACCGCGCGAGTGGCGGGCCTGGGCGTGGAGCTGGCCGGACGGGCGCTGATCACCGGTGCCGGTGCTCTGGCGCGCGGCGAGCCGTTTGCGCCGCGCGATCTGGTGCTGACGCCCGGCAATCTGAACCGTCTGGCCGACGAGCTGGCGCGCCTGCGCGGCGCAGCGATGAAGGCAGGCCAGCTGGTATCCATGGATTACGGGGCGGTCTTGCCGCCGGAGCTGGCTGGGCCGCTGGCCCGCCTGCAGGAGAGCGGTCCGCCCATGCCGCCGCGCCAGCTGCGCCGGGTGCTCGACCGGGCCTGGGGGCCGGGATGGATGGCGAAGTTCGAGCGGTTCGAGACCCGTCCCGCCGCGTCGGCCTCCATCGGCCAGGTGCATCGGGCGCGCCTGCGCGGCGGGCGTGATCTGGCTGTGAAGGTCCAGTTCCAGGGCGTGCGCGACAGCATCGATGTGGACCTCGACACGCTGGCCTTCATGGTGCGCCGGTCGGGCTTTTTGCCCAAAGGTGCTGATCTGGATCCATTCCTGGACGGCGTGCGCACGCGCCTGCACCGCGAGGCCGACTATGTCAGCGAGGCGGCGAGTTTGAAGGCCTATGCAGATGCGCTGGGTGCCGATCGCGACTTTCTCACGCCCGGTGTCCTCGAAGACCTGAGCGGCGAGAGCGTGCTGGCCATGGACTGGCTGGAGGGCGGGCCGCTCTCCACGCTGGACGGTGCCGATCAGGCCGTGCGCGACCGGGCGGCGCAGGCTCTGGTGCGGCTGACACTGCGCGAGGTCTTTGTGTTCGGCCTGATCCAGTCTGACCCCAACCCGGCCAATTTCCGCTTCCGCGCCGACGGCCGCATTGCCCTGCTGGATTTCGGGGCCACGGAAACCGTGACGCCAGAGCGCGCGGCGAGCCTGCTGATGGTATTGCGGGCGGGGCTTGCGGGCGATGATGCGGCGTTGGGCGATGCACTGACCCGGGCGGGTGCCATCGCCGACGTCCAGCCTGCGGAGGTGCGGGCCCGCGCCATAACCGCGGCACGGATGGCGCTGGCACCGCTTGGCAGTGCGGCCCCGTTCGATTTTGCCGGCGCCGGGCTGGTGGACCGCCTGCGCGAGGAGGGCACCGCGCTTCAGGCAGGCGGCTTCAACCACACCCCGCCGGTGGATTTGGCCTATATCCAGCGCAAGGTGGCGGGTGTCTATCTCATCGCCGCGAGGCTGCAGGCGAAGCTGGCGTTGAGGCCGCTGGTGGCGGACTGGCTGTGACGCGGCGCACTGGACGCCGCCGCGCCGATAGGAGAGGCTGAAGTGTCAACCAGACTGGACGCCTGACTCGCGAGGACTAGCGGCCGCATGGACAAGACACTTCTCATAGCGGCGGTCGTAATTGGCATGCTGGTGGCCGTGGGTGTCTGGCTGTGGACGCCGGATCTGTCGCGTGAGCGGCTGGAGGCGGCGTATTTGCGTTCTGCCTCGGACATGATGGACGTGGAGGGCGCGCGCCTGCATGTGCGTGTCGACGGGCCGGACGCCGGGCCTGCGCTCATCATGATCCACGGGTTCGGCTCAAGCCTGCACACCTGGGACGACTGGGCTGCCGCGCTGTCGGACCGGTACCGTGTGGTGCGGTTCGATCTGCCCGGCTCCGGCCTGTCGCCGCCGGACCCGACGGGCCGCTATGACGATGCGCGCGCGTTTGAACTCCTCCTTGGACTGATGGCCCGGCTGGGCATTGGCGAAGCGGCGATCATCGGCAACTCCGTCGGTGGCCGCATCGCCTGGTCGTTCGCCAGCGCGCATCCGGACCGGGTGTCGCGGCTGGTCCTGGTCGCGCCTGACGGTTTTGCCAGCTTGGGATTTGAATATGGCGAAGCACCGGAGATCGGCGCGGTAACCCATGCCATGCGCGTGATCCTGCCGCGCTTTCTGGTGAAGATGAATCTGGATCAGAGCTACAGCGATCCCGGCAAGCTCGAAGCCGATGTGGTGACGCGCTATCACGCGCTGCTGCGCGCGCCCGGTGCGCGCCTGGCCCTGATCCAGCGCATGGAGCAGACGATCTTGACCGACCCGCTGCCGCGCCTGCGGGCGCTGCAGACGCCGGTGCTTTTGCTCTGGGGCGAGGATGACCGTCTGATCCCGATGTCCAATGCGCAGGACTATCTGGGCGCGTTGCCGGACGCGCAGCTGACCGCATTGCCCGGAGTGGGGCACCTGCCCCAGGAGGAGGCGCCGGATATGAGCCTGGTTTCAGTCGACGCTTTTCTGCGCGCGTTAAGGGATGGCTCATGACCGGCGCAGGCTTGGGGAAGGGGCCTGACGCTGACGGTGTCACCGCGCCGGCGGTGCGCGAGCCGGTGGCGCGTCATCTGTGTACCGATTGCGGTGTATCGAGGATGGAGGACCCGAAAGCCTGCGGGCGGGCCTGCCAGTTCATCAAGCCGGACTATGAGCGCTTGGAAACGAAAGTGCATGGCCGCACCCGCGATCCGGCGCGTCCCGACGAGCTGCATTTCGGGCCCTTCCGCCGCATGGTTCGCGCTTCGCTGAAAGCCCCGCGTCCGGGTGCCCAATGGACCGGCATTACGACGCGCCTGGCCGAGCGCCTGCTGGAGCGGGACGCCGTGGATGTGGTGCTGACCATGGCACCGGACCCCGAGGACCGGTGGAAGCCGGTGCCGGTTCTGGTGACCAAGGCAGAGGGCATGGCGCAGGTGCGCGGCATGCGCATGGGCTATGCGCCGCTTCTGGCGCTGCTCGAACCGGTGCGCGAGCGTGGTTACAGGCGCGTCGCCGTCATCGGCATTCCGTGTCAGGTCTATGCGCTGCGCGAACTTGAGGAAGAGCTAGGCCTCGAGAAGCTGTATGTTATCGGTACCCCGTGCTCGGACAATACCACCACCGAGCGCTTCCATGATTTTCTGGCGCTCCTGTCCGACCAGCCCGGGACCATCACCTATCTGGAGTTCAGGGCCGATTATCAGGTGGAGCTGCGGTTCGAGAACGGGCAGGTCAAAACCATCCCCTTCCTGAAGCTGCCGATCTCCAAACTCCCGCCCGATTTCTTCCCGCTCACCTGCCGCACCTGCGTGGATTACACCAATGTGCTGGCCGACATCACTGTGGGTTATATGGGCGGGCAGGGCGAGCAATGGCTGCTGGTGCGCAATGAGACCGGCGAGGAACTGATCTCGCTGATCGAGGGCGAGGTGACGCTGGCCGAGCCGGGCTCGGCGGGCAAGCGCCAGTCAGCCGTCACGGGTTTCATTGCCAATACCGAGCGCGCGGCGGGCGGGCTCCCCTTGCGCGGCATGCCGGACTGGGTGCGGCCTCTGGTGGCCTGGCTGATGCCAAGGATCGGGCCGCGGGGCCTGGAATTTGCCCGCGCGCGCGTCGAGATGAAGGCGTCAGAGACGGTGCTGCACCTGCGCCGCCAGGAACAAAGGCGCATGAAGTCCATGATCCCCGATCATGTCTGGCGGCTGGTGGCACCCTATGGGCTCACGCCCGAGCCCGGCGAGCAGGCCGGCAATGATGCGGATGCCGCACAGGACGCGCCGCCAGATGTAGTCGGGTAGTGGCCGCCGCGCAGACTGGCCGCGCCCGTGCGCCGACCTATGTTCTGGCTGAGGCGATCAGCCACGCTTGCTTTTTTTCACGCGCGCCATAAGCGCCTGATGCGAGGTGGGCTTGATGATCACGGGCACTGACAGGGGGCTGACAAGCAATGAGTGTATTTCGGGCCATCTACACTTCCCGGCCCTTCGGATTCGACACCGGTCTGTTGCGCAGCGTCCTGATGGACGCCCGCCGCTGCAATACGCGCGACGGCATCACCGGTGCCCTGATCTGCCGCGCGGACATTTACCTGCAATGGCTTGAGGGTCCGGAAGAGCTGGTTCGCCGCACGCTGGAGCGCATCAAGCGCGATGACCGCCATCTCGAGGTCAAGCTTCATGTGGCCGAGACCGTGCCCGGGCGGGTGTTCGGCGAATGGGCCATGCTTCACGATCCGTCGACCACGTGGATATGGACCCAAGATGAGGTGACGGCGGGGGCCGCAGAGCGCGCAACCCCTGACGAGGTAACCGGCTTTTTCCTGAAGCTGCGCGAAGAAAGCCGGACGCCGGAAGCGGGCTGACGTGATCAGGCGGCTGTGTCCGAAGTCAGACCGGTTTTGTTGCAAAGCAACAGATGGACGGATGAACTCACGTAAGCTAGCGTTTACGAAAGTTTCGGCCTGCCCGGGCGGACCAGCCCGAATGTGGCGGGCAATAAAAAGCGCCGCCGGCCATTCTTGTCTGGCATAGGCGCGACCGGGGGGACGAGCTTTGACCAACAAGATTGCAGTGCCTCCTGTTGCCGCGCGCAATGAAGTCGTTGACGCCAAGGCCTGGACCGCCATGCGCGAGGCCTGCCTGGCGGATCCGGGTGCATTTCATGGCGCGCTGGCCAAGCGCCATCTGGCCTGGCTGATCCCCGATCAGGGCGAAAGTGGCGTCTGGGCGCAGCTCGACCGCGATAGCGGGACCTGGCGGGGATGGGATGCGGCGACAGCAGCGCCAGTGACGCTGGACCTGCCCGAAACGTTCGAGCCCTGGGATCAGGCGTTCAATGCCTCGGACGCGCCGAGCTGGCGTTGGTTCGAGGGCGGGCTGACCAATGCCGCCTTCAATGAGGTGGACCGCCATGTGCTGGCCGGTCATGGTGATGAAGCGGCGCTGATCTTTGAAGGCGACCGCTGGAACATGTCCAGCGATGGGGGGCGCGGCGGACCGGTGGACAGCTATCCGGTGTCGCGCAAGACCCTGCTTCTGGAGAGCGCCAAGTGCGCGCTGGCGCTCAAAGCGCTGGGCCTGAAGCCCGGCGACCGCATCGCGCTGAACATGCCCAATATCCCGCAACAGATTTTCTGGACCGAGGGCGCCAAGCGCCTGGGCGTGATTTACACGCCGGTGTTCGGGGGCTTCAGCGACAAGACGCTGTCGGACCGCATCGCGGACGCCGGTGCGCGCGTCATCGTGACGGCGGACGGCACGTATCGCAACGCGCAGCTGGTGCCGTTCAAGCCCAGCTATACCGACCCGGCGCTGGACAATTTCATCGCGGTTAGCGTCGCCAAGTCGATCTTGGCCGAAACCCTGGCGAACCCGGCGCTGCAGATCAGTGCCGAGGATGCTGCGCGCATCACCGCCGCCGTGGACGAGACGCTGGCGGGAGAAGTGACGGTGGAGCGATCCGACGTCATGCGCGGCGTCGGGCGGGCCCTGTCGGAAATGGGCCAGACCGGATCGATCAGCGCCCGGCAGGCTGCTGATCTGCGCATTGCGGCGGCGGCCGCGCTGGTGGATTCGCCCGCGCGCGCGGATACCGTCATCGTGGTGCGCCATACCGGCCAGGCGGAGCTCAACTGGACCGCGTCGCGCGACCGCTGGAGCCATGAGCTGACGGATGCCGCCGGCGACACCCTGCTCAAGGCCGCGCGCGCCGCCGGGTTTGATGTGGCCGATGAAGCGGCCCTGCTGGCGCTGCCCGATGGCGAGTTTGTGCGGGCGGTCTGGGCCGCGTCCAGGCCGCTGCCGGTGGACGCGGAATACCCCAATTTCATCATCTACACTTCGGGCTCCACGGGTAAGCCCAAGGGCGTGGTCCATGTCCATGGCGGCTATTGCGCCGGGATCGCGGCGACCATGGAGGTCGCGTTCGATGCCGCGCCGGGCGATGTCATGTTCGTGGTGGCTGATCCGGGCTGGATCACCGGCCAGTCCTATCTGATCGCCGGAGCGCTGCTGACGCGCGTCACCTCGATCATCGCCGAGGGCTCGCCGGTGTTTCCTCATGCGGGGCGCTTCGCCTCGATTATCGAGCGCCACAAGGTCAACATCTTCAAGGCCGGGGTTACCTTCCTGAAATCGGTCATGCAGGACCCGGAAAACCTCAACGACATCAAGACCTATGATCTGTCAGGCCTGAAGGTCGCCACGTTCTGCGCCGAGCCGGTCTCGCCCGCCGTGCAGGCCTTCGCCATGGAGCATGTGGCCCCCTGGTACATCAATTCCTACTGGGCGACCGAGCATGGCGGGATCGTCTGGACGCATTTCTATGGTGCGCAAGATTTTGCCCTGCGCCCAGACGCCCACACCTATCCGCTGCCGTGGATTGTCGGCGATGTGTGGGTGGAGGACGCCGGTGCCACCAAGCCGGACGCGGGCGCAGACGTGCTGACGCGCGGCGAGACCCAGG
Organism: Hyphomonadaceae bacterium BL14; assembly: GCA_027627705.1. Lineage (NCBI taxonomy): Bacteria > Pseudomonadati > Pseudomonadota > Alphaproteobacteria > Hyphomonadales > Hyphomonadaceae > Hyphomonadaceae bacterium BL14. The sequence continues at coordinate 72,677 of CP091242.1, forward strand.
GTGCGCCCTGGCGGCGTGCAGACAAAGGCGAGAAGGGCGAGATCGTCATTGCGCTGCCCTATCCGTATCTGGCGCGCACGATCTGGGGCGACACACAGAATTTCGTGGTGGAATCCGACGGTCCCGGCGCGCGCGTGCAAGCGGGCTGGCGAGGCGATTCCCGGCGCTATGGCGACACCTACTGGCGGCGCTGGCGCGGGGCATGGGCCTATACGCAAGGCGATTTCGCCATTGCCCATGATGACGGCTCGTTCTCGCTGCATGGCCGCTCGGACGATGTGATCAATGTCTCGGGTCACCGTATCGGCACCGAGGAGATCGAAGGCGCGATCCTGCGCGACAAGGCGCTCGATCCCAACTCGCCCGTGGGCAATGTGCTGGTTATCGGCGCGCCGCACCGCGAGAAGGGCGTGACCCCGGTGGCCTTTATCACCCCGGCGGCGGGCGCGAAACTGACCCTGGACGACAAGCGCCGGCTCACAGACCTCGTTCGGACCGAAAAAGGCGCGGTCGCCGTGCCGTCAGACTTCCTGGAAGTGCCGGAGTTTCCCGAAACCCGTAGCGGCAAATATATGCGCCGCATGGTGCGCGCGATCGTGGAAGGCGGCGAGGTGGGCGACATCTCCACCTTGCGCAATCCCGAAAGCCTCGACGCCTTGCGCCGCGTGGTGGAGGACTGGGCGCGCCGCCAGAAGCGCTCTGAAGAGCAGGCTTTGTTCGAGCGTTACCGCTATTTCCTGGTCCAATACAACGCCGCCGCCAAGGGCAAGCGGGTGGCCACGGTCACGGTCAACAACCCGCCGGTGAACGCGCTGAACGAACGCGCCATCGACGAGTTGGCCACCATAGTGGAGCACTTGTCGCGCAAGGATGATGTGGCCGCCGTGGTGTTCACGGGTTCCGGCTCCAGCTCCTTCGTGGCGGGCGCGGACATTCGCCAGATGCTCGAGGAGGTCAACACGCTGTCCGAGGCGATGGCCCTGCCCAGCAACGCCCAGCTGGCCTTCGGGCGCATCGAAATGATGAACAAGCCTTGCATCGCGGCGATCCAGGGCCTGGCGCTGGGCGGGGGCATGGAGTTTGCGCTGGCGTGCCACTACCGCATCGCCGAGCCGACGGCGCGTTTCGGCCAGCCGGAGATCAATCTGCGGCTTCTGCCGGGCTATGGCGGCACGCAGCGTCTGCCGCGCCTGCTGGCCGACCGCAATCCGGAGACCGGCCTGCGCGATGCGCTGGACCTGATCCTGGGCGGACGCGCGATTGACGCCGGTGCCGCCCTGTCATTGGGTGCCATCGACGCCGTGGCGGACGGCCCAACAGATGCCCTGTCGCTGGCTCATGCTGCCGTGCGCGATTTCGTACGTGATCCCGATGGCAGCGCGCTGGGCCGGGCCTTCACTGAACGCCGCGCTGCCACGGAACGCTGGGCCAAGCCCGGCGAGGCCGATCTGGATGCGGCGCTGGCCGATGATTTCGTGCAGCGCATCCTGCGTCAGCTGGACTGGGCCGGGCGGGGCAAGGCGGGAGCGCGCGCGCTGGACGCCATCACCACCGGCTGGCGCTCGGGGATGGCAGAAGGTTTGCAGCGCGAGGCCGAGGCCTTCGCCGAAGCGATCATGGACCCCGAGGGCGGCAAGACCGGCATCCGCCTGTTCATGGACAAGCAGGCACCACCTTTGCCTGTTCGCCGCGATGGCGTGTGGATCGATGAAGCGCATGAACCGCGCAAGGCCGCGCTGATCGGGGACGGCGAGATGCTGGCGCTGGGCGCGCCCTTCTATCCCGGCATCACGCCGATCCCGCCCTACCAGCTGGCCTTCGGGATTGCGCGCGACCCTGAGACCGGCGCGCCGCGCTTCGGTCCGCCGGCCACGCACGAAAAGGAGCTGATCGTTCCGGTGCGCCTGCCCGAGCCCAATGAGGCGCTGGTCTACATGCTGACCTCGGAGGTCAATTTCAACGATAACTGGGCGCTAACCGGCATTCCGGTCTCGCCGTTTGACGGCCATGACGAGGACGTCCAGATCACCGGCTCGGGCGGTCTGGCTCTGATCGCAGCCCTGGGGACCGAGGCCAAGGCCGAAGGCCGGCTGAAAGTCGGTGACCTGGTCAATGTCTATTCGGGCACCAGCGAGCTGTTGTCCCCGGCGGCGGGCGAGGACCCGATGTATGCCGGCTTCGCCATCCAGGGCTACGAGACCAAGACCGGCAGCCACGCCCAGTTCCTCAATGTCCAGGCACCCCAGCTCCATGTTCCGCCTGCGGACCTGACGCTGGAGCAGGCGGGCGCGTATACACTGAACCTGGGCACGATCACGCGCTGCCTGTTCACCACGTTGCAGATCACGCCGGGCAAAACGATTTTCGTCGAGGGTGCCGCCACCGGCACCGGACTGGATGCGCTCAAAAGCAGCGTGCGCACCGGGCTGGCGGCCACGGGGCTGGTGTCCAGCGAGGACCGTGCGGACTTCATCAAGACCCAAGGTGCCGTTGGGGCTATCAATCGCAAGGACCGCGCAATCGCGGACGCTTTCACGCCGGTCCCCGACGATGCCGAAGAGGCCAGGGCCTGGGAAGCGGCGGGACTGCCGATCCTGGAACGCTACAAGGCCATGAATGATGGCAAGCTTGCCGATTATGTGGTGAGCCACGCCGGCGAGCGTGCCTTCCCCAGAAGCTTCCAGCTCCTGGCCGAGGGCGGCGCGCTGGCCTTTTACGGCGCGTCGTCGGGGTATCATTTCAGCTATATGGGCAAATCGGGCGAGGCCTCGCCCGCCGACATGCTGGCGCGCGCCGGCCTGCGCGGCGGGGAATCGGTGCTGCTCTATTACGGGGCGGGGTCCGGCGAGCTGGCCGATCCCAAGGGGCTGGAGATGATCGAGGCGGCGCGCCTGTTCAAGGCGCGCATCGCGGTGGTCACCTATTCCGACGCCCAGCGTGAATTCCTGCAATCGCTGGGGCTGGAAGATGCAGTCGAGGGTGTGATCTCTATTGAGGGCCTGAAACGCCGGGACGCTGATTTCCACTGGCCGCTCACCCTGCCGCGCCTGCCGGACGCCAAGACCGAGACCGAAGCGTTCAAGCGCGGCGTGCGCGACTACCAGCAGAATACGCTCAAACCCTTCGGGTCGGCGGTGGGCAGGCTGTTGCGCTCACCGGGCAATCCGCGCGGGGCACCGGATCTGGTGATCGAGCGTGCGGCGGTGGATACGCTGGGCGTCTCGTCTTCGCTGGTGCGCCCGTTCGGCGGCCGTGTGGTCTATGCCGAGGACATGTCCGGCCGGCGCTTCACTTTCTACGCTCCCCAGGTCTGGACGCGCCAGCGGCGCATCCTGATGCCCACCGCTTCGATCCTGGGCACGCATTTGTGCAACGCCTACGAGGTCACGGTCATGAACTCCATGATCGCGGCGGGCCTGCTGGACGTGACCGAACCGACCATGACCCCTTGGGAAGACCTGCCCAAGGCCCATCAGGCGATGTGGGACAATGCCCATTCGGGGGCGACCTATGTGGTCAATCACGCCTTGCCGGCGGCGGGTTTGCGCAGCCGGGACGAGTTGTTGGAGCATTGGGCAGCGGCCGGGGATTAAAGGCCGCCCGCCATACCGATTTTTTGAGTGACCAGGAGAGCTTTCATGGCCGGCAAGACCCGCGACGTCGCAGCGCCTCAATCCCGCTCCTCCGGCGCGGGCCGATTGGATGGAAAAACCGTCCTGATCACGGGTGCAGCGGGCAATCTTGGCAGTGAGATGGCGCGCCGCTTCGCCGATGAAGGGGCCACGCTGATCCTGACCGGGCGCACGCGCGACCGCATCGAGGCGGCATGCGCGGATGTGGTGGCCCGGACCGGCGTTCCCGCGGAGCGCGTTGCCCCTTTGGTGCTCGACGGTGGTGATCCGGGGTCTGTGCGTGCGGCGATGGACGAGGTTAAGGCGAAGTTCGGCCGCATCGACGTGCTGGTCAACAATGCCGGATCGGCTGGTCCCAAGCAGCCCCTGGACAATGTCCCGCTGTCGAAAGCCGAGATGGAGGCCAATGGCGATACCGAGACGGTCGGCGACGCCATGCGCAACATTCTGGCGGTCACCTGGAATCTGGCGCGCGCGGCGGCTGATCTGATGCCCGCGGGTGCAGCGATCATCAATATCTCCACGATTTTCTCCCATACGCGCTATTACGGTCGCATCGCCTATGTGGTGCCCAAGGCCGCACTGAATGCGCTGTCGCGGCAGCTGGCCAGCGAGTTCGGCGCGCGCGGCGTGCGGGTGAACACCGTGTTCCCCGGCCCCATCGAGAGCGAGCGCATCCGCACGGTCTTCGCGGCGATGGACAAGGTTCAGGGCAATGAGGACGGCGAGACCGCCGACTATTTCATGGGCCGCATGTCGCTACGCCGCAGCGTCGATGGCGCGCCGCCCGCGCGCACCCTGCCGACCCCGGCCGACATCGCCCAGACCTGCCTGTTCCTGGCGAGCGAGGATTCGGCTGCGCTCAACGGCGCGGAGATCGATGTCGCTCACGGCATGAGCGTGCGCAAGGAGTCGCGCTCCACCTACAAGACCCGGCCCTCCTTGCGGGCGCTGGATGGGGCCGGCCTGACCGTACTGATCGTGGCGGGCGAGAGCTGGGATGATGCGCTGGAGACGGCGCGCATCCAGATCGGCTGTGGCGCGCGTGTGCTTCTGGGCATGGCCCGTGAAGCCGACGTGGCACAGGCCAGGGCCCGCACCCAGGCGCAAGGCCTGGTCGACGGCCTGACCATTGTGCGCTTCAACCGCACCGAGCCGGAAACCATGGGCGAGACGCTGGACGCCTACAGTGTGCAGCACGGCCCGGTGACCAGCGCCATCGTGCTGCCGCTCAAGCCGGCGCAATACTTCGCCGGGGCCCTGCTCGACGCCGAAGACGCGACCGTGGACGAGTTCATGGATGTGGAGCTGGTGGGCGGTATCGCCATCGCCCGCGCCCTGTCGCGCTACTGGAAGACCCGCAGCGATCTTGAACAGCCGCCGCGCTATGTCTTCATGAGCAACGCCAGCGACGGCGCGGGCGATGTGTACAGCCAGGTGCTCACCGCCGCGATGACCCAGCTGATCCGCATCTGGCGCGACGAAGCACGCGTGGATGTGGAGGCAGGCCGCTTCCCCCATGCTGTATGGGGCAATCAGATTGTGCGCTTCTCCAATCGTGAGCGCGAGAATATCCGCTTCGCCGCCGGCCATGCGACCCGCATCGTCTTCAAGGAGCAGAGGATCGCCAATATCGATCTGCATGTGCCCGAGAAGATCGGCGAGGAGACCGGTGCCACCAGCGCCATGGTCGGCTTTGCCGAGAACATTACCGGCCTGCATCTGGGCAAGGTCGCCCTGATCACCGGCGGCTCTGCCGGGATTGGCGGACAGGTGGCGCGCCTGCTCGCGCTGGCCGGTGCCAAGGTGATGATGGTCGCCCGGCGCGCCAGCGAACTGGAAGCGGCGAGAGATCGCATCATCGGCGAGCTTCAGGATATCGGCTTTTCCGGCGTGGAGCGCCGGGTGCGCATCATGGCCGATGTGGATGTCAGTGATTTCGCGTCGCTCAAAACCGCGCTCGACGCCACGATCGCGGCGTGGGGCCGGGTGGACTATCTGATCAATAATGCCGGGGTCGCCGGAGCCGAGGACATGGTCGTCGACATGGACCTCGACGCCTGGCGCTTCACCCTCGATGCCAATCTGATTTCCAATTATTACCTGACACACCATGCGGCGCCGCTGATGAAGGCGCAGGGCGGTGGCTATGTGCTGAACGTATCGTCCTATTTCGGGGGCGAGAAGCTGCGCGCCGTGGCCTACCCCAACCGGGCCGACTACGCCGTCTCCAAGGCCGGCCAGCGCGCCATGGTGGAAAGCTTCTCGCAGTTTCTCGGCCCCGTGATCCAGCTAAATGCCATTGCGCCGGGCCCTGTGGATGGTGACCGCCTGTCCGGCGTGGGCGGCAAGCCGGGCCTGTTCCAGCGCCGGGCGCGTCTGATCCTGGAGAACAAGCGCCTCAACTCGGTCTATGCCGAGGTGATCAAGTCTGTGCGCGAGGGCGCGTCTGTGGCCACTGTGCTCAACCGGCTGTCGCACAATACCGCGGGCGTTCTGTCCCATGACATGCTGGCACCGGCTGGCCTGCGCAAGCTGGCGCTGAAAATCGCCCGGGAAGGCGATGGCGTCTGCACATGGGATCAGTACATCCTGACCCCGGCGCTGGCCGAACGTCTCCTGTCGCGCTTGCGTCTGGGCGGGTATCTGCTGGACGTGCCGGCCTGGCGCGACCTGCCCGGGGACAAGGCCAAGGGCGGCTGGCTGCGCATTACGCCGCCGGACGATGCGCCCTTCCTGCCGCAGGGCCTGATCAACAAGAACGCCGAGCAGATCGGAGAGGGCGTGTTATCCCAGTTGCATCTGGGCAAGATGCCTACCGAGGCCGATGTGGCCCAAGCGACGGTGTTCTATCTGGCTGACCGGGCGGTCAGCGGCGAGACCTTCATGCCGTCCGGCGGTCTGAATGTGGAGCGCTCCACGGTGGAGCGCGACATGTTTGGTGGGCCGCGCCCGGAACGTGTCGAGAAGCTGCGTGGCAAAACGGTCTGGTTTGCCGGTGATCATCTGGCCGACTACATCGCTGCGGCCTCCCAGCGCCTGATCGACGAATGCGGTGTGGCCGGGGTGGTCGTCCTGGCGCGCACCAAGGTGGGCGGCAAGGCGGTCACGGACATGATCACCGGCGAGGCGGCCAGGTCGGTCCATGTGGTCGTGTCCGGCGATATTATCGAGGATGCCATGGACACTGCGCTGGCCAAATGGGGCCGGCCCGCCACCGTGGTGTCGCTGCCCGGCGACGCGCTGCCCGACCGCCTGTTCGAGGATGATGCGCCGCTGACGCCTGAAGCCTTCAGCCAGGTGGTGGAGGACAATCTGACCCGGCATTTCCGGGTGTCGCGCAAGGCCTCTCTCTATGACGGGTGCCAGCTGGTACTGGTGTCGCCGGATGTGGCGGTGGGCGCCAATGCCCCGGCCCACGCCATCGCCAATTTCATCAAGACAACCCTGCACGCCTTCACGGCTACGCTGGCGGTGGAGAATGAGCGACTGGTGCACAATGTGCCGACCAATCAGATCAACCTCACGCGCCGCGTGCGCTCGGAAGAGCCGCGCAACGAGGAAGAGCACCAGGAAGAGCTGCGCCGCTTCGCCACGGCCATTTTGCTGGTCGGGGCACCGCTGCCCGATTCCCAGGATTCACGCTATCGCTCGCGCATCTATCGCGGCACGTCGATGACGGTCTAGGCAGGCGGCGCAGGGCCTTTAATCGGCCCGGGCGACCTCGATCATCACCTCGTTGCGCCGCATCGGGGTGGGGGTCCAGGGCGGGTTGTAGCGGGCATAGACCGGCTCGCCGATGATCTCGTAGCCCTCAGCCGCGAGGAAAGCGGCGAGCTCTTCAGCCTTGCGCGCAAAGCGTGACTCGTTTGGACCGCCCGAAAAGCGGATCGCGGCCAGGCGTCTGGCCGGTTGCTCGCGGATGATCACATCGGGGTCGTTGGGACGGGGCAGCGTCTCCATCGTCCAGCTTTCCGGCATGATGAACGCCACGCGCCATGTTTCGCCGTCGCCCGCTGTGCGGCTCTGCGTAACGGGAGAGGTCATGGCGATGCGCTCTGACCTGGACTGGATCACCGGGGTTGTCATGGCGATATTGGCGCTGCTGTCTTCGCCGGGTGCCTGATTGTCGCCGAAGATGAACCCGGCCAGCGGGCGGAAGCCCTGATTGCCGGCCCTGGTCATGTCGCCGCTGACTTCGACTTCCGCGAGGATCAGAGCGGGATAGTCACGAACCTCGATGGCACCCTGCGCGCGCACCAGCACATAGGACGGTTCATCAGAGGCTTTGGCTTGGGATGAGGCGGCGGTGACCATGATAAGGACCAGAATTGAGCGGAGCATGTGGATCATTGGCGATCTCCTAAACAAACCCCTTATACGTCAAACGCGTCCCGCCGGATCGCGTTCCGCAATCAATGCCCATGGGCACCCCACACCCCCAGAGCGGTGAGCAGAGCGAGCCCCCCCAGCAAGGCGGCGGCCAGATAGCGCCAGACGGGGCGGCGCAGCAGGGCCGCCATGGACGCTGCCCCGCCCGCCAGTGCAGTGAGGGCGGGAATGGTGCCGAGCCCGAACCCCGCCATCACCAGCGCGCCCTGAACTGGACTGCCGGTCAGGCCCGCATAGAAGGTCGCCAGATACACCATGGCGCAGGGGATCAGCCCCCAGGCAAGGCCCAGCCCGGCCGGGCCCAGCCGGTGGAGATGATGCAGCCGGCGCGTCATGGGCGAGAACAGCCGTCCGGCCAGCCGGCCGCCCGCGCCGCCGAACACAGGAATATCCAGCACCGAGAAGGCGGCGGCCATGAGTACCGCGGCGCTGAGCCAGCGCGCGATGGTACGTGCAAGGTCCGGCGGCTGGCTGTCGTGAAATCCCCATCCGATGGCACCCGCCGCTGCGCCCAGCGCGATATAGACGCAGACCCGGGCCACCTGCGCCTGGGTCAGCACCACAAGGCGCCGGCGTGCGCCCGTGCTGCCCGCGCCCTGAATGGCAATGGCCGCCGCGATGCCGCCGCACATGGCCAGGCAATGAACGCTCGCCGACAGCCCTGCGATGAAGCCCGCAAGCATGTCGAGTTCCAGCCGGCCCTCCAGGGCGGGGCCGATATCCATGCCGGGGTGGGTCACGCGTCAGCTGCTTTAGGCATACAAATATAACCTTTGCCGAGTTGCGTCCTGAAACTGTCAGGCCATGCTGACGCCGAGGCGTAAACCTAGCCGGACTGCATGGGCCGGCAAGATGAGACATAATGCCCTACTGCTATTGCGGATATTTATCCGCACAAGGGGTGTGAGTTTGAGTTCCGGCCAAGGAGGGGCGGATGACCACGGTCGCTGCAGGCAAGAAAACTGGTTTTGATTACAATGCGATGGTGGTGCTTGGCATCTGCATCGCGGGGGCAGTCTGGGCGATTCTGGCGGCTGCCATTGGTGCCGATGCGGCCATGCGCATCCATGCGTGGCTAATCCTGGCGGGCTTTCTGACCGGGATTCTGATCCTGGTCGGTGCCTATTCGAATGGCGGCGTGGACGTCGACAAGCGCGAGTACAACGAATCAATCGTGCGCTATGGCGTGATTGCGTCCATGTTCTGGGCCATTGTCGGCATGCTGGTAGGGGTGATTATCGCCGCCCAGCTCGCCTGGCCGACCCTGTTCCAGTTCGAAGCCTTCCCGCAGATCAATTTCGGGCGCCTGCGCCCTGTGCACACGTCGGGCGTGATCTTCGCCTTTGGCGGAAATGTGCTGATCGCCACCAGCTTCTACGTCGTCCAGCGCACCTCGCGGGTGCGCCTGGCGGGCGGGGTGTGGCCCTGGTTTGTTTTCTGGGGCTATCAGTTCTTCATCGTCATGGCGGCCACCGGATATCTGCTGGGCATCACCCAGTCGAAGGAATACGCCGAGCCCGAATGGTATGCTGATATCTGGCTGACGCTTGTGTGGGTCGCCTATCTCCTGGTCTTCCTGGTGACGCTGGCGCGGCGCAAAGAGCCCCACATCTATGTGGCCAACTGGTTCTACCTCGCCTTCATCGTCACCATCGCGCTGCTGCATGTGATCAACAATCTGTCCATGCCGGCCGACTGGTTCGGATCGCGCAGCTATTCGGCCTTCGCCGGAGTGCAGGACGCCATGACCCAGTGGTGGTACGGCCACAACGCCGTGGGCTTCTTCCTGACGGCCGGCTTCCTGGGGATCATGTACTACTTCATCCCCAAGCGCGCCGAGCGGCCGGTGTTTTCATACCGCCTGTCCATCGTGCACTTCTGGGCGCTGATCTTCATCTATATCTGGGCGGGCCCGCACCACCTTCACTACACCGCGCTGCCCGAATGGACGCAGACGCTGGGCATGACCTTCTCGATCATGCTGCTTATGCCCAGCTGGGGTGGCATGATCAACGGCCTGATGACCCTGTCGGGTGCCTGGGACAAGCTGCGCACCGACCCGGTCATCCGCATGCTGGTGGTGTCGGTGGCCTTCTATGGCATGTCGACATTCGAAGGCCCGGTCATGAGCATCAGGGCGGTCAACTCGCTCTCGCACTATACTGACTGGACCATTGGCCACGTGCACTCGGGCGCGCTGGGTTGGGTGGGCTTCATCTCCTTCGGGGCGATCTACTGCCTGGTGCCCTGGCTATGGAAGCGCAAGTCTATGTTCTCGCGCGCCCTGATCGAATGGCACTTCTGGCTCGCGACGCTTGGCATCCTTCTCTACATCACGTCGATGTGGGTGTCGGGCATCATGCAGGGCCTGATGTGGCGCGCCTATAACGAGCTCGGCTTCCTGGAATACTCCTTCATCGAGACCGTCGAGGCGATGCAGCCCTACTACATCATCCGTGCCGGGGGCGGGCTGCTGTACCTGGTCGGCGCACTGCTCATGGCCTGGAATGTCTACAAGACGATCCGGGGTGATGTGGCCGACGTCGAGGAAGTCGCCGCCCAGCAGACGCTCCAGAAGCCTGCGGAATAGGGGAAAAACACAATGGCCAAGAAACCCAATCCGATCTGGAACTGGCACAAGCGGGTGATGGAGAAGAATTCGCTTCTCCTCACTGTGGGCATTATCGGCGTCGTCTCCATCGGCGGGCTGGTGGAAATTACCCCGCTCTTCTATCTCGACGAGACGATCGAAGAGGTCGAAGGGGTGCGCCCCTATTCGCCGCTCGCACTGATGGGCCGGGACATCTACATCCGCGAGGGCTGCTACACCTGCCACTCCCAGATGATCCGGCCGCTGCGCGACGAGGTGGAGCGGTACGGGCATTACTCGCTGGCCGCCGAAAGCATGTATGACCGGCCGTTCCAGTGGGGGTCCAAACGCACCGGCCCGGACCTGGCGCGCGTGGGTGGCAAGTACTCTGATGAATGGCATCGCGATCACATGCGCGATCCGCGCTCGGTGGTGCCCGGCTCGATCATGCCGCCCTACGCCATGCTTGAGCGCACCCCGCTTGAGCTGGAGGTGATTCCGGGGCGCATGCGCGCGCTGCAGCGCCTGGGTGTGCCCTACACAGACGAGATGATTGAGCTGGCCATCGACGATGTGCGCACACAGGTCGATCCGTTTGCATCCGGCTATGACGCTTTCCTGGCGCGCTATCCCGGTGCCCCGGTGCGCAATTTTGATGGCAATGAGCGCGTGGTAACCGAGCTCGACGCCATGATCGCCTATCTGCAGGTGCTCGGTACCATGGTGGATTTCTCCACCTATGAAGCCGACGCCGACGTCAATCTGAGGTGACCGGCGATGTATGAAGCCCTTGCCAGTTTCGCGCAGTCTTGGGGCCTGGTCGCCTTCATGGCCTTCTTCATCGGGGTCATCGCCTACGCCGTCTGGCCGAAGAACCGCGAAAAATTCAATGCCGCCGCCCATTCGGTGCTGGACGAAAACGCTCGCCCCGCCGAGGCCGACAAACCGGCCGACACGAAGGAAGACCGCCATGGCTGAGCATGAGAAAATGCCTGTCGACGAGATCACCGGGGTCGAGACTACCGGTCATGAGTGGGACGGGATCACCGAGTTGGACAATCCGCTGCCGCGCTGGTGGCTGTGGATTTTCTACGCCAGCATTGTCTGGTCCATCATCTACATGATCTTCATGCCGGCCTGGCCCGCGCTTCCGGGCTTTGACGGCCACACGCGCGGCCTGCGCAATCACTCTGAACGTGCCAATGTGGCGGTGGCCATGAGCGAGCTGGAAGCGCGCCGCGGTCCGATGTTCGAGCAGTTGCAGCGCGTGGTCGATGACGGCGGTGTCACGGCCATTCTGGACGATGGCGATCTGTTGAACTTCACCCTGGCGGCGGGTCGCTCGGCCTTTGGAGACAACTGCGCCACCTGCCACGGCGCGGGCGGCGGCGGCGGTCTTGGCTATCCCAATCTACGTGACGACGACTGGATCTGGGGCGGCTCCTATGACGCGATCCGCCATACCATTGTGGGCGGCGTGCGCTGGGACGCGCATCCCGACACGCGCTTCTCGCAGATGCCGGCGTTTGGGCGCGACGGGCTTCTGACGCGTGACGAGATCAGCGCGGTGACAGATTATGTGATGACCCTGTCGGCGCTGACCGTGTCGGCAGACGCCGATCTGGCGCTGGGCAGCGAAATCTATGCGGCTCAGTGTGCCAGCTGTCACGGCGCTGACGGCCGGGGCGACACGACGCAGGGTGCGCCGAACCTGACCAATAATATCTGGCTCTATGGCGGATCGCGCGAACAAATCCAGGCCAGCATTCATCGCGGACCGTATGGTGCCATGCCGTCCTGGGACAACCGCCTGCCCGAACCGGTGATAACGGCGCTGGCGGCCTATGTGTATCTTCTGGGCGGTGGCGAGACGCTGGCGTCCATGGAGGAGGCGTCTCTCCCGGCGCCTCAGACCGGTCAGCCCGGCTAGCGGACGAAAGGCGCGCCGGTCGCCGGCGCGCGGAGGCAGGTCATGAACCTCATCCATAACAGGCCGGACGCCGGTGGCGACGCCGCCGAAGGCGTGGCGCGCAACGATGTCGAGGCCGTCAACGCTGCCGGTCAGCGCGACCTCTACCAGAAGCGCCAGCAGATCTATCCCAAGCTGGTCCATGGCAAGTTCCGCATGGCCAAATGGGTGTTTCTGGTGCTGGCGCTGGGCGTGTACTACCTGTTGCCCTTCGTGCGCTGGGACCGGGGCCCGGATGCACCCAGCCAGGCGGTACTGATCGATTTTCCCAACACGCGTTTCTATTTCTTCTTCATCGAAATCTGGCCCCAGGAAGTCTACTACATCACAGGACTGCTGATCCTTGCGGCGCTGGTACTGTTCCTCGTGACGGCCCTGTTTGGTCGGGTCTGGTGCGGCTATGCCTGCCCGCAAACCGTATGGACCGACCTGTTCATCGCCGTGGAGCGCCTGTTCGAGGGTGACCGCAACAAGCGTATCCTGCTGGATCGCGCGCCGATGAGTTTCAACAAGGCCTGGCGCAAAGGCGGCAAGCATGCCGTCTGGGTGCTCATTGCTGCGGCCACAGGCGGTGCGTGGATTCTCTATTTCCACGACGCGTTCGATCTCCTGCGCGATTTCTTCACCGGCCAGGCGCCACTGACAGCCTATCTGTTCTGTGCCGTCCTGACCTTCACCACCTACTCGCTGGCCGGCCTCATGCGCGAGCAGGTGTGCATCTATATGTGCCCCTGGCCGCGCATCCAGGCTGCGCTGACCGATCGTGAATCGCTCAATGTCACCTACCGCACCGACCGGGGCGAACCCCGCGGCCGCCATAAGAAGGGTGAGAGCTGGGAGGGCCGGGGCGATTGCATCGACTGCAAGGCCTGCGTGGCCGCCTGCCCCATGGGGATCGATATCCGGGACGGGGCGCAGCTGGAATGTATCGGCTGCGCGCTGTGCATCGATGCCTGTGATGACATCATGGACAAGATCAGCCGCCCGCGCGGCCTGATCGCCTATGACACTGACGACAATGTGACGCGGCGCAGCCAGGGCGAAAAACCCCGATTCAGCTTCATCCGGCCGCGTATCATCCTTTATGTAGTGCTGGTGATTGGGGTGAGCGCGCTGATGATGCTCGGCCTGAACACGCGCGATGAGCTAGGCCTGCACGCCGACCGGGATCGCAACCCGAATTTCGTCGTGCTGACCGATGGATCGGTGCGCAATACCTACACCATCAATGTCCAGAACAAGGCCTATGCGGACCGCGCGCTGCGCCTCGACGTAGCGGGTGATCCGGCGCTGCAGGTCCAGGTGCTGGGTGTGCGCGGGGAGACAGTGCTGGAGATCGGTCCGGACCGGACGCGCCTGTTCCAAGTCTTCCTGACTGTGCCGCCCGAGGCGGCGTTGCGCCATTCCATACCGGTGACCTTCACCATCACCGATCCGGCGACGGGCGAAACGGCCACGGCGGAAAGCTTTCTGGTGACGGGAGCTGCACCATGACCCGAAGCGAAGACACACCGACGCGCCGCCGCGAATTTCGTCTGACAGGATGGCATGTGCTGGCGATTCTGCTGGCCTTTTTCGGCGTGGTGTTCTCGGTGAACGGGTTTTTCATCACATCGGCGCTCACCACCTTTACCGGCGAGGAGGCGACGCGCGCCTATGTGCGCGGGCTGGAATACAATGCGGTGCTGGACGCACGCCGCGCCCAGGCCGAGTTGGGCTGGAGCGCCGCGGTCAATGTGGCTGACGGGCGCGTGCTGGTCAGCGTGACCGATCCTGACGGTGCGCCTGTGGGCGGACTGGACCTCTCCGGCGAGTTGCGCCGTCCAGGAGACCCGCTGCTGGACCGGCCGCTGACATTTTCTGAAATCCGCGCGGGCGTCTATGCTGCGCAGAGTGAAGATATGGTGATCGGCCGCTGGCTGGTGCGCGTCCGCGCGGCGGGCGATGACCCGTTCGAGCTGGAGCGCGATGTGTGGCTGCAATAGATGCCTCCTGGGCCGATGGCGAAGCGGCGGCCTTTGTGCGGGCCCAAGGCGATGACCGCGCCCTGGATCTGGCCGTTGAAGGGGCCTGGTGCGGCGCATGCATTGCCAAGATTGAAGGCGGTGTATCGCAGTTGCCGGGCGTGCAGCGCGCGCGGCTGAACCTGACCTCCGGGCGCCTGTCCATCAGTTTCAACGGCCCCGATGCGCTGGCGGACCGGATCGTCGAGGCGATCCGGGCCCTGGGTTATGGCGCGCGGCCCTATTTGCCTGAAACTGCAGCGGATGCGGTCACGGCGCAGGAAAAGAACCTGCTGCGTGCCATGGCGGTCGCGGGCTTTGCCACCGCCAATGTGATGCTTCTGTCCATCGCGGTCTGGTCCGGCGCTGGCGAGATGACCGCATCCACGCGCACGCTGCTGCACTGGGTGTCAGGTGCCATCGCCCTGCCGGCCGTGGCCTATGCGGCGCGGCCATTCTTTGCCAGCGCGTTTCGGGCGCTGAAAGCGCGCCGGGTCAACATGGACGTGCCGATATCGCTCGGCGTGTCGCTGGCCTGCGCGCTGTCGGTCTATGAGACCGTGATCGGGCATGGCGACGCGTATTTCGATGCGGCTGTGATGCTGCTCTTCTTCCTTTTGATCGGGCGCTATCTCGACATGCGCCTGCGAGCGCGGGCCGGGGCTGCGGCCCGGCGCCTCGCCGCGCTGGAGGCGCGCGCGGCGCGACGGGTGGAGCCCGACGGCAGTTTGCGCGCCGTGCCCGCCAGCGAGATCCGCCCGGGCGATCACTTGCTCATCTCCGCCGGGGAGCGCATCGCGGTGGATGGTGTGGTCAGCGAGGGCGAGGGTGAAGCCGACGCCTCTCTGGTGACCGGTGAGTCGGCACCGGTGGCGCTGAAAGCCGGCAGTCAGGTCTGGTCCGGCATGGTCAATCTGGGTGCGGCGCTGACCGTGCGGGCCACGGCGGCGCGCGATGACTCCCTTCTGGCGGAGATCACCCGGCTGGTGGAAGCCGGCGAACAGGGGCGGTCGGCCTATGTGCGCCTGGCCGACCGGGCCGCGAAAATCTATGTGCCGCTGGTTCACATCATGGCGTTCTCCACGCTGGTGGGCTGGTTCATCATCGCCCAGGAGCCGCGCCCGGCGATCATCAATGCGATTGCAGTGCTGATCATATCTTGCCCGTGCGCGCTGGCGCTGGCCGTGCCGGCGGTGCAGGTGGTCGCCTGCGGGCGGCTCTACAAGGATGGCGTGCTGGTGCGTTCGGGCGATGCCCTGGAGCGGCTGGAGCGGGTGACGGTTGTGGTGCTCGACAAGACCGGCACGCTCACCGAAGGCCGGCCGCGCCTGCTCAATGTGGATGGGCTGCCGGACGGCATCCTGGCGCTGGCCGCGCGCCTGGCGCGGGCATCGCGCCACCCGCTGTCGCAGGCGCTGGCCGAAGCCGCTGGCCCCGGCGAGGCGGCTGCCGGCGCGGTGGAAGTGCCCGGCCGGGGCGTCGAAGCCGAAATTGACGGCCGCCGGATGCGGTTTGGCTCAGGGCGCTGGATCGGAGCGCCGGCCCAGCCTGGCAGCACTGAGGGCGAGGGCGCTTTCGAGCTGGAAGCCTGGCTGCAGGTTGAGGGCAGACAGCCGGTGCGTTTTGCGTTTGCTGACCAGCTGCGCGCCGATGCGCGAGAGATGGTCGATGCCCTGCGCGCGCGCGGGCTGGAGCCGGAATTGCTGTCCGGTGACCGCGAGGCACCAGTGGCGGCGGTCGCGCATGCGCTCGGGATCACACGCTGGCGGTCCGGTCTGGCACCGGCAGACAAGACGACACGCCTGTCAGAACTCGCCGCCTCAGGCGAGCGAGCGCTGATGGTGGGTGACGGGCTGAATGACGCCCCGGCGCTGGCGGGTGCCTATGCGTCCATCTCCATGGGGTCGGCGGCGGACATTTCGCGTTCGGCCGCCGATCTGGTGATCCAGCGTGACCGGTTGAGCGCCATTCCGCTGGCGCTGGACGTGGCGCGCGCGGCGCGCCGCCGGGTGGATGAGAATTTCGCGCTGACGATTTTGTATAATCTGATTGCCGTGCCCATCGCGGTGCTCGGCTTCGTGACGCCGCTGGTGGCGGCAGTGGCGATGTCGGCATCGTCGGTGGTGGTGACGCTTAATGCCATGCGGCTTATGCGCCGATGACCTCGCTTTTGTGGCTCATTCCTCTGGCATTAATGCTCGGTGCGCTGGGGCTGCTGGCCTTTTTCTGGTCGATGCGCACAGGCCAGTATGACGACATGCAGGGCGCTGCCGAACGCATTCTCATCGATGATGACAAGCCGATTGTGGACAATGAGCCGAACGGCGCAGACGGCACCGCAGACGATGCGTCGGACAGGGCCGCTCCGCGTTAGATCCGGTACAATCTGATCAGGCGCGCTCGGCCGCTATCGCCTCGCGGGACGTGGCCGCCCGGGGAGCGAAATCCTTGTAGGCGCGCCAGCTGGCATGGGCGATCAGCGGGAAGGTGAAGGCCAGCCCGATCAGCAAGGCTGCCGAGCCGAGCAGGGTGATCACCGCAATCAGCCACGCCCAGGTCAGCATGACGCCGGGCTGGGCCTTCATGGCTTTCACACTGGCCGCGATGGCGGTGAAGGCGTCCACATCCTGATCGACCAGCATGGGAAACGAGATCGCCGAGATCGTGAAGGCACCCAGCGCCAGTGCGCCGCCAATAAGCGTGCCCACCACCAGAAGGGCGAGCCCCTGCGGGTCGGTGAGCAGGAAGGGCACGACATTGGTAATGGAAAAGTCAGAGCCGTGGGCAAACATGGCGAACAGGAATTGAGCCAGCCGCGCCCAGGCAAGGAAGAAAACCAGGAGCAGCACGCTCAGGAGCGCGAGCTGTGTGACCCGGCCCACGGCCATGGACCAGAAATCGAACAGGCGCGGCTTGCCACCGGCATCGCGCACCTGACTGATACGGTAGACGCCGATCGCGAAGGCGGGAGCAACCAGCGCAAAGCCCGCCACAAAGACCGGTGCCAGTCCGCCATAACCCAAAGCGGTGAGGCCCAGCGTGATCGCAACGCCGGCAAGGGTGAAGACCGCGCCATATCCCAGCGAAATGCCAGGTTCTGCCGCCAGGTCGGCCAGCCCGGCCTTGAGCCAGGCCCAGGGCGCGTCGCGGCGCACTTTCTCGATAATCACCATGTCCGCCTCCACCAGAACTGCACCGCGAGTCTCCGGAAAAGCCCTTCCAATTGCAAGGAGATTCTGCGAGGCGCGCGGTGATCTGTTCGCTGCCGGATGGCCCATAGGTGGGACCAGGGCGCGAGTGCGCTGCAACATAAGCGCTATCTATAGCCCTCATCAATATAAATGACTGAATGCCAAGGCGCTCTTTATGGTACGGTCCTCGCTGATGGTCACGCTGCACCCCTCGCAGGAAGACCGCTTGTCACGCAATCAACGACTCGGGAGAGGACAATGGACGGTAACAGCGCAGGCAAATGCCCCGTCATGCACGGCGGCCTGACTTCGGCGGGTTCGCCGGTCACGCACTGGTGGCCGAAAACGCTTAATCTGGACATCCTGCATCAGCACGACACCAAGTCCAATCCGCTGGGCAAGGATTTCGACTACCGCAAGGAAGTCCGGTCGCTGGACTTTGACGCGGTGAAGCAGGACGTGCACGCCCTGATGACGGACAGCCAGGAATGGTGGCCGGCCGACTGGGGCCACTATGGCGGTCTGATGATCCGCCTCGCCTGGCACGCAGCGGGCACCTATCGTCTTGCCGATGGCCGCGGCGGCGGCGGCACGGGCAATATCCGCTTTGCTCCGCTGAACTCCTGGCCGGATAACGGCAATCTGGACAAAGCGCGCCGCCTGCTCTGGCCAGTGAAGAGGAAGTACGGCAACAAGCTGAGCTGGGCCGACCTCATCCTTCTGGCGGGCAATGTCGCCTATGAATCCATGGGCCTGAAAACCTATGGCTTCTCGTTCGGCCGCGAAGACATCTGGCACCCGGAAAAGGACATCTATTGGGGCGCCGAGAAGGATTGGCTGCCGCCGAGCGAAAGCCGGTATGAGAATGTTGATGACCCTTCCACCATGGAAAACCCGCTGGCGGCGGTCCAGATGGGCCTCATCTACGTCAATCCGGAAGGCGTGAACGGCAAGCCTGATCCGCTGAAAACAGCCGCCCAGGTCCGCGAGACCTTCGCGCGCATGGCGATGAATGACGAGGAGACCGCAGCATTGACCTGTGGCGGTCACACCGTCGGCAAGGCCCACGGCAATGGCGATGCAGCCACGCTGGGCGCGGAGCCGGAAGGTGCCGGCCTTGAGACCCAGGGCTTCGGCTGGATGAACCCGAATCTCGGCGGCAAGGCGGCCAACGCCATTACGTCCGGTCTTGAAGGGGCCTGGACGACCGAACCAACCAAGTGGGACATGGGCTATTTCAAGCTTCTGTTCGGCTATGAGTGGGAAGTGAAGAGAAGCCCGGCCGGTGCCTCGCAGTGGCAGCCCATCAACATCAAGGAAGAGGACATGCCGGTCGACGCCACCGATCCGTTGGTGCGCCGCATGCCGATCATGACCGATGCCGATATGGCGATGAAGCTGGACCCCGCCTATCGGGCCATCTGCGAGAAGTTCATGGCCGATCCGGACTACTTCTCCGATACGTTTGCCCGCGCGTGGTTCAAGCTGACCCACCGCGATCTGGGGCCGAGGGAGCGCTATATCGGCCCGGAAGCGCCGCAGGAAGACCTGATCTGGCAGGATCCTGTTCCGGCGGGTTCGGCGTCCTACGACGTCAACGCCGTCAAGGCGAAGATCGCCGCGAGCGGGCTTTCGGTCTCCGACATGGTCGCCACCGCCTGGGACAGTGCGCGGACTTTCCGTGGCTCCGACCTGCGCGGCGGTGCCAACGGTGCCCGCATCCGTCTGGCGCCGCAGAAGGACTGGGACGGCAATGAACCGGCCCGTCTTGCCAGGGTGCTGTCTGTGCTTGAGCCGATCGCCAAGGACTCCGGCGTGAGCCTGGCGGACGTGATCGTGCTGGCCGGCAATGTCGGTGTGGAGCAGGCCGCGAAAGCCGCAGGCGTCACAATCGATGTGCCGTTCAGTCCCGGCCGCGGTGACGCCAGCGCCGAGCAGACCGATGCGGACTCCTTCAGCGTGCTGGAACCGGTGGCCGATGGCTTCCGCAACTGGCTGAA
Organism: Hyphomonadaceae bacterium BL14; assembly: GCA_027627705.1. NCBI lineage: Bacteria > Pseudomonadati > Pseudomonadota > Alphaproteobacteria > Hyphomonadales > Hyphomonadaceae > Hyphomonadaceae bacterium BL14. Next base: position 92,454 of record CP091242.1, read on the forward strand.
GAAGGACTATGCGGTCCAGCCGGAGGAAATGCTGCTCGACCGGGCCCAGCTGCTTGGCCTGACCGCGCCGGAGATGACCTGTCTTCTGGGTGGCATGCGCGTCATCGGCACCAATCACGGCGGCACGAAGCATGGCGTGTTCACGGACCGGGAAGGCGCTCTGACGACTGACTTCTTCGTGACCCTGACCGACATGTCCTACAGCTGGGTTCCCAAGGGTGCCAATCTCTATGACATCGTGGAGCGGCAGTCCGGCAAGACCCGGTTTACGGCCACCCGCGTTGATCTGGTGTTCGGCTCGAACTCGATCCTGCGCGCCTATGCGGAAGTCTACGCCCAGGATGACGCCAAAGCGACATTCGTAAAGGACTTCGTATCGGCCTGGACCAAGGTCATGAACGCTGACCGCTTCGATCTCGCCTGATCCGTTTTGGCCAATCTGCTATGGCGGCGCTCCGGTTTCACCGGGGCGCCGTTTCTTTTTGAGCTTGGCGCTGGCGGGGGCCGGGACGGGGTGTATGCTGCGCGCCAAAACATGACAGTCGGGGAGTGACATACAATGAACTGGAAACTTCTGGCGGCGGGTGCCGCTCTGGTCTGGGCGGGCGGATGTGAAAGCCTGCCGGCAGCCGCCAACTGGATGGGCGCGCGCGATGCGGCTCAAGAGGCCAGCAGCGAGACCTCGCCGGCGTTCGAGGCCGAAATTCTGCGCAGCGCCTATGGCGTGCCCCATATCATCGCCGCCGATCATGGCGGGCTGGGCTATGGCCTCGGCTATGCCGCTGCGCAGGACAATATCTGCGAGATCGCCGATCGGGTGGTGACGGTGCGCGGCGAGCGCGCGGCCTTCCTGGGTGCAGGATCGCAGAACGCCAACATCGCGTCGGACCTGTTCCATCGCGGCGCGGCCAGCGCGGCGGTGGTGGAAGCCTATCTGAACGGTCCGGGCGGTCATCCCGATACGCCCAGCGACGAGGCGCGGGCCTTCGTAGCGGGCTTTGCGGCAGGCATTAATCGTTATCTGAGGGAGACCGGTGTAGATGACCTGACCGATCCGCGCTGCCGCGGCGCGGCCTGGGTGCGTCCGGTGTCGGACATCGATGTCTGGCTGAGCGCGCTGATCGCCCCGTTCGGCAATCCGGTCTCCTCGATCGCTAACGCCGCCCCGCCTGCCGACCCGGTGCCGGTGACCGAGGCGCGCCTGGACCCGGATTTCGATGAGCCGGTGATGGGCAGCAACGCCTACGGCCTGGGGCGTGAGGCGACGCGCGGCGGGCGCGGCGCGCTGCTGGGCAACCCGCATTATCCCTGGAACGGGGCGTTGCGCTTTTACCGCTCCCACCTGATCATTCCGGGCGAGCTGAACGTGGTGGGCGCGGGCCTCATCACCACGCCGTTTCCCGGCATCGGCCATACCGAATACCTAGCCTGGACCCACACGGTCTCAACCGCACGCCGGTTCGGCTATTTCGAGCTGACCCTGGATCCGCAAGACCCCACCCGCTACCTCGTCGACGGCGAATATCGCGACATGACGCGCGAGGATGTGACGCTGGACGTGCTGGGCCAAGACGGCGCGCTGACGCCGGTCACCCGCACGCTCTATTCCACCGAGTTCGGGCCGCTGGTGGTCACCGGTGATCTGCCCTGGACGCGCGAGCGCGCCTATGCCCGCGCGGCACCCAGCGAGGGGTTGCGCACCATTGACCAGTATCTAGCGGTCTGGGCGGCGCGTGATGTGCGTGAACTGCACGATGCGCTGGGCCGCTATCAGGCGACGGCGTTCAATACAATCGCCGCCGACGCCTCGGGCGAGGCGTTTCACGGCGATATGGGCATGGTCCCGCACGTGACATCTGAGCTGATCGCCGCGTGCGCGCCCTCGCCAACAGCGCGCGGAGCCTGGGCGTCCTTGCGCATCCCCATGCTGGATGCATCGCGGCCCGAATGCCGCTGGGGCAGTGACCCGGACGCGACTCGTCCCGGTGTGTTCGGCCCGTCCAGCGCGCCGGCCATTTTTCGTGATGACTGGGTGGCCCAGAGCAATGACAGCCATTGGCTCAGCCAGCCGGCTGCACCCATGACCGGCTACAGCCCGATCTATGGCGACGAGACCGGCGCGCGCAGCCTGCGCACGCGGCTCGCGATCGACATGATCGAGCAGCGCCTGGCCGGCACCGACGGGCTAGGCGAGCCGGGCTTTGATCTCGAAACGATCACCGGGGCGATGTTCTCCAACCGCCACCATGGCGGCGAGCTGGCGCGCGATGACCTGGCCCGGTTGTGCCGCTCGGAGGGCGGGGCTGATCTGGCGCCGGTCTGTGCCGCGTTGGAGGGCTGGGATTTGCGCGTGGACCGCGACAGCCGGGGCGTGCTGCTGTTCAACCTGTTCGTCGAGGCAGGCGGGCTGAAATGGCGCCAGGGCTTCGACCCGGCCGATCCTGCGCGCACACCGCATACGCTGGATGTGTCCGACCCGGCCGTGCTGGAGGCCCTGCGCACGGCGGCCGGTCAGCTTGAGGCACTGGGGATTGCGCCGGAGGCTCGTCTGGGCGACGTCCAGGCGGAAATGCGTGGTGAGGAGCGCATCGAAATCCATGGTGCCACGCGCGGCATGGGTGTGTTCAACATGATCATTCCTGCTACGCCGCGCCCGCTGGTTGGGTCACAGCGCATCGTTCACGGGTCAAGCTGGATCATGGCGGTGGAGTTCACCGATGAGGGCCCGCGCTCGCGCGGCCTTCTGAGCTACTCCCAGTCCACCGACCCCAGTTCGCCTCACTATGGCGACCAGACGCGTCTGTATTCGGACAAGGGCTGGGACGAGCTGTATTTCGATGAAGCAGCGGCGCGGGCCAATGCCGTGTCGGCGCGCAGCTTGCGCGAATAGTAAAAGCCGGCCGGCCCCGCGCGGTCAGCGCGCGGGGCCGGGGCTTTGGCCGGGACTAGAGCTGGCTCAGCATATGGTCGGCGCTGGAGACTTCGAAGCCGCCGCCGGCTTCGACAAAAAGATGCTCGACCACACCGTCATTGACGACCATGGCGTAGCGCTGGGAGCGCGGACCCATACCGAACTTTGACCCGTCCAGCTCCAGACCGATGGCCGAGGCGAACTGGCCGTTGCCGTCGGCGAGCATAAGTACATCCTCGCCCGCGCCCTGATCCTTGCCCCAGGCCCCCATGACGAACACGTCATTGACCGAGGTGCAGGCGATCCGGTCGATGCCTTTGGCTTTCAGCTCGCCTGCCTTGGCGATGAAGCCCGGCAGATGTTTGGCCGAACAGGTAGGGGTGAAGGCACCGGGCACGGCGAACAGCGCCACGCGCTTGCCCTTGAAGGCGTCCGCCGTGGACATCGGTGCCGGGCCGTCCGCGGTCATTGTCATGAAGGTCACGTCAGGCAGGGCGTCGCCGGTCTTGATGGTCATGGGGCCTCCGAGGGGTTTGCGTCCGGCGCACACACGCGCCGCCTACTCATGCGAGATAAGCCGCAGCTGGGTGCCGCGCAAGGCGAAGCTGGCGGACCTGACTGGACAGACCCCCGTCCGGCGCGAGAGACTTGAGCCATGAGCCGCCCGCTGCCCCATACCGCCGCCGGTTATCTCGGCGGACGCCTGCTGATCGCCAGCCCGCTGATCGGCGACCCGCGCTTTGACCGCGCCGTGGTGTTCATGTGCGCCCATGGCGAGGACAGCGCGATGGGGCTGATCATCAATCGGCCAATGACCGGGCTGCGCCTGCGCGATCTTCTGGACCAGCTGGACGTGGCCGGGGCGGAGACGGCGCAGGACTGTCCCGTCCATGATGGCGGCCCGGTGGATCGTGACCGGGGCTTTGTCCTGCATACGCTGGATGTGACCTGCGGCCCGGCGACCTTGCCGGTGGGCGCAGGGCTGGGCCTGACAGCGACCCGTGAGATTCTGGACGCCCTGGCCTCGGGTGCCGCGCCGCGCCGCGCGCTCATGGTGCTGGGTTATGCCGGCTGGGAGGCGGGCCAGCTGGAGGACGAGATCGCGGCGAACGCCTGGCTGGTCTGCGATGCCGACGAGGCGCTGGTGTTCGAGGCTGATGACGAAGAGAAATGGGCTCGGGCCCTGAGCACGCTGGGTGTGACGCCGGAATACCTGACTGGTGCCTCGGGTCACGCATAACGCAGACGCAGGCAGTTGACGGGACGAACGAACGTTCGCATGAACTGCGACATGAGCGCTGCTGACACCCGCACCCGAATCCTGGATGCCGCCCTGGCCGCCTTGCCGGCGGAGGGGTTTGAAGGGCTGTCCATCGGGCGGCTTGCGACGCGCACCGGCCTGTCCAAGAGCGGTCTGTTTGCGCATTTCGGCGGGCAGGGCGCGCTGCAGATCGCGGTTATCGATGCGGCGGCGGCACGGTTTGAAGACAGGGTAACGCGCCCCGTGCTGGCTGAGGCGGACCCGCTGGAGCGGTTGCATTTGCTGGCAGCGCTCTGGCTGGACTGGGTCACGACGAACGGGCAGGGCCGGCCCTGTCCGCTGATGCAGGCAGCGATAAGTGCGCCGGGTCTGGCCGATGAGGCGGGCGATCATGCCAGGGACGTGCGGGCCCGCTTCCATCCTTTTGTTGCAAGGCTAGCGCGCCGAGCGGTACAGGCCGGCCAGCTGCGTGCTGGCACCGATCCCCAGCGCTTCGCCTTCCGCTTTGAAGCGCTCGGCCTTGCGGCCGGACTGCACGCCCTGAGCGAGGACCCGGCGCGTGTGCGCGCCTGTGCTCAGGCGGAATATGCCGCCCTGTTCGAGGACTGCGCCGTATGAGAATGATTGCGGTGAATCTGGCTGCGCGCCTGACCCCGCAGCGCTTTCGCGCCGAGGCGGGCCGGCGCTTCATCACGCCGCGCGTGCGCCGTCAGTCCGATACGGGCCGCGACTTTCTGCATCAGCTGGAGCGGGCTGAGTTTGACGGCCCGCTGGGCCGGCAGCGTGCCTGGACGGGCGGTCAGGGGCCGCTGGTGTTCTTCCAGCATGGCTGGGAGGCCGACAGTGCGGATCTGGCCACGCTGGCTGAGGCGGTGCTGGCGCGCGGAGCGCGTGTATGCCTGATTGATGGTCCGGCCCATGGCGAGAGCGAGGGATCGACCGCAACCCTGCTCGATTTCGCCGCCGGCATTGCCGCCGCCGCACGGGCGTTTGGTCAGCCGGACGCCGTCGCCGCCCATTCCATGGGATTGCCCGCAACCGTGATCGGCATGCGCCGCCATGGCCTGGCACCGGCGCGCGTGGCGGGGATTGCCGGGCCGGACGCCTTGCCCGCCAATGTCCGCTTCCAGGGCGGCCATATGGGTATGAGCGAAACGGCGATCCGGCGCTTGCTGGAGGCGGTGAGCTTCCGGCTGGGCGAGCCCGCAGACGGGCTGAGCGTGCTGCGTGAGGCCCATGCCCTGACCGCGCGGGCGCTGATTGTTCACGGGCGGGGCGATGTCATCACCCCGCCCGAGGCCGGCGAGCGCATTGCATCCGCCTGGCCGGGCGCTGAGCTTGCGATGTTTGACGGGCTGGGTCATCGCGCGGTGCTGCGCCACCCCGATGTAGTGGCGCGCGTCAGCGGCTTTCTCGCGCCCGATTAAAAAGCAGGTGTGGCGGGACGCCCGCCGAGGCCCTAGATAGGCCCTTATCAAGCCGCCTTGCGAAAGGGCCGTTCATGGCCGCTACCCGCGCCGCCCGCGACCTGACCAAGGGTCCGGTCTTCGGCCATGTTCTGCGCATGGTCATCCCGATGTCGTTCGGGATCGTGGCCATGATGCTGGTCGGCGTCGTGGACGCCTATTGGGTGGGACGGCTGGGCACAGCGCAGCAGGCTGCAGTGCAGTTCGTTTTCCCGGTCTCCATGCTGGTGACGAGCATCGCCATCGGGCTGGGTGCCGGGGCTGTGTCCGTGGTGGCGCGTGCCGCCGGGCGCGGCGATCACGGCCGGACCCGCCGGGTTGCGACCGACGCGGTCACCCTGTCGCTGATCGTTGTCGTCATCGTCGCCGCGCTGGGCGTCGCCACGATTGATCCGGTGTTCCGTGCGCTGGGTGCCACCGAAGCGATGATGCCGTTCGTGCGCGAGTACATGGTCATCTGGTTTGCCGGCATCGTGTTCATGGTCGGCCCCATGGTAGCGGGTAATCTGCTGCGGGCGCTGGGCGATGCGATCATTCCCAGCCTGATCATGGTCTTTGCGGCGATCATCAACATGATCCTGGACCCAATCCTGATCTTCGGCTGGGGACCCATCCCGCGCATGGAGGTGCAGGGCGCGGCTTGGGCTACGCTGATCTCCAACCTGGTGGTGTTCATCCTGGCCATGGGGATCATCATCTGGCGCGAAAAGCTCATCGACTTCTCTTTCCCGGGCTGGAGCGAGCTGGTCTGGAACTGGCGCGAGATCGCCCGGGTGGGTGTTCCGGCGGCCGGCTCCAACATGATCGGTCCGCTGGCCAATACCGCCGTGTTCGCCGCAGTGGCAGGCTTTGGCGAACCGGCTGTGGCAGGCCTCGGCGTCGGGATGCGGGTCGAGGCGCTGGCGATCATTCCGCTGTTTGCGCTGTCGGGCTCCATCGGGCCAATCACGGGACAAAATGGCGGTGCCGGGCGGATCGACCGGGTGCGCGAGGCGTTCGTCAAATCCTTCTTGTTCAGCCTGGGCTGGGGCCTGTTTGTGGCGCTGCTTCTGGCGGCGCTCAGTTCAATTCTCGCGCCTGCCTTCCTGCCCGGCGAGGACGGTCAGGACATGGCGCGTGCCTACTGGCTGATCGCGCCCTTCGCCGTGGCCGGCTATGGCGTGGCAATGGCAGCGGCGGCGGGGTTCAATGGCCTCGGCCGTCCACTGATGGGGGTGGCGGTCAACCTGTTCCGCGGCGTGGCCCTGGTGGCGCCGCTGGCCTGGCTGGGCGCGGTGCTGGGCGGGGCCACGGGCGTCATCTGGGGCGTGTTCGCCGCCAACATGATCGCCGGTATGGTGATCGCCGCTGTTGTGCTGCGCCTGTGTCCGCTGACCGCTGTGGATGCCCGCACCCGTCGGCCGGATCCGGCACCTAAAGCGCCGGACGCCGTATCAGACGCGCAGCCAGCTCCGCTTTATCGCTCAGATGCGGATGGGGATACGCGGTAAGCGCGTTGTCCGGCCAGATCCAGCGCGTGTCCGGCAAAAGCGCACGCATGGCGTCCAGGGCGCAGCCATAGGGTGGCCCGCCGGGCTCGTCCTTCTGCATGAACAGGGCGAACAGCGACCCGCCCGGCCGGAGGCTGGCATGCACCATGGCCTCCCAGTCCGCCCTCAGGCGCGGATGTATGGCGCACAGAAAGGTCTGCTCCCACACCGCGTCGAACGGCGTGTCCGGGCGGAAGGCCAGGGCGTCAGCCGCCATGAAGGTGCCGGTGAGTGCCTCCCGAGCGAAACGGTCACGCTGCCAGCCGATGGCGCTGGGGGCCAAATCGACGCCGGTTACGGCCAGACCCAGCCGGGCGAAGGCTTCGGGCTCGGCCCCGCGACCGCATCCGGGAACCAGAATGCGGTCGCCCGGTGTGAACGCGCCGGCTTCAGCCCAGTCCGCCAGAGCGGGGTGAACGCCGCCGCGCTCCCAAGGGGCGTCATTGGCGCGAAAGCGCGCATCCCAGTCCACGCCCGTCCGGTCTTCAGATTTCGATGTATTGGTCATTCCCGGTTCATGGCCCTCGCCACAGCGTGTGTAAATAGCGGGTCATCTAGCGGCTTCCCTGATTTCGGCGATGGCGGCTACACTGGCTGTCAGTTGGAGGCAGGCCAGGGGAGGGCGCGATGACGGTGTGGGCGCATGACGCGGCACCTGCCCCTGTTCGAACCGGTGTGCGCCGCCTGCCGCCCGCGATCCTGTTCGCCAGCGCGGCCGGTGTTGTGCTGGCCCTGTCAGGTCTGATGGTGCTGGCCAGCCTCAATGCTGCGCCGGACTGGTCGCAGGGCTGGCACCCGATCCGATCCCCGCTGGAGCTCGATGGCCGCTTCTGGGTGTCGGTGATGACCGGTGCCCTGGCTGCCCTCTCTTCGGCCTGGATTTGGTCGTTGAAGCCCTCCGACCCGGCGGTGCGCCTGTTTGCGCTTAGCGGCGCGGCGACCTTTCTGTTCTGCATGGGCGCGGCAGGCAATCTCTCAACCAGCGTGGTGCCCTTCGCGGCCGCCCTGTCCTTCGCAATGTCAAACGCTATCGGCGCTGTCGCCTTCGGTCTGGTGATGATCGCCCTGTTCGCCATCTACCCGGCCCGCCTGCCCGGCGCGGCGTGGTTGATTGCGGCCAGCGTGACGGTGTTCGGCAGCTGGACGATGGTCGCCGCCTTCGGTCCCCTGGACCTGTCCATCGCGGTTCAGCGGATCACGTTTCTGGAAATGCTGCTCATTGTCGTGGTCAGCCTGGCGCAGATCGTGGCGGCGCGGGGCGATCCGGTGCAGCGCGCCATTGCTGTGTGGCTGAGCGCCAGCGTGATCATTGGCGCGGGCGGGTTCATCGCCACGGTGGCTGCGCCTGTAACGTTTGGCGCCAGGCCGCTGATCCATCCCCAGTACGCCTTTGCCTTCTTCCTGATCATCTATGCAGGGCTGGCCGTGGGCCTTTTGCGCTACCGCGTGTTCGGGCTGGGGCGCTGGGCCTATCAGGTCCTGTTCACCGTCGCGGCGGCGATCATCGTGCTGGCGGTGGATGCGGCGCTGATCGTGATGCTGTCGCTGGACCCGGCGCGGGCCATTGGCCTGTCGCTGTTCCTGGTCGCCGTCGCCTATCTGCCCGCGCGCGCCTGGCTGTGGTCGCGCCTCTCGCAGCCCAGGCGCATGGATCAGGCCGCACTGATGCGCGCTGTGGCCGATGTGGCCCTGCAGCCGGGTGCTGATCAGCGCGCGCAGCGCTGGCAGGCCTTGTTGCGCGATCTGTTTTCACCGCTCGACATCACGCCGGCGTTGGCCGGCATGCGCGAGGGCGGGATCGAGGCCGATGGCCGGCGCCTGACCGCGCCGGCGCGCGCGGGACTGCCAGGGCTGGTCCTGCACGACAAGGACAAGGGCCGCGCCCTGTTCACACCGGAAGACTGGGACACGGTGCGCGAGCTGGGCTCGCTGGCCGACTATCTCGACGAAAGCCGGACCGCCTATGACCGGGGTGCCGCCTGGGAGCGCACGCGCATCGCCCGTGACATCCACGATCATATCGGCGCCCAGCTCCTGACCGCTTTGCATGTGCGCGAGGACAATCGCAAGGACGAGCTGATCCGCGCCACCATCGGCGATCTGCGCGATGTGATCCGCAATGCCGAAGGCGAGCCGGCACCGTTTGATACGCTGATGGCGGATCTGCGCGCGGAAACCGCCGACCGGCTGGAGGCAGCGGGGCTGGAGCTGGACTGGCAGATGGACACCGGGCGTGAAGACGCGCCGAACCGCGCCGCCATGCAGACATTGCGCGCGCTGGTGCGTGAGGCAGTCAGCAATGCCATCCGCCATGCCGCGGCCTCAACATTGACCGTCGCGCTGGCGCTGGACGGCGATGCGCTGACCCTGACCATCCGCGATGACGGGCGCGGGTTCGACCCGGACGCGGCCCGCGCCGGGCGCGGGCTGGACAACATGGCAGCGCGGGTTGAGGCGTTGGGCGGAAGCTTCTCGATGGACACAGGCCCGGGCGGATCGATCCTGCACGCGGTGTTTGCGGCGTTCAGATGAGCCGGCCTCAGGCTTCGCTCGGTGCCGACAGGCCTAGGCGCGCGGCATGCCAGGCGGCCTCGGCGCGCGAGGAGATGCCCAGCTTGCGGTAGACCGCCTTGATATGGCCGGCCACGGTCTGCTCGGCGATGCCCAGCGCGGCCGCGGTCTCGTGATTGCGCAGGCCCCGGCCGATATGGGCCAGCACTTCCTTCTCCCGCATGGTCAGGTCGCAATCGGGAGCCGCCGGCCCGGTGAGGCGGAAATGGTCCATGATGCGCCGGGCGATGGAGGGTGACAGCGCCGGCGCGCCCGCCAGCGTCTGACGGACCTGGCGGGTCAGCACTTCGGCGGGCTGGTCTTTGAGCAGATACCCGTCCGCGCCGGCGGCCAGCGCGCCCACGATGGAGGCGTCATCCCCCAGAATTGTTGCCACCACGCACAGCGTCCGGGGCGCATGGGTCTTGATGGCGCGCAAGACATCCACCCCGGATCCGTCGGGCAGCCCCAGATCCACCAGCGCCAGATCAAACACCTCGCGCCCCGCCAGTTCGCGGCCCTGGCGCACGTCCGGTGCCGTCGTGATCTGTGCGTCCGGGCAGGCGTCTGTCACCACATTGCACAGCCAGGCCCGGACGTCGGCAATGTCTTCAACGATCAGTACACGCGTCATGTGGGGCCTCCCGCGGACACCATGGCCGTTCCAGTATTGCCGTTCGCCCGCTCGCGCGCACCCCCCGGTTCAAGGGGGGCGGGTCAGGCGCGCCGGGCTGAGGCAATCCATAACGAAACTGCACACGTCATCAGGCACGGGCTGCACGCAGGCCGTCCCCTTGCCGCATGCAGCCCGCCTCAGGTGCAGTCCCCCCCTGGGCCTGCACGAAGAATACTGCAGGTGATCCGGGCGTCACGGCGCCCCCTGTTCAGGGGGGACAGTCTTGCCAGCCCGCAGCGCGCGCCGTACATCGGCTGCCATGCGGGTGTGGCGGAACTGGTAGACGCGCTGGATTTAGGTTCCAGTGGGGCGACCCGTGGAGGTTCGAGTCCTCTCACCCGCACCATCTTTACAAGTGCTCACGCCCGTCCGGGCGTTCGCGTCCTCGCTGACGCTGCGGGCGCGCGGTCGCGCTTGCGAACCCTGACGGGTTCGGTTTTCTGGTTCCTCTCGCTCCGCTCGGTCGGTCCTCGCTGACGCTGCGGGCGCGCGGTCGCGCTTGCGAACCCTGACGGGTTCGGTTTTCTGGTTCCTCTCGCTCCGCTCGGTCGGTCCTCGCTGACGCTGCGGGCGCGCGGTCGCGCTTGCGAACCCTGACGGGTTCGGTTTTCTGGTTCCTCTCGCTCCGCTCGGTCGGTCCTCGCTGACGCTGCGGGCGCGCGGTCGCGCTTGCGAACCCTGACGGGTTCGGTTTTCTGGTTCCTCTCGCTCCGCTCGGTCGGTCCTCGCTGACGCTGCGGGCGCGCGGTCGCGCTTGCGAACCCTGACGGGTTCGGTTTTCTGGTTCCTCTCGCTCCGCTCGGTCGGTCCTCGCTGACGCTGCGGGCGCGCGGTCGCGCTTGCGAACCCTGACGGGTTCGGTTTTCTGGTTCCTCTCGCTCCGCTCGGTCGGTCCTCGCTGACGCTGCGGGCGCGCGGTCGCGCTTGCGAATCCTGACGGGTTCGGGGATAGGCAGCGCGTCGCAACATGTGTGTTTTCGCGACACGCGCAGGCCCTGCGGTCCTGACTGACCCCCGTTGCGCACGGAAAATCCCCGTGACATAACGCGCGCTCGCTTCTAAAGCGGGCGTGACCGGACCGGCGCATCGCCCGCGCCTGTCTTAATGAACGCCTTGGCGCAATGCTGACGGCCCCCAAAATCACGAAGGCCCTTTACCTCATGAACGTCCAAGAGAAATCTTCTGAAGGTCTGTCGCGCACGTTCGAAGTGGTGGTCCCGGCCGCCGACCTCGAAAAGAAGCTCGCCGCCAAGATCGAGGAGATCCGCCCCGAGGTGCGCCTGAAGGGCTTCCGTCCCGGCAAGGTGCCTGCGGGTCATATCCGCAAGATGTTCGGCGCGTCGATCATGGGCGATATCCTTCAGGAAATCGTGCCCGAAGCGACACAGAAGACGCTGGACGAGCGCAATCTGCGCCCGGCCTCCCAGCCCAGCATCGAGGTTAGGTCCGACGCCGACGACGTCCTCAAGAAGGGCTCCGATTTCGCGTTCCAGATCGCCGTTGAGGTGATGCCGGAGTTCGAGCCGGTCGATCCCAAGACCCTGTCTGTGACCCGTCCCACGGCACCGGTGGGTGACGACCAAGTGGACGACGCGCTGGGCGAGCTGGCCCGTCAGGCCCAGGCCTATGAGCCCAAGGCCAAGACCGCCAAAGCCGCCGATGGCGACAAGCTGGTGATCGATTTCGTCGGCATGATCGATGGCGAAGCATTTGACGGCGGCACGGCCGAGGACGCCGAGCTGGTGATCGGCTCTGGCCAATTCATCCCGGGCTTTGAAGAGCAGCTGGTCGGCGTCAAGGCCGGCGACACGCTCGAGGTGAAGGTGACCTTCCCCGAGGCCTATCAGGCTGCCCATCTGGCGGGCAAGGCGGCGGTGTTCAATACCACGGTCAAGGAAATCCAGGAGCCGGCTGAAAGCGCCATTGATGATTCGCTCGCCGAGCGTCTGGGTCTCGAGAGCCTGCAGTCGCTCAAGGACCTGCTGGTCAAGCGCTTCGAAGCCGAGCACGCTCAGGCCTCGCGCATGAAGGTCAAGCGCGCTCTGCTCGACCAGCTCGACGCGGCACATGACGGTATTGACCTGCCCGGCCGCATGGTGGAGCAGGAATTTGAATCCATCTGGCGTGAAGTCGAACAGGCCATCAAATCGGGCGAGCTTGATGACGAGGACAAGGAAAAGTCCGAGGACGAGCTGAAAGCCGATTACCGCAAGATCGCCGAGCGCCGTGTGCGCCTCGGGCTGGTGCTGGCCGAGATCGGACGCAAGGCCCGTGTGGACGTCACCCAGGAAGAGATCGCGCGTGCGGTCAACCAGGAAGCAGGCCGCTATCCCGGCCAAGAGCGCCAGGTGGTCGAGTTCTACCAGAAGAACCCGGGTGCCCTGCAGTCCCTGCGCGCGCCGATCTACGAGGAAAAAGTGGTCGATTACATCCTCGAGCTTGCCGATGTGAGCGAGGTGGAGATCACCCGCGACGCTCTGTTCTCTGACGAGGACGAGGCTCCGGCCAAGAAAGCGCCGGCCAAGAAGAAGGCAGCCCCCAAGAAAGCCGCTGCCAAGGCCGATGCTGACGACGGTGCCAAGAAAGCCCCCGCGAAGAAGGCTCCGGCCAAGAAGGCCGCCGCCAAAAAGGACTAGCGGCTGCCATCGCCGGTTTGCGCTCCCGCACCCGCCGCCTAGAGTGGTGCAGCGGGCCATCCGGCTCGCAACGCCCATCCGAATGCACGGAGCCGAACATGCGTGACGACCCGCAGGACGTGATGATGAACCTGGTCCCCATGGTGGTCGAACAGACCGCGCGGGGCGAGCGGGCCTATGATATCTATTCGCGCCTGCTCAAAGAACGCATCGTCTTCGTGACCGGCGTGGTCGAGGATCACATGGCCTCCTTGATGGTGGCCCAGCTGCTGTTTCTCGAATCAGAGAATCCGAAAAAAGAAATCGCCATGTACATCAACTCGCCTGGCGGGTCGGTGAGCGCGGGCCTGGCGATCTATGACACCATGCAATACATCCGCTGCCCCGTGGCGACAGCCTGTGTCGGCATGGCCGCCTCCATGGGCTCGCTGCTGCTGGGTGCCGGCGACAAGGGCATGCGATTCGCCACGCCGAACGCGCGAATCATGCTGCACCAGCCCTCCGGCGGGTTCCGCGGCAACACGGCTGATATCGAGCGTCACGGCGAAGACATCCTGAAAATCAAGCGGCGGATGAACGGTATTTACGTCAAACACACCGGCCAGGATCTGGCTGTGGTGGAGAAAACACTCGACCGCGACACCTTCATGGACGCTGAAGAGGCCCTGAAATTCGGCCTTATCGACCATGTTTACGAGAAGCGTGGCGGGCCTGAGGTCGCCGGATCTTAAGACTATTTCCCCTAAAGTGAGCCGGACCCGGGCTGCGCAAAAGCGGCACGGTGCAGTTTTGCGCGCTTGATCGCAGGCGCGCGCGTGTGTTCGTATGGGCGATGGAAACGTTTCGCTAAGGTCCGGCCCTGATCTTGCTTGAGACGCAAACGCGCGACTCAAGCTGGCCCGGACCGGGCCTGGCGCGCGTCGCGCAGAGGGGCTGAATGTGGATTGTATGATCCGCACGGCGAAGCCGGACCGACTGGAGCAGGCATGACCAAGGCGACAACAGGCGACGGAAAGAGCACGCTGTACTGCTCGTTCTGCGGCAAAAGCCAGCATGAAGTCCGCAAGCTGATCGCCGGACCGACGGTGTTCATCTGCGATGAATGCGTCGAGCTGTGCATGGACATCATCCGCGAGGAGAACAAGACCTCACTGGTGAAATCCAAGGAAGGCGTGCCGTCTCCACAGGAAATCTATCAGGTGCTCGAGGATTATGTGATCGGCCAGGGCCACGCCAAGCGCGTGCTGTCGGTGGCGGTGCACAATCACTACAAGCGCCTCAATCACGCCGGGCAGAATGGCGATGTCGAACTGTCCAAATCCAATATTCTTCTGGTCGGCCCGACAGGCTGCGGCAAGACACTGCTGGCCCAGACGCTGGCGCGCATCCTCGATGTGCCCTTCACCATGGCTGACGCCACCACGCTCACCGAAGCGGGTTATGTCGGTGAAGATGTGGAGAATATCGTCCTGAAGCTGCTGCAGGCGGCCGACTACAATGTCGAGCGTGCCCAGCGCGGCATCGTCTACATCGATGAGATCGACAAGATCAGCCGCAAGTCCGACAATCCGTCCATCACCCGCGACGTGTCGGGCGAAGGCGTGCAGCAGGCGCTGCTGAAGATCATGGAGGGCACTGTGGCCTCCGTGCCGCCCCAGGGCGGGCGCAAGCATCCCCAGCAGGAATTCCTGCAGGTGGACACCACCAATATCCTGTTCATCGTGGGCGGTGCCTTCGCCGGGCTGGAAAAGATTATCTCGCTGCGCGGCAAGGGCTCAGCTGTCGGATTCGGTGCCGATGTGCGCGATCCCGATGCGCGCCGGCAGGGCGAAGTTCTCAAAGAGGTCGAGCCCGATGATCTCCAGCGCTTCGGGCTGATCCCGGAATTTGTCGGCCGACTGCCGGTTATCGCCACCTTGGAAGATCTCGACGAGGCCGCGCTGATCCAGATCCTGACCGAGCCGAAAAATGCGCTGGTGAAGCAATACCAGCGCCTGTTCGAGATGGAGGGCGTCGGCCTGTCCTTCACCGAGGATGCGCTGGCGGCGATCGCCCATCGCGCTATTGCCCGCAAGACCGGCGCGCGCGGGCTGCGTTCGATCATGGAGGGCATTCTGCTCGACACGATGTTCGAATTGCCCGGCCTCGACGGCGTTGAAGAAGTGGTGGTCAACGCCGAAGTGGTCACCGGCGCGGCGACCCCGCTGCACATCTATTCCAAGAAGCACCAGGCCCAGGCCGCCCCGCAAAAGGGTGCCTGAACCGGCCTGACGTCATAAAGAGAGCTTTCAGGCGGCGGTCCCTCAAAGGTCCGCCGTCAGCTTTCCAGCTCCACATCCCAGTAGAGATAATCGAGCCAGCTTTCGTGCAGGTATTTGGGCGGAAAGCGGCGGCCTTGCGCCTGCAGCTGATGCATGTTCGGCCGCTCGGCCGGCCGGTGCAGGGGCATCTTGGCCTCACGCGGCGTGCGTCCGCCCTTTTTCAGATTACAGGGCGCGCAGGCGGTGGCGATATTGTCCCACGTGGTGCGCCCGCCATAGGCGCGCGGGATCACGTGATCGAAGGTCAAAAGGTCCAGCTTGTCCGTACCGCAATACTGGCACCGGAAACCGTCGCGCAGGAACAGGTTGAAGCGGGTGAAGGCCGGCGGGCGGTCCTGGCTGATATAGTCACGCAGCGCCACCACTGAGGGTGCCGGCAGGGAGACGCTGGGCGAGCGGATCAGCGTGTCATACTCCGACACGATGTCGACGCGCTCCAGGAACACCGCCTTGATGGCTTCCTGCCAGGGCCAGGTGGACAGGGGATAGTAGGAGAGGGGCTGGTAGTCCGCGTTCAGGACCAGACAGCGCAAGTCTTCAGGAGCGGTTCTGAACACCCGCATCACACCCTCTCGACGGGCGGATCGCGCGGGGTGTCCGCGACAGTCAACGGGCCAGTGGCCCCGTATGATGCCAAAGGCGTCCTGAAGACGCGTCTCCTTCACAGCAGACGCCGGTAATCGTTGGACGAATCACCGGCGCGATCCTTTGGTCGGGCGCACTCTAACCGAGGTCGTGTTACACGCCTATGACAGTGCGCTGACAGGTCTTTGATTATATGGGGACGAGGCTCGCCTTAAACCAGCTTGCCGGCGAAGGCGTCCTTCAGGAAGCGCCCGCCAAGCTCGAGACCGTCCGGCCCGATGGAGTGGGGTATGCCGCCGGAGATGTGAAACTCCGCCCCGTGGCCTGCCGCCGCCAAACCCTGCGCCGCCATCAGCGTCATGCCCACGGGCAGCACCTCGTCCTGATCGCCATGAATAAGCAGGATGGGCGGTTTGCAGGTCATTTCCTGCGCCAAGCGTTCCGGCCCGGCCAGCGCGCCCGAATAGCCCAGGATCGCAGCGGGGGCGGTGTCGCGGCGCAGGCCCGCGTGCAGGGCCATCATCGTGCCCTGGCTGAACCCGATGATCGCCAGATCCGATGGCTGCAGCGCCCATCGGTTCAGTTCCGATTTCAGGAATTGCTCGGCGCTGGCATGGGCGCTGCGCACGCCCGATTCCATCGCCACCGGGTCCAGGCGGCTGATGGGAAACCACTGATATCCGCCGGGATAGCCCGGCACGGGTTCGGGGGCGTTGGGGCTCGCCCAGGCCACGTCCGGGAAGTCGGGTGCCCAGGCTTGCGCCAGGCCCGCCAGGTCAGCGCCATTGGAGCCATAGCCGTGAAACAGCACGACCAGCTTCTTCGCCTTGCCGCCGCGGGGCGGAATGCGCGGTCCGTCAATCAGGATCATGGAAAGCAGCAGGCCTCTGTCAGCAGAAACAATCAACTGGGATCATAGCGCGCCCGCGGGCGGTGCGAACCCCGCGGCTGCGCGCGGGCTTGCCGGTCCGCGACAGCCGCGGACGCTTGCGGTAGCATCTTGGCATGACCGGTTTTATCACCCGTTTCGCGCCGTCGCCCACGGGGCGATTGCATCTGGGCCACGCGTTTTCGGCGCTGACGGCGTTTGACGCGGCGCGGGCGGCAGGGGGCGTGTGCCTTCTGCGCATCGAGGACATCGACCTGACGCGTTGCACGCCGGACTTCGAGGCAGGTGTTTACGAGGATCTGGCCTGGCTGGGGCTGGACTGGCCCCGGCCTGTGCGCCGACAGAGCGATCATTTGCCTGAATACAGCCGCGCGCTGGGGCGGTTGGCGCGCGATGGTCTCGTCTATCGCTGCTTCAAGACCCGCAAGCAGATCGCCGAGGAGATTGGCCGCGCCCCCCATCACCCCGGCGAAGGGCCGGAGGGGCTGATCTATCCCGGGCCGGACACGCCCTTGAGCGAGGCGGAGGAAGTTGACCGCCTGGCGCGCGGCGAGGCCTATGCCTGGCGGCTGTCGCTGAAGGCCTGCCGCGAGGCTCTGGGCGCGCGCTATGACGCGCTGACCTTCATCGAGGAGGGCGAGGGGCCCGAGGGCGAGCATGGCGCGATCGCCGCGCGTCCGGACCTGTTGGGCGATGCCATCCTGGCGCGCAAGGATGTGGGCGCGAGCTATCACATGGCCTGCGTCCATGATGACGCGCTGCAAGGCGTCACCCATGTGATCCGCGGGCACGACTTGTTCTTCGCCACCCATCTGCACCGGCTGTTGCAGGCCTTGCTGGATCTGCCCGTGCCGGTCTGGCACCACCACCGCCTGCTGACCGACAACACCGGGCGCCGCTACGCCAAGCGCGACCGGTCCCTGACACTGGAGGCTTTGCGCCAGGCGGGGGTCACGCCGGAGGATATCCGCGCGCGGGTGGGGCCGGGCTGATCGCCAAGCAGCCCGCGCGCCTTGCCCTGACGGGCGGGTCAGCGTCTATTGGGGGTGGTGAGATCACGTGTATGGACGACCCCCCATGGCCCTGTGGCGCGACGATAATCAGGAGCTGGTGCTGTGGGGCGAGGGCGTGCGTCTGCGCCCGCCTCATGCCGATGATTACGAGGCGTGGGCCAAGTTGCGCTATGCCAGCCGCCCCCATACCGAACGCTGGGAGCCGGCCTGGGCCGAGGATGAGTTGACGCGCTCGGCCTACAAGCGCCGCCTGCGCCGATATCAGACAGATCTCGACAACGGGACGGGCTATCCGTTCTTTGTGTTCCGCCATGACGATGACGTGCTGGTGGGTGCGTGCAATCTCAACAATGTCCGGCGCGGCGTGCTCCAGGCCGCGGATCTGGGATACTGGATCGGCACGCCCTATGTGCGCCGCGGTCATGCCCGGGCGGCGGTGCGCCGCGTCGTCGGCTACGCCTTTGCCACCTTGCGCCTGCACCGTGTCGAAGCGGCAACGCGGCTGGAGAATCACGCCTCGCGCGCCCTCTTGGAATCACTCGGCTTCACCCATGAAGGCCGGGCCCGCGAGTTTCTGAAAATCCATGGGGCCTGGCGCGATCATGACCGGTTCGCGATTTTGGCAAGTGATCCGATCCGATGAGCGAGGCAGCGTTCAGGTCAGCGGCTCTCGCTGCCGGCGCGCTGGCGCTGGAATGGGACGCGGTTACGCAAACGCTCACCCTGTCAGGCGACGCGAGCGCCATGGGCCTGGCCGGCGTGGCCGGGGCCGGTTGCCTGGCGGCGCTGGGCGAGCGCCTGGCACCGGGTGACCGGGCTGCGCTTGGAGCGCTCGGCGCGGCCCGCGAGCTGGACGTGCGCCTGCGCCTGGTGGGTGAGGACCGGCGCCTGCGGCTGGTGCGCCTGATCGGAAAAAGCGAAGCGGGGGTCTGGCGCGGCCTGATCCTGCCAGCCGGTGTGACGCCGGAGGACGGGCTTGAGCGCCTCGACCTGGAGGCCGATTTGTGCGCGGCGCTGGACACCGGCGCGATCACTGCCCATCACCAACCCATTGTATCTCTGGCCGGCCGGCACCTGGCCGGGTTCGAGGCGCTGGCGCGCTGGGTGCGCCCTGATGCCAGCGTCATGCGCGCCGATGATTTTGTGCCGCTGGCGCTGGAGCTTGGCCTCGCCGGTCAGATCGGGACGGCTGTGCGCGCAGCGGCGGCGGCCGATGCCGCCGCCTGGCGCGCGCTGGTACCGGACGCCAACGCTTTGTTCGTCGCCGCCAACGCTACGGCGGGCGAGATTTGCGATGCCGGTTTTGCCGATGCGCTGATCGCGACCGTGGAGGCGGCGGGCCTGCCTGCCCGCGCCTTCAAGCTGGAGATTACCGAAACGGAAATCATGCGCGATCCCGATGCCGCCGAACGGGCCATGCAGGCGCTTAAATCGGCCGGGTTCTCGCTCGCGCTGGATGATTTCGGGACCGGATATTCCTCGCTGGCCCGGCTCGACCGCTTTCCCTTCGACACGGTCAAGGTCGACCGCTACTTCGTGCGCGCAGCAGGCGCGGATGCGTCGGCGCGCGCCATCATCTCATCGGTGGTGCGCATCGCCCACAGCTATGGCATGGGCGTCGTGGCCGAGGGCGTGGAAACCGAAGCGGACGCGGTTTTGTGCGCCGAGCTAGGCTGTGATCTGGCCCAGGGCTTCCGCTTTGCGCGCGCCCTGTCCGGCGACGCGGCGGGGGAAGCGGTGGTGAGCGGCGTGGCGGGGCGGTTCCTCGCGCCCGTTGCCTGACCGGTCAGGTTTCAGCGGCGTCCACCGGACCGTTCAGAGTTTTGATTGCGGCGCGCGCCAGGGCGTCGGCGCGCTCGTTCTCGGGATGGCCGGCATGGCCCTTGACCCATTCCCAGACGATCTCGTGGCGGGCCGTGGCTGCATCGAGCCGCTTCCAGAGGTCCTCGTTCTTCACCGGCTTCTTCGCTGAGGTCTTCCAGCCATTGGACTTCCAGGCGTTCATCCAGCGCATCACACCGTCGCGCACATAGGTGGAATCGGTCACCAGCCGCACCCGGCAGGGGCGCTTTAGCGTTTCCAGCGCCACGATCGCGGCCATCAGCTCCATGCGGTTATTGGTGGTGTCTGCCTCCCCGCCGGACAGCTCACGCTCCCTGCCGGCATACTCCAGCAGCGCACCCCAGCCGCCGGGGCCCGGATTGCCTGAACAGGCGCCGTCGGTGTGGATGACGACGGTCTGGCTCAAGCCACTTCCCGGGGTAGTTTGAACACCACATCCTCGCGCGCCACGGTCACTTCGCGAATGGTGATTGCGTAGCGCCCGGCCACCGCCGCGATCAAATCCTCAACCAGGTCCTCGGGCGCGCTGGCACCTGCGGAGACGCCCAGCGTGGTGACTCCGTCCAGCCACGCCCAGTCAATCTCGTCAGCGCTGGGGACCAGATGCGCGGCGCGGGCCCCGGCTTTGAGCGCCACTTCGACGAGGCGCACCGAGTTGGATGAGTTGGCCGCGCCCACCACCAGCACCAGGTCTGCATCCGCGCCGATCGCCTTGACCGCCGCCTGGCGGTTGGTGGTGGCGTAGCAGATGTCTTCCTTGTGCGGCGCAGCCATGGCGGGAAAGCGCGCCTGCAGGGCGCTGACAATCTCGGCGGTGTCATCCACCGACAGCGTGGTCTGGGTCACGAAGGCAAGATTGCCCGGATCGCGCGGGGTGAAGGCTTGTGCATCCGCTACGGTCTCGATCAGGTGAATGGCGCCATCGGGCAGCTGGCCCAGCGTCCCGACCACTTCGGGGTGGCCGGCATGGCCGATCAGCAGAATTTCCTTGCCTGCCTTGTGATGGCGCTCCGCCTCGACATGGACTTTGGAGACCAGCGGGCAGGTCGCGTCGACATAGAGCAGATTGCGCCGGGCAGCCTCGTGGGGCACGCGCTTGGGCACGCCATGGGCGGAAAACACGACGGGGCGGTCATCGGGGCAGTCGTCAAGCTCCTTGACGAACACCGCGCCCATGGTCTTGAGCCGGTTGACCACATGCTTGTTGTGCACGATCTCATGGCGCACATAAACCGGCGCGCCATAGCGCTCCAGCGCCTTCTCGACGATCTGGATCGCCCGGTCCACGCCGGCGCAGAAGCCGCGCGGGGCGGCGAGCAGAACGGTCAGGGCAGGTTTGGCGGTCATCGCAGTCCTCTGTCAGCCGGCGCGGGCGGGCGTTGCCCTTCGCGCGCGCGCGTCGTAGAGACGTCTACCAGACCCGGCCCGCCCCGCAAGGGTGCGCCGGACGAAGTCATCGGCGGCGCCGCCCGGCGCCGCGCTCTCAGGTCCGGGACTTTTCGTCATGCGTTTCGCCGTCATCAGCCTCGCCGCCGCCGCCCTGACCCTCTCCGGCTGCCAGGGAGTGCGGAACTCGCTGAGCGGACCGCAACCCAATCCGGGACCCTGCCCGAACGCCCTGTCGCTCTATGACGCCCACCGGATCGTCAATTTCGCCGGCCCGGACATCGTCTACGGCAATGTGGGCTTTACCGGTGAGATTCTCAATGTGGTCAGCAGCTGCACCTATGATGACCGGGCGGCGACCCCGATCGACATGGAGATGGGCATGCGCCTGGGCTTTGGCCGCGGCCCGGCAGCGATCGGCGACAGCGAGACCTACGAGCTGTTCATCACCGTGGTGCGCCTGGACCCTCAGCGTAATTTTATGGCTGTGATCCACCGGGAAAGCTTTCAGGTCACGGCAAATTTTCCGGCGGGCGTTGACCGGGTCGAGATCGTCGAGGAGTTCTCGTCGATCCGCATTCCGCGGGTGGAGCGGGACACTTCGGGCGTCAATTTCGAGGTGCTGGTCGGCTTCGAACTGACCGACGAGCAGCTGGAGTTCAACCGGTCTGGCATGCGGTTCCGTGTCAATGCCGGTCAGGACGGCTAGAGCGCGCCCATGACGTCCCTTGTTGAAGACCTGACCGGCGCGGTCTCGGCCGCGTTCGAGTTGGCGGGCCTGCCGCCCGAGTTGGGCGGTGTGATCGAAAGCGACCGCCCCGATCTTGCGCCGTATCAGTGCAATGGCGCGCTGGCGGCCGCCAAAGCGGCCAAGGCCAATCCGCGCGCACTGGCAGCTTCCATCGCCGAGCACCTCAAGGCTTTGCGGCCTGACCTGAGCGTTGAAATCGCCGGGCCGGGCTTCCTCAATCTGATCCCGCCTGCATCGCTTTACGCCAATCGGGCGCAAGCGCTGTCCGCTGATCCCCGCACCGGCGCGCGCCTGGCACCCGATCCGCTGCGGGTCGTCATCGACTTTGGCGGCCCCAACGTCGCCAAGCCCATGCATGTGGGCCATCTGCGCTCCAGCGTGATCGGCGACAGCCTGCAGCGCCTCATGCGCTTTCTTGGACACAGTGTGACCAGCGATATCCATCTGGGCGATTGGGGCCTGCAGATGGGCCAGCTGATCACCGAGCTGGAAGACGAGCAGCCAGATCTTCCTTACTTTGACGCCGGATTTTCAGGACCTTATCCGGAGGCCGCGCCGGTCACCATTGATGATCTGGCCCGGCTCTATCCGCAGGCCAGCGCCAAGGGCAAGGTCGACCCGGCGCGCCAGGAGCGCTCGCGTCACGCGACGGCAGAGCTGCAGGCCGGCCGGCCGGGCTACCGCGCGCTGTTGCGCCATTTCATCTCGGTGTCGATTGCGGCACTGAAAGTGGATTTCAATGATCTCGGCGTGCATTTCGACCTTTGGAAGGGCGAGAGCGACGTCAATGACCGGATTGCCGGTATGGTCGCCGATCTTCGAAAGCGCGCGATTGCTGAAGAGAGCGATGGCGCACTGGTGATCCGGGTGGCGCGTGAGGATGACAAGAAGGATCTGGCGCCCCTCATTCTGGTCAGCTCGCAAGGCTCGGCGCTCTACGCCACCACCGATCTGGCCACCATTCTGGAGCGCCGCCGCGAGCTGGATCCCGACCTGATGCTTTACGTGGTCGACCTGGGCCAGTCGGACCATTTCGAACAGGTGTTCCGCGCCGCTGTTCTGGCGGGCCTGGCTGAAGACGGCGGGCTGGAGCATGTGAAGTTCGGGACGGTCAATGGCCCGGACGGCAAGCGCCTGCGTACCCGCGATGGCGGCACGTTCCGCCTGGCTGACCTGATCGGTCAGGCCCGCGAGCGCGCCCGCGCCCGTCTGACCGAGGCGGGGCTGGGAACCGAACTGCCGGCCGAGGCTTTCGAGGATGTGGCGCGCAAGGTCGCCAATGCGGCGATCAAATTCTCCGACCTGCAGAACGTGCGCACCACCAATTACGTCTTTGATCTGGACCGGTTCGTCAGCTTTGAGGGCAAGACCGGTCCGTACTTGCTGTATCAGGCCGTGCGCATTGGCTCGCTCTTGCGCAAGGCCGCAGGCGAGGGTCTGAAAGATGGCCCGGTGCAGATCAGCCATGACGCCGAGGCCGCGCTGGTGCGCCGGCTGGACGGATTCGATGCGGCGGTGCAACGGGCCGAAAGCGGGCGTGCGCCGCACATATTGTGCGAGCACGCCTTCAACCTCGCCCAGGCGTTTTCCGCCTTCTACACCCAGTGCCCGATCCTGCCGGAGAAGGACGAAGCGGTTCGCGCCGCCCGCCTGACCCTGGCGCGTACCACACTGACCCAGTTGCGCACCGTGCTGGACCTGATCGGCCTGGATGTGCCGGAGCGGATGTAGGCGCGCCTTCCCGATTGACTCGACTCTGCGTCTGGCTAGTTTGGCGCGTCGGTTGCGAGCGCCGGGAGGCGGACGGGATCGGGTATGCATGAAGGCCCCCTGCGGGAGAGACCGGCCAAAGACGCCGGCGCCGAAGGCGCAACCGCCCCGGAAACGCTCAGGCGACAGGACCGCAGGATGATGGCCGACGCTGGAAAGCGGGCGCGGGTGCATGGCATCCGCCGCCCCACCGAAGGAGCAATGCGCCGCAGGCCCGGGGTCTGTGGACGCAGGAATCTCTCAGGTCTCGGGACAGCGGGGGCGCATACGGTACCGGCTCACGCCGGATCGTAGCCGCCAACCCGCGCTTGAGGATTCCGACGAGATGGCCGACGACGCAAGCCTTCACAAGACCCCGCTTTACGACCTCCATGTTGAGCTCGGCGCGCGCATGGTGCCGTTCGCGGGCTATGCCATGCCGGTTCAGTATGACGGCGTCATGGCCGAACACAACCATACCCGCGCCGCCGCGGGGCTGTTTGACGTGTCCCATATGGGTCAGGCGCGCGTGTCGGGTGACGAAGCCGCCTTCGAGGCGCTGATCACCGCCGATCTCGGCGCGCTGGGCGTGGGCGAGCAGAAATACACCCTCCTGCTCAATGACCAGGGCGGGATCATGGACGATCTGATGATCTCGCGGCCGGACGACGGCGATCTGTTCATGGTGGTCAACGCTGCGTGCAAGGACAGCGACTTCGCCCACATGCGTTCGCGCTTCGGCTCGCGCGCCGGGCTTCACGAACTGAACGACCGCGCATTGCTGGCTCTGCAGGGGCCGCAGGCGGGCGCGGTGATGGCCGATCTGTGCCCGGATGCGGCCAAGCTGGTGTTCATGCAGGCGAGTGCGGTCACGCTGGACGGTATGGACTTGCTGGTGTCGCGCTCGGGTTATACCGGCGAGGACGGGTTCGAGATTTCGGTGGCCGCCCATCAGGCCGACGCGCTGGCACGCCGTCTCCTGAGCGATGAGCGGGTCAAGCCCATTGGCCTGGGCGCGCGTGATTCGCTGCGGCTGGAGGCCGGCCTGTGCCTCTATGGCCATGACATGGACGAGACGATCACGCCGGTGGAGGCGAGCCTAGTCTGGGCGCTCGCCAAGTCGCGCCGCGAGCGGGGTGATTTCCCCGGCTCCGCGCGCATCCTGGCCCAGCTGGAGGCTGGCGCAGAGAAGAAGCGTGTCGGCATTCTGCCCGGCGACCGCGCCCCGGCCCGCGAGGGTACGCAGATTGTCGTGGGCGGTGAAACCGTTGGGGTGATCACCTCGGGCGGGTTCGGCCCGACCGTGGGCGGGCCTGTCGCCATGGGCTATGTCCGCACGGATCTGGCCAAACCCGGCCAGCCCGTCGAGCTGATGGTGCGCGGCAAATCGCGCCCGGCCGAAATCGCCAAAACCCCATTTGCGCCGCACCGCTTCTATCGCGGCTGATCTGATTGTCTGGAGGAGACGCACCATGACCACCCGTTACACCAAGGACCATGAATGGATACGCATCGATGGCGATTTCGCTGTTGTGGGGATCACCGCCTACGCCGCCGAGCAGCTGGGCGATGTGGTGTTCGTCGAGCTGCCCGAAATCGGCAAAACCCTGTCCCAGGGCGATGAAATGGCCGTGGTCGAGAGCGTCAAGGCGGCCTCGGAGGTTTACGCCCCGGCCTCGGGCGAAGTGGTCGCGGTCAATGACGCGCTGGAAGGCACGCCGGCCATGGTCAACGAGGCACCGGACGGGGAGGGCTGGTTCGTCAAGCTCAAGCTGTCCGACCCTGCCCAGCTTGAGGCCATGATGGATGACGCTGCCTACAAGGCGCACACGAGTTAGAAGGGCTGATCGCGCGATGAGCTGGCCGCCGCACGCCTTTGCTGTCACCGACCGGGCCGAAGCGGCGTCTGTGATCGCGGCCTGGCCCTTCGCTACGATCGTGGTGAATGGCCCGGACGGCCTGGTGGCGGCGCGCACGCCAGTGGCGCTGGAGCACGCCGCAGATGGCGGGCTGGAGGCGCTGGTGGGCCATGTATCGCGGGCCAACCCGATCTGGTGCGCTATAGGCGAGGGCGCTCCGGCGATGGCATTGTTTTCCGGGCCGCACGCCTATGTCAGTGCCTCGGCCTACCCGTCCAAGGCGGTGCATCGACGCGCGGTGCCAACCTGGAATTACGTTGCCGCCGAAGCCCATGGCGATGCGGTTGTGTTCGAGGACGAGGCGCAGCTGCACGCGCTGGTCGAGGCGCTGACGCAGCGCTTTGAATCGGGCCGCGCGCAGCCCTGGTCTGTCGCCGACGCGCCGGCGGACTATGTGTCGGCGCTCATGAAAGGAATTGTGGGCCTGCGCCTGACAGTGCGCGAGGTCCATGCGACGAAAAAGCTCAGCCAGAACAAGGCGGGCGCAGACTTTGACGGGGTGAAGGCGTTTCTGAACGCCGAACCTGAACCGGGCGCCCGCCAGACGGCGGCGCTGATGAGCGAACTGGAGCGAGGCTGATGCGCTATCTGCCGCTGACACCTGAAGACCGCAAAGACATGCTGGAGACGATCGGGGCACCCAGCGTGGACGCGCTGTTCGCCGACGTGCCCGAAGCGGCGCGGCTGAAAGGCCCCGTGGACCTGCCGCGCAGGGCCACCGAGCTGGAAGTGGAGCGCGCCTTCACCGCAATGGCGGGACGAAACCTGAGCGCCTCCACCGCGCCGTTCTTCGTGGGCGCGGGCGCTTACAAGCACCATGTGCCCGCGACGGTGGATCATCTGATCCAGCGCTCGGAGTTTCTGACCAGCTACACGCCCTACCAGCCTGAAATCAGCCAGGGCACGCTGCAGACGCT
Organism: Hyphomonadaceae bacterium BL14; assembly: GCA_027627705.1. NCBI lineage: Bacteria > Pseudomonadati > Pseudomonadota > Alphaproteobacteria > Hyphomonadales > Hyphomonadaceae > Hyphomonadaceae bacterium BL14. The sequence goes on from CP091242.1 coordinate 118,855, forward strand.
GTTCGAATTCCAGACCCAGGTGGCGCTGCTGACCGGGACCGATGTGGCCAATGCGTCCATGTATGACGGGTCCACAGCCTGCGCCGAGGCGGTGCTGATGGCCTGCCGCATCACCAAGCGCCAGCGCGCCGTGCTCAGCGGCAATCTGCATCCCCATTATGCAGAAGCCACGCGCACGCTGGCCAAATACATGGATATCGAGATCGAGGCGGCGGCACCGGTGCCCGGCGGGCTCGACGCGGTCAGCGACGCGCTGACCGACGATGTCGCCTGCGTGGTGGTGCAGAACCCGGACGTGTTCGGCCAGGTTCATGACCTGCGGCCGCTGGCCGAAGCCGCCCATGCCAAAGGTGCGCTGCTGATTGCCGTGTTCACAGAAGTGGTGTCGCTGGGCCTGATCGAAAGCCCCGGGGCCATGGGTGCCGACATCGTGGTGGGCGAGGGCCAGTCGCTGGGCGTGGGCCTGCAGTTTGGCGGGCCGTATGTGGGCCTGTTCGCCTGCCGCGACGACCGCAATTTCATCCGCAACCTGCCCGGCCGCCTGGCCGGTGAGACGGTGGATGCCGACGGGCGGCGCGGCTTTGTGCTGACCCTGTCAACGCGCGAGCAGCACATCCGGCGCGACAAGGCGACGTCGAATATCTGCACCAACTCCGGGCTGATGGCGCTGGCCTTTACCATCCACATGACGTTGCTGGGCGAGACGGGCCTGCGCACGCTGGCCCGTCTGAACCATGAGCGCGCGTGCGAGATGGCTGACCGGCTCGCCGCCCTGCCGGGCGTGGAGGTGCTCAACAGCGCCTTCTTCAACGAGATCACTGTCCGCCTGCCCAAACCCGCCGCGGGCGTCGTGGAGGCGCTGGCCGCCAAGGGGATACTGGCAGGCGTGCCCGCCAGCCGGTTGTTCCCCAAAGGCGGACTGGACGATCTTCTGATGCTGGCCGCGACCGAAACCACTACCCAAGCCGACCTCGACGCGCTCGAGGCGGGCCTGAAAGAGGTGCTGTAATGAGCATGAACGCACAAGGCCGCCCCTCCCGTCCGCTCCACGCCCATGATGCGGGTGCGTATCAGGACACGTTCTCCGGCTCGCGCGGGTTGGACCAGGCCGAGCCGCTGATCTTTGAGCGCGGGCGTGTGGACGTGACGGGTGTGGATCTGCCCGACCCGACCGGCGCGCCATCGCGCATTGGCGGACTGGAGCGCAAGGCCGAGATTGGCCTGCCGGGTCTGGCCGAGCCTGAAACCATGCGCCATTACGTGCGGCTGAGCCGGAAGAATTACGCCATCGATCTGGGGCTTTATCCGCTGGGTTCGTGCACCATGAAGCACAATCCGCGCCTGAATGAGAAAATGGCGCGCCTGCCGGGCTTTGGCGATATCCACCCGCTGCAGCCCCAGTCCACAGTTCAGGGCGCGCTGGAGCTGATCGGTGAGCTGGCACACTGGCTGATGGTCCTGACCAACACGCCGTGCGTGGCGATGAGCCCGAAGGCCGGTGCCCATGGCGAGTTGTGCGGCATGATGGCGATCCGTGCGGCGCTGGACGCGCGCGGCGAAACCGGACGCCGGCGTGTGCTGGTGCCCGAAAGCGCCCATGGCACCAACCCGGCCACCGCCGTGCAGTGCGGCTTCTTCTGCGACGAGATTCCCGCCGACACTACGGGCCGCGTGGACATGGAGGCGTTCAAGGCCAAGCTGGGGCCTGACGTGGCCGCCATCATGCTGACCAATCCCAACACGTGCGGATTGTTCGAGCGCGATATCAAGGAAATCGCCGACCTGATCCATGAGGCGGGCGGGTATTTCTATTGCGACGGCGCGAACTTCAACGCCATCGTGGGCCGCGTGCGGCCGGGCGATCTGGGCATCGATGCGATGCACATCAATCTGCACAAGACCTTCTCGACTCCCCATGGCGGCGGCGGTCCGGGCTCGGGTCCCACCGTGTTTTCGCAGGCGCTCGCGCCCTTCGTGCCCGTGCCTTTCGTGGTGCGTGAGGGCGAAACCTGGCACCTGGTGGAGCACGAGCACGAAGCCGAGGGTCAGCCCTTCGGCCGCATGGTCGCCTTCCACGGCCAGATGGGCATGTTCACGCGGGCGCTGAGCTACATGATGAGCCACGGCTCGGACGGCCTCAGACAGGCCGCCGAGGATGCGGTATTGAACGCCAACTACGTGCTGGCGCGCCTGCGCCATGTGATGACGGCGGCGTTCGACGGTACCTGCATGCACGAAGCCCTGTTCGATGACCGCTTCCTGAAAGGCACGGGCGTGTCCACCCTGGATTTCGCCAAGGCGATGATCGACGAGGGCTATCACCCGATGACCATGTACTTCCCGCTGGTGGTCCACGGTGCCATGCTGATCGAGCCGACCGAAACCGAAAGCAAGGCCTCGCTGGACCGGTTTTGCGATACGCTGGAAGGACTTGCCCTGGCCGCCAAGGCCGGCGAGGCCGAGCGCTTCACCGCTGCGCCGCGCCATGCGCCGGCCAAGCGCCTGGACGAGACACGCGCTGCGCGCAGCCCGGTCCTGCGCTGGAGTCCGCCGGCGCAAACGCCGCAGGCGGCCGAGTAACGGGCGCGGCGCCAGAGACACGGCGCCACAAATTCGCCCCGCGATCCGTTCACTGACTGCACAAACCGGCCCGGCCCCCTTGGTCAGGCCGGGTTTGGCGCTCTAGATTGATGTCCCTCCCGTCAGTGACCGGCCGGGACGCGGGAGCTGGAATGTGGTGGCGATGAACGATCATCTCAACGGCTGGGGGAAAAACGGGGTTGTGCAGATCGTCCAGGCGGTGCTGCGCGCTATTGGCGTGGCCTTGGGCCTGTTCATGTTGGCCATTGCCATACCGTTGTTTTTCCTGCCTATTCCGCTCGGGCTGCCGCTCGCGATCCTGGCGCTGATCCTGTTGGCAGCCACCTCCAAGACCGCCCACCGCGCGATCACGGGCTGGTTGCGCCGCCATCCGAAAGTCTGGGAGAAGGTCAAGCATTTGTTTGACCGAGGCGAAAAGGACTGAATTTCGCCGGTCAGAAATTTAATTTAAGATCCAAGGGGTTCGCCCATGACAATCATCCTGCACCATCTCGGTCAGTCGCGTTCCGAGCGCATTGTCTGGCTGCTGGAGGAGCTGGGGACCCCCTATGAGCTGGTCCGCCACAGCCGTGACCCGCAGACCCGTCTGGCACCCGCGGCGCTGGGGGATATCCATCCGCTGGGCAAGGCCCCGGTTCTGGTGTTCGACGATGGGCGCACGCTCGCCGAAACAGGTGCTATTGCGCAGTATTTACTGGAGAAATTCGATCTGGCGAACCGGCTTCATCCGGTTCCGGGCAGCGCGGCCTGGCCGGTATTTCTCGAATGGATGCACGCCAGCGAGGGCGCGGTCTTCCTGCCCTTCCTGATGAACGCGTATCTGCGCCCCAGCGGGCTGATGGAGAGCCCGCTGGGGCAGTTCATGGCGGCCGAGCGGGCCAAGGTGCTGCGCCATGTGGAGGCTCACCTCAAACGCCATAGCTGGTTTGCTGGCGAGGCGTTCAGCGCGGCGGACTGCCTGATGGGATTCCAGCTGGAAGCAGCAGAAAAAGCCGGTGTGATTTCAGAAGGTTCGTCCGTTCACGACTGGCTGACCCGCGCCCGCGCCCGGCCCGCCCACCAGGCGATGCGTCAGGTGACGGCGCAGGACTGATTGACGGCTCCGCCTATCCCCACCCCACACCCTCACTTGTCCCCTTCCCGTGGGGTCGTCTGGCACCTCTTTTCGGGTCGAAAACCGGCCTCTGAATGTCCAGAACCGGCCCTGAGGGGTTCAAAACGGCCATTTTCGGGTTCAAGCGCACCGGACGCCCTCACCTCACCCCATCGCTTCGCTGGCGAGCGCCGCGCTGGCGTCTTCCAGGATGGCGTCGCCGGCCTCGCCGAACACCGCCTCGCGCCCGACCTCGAGCATGACGGGGACGGCCAGCGGCGAGATTTTGGCGAGCGCCATGTGATCGACCCGGCCCGCGACTTTGGCGAGCCGGTCGGCGAGGCGGCGGATGTCCAGAAGGCCGGACGCGGCGTCCTGCCAGGCCGCTTCGAGCAGGATGTGGCCCGGCTCATGCTCGCGCAGGACCTTGTAAATGAGGTCGGCGGAAAACGTGACCTGACGGCCGGTTTTCTCCTGACCGGGCAGGCGGCGCTCGATCAGGCCGGCGATCAGGGCGCAGTTGCGGAAGGTGCGCTGCATCAGCGCGCTTTCAGCCAGCCAGGCGTCGAGATCGTCGCCCAGCATGTCTTCGCTGAACAGGGCCGCCATATCGCAATCGGCCATGTCGGACAGGCCCCAGACCGCCAGCGCATATTCATTGGCGACAAAGCCCAGAGGCCGCTTGCGTGCCCGCTCCAGCCGGCGGGTCAGCAGCATGCCCAGGGTCTGGTGAGCCAGGCGGCCCTCGAACGGATAGCAGACCAGATAGAATTTGCCGCCGCGCGGGAAGGTCTCCACCAGCAGCCGGTCAGGCTCGGGCAGGCGCGAGCGCTCTTTCTGCAGGGCCAGCCACTCGCGCACCTGGGCGGGCAGGCCGTCCCAGGCGTCGGGCGTGTGGACCAGCTCGCGCACCCGCTCGGCCAGGAAGGTGGTGTAGGGAAATTTGCCGCCCTGCCAGCTGGGGATTTTCGGGTCGGTGCCGCTGGCGCGGCTGACCAGGCATTCGGTTCCGCTGACCCCTTCAAAGCGCAGCATCTGGCCGGCGAACAGGAAGGTGTCGCCGGGGGTGAGCTGGTCGGCAAACCATTCCTCCACCTGACCCAGGCGCGGGCCGCCGCCGCGCAGGGCAGGCGTGCGGGCGATTCCAGAAGCGGCGGGCAGGGGTGCCCCGGCGGCGTAGGACGGCGGGGCGGTGAGGCGCGCGGGCGCGGCGCGCTGGCTGAGGCTGGCGGTCTGCGGTGGAGGCGCTGGCGTGGTGGCACCCTTGCGCCCGGCGGCCAGGCGCACGTCCAGCATCGGGCTTTCGATGATCACGCCGATATTGAGCCGGTGGCGCTGGGCGGTGTCGCGATTGCGGGCGCGCCAGAGCCCGTCGCGCCCCTTCACGATGCGCCGGAACCGGTCATAGGAGCCCAGCGCATAGCCGCCCGTGGCCACGAACGCCAGCACCCGGTCAAACACATCGCGCTGAAGGCCCGCATAGGGCGCGGCCCGGCGCACCTCGTCATACAGCGCATCAGCCTCGAACGGATCACCGCAGGCGCGGCCCATGACATGCTGGGCCAGCACGTCCAGCGCGCCGTCGCGCAAGGGTTCCCCGTCCAGCGCGCCGGCGTTCACCGCGTCGCGCGCGCAGGCGCATTCGAGGTGCTCGAACCGGTTGGTGGGGACCAGCACGGCACGCGAGGGCGCATCGAGCCGGTGATTGGCCCGGCCCAGGCGCTGCATCAGGCGCGCGGCACCCTTGGGCGCGCCCATCTGGATGACCAGGTCCACATCGCCCCAGTCAATGCCGAGATCGAGGGTGGAGGTGCACACCACCGCGCGCAGTTTTCCCGCCGCCATGGCCGCCTCCACCTTGCGGCGCTGCTCCACCGACAGCGACCCGTGGTGCAGGGCGATGGGCAGGGCGTCCTCATTCACGCCCCACAGCATCTGGAACACGAACTCGGCCTGGGAGCGGGTGTTGACGAAGACCAGCGTCAGGCGCGCGTCGCGGATGCGGGCATAGACATCGTCAATGGCGTGGCGGCCCGAATGGCCCGCCCAGGGGATGCGCGCCGCGTCGGGGGTCATGATCTCGACCACCGGCGCGGCACCCGGCGCGCCCCGGATGATGCGGGCCTGACGGCTTTCGCTTGGGCTTTGACGCGCCAGCCAGCTTGCATGGCCCGCCTCATCCATCACGGTGGCCGACAGCCCCACCCGGCGCGCGTGCGGCGCGTAGGTGGACAGCGCCGCCAGACCCAGCGCCAGCAGATCGCCGCGCTTGCCCGGTGCCAGCGCATGCACCTCGTCAATGATCACGGCCCTGAGGTCGGCAAAGAACGCCGCACCGTTTTCCTGTGCACAGAACAGGGCGAGCTGTTCGGGCGTGGTCAGCAGCATGTCGGGCGGGGAGGCGCGCTGGCGGGTGCGGCGCGATGGCGGCGTATCGCCGGTGCGCGTCTCGATGCGCAGGTTCAAACCCATCTCCGCCACCGGATTGGTGAGATTGCGCGCCACATCATAGGACAGCGCCTTGAGCGGCGAGACATAAAGCGTGTGCAGGCGGTGCGGCCGGTCCGCGCCCGCGCCCTCGGTCAGGTCGGCCAGCTCGGTGAGGCTGCCCAGAAACCCGCCCAGCGTCTTGCCCGCGCCGGTGGGCGCGATCAGCAGCGCATCCTCGCCCGCCTGCGCCGCCGCCAGCATGTCCAGCTGATGGGCCCGCGGCGCCCAGCCACGCGCGTCGAACCAGGCTTCAAAACGGGCGGGCAGGGCGCTCATGGGACATGAGATAGCGCAAGGGGCGGGGAAAGGGGATGGGGGAGGAAGACTGATCAGACACCCTCACGCCGGTTTTCCCGGAAGCCGCGACGCGGCGGTCCGGGACCCATCCCGCTGTGTTTGAACCGCCGCGACGGCGGACAAGATCGGTGGATGGGTCCCGGCTCTCCCCCGGATCAAGTCCGGGGTCGGCCGGGACGGCAGTGTTGGAGACCCACCGCTGCACCTGCCCGCCCGGCCTGACTTGAAGGGGCGGGTGCGGGGCTCCACTTGTGTCTGCACACGAAGCGGGCGACGCTGGCCCGCATGGCATGATGGCGCCCGGACGCGTATCGTCACGGGCGCGGAGAACCAAGCTGATGACCGAGACCCGGACCCTTCCCCTTCTGCCGCTGCGCGATATCGTGGTGTTTCCGCACATGATCGTGCCCCTGTTTGTGGGCCGCGAGAAATCCGTGCGCGCGCTGGAAGAAGTCATGCGCGGCGACAAGCAGATCCTGCTGGCCACCCAATTGAGCGCGGCGGACGATGACCCGTCGTCCGAGGCGATTTATGGCCAGGGCGTGATCGCCTCTGTGCTGCAGCTTCTGAAACTGCCTGACGGCACGGTGAAGGTTCTGGTCGAGGGCGGGCGGCGCATGGACGTGCTGCGCTATCTCGACAACCAGGCCTATTTCGAGGCCGAGGCGCGCCTGGTTGATGAAACCGGCGGCGATGCGGCCGAGATGGAAGCGCTGATGCGCGCGGCCGGCGACAAGTTTGAAGACTACGTCAAGCTCAACAAGAAAGTGCCGCCCGAGGCGCTGGCCGCGGTGGGCGAGATCGCCGATCCGGCCAAGATGGCCGACACGATCGCCGCGCATCTGGCGGTGAAGATCACCGACAAGCAGGAGCTGCTCGGCAATCCGGACGTGGCCCAGCGGCTGGAGAAGGTGTTTGCGCTGATGGAGGGGGAGATTTCCGTCCTCCAGGTTGAGACCAAGATCCGCAACCGCGTGAAGCGGCAGATGGAGAAGACCCAGCGCGAATATTATCTCAACGAACAGATGAAGGCGATCCAGCGCGAGCTGGGCGAGGGCGATGACGGCCGCGAGGAAATGGCCGAGCTCGAAGAGCGCATCGAGGCGACCAAGCTGTCGAAAGAAGCCCGCGCCAAGGTCGATGCGGAGATGAAAAAGCTGCGCCAGATGAGCCCCATGTCGGCCGAGGCCACCGTGGTGCGCAATTATCTCGACTGGATCCTGTCCATCCCGTGGAACAAGCGCAAGAAGGTCCGCAATGACCTGAAAAAGGCCGAGGACACGCTCGAGCGTGACCATTACGGGCTGGAGAAGGTCAAGGAGCGCATTATCGAGCACCTGGCCGTTCAGGCGCGCACCCGCAAGCTGCGCGGGCCGATCCTGTGCCTGGTCGGACCGCCGGGCGTGGGCAAGACGTCGCTCGGCCGTTCCATCGCCGAAGCCACGGGGCGCGAGTTCGTGCGCATGTCGCTGGGCGGCGTGCGTGACGAGGCCGAGATTCGCGGCCACCGGCGCACCTATATCGGCTCCATGCCGGGCCGGGTGATCCAGTCGATGAAGAAGGCCAAGAGTTCCAACCCGCTCTTCCTGCTCGACGAGATCGACAAGCTGGGTGCCGATTACCGCGGCGACCCGTCTGCGGCCCTGCTCGAAGTGCTCGACCCTGAACAGAACAGCTCGTTCAACGACCATTATCTGGAGGTCGATTACGATCTGTCGGACGTGATGTTCATCACCACGGCCAACACGCTCAACATGCCCCAGCCGCTTCTGGACCGCATGGAGATCATCCGGATCGCGGGTTACACCGAGGACGAGAAGCTGGAGATCGCGCGCCGCCACCTCATTCCCAAAGTGATGAAGGCGCACGCCCTCAAAGGCGATGACTGGGTCGTGGAAGATGGCGCGCTGCGCGATCTCATCCGCTATTACACGCGCGAATCCGGCGTGCGCAATCTGGAGCGGGAAATCTCGCGCCTGGCCCGCAAGGCGGTGCGCAAGCTGGTGGGCGGCGAGGCCGAAACCATCACGGTGACCAGCGAGAATCTGGCCGACTTTGCCGGCGTGCGCAAACACCGCTTTGGCGAGACCGAGCTGGAGGACCGCGTGGGTCTGGTCACGGGTCTGGCCTGGACCGAGGTGGGCGGCGATTTGCTGACCATCGAGGCGGTCAAGATGCCCGGACGCGGCAAGATGACGGTCACCGGCAATCTGCGCGATGTGATGAAGGAATCCATCTCGGCGGCCAATTCCTACGTGCAGTCACGCGCGCCCGCCCTGGGCGTGAAGCCGCCGGTGTTTCGCACCACCGACATTCACGTGCACGTGCCTGAAGGCGCCACGCCCAAGGACGGCCCGTCAGCGGGCGGTGCCATGATCACGGCCATTGTCTCGGCGCTCACCGGCATTCCGGTGCGCAAGGACGTGGCCATGACCGGCGAGATCACGCTGCGCGGCCGGGTGCTGCCGATTGGCGGCCTGAAAGAGAAGCTGCTGGCGGCGCTGCGCGGCGGGGTCAAGACGGTGCTGATCCCCAAGGACAATGAAAAGGATCTCGCCGAGATCCCGGACAATGTGAAACAGGGCCTGCACATCATCCCGGTGGAAACCGTGGACCAGGTGCTCGAACACGCCCTGGCCGGCAAGGTCCAGCCGGTGGAATGGAGCGAAGCCGACGAAGCCGCGTTTGCGGCGGCGGCAAGGGCGGAAGCGGCGCCGGGCGAAGCGCGGGCGCATTAGGCCGGGCTTCCCCGTAACGGCAGTCATCTCATGGTGCCGTCCCGGACGCCCCGGCCTTGAGCCGGGGTGATCCGGGTGCCGCCGCCCCCTAATCGCGTCCGGCTCTCGCCGCCTCGATCCGTTCGCGGCGCTGGGCGAGCCAGATCTCGCGCAGCAGGACATAGGGGTCTTGCGCCGTCCCGGCCTCGCGCTCGTCCGTGCCATCTTGCGCCATGCGCTCGAACGTTTCCTCCAACTCCAGCCGGATCTCGCCCACGCGCAGGACCCGTTCGGTCCAGCGTATGGCGTCATCGGGCTCGTGGGTGCTCCAGTTGAACGGGTGGGCGTAGCGGTCGGCGACGCGCCCGCCGGTATCACGCACCGTGGACGGCCCCAGGAAGGGCAGGACCACATAAGGGCCCTCGCCCACGCCCCAGACCGCCATCGTCTCGCCGAAATCGGCGTCGTGGCGTGGAACGCCTTCGCCGCCGGCCACATCGAACAGCCCGCCCAGACCCACCGTGGTATTGGCGGCGAAGCGGAAGGCGCTGTCGGCGGCGGGGCCGGGCTGGCCCTGCAGGATCAGATTGGCGAACACTACCGGCTCACGCAGGTTTCGCAGCACATTGCCGATACCGGCGCGCACAAAGCCCGGCGTGTAGTCGCGATAGGCGCGCGCCGCCGGGCCGACCACGGCACGGTCGGCCGCGACATTGAAGCCCAGCGTGGCGCGGTTGACCGGCTCGAACGGGTCATTGGCGTGGCCGGGTGCGCCATCGGGGGTGCCGGCGCAGGCCGACAGGCTCAAGGCGGTGGCAAGGGCGAGCATCAAAGCGGGCAGGGCGGGGCGCATGGCGTCTCCGGTTGAAAAGGGTCGCGGACGGACAATCGGTCGCAGGTGGACATGGATCATATAAGACGCCGGTCAAGCTTTCGCTGATGCAGCGCATGTTCACCATCGTGTGCGCGGCGTGCCCGTTGAACCTGGACGGATAATCGCATAAAGATATCTTTATATGGACCGGCCTGCGCCGGGGAGTCTGACCGGAGCCGATCATGTCTCAAGGGGATGTTGCAAATTCAGGCGCGCCGCGCGTTTCGTTCGAGTTCTTCCCGCCGAAGACCGAGGACATGGAGACGCGGCTGTGGGAGTCCATTGGGCGGCTGGCGCCGCTGGGCCCGGCCTTCGTGTCGGTGACCTATGGCGCGGGCGGCTCGACGCGCGAGCGCACCCACCGCACGGTCAAGCGTATCGTGGAGGAAACCGATCTCCTGCCCGCGGCGCACCTGACCTGCGTCAGCGCCACCAGGGCCGAGATCAATGACGTCATCCAGAGCTACTGGGATGCGGGCGTGCGCCATATCGTGTCGCTGCGCGGCGATCCGCCCGAGGGCATTGGTGAACGCTATGCGCCCCATCCGGGCGGCTATGAAAACGCGGCCGACCTGAGCGCGGGCATCCGCGCCATCGGCGATTTCGAGATCTCCGTGGGCTGCTATCCGGAAAAGCACCCGGAAAGCGCCAGCCTGCAGGCCGATATCGATCACCTGAAACGCAAGATCGACAATGGCGCGACCCGCGCGATCAGCCAGTTCTTCTTCGATGCCGGCGTGTTCCTGCGCTATGTGGATACGGTGCGCGCGGCGGGCATCACCATCCCCATCGTGCCGGGCATCATGCTGCAGCCCAATTTCAAGGGCCTCAAGCGCATGGCCAGGCTGTGCGGTGCCTCGATCCCCCAGCGTCTGGATGCTGTGTTCGACGGCATGGAGGGGGACGAGAAAACCCGCGAGCTGGTCACCGCCCATATCGCCGCTGATCTGTGCCATGCGCTCAAGGCAGGCGGCGTAGAGCAGTTCCATTTCTACACGCTCAACCGCGCCGAGCTGGCGCTGGCGACCTGCGCGCTGCTGGGCGTCAAACCCGAACCGGCGAAGGCGGCCTGAACACATGACACGGCAAGATCGCATCAAGGCGCTCGAAGCGCTGGCACGGGACCGTATTCTGGTGCTCGACGGGGCCATGGGCACCATGATCCAGCGCCTGAAGCTGTCGGAAGAGGATTATCGCGGCGCGCGCTTTGCCGGCTGGAAGACGGCGGTGCAGGGCAATAACGATCTGCTCAATCTGAGCCGGCCCGACGCCATTCGCGACATCCACGCGGCCTATTTCGCGTCCGGATCGGACCTGGTGGAGACCAATACGTTTTCGGCCACCACCATCGCCCAGGCCGATTACCATATGGAAGATATCGCCGCCGAAATTGCGAGCGAGGGCGCGCGCCTGGCGCGCGAGGCCGCTGACGCCGCCGAGGCCGAAACCGGCCAGCCCAAGGCCGTTCTGGGTGCCATCGGGCCGACCAACCGCACGCTCTCGCTGTCGCCCGACGTGGAGGATCCCGGCTATCGCGCCGTGACCTTTGACGAGGTGCGCGAAACCTATGCCGAGCAGGCGAAAGCCATGGCGCCGTTCGTGGATTTCTTCCTGATCGAGACGATTTTTGACACCCTCAACGCCAAGGCGGCGATCAAGGCGCTTCTGGACCTGCGCGCCGAGGGCGGAGTGGACGCCGATATTCCGATCATGCTGTCAGGTACCATCACCGACGCGTCGGGCCGCACCCTGTCGGGCCAGACCACCGAAGCCTTCTACAACTCCGTGCGTCATGCCCGGCCCTGGGCCATCGGGCTCAATTGCGCGCTGGGTGCCGACCAGCTGCGTCCCTATTTGGCCGAGATGAGCCGCATCGCCGAGACACGCGTCATCGCCTATCCCAATGCGGGCCTGCCCAACGCGTTCGGTGAATATGACGAGACGCCCGAAGAGACCGCCGGCTTCATCGGTGACTGGGCGCAATCGGGGCTGGTGAACATTGTCGGCGGGTGCTGCGGCACCACGCCTGAGCACATCGCCCGCATCGCCAGAGCCGCCTTCGCAGGCCGCCCGCGCGAGATCGCCAAACGCCCGCCCGCCATGCGGCTGTCGGGCCTAGAACCGTTTGAACTGGCATAATCGATGACCGAGAAATCCCCCTCCCGCGCTGTGTTCGTCAATGTGGGCGAGCGCACCAATGTCACCGGATCGGCAAAGTTCCGAAACCTGATCCGCGAGGGCGATTACGCGACTGCGCTGGATGTGGCCCGCCAGCAGGTGGAAAGCGGCGCACAGATCATTGACGTGAACATGGATGAGGGTCTGCTCGACTCCAAACAGGCCATGGTCACCTTCCTCAATCTGATCGCGGCCGAGCCTGACATCGCGCGTGTGCCGCTGATGATCGACAGCTCCAAGTGGGAGGTGATCGAGGCGGGCCTGAAATGCGTGCAGGGCAAGGCCATCGTCAATTCCATCAGCCTGAAGGAAGGCGAGGACCAGTTCCTGGAGCAGGCGCGGGCGTGCCTGGCCTATGGGGCCGCCGTGGTGGTGATGGCGTTCGACGAGGGCGGCCAGGCCGAGACGGCCCAGCACAAGTTTGACATCTGCAAGCGCGCCTATGATTTGCTGGTCGACACGGTCGGGTTTGATCCCAACGATATTATCTTCGATCCGAACATTTTCGCGGTCGCCACCGGGATCGAAGAGCATAACGACTACGCCGTCGCCTTTATCGACGCGACGCGGCGCATCCGCGCCGAGCTGCCCGGTGCCCATGTGTCGGGCGGGCTGTCCAACATCTCCTTCAGCTTCCGCGGCAATGAGCCGGTGCGCCGGGCCATGCACTCGGTCTTCCTCTATCACGCCATCAAGGCAGGGATGGACATGGGGATCGTCAATGCCGGCCAGCTCGACATTTATGACGAGATTGATCCCGAGCTGCGTGAGCTGGCCGAGGACGTAATCCTCAACCGGCGCGACGATTCAACCGAGCGCCTCTTGCAGGCCGCCGACCGCTTCAAAGGCGATGGTGTGGTTGCGAAGAAGGAGGACGCCGAATGGCGCTCGCGCCCCGTCGCCGAGCGTCTGAAACATGCCCTCGTGAAGGGCATTGACGAGTTTGTCGTCGAGGACACCGAGGAAGCGCGCCAGCAGTTCGACCGCCCGCTGCACGTCATCGAAGGCCCGCTGATGGACGGGATGAACGTGGTCGGCGATCTGTTCGGCGAGGGCAAGATGTTCCTGCCCCAGGTGGTGAAATCGGCGCGCGTGATGAAAAAGGCCGTGGCCCATCTGATCCCGTACATGGAGGCTGAACGCGCCGCCAGCGGCGAGGAGAAGCAGTCGGCCGGGCGCGTGGTGATGGCCACGGTGAAGGGCGATGTCCACGATATCGGCAAGAATATTGTCGGCGTGGTGCTGCAATGTAACGGCTATGACGTCATCGATCTGGGCGTGATGGTGCCGGCGGAGAAAATCCTGGAGACCGCGCGCAAGGAGAACGCCCATATCATCGGCCTGTCCGGCCTGATCACGCCATCACTGGACGAGATGGTGCATGTGGCCGCCGAGATGCAGCGTCTGGGCCTGGACCTGCCGCTGATGATTGGCGGCGCCACCACCAGCCCGGCGCACACGGCGGTGAAGATCGAGCCCGCTTACGGCCGCGCGCCGGTGGTGCATGTCCATGACGCCAGCCGGGCGGTGGGCGTGGTGTCGCGCCTGATGTCGCCCGAACAGCGTGCGCCGTACTGGGACGATTTGAAAGCCGCCCACGAAAAGACCCGCATCACCCGCGCCCGCACCCAGGCCAGCCGTGACCGCGTGCCTTTGAAAGATGCCCGCGAAAAGGCATTTGATGCGGATGCGAACGATTATACGCCGGTGACCCCGAAACGGCCCGGTCTGACCACCATCGACGATGTGCGTCTGGCGGATTTGGCCCCCTATATCGACTGGACGCCCTTCTTCATGGCCTGGGACATCAAGGGCGTGTATCCGAAAATCCTGGACGATCCCAAACGCGGCGAGGCGGCGCGGGCCTTGTTCGCCGATGCCCAGGCCATGCTGAAAACAATGATCGCCGAAGACTGGCTGCAGCCGCGCGGTGTGGTCGGCCTGTGGCCGGCCCGGCGCGAGGGCGATGACGTGATCGTCTACACCGACGAGAGCCGCCAGAGCGAGGCCGGGCGTTTTTACGGCCTGCGCCAGCAGCTGCGCAAGGAAGGCGACAAGCCGCATTACAATATCTGCGACTTCATCAGCGCCACCAAGCCGGACTGGATCGGCGGCTTCGCCGTCACGGCCGGGTCTGCCGAGGGCGAGATTGCGGAGCGTTTCCGCAAGGCCAATGATGATTATTCGGAGATCCTGTTCAAGGCGCTGGCCGATCGTTTCGCCGAGGCTTTCGCCGAATATCTCCATGCCCGCGTCCGCCGCGAAATCTGGGGCTATGCGCCGGATGAGGCGCTGACTACGGACGAGCTGATCGCAGAGACCTATCAGGGCATCCGACCGGCGCCGGGCTATCCCGCGCAGCCTGACCATACCGAGAAGGACGCGCTGTTCCGCCTGCTCGAAGCACCTGCGCGCACCGGCATCGAACTCACCGAAAGCCGGGCCATGAACCCGGCGGCCTCGGTTTCGGGCATGTATCTGGCGCATCCTGACAGCGTGTACTTCGCTGTGGGGCGCATCGCGCTCGATCAGGTGCAGGACTATGCCCGGCGCAAGGGCTGGAGCCTGGAAGAGGCGGAAAAGGCGCTGGCGCCCATCCTGGGCTATGACCCGGACGCGCCCGCAGCGGCTGCGGCGGAGTAGGGGGCGGACCCTATTCGGGCTCGCCCTGACGATGATCGCATTTGGGTCAGGTTTATCGGACTGAGGTGACTTAGGGCCTGTCTCTTCTCCCTCCCCCTTGGGGGAGGGTCGGGGTGGGGGGATGCAGTTTCAGCCACCTGTACGTCACCCGTCACCGCCTCACACCCCACCCCAACCCTCCCCTCAAGGGGAGGGAGTAAAAGTTCCAGCCTCAAACCCGATAGTCCTTCCCTCAAGGGGAGGGGGTCAGTGCTCAATTCTCAAAGGCGATAGCTTTGGGCTCGCCCCAGCCGCCCCCGCCCGGGGTTTCGATCTCCAGAATATCGCCCGCTTCCACGTCCACCCGGAACAGGGCCGGCAGGGTCTCGACCGCTCCACTGGTGCGGATCAGGCGCTGGGCACCGGGCTTGCCCGCCTCCCCACCCTTGAGGCCTGGCGGGGCGACGCTGCGCCGTCCTGACAGGAGCGCCGCCTCCATGGGTTCGAGGAACTGGATGCGGCGCACTGTGCCGTCGCCGCCGCGCCAGCGTCCCGCGCCGCCCGATCCGGGGCGCAGGTGGTGGGCCAGGATGCGTACCGGATAGCGCAGTTCCAGCACCTCGGGATCCGTCATGCGCGAATTGGTCATGTGGGTGTGGACGCCCGATGCACCGTCAAATCCTTTGCCGTCGGCGAACACGCCCGCCCCGGCACCGCCGCAGATCGTCTCGTAATACTGACGCCGGTCATCGCCGAAGGTGAGGTTATTCATCGTGCCCTGGCTGGGCGCCAGGCGGCCCGTGGCGGCGAACAGGGCGTCCACGATGAGCTGGCTGGTCTCCACATTGCCCGCGACGACGGCGGCGGGCGGCTGCGGCGCGATCAGGCTGCCCTCGGGGATGATCAGGCGGATGGGTTTGAGACAGCCCTCATTGAGCGGGATCACGTCATTGACCAGGCAGCGCAGCACGTAGAGTACGGCGGCGCGGGCCACGGCGCTGGGGGCGTTGAAATTATCGCTCAGCTGGGCGCTGGTGCCGGCAAAATCGATCACCGCCTCGCGCGCTGCCCGGTCGACGCGGATGGCCACGCGGATGACGCCGCCGCCATCCATGTGCATCTCCGCCGCACCATCCTCCAGCGCGCCGATCACCCGGCGCACGGCGCGTTCGGCATTGTCCTGCACATGGCCCATATAGGCGCGCACCTTGGCCAGACCCTCGCGTGTGACCATGTCCGTGAGCGCCCGTCCGCCGGCGGCACAGGCGGCGAGCTGGGCCTTGAGATCGGCGACATTCTGGTCGGGATTGCGGGCGGGATAGTGTCCGGTGCCAAGCGCTGCGCGCACGCCGGTTGCATCAAACTTTCCGCCCTTCAGGATGCGCACCGCGTCCAGCACCACGCCCTCTTCCTCGATCGTGCGGGAGAAGGGCGGCATGGAGCCCGGTGCAATGCCGCCCACATCGGCGTGGTGGCCGCGCGCCGCCACGAAGAACAGGCGCGTCCCGTCCTGATCGCACACGGGCTGGATCACCGTGATGTCAGGCAGATGCGTGCCGCCATTCCAGGGCGCGTTGAGGGCGATGGCGTCCTGCGGTCCCAGATCGGGATGGGCGTCCAGCGCGGCGCGCACGCTGGCCGACATGGAGCCCAGATGCACCGGCATGTGGGGCGCGTTGGCGACTAGCCCGCCGTCTGCGTCGAATACCGCGCAGGAAAAATCCAGCCGCTCCTTGATATTGACCGAGTGGGCGGTGCGCTCGAGCACGGCACCCATCTGCTCGGCCACGGCCATGAAGCGCCGGTTGAAAAGCTCCAGCGTCACCGGATCGGCTTGCGTATTGTCATCGCCGTGCCGGGCAACCGTGTCCGCGTCAGCCTGCCGGGTGAGGACCAGCATGCCGTCCGCGCTGCGCCGCGCACCCCAGCCGGGATCTACCACAACGGTCTGGTGATCATCCACGATCAGGGCCGGGCCGGTGATGGCGTGACCCGGTGCGATATCGCGTAAGGGATAGACCGGCGTGGCACTTGCGCGGCCTGCGAAGTGAGTTTCCACCTCGCCGGCCTGCACCAGCGGGCCATCGGCCTGCGCCAGCTCTGCCGCCGCCGCGCCTGCGCCTGGCGACGCGCCTTCTGCCGCTGCGGCTGCAGATTCCAGGATCAGGGTGGCACCGGCTTCGGGCGCGAAGCCGAACAGGCGCTCATGGGCCTCACCGAAGGCGGCACGGATATCATCCTGGTTACCTGCCGGAACCGGGATCGCGGTGTCAGATCCGGCCGCGCGCAGGCGCAATTCAGTTCGCATACGAATATTGTCGCCGCCCTGATCGGCGACGCTGGCGCGGGCCTGACCGGACAGCGCATCCAGCAGGTCTTGCGCGGCTTTCAGGCCCGCTGCGTCCAGCGCCCGCTCCAGACCCGCCTCGTGCAGCGCGCGGATGGGTGCCAGGCCGATGCCGTAGGCGGACAGCAACCCCGCTTGCGGGTGGATCAGTGCCGTGGTCATGCCCAGCGCATCGGCGACCAGACAGGCATGCTGCCCCCCTGCGCCGCCGAACGCGTTGAGGGCATAGCCACGCGGGTCCACGCCCTCGGCGGTGGTGATCTGGCGGATCGCGCCGGCCATGGCCTCCACAGCCACGGCGAGGAATCCCTCAGCAGCGGCTTGCGGGCTGGCAAGGCCCATGGCGTCAGCGAGTTTGCAGAGGGCGGTGCGGGATGCGCCTGCGTCCAGGCCCTGGTCCTGGTCAGGGCCGAACACGCGCGGGAACCAGTCAGGCTGGATGCGGCCCAGCACCAGATTGGCGTCGGTCACCGCCGCCGGCCCGCCGCGCCCATAGCAGGCCGGTCCCGGATCCGCCCCGGCACTGTGCGGTCCGACCCGCGCACGCTCGCCGTCAAAGCTCAGGATCGAGCCGCCTCCCGCCGCCACAGTGTGCACCGCCAGCATGGGCGCGCGCAGCACGCGGCCATCGAGGCGCGCAAGGTCGGTGCGGGCATAGTCCCCGCCATCATGCCGCGACACGTCGGTGGAGGTGCCGCCCATGTCAAACCCGATGACCTTCCCGAACCCGGCGGCCTTCGCGGTGACCGCCATCCCCACCACGCCGCCCGCCGGGCCGGACAGGACAGCATTGCGGGCTGCAAACATATTCGCATCCGAAAGACCGCCGCCTGACTGCATGAAATAGAGCGGCGCACCGTCCAGCCCCCGGGCCACGCGCGCCACATAATCCTGCAAGACCGGCTGGAGATAGGCGTCGATCACGGCGGTGGAGGCGCGCGGGATCAGGCGGATCAGCGGGCTCGCGGCGCTGGACAGCGTGACATGGTCGAAACCGGCCTCGCGGGCGAGGCTGGCGAGGCGCTGCTCCTGCTTGTCATTCGCGTGCGAATTGATCAGCACGATGGCGACAGATTCGAACCCGTCAGCGCGCGCCGCGTCCAGCACGGCGCGGGCGTGCGCCTCGTCCAGCGCATCGGCGATCTGGCCGTCGGGCGTCATGCGGCCGGTCAGGCCGCACACACGCGCCGCCAGCGGCTCGGGGCGGTCAATGCGCAGGGCGAAAATGTCCGGCCGCGTCTGGTCGGCGATGGTCAGGGCGTCTTCAAAGCCCCCGGTCACCAGAAACAGCGTACGCGCGCCCTTGAGTTCCAGCAGGGCATTGGTGGCCACGGTGGTGCCCATCTTGACCGCCGACAGCGCGCCGGCCGGGATGGGCGCATTGGGGGCAAGACCGAGCGCCCGGCGCACGCCGGCGCTGGCCGCGTCGTCATAGGCGGGCGACTGGGACAGGAGCTTGAAGGCGTCCAGGCGGCCATCGCCGTGGCGCGCCAGAATGTCGGTAAACGTGCCGCCCCGGTCGATCCAGATCTCCAGAGCCTTGGTCACGCGCATCTCCTGCAGCCGCTGAGGGGACGGGTTATGCAGCACAGCGCGGCCACCCCTGCAAGGGTGCGAGGGACCGGACCGGCTTGACGCGCCCGCCCCCGGGCGTCAATCAGGATGGCCGCGCACGCTGGCAGCCCTGCGGCGGCGCCCCCTTTGAGACCCCACGGACCCGCCATGGACTTCTGGCGCAAGCTCGCCGCCCTTCTGACCGGATCGCAAGACCCGTTCGACTGCGCGGAGGAGGACTGCCCGCCGGGCCGGCGCGTGGATGATGCCGAGTTTGCCATGGCGCTGATCGGGCTGGGCGCCAAGATGGCCAAGGCCGATGGCGAGGTCAGCCGCGAGGAAGTTGCCGCCTTCGCCCAGGTGTTCCGCGCCCCGGCAGGCTTCGAGGCACCGCTGGCGCGGGCGTTCGATCTGGCCAAGCAGACCACGCTGGGCTTTGACGGCTATGCACGGCGTCTGGCGCGCCGCTTCCAGCATCATCCGGCGGTGCTGGAGGATGTGCTGGACGGTCTGTTCCATATCGCCAAGGCCGACGGGCGTGTGACCGCGCAGGAGGAAGCCTATCTGGAAGCGGTGGCGGAGATTTTCGGCTTCGACGCGCAGGGCTTCGAGCGGATCAAGTACACCCATATCGCCGCGCCTCATGATGATCCGTACGTGATCCTGGGCGTCAGCCGCGCCGCCAGCGACGCAGAGGTCAAGAGCGCCTATCGCGCCATCGCCTCGCAGAACCATCCCGACAGGCTGATCGCGCGGGGTGCCCCGGCGGAGTTGCAGCGCATCGCGGTGGAGAAGATGGCGGTGATCAATGCGGCCTATGACGCTGTGATGCAGGCGCGCGGCGTGCGCCCGCGCCGCCTCGAAGCCCGGACGGTGTGAGGCAGTCCGCCAAATCGTCCCTGCCCCGAACAGGGGATATGCCGCTCTGGGCCGCGCCCTCAATACTGCGCGCAGACCGGGACGGCGCTCTGCCGGCCCGGCTTGTGGGCAAAAGGGGACAGAACCATGGTGCCGACGCTGACCAAGACCGTGAAGATGATGCTGATCGCTGCGGCCGTCACGCTGGTGGCGGGCTGCGAGAGCATGATCACCGGAGGGCCGCTGATCCGTCCGGGCGAACCGACCGGCGTGATCGAAGTGGTGAACAATTCCGGGCGCACCCTGAACGCCGTGCTGATTTCCACCTGCTCGGCCAGCACATATGGGCTCAATCGCCTGCCCAGCGGCCTGGTGATCCCCCACGGGCGCAGCTTCGCCTTCCCCGTGTCGGCGGGCTGCTGGGACATCAATGCGGGCCATTCCACGTCTGATTTTGCGTATGCAGATGTGCGCCGCCGGGTCAATGTCGCGCCGAACCAGCGTTTGCGCTTCCATGTGAATGACGGGCGCTAGCGCGCTTCAAGGCTCGAAAGCCCTGCTGCGCAGCCCGCGCGGCGGGGTTTCTGCCTTTCATGGCGTTTTTGTAAGGCGCCAGGCATTGACGGGGGGCATGGAAACCCCAACCTTGTGTGGGTCGCGTGTTCGCGCGCGCAGCATGCGTTCCGTTTCCGGCGCAGGAGCCCGCCCATGACCCAGACCCAGGCGTTTCCGTCCCATGGCCTCTTGGCCGCGATGAGAGCCATCCTTGCGGCGATGATCGCGGGCGCGGTGATTGCCATGGGCGTCATCCTGGCAGCCTTCCTGACCATGGCCGCCCTGGCCGTCGCGGCGGTGTCGATCGCTGGCGCAGGCGCCTGGTGGCTTTACGCCAAGGTGCGCGGACGCCGTCCGGCCCGGCGCGATCCCAATGTGCTGGAGGCCCATCGCGGGCCCCATGGCTGGACCGTCGACGGCGACCAGCCGGAAGAACGCGCCTGAGCGGTTCAGTCTTCACTGCGCAATTTCAGGGACGTGCGCCGCATAGCCGGTGAGGCGTTCCTTTTCACAATCGCGTGACGGTGCCGCGTGCGCGGCCTTGAAGCCGGGCGTGCGCTTCGATAGAGCCACGCCATGAGCTTGCGCCATTTCGCCCTTCTGTTCGTCATCTGCCTGATCTGGGGCGTCAATTTCGTGGTTGCGAAATGGTCGCTGTCCGGCACGCCGGTGATTGTGGAAGGGTTTGAGGGCGCGCCGCCGCTCTTCTTTGCCTTCCTGAGATTCGCCCTGCTGTATGCGATGCTGGCACCCTGGTTGCTGCCCGTACCGCGGCCCTTCGGGCCGGTGATCGGCGCGGCGCTGACCATGGGCGCCGTGCAATTTGCGCTGCTGTTCATCGGCCTGCGCTACGCCACCCCGTCAGCCATCGCCATCGTGGTGCAGCTGTCCGTGCCGTTCACCACATTCCTGTCGGTATTGTTCCTGTCCGAACGCGTAGGCTGGATCCGGGCGTCGGGCATGGCCATTGCGTTCGCCGGCGCGGCGCTGGTGGTGTTCAAGCCGGCCGAGTTCTCCTTCACCATCGGTTTGTGGGCCGGTGTGGGCGCGGCCATGGCCGCTGCCGCCGGTGCCATTTTCATCAAGCGCACGCCCGCGCCGGCGCTCAAGCTCCAGGCCTGGATCGGACTGATTTCGTTTCCGCCGCTGGCGCTGTTGTCACTGCTCACAGAGCGCGACCAGATCAGCGCCTCGCTGGCGGGCGGCTGGCCGTTCGTCGCCACGCTGGTGTTCACCGTGGTGCTGGTCAATGTGTTCGGCCATGGCGCGTTCTACTGGCTGCTGCGCCGCTATGACGCTTCGCTGATCGCGCCGCTGACCCTGATGGCTCCCCTGGTCGGGGTGATCAGCGGGGTGGCGCTGCTGGGCGATGAAATCACCTGGCAACTGGTCACCGGCGGCTTGATGGCGCTGGCCGGTGTTGGCATTGTCGCAGCGCGCCGCTCGCGCACGGCGCCGGTGGAGACGGTGCTCAGGAAGCCGCGATGACCCTCACGCTGATCGACGCGCCCTCGCCGAACTTCAATGCGCGCACTCAGCCGGTCTCCATTCTGGTGCTGCACTATACCGGGATGGAGAGCGGGCCGGCCGCGCTTGACCGTCTGCGCGATCCCGGGGCCCAGGTCAGCGCGCATTATCTGGTCGAAGAGGACGGGCGCGTCTTTGCCCTGGTGCCCGAAGACCAGCGCGCCTGGCATGCGGGCCGGGGGTCGTGGCGCGGCCGGGCCGATGTCAATTCGGCCTCCATCGGGATCGAGATCGTCAATGGCGGCCATGATTTCGGCTTGCCCGAGTTTCCCGACGCCCAGATCGAGGCGGTGATCGCGCTCTCGCGCGCCATCCTCTCGCGCCACGCCATTGCGCCGGGCAATGTCATCGGCCACAGCGACATGGCCCCGTCACGCAAAAGCGATCCGGGCGAGAAATTTCCCTGGCGCCGCCTGGCCCGGGCCGGGGTGGGCCTGTGGCCGGAAGACCCCGTCCCGTCAATCGCCGCTGCGGATGCGCTCTGGGGCTTGGCCACCATCGGCTATCCGGTGCAGGACGATGCGCTGGATCATGTGGTGCGCGCCTTCCAGCGCCGCTACCGGCCGGCACGGGTCGACGGGCATCTGGACGCCGAGACGCTGGGCCTGATCGGCGCAGTCAAGGCGCTGTGCGCTTGACGCGAAGGGTGCAAACCCCGACTTAAGGGCGGTGTCAGGCGGCCGGGCGGTCGCTTCCGTCCAATGGCGAAAGCCGGGCGGGAGAGGAAAGTCCGGGCTCCATGGAGGCAAGGCGCCGGGGAAAGCCCGGCGGGCCGGGCAACCGGTTCAGGGACAGCGCCGCAGAAATCAGACCGCCAGACCCGGCTTCGGCCCCGTCTGGCAAGGGTGAAACGGTGGGGTAAGAGCCCACCGCCCCGACCGCAAGGAAGGGGGCACGGCAAGCCCCGCCTGGAGCAAGACCGAATAGGGACGGGCGTTCCGGTTCTGCCGGAACAGGCGCGCCTCCGCGCTGCCGTCCGGGTAGGTCGCTTGAGGCGGCGCGCAAGCGCCGTCCCAGAGGAATGGCCGCCGCGTTCTTTCCGTTCCGGAAAGAGCGGCACAGAACCCGGCTTACAGGCCGCCTGACACGCTTCATCCAGCTCCGGCGATCACCCTCCCGCGCACCCGCGCGCCGAGGCGCGTTAACCTGTTCTTTCTCTGTTCTTGGAATGAGCGTCTTCGCCTGTGCTGCTTGACTGTTGTGCACAAGCAAAACCCGCCTCCCGGAGAGGTTTACGCATTGTGTCCCATGGCATCCCATGTTATCCCATAGTTAACCACGCAAATTGGGGGCGTGGGCGAGCGGGGACTCCAGAACGGCCATGTTCGTCTCGACGACCACGAACGCGATTGACGCGAAGGGACGGGTTTCCGTCCCCGCCGATTTCCGCGCGAGTGTGGCCGCCCAGGGTTTCAATGGTGTTTATGTCTGGCGCTCGTTCAACGGCCCCTTCCTGGAAGGTGGCGGCCAGCGCCTGCTGGAAGACTATGCCGAGGCCATCGAGGAGATGGACCCCTATGACGATGCGCGCACCGCGTTCGAGCGGGTGATTTTCGGCGGCGCGCGGGCGCTGGCGTTTGAATCCACCGGCCGGGTGTCGCTGCCGCGTGATCTGATCGAGCATGCGGGGCTCAGCTCCAGCGCCGTGTTCGTGGGCATGGGCCGCCGCTTTGAGATCTGGGACGCCAAGGCCCATGGCGAGCAGGCGGGCAAAGACCTCAGCTATGCGCGCGAGCACAAGGCCGCGCTGCGCCGTCCGCGCCGGCGCGAGGGGGCGTGATGACCGGCGCGCCCCATACCCCTGTCATGCTGGACGAAGTCCTCCACGCGCTGATGCCGCGCGATGGCGGGCTTTACATTGACGGCACGTTCGGCGCGGGCGGCTACACGCGCGCCATCCTGGGCGGGGCGGACTGCCGGGTGCTGGGCATCGACCGCGATCCCACGGTGCGCGAGAACGCCAACATCATGCAGGGCGCCTTCAAGGGGCGCTTCGCCTTCGCCTTCGGACCATTCTCCCTGATGGAGGATGTCATCCAAGCCGCCGGGTCGTCCGGCGCTGACGGGGTGGTGCTGGACCTGGGCGTTTCGTCCATGCAGATCGACGAGGCCGAGCGCGGCTTCTCCTTCCAGCAGGACGGGCCGCTGGACATGCGTATGGCGCGCTCCGGCCCCAGCGCCGCCGATGCGGTCAACCAGCTGGACGCCAGCGAGCTGGCCGCGATCTTCCGCTACTATGGCGAGGAGCGTCATGCCGGGCGCATCGCGCGCGCCATTGTCGAAGCGCGTCAGGACGCGCCGATCACCCGCACGCTGGCGCTGGCCGAGCTGGTGGCGCGTGTCATGCCGGGCAAGCCCATGCGCATCCATCCGGCCACGCGCGTGTTTCAGGCCTTGCGCATTTTCATCAATGACGAGCTGGGCGAGCTGACACGCGGGCTGGAAGCGGCCGAGCGCATCTTGCGCCCCGCGGGCCGGCTGGTGGTGGTCAGCTTCCACTCGCTGGAGGACCGCATCGTGAAGACCTTCCTGCGCGCGCGCTGCGGGTTGGAGGGTGCGGGCTCGCGCCATCAGCCCGAACAATTCCCGGCCCACGCGCCGAGCTTCTCCCTGCTCACCCGCAAGGCGCTCACCGCCAGCGAGGCCGAGGCGCAGGACAATCCGCGCGCCCGCTCTGCCAAGCTGCGTGCCGCCGTGCGCTCGTCCGCCCCCGCCTGGCCGCGTGATGCGGCCGGTGCATCCCGTTTGCCCGATCTGTCCCGTCTTGTGGAGGCCCGCTCATGATCCGCCTGGTCAATTTTGTCGCTTTACTGGTCGCCGTCGCCCTGCTCGCGGCGCTCTTTGTGGCCAAGACCGGCACGGCCAGCGACCAGCAGAGGCTGGCCGAGCTACAGGCCGATCTGGCGCGCGAGCGCGGGCGCATCAGCGCCCTGGAAGCCGAGATCGCGCTGCAGGAAGATCACGAGAACCTGCGCCGCCTGGCGCGCATCTATCTGGGCTTCGAGCCGGTGCGCCATGATCAGGAAATCATCTTCAGCGAGCTGCCGCGGGTCGCGGCAACCGTCCCCGGCGAGCCGGTGCAGGCGGCCTATCGGGAGGCGATCCGGCGGTAAATGGGCTCCTGGCGCAGGAAAATCCGGGCGATCAATGTCCGCACCCAGCCGCGCCGCGCGGCACCGGGCGAGCGCGCGCCTGCGGGCATGTCGCGCCAGGTCCATGTGGCCGGCGGACGCGCCGGTCAGGAGGCGCGCCAGCGCGGCCGCCTGCGCATCGCGGGCCTGGTGCTGGCGGCCGGGTTCATCATTGTCGCCGCGCGGGCTCTGGATGTGTCGCTGGTAAGTGGCGCGACGGCAGGGCCAGGCTTGCAGGCGGCAGGCGAAGCCACCGTGCGCCGTGCGGCGCTGACGGACCGCCATGGCCAGGTGCTGGCCTCGACCCTGGATTTCCACGCCGCCTATGCAAATGGCCAGCACATCCCGCGCGAGCTGGTGGACGAGACGGTGGCGCGCTTGCAGAGCGTGCTGCCGGATATCGACGCGGAACGGATGGCCGCGCGCATGCGCGCGCGCAACGCCTACATCCTCATCGCGGACGGTCTGACGCCGCGCGCGCGCCAGTCCATCCATCATCTCGGCCTGCCCGGTGTGTATTTTCAGACCCAGCCCGGGCGCGTCTATCCGCGCCAGAGCGCGGCGGCCCATGTGGTCGGCTATGCCGGGCGTGAAATGCGCGGCCTGTCCGGTGCGGAGCTGGCGTTTGACGCCGAGCTCAATGATCCGTCGGGCCGGCCCGTCGCCCTGTCCATCGACCTGACCGCCCAGCACCGGGTGGAGAGCGTGCTGGCCGAGCACATGGCACGCCATCAGGCCCAGGGCGCAGCCGCGATCCTGATGCGCGTGGGCACGGGCGAAGTCATCGCCATGGCCTCGCTGCCGGACTATGACGTGAACCGCTATACCGAGGTTCGCCCGTCTGCGGCGGACGGTGTCGATCCGCGCTTCAATCGCGCCAGCGTGGGCGTGTACGAACTGGGTTCGGTGTTCAAGCCGCTGGCCCTGGCCGCAGGGCTGGAGAGTGGCCGGGTCGCGCTCGATGACCTGTTCGATGTGCGCCAGCCGCTCCGGGTGGCCGGACACTCCATCGATGATTTCCGGGGTCAGCGCCGGGAGCTGACCGCGCGCGAGGTGATCATCCACTCGTCCAATATCGGCTCTGCCCTGATGGCCCGGCAAATGGGCGCAGAGACCCTGCGGCCCTTCTATGAGGCGCTGCGTCTGCATGAGCGTCCGCCGCTGGAATTGTCGGAAAGCGCCCATCCGCGCATGCCGCGCAACTGGGGCCGGACCGAGACCATGACGGCCGCCTTCGGTCACGGCCTGGCCGTCAGCCCGCTGGCGCTGACGTCGGCCTATGCGGCCCTGGCCAATGGCGGGGTCTACGTCCCGCCGACGCTGCGCCCGGTGGCACCCGGCGAGATCATTGCAGGTGATCCGGTGATGAGCGCGCGCACCGCCGCCCAGGTGCTGGCGGTGATGCGCGAGACGGTTGCCCGCTCTCAGGCCGGCGGTCCAGACGTGGAGGGCCTGGCGGTAGCGGGCAAGACCGGCACGGCGCTGCAGGCCGGTCCCGGCGGCTATGACCGCGATCACCGGGTGACGACATTCGTGGCGGTGTTCCCGTTTGATGATCCCCAATACGTGCTGACCGTGACCTTCGACCGCCCCCGTCCGAGCCGCGCGACCCATGGATTCGCCACAGCCGGCTGGAACGCCGCCCCCGCTGCCGGTGACATTCTGCGCCAGCTGGCCGGCGTACTGGAACTGCGCCGCCGCGACGCGGACCCGTCTGCGCGCGCCGAGCAGGTCGCCGCCCTGTTCGCTCCGCGTGTGCGGGCCGTGGTGCCATCAGAAGAGCCCGTCCTTCTCACCTCCGGGGAGCCGCAATGATGACCCGCCGCCTTGCCGATCTTCTGCCCGACGGGCTGGCTGCGCCGCAGGGCGCGCACGGGCTGATCGTCACGGGTCTGGCCCTGGACAGCCGCAAGGTGCGGCCCGGCGATCTGTTCGCCGCGCTGCCCGGCGTGCGCGTGGACGGTCGCCAGTTCATCGACGCCGCCATCGAAAAGGGTGCCGTCTGCGTGCTGGCACCGCGCGGCACATCCGCGCCGGTTCCGGTCATCGAGACCGATGATCCCGCCGGGGCGCTGGCGGCGATCGCCGCGGCATTCCATCCGCGCCAGCCCGGACACATCGCTGCGGTCACCGGCACCAATGGCAAAAGCTCCACCGTGGAGTTCCTGCGCCAGATCTGGGCGTCGGCGGGCATCAGCGCGGCCGCGCTGGGCACGCTCGGCGTGACACGCGAAGCCGGGCGCACGGAGGTGGGTTACACCACGCCGGATGCCATCGCGCTGCATGCGGCGCTGGATGCGCTGGCAGGCGAGGGGGTGTCGCACCTGGCCATGGAAGCGTCGTCCCACGGGCTCAAGCAGCGGCGCATGGATGGCGTGCGGGTAGCGGTCAGCGCGTTTACCAACCTCACCCAGGACCATCTCGACTATCACCCGGACTTTGAAGATTACTTCGCCGCCAAGATGCGGCTGTTCACAGCGCTGACGCCGGCAGGCGGGCGCGTGGTGATCAATATGGATTCCGACTGGTCGGCTCGGGTGGAGCAGACGGCTCTGGCCGCCGGGCTGGAGGTGATGACGCTGGGCTGGCGCGGCCGGGATCTGGCTGTGCGTGAAATCACGCCGCGTCCGGCCAGCCAGGCGGTGCGCTTTGCGTGGCGCGGCGGGGAGCGCGTGGCCGAGTTGCCGCTAATCGGCGAGTTCCAGACCGCCAATGCGCTGGGGGCCGCGGTGATGGCGATTGCGTCAGGCATGGACGCGGACACAGCCTTTGCGGCGCTGGAAAACCTGACGGGCGTGGCCGGTCGCCTGCAACAGGCGGGCATTACGCGTCAGGGCGCGCCGATCCTGCTCGACTACGCCCACACGCCTGACGGGCTGGACAAGCTGCTGCGCGCGGCGCGCCCCCATACGCGCGGGCGGGTCGTGCTGGTGTTCGGCGCGGGCGGCGACCGCGACCCCACCAAGCGCGCGAAGATGGGTGCCGTGGCGGCCCAGCTGGCAGACGTCTGCATCGTGACCGACGACAATCCGCGCAGCGAGGATCCGGCTTCGATCCGGGCGGCGATCCTGTCGGCGTGTCCGGGCGCGCAAGAGATCGGCGACCGTGAAAGCGCGATGCGCGCCGGCATCGCCATGCTGGAGGCGGGCGACACGCTGCTGATCGCGGGCAAGGGCCACGAGATCGGCCAGATTGTCGGCGACCGTATCATTCCGTTTGACGAGCCGGCCATCGTCACGCGCCTGCTGCAAGAGCTGGAGACGCGATCATGACCGCGCCGCTGTGGACCTCTGCCGAGGCCGCGCTCGCCACAGGCGGGCACCCGATCGGTGAGGGCTGGGCTGCCACCGGCGTCTCCATCGACACCCGCACGCTGCAGCCGGGCGATCTGTTTGTGGCGCTGAGCGATGTCCGCGACGGCCATGAGTTCGCGCAAGCCGCGCTGGACAAGGGCGCGTGCGCGGTGCTGGTCTCACGCGCCGATTGCTGTAACGGCCCGCGCCTGGTGGTTGATGACACGCTGGCAGCCTTGCAGGCGCTGGGTCAGGGCGCGCGCCTGCGGTCACCGGCGCTGCGCATCGGCGTCACCGGGTCGGTGGGCAAGACCAGCGTGAAAGAGGCGCTGGCCGTGGTGCTGCGCGCGGCCGGTCCGGCCCACTGGAGCGTGGCCAGTTACAATAATCACTGGGGCGTGCCGCTGACCCTGGCGCGCATGCCGCAAGAGACACGCGCGGCGGTGTTTGAAATGGGCATGAACCATGCCGGCGAGATCGCGGCCCTGTCGGCGCAGGTGCGCCCCCATGTGGCGCTGATCACCAAAATCGCGCCTGCGCATCTGGAAAATCTCGGCTCCATGGAGGCCATTGCTGACGCCAAGGCGGAGATATTCACCGGGCTGGAGGTCGACGGCGTGGCGGTCATCCCCGCTGACGATGATTTTGCCCCGCATCTGACGCAAGCGGTGAACGCCTCGCACGCCGCCTTCCTGATCAATTTCGGCCTGGCGCGTGGTGCCGCTGTGCGGGTGCTGAGCTATACGGCGGACGGGGAAGGCGGATCGGGTGACATGGACGTTATGGGCAAGGTGCGCCCGTTCCGGCTCAGCCAGCCGGGTGCCCATCAGGCGGTGAATGCCGCCGGCGTGGTGGCGGCCGCGTTTGCCGCGGGCATTGATGCTGAACTGGTGCTGGATGCGCTGGCCGGGCTTGCCGCCCAGGCGGGCCGGGGTGCGCGCTTTGATGTGCAGCTGAGCGACGGGCGCGCCCTGACGCTGATCGATGACAGCTATAACGCCAACCCCGCCTCCATGCGCGCGGCGTTCGCCAGCCTGTGCGCGCGTACCCCGTCTGCGGGCGCACGGCGCATCGCGGTGCTGGGCGAAATGCTGGAGCTGGGCCCGGATGCGTCGGCGCTGCATGCGGCGCTCGCCGGTCCGCTGGCAGAGGCGGGCGTGAGCGCCGTGATCGGCGTTGGCAAAGGCATGGGCGCGCTTCTGGAGGCGTTGCCCTCACAGGTCGAAGCGGTTCACGCTGCAGACTGGAGCGCTGGCATTGAACAGCTGGACGCACTGGCGCGCGAGGGGGATGTCGTGCTCATCAAGGGCTCCAATGCCTCGGGCGTTCACAGGATCGCCGCTGCCCTGAAATCCGCGCGCGCCGGCGCGTCAACACAGGCCTGAACGCCCATGCTGTACCTGTTGCTGTCACCGCTCGCTGAACAATTCACCCTGTTCAATGTCCTCAATTACCTGACCTTCCGCACCGGCGCGGCGATCATGACCGCCTTCGTGGTGGCGCTGGTGGTGGGCATGCCGTTCATCGGATGGCTCAGGAAGCAGGGCTCTCAGCCGATCCGCGATGACGGCCCTGAAAGCCATGTGCTGACCAAGGCCGGGACGCCCACCATGGGCGGCTTTATCATCCTGACCGGCATCGTGTCGGGCACGCTGCTCTGGGGCGATTTGTCCAACGCCTATCTGTGGGTGGTGATGTTCGTGACCATCAGCTACGGCGCGATCGGCTTCCTCGATGACTGGCGCAAGGTCACCAAGCGTTCCCACCACGGTCTGTCGGGCAAGGGCAAGCTGGCGCTGCAGGGCGTGGTGGCGCTGATCGCGGTGATCTGGATGGTCAATCTGCTGGATGGTGCGCCCAATACGCCGGACGATTTCTCCACCTCGGTTGCAGTGCCCTTTTTCAAAGATGTGCTGATCCCGCTGGGCCTGGTCTTCTTTGCCTTCGGGGTGCTGGTGATTGTCGGAGCCTCCAATGCGGTGAACCTCACCGACGGGCTGGACGGGCTGGCCATCGTGCCGGTGATGATCGCGGCGGGCGCGTTCGGCGTGATCGCCTACATGGTCGGGTCATCGGTCTATTCCAATTACCTGTTTTTGAATTTCACCCCCGGCACCGGCGAGCTGGCCGTGATCTGCGGCGCGATGATCGGCGCCGGGCTGGGCTTTCTCTGGTATAACGCGCCGCCGGCCATGGTCTTCATGGGCGATACCGGCTCGCTGTCGCTGGGCGGCGCGATCGGCGCCATCGCGGTGGCGGTCAAGCACGAGATCGTCCTGGTCATCATTGGCGGGCTGTTCGTGCTCGAAGCCGTGTCGGTGATGGTGCAGGTGGCCAGCTTCAAGCTGACCGGAAAGCGCGTGTTCCTGATGGCCCCCATCCACCACCATTTTGAAAAGCTGGGCTGGTCTGAATCCACAATCGTGGTGCGGTTCTGGATCATCGCCTTTGTCCTCGCCCTGATCGGTCTGTCTACGCTGAAGCTGCGCTAGCCAAGGAGGCGTCATGATTCCCGTTCGCGCCAGCGGCGAAGGCCGGGCCGCCGTCATGGGCCTGGGCTTGCGCGGGCGTGCCATGGCGCGGGCTTTGGCGGCGGGCGGCATGGCGGCATCGGGCTGGGATGAGGACGCAGACACACGCGCCGCTGCGGCACGCCACGGCGTGGTGATCGAGGACCCGACGACGCGCGACTGGGGCGACCTGTCGGCGCTGGTGATCGACGATGTCAGCCGCCTGGATGGGCCGGAGTCCGGTCCGGTGGGGCTGGCCCGGATCACCGGCACGCCGGTCCTCACCGAGTTGGCCCTGTTTGGCCGCGCCCTGACAAGCACCGGTGGCGCGCGCGCGGCTCTGGTCCTGGGCGGCGATAAGGCGGACGCGGCGGCCGAGCTGGCCGGAGCCTGCCTTTCGCGCTGCGGGCTGGATGTGCGCCGGGGCGGTGCCGGGGTTGCGCTGTTCGACGCGCCGCCGTTGCGCGCCGGGTCCATCACGCTGATCGCTGCCAGTGCCGCCGAATGCGCGGCCGCGCCGGATTTCCATGCTCACGCCTTGCTGGTCATGGCGGACGCGGCGATCAGCACCGCTGATCTCGAAGCCCTTGCCATGCGCGTGTCCGGCCCGGTCCTTCTGGACATGGATGCGCCCGACGCCGGCGCGCGTCTGGCGGCGCTGCGCCGTGGCGGCGTGGATCGCGCGCGCGTGACCGCATGTTCGGGCCGGATGGTGCTGGGCGATGGCTTCTATCTGGTGGGCAGCCGCCTGCATGATGCGCGGTCCGGCGCGCCGCGCCGCCCGCTTCAGACAGCGGGGCCGGGCCTGGCCGGGCTGACGCCGGGACTGATCGCAGGCGCGGGCGGTCTGGCGCTGGCGCTGGGCGGCGAGCCCGACGCGCTGGAAGCGGCGATGGCTTTCTTTCCCGGTGTGCAGGGCTGGCGCAACCCTGTGACGGGCCTCGGGCGGGTGCAGGTGTTTGATTATGCGGCCGCACAAGACCCGAAGACGGCCCTGGCCGGGTTCACCGGCGCCGCACCGATATGGTGGATCGCGCACGCCGGGCTGGACGCGGCCGAGCTGCCCGACACCCTGCCCGCTGCCCTGCAGGGGGTGATCCTGTGCGGCCCCGATGCGCGCGCGGAGCGGCGTCTGGCATCACGCATGGCCTGCCGTCAGGCGGACAGTCTGGACGATGCGCTGGCGCGGTCGCTGCATGCGGCTGCGCTGACCGGCAAGGACGCGCGCATTCTATACGCTCCGTCAACCCGGTGCGGCCCAGAGGAGAGACGGGTGCGCAGCCAGACCTTCACGGCGGCGCTGGAGCGGCTGACCGGATTGATCCGCAAGGGGCACGCAGCATGAGCCTGACACGGCAGTATTCAAGGGTCCTGCGTGAGCTCGACAAGCCGCTTCTTGTGGTGATCCTGTGCCTGCTGGGCATGGGGTTCATGCTCGTTTTTGCCGCCAGTCCGGCGGTGTCCAGCGACGCCGATCCCTTCTTTTATGTGCGCCGTCAGGTGATGTTCATGACCGCGGGTGTGGTCATCATGATGACCGCTGCCGCCTTCTCGCTGACCGGCGTGCGGCGCATGTCTGGTCTGGCGCTGCTGGGGTCGCTGGTCTTGCTGGTCCTGGTCCTCGTGGTGGGCCAGCCCATCAACGGCTCCACGCGCTGGCTGCACCTGCCGGGGTTCTCGCTGCAGCCCAGCGAGATCTTCAAGCCGGCCTTCATCGTGTTCACCGCCTGGCTGTTCAGCGAGGAAGACCGCGGCGCGCCTGCCCCCGGGCGCCTTCTGGCGCTGGGGATTTACGGCGTGGCGGCGGTGCTTCTGAGGCTGCAGCCCGATATCGGCCAAACCGCGCTGATCACGCTGATTTTTGCCGCAATGCTGTGGATTGGCGGCCTGTCCTGGCGCTGGACCATCGGGCTGGGTGCCGGCATGGCCGCAGGCGCGGCGGCGGCGGTGAATTTCGTGCCGTACATTCAGACCCGCGTTGCCACCTTCCTGTCCAGCGGTGGCGGCCCGCGCAACCAGACCGACATCGCCTTGGATGCCATCGGCAGTGGTGGTCTGTGGGGTCTGGGGCCGGGAGAGGGGCGCATCAAGCACGTGCTGCCCGAGGCCCACAATGACTATATTTTTGCGGTGGCGGGCGAGGAGTTCGGCGCGCTGGCCATGTTGCTGATCATCGCGCTGTACGCGCTTTTGTTCCTGCGCGCCTGGACGCTGGCCATGCGGCTCAATGATCCCTTCGCGCGGCTGGCGACGGCGGGTCTGGCGCTGCTGTTCGCGCTGCAGGCGCTGGTCAATATTGCGGTCAATCTCGATCTGGCGCCCTCGACGGGCATGACGCTGCCTTTCCTGTCCTATGGCGGCTCGTCCATGCTGGCGCTGGCCTTCTCGGCGGGGCTGATGCTGGCGCTGACGCGGCACCGGCCCGGTGCCTATAAGCCCATGCGCCAGCGCCTGGTGAGTGCGCCGGCATGACCGGCAAGCGTCTTGTCATGGCGGCAGGCGGCACGGGCGGGCATATTTTCCCGGCGCGCGCGGCAGCTGAAACCCTGATCAAACGCGGCTGGCGGGTGCGCCTGGTGACCGATGTGCGCGGCGCACGCCACACCGAAGGCTTTCCCGGAGACGGCGTCAGCGTCATCCGCGCGGCCAGCCCGTTCCAGTCCAATCCGCGCCGGGTGCCCGGTGCGCTGGCAGACCTGGCGGCGGGTCTGCGGGCCACGCGCGCCCTGGTGAAGGATTTCGAGCCGGACGTGGCTGCCGGGTTTGGCGGCTATCCCGCCTTTGCGCTTCTGGCCTCGGCGCGCATTGCCTCGCTGCCCTTCGTGATCCATGAGCAGAACGCAGTGCTGGGCCGGGTCAATCGGCTGTTCGCCAGATCGGCGCACACGGTCGCCTCGGGCTTCGAGCGGCTGGACCGCTTGCCCCGCAAGGCACGCCACGCCGTTACCGGCAATCCGGTGCGCGCTGCCGTTCTGGTCGCGCGCGACACGCCCTATGCGCCGCCTTCAGACGACGGTGAGATACGGCTTCTGGTGCTGGGCGGCAGTCTGGGCGCGCGCATCCTGTCCGAGACGGTGCCCGCTGCCATCGCGCGCCTGCCAGCAGCCCTGCGCGCCCGCCTGGTGGTGGTGCAGCAGACCCGTGATGAAAGTCTGGAGGCGGCCCGCGCCGCTTATGAAACGGCGGGTGTGCGCGCCGAGCTGTCGGCCTTTTTTGACGATATGGGTGCGCGCTATGCGGCGGCCCACCTGGTGATTTCGCGCGCGGGCGCATCATCGGTGTCAGAGCTTGCCGCCATCGGGCGCCCCTCGATTCTGGTGCCGCTGGCGATCGCCATGGACGATCACCAGACCGCCAACGCCCAGGGCCTGGTGCACGCCGGCGCCGCCGACGCCATGGCCGAGGCCGACCTTACGGCAGACAGCCTGTCACAGCGCCTTGAATCGCTGCTGGCGGACGGCGAAGCTCTCGCCGCGCGGGCTGCTGCGGCCCGCGGCACCGGCCGGCCCGACGCGCATGAGGCGCTGGCCGATCTCATCGAACGCGCCGCGGAGTAGCGATTCATGCCCCCCAGAGACCTCGCCGCCGCGGCTTCGCCCGTCCATTTTGTCGGGATTGGCGGGATCGGGATGAGCGGCATCGCCGAGGTGATGCTCAATCTGGGCTATCAGGTCACCGGGTCGGACATTTCCGAAAGCGCCAATGTGCAGCGCCTGCGGGCCAAGGGCGCGGTCATCCATATCGGCCATGATGGCGAGAACGTCACGGGTGCCGGGGCGCTGGTGGTGTCCAGTGCCGTGCGCCGGGACAATCCCGAGCTGGTCGCGGCCCGCGCCCGGCGCATCCCGGTGGTGCGCCGCGCCGAAATGCTGGCCGAGCTGATGCGTCTGAAGCAATGCGTCGCCGTGGCCGGTACCCATGGCAAGACCACCACCACCTCGCTGGTGGCGGCGCTGATGGATGCAGCCGGGTTCGATCCCACCGTGATCAATGGCGGCATCATCTCGGCCTATGGCTCCAATGCCAAGATGGGCGAAGGCGAGTGGATGGTGGTGGAGGCCGACGAGAGCGACGGCTCTTTCCTGAAACTGCGCGGCACGGTGGGCATCATCACCAATATCGATCCCGAGCATATGGAGCATTACGGCGATTTCGACACGCTGCGCGAAGCCTTCCGGCAATTCGTCGAGAACCTGCCCTTCTACGGCTTCGCCGTGCTGTGCGTGGATCATCCCGAGGTGCAGGCGCTGGCCGCGCGCATCGAGGACCGGCGCGTGATCACCTATGGATTTTCGCCCCAGGCCGATGTGCGGATCGTCAATCATTCCGGCGACGCTGCGGGGGCCCGCTTTGATCTGCGCTTCCAGGCGCGCGGTGCCGAGCCGGCTGTCTGGGCGGGCCTGAGCCTGCCCATGATGGGCGAGCACAATGTGCTCAACGCTGCGGCGGCCCTGGCGGTCGTGCAGGCGCTGGGCGGGCAGGAGGACGAGGCGCGTCAGGGCCTCGCGGGGTTTGCCGGCGTGAAGCGGCGCTTCACCCTGGTGGGCGAGCCCGGCCGCGTGGCGGTGATTGATGATTACGGCCACCACCCGGTAGAGATCGCCGCCGTCCTCAAAGCCGCGCGCCAGCGCGCGGGCGAGGGCCGGGTGATCGCCGTGGTCCAGCCTCATCGCTATACGCGCCTTGCCGATCTGTTCGAGGATTTTTGCACCTGTTTCAACGATGCCGACAGCGTGCTGGTCACGCCGGTCTACACGGCCGGCGAAACGCCCATCGAAGGGGCCGATCAGGACAGCCTGGTGGCCGGGCTGCAGCGCCATTCGCACCGCGACGCGTCGGCCACCACGCGCGAGACGCTGGCCGCTGACCTCAAATCCCGCATCCAGCCCGGTGATGTCGTGGTGTGCCTGGGTGCCGGCGATATCACCGCCTGGGCGGCGGAGCTGCCTCAACGGCTGGAGCAGGGGTGATGGCAGGGGTCGCCGACCGCCTCCCGCCCGTGCGCGGCAAGCTGATCGAAGGCGCGCCACTGGCCGACATCACCTGGCTGCGCGTCGGCGGACCGGCCGAGGTGCTGTTCCTTCCCGCCGACGAGGCGGACCTGGCGCGCTTTCTGGCCGAGACGCCGCGCGACATTCCCGTTCAGGTGCTGGGCGCAGGCTCCAATACGCTGGTGCGCGATGGCGGATTGCCGGGCGTGACTGTGAGGCTCACCCCGGCCTTCGGGCAGATCACAGCCGACGGCGTGCGCCTGCGCGCCGGGGCGGCGGCGCTGGACAAGGCCGTGGCGAAAGCGGCGGCCAAAGCCGGCATTGCGGGCCTGGAATTTTTCGTCGGCGTGCCGGGCACGATTGGCGGCGCGCTGCGTATGAATGCCGGCTGTTATGAGCGCGAAACACGCGATGTGCTGGTGGAGGCCGTCGCGCTGGACCGGCGCGGGCGGCGGATCATCGCGCCGCTGGAGGAGCTGGGCTATGCCTATCGCCACAGCGACGCGCCGGGCGAGTGGATATTCGTGGAGGCCGTGTTTGAAGGCCGCGCCGACGACCCCGCCGCGATCACGCAGCGCATGGATGCCATCACGGCCCGGCGCGAGAGCACCCAGCCGATCCGGGAAAAGACGTCCGGCTCCACCTTCAAGAACCCGGACCCGGCGCAGTCAGGCGGACGCTCGGCCTGGCAGCTGATCGAAGCGTCGGGCTGGCGCGGCAAGCCGATGGGCGGTGCGCGCTTTTCCGAGCAGCACTGCAATTTCCTGATCAATGACGGGACGGCCACCGCCAGCGATCTCGAAACGCTGGGCGAGACGGTGCGGGCCGAGGTGAAGGCGCAATTCGGCGTGGAGCTCGAATGGGAGGTCCGGCGCGTGGGGGAGAGATCATGAGCAAGCGCATCGCCGTCCTGTCCGGCGGGTTGAGCCCGGAACGTGATGTCTCGGCCGTCTCCGGCGCGCAGGTGGCCAGGGCGCTGCGCGCGCGCGGCCATGAGGTGATGGAGATTGATCCGGCGCAGGCCTTCTGGCCGGAGACGCTGAAGGCATTCGCCCCGGATCTTGCCTTCAACGCCCTGCATGGCGAGTGGGGCGAGGACGGGCGCATTCAGGGCGTGCTGGAGTATATGCGCCTGCCCTATACCCATTCAGGCGTGCTGGCGTCGGCGCTGGCCATGGACAAGCAGCGCGCCAAGGCGGTGCTGCGCACAGCGGGGCTGAACTGCCCGGCCGGCCTGATCGCCAACCGGTTCGAGGCCGCGCGCGATCATCTGATGAAACCGCCCTATGTGGCCAAGCCCAATGCACAAGGTTCCTCGGTGGGTGTGGTCATTGTGCCGGAAGGCGCAAACCGCCCGCCGTCTGTGCTGGCGTCGGCAGACTGGCCCTATGGCGACGAGGTGCTGATCGAGCGCTTCATTCCGGGCCGGGAGCTGACTGTGGCGGTGCTGGGCGACCGTGCGCTGACGGTGACCGAGATTGTGCCCAAGACCGCCTTCTATGATTACGAGGCCAAATACGCCGATGGCGGGTCGGTGCACCAGCTGCCCGCTGACATCCCGCAGGCTGTAGCCGACGAGGCGATGACAGCGGCCCTGATCGCGCATAAGACGCTGGGATGCCGGGGACTGACGCGCTCTGACTTCCGGTATGATCCGGCTGTAAACGGACTGTGGTTACTGGAAATTAACACCCAGCCGGGCATGACTCCGACATCACTCGCGCCCGAACAAGCGGCGTATTGCGGGATCGAATTTGCTGATCTCGTGGAGTGGATGGCGGAGGATGCGTCGTGCCCAAGGTAACGCGCGTCAGGGCCAGCGGCTCCGCTCAAGGCCGGCGACGGGCTCCCAAGCGCGCACCGGTCCGGACGTCGCCAGCTGGGCGTATGAAGCTGTCGCACTGGCTGGCTGCCCGCTTGCGCGCGGCGCGGCACCGGGCGAGCTATGCCTTGCGTCTTTCCATCATGACTGCTGCGATCATCGCCTGCGGGGCACTTTCCCTGACGGCGGCAACCGGACGCCTCGGTGATGCCGGCGCAGCGCTTGAACGCTGGATCGAGGCGCGTCTCGACAATGCCGGCTATGTGGTCGCCTGGGTGGATGTGGCGGGCGCCCGGCGCGTCAATGCCAGTGAGGTGGCCGAGCTGATCGGTGCTGCGCCGGGTGCGGGCCTGGCCGGGATTGATCCGCAGGAAGCGCGCGCGCGGCTGGAAGCGCTGAGCTGGGTGGAACACGCCCAGGTTCTGCGCCTGTGGCCGGACCGGGTGGGGGTGATCCTCACCGAGCGCGAACCCTTCGCCCTGTGGCAAAACAATCAGGTTCATCATGTGATTGACCGCTCCGGCGTCGTCATCGAGGCTGCCGACCCGGCCGATTTTGTAGAGCTGCCCATCGTGATCGGAGAGGGTGCCCCGCAAGAGACGGCAGCCCTGATCGCGATCCTGGACCTGCATCCCGAGATCGCCTCGCGCACCACGCACCGGGTGCGGGTGGGCGACCGCCGCTGGTCGTTGCGCCTTGCCAGTGGCGGGGAGGTGCTGCTGCCCGAAGCCGATCCGGGCGGGGCGCTGGCGCATTTATCCGCCATGCATGCAGAGCGCGGCGTGCTCGATTACGAAGCCCAGATCATTGATCTGCGCGTGGATGGCGAGATGGTATTGCGGCCCTGGCCCGACCGCACCACAGAGCCGGGCCGGGGAGCGTGATGAGCGTGATCGATCTGTTCCGCACCCAGCCTGGAGAGGCCTCCGCCGCGCGCAAACCGGCGATCTATGCTGCGCTTGATCTGGGCGCGGCCAAGACCGTGTGCTTTATCGCGCGCACCGAGCCAACCCTGGCCGGCCTGCGCCCGCGGGTGATCGGGGTGGGACATGTCTCCACCAAGGGTGTGCGCGCGGGCGCTGTCGTGGATATGGAGGCGGCTGCCGCCTCGATCCGCGCCGCGGTGGACAATGCCGAGCGCATGGCCGGCCAGACGGTGAGCGAGCTGCATATCTCGGCGGCGTGCGGCGGGCTTTCGAGCACGCGTATCGCGGTGGACATGGAGCTCGATCAGCGCGAGGTGCGTGACCGGGATCTGCGCCGTATCATTCACGAGGCCGCTGGCGTGTTTGACGAGCCGGG
The DNA here is from genome assembly GCA_027627705.1 of Hyphomonadaceae bacterium BL14. Taxonomy (NCBI): domain Bacteria; kingdom Pseudomonadati; phylum Pseudomonadota; class Alphaproteobacteria; order Hyphomonadales; family Hyphomonadaceae; species Hyphomonadaceae bacterium BL14. The sequence continues at coordinate 157,617 of CP091242.1, forward strand.
CCGCACCATCCTGCACGCGCTGGCCCTGTCCTGGCGTGTGGACGGCCATCGCGGCGTGCGCGACCCGCGCGCCATGGTCGGCGAGGTGCTGGGCGTGGACCTGCATCTGGTCAGCTGCGCTGCGGACCCGCTTCATAATCTGGCGGCTTGCGTGGAGCGGGCGGGTTATTCGGTCGCCGGCGTGGCGGCGACGCCATATGTGTCGGGTCTGGCGGCGCTGACGCGCGACGAGCTGGAGCTGGGCGTGATGGTGCTCGATCTGGGTGCCCAGATGACCTCGCTGGCCGTGTTCGCCGAAGGTGTGCTGCAGCATGTGGACGCCATGCCTGTGGGCGGGGCCCATGTCACCAGCGATATCGCGCGCGGCCTGTCTACGCCGATGTCGGCGGCCGAACGCATCAAGGCGCTCAATGGCAGCGCGCTGGACAGTCCCGAAGACGATCAGGTGATGATCGAGGCACCGCCTTTGTCGGGCGGGCCGGCCTCGACCATGACCCAGCATCCGCGGGCCATGCTCAACGCCATCATCCGCCCGCGCCTGGAAGAGATTTTCGAGATGGCCCGCGACCGGGTCAAATCCGCCGACGCCGCCAGTGCCGCCGGGCGCGGACTTGTGCTGACCGGCGGTGCCGCGCAGATGCCCGGCATCGCCCAGCTGGCCGGCCGGGTGATGAGCAAGCAGGTGCGCCTGGGCCGTCCCGAAACCCTCAATGGCCTGGGCGATGCGGTCAGCGGCCCGGCCTTCAGCGCCTGCGCCGGTCTGATCCAGCGCGCCGTTCACGGCCCGGGCGAAGCGCTGGCCGGGCTGCCGCGCATGCTGACCCCCGCCGACCGCCAGCGCCGCACCCATACGCCGGGCGAACGCGGTCCGGCGGCCGTCTGGCGCTGGTTCGCGGAGAGTTTCTAGGCTCTCAGAACTCCGCTTCCTCCCAGTCGGGGACATCGTCTTCATCGGCGCCGATATGGCGCAGATACGACATCACCAGCGAGGAATAGGGCGGCACGGGGATCGAGCTGGCGGTGAAGCTGCCGTCGGGATCGATGGTGTCGCGAATCTCGAAATGGAGATGGTCAGTCGTCATGGAGCGCTGGCACGACCCGCCGCGCCACCCAATGCCGAACCAGTTGGAGACCCGGCCGATGGGATCTCCGGCGCTGACGTCCTGACCGGGCTCCACCTGCAGCGCCGAGCGGGTGCACACGCTGGGCAGGTTGGAAGCGGTGCACTGGGCCGGCGTGGTGAGCTGGGTGAGGTCGCAATCTTCCCAGTGCTCCAGATGCAGATACCAGTAATTCCGGCCGTCATCGCCGCGCAGGCGCACGGTCATGGACGCGATGGAGGAGATATAGCCGTCGGCCACCGCCACCGCCATCTGGCGGTCCTCCAGATTGAAATTACGGGTGCAGACCTCTGGCCGGATGTCCTGGCCGACATGGTGGCCCGTGCTGTTGTCCGGGCAAAACAGGCTGCGGGTGGACGAGCTGCGGATTTCGCAGAAATTGTCCTCGAACGGGTAGTCGAAATTGCGCGCGTCGCACTCGCCCGATCCGCCGGCACCACCGACGCCGGACCCGCTGCCGCCGGGGCGGTAAACCTGGGTGTTGGCGTAGCCGGCGCCATCGAGGGGCCAGGTCAGGTTCGGCGCGAACACGAAATTGCGCGACAGATCGCCGGACCCTGCCCAGCCGGTACCGGAGCGGCCGGCCACGTCCACATTATTGCGATAGTCGAAGGTGGGCAGATCGCCCGGCGGATTCCAGACGAACAGCGTCCCGTCCGGGTCGATTGGTCCGGAGCCGGGCGCCTCGGGCGCTGGCTCTTCTGGCCCCGGTTCCTCCGGAGCGGGCTCTTCGGGAGCAGGTTCTTCGGGCTCGGGCTCTTCTGGCCCAGGCTCTTCGGGGCCGGGTTCTTCCGGCGCTGGCTCTTCCGGTCCAGGAGGCGGCGGTGGAGCGGGTGGAAGGGTGTCCAGCGGATAGAAGACCAGCGCCGCGCCTCCGGCCACGGCCACAACCGCCGCTAGCACATAGTCACGCATGGCTCTCACACCCCCCTCAGATCAGGTCCGGAGTTCTCACTCCTCCGGATTGCCGCCGGCCACCACAAGGCTCCGGACGATGCCGCGAACAGTGTCTTCGGACTGGCACCGTGGATCGCGCGCGGTCGCGCATTCGATGGTCACCGTGTAGGCCGCGCCATAGCGGGAAAAATTCGCGGTATAGCCCCCGCTTTCATCGGCCTGCACCTGAACGCCGTCCGCATCGCGGCCGATATTCATGGTGCGGCGCATCTCCGGCGCGTTCATGCGGTGATGGATGATGCGCGTGCCTGAAATGGCCACGCTCATGCCGTCCAGATCGTACGAGGCGTCGTAGAAATTCGCCCTCGTGCGCAGCATCAGGCCGGGCTCGCCACCCGGCCGGGTCGAAATCACACCGTTCACCCGCGGCAGAAGCACCGGCATGTGCACCGGCTCCAGCCGGCCGGCCAGGCCACGCGACACGAAAGGCGTGTAGCTCTCGGTGGTCACGACCCGCGTCTCCGTCGCCTGGGTTTGCTGGCGGAATTCGCCAAGCTGGCGCTCCATGTCGGAGCGCGCCGCATCCCAATCGATCTCGGCCAGGCGCGGATCGCGCTCACGCGGCGCAGTTTGCGCTGTATCGGTTCGACCCTGCGCGGCCTGTTCAGCGCCACGGCGGATCACCTCCATCTGCCGGAAGCGCTCAATGTCGAAGCGCTCCGGCAAGGGCCGCTGAAGATCACGCTGGGCAGGCACCCGGGCCGGCTCATCACGCTGCTGGGCGAAGGCTGGGGGCGCAATGAGCATGCACGTCAGAAGCGCTGCGCCTATAGCACCCAACCCCTGATGTGTCCGGTTGTTACACGGCTGAGCCATGAATTCCCCCTCCCGGTATTGGTTAATAGATAGCATGAAGGGGTACCCCGAGCCTAGGCCGGAATTGAACGCGGCCAGCCCCGCGCGTTCGCGTGGCGCGATCAGGGCAGGTTTATGGCCGCTTCAACGCCAGACGCCCCGGCGCAGCGCGCCGGGGTCCTGACGTGCTGATCCGGGGCTGGCGTGCTCAGTGCGCGCGGCGCAGGCGCTGTCCGGCAATCTCGTCCATTTCGGCCTGTTCAGCCATCCGCACTGCGTCCTGCAAACGGCTCAGCCGGCGTTCCTCAAGCAGCTCGTACTTCTTGAGATCACCGAAGGCCTGCTCCAGCCGGGACCGCAAGCCATCGGCCTCCATGTCCACATCATGGAGCGAGGTGCGCAGCTTGTCCTTGCGCTGGATGACCGAGCGGGCATAGCTGCCATAGGCCAGATAGCCTTCGCGCGATTCAACCGCCACGCTCTGCTCTTCAGGCACGCTTTCTTCCAGCCGGTCGATCTGCTCGTGGATCGACGCGCGGATGCGCTCGATCTCGGCCATCTGTTTTTGTAGTTCTTCCACCTTGAACCGGGCCAGCCGGATCAGGGGCGCGTGGGACCGCACCGCCATTGTCTATCCCTCCTGTTCCACCACAATATCTGCCAGCTGCGCGAAGCTGGCCTCGATGGAGGCCGCCTCGTCTTTTGTCTGCGCCAGCAATCGTTCAAGCGGTTCGTTGACCGCAATCGCCCGGTCCACCTCCGGGTTTGTTCCGCGGGTGTAGGCACCCAGCCGGATTAGTTCCTCCATGTCGGCATACGCCGCCAGGAGCCTGCGCGCCTCGATCGCCAGGGGCACCTCATGGGGCGCGTAAACCTCTGGCGCGGTGCGCGAGATTGATTTGAGAACATCGATGGCCGGAAACCGGCCGCGCTCGGCAATGGCCCGGCTCATCACCACATGGCCATCCAGAATGCCGCGTACAGCGTCAGCGATCGGCTCGTTGTGATCGTCGCCATCCACCAGCACCGTGAACAGGCCGGTGATTGTGCCCGAGCCTTCGGCGCCGGGCCCGGCGCGCTCCAGAAGCCCTGGCAGTTCGGCGAACACGGACGGCGTGTAACCGCGCGTGGTCGGCGGTTCGCCAGCGGCCAGGCCGATCTCGCGCTGGGCCAGCGCAAAGCGCGTCACCGAATCCATCAGGCAGAGCACGTTCAGGCCCTGATCGCGGAAAAACTCTGCCGTGGCCATGGTGACATAGGCCGCGCGCCGGCGCGCCAGGGCCGGGGCGTCGGACGTTTCGGTGATCACCACAGCGCGCGCGCGCCCGTCCGGACCCAGCACGTCCTCGACAAATTCGCGCGCCTCCCGGCCCCGCTCGCCGATCAGGCCGATGACGATCACATCCGCACCAGAGCCCCGCGCCAGCATGCTCATCAGAACCGATTTGCCCACGCCCGATCCGGCGAACACGCCCAGACGCTGGCCCAGCCGCATGGGCGTGAAAATGTTGAGCGCCCGTACACCCAGCTCCAGCCGCTCGCCCAGACGGGCGCGGCCATGGGCACTGGGCGGACGGCCCTTCAAGGGATAATCGGCCGGACCGTCGGGCAGGGCACCAAGCCCGTCCTGCGGGCGGGCAAAACTGTCGAGCACACGGCCGAGCCAGGCGCGGCTGGGGCGCACCGCCCCTCCATCCGGTTCGATCAGCGCGCGCCCCCCCGGGCGCACCCCGGCCAGATCGCCATAGGCCATCATGAGAGCGGTTTCGCCGCGAAACCCCACCACTTCGCACGTGGTCGGCTCGCCGCCGGGCGCGGCCTCGAGCGTGGCGTGGGCGCCCAGCCGCAGCGCCGCACCGGGCCCCTGAACTTCGATCAGCAGTCCGTTGACCGCGCTGACGCGGCCTTTGAACGTACGGGTCTCGAGCCCCTCGACTCTCTCGATCAAGCTTTGCACAGGGCGTTCCGCCTGTTGTCCGGGCGCGTTTTGCGCCGTTTGGAAACCGGTCTTAACCCAAATGCGGTTTCAGCCGCGTAAACGCCGTGTGCGATTGGGCGATTTATACTGGCGAGGCGGCAAATAGCTGCCAGCCGGTTCCATTTGCGCCGAAAATCACTATTTTCCGCCTCACGCCGCCGCAGGCCGCCCTCATCGTACAGGTGGGCCCGGCGCCGGGTCCATACAGATCGTTCGCGCCCCGGGGGCGTGCGGCCCGAGACACACAACCGTTGGCGCAATCGCCGCCGCCGAGCCATCGACGACGAGGAGGAGCCATGCCGTTTGATAACCGGCCCGAGCCCGTGGCGGGATCCCGCCCCAAGCTGAAAGCGGTATCGCGCCGCCACAAGGACAATGTCTACGCCCGGATCGATGAGACCCGGTTCAACCGCTATATCGTCCACGATATCGCGCGCTATCGCGAGTATGTCGCGCAAGGCGGAGCGGCGGTGTATTCGCAAGGCGAACTCGATGCGCTTGAAGCCTCCGGCGTGTCCGACCGCCTGCCGCCTCGGGCCACGGGCTATTACCTCGATCTCGCCATCCGCTCGCGCGCCGTGCGCAATCTGATCAAGGCGCGCCCCGAAGAGATGGAGGATCTGTCAGGCGAGGCTGATCCGTCCAACCAGCTCAAATACAGCCCCGTGCCGGGCCTTTTGCACAAGTACGAGCTGGTACTGCTCTATGTGGTGCGCGCGTGCTCAAGCTGGTGCCGCTATTGCTACCGGTCCGACTTCCTGACCGGCAAGACCTCCAAGGATACCGGCTCCATCCACGAGATCCGGCAGTATATCGAGGGTCATAACGAAGCCGTCGAGCGCGGCGAGATCACGGACAAGCCGAAAATCCGCGAGGCGCTTTTGTCGGGCGGCGACCCGATGGTTTTGTCCAACCGCAATCTGTTCGATTACCTCAATGGCCTCGCCGAGGCCGGGCTGGAGGTGATCCGCATCGGGACCAAGGAGATGGCCTTCTTCCCCGAGCGCTTCGACGAAAACTTCATGGAAATGCTGGACCTGTTCCACGAGCTGCACCCGCAAGTCCTGCTCGCCTTCATGGTTCATTTCACCCATCCCGACGAGTTCCTGTTGCTGGGCGAAGAAGGCGAATATGTCCGCGGTGAGTCCGGCTGCCTGTTGCGCAATCCGCTGGTTGAGGACGCTGTCCGGCGCCTGCGCTCGCGCCCCTGGATCACGCTGGAAAACCAGACCCCGATCATTGATGACGTCAATGACGATGTTGATGTCCTGCGCCTCCTGCAGCAGGAGCTCAAGCGCATGGGTGTGAACAACCACTACTTTTTCCAGTGCCGTGAGATCGAGGGCCACCGCGCCTTCGCCGTGCCGGTGGAAAAAGCCTGGAAGCTGCATGCGCAGAGCCAGGCCAATCTGTCGGGTATCGAGCGCTCGCGCTTTGCCCTGTCCACCGAGGCGGGCAAGATGGAGATGGTGGCCGTCACCGACGGTGATGAGCGCCTGCGCTCCATTGGCGGTCCGCTGGGCGATGCGCTGGCCGAGGGCGTGGTCGTGTTCCGCCTGCACCGCACGCCTCACGCCGACGCGCAGAGCGATCTGGTGATCGCGCGGCGCAATCCCGACGCGCTCTGGATCACCGGCTATGAGGACCGCATCCTCTATGACGGGCGGGTGCGTTCTCCTGAGGATAAATGGGGGCCGCTCTTGCGCGCCCTGGCGCCGGCGCTGCTCGACGCTGCAGAATAATGCATGCGTTAACCCTTTGAGACTCCTTGCCCGTCACGGATATGGCCGGCGCCGGACTCGATTCGGCCTAATGAGTCAAACGCGCGTTAACTTCCTTTAAGGACTTCTCGCCTCACAGTGCGAACAAGGTTAACGCTTTGGACGTCAGGCGCGGGGTTGATTCGTGCCGGCTGCCTTGGGAGGGGGAACCGATGCGGGTTCTGCTAATTGAAGACGATCGCGCCACGGCGCAGGGGATCGAGCTGATGCTGAAGTCGGAAGGCTTCAACATCTACGTGACGGACCTCGGCGAAGAGGGCGTCGATCTCGGCAAGCTGTATGACTACGACATCATTCTTCTGGACCTGAACCTGCCGGACATGCCGGGTTTTGACGTGCTCAAGACCCTGCGCGTGGCCAAGGTGGACACGCCCATCCTGATCCTGTCGGGCAATGCCGACATCGACAACAAGGTGCGCGGTCTGGGCTCTGGCGCTGACGACTACATGACCAAACCCTTCCATAAAGAAGAGATGATTGCGCGCATTCACGCTGTGGTGCGCCGCTCCAAGGGTCACTCCCAGTCGATCATCCGTACCGGCGATATCGCGGTGAATCTGGACGCCAAGACGGTGGAGGTCGCCAATCAGCGCGTTCACCTGACCGGCAAGGAATACCAGATGCTCGAGCTGCTCTCCCTGCGTAAGGGCACTACGCTGACCAAGGAGATGTTCCTCAATCATCTCTATGGCGGCATGGACGAGCCGGAGCTGAAAATCATCGACGTCTTCATCTGCAAGCTGCGCAAGAAGCTGTCAGCTGCCACGGGCGGCGACAACCATATCGAAACGGTCTGGGGCCGCGGCTATGTGCTGCGCGATCCCGTCGCCGAACAGCGCGCCGCCAGCGCCTGAGGCCTGGCCTGACGCCAACGCAATCGAAAAAGCCCTGGCAGCAATGCCGGGGCTTTTTTCGCGCCGGGCTCGCCCGGATGCAGGGGCGGTGCTATAATCAAACGCCATGAGATACGCACCAATTGTCCTGCTTTCCTGTGTTCTGGCGGCGGCCGCCGCGCCGCAAACCCGCGCCCAGATCGTTATGGGCTCCAGCCAGGCCGAAGCCTGCTATAATGCAGTTGAAGCCGGTGATCGCGGGCGCGCGGCGACCATTGCGCGGTGCCAGGATGCGTTTGACGATGCGCGCCTCACCGCCCGCGACCGGGCCGCGACCCACAATAATCTGGGCATTCTGTTCCACCGTGCCGGCCGCCCGGCAGACGCGCTGGCGCAGTTCGACCGGGCGCTGGCCATCAGTGCCGATCACGCCGCGTTCTGGCATAATCGCGGCGTGGCGCTGATGGGGGCCGAGGATTACGCAGACGCCGTCACGCATTTCACCCGGGCGCTGGACCTGGGCTTCGAGCCGGCGGCCCATGCGCTCTACAACCGGGCCCTGTCGCGCGAACAGACTGGCGATCTGGCTGGCGCCTACCGCGATCTGCGCGCCTCCCTGGACTCCAACCCCGCCTTCGCCCTGGCCCGCGAGGAGCTGACACGGTTTGTGGTAGAGCCGTCGGGGTAGGGGACGGCGGTGCCGTCCCCCGTCCGTCAGTTTCGCCGACACCTCCCCCGCGGGCAGGGGAAGGTAACGCCGCGCCCGCCTACTGCGCCGGCACCAGGCGGATCACTTCGCCGTCGATGTCGTCGACCAGCACGTAGATGAAGCCGTCCGGGCCGATGCGCACATCGCGGAAGCGCTGTTCGCGGTCGGTGAGGAGGTCTTCGACGCCGATCACGCGGTCGCCGCTGATTTCCATGCGCTGCAGGGTCATGCCGGCCAGCGCGGCGTGGAACAGATCCCCCTGCCAGTGCTCGAAGGCATCGCCGGTATAAAACGCCATGCCTGCCGGCGCGATGGAGGGGCGCCAATACCAGATCGGCGGCTCGAACCCGGGCCGGTCGCGCTCTTCGGTAATCACCGAGCCATTGTAGTTGATGCCATAGGTTACCGTGGGCCAGCCGAAATTCGCGCCGGGCTGGAGGATATTGATCTCATCGCCGCCGCGCGGTCCGTGCTCGGTGGTCCAGACCGATCCGGTGGCCGGGTTGCGGTCAATGCCCTGGACATTGCGGTGGCCGAAGCTGAACACCCCTGCCGCACCGGCCTCGATGTCCGGATTGCCGGCGGGAATCGAGCCGTCGGGATTGAGGCGCACCACGGTGCCCAGATGATTGGAGGGATCTTGCGCCTCCTCGATCGTGCGGCCGCCATCGCCCAGGGTCAGGAAGAGTGTGCCGTCCTCATTGAACAGGATGCGCCCGCCGAAGTGAAAGCCAGCAGCCTTGTCGATATTGGCGCGGAACAGCACCTCCACGTCTTCCAGTGCGGTCATGCCGGTATTCAGTACGCCGCGGGCCAGCGCCGTGCCGTTGGCACCTTCAGTGCCTTGGGCGTAGCTGAAATAGACGTGTCGGGAGGTTTCAAAGTCCGGGGCGATGCGCACATCCATCAGACCGCCCTGACGGACGACGATCAGATCCTCTGGCAGGCCGGCAACCGGGTCGGTGCGCAGGCTGCCGTCCGCTTCGATCACGCGCAGCCGGCCCTCGCGTTCGGTGACCAGCATGGCCCCGTCCGGCAGGAAATCGATCGACCAGGGAAACTCGAGGCCTTCAACCACCGTCTCGACGGTGAAATTTGCCTGCTCGCTCTCTTGGACCTCGCTGGCGAGGGCCGGGGCGGTGAGCACAAGCGCGATGGCGCTGGCGCTGGCGAGGTGACGCATGGGGTCTCTCCCTTCGGCTGCAAACGGTTACGCCCACTACATAGGGGCTCGTCCGAGAAAGGGAACTGACGATTGCGTCAGATGCTTGCGGTGTCAGCCTGCGGCGGCCAGGCGCCGGGGCGCGTTGGAAAACGCACCGGCCATGCGCCGCATCCGGCCCGAGAGGTCCGGTTCAATGGCGGCGGTGTGCGTCCAGCGCCGGCGCAGACGCACCGGGGCGCTGGCCAGCGGTTCGGGCAGAATGGAGCTGGCGGCTTCAGCCATGGCCCACAGGCCGGCACCGGCGGCAGCCACGCCCGGACGCAAGGCACGTCCGGTGCTGAGCGGGGTTTCATAATCGGTGTAGTAGGTTTTGTAGACCTGCTCCCCGCGGCCCAGATCAACGCGGTCGATGCCCATCGCCCCCGCCTGCTCCAGAATCCCGTGCAGCAAGAGGAGGCCTGGAGACACGCTGGCAAAGCGCGCATCATAGGCCGGTATCCAGGAATGATAGACGCCCCCGGCGGCCATCCCCATCTCTACCGCCGCCAACTCGTCACCCAGATAGAGCGAGGCCACAAGGCCCCGGAACGGCCCGAAGGCGCGCGCTGCCGTCCCCGCCAGTACGGCATTGATCCAGCTGACATCGAACAGATCGACCAGGCCGGAGGCGCGGTATTGCGCGCTCTTCCAGGCTTTCAGCGCGGCGAAGCGCTCGCCCAGCGGGTCGCCGAACACAACGCGTATGTCGCCAAACTCACGCTCGGCCTTGCGGCGGCGCTGATCTATTTTCTTGAAATGCGAGCGGTACAAGTTGCGGCGCGCCGCAAACCAGGCCTCGGCACCGCCGGTCAGGTCAATCACCGCCGACCCGCCACGCGCGCTGACCTTGCCCGGTGCCGGCCCGATCCAGTTTTCGTACACCAGGCTGCGCGCCCCCAGCGTGCGCAGCAGCGCTTCCTCACTCACCTGAAGGCCGGGGCGGCCGGCGAAACCCTGGTAGTCCGACAGCGGTGCGCCCACCGGGCGCGCCACGCCATCAGCGCCTACATGGCAGGCGAAAAAGCCGACGGGCGCGCCCTTTTCCTCGGCGATCATGACACGGACATCCCCGCGTTCGGTGTCCACCATGTCGGCGAATTCGGGCATGAGATAGGGGCTGATCAACTGGCCGTGGGACAGGGCCAAAGCCCGCCAGGCGTCACGGTCGCGTGCGCTCAACTCGCTCAGCGGTGTGTCAAACAGGCGCATGACAGGCCTCCCGGGGTTGTCCTGGGCCATGTCCTGCAAGGGGCGCGCCGCTTGAACGCGGGCGGCGCATACCGTATTTATTCTTTATGACCGTACGCACGATCCTGACCGTCCCCGATCCGCGCCTGAAACTGGTGTCAAAGCCGGTGGCGGGCGTCGATGATGAATTGCGCGCGCTCATGGATGACATGGTCGAGACCATGTACGCCGCTGACGGAATCGGGCTGGCGGCAATCCAGATCGGCGTGGACAAGCGCGTCATCGTCATGGACCTGTCCGATTCGCGCAATGAGCCGCGTTATTTCGTCAATCCGGTCATTACGCCCCTCACCGGGGAACTGAAACCCTATTCGGAGGGTTGTCTCTCTGTGCCGGAGATTTATGACGAGGTTGAACGACCCGTGCGAGTGAAGGTCAACTATCTCGACTATGACGGGTCAGCCCGCGAGGAGATCGCTGAAGATCTGTTCGCCGTGTGCATTCAGCACGAAATGGATCATCTAGAAGGCGTGGTCTTTATCGACTACCTGTCCCGGCTCAAGCGCGAGCGCGCCGTCCGGCGTGTTCAGAAACTGATGAAATCCAAAGGGGAGGCCGCCTGATATGAGACATTTGCTTTTGATGACGAGCGCTTGCGCGCTGGCGCTGGCTGCGTGCGAAGACGCGCCGGAGCGCGAAGAGATCGAAGAGTCCGCGGCTGACGCCATTGAACAGGTCCAGGAGGCCGGCGAAGACGCGCTGGACGCGCTGGACGGTGCCATGGACGATGCCGGCGACGAGATCGACGCCATGATGGACTCTGACGATGCGGCGTCCGCCGGGCTGATCGAAGGCCTCGGCGCGCTGTGCGGCCAGTCCTTCGCCGGGTCCATAACCAGCGCCGAGGATCCGCGAGATGATGGTTTTGCCGGACGTGATCTGATCATGCATGTGCGCGAGTGCATGGATGACGAGGTCCGCGTGCCTTTCCATGTCGGCGATAACCATTCGCGAACCTGGCTGATCACCCGGCTGGAAGACGGTCGCCTGCGCCTGAAGCATGATCACCGCATGGAAGACGGATCAGAAGACGTGCTGACCCAGTATGGCGGCGAGACCGAAGCGCCGCCCGCGGGTGCCCGCGCCGAGTTCGTGGTTGATACGTTCAGCCAGGAATTGTTCGTTCGCGAGGACATTCCGGAATCGGCTACCAATATCTGGATCATGGAGCTGACCGACACGGCGTTCTATTACCGCCTGACCCGGGAGAACCGCTTCTTCGAGGTGACGTTCGACCTGACCCAACCGGTCGATACCCCGCCCACCCCGTGGGGCTGGGAAGACTAGGTCTTTTCAGATCGCAGCCTGAAATCACCCCCGGCGCGCCGCGCCGGGGGTGTTTCATGTCAGCGCGGGCGCCCGCCGCGATACGGCTCCACCGAGCGGGCGGTCATGGAATAGGCGATTGCCGCCAGCTCGGTGTCCACGCGTTCGATCTGCATGCGCCCCTCGATCCAGACCGGGTCCCACAGGGCATTGAACTGGATAGGGTCGATAGAGCGCAGATAGACAATCTGGTTGGGCGGAGGCGCGGGCGTGTGAATGCAGGCACCATGATAGGGCAGGAACAGAAACTCCCGCGCCGAGCCTCGCTCGACATAGTCGAGCGGCAAGAGATAGCCCGGCATGCGCACGATCAGCCCGTCGAGATCCTCCACCACATTGAATGACCCGACCTGGCCCTCCACCAGGCCTTCGCCCAGAAAGCGGCCCATCAGCGACGGATCGCGCCGGCCCTCATTGAGCGCCGCCAGCGCCTCCAGCTCGTCATCGGGTATCAGGTCGCTCCAGCCGAGCAGTTCAGCCGGCGCGTCCGGGTCCACCGGAACCAGGCCGGCCATGGCGTCCGACGCGCCGGGCGCGTCGTCGCCACTGCACCCCGCCGCCGGCAGGGCGATGAGGACGAGAGCGGCGAGCAAAGCTCGGATCATGGCGATTGGCTCCAACTTGGCAGGGCGGATTGGGCGATTTCCAGATGATAAACGCACCATGCACCCTGTTTTAAGACCTATAGGGCACGATTGTCGTGTCAGAACCGCACACAGAGGCGGTCGCAGGAAGGGTGTTGGGATGGGTATGCAGGCGAACCGCGCCGTTGAGCGCGACGACGACATCTCCATGAGGGTGCGGGACGCGCGGCTCCGGCTGATCGCGCGCAGCGGGCTGGCCTCCGGGCCGTTGAACGTGCTCAATGCCGGCTTGCTGGCAGTGTTTCTCGCAGGCGGGGTCAGTCCCTGGATCCTGGGTGTCTGGCTGGCGGCGGTGGTTGCCGTGTCGGGGGCCCGGATGGTTGTGCTGCTGCCGGCCCGCAAGCCGGGCCGCGCGCTGAGCCCGCGCATGATGGCCACGTTCATCTTCCTCTCGTGCGCCATGGGTGCCCTTTGGGGCGCAGCGCCATGGATGGTCGGCGAGGGGGCGTCGCCTTACGCGCTGACGGCCGCTCTGGTCTTTGTCGCCGGGATGACGGCGGGCTCGGCCCTCACATCGGCTGCCGCGCCGTCCGCCGTTCTGGCCTACAATGCTCCGGCGATTCTCATCAGCGCCGCGAACCTGGTCTATATGGGCGGGTTTTTCGGTTTCCTGTTCGCCGGCGTCCTCACCTTGTTCCTGGTGGTGACGTTCAAGCTGGCGCGCACCTTCTCGGACACCTTGACCGACGCGGTGCGCAGCAATTTCGATCTTGAAGAGGCCCGCCGCCAGACCGAGGCCCAGGCAGCGGCCATGACGCGCCTGGCTGAACATAATGACCTGGCGGCGCGCCGGGCCGAGGATCAGGCCCGCGCCAACGCTGCAGTGCTGGCCAATATGAGCCATGAGCTGCGCACGCCGCTCAATGGGGTGCTGGGCATGGCGCACCTGCTGGAGGAGGCAGGCCTGGAAGGCGAGCCGGCGCGCATGGCTGCGCGCGTGCGCGAATCCGGCCAGGCGCTGGCGCGCATGCTGGGCGATGTTGTGGACGTGGCGCGCATCGAGGCGGGCCATGTGGAACTGAATATCGAGGACATGACGGCGCAGGGGCTGGGCGAACGCATCCGCCGCGCCGCCGGGCCGGAAGCGGCCTGTAAAGGCCTCGCCCTGACTGTAGGATATGAAGGCGAAACGGACCGGGCGCTGCGCGCGGACTCAGGGCGCCTGTTCCAGATGGCGCAGATCTTTCTTTCCCACGCCCTGCGCACGACCGGCGAAGGCGGCGTGGATGTGACCGTGGCCACCCGGTTGGATGATGCGGGGGCGGCGCGCCTGCGTGTCACAGTGCGCGATACCGGCGAAGGTGTGCCGGAATCGGCCCGCAACCGCCTGTTTGATTCCCTCGCTCAGGATAGCGTCGACCCCTATATCCGCGCCAATGGTGCCGGTCTTGGCCTGCACCTGGCCAAGCGCCTGGCCGGGCTGATGCAGGGCCGGGTCGGCTATGAACCTGGACCCGCGCAGGAAGGCTCTGTGTTCTGGTTCGAGGTCACCTTGCCCGTGTCGTGCAAGGCGGACCGCTATGCCGATGGCGAGACCTTCAGCCTGACCACGCGCCGGCTGCGTATGCTGGTCGCAGAGCGCGATGCGGCCCGGCGTTCGGTGCTGCTGGGCTATCTCAAATCGTTCAACTGCGTGGTGACATGCGTCGGCTCCAGCGCCGAGCTGGTGTCGGTGCTTGGCGCTGCGGCCTATGACTCGGTCGTGGTCGGGCTCAGCCTCGAGGACTGCGAACCTGAAGACGCCTGTGATGACGTGCGTTCGCTGGCGTCCACAGCCGCCATGACCCCGGTGGTGCGCCTGGTGCGCGATCTTGAAGCGCCGGTGCAGACCGGCGCGGCGGAAACCCTGGTGCGCGCGCCGGTGTCGGCGGACAATCTCAAAGCTGCGCTGGTCGAGGCGCTCGCCAGCGATCTGGCGGCCTCGGCCACGTTGCGGCGGATCGCCTGATCCGTCAGCCCGGTCTTGAGCTCGCCTCGCCGCGCACCCAGGCCAGGAAACCGGGCGCGCTGCCGGTTTCGTCCACGTTCAGCGCAATCACGCACGGTTCGTCATACGGGTGCAGACGCGCCAGACGCTCGCCGAGGCTGGCAGCCTTGCCTGCCGAGGTCTTGAACAGGGCAATCACCTCTCTCTCCCGGCGCATCTCGCCTTCCCACAGGAACAGCGACTGGCTCTCGCCCAGAATGTTGGCGCACGCGCACAGGCCTTCGGCGAGCACCGCCTCGGCAGCGCTCTCGGCGCTCCCGGCATCCGGCCAGGTGGTATAAAGCAGGCCCATTGCGCTGCCGCTCATGACGCTTCTCCTTGCAGAATGTGTCGTCACGACAGATATACACGCCCCTCATGGAGGATGCGATGGATCACGGCGCACGCGCACTGGTGCTCTTGTCGGGCGGACAGGATTCGGCTGCCTGCCTGGCGTGGGCGCTGGCGCGCTACGGGCATGTGGAGACCATCGGCTTTACCTATGGCCAGCGCCACAGCGTCGAGATGGAGGCGCGCCAGCGCGTGCGCGAACAGATCGCGCACCATTTCCCCGACTGGGGCACGCGGCTGGGCGAGGACGTGGTGGTGGACCTCGCCGGTTATGGTGCCCTGGCCGAAAGCGCGCTGACGCGCGATGTGGCCTTCGAAATGGGCGCGCGCGGCCTGCCCAACACCTTCGTGCCCGGGCGCAATCTGGTCTTCCTGACCGTGGCGGGCGCCCATGCCTGGCGCCGTGGCCTGTCGCATATCATCACCGGCGTGTGCCAGACTGATTATTCAGGCTATCCTGACTGCCGCGAGGACACGATCGCGGCCCAGGCGCGGGCCCTGTCGCTGGGGCTTGATGCGCCGGTGACCATCGAGACGCCGCTGATGCATCTGACCAAGGGCGAGACCTGGGCGCTGGCTCAGGAACTGGGCGGGGACGCGCTGGTGGACCTGATCGTGGAGCACAGCCATACCTGCTATCGCGGCGTGCGCGATGTGCGCCATGAGTGGGGCTATGGCTGCGGCGCCTGTCCGGCCTGCGATTTGCGCGCCAAGGGCTGGCGCGACTGGCGCGGCGCATGACCTACGCGGTCAAGGAAATCTTTCTCACCGTCCAGGGCGAGGGCGGCCAGGCCGGGCGCCCGGCCGTGTTCCTGCGCTTTGCCGGATGTAACCTCTGGAGCGGGCTGGAGCGCGACCGCGCCAGCGCCGTGTGCCGCTTCTGCGACACCGATTTTATCGGGACCGACGGCGTCAACGGCGCCAAATTCGCCACGGCGCAGGCGCTGGCCGCCAAAATCGCCTCGCTGTGGCCGGGCGGCGGCGTTCCCTATGTCGTGTGCACCGGCGGCGAACCGCTCCTTCAGCTGGACCGCGCCCTGATCGATGCGTTGCACGACGCCGGGTTCGAAATCGCCGTGGAGACCAACGGCACCATCGAAGCGCCCGATGGCATTGACTGGATCTGCGTCAGCCCGAAATCCACCGCGCCGCTCAAACAGATCTCCGGCCACGAGCTCAAACTCGTCTATCCCCAGGCCGACGCCATGCCGGAGCTCTACGCCCATCTCGATTTTCAAGAATTCCGCCTGCAGCCCATGGACGGGCCGGACCAGATGGCCAATGCTCAGGCGGCATATGAATACTGCCTCAAGCATCCCCAATGGCGGCTGAGCTTGCAGACGCACAAGTGGATTGGCGCGCCTTAGGGGGGGCTGCGAAAGCAGCGCCAGGCACCGCCCCCTCACCTTACCTCTCCCCCATAAATGGGGGAGAGGTGGCTTTTGGTGTTGCATCGTCATGGGTTGGGCCAGGCGCTTGCATTTCCCGAAGAAAATCTGCGTCAAAGCCCCCTCGCCCCTCTGAGAGGGGAGAGGATAAAGGTGANGGGTGCGGCGCCATTGGGCGCCGCACTTGGTCTCACCCTTCCGCTTCAATAAAGCCGCGGCTGCGCAGCAGCGGCTCCACCGACGGTTCGCGGCCGCGGAAGTTGATGAAGTTGTCCATCGCCGGGATCGTATTGCCCGAGGAGAACACGGCGCGCAGGCGTGCAGCGGTTTCCGGATCGAAGATGTCGCCGGCTTCCACGAAGGCATCGAAGCCATCATTGTCCAGCACGCCGGCCCACAGATAGCTGTAATAGCCCGATGCATAGCCTTCACCGGAGAAAACGTGGAGGAAGTGCGTGGAGCGGTGGCGCATGGGGATGGCCTGCGGGCTGCCATAGCGCGCCAGCACTTCGGCCTCGAACGCCTCGACATCGATGGAGGTCGGGTCGATGTGGCGGTGATAGGCCATGTCCACCAAGCCGGAATTGAGGAATTCCACCGTGCTGAAGCCCTGGTTGAAGGTCTGGGCTTCCAGCACCCGGTCCAGCAGCTCGCGCGGCATGGGTTCGCCGGTTTCGTAGTGCAGGGCGAAGCGCTCCAGCACTTCCGGCTCGGCGAACCAGTGCTCCATCACCTGGGCGTGGAACTCCACGAAATCGCGGTCCACCGACGTGCCCGCCAGCGACGGGTATTCGGTATTGGACAGCAATCCGTGCAGGCCGTGGCCCAGCTCGTGGAACAGGGTGGTGGCGTCGGTGAACGAAATCAGCGCCGGAGCGCCTTCGGCGGGGCGGTTATAGTTGCAGTTGTTGATAATGATCGGGATGTCGCCGGTGATGCCGTTCTGCGGGCGGAACGAGCTCATCCAGGCACCCGAGCGCTTGCCGGGACGGGCGAAATAATCGCCGTAGAAAAGCCCGACCACCTCGCCGCCATCGGCGCGCGTCACTTCCCAGACGCGCACATCGTCGTGATAGGTTTCGATATCGGTGCGCTCGGTGAAGCGTACGCCGAACAGCCGCTCGGCGACGTAGAACTGCGCCGCGATCATGTTGTCCAGATCGAGATACGCCTTCACTTCGCTCTCATCGAGGTCGAAGCGTTCGGCGCGCACCTGTTCAGTGTAATAGCGCCAGTCCCAGCCCATCACGTCGTCTTCAATGCCGTCGCGGGTCATCAGGGCTTCGATATCGGCTTGCTCTTCCAGAGCGCGCGCGCGCGCCGGCTCCCAGACCTGCTCCATCAGCCCCTGCGCGGCGTCCGGAGTGCCCGCCATGGTCCCGGCGGTGCGGAAATGGGCGAAGGTTTCAAAGCCCAGAAGATTGGCCAGCTCCAGCCGCAGTTCCAGGATGCGGCGGATATTGTCCTTGTTGTCGAACTCGTTGTTGTTGTTGCCGCGATTGTAGAAGGCGGTCCAGGCCGCTTCGCGATGGGCGCGGTTGGGCGATTGCTGCAGGAAGGGCTCCATCATGGAGCGCTGCAGCGTGAGCACGGGCGTGTCCAGATCGCGCGCCTGGCCCGCGGCGCGGGCGGCCGAGGCGAGGCTCGAGGGCAGCTGCCCCAGATCATCCTCGCTCAGCTCCAAGGTCCACAGCTCGCTGTCGCGGCGCTCGTTCTGGGCAAAGCGGGTGTAGAGACCGGCCAGCTCGGCGCGGATCTCGGCGAAGCGCTCGCGGTCCTCGCCTTCCAGCTGGGCGCCGGCGCGCACGTAATTCTCGTGATAGACCTCAATGAGGCGCGCCTGCTGCGGGGTCAGATTGAGCTCATCGCTGCGCTGGCGCAGGTCATCGATGCGGGCGAACAGGTCGGCGTTCAGCGTGATCGCCGAGCTGTGGCGCGCCAGGCGTGGGCTCATCTCCGCCTGGATGGCGTCGAGGGCGTCATTGCTGGCCGAGCTGGTCAGATTGCTGAACACGCGCGCAACACGTCCGAGATCGGCGCCGGCGTTTTCCAGGGCCAGCATGGTGTTCTCAAAGGTCGGCGTATCGGGATTGGACGCGATGGCGTCGATCTCGGCGCGATGGGTCTCCATCGCCGCTTCGAAGGCCGGCACGAAATGCTCGGGCTGGAACTGGCTGAAGGGCGGCGCGCCGTGGGGCGTGTCCCACTGCGCCAGAAGCGGGTTGCTCTGGGCGGCGTCGGCGCGATCTTCGGCGGCACCCGCTTCGGCGGCGGCCGCGGCGTCGGCTTCGGTCTGGGCCACGTCCGGCGCGGGCGGGGTCTGTTCTGCGGGATCGCAGGCGGCCAGCAGCAGGGCGGCGGCAGCGGCGCCAAGGTACAGATGCGTCTTCATGGAATGGGCCTCAGGGGTTGATCGCCGCGCACGTGCGGCCATGTTGGATTGCCCCCTTTTCTAGTCATACAAGGGGAAAAGCGCAATGCCGGGGGGCTGTGCCGGCGAGGACCGGCTGCGGGCCGCGGATGCGCGCGCGCCCGCTCTCGCCTATCTCAGGGCATGGATGACCTACGAGCAGGAGCACGACCATGGCCGAGGCAATGACCACTGCGCCCGAGGGCGAAACCCGCGAACAGGCCTATCAGCGCCTCGCCCGCGAGATCGCCTCTGTGGTGGCGGGCGAGACCAGTGCCACCGCCCGCTACGCCACGGCGGCCTGCCTGCTGGCGCACGCGTTTGCGCCGCGGTTTTTCTGGACCGGCTTCTATGTGGTGGACCCGCACAAGCCGCGCGAACTGGTGGTCGGCCCGTATCAGGGCACGCTGGGCTGCCTGCGCATCCCTTTCGGCAAGGGCGTGTGCGGCGCGGTGGCGGCGTCGGGTGAGACGCTGATTGTGCCCGATGTGGAAGCCTTCCCCGGCCATATCGCGTGCGACAGCCGCTCACGCTCTGAAATCGTGGTGCCGGTGTTTGCGCCCGACGGATCGCTGGCCGCCGTGCTGGATGTGGATTCGACGGAGCCTGACGCGTTTGACGAAACGGACCGCGTCGGGCTTGAGGCGATTTGCGGCGCGTTGTTGGGGTAGTCACCCAATTCTGCTTTCCCGGACGGCGTAGCCGATCCGGGACCCATCCCCTGCCATCTCAACTGTTCAGGCGGCGGCGCAGTCTGGTGGATGGATCCCGGCTCTCCCTGCGGTCGGCCGGGAAGGCAGGTTGTTGAATGCCCCACCTACTCCGCCGCCAAAGCCATCCCCCGCCCCGACCGAACCAGCCGTCCGGGCCGCGCCTGCGTCACCTCGTCATCGCGCACCACCACCTCGCCAGAGACAATCGTCGCGCGATAGCCCTCGGCCTTTTGCAACAGGCGCTGGCCGCCGGCGGGCAGGTCCTGGACCAGGTAGGGGGCGTGCACGCGCAAGCGTTTCGGGTCGATGATGTTGAGGTCGGCTTTCAGGCCCGTTTTGATCCGGCCCCGGTCGGCCAGGCCCAGATAATCGGCCACATCGCCGGTGAGCATCTGCACCGCGCGCGCCATGTCTATGCGCGGCCCGCGCGTGCGGTCGCGGGTCCAGTAGCTCAGGAGATAGGTGGGAAAGCTGGCATCACACACCGTGCCCACATGGGCACCGCCATCGGACAGGCCGGGTATGGCCAGGCGATGGGTCAGCATGGCGTGGACATTGGCGTAGTCGCCTTCGGTGTAGTTGTAGATCGGCATGTAGATCAGCTCACGCCCCTCGCGCGCAATCACCGTGTCGTACAGCTCCTCCCACACGCTGACCCCGCGCGCCGTGGCCCTCGCGCCGATGGAGCGGTCCAGCGTCTGCTCGTAATCGGGATCATCGGACAGGGTGAACAGCTTGGAGGCCACAAACTCCATGTTCTCGATCAGCATGTCGGCGATGGGCGGTACCGACGAGCCGGGGCCTGCGAGCTTGTCGGAGGTCTGGCTTAGCAGCTCGGCCTTGAAGGCGGGCTTGGCCATCTCGCGCACCCGTTCGTCCAGCGGCAGATGGGCGATGGCCTTGTAGGCGGGATAGCCCATGAAGGGGTGGAAGGTGCATTGCAGCCCCAGAAACACGCCGATGGCGCGCGGCGCGACCTGCGCCCTGACGGGATAACCCTCGGCGTCCAGCGCCTCGAGGCCCTTGAGAATCTGGCGCCACTGGTCCGGCGCAAAATCGCGCTGCATCACCGAGATGGAGAAGGGCCGCCCGCCCGCCGCCTTCACATAGGCCTCGATCACCGACCATTCGGCAGGGAAGCTCTCTGAATCGCGCTGCAGATCGAAGTCCGACACCGCCTGGATGACGCCGTGATCGCGTCCCTTGAAGGCGCTGGCGATGCCCGCGAGCTCTTTGGCCGTGGCTTCGGACGCCGGGGTCCATTCGCCGTCGGCGGTGCGGTGCAGGTCTGACCGCCCGGTGGAGAAGCCGATCGCGCCTGCATCCAGCGCCTCGCCCACCAGATCGCGCATCCGCGCAATCTCGTCCTCGCTGGCCTGGGCGTCGAAGCTGGCGCGCTCGTTCATGACATAGACGCGCAAGGGGTCGTGGCCGACCATGGCGGCGATGTCCATGGTGCGCGGCGTGGCGTCCAGCGCGTCCATATAGTCGGGGAAGCTTTCCCAGTTCCACGACAGGCCCTCGGCCAGCGCCGTGCCGGGAATATCCTCCACCCCCTCCATCAGCCGGATCAGCCGGTCGTGATCGCTGGCGCGCACCGGCGCGAACCCGACCCCGCAATTGCCCATCACCGCCGTGGTCACGCCATGGCGGATGGACGGCTCCAGCCGGTCATCCCAGGTGGCCTGGCCGTCATAATGGGTGTGCGCATCAATAAAGCCCGGCGTGACGATGCAGCCCTTGGCGTCAATCGTCTCGCGCGCTGCGCCCGGCGCGTCGCCCATCGCCACGATCCGGCCGCCTGTGATGGCGATATCGCCGGTGAAGGGGGGCGACCCCGAGCCGTCATGGATCAGGCCGCCGGTGATTTTCAGGTCATAGGTCATGGGGTCTCCTTATTCGGCAGGCTCCGCTTTCGCGGCGGGCCAGTGCGCATCATAGAGGCGGAAGGCACCCGCCAGGCCGAGGCCCGCGAACAGATGCCAGATCGACCATACGCCCACCACCGCCGCCGCGCCGCCCAGCCCGTCAAATTGCGAGAGCAGGATCACCAGGCCCAGCCCGGCATTCTGGATGCCGACCTCAAACGTCAGCGACCGGCGGCGCGGTGTGGTGAAGCGCAACATCCGCCCGGCGGCCGCGCCGGTCAGGAAGGCCAGAGTGTTATGGAGGATCACGATCCCCAGCACCGCCCCCGCTGTCGCCGTCAGCAGCGCCCAGTTGGCCGCCAGCCCGCCCAGCACCATGGCCAGAATGCCCAGGAGCGCTGCGATCATCAACACAGGCCGCACCCGCGCTGCAATGGCCGGATAGCGGAACGCGAACGCCATGCCCAGCGCCAGCGGGATCGCCAGAATAAGTGTGGTCTGGATCACGAACGCCGCCGGGCTCACCGTGATCTCGTTCACGATGGCCGCGGTGGGCGCGTAAAGGCTGGTCCAGAACAGGATGGAGACGGGGGTGAGCAGGGCGGCGGCGAGGCTCGACGTGCCGGTCAGCGCCACCGAAAGCGCCGTGTCGCCGCGCCCCAGCTGGGTGAAGAAGTTCGATACATTGCCGCCGGGGCAGCACGCGACCACGAGCATTCCCAGCGCGATAGAGGGTAAAGGATTGATCACATAGATCAGCGCCAGCGTCATCAGGGGCAGGGCGATGATCTGCGCCGCCGCTGCGCCGGTGAATTTGCCAGGCTGATGTTTCAGGAACAGGAAATCACGCGGCCTCAGGCTCAGCGCAACGGAAAACATGATCGCCGCCAGGATCACGGGCAGGATCCAGTCCCCGCCCGGTGCCAGCTCGATGCGCGCAGCGTCCAGCGCAGCGGCGTCCATGATGATCTCCTCCCGACAGTCTGCGAACGGTGTCCGGCCCGCGTCTGGCGGCGGGCCTGTGAACACTGTTCGCCGCGCACCATGGCCGCGCCGGGCGGGCCTTGTCGAGGGGGCGAGGGCGGCGCGCTTGCGTGCGCGGGGCGAAATCTGCACCATGACCGCAGAGC
This sequence comes from Hyphomonadaceae bacterium BL14, assembly GCA_027627705.1. NCBI lineage: Bacteria > Pseudomonadati > Pseudomonadota > Alphaproteobacteria > Hyphomonadales > Hyphomonadaceae > Hyphomonadaceae bacterium BL14. The sequence continues at coordinate 180,039 of CP091242.1, forward strand.
TAAATCATTGAAGGGGCGTTATAATGTTACGTTTTGCGGGACTGGCCGGAGCCTGTCTGATCGGGCTTGCGGCATGTGGGGAACCGGCGGCGGAGCGGCCGGCAGAGCAGCCTGCGGCGGCGGTGCCGGAAGCTGAAGCGCCGGAAGCGGCGACGGCGCAGGCCAGTGGCGGCGACTGGCCCTATCACGCGCCAACCAGCGCCGGGATGACCGAAGCCGACTTCGCCTACCGGATCTCGACCCTGGCCGATGACCGGTTCGTGGGCCGCGCGCCCGGTCACGAGATCGGCGAGACGGCGGCCGACTGGATCGCCGAAGAGATGCGCCGCGCCGGGCTGGAGCCGGCAGGCGAGGATGGCGGCTGGTTCCAGAATGTGCCGCTGATCGAATCCACCCTGGACGAAGCGCGCTCTGATCTGGAGATCAGCGTGAATGGCGAGCCCATGGGCCTGCGCATGGGTCAGGACGTGGTGTTCTGGACCCAGCAGCCGGTGGATTCGGTCGCCATCGACCCGTCCGACATGGTGTTCGTGGGCTATGGCGTCGTGGCGCCGGAGTTTGGCTGGAACGACTATGCGGGCCTCGACGTCACCGGCAAGACGGTGGTCATTCTGGTGAATGATCCCGGCTATGCCCGGCCCGACAGCGGTTTGTTCAACGGCTCGGCCATGACCTATTACGGGCGCTGGACCTACAAGTATGAAGAGGCCGCCCGCCAGGGTGCCGCCGGGGCGATCATCGTGCACCAGACCGAACCGGCCAGCTATGGCTGGGCAACGGTGCGCAATTCCTGGTCCGGCCCGCAATTTATCCTGGCCTCCGCCGCTGACGAGCCGTTCGTGGACGTGGAGGGCTGGATCCAGCTGGAGATCGCCGAGCAATTGTTCGAGGCCGCCGGGCTGAACTTTGCCGAAATGGCCGAAGCCGCCGCCGAGCCGGGCTTCACGCCCGTGCCGCTCGACGGCGCGCAGATGACCGCCACGCTGCATAACGGCCTGCGGGAGCTGAGCTCGCGCAATGTCGCGGGCATGGTGCGTGGATCGCAGCGGCCGGACGAGCACGTCTTGTTCATGGCCCACTGGGACCATCTGGGCGAGCGGCTCAACTTCGCCAGCGAGGATAATATCTATAACGGCGCGGTGGACAATGCGACGGGCACCGCCTTCATCCTCGAGCTGGCCGAAGCCTTCGCAGCTGAAGAGGCGCCCGCGCGCTCGCTCATCTTCGTGGCGGTCACCGCCGAGGAGCAGGGGCTTCTTGGCTCGGCCTATTACGCGCAGAACCCGCTGGTGCCGCTCAACCGGACCGTGGCCGGCTTCAATTTCGACGCCATCCAGCCCGTGGGCGAGACCGAGAATGTCGTCGTGATCGGCTATGGCGCGTCGCAGCTGGAGGACATGCTGCGCGAGGATGCGGCAGCGCAGAACCGCTATCTCAGCCCTGACCCCACCCCGGAGGCGGGCTTCTTCTATCGCTCCGACCATATCTCGCTGGGCCGCCGCGGCGTGCCCATGCTCTACGCCAAGGGCGGCACCGTCCATGTGGAGCACGGGGAAGCGCACGGCGCCGCCATCGCCAACGCCTATCGCACGCTGCATTATCACCAGCCGTCCGACGAGTATGACGACAGCTGGGATCTGTCCGGCTTCGTGCAGGACGGGGAGTTGTTCTACGGCCTGTCGCGCCGCCTGGCCGAATCTGACGAGTGGCCCAACTGGTATGAGGGCAACGAGTTCCGCAGCCTTCGCGACGCCATGATGGAATAGGCGCAAGCTTGCGCGCACGAGAAGGCCGGGCGGAGGCGATCCGCCCGGCTTTTTTGTGTCTGGTGATTGCCTGGATCGTTCAGATCAGAACGGCTTCACCGCCGCGAAGAAGCAGGTCATGGCGATCAGCACCCAGTAGACATAAGCCACGCCCCGGCCGATCGCGATGGAGCGGTTGAGCTTGGCCTCCACCTCCGCATTGGGTCCGGCGGCCAGGATGCGGAAGGTGTCCTGCCACTCATGCATCACCCAGCGCAGGATCACGCCGATGATCAGGGCGAGGCCATAGGTCAGCACCTTGGCGGCATACCATCCCTGGCCCGTGCCGGCCTCGAACGGGCCCAGCCCCATGAAGGAGGTGATGGCGGTGATGATCAGGGCGGGGATCAGCACATAGCGCGTGCAGTCCTCGATGAAGTTCAGCGTTTTCCAGATCGGCTTGCCGCGCGTCAGGAACGCGCCGTAGGTGACGCCCATCCACACCGCCCACACGGCCCACATGGCCACCAGCCATCCGCCGCCCAGCGGCTGGACATTCCACAGATAGCCCATGTGCAGGCCCAGCGGCAGCAGGGTGATGATGCCGGTGCGCGCCAGGATGTCGATGCGGTAGGCGGTGTCCATGTGGCGCATGCGCTCGTCAAAGGACAGGCGCGGATTGACCACCTTGTAGGAGGTCTGGAACACGCCCCATTCCCCGCCCAGCCAGTACACCATGGCCAGAATGTGCAGCCAGCGCAGGATCTCCAGCTCGTACTGGGTCCAGAACTCCAACATCGACGCCTCCCCGTGTCGTGAGGGCAGGGGCACCGGCGCGGCGGCGCGTCATCCTGCTCGATTTAAATGGTATATCATTTAAATCGAGGGCCAGCGCAAGCGCTTCCGGACTGTGCGGGTGGGGTTACCCGCCCCAGGCGCTGACGCGCGGGGGTTTGCGCGGGCGCTCGGACGGGTCTTCGCTGGCGGTCCCGATATAGATGAAGCCCGCCACCCGCTCACCGCTGGCCAGGCCCAGGGCGGCGCGGGCGATGCGGTCATAGGCATACCATTCGGTCAGCCATTGCGCCGCGAAGCCCATGGCGTTGGCGGCGATGAGCAGGGTCTGGCACACCGCGCCGGCCGACAGGATCTGTTCCCATTCGGGGATTTTGTGGTTCTCGGTGACGTCGGAAATCACCGCGATCACCAGCGGTGCGCGGGTGAAGCGGTTGCGCTCCAGCTCAAAGCGCTCCGGCGGTGCCTCGGGCTCCAGATCGCGCAGGCGCGCCTCCAGGATATCGCCGAACCGGGCGCGCGCCTCGCCTTCGAATGTGATGAAGCGCCAGGGAAACAGCTTGCCATGATCCGGCGTGCGGGCCGCCAGGCGCAACAGGGCGTCGCGCTGCTGCGCGTCCGGTCCCGGCTCCGCCATCAGGCGCGCCAGCGTGGACCGGCGTTGCGCCAGCAAGGTCAAAGTCTCCGCGCTGGGGGTGCAGGCGGGCAGGGCGGCGTCGGTTTCGGGTGCATGTGGCGGCATCAGGCGGGACATGGGCGTCGGCTTTCGGGCTGCGGGCTGGAGGCGCCCAGTTTGGCGGGATAGGGCGAACTTGCGCAATGCTCCGGTTCATGGTCATGCTCGATCATTGTATCCATATATAGTTTGCGCTCTCAAAGGATGGACCATGCCGGCAGACCCCGTCACGCACGAGGACCTCAGCCCCGCCGAACGGCGCCGGCGGCGCGTGCGCGATGCGATCATCGGCGCGGCCGAAGAGATTTTTGCCGAGGAGGGCGAGGCCGGCCTGTCCATGCGCCGCATCGCCGAGCGGATCGATTACTCGCCAGCCGCGCTGTACAAGTATTTCGATTCCAAGGAAGCCCTGTTCAAGGAAATCCGCGAAGGGTTTTTCGAGCGTCTTCTCAAGCGCATGCAGGATGTCTGCGCCTCGATCGAGTCCGGTCCCATGCTCTGCACGCGCTGCCTGCGCGCCTATGTGGAGACAGGTCTGGAACAGCCAGACCATTACCGCCTGGCCTTTGCCGGTTTCGGCGGTGACAGCGATGTGACCGAGGACACCTACGCCTTCGCCGCCAATGAGCATCTGCGGCTGATGATCAAGGAAAGCATGGATACGGGCTGGTTCCGGCACTCCGATCTTGATCTGGCGGCCACAAGCGTCTGGTCTTCCGCTCACGGGTTGACCATACTGGCCGTCACGATCCCGGATTTCCCGCGCGAGAAGCCGGGCCGGCGTCAGCTGGAGCTGGATGAGCTTATCGCGTTTCACAGCGAGATGATGATGCGCGGCCTGGGCGCGCGCAAACTGATCGAACTCATGGAAGCCGGCCAGCACTTCTGAATCACCGCCTTTCGAAAATATTTAACACTGTTCACTTTCCGAACGGCGTTTGCTGACGTATATTCCCATGCAACAGCGCGGGAGATGGCGTCATGGCCGGTGGGGCATCGGGAATTTTAACAGCGCGGTTCAGCCGCCTGGCACTCTCCGTGCTGGCGGCGGCCGTGCTCGTCGTGGTGGCCGTTATCGCGGTGAGCACGCTGCGCGCGGCGGATGCCGGGCCTGGTCCGGTCGCCGACTCTCCGGCACTTCCCGTCGAGACGTTCTCCGCCCGTTATCAGTCTGAAGCGGCCATGGAGACGCGCTATCCCGGTCTGGTCTCGGCCTGGCGCACCAGCGCTCTGGGGTTTGAATCCGGCGGACGGATCGAGACGGTGGCAGTGCGCGTCGGCGACCGGGTCGCGGCTGGCGATGTCCTGGCCACGCTCGACACCCGCACGCTGGATGCCCAGATCGCCGCCGCGCGCGCCGAGGCCGCTGCCGCCGAGACCCAGGCCGGTCTCGCCGGGGTGACCCTGGAGCGTCAGCAGGTTCTGGTCGATCGCGGCCACATCTCGGCCCAGCGCCTGGACGAACTGGCCGCCAACCAGCGCGCGGCCCTGTCCGGCGCGGCGGCCGCGCGCGCCAGTGCGCAGGCGCTGGCCGTGCGTCTGGAGCTGGCTTCGCTGACGGCGCCGTTTGATGGCGTCATCACCGCGCGCCATCTGGATGAGGGTGCTATCGCGCCGCCGGGCGCGCCTGTGGTGACGCTGGTAGAGGATGCGCGCCTGGAAATGCGCGTCTCCATCCCCGCCGGCGAAGCCGCCCGGCTGGAGCCCGGCCAGACCTATCCGGTGGAGTTTGCCCAAGGGCTGGCCGAGGCGCGCCTGCGCGCGGTGACCGGTGTGATCGAGCGTGAACAGCGCGCGGTCACCGCCGTATTTGATCTGGACGCTGGCGGCGGCGCGGTCAGCGGCTCGGTCGGGCGGCTTCTGGTGCGCACTGATCTGGCCGAACGCGGCTTCTGGGCGCCGGTGACGGCGCTGGCTGAAGGGCGGCGCGGGTTGTGGTCCATGTATGTGCTGACCCCCGATAACGGCGCCTTCCGGCTCGAGCCGCGCCCGGTGGAAGTGCTGCACGCCGAGGGCGATACGGTGTTTGTGCGCGGCGCCGTCAATGATGGCGACGATGTTCTGGCCGCCGGCGTCAGCCGCGTGGCGCCAGGCCAGCGCGTGCGGCCTGAAGGCCAGCCGTCATGATCACCCTGTTTGTGCGCTATCCGCGCCTCATCGTCCTGTCGATCTTCCTGGTATGCGCGGCGGGGCTGGCGGCGCTGGGCGTGCTGGGCCGTCAGGAGGACCCGTCGCTGACCGAGCGCTTCGGGTCGATCACCATCATCCTGCCCGGCGCCGACGCCACACGCATGGAAGCGCTGGTGACCCGGCCCATGGAAGCGGCGTTGCTGGAACTGGTGGAGCTGGACGAGGTGCGCTCCACCACCCGCGCCAACGTGTCCCAGATCGGCATCAGTATCCGTGAGGACCTGAACGCCACGCGGGTCGAACAGGCCTGGTCGCTGATCCGCGACCGCGTCTCGTCGGTGCGCCCGTCCTTGCCCGACGGCGTGCAAAGCATCGAGGTCGACCGCCAGTATACCGGCGCGGCCACGCTGGTCGTGGCGTTGCGCTGGCCGGACGGGTCGGAAGCCTCGCTGGGCGCGCTCAGCCGTCTGGCGCGCGACCTGGAAGACAATCTGCGCAATCTGCCCGGCACCAAGCAGACCGACGTGTTCGGGGCGCCCGAAGAAGAAGTACGCGTCATCCTCGATCCCGAATCCGCCGCCTCGCTGGGTCTCAGCGCGGCGGATGTGGCGGGATTGCTGGCGCGCTCAGACGCCAAGGTTCCCGCCGGGCGGCTGGCGGGCCAATCACTGGACGTGACGGTGGAGGTGGCCGGCGCGTTCACCGATCTCGATCGCCTGCGCACCGTGCCGGTGGCCGCCGGGCCGGGCGGCTTCCTGCAGCTGGCCGACATCGCGCGCATAGAACGGGGCCTGCGCGAGCCGCCCGCCACGCTGGCCCTGCGCAATAATGAGCGGGCGATCTTTGTGGCGGCCTATCTGGAGCCAAACCTCCAGGTCGACGCTTGGGACGGGCGCGCCCAGGCCGCGGTGCGCGCCTTCGCGGACGCCAATCCGGGCGTGGAGACCGAGATCATTTTCGCCCAGGCCGACTATGTGGTGGACCGCCTGTCGGGCCTGGCGATCAATCTGGGTTTTTCGGCGCTGATCGTTTTCGCGGTGCTGTTCTTCCTGATGGGCTGGCGCAGTGCGGTGATCGTCGGCTCGGCCCTGCCGCTCACCGTGCTTCTGGTGATGGTCCTCATCAATGTCTTCGGCTCGCCCCTGCACCAGATGTCGGTGACGGGCCTGGTCGTGGCGCTGGGCCTGCTGATCGATAACGCCATCGTGGTGGTGGATGACTACCGCCTGTTGCGCGCGCGCGGCATGGAGCGCACGGCGGCGGTGGACAAGGCGGCGCGCACCCTGTTCGGGCCGCTGCTGGCCTCCACCCTGACCACCATTTTCGCCTTCGCGCCCATCGCCCTGATGCCCGGCGCGGCGGGCGAGTTCATCTCCATGATCGGCGTGTCGGTGATCTTCGCCGTCGGTGCCAGCTTCGTGCTCGCCTTCACCGTCATCCTGGGGCTGGCTGCCGTGTTCGACGACACGGTCCCGGGCCAGGGCCATCGCGGCCTGCTGCGCGACGGGCTGCGCTCGCAGCCTCTGGCGTTCGCCTACCGCAAGGTGCTGGACGCCATAACCGCCCAGCCTGTGCTGGGCATCGCGCTGAGCCTGATCCTGCCGGTGGCGGGCTTCGCAGCGGCCACGACCCTGCCCAGCCAGTTCTTTCCGCCCACCGAGCGCGACATGTTCCAGGTGCGCCTGGTGCTGCCGGCGTCTTTCTCCATTGAGCAGACCCGCGCGCGCATGGAGCAGGCCACCGACATGCTCTACACCTATGACGGGGTGGAGGATGTCGTCTGGCTGGCCGCAGCCGGATCGCCGCGCGTTTACTACAACATGATCAATGCCGTGCAGGGCCGGCCCAATTTCGCCTCCGGCTTTGTGCGCGCCCGCTCCGAGGCGGATTCCGAGCGTATCGTCACCGCCTTCCAGCGTGACGCCATCACCGCCTTCCCCGACGCCCAGGTGCTGGCCCTGCCGTTCGAGCAGGGCCCGCCCAACCAGGCGCCGGTAGAATTGTCCATCGCCGGGCCGGACTTCGCCGTACTCGACCGGATCGGCGCGGACATACGCCGCATCCTCGCCAGCGTGCCGGGCGTCACCTACACCCAGGCCAATCTGGAGCTGGGCCAGCCGGTAGCCCGTCTGAACGCTGACGAGGCCGAGGCGGGTCTGGCGGGCCTGCGCCTGACCGATCTGGCCGGACGCTTGCGCGCTGACATTGACGGCGTGCCCGGCGGGTCGGTTCTGGAGGGCGTGGAGGAATTGCCTGTGCGGGTGCTCGCCCCGGACGTGCGCCGCGACGCCATTGAGGGCCTGGGCGCCATACCCCTGCCGGTCCGGGGTCCGGACGGTCAGCTGGCGGGGCTGTCGACGCTGGGCCAGTTCACCCTGGCGCCGGTGACCGCGTCCATCCCGCGTCTCGATGGCGAACGCACCAATCCCATCTTCGCCTATCTGGAGCCATACGTTCTGCCCGCCCCGGTGCTGGCCGAGTTCCAGCGCCGCTTCGCCGAAGAGGGCGTCGCGCTGCCGCCGGGCTATCGCATCATCATCGGCGGTGAGGCGGAAAGCCAGGGCGAGGCCATGGCCGACCTCATGTCCACTGCCATCCCGCTGCTGATCCTGATCGTCGCCTCGGTGGTGCTGGCGTTCAATTCCTTCCGCTATGCCGGGGTCATCTTCACCGCGGGATTCCTGTCGGTGGGGCTGGCCATGTTCGGGGTGTGGATGTTCGGCACGCCGCTGGGCTTCAACGCGATTGTCGGATCGCTGGGCCTGGTGGGCCTGTCGATCAACGGCTCCATTGTGGTCCTCTCCGCGCTCAAGGCCAATCCGCTGGCGCGCGCCGGCGACCGCGACGCCATCCGCGAAACCGTGGTGGACGCCACACGGCACATCATCGCCACGACCCTGACCACCATTGGCGGGTTTGCGCCGCTGCTCATCGAGGGCGACTCCTTCTGGCTGCCCTTTGCAGCCGCGGTGGCCGGCGGGGTGGCCGGGTCGGCCGTCCTGGCGCTGATCTTTGCCCCGGCGGCCTTCGTGCTGCTGGTACGGTTTGACCGCAAGGCACCCGCGGGCGAGCCTGTTGCCGCGATTGCCTGACGCCGGAGCGCCCCATGACTGAACGCCGCCGCGGCCTGTGGACCATCACGTCCGAACGTCTCGCCTACGAAAATCCCTGGGTGCAGCTGCGCCACTACGAGGTGCGCCAGCCCGACGGTGCACCCAGCGTCTATGGCGTGTTCGAGCCGCGCAATCTGGCCATCGGCGTGGTGCCGGTGTTCGCGGACGGCACAACCATGCTGGTGGGCCAGCACCGCTTCGCGCTGGACGCCTGGAGCTGGGAATTGCCAGAAGGGGGCGGCGCGCGCGATGTCGATCCGTTGGAAACCGCCAAGCGCGAGCTTCAGGAAGAAACCGGGCTGACCGCCAGACACTGGCGTCATCTGGCCGATTACGACGTCTCCAACTCCGTCACCACCGAGCGCGCCATTGGCTTCATCGCCTGGGGGCTGGAAGCCGGCGAACCGGACCGGGAGGGTGCGGAAGCGGATATGCAAATGCGCCGCGTGGGCTTGCAGGAGGCCCTTGCCATGGCCATGTCGGGAGAGATTCGCGACGGCTTCACCCTGACGCTGCTCGCCGCCGCCGATTATGCCGCGCGCCATGGCCAGCTGGAGCCTGAGCTGGCGCGTGCTATCCTGACCGGGTCCCCAGCGCCAGGAAGGGCGTAAGCGTCATGGCCGCCGACACCATCCCCGCCTCCACCGGCAATCTGCGCCCGATCCAGTCGGGCATGGGCCAGGTCTGGTCGCGTCTTCGCTTTGACGCGGCGTCCGCCGCCGCCGAGGAGCCCATGCTGGCCAGCATGCTCAACGCCGCCGTGCTGCGCCATGACAGCTTCTCCGAAGCGCTCGCCCACCGGGTCGCCGAGAAGATGGCTGACGCCCAGCTCGACGCCCTGCAGATGCACCACATCGCCCGCGCCGCCTTCGCCGCCGCGCCGCCCATTGCCGAAGAGGCTGCGCGCGACATGCTGGCGGTGGACGAGCGCGACCCGGCGGTGCGCTCCCTGCTTCAGCCTTTCCTTTATTTCAAGGGCTTCCACGCCCTCTTGTGCTACCGCGTGGCCCACTGGCTGTGGCGCGAGGGGCGCGAGACGCTGGCCTTCCACCTGCAAAGCCGGATGTCGGAGCGGTTCGGCGTGGACATCCATCCGGCCGCGCGCCTGGGCAGCGGTATCATGATCGACCACGCCACTTCGGTGGTCATCGGCGAGACCGCGGTGGTGGGCGACGACGTCTCCATCCTGCACGAGGTGACGCTGGGCGGCACGGGCGCAGACTCCGGTGACCGCCATCCCAAGATCGGGCGCGGCGTGCTCATCGGCGCGGGTGCCAAGGTGCTGGGCAATATCAAGGTGGGCGAGGCCGCGCGCATCGCCGCCGGCTCGGTCGTGCTCCAGGACGTCCCCGCGCGCTGCACCGTCGCCGGTGTGCCGGCGCGGGCCGTTGGCGGGCCATGCGCCGAGCCCTCGCGCACCATGGACCAGACATTCAGCGACACTGACTGACCGCCCCGGTATTGCGCCGCGCGGCGATCCGGCTAGGGTGCGCGCAAATCATCCCCCCAAACGCCTTGTCCGTACCGGAGAGAACCATCATGGCCGCGCCCGTTTTCACCCAGTCCGAAGCCTCCAAAGTGCAGGCCTTCCTGCGCGGCCGGCTGAACCCGGAACTCAAGGTGCAAATCCGCAACCGGCCCGACGAGTGCGCTGAAATCTATATCGGCAAGGAATGCCTCGGCGTCGTCTCCAAGAATGTCGAGGAGGGCGAGACGTCCTACTCGTTCGAGATCACGATCCTGGATATTGATCTGGAGTAGGCAGGCCTAGCCGCCGCTCGCCTCCGGCTTCACGCGGTGCCGCAGCGCCCGGTAGAGCGCCAGGTTCCACTCAACGCCTGACAAGCCCGTGTGCTCGAGCGGATCATCGGTCTCGGCGGGCAGGCCGAGCCGTGCGGCGACAGACGCGTTGGCGAGATCCTCAATGCCCGCGCCATAGGCCATGGAGGGCAGGTCCAGCAGGAAATAGGTGAACAGCGCGCGAAAGCCGTCATGGCCGGCCTCTTTGAGAAAGACGTCCAGGAAGGCGCGGTCGAAATAGGCGTTGTAGGCGGTGAAGATCGCGGTGCGTTCGCCGGTCATTTCCTGGTGAAAGGCGAGAAAGGCGGACGCCGCCTGCGCCTTGTCCACCGCGCCCAGCGCCTGCCAGCGCGCTTCATCATAGCCATTGATCGAGCGGGCGATCGTGCCGGCGCGATCGGGATGGTCCGGGTGGATGCGCACGAAGAAGCGGCCGAGCTCGGTCCCGTCCAGATCGGTATAGATCGCGCCCAGATCAATCATCTCGTGATGGCCAGGCTCAAGGCCTGTGGTCTCCACATCGATGATGGCGAGCACAAAGGCGCCGGGCGCGCCTCCCGGCGTGCCGGAGGAAAATTGGGCGGCGGCGGGCGACGCGGCGCTGGCGGCCAGGCTGGCGGCCAGGCTGGCGGCGGCGGCAAGGGTGCGGATCATGAAAAGGCTCTCCCGGATACTGTCCGGGAGAGCCTTGCATGAAGTGGCGACCGTTTTGTATCAGCGCTGACAGGGCGCGCGGCCGCCGCGTTCAAACCACCCCCTTTCAGAGCACTTCGAGCATCGAGGCGACCAGCGGGTGGCGCACGATGTCTTCGGGCTTGAGTTGCACGACGGCGATATCATCCACCTCGGCGAGGCGTTCGGAGATCGGTTTCAGGCCTGAAAGCTCGGGCAGCAAGTCGGTCTGGGCGGGGTCGCCGGTCACCACCATGGTGGAGTTCCAGCCCAGGCGCGTGAGCAGCATTTTTAGCTGGGCGTAGGTGCAGTTCTGCGCCTCGTCGACCACGACGAAGGCGTTGTTGAGCGTACGCCCGCGCATGTATCCGATGGGCGCGATCTCGATCAGCCCTTCGGCCATCAGCGATTTGAGGCGTTTGGGGCTGAGCCGGTCTGACAGGGCGTCATAGAGGGGGCGCAGATAGGGCGCGAGTTTCTCTTCCATGGCGCCGGGCAGGAAGCCGATGGATTCGCCCGCCTCCACAGCCGGGCGCGACAGGACAATGCGTCCGATCTCACCCGATTCCAGCGCCTCGACCGCCTTGGCGACGGCGAGATACGTCTTGCCCGTGCCGGCCGGTCCCAGGGCCAGCACCAGGTTATGCGCGTCAATCGCGTCCATCAGGACCGCCTGGCCTTCCGAGCGGGGTTTGACCGACTTGATATAGCGCTGGTCGCGCATGGGATCGGTCTCGTCCGGGCTCCATCCCGATCCCGGGAACAGCGCGCGGACTTTCTCCTCTTCATAGGCTTCGGCGTTAAATCCGCCCTGACGGCGTTTGACGGCTCGCTTGCCCATTTCAGGCCCTCCAATTGGCAAGAAAAAACCCCTCGCGCGGGTGCGGAGGGGTGATGCATGCAGCGGATTCAAGGGTGCGGACCGGGGCCGGCGCGACGCACGGCGGCGGAGCGATCCGATTTGGCGGTGCGGATGGCATGGGCCCTCCTTTCCAGCATCCCGGCGCAGGGTGAGCTGCGCGCGAGGCGACCCGCGCCCTTGATCGCGAATCGCACTCACAGTCTCATCCTAGGACAGTGAATGAAGTATGAGTCACCGCTTCACTGACATGTCGCAAAACTGCGGCGCCGCAGACACAGTTGTTTCGAGGAGACCGGCCATGACCCTTTACGCGCTTGGCGAAGACACACCGCAGATCAGTCCCGACGGTGGCTGGGCCGCGCCCGATGCGGCGTTGATCGGCAAGGTGACCTTGCAGCGCGGTGCCTCGGTCTGGTTCGGCGCGGTGCTGCGCGGCGACAATGAAATGATCACGCTGGGCGAAGACGCCAATGTCCAGGACGGGGCGGTGCTGCACACCGATATGGGCTTTCCCCTGACGCTGGGGCGCGGCGTGACGGTGGGCCATAACGCCATGCTCCATGGCTGCACGGTGGGCGACTACACCCTGATCGGCATTGGTGCGACGGTGCTCAATGGCGCGAAAATCGGGAAGAACTGCATCATTGGTGCCCACGCCCTGATCACCGAGGGCAAGGAGATCCCTGACGGTTCGGTGGTGATGGGCGCGCCCGGCAAGGTGGTCAAACAGATCGAGGACGGGGTGGCCGAGCTCCTCAAGGCCAGCGCCGACCATTACGTCGAAAACGCCGCGCGCTATGCCCGCGATCTCAAGCCGGTGAGCTGAGTGCGGGCGCAAACGGGGGAGGGGCGATGGCGCGCAGCGATGTCCTGATTATCGGCGCCGGATTGTCCGGCCTTCACGCCGCACGCCTCCTGTCCGATGCGTTCGAGGTGCGGGTGCTGGAGGCACGTGAACGCCCCGGCGGCCGCGCCCTGTCCCATGTCTTGGCCAATGGCGACACGGTGGATCTGGGCGGCCAGTGGGTGGGACCCGGGCAGGACCGGCTCTACGCCCTGATCGAGGCCATGGGCGCGCGCACCTATCCGCTCTGGGATGAGGGTGATCATCTGGTGGCATTCAGCGGGCGCCTGCGCCGCTATCGCGGGACCATCCCCTCCTTACCCCTCCATGTTCTCCTCGACCTCAACCGCCTGCTCGCGCGCTTCGAAGCGATGGCGAAACAGCTCGATCCCGCCCGGCCCTGGGCGCATTCGCAAGCAGAGGAATGGGACCGGCGCACCGTGGCTGACTTCATGGCCCGCACCGGCTTCACCGCACGCGCCCGAGAGATGTTCGCCATCGCCATCGGCGCGGTGTTCTGCGCCGAACCGCATGAATTATCCCTGCTCCACGCCCTGTTCTACGCTCGCGCCGGCCGGTCGCTGGAGGCGCTGATCTCGGTGGATGGCGGCGCCCAGCAGGACCGGGTGCATGGCGATATGGGCGGTCTCGCCCGCGCGATGGCCGATAGTCTGGGTGGGGCTATCACCTATGACGCGCCGGTGCAGGCCCTGCGCTGGTCGGATGACGGCGTGACCGCGCAGACGCCGGCGGGTGAGTTCTCTGCCCGCCTCGCCATTTTGGCTCTGCCGCCCAATCAGGCGCTGGGCATCCGTTTCGATCCGCCGCTTCCCGCCGCGCGCGACGCCCTCTGGCGGCGCATGCCGGCGGGCGCCTGCATCAAATGCGTCGCCCAGTATGACCGCCCGTTCTGGCGCGAGGCGGGGCTGTCGGGCCAGTCGGTGGGCGGTCCGGCGCCGGTGCGCGTGACCTTCGACAATACACAGGCCGGGCGCGCGGCGGGCCAGCTTCTGGGTTTTATCGAGGGCGATGAGGCGCGGATCTGGTCGCAGCGCGACCCGATGGAGCGCCGCGCCGCCGTGCTGGAGAGTTTCGCGGCCGTGTTCGGCGACGCCGCGCGTCATCCGCTGGACTATGCCGATCAGGACTGGACGGCCGAGCCCTACACCCGCGGCTGCTACGCTGCCTTCATGGGGCCGGGTGTATGGACCAGCCTGGGGCCGCACTTGCGCGACCCCATCGGCCCGATCCATGTGGCGGGGACAGAAACCGCGCGCGAGGGCTATGGCTATTTTGAAGGCGCGCTGGAAGCGGCGCAGCGCGCGGCAGGCGAGGTGAGGGCGGCGCTCAGTCCCTAATCCCCCTCCAGCCACAGCACCACCACGGCGCCGTCATCGGTGCGAGGGCCCAGCCTCACCCCGTCCCGTGTGGCGGCCAGCGCCTGGCCGTCGCCGCCCATGTCCCACAGCGATCCGCGCGCGAAGGCGGTCATGCCTGCCTCGGCCCCGGCTGCGGTCAGGCGGCGGGGCAGGGCATGGGCGATCCAGGCCTCGCCTTCGGTGAGCGTGCCGGCATCGCTGCGCGGCGCGTCCTCGGGCCAGGGCGTGACATAGCCGCCCCAGGGCGCGTCCCACACGCCCGATGGCTGGAGATAGGCCGGCACAGCGATCAGGTCCGGTCGCCGGCTGAGGCCCTCATAGACATCGCCGTGCCAGGAATCGGCGCAGATCAGCACGCCCAGCGCGCCTGCGGGCGTGTCGAATACCGGCTGGGGCGAGGCGGGCGCGGAGGCTGTAATTCCGGCTTCGGACGGGATGGGATAGACTTTGCGCACCAGTTCCCCGTGCACCGACCCGTCCGGCGCGAAGACGGCGGAGACATTGTAAAGGGGGCCACTCGCGTTCACCGTGATCACGCCGTCTGCCACCTGCGGGTCCGGCAGGACGATGGATCCGGCCACGATCGTCACGCCATAGCGGCGGGCGAGGCTGGAGAAGACCTGCTGATAATCGTGCGCCATGGCATCCCCGCGCGCGCGGAACAGGGCGGCGGCCATGCGGTCCTCCTCGCCGCTGCGGGCCAGCGCCGCCAGCGTACGCAAGGGCCGGGTGAGCGCCAGCCCCGTCATCGCGCCCTCAACCGTGCCGGCGCGATAGACGCCAGCCTGGGCCTGCGCCGCCACCAGCCAGGTGCCGGTATGTTCTGGAAACACCGCCACGGCCGGTCCGTCGAGTGCGCCCGCCCCCTCCGCCACATCGAGATAACGTGCCAGCGCTGTCTCCAGCGCGCCGGCGCTGCGATAGTCGGCTGGCGTCAGGGCGGGCTCGATGGCGATCAGAGCGCGGCTCGACGTCACACCAAATTGCGCCAGGCTGATCGCGGCCGGCTCGGGCGGCGGGGCATGCGGCGCGAGACGCCAGATGCCCCACGTGCCCGCGAGCGCGGCGATCACCGCCAGGCCAATCCCCCCCAGGCGCATGGCTAGACCGCGTAGCGCAATATCGCCGCCAGCTCGCCGCCGCCGGGAATGTCGTCGCGGCGCACGCCCAGTACGCGCCCGCCCATGGACAGGGTGCGCGCGGCGATCTCGTCCACCACGCCATAGCTGCCCGGCCCGGCCTCCCTGGCGAGCGTCAGCTTGCCGGTCTCCTCGTCAATGCGGCCGGGCACGACTGTGTCGATATCCACCAGCAGCGCCTCGATCCGCCCGAACGTGGCGGCGTGGGCGGCGTCGGCCATGTCGGTAGTGGTGCGGTTCTGGCCAGTGCGCGTCTCGAACAGCTGTTTCAGCGCCGACAGCTCCAGCGCGTAGGCCGCGTCCAGCACCGGGCGCGCGCGCTCGGACAATTGCGCCTCGCTGAGGCGGTCCGGGCTCTCCTCGATCGTTTCGGCGACCAGATGGGGATAGGTGTTCACGGTGCGGAATATCGAGGCGAGGCGCCCCGTGGCGGCCAGGATGAGCGGGATATTGCGCCCGCTCAGCACCGGGCGCAGGGCGGCATCCACCTGGCGGGCATATTGGCGGAAGCGCACATTCTGGCCTTCAGAGCCCTGGATGCGGCCTGACGCGCTGCGGTCATTGAGCGTGGACTTGCCCACCGAGCCGGCGGCGTCGCTGGGCAGTTCGAGGCCACGCACTTCGCGCGGGCCCAGCTCGGCGAACACTTCGACCAGACGCACCGCGTTCTCCGACAGCGCCAGCACGAAGGCAGCGTGGGGGAAGGTCACGGCGCGCAGGAGGGGTTTGAGGAAGAAGCGGTCTGCCACTTCGGTCTGGGGCGTCAGCTTGTTGGCCAGGCGGAAGGTGCGGATGCGGTCCGGCGTGGCCAGCACGGCCAGCGAATTGGCTTGCAGGCGCCAGAAATCCTCGTCTGCATCCAGATCGTCGAACAACTCCATCAGCTCGGCCAGCCGGCGCTTGTCGAACCCGGCGGCTTCCAGCTGGTCGCGCGCCTCTTTGGCGGCGTTGGACAGGGCAATGCGCGCTTCATCGCTTTGCTGGCTGAGCGGCGTGGTCGCCAGATAGATCGAGACGCAGGCGTCGGCGCGCACGTGCAACAGGGTGTCAAGATCGCCGCGTGTGGGCAGGTCAATATGCAGCATGGGCGTCGCGCCTCCGGTGTTGAGATATGGGCCTCTCAACATGGGCGTGCCATGTCCGGGCCGCAACCCGTGCGCAGTGCGTGCGGCGGACAATCGCGCTGAGACATGAAAAGGGCCGGAGCGTCGCCGCTCCGGCCCTCCTCCACGTCCTGTGAGGCGCGGACTAGAAGCTGGCTTCCACGCCCACGAAGAAGAACCGCCCGCGCGGGCCGGCGGGCCAGGCCCGTTCGGTTACGTAGGGGAACTCGTCAAACACATTGTTCACGCCGCCATAGATGCGGATGTCATCGTTGAAGCGGTAGGAGGCATTGAAGTTGTGGATATACATTTCCGGTGCCCAGCCGCCTTCGCCGAACAGGGTGTCAACGGTCTCGATCTCCACGCCGGTCAGCGTCTGGGGTCCGACATACTGGGTGTTCCAGCCCAGCGAAATCGCACCGCGGGTGACGCCGAGGCTGGCATTGCCCGCCCAGACGGGACGGCGGATTTCTTCCAGCGCCGGGTTCACGTCAGTGGCATCCAGCGGGTTGTTGAAGAAGTCCAGCTGCTCCTGCTTGGTGCCGCTGACCCCCAGGCGGAAGTCCATCTCCCGCCAGGAGAAGCTGTAATTGGCGGCGAAGTCGTATCCTTCCGCCTCGATGGAGGCGAAGTTCACGAAGGACTGACGCAGGAAGCGGAAGCCGCCGAACTGCGGCGAGGTGGTGTCGGTCTCCCGGTCGAACAGGGTGCAGAACCCGCTATTGGGGAAGTCTGTGGAGTCATAGCAGCCATTCACGATCTGCTGGGCGGTGACGAAGCCGATGCCCTCCTGGATCTCCACGTTCCAGTAATCGAGCGTGAAGTTGAAGCCGGGCACGACGCGCGGGGTGAACACCAGACCCACCGTGATCGTGTCGGCGGTTTCCTCTGACAAATTGGCATTGCCGCCCGCCACGCCCGGGAAACGGGCCGACAGCGGATCGGTGAAGCTGCCCGGCAGGCCCGGCAGTCCGTTGCCCCCGGCCTGGCAGTTGGCGGCGCGAACACCCGGATCGGGCGCGTTGCCGATTTCGGATGCATCGCACGGGTCGATCGGACGGAAGAAGGCGGGGTTGTCGGGGCGGAACAGCTCGTCAATGTTCGGCGCACGGATCGCCTGGGAGACCGTCCCGCGGAACGAGATGTCCTCGATCGGTGTCCACAACAGGCCCAGCTTCCAGGTTTCGGCACCGCCGACGGTGGAGTAGTCGGCATAGCGGTAGGCACCGTCCAGGGTTAGTTCCTGGGCCAGCGGCAGGTCGGCCAGAAGCGGCACGGACAGTTCGATGAACGCGTCGGTGACGTCATACTCGCCCGCAGAGTTGAAGAACTGGCTCAGTGCGTTGAAACCCAGAGAGCCATTGCCCGACACGCTGGAAATCAGCGTGCCTTGGCCGAACGGCGAGCCGGCCGGCAGAATGCCGAGATCCACATTGTCACGGTTGAGGCGGCTGGTTTCCTTGCGGTACTCGATCCCGGCAGCAAAGCTCACCGGTCCGGCCGGCAGGCTGAACCAGTTGCTGAAATCGCCGACCAGAAGGCCGCTCAGCACGGTCTGCTCCAGGCGCAGCTCGTCAATCGTGGTCGTGGTGATGAAGTCCACCGCGTCCGCGCTGATCGAATTGGGGCCGCCCCAGATATTGGCCGGACGGCACTGACCGTCGCCCGGCGTGAAGGTGTAGAAGCCCGGATCGAAGTCGGGAATCCCGAAAATCGTCGTCGGCGGTACAGCCGTCGGGTCCAGATCGGAGCGGCAGACCGGAGTGCCGCCAGGGCCGCTGACCACGTCGATGGCCGCGAAGAAGCGGTCCAGCAAGACGGTGTTGCGTCCCTTTGTGGTGTTGGTGAACTGGCCGTAATTGGCGGAAATCTCCCAGCTCCAGCCAAGGGGCAGCTCGCCCGACAGACCGCCCACCACGCGATAGGTATCGCGGGTGAACTGGGTGATGTTTGGTCCCAGATCGGTCGGGTCACGCGTGATGAACAGGCCGCCGGTGGATTGGGCCAGGCCGCGCAGCTCGGCGGGCAGGAACGGGTTGTCCGGGGCCCCGTAGAGCAGGTCGTAGAAGGTGTTGAGCGGTGTGCCGCGCTGGGTCACCGACTGGGAGGCCTTGAATTCGAAAAAGGCGCGGGTCGTCGGCGTCAGGTCGTAGCGCGCGTTCAGATTGGCGGTGATCCGCTCGGTCTGCGGGATCAGATAGGTGGCGTCAAAGACGTCCTCGATGCCGTCGCCGCCGAACTGGTTGAAGTTGGCCGCGACCAGACCGTCGCGATAGGGGCGCACCGACCCGTCATCATTGACCACCCAGCAGCCGCCGGCGAAGCCGAACGAACCAGTGCCATTGAGCGAGTTGTTCCAGCCCACAAAGGACTCCAGGCAGTCGTCAATGCCACTGCCATTGGTGTCGATGCCCGCCGCCAGGCCGAAATCGCCCGGCGAAATGACGCCGCGCCGGGACGAGATCGAGAAGGTCGGCTGGGGCAGGATCGCGCGCGACGGCGATGTGTTGCGCCGCTCGATCAGCGCCAGTTCGGCGGCGCTGAGATCGCCCGGGGTCAGCGTGGTCCCGAACGTCGCGTTATACGCGTTGATAAAGGCCTGGGCCGACGTCGGAATCGACAGGCCGTAGGGATAGCGGCCGGTTTGCTGGAAGTTATAGAAATTGCTGAAAAGCGGCGTCGACGTGCCCAGATCACCCTGCTGGAAACGCAGGGCCGGGTTCGGCAGCGAGCGCGACAGCCCGTTATTGGCCGACCAGGGGCGGTCGCCGAAGCGCAGCACCGAGTCATAGGTGTAGTCGAGCGCGAAGGTGATATTGCCGCGCCCCTGCTGGAAATTCCGCCCCCAGAGCGCCTGAACCGAGGCGTTCTCGGCGTCGCCGCGGCTGGAGATGCCGGCGCGCACATCATATCGCGCCCCTTCGAAATCATCGCGCAGAATGAAGTTCACAACGCCGGTGACCGCGTCCGATCCGTAGATCGCCGAGGCACCGCCGGTGAGCACTTCGACACGCTCGACCAGGCCGCGCGGGATCGAGCCGATATCCACCGCCTGGTCGCCCTCGAAACCGGCCACGTGACGGCGGCCATTGACCAGGGTCAGGGTGCGCACGCTGCCCAGACCGCGCAGGTTCAGCGCGTTGGCGCCGGTCAGGGTCTGTTCCGAGGTCGTCGACGCCAGCAGGGCCGGGATGCGGTTGACCACATCGGCCAGGCTGACTTCGCCGGAGAGTTGGAGCGCTTCGGCGTCCAGCGACTGAACCGGCACAGGCGAGGCGAGGTTGGGATCGCGAGCGATGCGTGAACCGGTGACCACCACGACGTCCGAGGCGCGCGCCTCGGGAGTGGCCTCTTCAGCCTCTTGCCCCAGCGCCAGGCCTGGCGCTGCCGCCATGGCCAGAGCCAGACCGGAGCCGCCTGCCAGCAGCCGTGAAACATGCCTGAAACGATTGAACATAACGCCCATCCCCTGTGTTGCTGCCGTGTCGCAGCGAGCCGGGCCAGACCCCGGTTCGCCTTGTCGTAGAGGTGCGGCCCGCCATTCGTGTTGCGCCGCACCATGAGGCAGATTACAAAACTGAATGGGTTTGACGCCCCCTTCGACCCGGAAATTTCCGGAACGTGCGAATATTGTGATGCAGGCGTAGCAAATTTGTTACAGTTTCTTGCGTCGCTATGCCTTGCCCAACAGAGGAATTGAGCCGTTTGACCGGACAAATTCGCTGGAAATTTAATGACTTGAGGGCAGGGTTCAGGGTGTTTTCAACATCCGGCTGGTCCAGGCGCTGTGCTGCTGCAGCATCCGGCCTCATGCTCGCCTCTTGCGCGATGGAAGCCGAGCCTCTGGACGATTCCTGGCAGGCGCGGCTTGATTCTCTGCTCGCGCTGGAGGCCGTCCGCGCGCCGGGCGCTGCCATTGCGATCCTGCGCGACGGTGAAATTCTGTGGGCATCGGCGGCAGGCGCGGCGGCGTTCGATGCCTCGGGCCAGACCCCGGCACGGGCGCTGGGGGCGGCGACGCCTGTGCGCGCCGCGTCCATGTCAAAACTGGCGGTCGCCTTGACGGCGGGGGCCCTGGCCGACGCCGGCACCGTGGATCTGGATGCGCCGATCCGCTCCATTCAGAGCCGCGCGCCGCGCCACCCGCTGGCGCCGGATGCCCCCATCACCTTGCGCCAGCTCCTGTCCCATACGTCGGGCGTCTGCGATCCGGCACGGTACTGGGCGGAGCTGGGCGAGGATTTCTACGCCCTCTTCAACGATGAGGCCGCCTGGTGCGGGCATGTGCCGGGCGCCGCCTTCAGCTACTCCAATCTCGGTTACGCCCTGGCGGCCACCGTGCTGGAAGCGGCGAGCGGCGAGCGCTTTGACCGGCTGGCGCAGCGCCACGCCCTCATCCCGGCCGGCATACCCGGTGCGGGCTTCAACTGGTCCGGCGTGGAGCGCAGCGTGCGCGACAGTGGCGGCGCGCTGCACCGCTGGACCGATGGTGCCTGGCGGGTGCAGATCGACAGTGCCGCCATGCTGTCAGGCGACGGGCCGGTCGTGCTGGTCCAACCCGGCCATGTCCTGGAGGATTACCAGCCCGGTACCAATGGATCGCTGATGTCGCCCCAGGGCGGATTGCGCGCCAATGTGATCGAGCTGGCCCGTCTGGCCGCGGCGTTCGCGCCGGAAGGGCCAGGCGGGGCGCTGGCCGATCCGGTCTGGCGCGGCGATGCCGGACCGGGCCTGCGCGCCTGGGCCAGCGGTCCACAAGTGCTGGAGCCGGGGCAGGTTCCCGGCCGCCCGGACCTGACCGCCATCGGCCACCCGGGGCAAGCCTGGGGCCTTTATGGTGGCGCCTGGTATCTGCCCGGGCTCAACGTCTCCATCGCGTATTTCGTCACCGGCGAGGATCCCGACGAGCCCAAACCCTACGATCCGGTCAGTGGCCTGACTGCGGGAGAGACAGCCTTGTTCACCCTCGCGCTGGACTGGCTGGCCGCCCATGACGCCGCGCGCACCTGACCCAGCGTGCAGTCAATTCGCGTGACAGCGTGGGGACCGGCAGATAAGACCGGCCCCCTTGCCGTTTTGAGCCTGACGGAAACCTCATGGATCGCATCGACGCCCTGCGCCTGTTCTCTGCCGTGGCGGAACTGGAAAGCTTCACCCGCGCCGCCGAGCGGCTGGGCCTGACGCCGGGCGCGGCGTCCAAACAGATCTCTGCCCTGGAAGAGCGCATGCAGGCGCGCCTGCTGGAGCGCACCACGCGCTCTGTGCGCCTGACCGACGCAGGCCGCGCCCTGCTCGACCGGGTGCGCCCCTGGCTCAAGGAATACGAGGAGCTGGAATCCGGTCTGGCGCATGAGCATGCGGCGGCCGTCGGCGTGCTGCGCGTGTCTGCGCCGGTGGATTTTGGCGCTCAAAGACTGGTCGCGCCCGTCACCGCCTTCATGAACCGCTGGCCGGCGGTGGAGGTGCGTCTCGACATGACCGACCGCATGGTCGATCTGGTGGACGAGGGCTATGACCTCGCCGTGCGCATCGGGCATCTGACCGATTCCACGCTGATTGCGCGCCGTCTTGCCCATGCGCCCATGGTGCTGGTGGCCAGCCCGGCCTATCTGGCCGGTGCCGGCGCGCCGTCTCACCCGTCCGATCTGGCGCGCCATGATTGCATCATCGACCGCAACCGGCCCGCCCCCATGCTCTGGCGCTTCCACCGTGACAACGAGCCGGCCGAGGTAAAAGTGGCGGGGCGCTTCTCCCTCAACGGCGCCAAGGCGGCCGTCAGCGCCGCCGCCGCCGGCGCGGGGCTCGCCTGCACGCCCGAATGGGCGGCACGCGAGGCCATTGATGCGGGCACGGTCACGGCGGTGATGGGCGGCTGGACGCCGGAGGGACGCGATTTGTGGGCGGTCTATCCGTCCAACCGCTATCTCGCCCACCGTGTGCGCCTGTTCGTCGATCACTTGGCCGATTGGTTCAAGGGCGGCCTGTGCCCGCGTGGCGGCGGTGCCTGATCTCCTAGTCGAAGTCTTCTGCCAGCCTGGCGTGGAACTCACGCCGGAACGCCTCGAAGCGGTTGTCCTCGATGGCACCGCGCATGCGCGCGGTCAGCGACTGGAAATACGCCGTGTTGTGCCAGGACAGGAGCATGGCGCCCAGATACTCGTTCGCCTTGACCAGGTGATGCAGATAGGCGCGCGAATAGTCCCGGCTGGCCGGACAGTCTGACGTCCCGTCCAGCGGGCGGGGGTCCTCGGCGAAGCGGGCGTTTTTCAGATTGACCGGGCCGTTATCGCTCCAGGCCTGACCGTGGCGCCCGGAGCGCGTGGGCAGGACGCAGTCAAACATGTCGATCCCGCGCGCCACCGCCTCCACCAGATCCACCGGCTTGCCCACGCCCATCAGGTAGCGCGGCCGGTCCGAGGGCAGGAACAGCGTGGTGGCGTCGAGCACGCGGCACATCATCTCGAAGCCTTCGCCCACCGCCAGCCCGCCCACGGCATAGCCGTCAAAGCCGATGCGCTTGAGCCCCTCGGCACTGTCGCGGCGCAGATCGTCATAGGTCGACCCCTGCACAATGCCGAAAATTGCCTGGCTCTTGCGCTCGCCGAAGGCGTCGCGGGAGCGCTGCGCCCAGCGCAGCGACAACTCCATCGACCGCGCTGCTGCGTCACGCTCGCACGGATAGGGCGTGCATTCATCGAGCTGCATGGAGATGTCGGCGCCCAGCAGATCGGCCTGGATCTCGATCGAGCGCTCCGGGGTCAGATGATGGGACGAGCCGTCAATATGGCTTTTGAAGGTGACGCCTTCCTCCACCAGCTTGCGCAGGCCCGACAGCGACCAGACCTGGAAACCGCCTGAGTCCGTCAGGATCGGCCCGTCCCAGCGCATGAAGGCATGCAGCCCGCCCAGGCGTTTGACGCGCTCGGCACCGGGCCGCAGCATCAGGTGATAGGTGTTGCCCAGAATGATGTCGGCACCCGCGCCGCGCACCTGGTCCGGGTACAGTGCCTTGACCGTGGCGGCGGTGCCCACGGGCATGAAGGCGGGTGTGCGGATGTCGCCGCGCGGGGTTTTCAACACCCCGGTGCGCGCGCCGCCGTCGACGGCGAGGAGTTTGAAGGGGAAACTGGTCATGAGCGTCCGGTTATCAGCTGGCGGAGACATAAGCCAATGAGTTGGGAAGACGAAATCAGCGAGCTGCGCAAGCGTCAGGCGCTGGCGCGCGGCATGGGCGGACCTGACAAGCTGGCGCGCCAGGCGGCGGCGGGCCGGCTGAATGTGCGCGAACGCCTCGACCTGTTGCTCGATGCGGGCAGCTTCCGCGAGATCGGCTCCATCACCGGGACGGCGCAGACGGGAGAGGATGGCGCGCTCACCGGCTTCACGCCGGCCAATTGCCTGTTCGGGCGCGGCCGGATCGGCGGGCGCACCGTGGCCGTGGTGGCCGACGACTTCACCGTGCGCGGCGGAGCGGCGGATGCAGCCATCATCGAAAAGCAGATCCAGGCTGAAACCATGGCCGGCGAGCTGGGCTTGCCGCTGATCCGCCTGATCGAAGGCACGGGCGGGGGCGGGTCGGTCAAGTCGATCCTCGACATGGGCGCGAGCTATGTGCCGTTCAATCCGGGCTGGGACCAGGTGGTGGCGAACCTGGAGCGCGTGCCGGTGGTCTCACTGGCGCTGGGCCCGGTGGCGGGCCTGGGTGCGGCGCGTGCTGTGTCGAGCCATTACTGCGTCATGGTGAAGGACCAGTCCCAGATGTTCATCGCCGGCCCGCCCGTGGTGGCCGGGATCGGCGAAACGGTCACCAAGGAGGAACTGGGCGGTGCCGACATCCAGCTGGCCGCCGGGGCCGCCGACGACGCCTATGCCAGCGAGGCCGACGCCATGGAGGCGGCGCGCTGGTTCCTGTCCTATCTGCCCGACCGCGCCGGCGAGGCCGCGCCGCGCGGCGCGGTTCATGATGACCCCGCCCGCGCCGATCCGGCCTTGCGCGCCATCATCCCGCGCGACCGGCGCTATGGTTATGACATGCGCGCCATCCTCAAGGCCGTCTGCGACAGTTCCAGCCTGTTCGAGATGGGCCGCCATTTCGGCTCCAGCGTGATCACCGCGCTCGCCCGGCTCGATGGCTGGCCGGTGGCGGTGCTGGCGAGCAATCCCAATGTCTATGGCGGCGGCTGGACGGCCGAGGCCGCCCAGAAGGTCACGCGCTTTGTGGATCTGGCCGAAACCTTCCGCCTGCCGGTGGTGCATTGTGTGGATATTCCGGGCTTTGTCATCGGCACGCGGGCCGAGCGCGCAGGCACGATCCGCCACGGGGCGCGGGCGCTCAGCGCCATCTATCAGGCCAGCGTGCCCTGGTGCACGATCCTGATCCGCAAGGCGTTCGGTGTGGCTGGCGCGGCCATGATGGACCATACCCGCTTCCGCTACCGCTATGCCTGGCCCTCGGGCGACTGGGGCTCGCTGCCGCTGGAGGGCGGCGTGGAGGCCGCGTTCAAGGCCGCGCTTGAGCAATCGGATGATCCCGCCGCCATGAAGGCGGATCTGTCCCGCCGCATGCGCGAGCTCGCCTCGCCCTTCCGCACCGCCGAGCGCTTCTGGATCGAGGAGATCATCGACCCGGCCGAGACCCGCGCCGTGCTGACGGAGTTTGCCGGGATCGCCGCGCCGCTGCGCACACGCGATGCGCCGCAGACGCGCTACAGGCCGTGATCTGGCACCGGATGGCGGTATGACGCTTGTATAACACCCGATTAACCACGTTCATTATATGAATTTACCGAAACCGCACCTGTGTGGTTTGGGGAAGAGTGCCATGATCAGCGACGGACTCGAGACGAGATTTGATTTTCTGAATTTCACTGCGCAGGACCGGACACGTCTGAAGGCGTTGAAACCGATTGTGCAAGCCGCCTTGCCAGATGTCCTGGACGCCTTCTATGCGGACATTGCGCGCCACGAAATAGTCAGCTCGATGTTCACCACGGAGGCTTTGCGGGTGCATGCGCGCGAAAAGCAGTTCGAGCACTGGATGCGGATATGTGAAGCAAGGTTCGACGCCGACTATCTCGCCTCGGTTCGGCGCATCGGCAAGGTTCACGCAGCCCTCGACCTGAAGCCAGAATGGTATTTTGGCAGCTACGCCAAGATCGTCTCCGGCCTGATCGAGGCGATCACCGCGAGCCATTTTTCAGGCATGGGTCTGTTCGGGGCCGGCAAGGCCCAGCGCGATCTGACCGCCGACCTGGATACCGTGACCAAGACCGCCATGCTGGATATGGACCTTTGCATTTCCACCATCGAATCCTTCGCCGAAGAAGCCAAAAAGGCCGAGCGCGAACGGCTGGCCGACGACTTCCAGCAGACGGTCTCTGCAATTGTGGAGTCCGTCGCAATGGCATCAGGACAGCTGGCCGATACCGCGCGGGGGCTGGCTGGAACAGCCGATGCGACGTCCGAGCGATCGGCCACCGTCGCCGCGGCCGCCGAAGAAGCGACAGTGACGGCCGAGACGGTGGCGTCCGCCGCCCAGCAACTGACGGGCGCGATCAAGGAAATCGCCGGGCGTGCGACGGAAGCGGCGGGCGGCGCGGCTTCGGCGCAGTCCAAGGCGCACGAAACCGGGCAGACCATGTCCCGTCTGGCGCACGCCGCCGAAAAGATCGGAGAGATCGTCAATCTCATCGAATCCGTCGCCGAACAGACCAATCTTCTGGCGCTGAACGCCACCATCGAGGCGGCGCGCGCGGGCGAGGCGGGCAAGGGCTTTGCGGTGGTGGCCAGCGAGGTGAAATCCCTGGCAGCCCAGACCGCACGGGCAACCGAGGAAATCTCGTCCCAGATCGCACAGGTCCAGACCGCCGTCAGTCAGGCCGTGGCCGCAATCAGCGAGGTGTCCGGCGCCATTGAACAGGTCAACGGCGTTTCGGCGTCCATCTCGGCAGCGGTCGAAGAGCAGAACGCTGCCACCTCGGAGATCAGCCGCAATACCGACCAGACCGCGAAAAGCGCCAGCAGCGTGGCCCAGACCATCACCGATGTGCTGGCCGGAGCCCGCGAAACCAGTGCAGCGGCGGGTGTGCTGGTCGCCGCATCTGAAGATCTCGGCCGTCAGGCCGGTGAGATGCGCGAGGGCGTGAACCGCTTCCTGGCGCATATCAAGGCGGCGTGACCTAAAACAGATTGCCCTGATCCGCCGCAGGCGGCTTGGGTTTCGGTTTGGCCTTGCGGGCAGGTGGCGCGGGCGGCAGGTTTGCCGCCGGTGCCTCGCCGCCAATCACCGCGCCGCGCTTGGCGTCCTTGAACTCCAGCGTCACCGCATCGCCGTTCTTCAGCGCAGACGCGGTACGCACCAGCTTGCCGTTCGCGTCGGTGACCAGGGCAAAGCCGCGCGCCAGAACGCCTTCATGGGACACCGAATTGAGCCGGGCGGCGAGCCCGTCCAGCGTGCGCTTGCGGTCGGTGAGGGCACGGGTTTGCGCTGGCCGGAGCCGCGCCGTGAGGCGGTCGAGCCGCGCCCTCTTGTCCGAAATATCGCGCGTCAGCGCTGCGGGGCGCAGCCGTCCGCTCAGCCCGTCCAGGCGCCCGCGCACGCGCTCGATACGCAGGCGTGCGGC
This sequence comes from Hyphomonadaceae bacterium BL14, assembly GCA_027627705.1. NCBI lineage: Bacteria > Pseudomonadati > Pseudomonadota > Alphaproteobacteria > Hyphomonadales > Hyphomonadaceae > Hyphomonadaceae bacterium BL14. Next base: position 206,919 of record CP091242.1, read on the forward strand.
GCTGTCGAGACGGCCTGACGCATAATCCAGCCGCTGGCGCGCCTCGCCCAGCAGCGTGTCGGGCCGGGGCAGGGCGCGCGCCGCCGAGCGCAAATCTGCGCCCTTGCGGTCGACGAGGCGGGTGAGGGCGCGGGTGAGGCGTGCGCCCAGGGCGCTGTTTCGCTCGGCCAGTTCGCGGCGCACCGGCACGGCGATCTCGGCCGCGCCCGTGGGCGTCGGCGCCCGCCGGTCAGAGGCGAAATCAATGAGCGTGGTGTCGGTCTCGTGTCCCACCGCCGAGATGAGCGGAATGCGCGAGGCGGCCGCCGCGCGCACCACGATCTCCTCGTTGAACGCCCAGAGATCTTCCACCGACCCGCCGCCCCGCGCCACGATCAGCACGTCGGGCACCGGCACGCGCCCGCCGGGCTCCAGCGCGTTGAAGCCTTCAATGGCCGCCGCGATCTGGCCGGCGGCCTGCTCGCCCTGCACCAGCACGGGCCATAAGAGGACATGGACCGGGAAGCGGTCCTCCAGCCGGTGCAGGATATCGCGGATCACGGCCCCGGTGGGCGAGGTGACCACGCCGATCACCCGCGGCAGGAACGGGATGGGGCGCTTGCGCTCGGGCGCGAACAGGCCTTCAGCCGCCAGCGCCGCCTTGCGCGCTTCGAGCAGCGCCATCAGCGCGCCCGCGCCCGCCGGCTCCATGCGCTCGATGATCAGCTGGTATTTCGACCGGCCCGGGAAGGTGGACAGCCGCCCTTCGACAATCACCTCCAGCCCCTCCTCGGGCCGGAAATTCAGGGTGGAGGCGAGGCCCTTCCACATCACGGCGTCGATGACTGCGCTCTCGTCCTTCATGTCCAGATACACATGGCCGGACTTGGCAATGATCACCCGCCCCAGCTCACCGCGCACCCGCACATGCCCATAGGTCTCCTCCACCGTCCGCTTGAGCGCCCGGGCGAGCTCGGAGACGGAATATTCGTGCACGTTGGAGGCGGGTTCGGTCATGGACGACTCACTGGCGCTGAAGCGTCAGCCTAGCGGCAGAGGGGGGAAGGGTGAAATGGGGCGGTCAGGGAGGTCGTCCCGCTGGATGAGTTCAGGAAGGGCTGTCCTTGACGGCGTGGTCAGGCTCGGCTCGCCATCGCTATCTGTGTTTAAAGAGCACAAAAGCTGCGAATGCGCGCCGGTCCCGAATGGGCGCATTTTCAAAGTCTGTAATGGTCTGGTGCGCCTGTGCCAGGTCGAGCAGAACTTCCGACTTGTATGTCCTGTAAGTGGGGTCGTAGTCGGCTGAATGCCGCTTTTTCTGCATGGTGACGAAGAAATTTGCAAAGTCCTGGATATCTCTCGGGAAGGCGGAAATCGCGCTGTTCATACAATTATTTTTGCAAACACCGTGATCCAGCGCGCGATAGGTCTGCTTCCAGGCGTCCCCGTTGCGCGCCGCTGTTGTGGCGCCGATCAGCAAGTCGGCGTTGTGGCGGGCCAAGGTATGGAAAACGGCGTAATAAACTGTGCTCACCGCCCTCAACAGATTTGACTGGCGCGGCTTCCTGTTTCCGGACTGCACAAGGCCCTCAGCGGTCGACAGGAGATCAAGCGGTTTCACGGATCAGTCTGCCCGCATCGCCCTTGGAGACGAATGAGAATACCGGGAAGGCGGTTTCACCGATCTCCATCAGGCGCGGCCGCACATGGCGAACCGTACCGGAGAGCTGGTGGGGGTCGATGTCGCGGGCGCGGCCGTCAAAAATCACGGTGATGCGCAGAACCTTGTCGCCATCGTGATCGGTGTCGCGTTCAAATTTGAAGTCAACAATATTCACACGCAGAAAGTCGCGGTTCAGCGCTTCGCTGACCACCTGCCGGATGCGCTCCATATTGCCATCTGCATTCATTTTGCATCACTTGCGCGCAAGCCTGAACATACAGTCAATTGTATGGATTAGGCTCGGCCATGACAAGTGGCTCCAATCGTCCAGTCTTGCCACGGCGGGTACCGTCCTGCCGGCTTTTCGAAGGTGAATCCGCCCGCGCACGCTGGTCGACAGGCGCGCGCCTGCGCCCTATCACGTCGGCGTTGAAACGCCTTCGGAGCATGCCTCATGAACATCCTCATCATCGGGTCGGGCGGGCGCGAGCATGCGCTGGCCTGGAAGATCGCCCAGAGCCCTCTGACGGAGGTGGTCTGGTGCGCGCCGGGCAGTCCGGCCATGGACCAGATCGGCCCGTGCTTCGATGTGGCCGCCGACGATGTGAAGGGGCTGCACGATCTGGCGCTGCAGCTGGAGCCGGACCTCATCGTGATCGGTCCCGAGGCGCCGCTGGCGGGCGGGCTCGCCGACGGGTTGCGGGCGCGCGGATTTGATGTGTTCGGCCCGGGCGCCGAGGGCGCGAAGCTGGAAGCGTCGAAGGGTTTTGCCAAGGATTTCATGGCGCGTCTCGGCGTGCCGACCGCGATGTACCGCAAAGTGACCGATCTTGTCTCCGCGCGCGCGTTTTTTGACTCGCTCCCGCCGCCTTATGTCATCAAGGCGGACGGTCTGGCAGGGGGCAAGGGTGTGGTCATAGCGCCAGATGTCGACACCGCTATCCACGAAGCCGGGGCGATGTTGTCCGGCAAATTCAGTGGCGCGGGCACCGAGCTTGTCCTCGAGGAATTCATGCACGGCGAGGAGGCGAGCGTGTTCGTCCTCACCGACGGCGTCAACCGTCTGACCCTGCCCGCCTGCCAGGATCACAAGCGGCTTCTGGATGGCGATGAGGGCCCGAACACAGGCGGCATGGGCGCCTACGCCCCCGCCCCGATGATGACGCCGGAGCTCCTCAAAGAGGTGGACGAATCCATCGCTGCGCCGATCATTGATGCCATGGCGCAGGCCGGTTTCCCTTATCAGGGCGTCTTGTATATCGGGCTGATGATCACGCCGGAGGGGCCAAAAGTCGTTGAATTCAATGTGCGTTTTGGCGATCCTGAATGTCAGGTGCTGATGATGAGCCTGGCCGATGACATCGTCCAGGCCCTGCTCGCCTGCGCGACGGGGGGCATGCCCGCGCGCGATTTCGCCCGGCTCCTGCCGCAGCTCGACGAGGCGCGCCCGGCAGCCTGTGTGGTGATGGCCAGCCAGGGCTATCCGGCGTCTTACGAAAAAGGTTCGGTGATCAAGGGACTTAAGGCGGCCGGCGCGGTGGAGGGCGTGATGGTGTTTCACGCCGGAACCGGCGTCAACGATGAGGGCGAATGGATCGCCGCCGGCGGGCGTGTGCTGACGATCACCGCGGCGGGCGACACGCTGGAACAGGCCGTGTCGCGCGCCTATGAGGCGGTTGATCTCATCGACTGGCCGCAAGGCGTGCACCGCCGCGACATCGCCTGGCGCGCGCTGGCGCCAGGCTAAGCCCTTAATTTACCGCTTGATTTCGTCCTGGCGCGAGACGATTTTGTGGCATAGCCCGTACTCCACTGCGCCCTTGGCGGTCAGCCAGAAATCGCGGTCGGTGTCTTCCTCGATGCGGGACAAAGGCTGGCCGGTGGCGTCGGCGAAAATATGGTTCAGCCGGTCGCGCATCATGCGCATCTCGCGCACCTGGATCTCGATATCGCTGGCCGGTCCGCCTGCGCCGCCCGAGGGTTGGTGCAGGAGGAAGCGGGTATTGGGCAGGCAGTAGCGGTCTTCCTTGTCGGCCGCCACGAAGATCAGCGCGCCTGCACTCGCCACCCAGCCCGTGCCCAGCACGATCACACGCGGTTTCACGAACTTCATCGTGTCGTGGATCATGTCGCCTGATTCCACATGGCCGCCGGGCGAGGAGATCACCATCAGAATGGGGTCATCGCTCTTGGCCGCCAGGGCGAACAGCTGGGCGCACACGCTGCGCGCCACCTTGTCGTTGATGCCGCCGGTGATCAGGATGGTGCGGCTTTCAAACAGCGCCTTGCCGACATAATCGCTGGTCTGGGGCGCGTTCTTGTCCTCGCGCTCGTCCTCATCTTCGTCATCATTGCGAATCAGGCGGTCATCGAACGCGTAGGCCATGGCCAATCCTCGTCATATCAGGAGTGCGCACCCGCTGCCGGGCACCAAGAACTTTGATGGAAAGCCTAGGCTGCACGTTCCGGTCCGGCAAGGCGTCAGCCCAGCGCTTCCAGCTGGCCGCGCAGGTAGTCCAGAAAGGCCTGGTCACGGCCGCGCGCCACCAGCACCACGCCGCGGCGCAAGGTTCCGCCATCATCCTCGAACCAGGGATAGGAGCCGAAGGAGACTTCCGGATGCTCCCCGGCCAGCGCTCCCAGCGCCTGCGCGATATCCCCCTCGCGCACGTCTTCCAGGCGCACCGACACCGTATGAGTGACCGGCCCGCCCTCAATCCGGTGCGCCACATCCTCCAGCATGCCGCGGGTGATCTTCGGGACGCCCGCCATCACGAACACATTCTCGATCTGAAAGCCCGGCGCGCCGGTCACCGGATTGTTGATCAGGCTTGCGCCCACAGGGATTCGCGCCATGCGCAGGCGGGCGTCGGTGATCTGCGTCCCGGAGCGCGCATACCAGTGCTCCAGGATTTTGCGGGCATCCTCACGCACATCGATGGTGCGCCCGAAGGCGACGGCCATGGCGTCGGCGGTGATGTCATCATGGGTGGGTCCTATCCCCCCTGTGGTGAAAACATAATCATACGCCGCTGACAGGGCGCGCACCGCCGCTATGATCGCATCCTGATCGTCCGCCACCACCCGCGCTTCCTTGACCGGCACGCCCAGCGGCTGCAAAAACTCGGCGATCTGCTTCAGGTTGGCGTCCTGGGTGCGTCCAGACAGAATCTCGTCCCCGATCAACAGGACCGCTGCGCTGACATCGGACTTCATGACACCATCCTCACTTGCCGGGATCGGGCAGGGGATTATGGTCCGCCTGTCCCGCTGCGCCAGAGCCGATCATGCAATTGCCGCCCCTGACTGAAGCCCGATTGCTGCGCCGTTACAAGCGCTTCCTGGCGGACGTGGAGATTCCGGGCCAGGGGCTGACAGTCGTGCACTGCCCCAATCCCGGGGCCATGACGGGCCTGGCGCTGCGCGGGGCGCGTTGCTGGCTGTCTCATCATGAAAGTCCGGCACGCAAGCTTGCCTGGACGCTGGAGATCGTCGAGGCCGATGACGCGCTGGTGGGCATCAACACCAACACACCCAACGCCCTGGCTGAAGAAGCGATCCGCTCCGGCGTGATTGAAGAGCTGGCGGGCTATGACTCCATCCGGCGCGAGGCGGCGGCGGGGGAGGCCTCCCGGCTGGATTTCCTGCTCACGGGCGAGGCCTGGCCGCGCACCTGGGTCGAGGTGAAGAACGTCCACCTGATGCGCCAGCCGGGACTGGCCGAGTTTCCCGACAGCGTCACGGCGCGCGGTGCCAAACACCTTACCGAGCTGGCGTCTCTGGCGCGCAAGGGCGAGCGGGCGGTGCAGCTCTTCATCATCCAGCGCGGCGACTGCAACCGCCTCATGCCCGCCGCCGATATCGATCCCGCCTATGCAGCAGCGCTCAAGGCAGCGCATGGGGACGGGGTGGAAGTGCTGGCCTATGCCTGCGAGATCACGCTGGAGACGATCACCGTGACGCGCGCGATCGAGGTGGTCCTGTGACCGCCTGGGATCTGCCGTCACCGTTCATCCATCGCATCACCGCGCAGGCGGGCGATATCGACATTTTCGGGCACGCCAATAACGCGGCCTATCTGCGATGGGCGGACGAGACTGCCTGGGCGCACTGGGAGGCGGACGGGCTGACGCGTCAGCACTGTCTGGACGCGGATCGTGGTATGGCAATCGTGCGCACCGAAGCCGACTATCTTGGCCATATCCGCGCGGCTGAGGCGCTCGATTGCGCAGTCTGGATCGCGCAATCCGACGGGCGGTTGCGGGCCGAACGCTGGTATCAGTTCCGCCGTGGCGCGACAGGCGAGACAGTGTTCCGGGCCGTGACGAAGCTCGTCTGCTTCCAGCTCTCCACCGGCCGGCCCGCGCGCATGACGGGGCCGTTCGCGGCGCATTACGCGGTGCCGGAGCCGGAACTGGCCGCTGCCGCCGGCGCATTCATGACGCATTTGACACGTTGAGACCGGCGCGTGCCTGCCTATAGTGCGCGCGAATTGAACATGCCTTGGAGGGGTGGTCGTGCGTAAAGTCTTTATCTGCGCTGCAGTTTTGGCAGTTTCGGCCTGTTCGGTCAGCCAGGAGCCGGCCCGTCCGGCTCTGGAGGTGACCCCCGGTGCCATCGAGGCGCATATCCGCTTTCTGGCTGATGATCATATGGAAGGCCGCGAGGCCGGATCACGTGGCTATGCGCTGGCCACCAATTATGTCGAAGCGCAATACCGCCTGATCGGGCTGGAGCCCGGCGGACTTGAAGGCTATCGCGCGGCCGTGCCGCTGCAGACCCTGACACCGCTGCCCGAGCAGGCCGAGATGCGCATTGATGGCACCGCCATGGTGCCGGGTGACGACTTCATCGTCGGGGCCCATCCCGCCCATGGCCATAGCACGGTGGAAGCCGGAGCCGTATTCGTAGGCTACGGCCTTGTCGCGCCGGGTCTGGGCCTGGATGCCTATGACGGGCTGGATCTTGATGGCCGGATCGCGGTTGTGCTGGCCGGAACCCCGGCAGGCTTGCCGTCCGACGTGGCCGCCCACCTCAATAATCCGCGCACCAAGGCCGAATTTGCCGCGCAGGCCGGGGCGGTGGGGCTCATCGTGATCCCCGCCGAAGGCCTGACCCGCTGGTCCTTCCGCCGCATGGCCCCGATGGCGGGCCGGCCCTCCATGACCACCGCTGCCGCCGCAGCGCCGGAACAGATCCGCGTCATCGCGTCCGTTTCCGATGAGACCGCGGCACAATTGTTTGCCCGCGCTCCGCAGGATTTCGAAACGATGGTGGCGGCGGCCCGCAATGGCGACGCGCTGACGGGGTTTGATCTGGGCGTCTCTGTAGCCCTGTCTCAGGGCACGGCGCGCGAAACCATCCATGATGACAATGTGGTGGGCGTGCTGCCGGGCAGCGACCCGGCGTTAGCCAATGAGGCGGTAATCGTCACCGCGCACCTGGATCACACCGGCATCTGCCGCCCGATGGAGGACGATTCCATCTGCAATGGCGCGCTGGACAATGCGTCAGGCATCTCGGTGATGCTGGAGACAGCGCGTGCGCTGGCATCAGGCCCGCGCCCGGCGCGCCCGGTCGTGTTCATCGCTCTGGCGGCCGAGGAAAAGGGCCTGCTGGGTGCCGCTCACATCGCGTCCAACCCGACCCCGGCCATGGGCCGCATGGCGGCGAACGTCAATCTCGACATGCCGGTCATCCTCTATGAGTTCAACGACATGATCGCGTTTGGCGCCGAGCACTCCACGCTGGGCCCGATCGCAGAGGCCGCGGCAAGCAGCCGCAATGTGCGCCTGTCGCCCGATCCCATCCCGGAGCAATCCCTGTTCGTGCGATCGGACCATTATCACTTTGTGCGCGCCGGCGTGCCCTCGCTTTTCCTGATGACGGGCTTCTCCAGCCCCGATGAGGCCGATGACGAGGGGCGCGGTTTCCTCGGTTTCCTCAGCGGCAATTATCACCAGCCCGGCGACGATCTCAGCCAGCCGCTGCGCTTCGACCAGGGTGCGAAATTCGCCAATATCAACCTGGCCATTATCCAGGCCATTGCGAACGCGCCGGAGGCCCCGCGCTGGAATGCGGACAGCTTCTTCGCAGGCGAGTAGCGGCGCTACCGGTTCCCTCAGCCCTCGCTTTTGAGTATATCAGCGCCACACAAAGTGGAGCCTGAACGCGTGAACGACGGCGGACTGGATATCGATCTGGACTTGGACCTGGACGCTGCACCGCGGCGCGACGGTCAGATCAAGCGGCATGCGCCGGCTGATTTCGAAGGCATGCGCAAGGCTGGCCGGCTGGCCGCGTCGGCGCTGGACATGCTGGTCGATCATGTGCGGCCCGGCGTCACCACCGAGGCGCTGGATAATCTGGTGCGCACGTATTTCCTGGAGCATGGTGCCAAGCCGGCGACCCTGTTTTACAAGGGCTACACCAAGTCCAGCTGTACCTCGATCAACCACGTGGTTTGCCACGGTATTCCCAACGAGAAGCCGCTCAAAGACGGGGATATCGTCAATATCGATGTCACCTGCATTCTCGATGGCTGGCATGGCGACACCAGCCGGATGTTTCCGGTGGGCGAGGTGCGCCGCAAGGCCGAGCGCCTGGTGGAAGTGACCTATGAGGCCATGATGCGCGGCATCGCCATAATCCGCCCCGGTGCCACGTTTGGCGATATTGGCTGGGCGATCCAGTCCTTCGCCGAAAGCCAGCGCTGCTCCGTGGTGCGCGATTTCTGCGGCCATGGTATCGGGCGGCTGTTCCACGATGCGCCGAATGTGCTGCACTTTGGCGAGGCCGGTTACGGTCCGGTGCTCGAAGAAGGCATGTTCTTCACCGTCGAGCCCATGCTCAACGCGGGCAAGTCGGGCGTGAAAGTGTTGTCGGACGGCTGGACAGCGGTGACCCGCGACAAGTCCCTGTCCGCCCAGTTCGAGCACACGGTCGGCGTGACGGCGGACGGGGTGGAAATTTTCACGCGCTCGCCCAAAGGTCTCGACTGCCCGCCCTGGCGCTAGGCGTCTTTCACAGACACACGTCCGGGCGGAGCGCCAAGCACTCCGCCCGTAACCTGTCCTAGTATGTGCAAAGCACGTCGATCAGAACCGTCCCGCCCTGCTGGCGGCGGTTGTCACCCAGGTGAATAACCGGTCCACGCCAGGGCTCCGAGGAGAACCAGGTTGCCCGGCGCATGCCGGCGCGCTGACACATCTGGTCTGCTGCAGGCTGACCACATAGTGATCCGGGTGTGATGCAGGCGGCCACCGCTGCGCCCTGGGTTTCGGGGCGCGCGTAGAAGCGCGACGACACCCCTTGCGTTGCCCCGTCAATACCGCCTGGGTAGGCACCCCAGCCTGGAGCGCCGCCGCCCCAGCCGGGATCGGGTTGGCTGTGGGGCAGGCCGTCCGGTGTGGCGGAGCTGATAATGCCCTGCATGCGGAACCGGGCGAGATCGCCGCTATTGCGGTCCAGCTCCACGCAGCGTCCCCGGTAACTGGCGTGTTCGCACAGCGTCCAGCTGCCCGAATGCACCTCCACCGAGCGCGCCATGTCATTGAAATTGATCCGGGTGAAATTGTCTTCTGGCCGCGTCAGCGTCACAGCGCGCCCTGTATAGTCGGGGCCGGACCAGAAGGTGACACCCTGGCGCGAATCCGGGCGCTGGCGGTGGACGGCGCGCACCGAGCTGATCTGGCTGTTCAGCCGCCCCGTGAACTGTGCGACATCGCTGGTCAGCGACACACATGTCCCGCGATAGTCGGCATGCTCGCACACATCCCACTGGCCGCCCTCGACCCGGGCTGAACTGGCTCGGTCATTGAAGTCGATCCACGCGAAATTGGGCGCGTCACCATCAATCCGGATTGAGCGGCCCTGGAAATTGGCATGCTCATAGAGGACGATGGCCGGCCGGTCCGGGCCGCGTCCCCCCCTCTGGGCATCAGCTGCGCTGGTCGCGGCGAACACCACAGCAGCGGCTGCGGCGCAAAGGCGCATGAGTGTGAACATGATCGCTCTCCTGTCTGGTCAACAGGCGCGAGCAAGCCCCAGCCCCCTTGAACGGAAGGTGAATTCGCTTTCAGGCAAGCGTTCATGTCAATCAGGCTGACCGGCTTCAATACCCTTGCGCGGCACCGTCCGTGCGCATTTCGGTGGCACCGTGCAGGACGCCGGTGCGCGGGTCGCGCCAGATCGCCTGATAGCCGCCGAACGACCGGTCGCCGTCGCGGATGACATGGCCGCGTGCTTCCAGCGCGGCGCGCACATCGTCCGGCATACCGCGTTCGACGAAGACTTCGCCCCTGCCGGCCTCATCGCCAATGCGGCCAACCTCCGAGCTGGACCCGTCATGACGCCAGCGCGCGGTGTCGCCCGCCTCCTGCACGTTCAGGCCGAAATCGATCATATTGACGAGGATCTGCACATGGCCCTGAGGCTGCATGGAGCCGCCCATGACGCCAAAGCTCATCACCCCCTGGCCGTCGCGCGTCACCATGGCCGGGATGATGGTGTGGAAGGGCAGCTTGCCCGGCGCGTAGGCGTTGGGGCGGTCAGGATCCAGGCTGAACAGCTCGCCGCGGTTCTGCAGCATGAAACCCAGCCCGTCCGGCACCAGGCCGGAGCCCATGCCGCGGAAGTTTGACTGGATCAGCGACACCATCATGCCGCTGGAATCGGCCACGGTCAGATAGGTGGTGTCGGCGGTCTCCAGGATCGCCGGATCGCCGTGGGACACGGTTTCCATCGCCCGGTCCATGGAGATCAGGGCGCGGCGCGTATCGGCATACTCATCTGTGAGCAGGGCGCGCGCGTCGATGTCCATGAAGTCCGGGTCGGCGTAGAAGCGGGCCCGGTCCTCGAACGCCAGGCGCTTGGCCTCGATCATCACATGCAGGGCGTCGGCGCTCATGAAGCCCATGCCGGCGAGGTCGTAATCCTCCAGAATGTTGAGCATCTGAAGCGCGGCAATCCCCTGACCCTGGGGCGGCAATTCCCACACATCATATCCGCGGTAATTCACGCTCAGCGGTTCGACCCAGTCCGACCGGTGCGCCGCCAGATCCTCAGCGCTCAGCCAGCCGCCTATCCGGCGCATATACCTGTCGATAGACTGCGCAATCTCGCCTTCGTAATACGCGTCGCGGCCGCCCTCGGCGAGCAGGCGGTAGGTGCGCGCAAGATCGCGGTTGCGGAAGATTTCGCCCTCCACCGGGGCGGCGCCGTCGGGCGTGTAGTAGGTGGCGCGCGCGTTCGCCAACTCCTCGATCTGCCCGTTGGCGTGGCGCTGTTCGAGGATGCGCATATTGCGCGCCCAGTAGAAGGCGATGGTCTTGGAGACCGGGAAACCGTCCTCGGCATAGCCAATCGCCGGGGCGAGCACTTCGCTCATCGGCAGCCGCCCGAAGCGCTCGTGCAGCGAGAACCAACCGTCGACAGTACCGGGGACAGAGACCGCCATGGCACCCAGCGGCGGAATCGCACCCGCTTCGCCCGAGCGCTCCAGAACCGTCTCATAGCTGAGCGACATCGGCGAGCGCCCGGCCGCGTTCAGCCCGTGCACCTCGCCGGTCTCCGGGTCCCAGACAATGGCGAACAAATCCCCGCCAATGCCATTGCCGGTCGGCTCCATCAGGCCCAGCGCCGCATTGGCCGCTATGGCGGCATCCACGGCGCTGCCGCCCGCTTTGAGGATATCCAGTGCCACTTGTGTGGCGAGAGGCTGGGCAGTGGCGGCCATGCCGTTGCGCGCGATGACGGGCGAGCGTCCGGCGAAATGATCGCCTGTTACACGTTCGCCGGGATAGAAGGTCTGAGCGCTGGCCAGATCGCCGAATATGGAAAAACTCATGGCGGCGGCTCCGGCGGCGATGATGCGGATCATGGCGATTGCTCCTCATTGGCTGCGCCGGTAACGGCTGGCGCAGATTTGCGAGGCAGTAGATAGCCCTACGCCAATCCGATCAAGACCATACCGAGCTAGCGCCCGTCATCGTCGCCTTCAGGCTCCGCTTCTGGCTCCGGTTCCGGACGGGGCTGAGGGCGGCGTCCTAGCACGCCTTCGAGCAGGCGGCGTGCCGGATCCTCGCGGGCCTCCTGCTCGCCGTTCTCGCCCTCGCGCGGGCGCCGGGTCAGCGCGTCGCGCAGCGCACCCTGGGCGGCGTCGCGGGCGACATCTTCAATGCGGCGGCCCTCGGTGAGCGCCTGACCGGCCTGTCCGCCGATCAGCGATCCGGCGCGCAGACGCACCAGATCGCGGGCCACCGCTTCAAAATCAACCGACACGGAGACATTATTGAACCCGCCCCGGAGGCGCACCGGCACGGCGAGGCCCTGCAGGTCGGTTGCACCGCCCTGGCCGGCCAGCGTCTGCACCGCGCGCGGGGTCAGGCGGTAGTCGATCATCTGTTCGGCCAGGTTTAGGGTTCCGGTGCCCTCGACCCGGAGCAGCGGGCTGAGCATGGCCAGATCGATATTCTGCGCCACGCCCTGGCGCACATTGAACGATCCGGACAGAGCCGAGAAGTCGGTCTGCTCGCTGTCGGCGAAGCCCGAGGGCAGCGACCCGGTCTCGATCGCCTGCTGCACGGTACGGATCACCTGGGCAAGGTTGACGCCGACAATGGCACCGTCAGCGAAGTTGAAACGGCCAGTCCCGTCCAGTGACCGCATCAGGGCAGCCGGGCTGGTTCCGGTTCCGCTCAGATCAAGCTCAAGGCGGCCCAGGCCCTGAAGCCGGTCGAACCCGGCGGCGGCGGTCAGGAAGGGCAGCGCGTCCAGTGCTGAGATGTCAGCAGCGATGGAATAGCGCGGCGTACGCTGACGCGCGTTGACGATCATCGTCACCTCGCCCTCGCCGCCATAGAGGCGGAACTCGTTCAGGCGCGCGGTCAGGAGCGCATTGTCCAGCGTCACCTCCAGATTGACGTTTTCGGCCACGATATCACGCGCCTTGAAGCGCGCGGCGCGCACGCCGATGCGCGCATCCACTGTGCTCAGCGCTGACAGGTCGATGCGGTCATCGCTCCACGGACCCAGGCCGCCGCCATCGGCTTGACCCGTTGCGGCGGGGTCATCAGCCGGAATGTAGGGCGTGATATCCAGATCTGCCGTCTGCAGGTTGCCGGTGATGAGGGGGCGCGTGCGCTCATAGTCCAGCGTCAGGTCGCCATTGGCGCGGATATCGTCAAACACCACCGAAGCGCCCGACAGGACCAGGCGTCCCGGCGTGCCCGCCACTCGGGCGTCCGCTGCAAAGCGGCGGAAGACCGGGCCGTCAGGCAGGTCGGTGCCGAGGAAGCGCGCCAGTGCGGGCAGCGGCAGATCCACCGAAGTGCTTCCGTCAAAGCTCAATGTCTCGCCTTCAAGGAAGCGTCCATCGAAACTCAGATCGGCCAGCGCGCCGGTCATGTCCAAAGTCATGGCGGTTTCGGCGCCTTCGAAAAAGCCGCGCAGTGAACTCAGTTGCACGTTGAACTGCATAGGGCGGCCGTCAGCGCTGAACGAGCCGCTCAGATTGACCGGATCATCGACGGAGGGCAGGCCAACCGACAGATCGAGGTTCTCGATCCGGCGTGTCTGACCGGGATCGCGGTATAAGACCGAGCCGTTCTCGATGCGCACATCGCCAAATGCCGCCTCGAAGGGCAGGGCACCCGGGCGGCGCACCAGTCCCTCACCCGCTGCGCGGGTTGGCCGGTCGGCGCTGGCGGGCGCGCCCAGTGTCCAGTTATTGCCGTCGGAGCGGGCCTCCAGTCTGATGACCGGATCGATCAGCACAAACTCCTCGATCTCGATACGCCGCGACAGAAGCGGCAAAAGCGCGAGAGAGGCACGCAACTCGCCCATCTGCGCCAGCGGCTCGTCGCCATAGCCCGGCACGTTCGCGATGGAGGCATCGGCGGCTCGGACCTGAACGCGCGGGAAGACCTGAAGCGATACCTCGCCGGCAAGTCGCACCTCGCGATGGATCAACGCGCTGGCCTCAGCGCTGACGCGCTCGCGCAGCCAGTCCGAAGAGAACAGCGCGGGCAGAGCCAGGACCGCGCCGGCGATCAATGCGGCGAGAAGGAGAAGAATGATGAGCAGGGTGCGCATGATGGTACGGCTCCGTCTTCAGGCTCTCGGATCGACGCCTCCGGCTTGCGCCAGACGCCGCTTGTGAGATGATGATGACGATATTCGTGCGGCGTTTCCATGGCGAAGTCGCCGGAAATCTTTAAACCGCGCCCGCTTCGGGTGATGTCGAGAGAAGGGGACAGCATGCTGACTCAGACAGAATTCAACGCCTTGCCCAAGGTTCGATTGGGCCGGCGAGAGCTGCTGGCTGGCCTGGCTGCCGGCACGGTGTTCCCGTTCGCGGCGGCCGGATGTACAGCAGACAATCCCGAACTTGGCCGCCGCCAGCTCATGCTGGTATCCGACGCGCAGATTGCCCAATTGTCAGACCAGACCTGGCAGGCCGCGCGCCAGCGCGAGCGGGTCAGCACCAACCGCACCCTGCGCGCCCAAGCCGACCGCGTCGGCGGACGCATCGCCAATGCTTCGGGCATGACCCATCACGACTGGGAGTTCGTGGTGTTCGATTCCGATGAGGTGAACGCCTGGGTGCTGCCCAATGGCAAGGTCGGCGTGTATCGCGGCCTTCTGGAGGTCACCCGCAATGACGACCAGCTTGCGACAGTAATGGGACACGAGGCCGCCCATGTTGCGGGCCGCCACGCTCAGGAGCGGGCCTCCCAGCAAATGGCCGCCGGACTGGCGACAGGGCTCGCCGCTGTGGCGCTGGACTCGGCTGATGTCCAGAACGCCGGTGCCTGGGCAGGGGTTCTGGGTGCCGGGCTGACCTTCGGTGTCTTGCTGCCCTATTCACGCCGCCACGAGCTGGAGGCCGATCGGATCGGCGTGGACTACATGGCGCGCGCCAATTATCGGCCCACCGAATCGGTGACGTTCTGGCAAGGCATGATGGCGCAGCAGAGCCGCGGCGCGCCGCCGGCGCTGTTGTCCACCCACCCGTCCGATGAGGTGCGCATGAACGCGCTCAATGCCCATCTGCGCAGCCGCGGCTACGCCTGACGCCCCCCTGCAAGCCAGCCGCGCGCAGGTCTTGCGCGCGGCGCGCCCCGAAGCTAGTTTCCGCGCCCTGCGCACGGCGGGTCTCTCGCTCGTGCGCGCCCGTCATGGCATGCCGCCTTAGCTCAGTTGGTTAGAGCGCTAGATTGTGGATCTAGAGGTCCCCTGTTCAATCCAGGGAGGCGGTACCATTTTCCGGGGCGCACGCCCTCAGGTTTTCCACAACCGAGATGCGCCGGCATGCCGCTCGCGGCTTCGCGTGCGTTAATCTTTCAGTCACAGTGTGTCACCTGACTGGGCTCATCCTTGAGTCGCACAGGTCAGGCCGGGAGGACACGCATGGCGCGGTTGTGTGAGGACGGGGCGGCACGGTTCGTCATTCTGGATGGCGATCAACTGTATGATCCGGCCGATATCGACCGCATCTGCGCGCGTCACGCTATCACTGACACCCATCGTGGCACCCTCTGGCAGCTGCTTGAAAGCGCTGGCCGCGCGCTGCTGGATCAGCGCCGTCTGCACACCACCCCCGTCCAGCTGGCCCGCATAAGACAGGATTTGCTGCTGGGCCTGCGCGTAACGCGCCAGCTGGCCGATCTGACGCCGCGCGCGGGCCAGTGCGCGGGCGACCAGCCCAGTGCCACGCTCAGCCGCGCCCATCTGGCCGCGCTGCGTGAGGGTGAGCGGCGCGCGGGCGGCGGTGCCGGGTCCGGATCACGTCTGGAGGAGGCCCACGACACGCTGGCCTGGCTGGCCGAGGTCTACGAGTCCGCCATCGAATCCTGCGCCCGCGTCCAGCGCGAGGGACAGGACCCGGACGGCGCTTGGCGTGCGGCGCTGACTCGCTTTTTCACCCGCACCCTGGCGCGGTCCTGGACCGATGATGGCGGCGCTGCCGGAGAGCGCTTCCTCGCTGATTGCCATGCGGTGCTGGAGGTGCGCGATGCGCCGGTGCCGGGGCCCGCGCTGCGGCTGGCGGGCGAGACCTGAGCCGGCCCTTCGCAATCAGGCTTTGTCGCGGCCGAGCATGCGGCCCTTGATCACGGCGGACGTGCCGAACCGCGCCCGGGCGGCGTCCATGGCGCGTTCAGCGGCGGCGCGGCGCAGCGCGCCAGGATCAGCCAGATCGCCCGCATCGCCGGCTTCAGGCGTCAGATCGCCATACCCTGCCCCAATCAGGCGGTAGCGCACGCCATCGGCTTCCGAATCCAGCATGGCGCAGGCATGGCGGAACAGGGTGTCAGCCAGCTGGGCCGGGTCGTGGAGCGTGCGCCGGCGGGTGAGGGTCTTGAACCGGTCGGTTTTGAGTTTGAGCGTCACCACCCGGCCTGCCATGCCTTTTGATTTGATCTGGTCAGCGACCTTGAGACACAGGGGCCAGAGCCTGTCCTTCAGGACCTCCTTGCTGGCGATATCCTCCTCGAATGTGGTCTCGGCGGAAACCGATTTGCGGTCGCGGTCGGGATTGACAGTGCGGGCATCCTCGCCGCGTGCCAGGCACAGGAGCCGCCACCCGGTCTCGCCATGGCGGGCGATCAGCTCGCGCTCAGGGCGGGCGAGGACATCGCCCAGCGTCCGGAGACCGTCGGCTTCAAGCTTTTTGGCCGTCGCCGGGCCGACGCCGAAGACCGCCGAGACTTTCATCGCCTTCAGGAAGTCCGGCGCCCCGGCCCGCCCGATCACGGCAAATCCATTGGGCTTGTCGAGCTCGGACGCTGTCTTGGCGAGAAACTTGTTGAAGCTCAGCCCCACCGATACTGTCACGCCCACGCTCTCGCGGATGGCGCGCTGCAACCTGAGCAGGGTCAGGGCGGGCGGGGCACCGTGGAGGCGGGCAGTGCCGGACAGATCGATGAAGGCCTCGTCGATGGAGAGCGGCTCTACAAGCGGCGTCACGGCCTCCATCATCTCGCGGATGCGCTTGCCTTCAGCCGCGTAGACGCTCATGCGCGGAGGAACCACCACGGCGTCAGGACAGGCTGCCAGCGCCTTGAACATGGGCATGGCCGAGCGAACGCCATACAGGCGGGCCACATAGCAGCAGGTCGCCACCACGCCCCGGCGCCCGCCGCCGACGATGACCGGCCTATGCTCCAGCGAGGGATCGTCGCGCTTTTCGATCGCGGCGTAGAAGGCATCACAGTCGATATGGGCGATGGACAGCGTATCGAGTTCGCGATGGCGCAGGGCCTGGCGCGCGCCGCAGGCCGGGCAGGCGGGATCGTCCGCAGCCACCGGCATCAGGCATTTGCGGCACCAGCCCGGCGCGCTCATGCCGGCCACAGCCAGGCGGCCCCGCGCACACCGGAGGAGTCGCCGTGGTTATGACGCCGGATCCGCGTGACCAGTTCATCTGTGAACGCCCAACGCGCCAGCGCCTGTTCCACCCGTTCAGGCAAGCCAGGCAGGTTCGACAGCCCGCCGCCCAGCACAATGACATCCGGGTCGACAATATTGACCACGCTGGCCAGCGCCCGGGCCAGCCGGGCCTCGTGCCGGTCAAGACTGGCACGCGCGGCTGGCTCTCCCGCCGCAGCCGCCGCCGCGATGGCTTCGGCCGTGAGGGTTTCGCCGGTCACGCGGGCATGATCTCTGGCGAGCGCGGGGCCGGAGCACCAGGCCTCGACACATCCGTGCAGCCCGCAATAGCAGGCGGGGCCGGGGACCTCCTCGGGCACCGGCCAGGGCAAGGCGGTATGGCCCCATTCGCCCGTATTGCCGTCAGCGCCGGTAACAAGTTCGCCACGTATCACCAGCCCGCCGCCCACGCCGGTGCCCACAATGACCCCGAACAGGCTGGCAGCGCCGGCCCCGGCCCCGTCGCGCGCCTCGGACAGGGCAAAGCAGTTGGCGTCATTGGCACAGCGCACCTCGCGGTCCAGCGCAGCGGAGATGTCGCGGTCAAGCGCGTGTCCGTTCAGCGCTGTGGAATTGGCATTGCGCATCAGGCCGGTGCGCGGGTTGTGGGAACCGGGATGGCCCAGGCCCGTGTTCAGCGGCCCCAGACCCCGGCGGCTCTCCACGGCCCGGACCAGATCAGCCATAGCGGTGATTTTCGCGTCATAGGTGGCGGGCGTGGGTATGCGCTCGCGCACGCTCATCGCGCCGTCGTCTTCGAGGATGGCGGCTTCGATCTTGGTGCCGCCCAGATCTATGCCCAGACGAGGCATCGCGCTTCCCTGACCAGATTTTTCGTGTTCATATCCTGTTCCGCCTGTCCGGGAAACCGGCCAGACTCATTCTTGATTAAGGAAAGTGAGGTTTACTGCGTTGTGGATGGTCACTGCTCACGCCAATAGGCGGAGCGATTGGGGAAGCGCGGTCTCATGCTGCAGGTCATGCCCAAAAAAGTTCTGATCGTTGAAGACAACGAGCTGAACATGAAGTTGTTTCGTGATCTGCTCGAGGCGCATGGTTTTGAAACCGTGCAGACGCGCGAAGGGCTCAAGGCGCTGGATATGGCGCGTGAGCACATGCCGGATCTCATTCTCATGGATATCCAGCTACCCGAGGTGTCGGGGCTGGACGTCACCAAATGGCTGAAGAATGACGAGACGCTGGCGAGCATTCCCGTGGTGGCCGTCACAGCCTTCGCCATGAAAGGCGACGAGGAGCGGATCCGCCAGGGAGGCTGCGAGGGCTATCTGTCCAAGCCGATCACCGTGGCGAGCTTCATCGAAACTGTACGCAAGTTCCTCGGTTGAGGCGGATACAGACATGAGCGCGCGCGTTCTGGTGGTCGATGATATCGAGACCAACCGGCGCCTCCTGGAGGCGCGGCTGAGTGCCGAGTATTTCGAGGTGCTACAGGCCGCTGACGGGTATGAATGCCTGACGCTGGCGCGCAGCCACGAGCCGGACATCATTCTGCTCGACGTGATGATGCCTGGCATTGACGGGTTTGAAACCTGCCGCCGCCTGAAGGCTGACCCGGTCACGCGCCACATCCCCGTCGTGATGATCACCGCGCTGGACCAGCGCGCCGACCGGATCACGGGACTTGAAGCGGGCGCTGATGATTTTCTGACCAAGCCGGTGGACGATGTGGCGCTGTTTGCCCGCGTGCGCTCTCTCCTGCGGCTCAAAGTAATCATGGACGAGCTGCGGCTGCGCCATCGCGAGCGCGAAGCGGAGGCCGAGCCTGATGCGCCACTTCAGGGCGGCTCTGTGCTGGTGGTCGGCGCGGATCAGGCAGGGGCCGAGCGCCTCGCCGCCAAGCTGGTGGAGCCTTTTGTCGCGCGTGCAGTCTGCGATCCGCGCGAGGCGGCGCACCTGGCCGATGGTCATGATCTGATGATCGTAGATGTATCCTCGCCCCGCTTTGACGGCCTGCGCCTGTGCGCACGCGTCCGCTCGGAGGCGGCGACGCGCCAGTTGCCGATCCTGGCGGTGGTGGAGGCCGATGACCGGCGCACCATGGTGCGCGCGCTGGACCTTGGGGTGAACGATGTCATCGCCCGCCCCATCGATGGCGGCGAGCTGGCGGCGCGCGCCCGCACCCAGATCCGGCGCAAGACCTATGCGGACGCCCTGCGCGACCGGCTTGAGGAAAGCCTCGAGATGGCGGTGAAGGATCCGCTGACCGGCCTGTTCAATCGCCGTTATGCCAGCTCGCGCCTGGGCCAGGCGCTCGACGGCCTGGCGGCGGGAGGCGAACCGGTTTCGGCGGCGCTGATGGATATCGACCATTTCAAACGCATCAATGACACGTGGGGCCACGCGGCTGGCGACGCCGTGCTGGAAGGCTTCGCCGCGCGTATCATGCGCGAGATGCGCGCCATCGACATCGCCGCACGATTTGGTGGCGAGGAGTTTATCCTGATCCTGCCAGGCACGCGGGCCGATGCGGCACTGGAGGCGGCCGAGCGCGTGCGCGCCGCGGTGGCCCGGGATGCGTTCAACGGGCCTGAAGGTGACTTGAGCGTGACCGTGTCTGTGGGCGTCGCCGAGGCGCGCCCGGGTGATGATGTGGAAGACCTGATCGGGCGCGCTGATGCCGCGCTTTATGAGGCCAAAGCCTCGGGCCGCAACCAGGTTGTCGGCGCAAAGAAAAAGGCCGCGTGATCCACGCAGCCTCTCTCAATAAATTGGTTTCAGCTTGATCAGCAAACGGCAGCCTACTTGATCTTGCCTTCCTTGAACTCAACGTGCTTGCGCGCGACCGGGTCGTACTTTTTCAGCACGAGCTTCTCGGTCATGGTCCGGGCGTTTTTCTTCGTCACGTAGAAATAACCCGTGCCCGCCGTCGAGTTCAGGCGGATCTTGATGGTTGTCGGTTTGGCCATGGTCGAGCACCCGGTCGAATGAGATGGCGCGCCCAGGCAGGCCCGGGCGCATTGCGAGCGGCGGAACATACGCACGCGCGCGCCGGTGTCAATCCTTGGCCATGCGCACGGCTCAGCGCTCCTTGGCCCGCCATGCCACGGCGAGATAGAACGCGGCGAACAGTGCGAAGGCCAGCAGCAGGCCCCACGGGTTGAACGCGTCCATAGCCGCGCCCGCACTGACCGGTCCGGCAAGCGATCCCGCGCCATAGGCGAAGATGAAGGCGGCGTTGGCGCTGGCAAGCTGTCCGGGCCGCACCCGCTCACCGATCAGGGCCAGGCCAACGGTGTAGAATGCGCTGGCGATGCCGACATAGAGGAAGATCATCGGATAGAGCGCCCACAGCCGTGCGCCGGCGATGGCAATCAGCAGTGCCAGCACAACCGCGGCGCCCGCGATCAGGCGCAGGGTGACCAGACGGCCTGCCCGGTCGGCGAAGCGTCCGATAGGGATCTGCATGGCGATGGCCCCCAGCGCGCCGACTGCGACCAGCAGGCCCACCACCGTTTCGGTGAAGCCCAGGCGCTCGGCATAGACCGGCACAAGAGCAAAGATTCCGGTCTCCAGGGCACCAAACACAAAGCCCGCGAGGATCGCCACCGGTGCCAGCCGTCCGGCATTCCACAATGCCAGCGGTCCGGAATCGGCCCGGTCTGGTGCCACCAGATCCGGTCCTTTCAGGAGCAGAATCGGCACGGTGCCCAGCAGGAAGATCGCCCCGCCGGCGATCCAGGGCGCGAAGCCTTGCGATCCCAGCACTGCCAGCAGGATGCCGCCTGACCCAAAGCCGCCCGACAGCACCGTGGCGTACACCGCGAGCAGGCCCGCCCGGCTTTCGGGCTTGGCCAGCTGGTTGATCCAGGTTTCGCTGGCCACGAAGATCACCGTCACCGCCAGGCCAATCACAAAGCGCAGCACAAACCAGATCGTGACATCAGGCAGGAACGGAAAAATCAGAATTCCCAAGCCGGTCAGGGCTGCGCAGGCGGCGATCGTCACACGCGGTGGTGTGCGCGCCAGCAGCGGCGGGATGAGCGGCGTGGCGACGATGGTGGAGATCGCAGCGGCAGCGGCGTTCAGGCCGACCACGGCCGCCGATCCGGTCATGGCCTCCAGATTGAGCGCCACCAGCGGCATCAACAGGCCAAATCCGCACCCCGCCATGGCCGCACACAATATGGCGGCGCACAGCGAACGCGTGCGCCCGAGCGCGGGATCAGTGAGAAATCGGATGGCCATGATGCTGGCGGCTATAGCGGCTGTTCCAGCCTGTGTCCTGCGCGAAATGTCACTTTCAGCGCCGGCGTCCCGGCGCCTTGCAGCGCCCGCAGAAGGAAGGGAGTCAAGGCGGGATCGTCCAGGCTGTGTTCGGCGGCCGCCGGGTCCAGCCAGACCAGACGCTCGCACCGGCCTCGCCGCTTGATTGAGTTGGATACAGCGCTCAACGGAGCGGTGAAGACGCGCACATGGCGCCGGTGCGGGGCGTCGACGGGATCAATCGCGCGGCCCAGATACACCAGTGCGCCGCGGTCCGGGACGAGCTGGTGGCGCGCGATGCGGCCCCAGCCACCCTCACGGGTGAGCTTGGCGTCAACGGGGCCCGGACGTGCGACCAATTGCCCGAGGCACTCGAACAAGGCGCGCAGGGATGCGTCTTGAAAGGCCGCCGTCCGGCTCTCCGGTGCCCCCAGAGCTGTTTGCGGCAGGGCAGGCGTGGTTACGGGGCCAGCGCCATCGCCGCGCGCCGGCCGGACCATGGGCGTAACCAGACCCGTCTCATCACGCCCCAGCGCCAGGCGTCCGCTGTGAGGATCGATCAGCAATAGCGCAGCGGTATCGGCGGGCCGGCTCATATCTCGTCCACTCTTGGGCCCCTGGGGGTCACCCGGGCGCAGCGCACCGGCGCGTCGCGCCGCGCCATACGCGCCTCCAGCTCGGACAGGACGAAGCGGGTGATGATCGGGATATCGAGATGGCGCGCGGCGTCGAGCTCCACCCAGCGCAAATCCTCCAGCTCGCCATTGCTGACCAGGCGGCTCTCGCCATGGATCTGATCGGCTTCGGCGTGGAAGAACCAGGCGTCAAAGCGGCGCGTGCGCCCTGGCGGCGTGATTGCGCGCGCCACCAGATCAAGGGCGGCCGCGTCCGGACGCACGCCGGCTGAGGCGAAGGCCTGCCAGGCCAGGCCCGGACGCTTGATGGCCCCTGGCTGGGCGAGGAGAAGCCCGGTTTCTTCGGCGGTTTCGCGCAGCGCGGCGGCGGCAGCGGCGCGCGCGCGCCGTTCGCTCAGCACCCGGGTGAGTACGGCGCGCACATCGTCGCGCGGCTCGCGCGCCAGCGGGGCATAACCATCCGCCCGGTCCACGCGGCCGCCCGGAAACACGTATTTCTGGGGCATGAAGACATGACCGCCGGAGCGCCGGCCCAGCAGGAGCTCGACCTCGCCGTTGGCACGCTTGCGCGTCAGGATCAGCGACGCTGCCAGACGGGGGCGTTGCTTGGCAGGCGTTGAAACGCGGTTATCAGCTTTTGCGTCGGCCATGGGCTTTGTTCGGGCGGCCGCCCGGGCGGCGTTCAAAGCCTTTGCGGCCAGAACGTGCGGATGAGCGGCCCCGATTCGGATCTCCAGCTTCAGGAGGCGTCAGCATGGCGAATATCAGCCCGCCCGTCACGGGCGTGGCCTCTACCAGACGCACCTTGACGCGCATGCCAAGCCGGAAGCGCGCGCCCGTGCGCTGGCCCACCAGGGCGTGCGCGCCTTCGTCATGGGCGAAATACTCGTCGCCCAGCTGAGAGATGGGGCATAGTCCATCGGCACCGGTTTCATCCAGCCGCACAAACAGGCCGAACCGCGTGACGCCGGTGATGCGGCCGTCGAAATCTCCGCCGGTGCGCGACGACAGCCAACCGGCGATGTAGCGGTCCACGGCATCGCGCTCTGCGGCCATGGCACGGCGCTCATTGAAGGTGGTTTCCTCGGCGATGGCCTCCAGCTGGCTGCGCTCTTCATCGCTCTGCCCGTCTTCGCCCAGCTTCCAGGCGCGGATCAGCGCGCGATGGATTGTCAGGTCGGCATAGCGCCGGATCGGCGAGGTGAAGTGGGAGTAGCGCTCCAGATTGAGCCCGAAATGGCCGATATTGTTGGTGTCATAGACCGCCTGGGACTGGCTGCGCAGAACCACCTCATTGACGGTCTCGTAATGCTCGCCGCCTTCAGCCGCCTTGAGCACCACATTGAAGCGCGCAGGCGTAACCCGGTCGCCGCGCGCCCATTTCAGGCCCACCTGGGGCAGGAACTCGGCGAGGTTTTCCAGCTTCTGAGAGCCCGGCTCATCGTGAACGCGGTAAATCTGCGCGGTGCGCTTTTCTTCCAGCGCTTCGGCCGCGGCCACATTGGCCTGGATCATCATCTCTTCGATCAGCTTGTGGGCGTCGAATCGGGCGCGCAGTTTCACGCCCAGAACCGCTCCGTCCTCGCCGATGACAATCTTGCGCTCGGGGGCGTCAATCTCCAGCGGTTCGCGCCGCGTGCGCGCACGTTTCAGTGCCTCATAGGCACCCCAAAGGGGTTTGAGCACGCCGTCCAGCAGAGTCTCGGCCTTGCCCTTGCCGCGGCCGTCAATGGCGTCCTGCGCGTCCTCATAGGACAGGCTGGCGGCAGAGCGCATCCAGCCGCGGATGAAGGCATGGCCGCGCTTGTGGCCGTCCCGGTCAAACACCATGCGTACGGCCAGGCAAGGCCGCTCCTCGCCCTCTTTCAGAGAACACAAATCGTTGGACAGTCGCTCGGGCAGCATGGGCGCGACCCGGTCGGGCAGGTAGACCGAGACGCCGCGATTGCGTGCGCCCTTGTCCAGTGGCGACCCGGCGCGGACGTAGGCGGCCACATCGGCGATCGCGACCATCACCACCCAGCCGCCGCCATTCTTCGGATCGTCATCGGGTGCCGCCCAGACCGCATCGTCATGGTCGCGCGCATCGTGGGGGTCGATTGTGATCAGCGGAATGTCGCGCAGATCGGTGCGCTTGCCCATGGCTGCCGGGCGGATCGCCTCGGCCTCTTTGAGCTCGGCGTCGGAAAACCCTTCAGGCACGCCATGCTCGGCCATGGCGATGATGGAGCCGGCGCGCGGGCTGTCGGCGCGCCCGATCACCTCTTCGATGACAGCGGTCTTCAGTCCATGGCGGCGCTCAGATTCCACGCGCACGCTGACCAGATCGCCGTCGGTTGCCTTGTGAGCCTCGCCGCGGGCCGGAATCAGCTCATGACGCGCGCGCTTGTCCACCGGGATCAGGCGCGCTTCGCCGGGACCAGAGAGGCGCAGCACGCACAGTATCCGTTCGGAGGCCTGTCCCAGAACACGCATAACCTGCGCGTCATAGCCGCCTTCATCATCGGGGATCAGCTTGGCGAGTACCCGGTCGCCGACCCCGGCGGGCTGCGTCCGGCCGGACTTGCGTTCAGGTGCCAGGCGAATGACAGGGCCTTGCAGCTCGGCTTTCACGGGCCGGCACAGGAATTCGCCATCCACATCCCGGTCGTACACTTCCAATACGCTCACCGGCGGCAATCCGCCGGCGATATCGTAGGCTTTCGCCCCGGTCTTACGGATCGCCCCTTCGGCTTCCAGGGCACGCAAGGCGTCCTTGAGCCCGATCCTCTGATCGCCGGAAATCCCCAGTGCCCGGGCCAGCTCCCGCTTGGTGAAGCGGCCTTCGCCCAGCTTGATCGCCTCGATCAGGCCCTTGCGGGTGAACCCGTGTGCTTCATAGGGGTCGCGGCTCAAGATGCATCCTTCTTGGGGGCTGCGGTCTTGGCAGCGGCTTTCTTCGGGGCAGCCCTTTTCGCCGCAGGCTTTTTGGCTGCGGCCTTCTTGGCCGGGGCTTTCTTCGCTGGGGTCTTTTTGGCGGGCGCCTTCTTCGCGCCGCCGGTCTTGCCTGCCTTGGCGGCGATCAGCTCGACGGCCTGCTCCAGAGTGACCGCTTGCGGGTCCATGCCGCGGGGCAGGGTGGCGTTCGTCTTACCATGTTTGACGTACGGGCCGTAGCGCCCACTCATCACCTGGATCGGCCCGCCCTCGGACGGGTGCTCGCCCAGCTCCTTGAGCGGGGCCGCCGATGCACCGCCGCGCTGGCCGCGCCCGGCTTTTTTCTGGGCGATCAGGTCCACAGCCCGGTTCACGCCTACCTCAAACACTTCCTCGCCATTGGCGAGGTTGGCGTAGGTGGAGCCGTGGCGCACGAACGGGCCATAGCGGCCAATGCCGGCCTCGATGGGCTCGCCATCCTCCGGGTGCAGGCCGACCAGGCGCGGCAGGTCGATCAGCTTGATCGCCTGCTCCAGCGTGAGGTCAGACGGGCTCCAGCCCTTGGGCAGGGAGCCGCGGCGGGGCTTCTCCTCGCCCTCGATGGTCATTTCCAGATACGGGCCAAAGCGCCCGTCCTTGATATAGATCGTCGCCCCCGTGTCCGGGTGCTCGCCCAGTGCACCATCGCCGCCAGCGCCGGGGGGCGGCTCATTGACGCCTAGCGGGCGCGTATAGCGGCAGTCAGGATAGTTGGAGCAGCCCACGAACGCTCCGTGCTTGCCCAGGCGCAGCGATAGCGTGCCGACATTGCACGACGGGCAGATGCGCGGGTCGGACCCGTCCTCGCGCGGCGGATAGATCAGCGGTTCAAGCGCGATATTCATCGCGTCGATCACGTCGCCGATGCGCAAATCCTTGATGTCTTCCACGCTGGCCGAGAAGTCCTTCCAGAACGCGCGCAGCACGTCCTTCCAGTCCATCTCGCCGGCGGACACCTTGTCGAGCTGGTCTTCCAAAGCGGCCGTGAAATCGTATTCCACATAGCGCTTGAAGAAGTTCTCCAGGAACGCGATGACCACCCGGCCCTTATCCTCGGGCACGAAACGTTTGTCATCCATGCGCACGTATTCGCGGTCGCGCAGCACAGACAATGTCGCTGCATAGGTGGAGGGCCGCCCGATGCCGAGCTCCTCCAGCCGCTTTACCAGCGAGGCTTCGGTGAAGCGCGGCGGCGGCTGGGTGAAGTGCTGCTCTGTGAAGGTCTGCTCGGCGCGCGCCCCGGCACCTTGCGTGACGGCGGGCAGACGGCTTTCGCTCTCGTCCTCCTCGTCGTCGCGCCCTTCCTGATAGAGAGCGAAATATCCCGGGAACATCAGCACCGACCCTGTGGCGCGCAGGGCCAGCGACCCGTCCGGGTTTTCCAGATCAATGGTGGTGCGCTCAAGCCGTGCGCTTTCCATCTGGCTGGCAACGGCGCGTTTCCAGATCAGGGCGTAGAGCTTGGCCTGATCGGCTTCCAGACGCAGCGTGTCCGGGCTGCGCGTAAAGCTGGTCGGGCGGATCGCCTCGTGGGCTTCCTGGGCGTTGCGCGCTTTCGAGCTGTAAAAGCGCGGCTTCTCGGGCACGAAGTCCGGCCCATGCTCGTTCTGGATGACCGCGCGGGCTTCGGCCACCGCGCCGCCGTCCATCGTAACGCCGTCGGTTCGCATATAGGTGATCAGGCCAACCGTCTCGCCGCCGATTTCCACGCCTTCATAGAGGCGCTGGGCTGTGCGCATGGTGCGCTGGGCGTCGAAACCCAGCTTGCGAGAGGCTTCCTGCTGCAGGGTCGAGGTGGTGAAGGGCGGCGGCGGATTGCGCTTGGCCGGCTTGGCCTCCACCGCGGCGATCTTAAAGGCCGCTTCGCGAATAGCGGTCTCGGCGGCGCGGGCGCGCTTTTCTTCGCCGATGGTCAGGCGTGTGATTTTCTCGTTTTCAAAGCGCGAGAGGCGGGCGCGGAAAGTGCCTGGCGCGCCGTCGGCGCGGACATCGGCGTCAACCGACCAGTATTCCTGCGCCTTGAAGCGCTCAATCTCGCTTTCGCGCTCTGTGATCAGGCGCAACGCGACTGACTGCACCCGGCCTGCAGAGCGGGATCCGGGCAGCTTGCGCCACAGCACGGGTGACAGTGTGAACCCGACCAGATAATCCAGCGCGCGCCGGGCGAGATACGCCTGGACCAGCTCCATATCCACGTCACGCGGCTTGGCCATCGCGTCATTGATGGCCTTTTTGGTGATGGCGTTAAACGCCACACGCTGGATGCGCTTGTCTTTCAGCGCCCGGCGCTTGGTCAGCGCTTCGAGCAAATGCCAGGAGATCGCTTCACCCTCGCGATCCGGGTCAGTGGCCAAGATCAGCGTGTCGGCGTCTTTCAGGGCGTCTGCGATGGCCTTGATGCGGGTCTGAGACTTGGGATCGACCTCCCAGTCCATCGCGAAATCCTCGTCCGGACGCACCGATCCGTCCTTGGCCGGCAGATCGCGCACATGGCCGAAGCTCGCCAGCACGACATAGTCCGCGCCGAGATACTTGTTGATGGTCTTGGCCTTTGCGGGGGATTCGACGACGACAACATTCATGGGTTCTGAGCGACTCACAACGGCGCGGGATCGGTGCGCGGATCATCCGGCGCAGCGGCGGCGGAAAGTGGGTGAAGGCCTGCATGGAGTCAACAAGAGCGCGCTGACCACGCCAGCTTGCATTTAGTAGTAGTATATGCAAATAGTGCGCCTAGGGGTTGTTTTCTCGATATGGCGCAGCTGGCATGTCCGATGATTCCGAAGCCTTTCCAGATAGCTACTCGCTCCTGACCGAGCCTGCGCCAGCAGATGAAGCGGCTGGGTATCTGATCGAGATGCTCAACTCTATGGCTGCGTTTGCACATAAGAGCAACCTAAGCAATAGCTCGGTCTTCCTCAATGCCGCCGCCATACTGGTCTGGCAGGAGTGCCGCCTGCGCACAGACGGACCGCCGGAATTTCGCGAAGGGGTGGATATTGCCTGGCCCGAGGGCTTTGCGCCGCGCGAGTAAGGTCAGCTCAAAATGTCCAGGCCAGTCCAATGGTCACAGCGCGGCCTGGAAAGCTCAGCTCACGCGTTTGCGTGAAGCCGGGCTGTGGCGACAGGGCGCGCGCATTGCTCTGATTGAGCACATTGGTCAGGGCGATGAAGCCGATGGGTTTGACGTCGCCCGGCACAAAGCGCGCGAGGCTGACGACATTGACGTCAAGGCTGTGATAAGCACCCAGGCGCTCACTATTGAATGGTCCGAAGACGGGCCGGTCGAATCCCGGCACCAGTACAGACGGCTCGGCACCAGCATAGTTTGTGACCGGGACGCCAGAGCGCGCAGTATACGACAGATTGAAAAGACGGGTGGCGGTCAGGGCGTAGGACACGCTGGCGCGGGCAATGATCGGCAAATCGCTGCCGCCGGTGACTTGCCCCTGGGGGGTGTCGATGCGCTGGCGCAAATGGGTGAGGGCGAGGCTGATATCCAGGTTGGACGTGAGCTCTGCCGTCATCGACGCTTCCCCACCGGCAGACCGCACGCGTGATGACCCGTCCGTTTCGGTTTCGCTGGCGAATACTGCCAGTGATGCCGTGCCGAAGGACAGGCGGCGGGTGACGTCGAGCGCGGCTTGATCGGTACGCGCCTGACGAATGGGTCCGTCAGCGGCGAGCCGGGGAATGTCCGTGCCATAATAGCGCCCACCAGCCAGCGTGATGCGATTGCGACCGCCGTCCGGCGTCAGGCTGAGCCCGGCCTGATACCCTGTCCCGCCATCGCCGCTGACCGGTTGGCGCAGGCCGGCGAAAGTGCTGGCCACGTCACCCAGTCGCCGGGTGGCGTAGATGTAGATGTGCGCCCCTGTGGCGCTCTCGCGGCGATCAATCGGAGCGGACGGGGCTGCCGGATCGAAAACCAGCGGATCGGCCGGGCCGTCGCCATCCGAAACCAGACGCACGGATTCCAGGTCCGCTCCGAAGCGCAGTTCGAGATCCGGCGATGGCGACCCGGCGGCGTCCAGCGCCGCGAACAGATAGCGATTGCTGCTGTCAGTCGCGAGATTGCCGAAGCGCTCGCGCGTGCGTGACCCGGTCGCTGCGCCGTCAAGCTTCACCCTCCAGGTGCCAAAGACCCGTTCGGCTGAAGCGAGCGCATAGGCCCGCTGGCGCCGATTGGCGAACACGTCCTCATATCCAAACAGATTGATAGGATAAGCCCCGTCCTCGGCATCAATCTGCAACAGGCCCTGCGCCGAGACCCGGTCGGCCGCACCGGACTGGACGAACAGGCCCACGCTCTGGCTGCGGAAATGGTCGAGCGTTTGGGACAGGCCGGGATTGAGAGCCTGGGCGGGGGCCAGATCGGTGACGGTGGCGAAACCCTGCACGAATCGCGACGGACTGGACCCCGCGCGGGTGAGCGCGCCGCTGACCCCGGCGGTGGAGGCGAAGGCAAACGCGCCATCGCGGGCGATTGTGTCCGGCAGCAGGCGCAAGGCCCCTCCTGTGCTGCCCGCCAGAAAGCTGGGAGGGTTGGAGGGATGTATTTCCACCTCCGCCACGAGGCTCGGGCTGAGGACGGAACCGGAGCGGGTGATCAGATCGATCCCTGAGCCGCGCGCGGTTTCGTAGAGAGGAATGTCATTGAAATAGACACGGTTGGCGGAGGGCCGGATGCCGCGCAGCGATAGTTCGGCGGACCCTTCAGTATTGGTGGAGAAGGCGAACGCATCCACCGCCAGTACAGGATCAGCGCGCGATGCGGCACCGGTCAGAATGCTCAGCCGGTCCAGCGTGCGCGGTGCAAAGGCGCGCGAAATGCGCCGGCCGGTAACCACTACCCGGTCCACAGCCGCAGCGGACGCGGGGCGCATCGCGACCACCAGGGCGCTGGCACGCAACTCCGCCATGGTGATAGATCGGTCGGGCAGGCCTGGTGCGCGAACGATCACGCGCGCTTCGGGATCGGCCAGTTCTTCCCCGCGCAGGGTGAACCGGCCGTCCGAGCCTGCCAGGCCGACGCGACGGCCACTCTGGCTGATGACCTCCACTTCCGCAAAAGCGGCGGGGCGTCCGTCGGTCAGGATGATCTCGGCATGCGGTTCTGCGCCCGTTTCTGGCTGGATGACCGCCGCCGCAGGTGCTGTGAGCACGGCAGCCAGCGCCAGGGACCATGTCAGGGCGCGCATGACGCGCCGATCAGAAGCGCCCGGCGAGCGCTGCAAGCTCAGCACTGTCCGGGAAGCGGGCCCGCGCCGTCTCGTAGACCGCCTGCGCCTCGTCAGCCCGGTCCGTGTCGAGCAGAATGTCCACCAGCAGTGCATGCGCGAGGTCGTGACCCCAGGTCGGTGCCAGCGGGCGCGCCGCCTCTTCGGGGGCAGCCACGGCACGGCGCAGATAGGCCTCGGCGCGCTGGCGCCCGCCGAACTCGGGCGGCGTATTCCAGTCTGACAGCGCGTTGGCGTACAGGCCACGTACATTGTCCGGATCCAGCGCCAGCGCCTGGGCCAGGCTCGCATTCACATCCCCGATGGCGATCATGATCTCCTGGCGCGGCACGAATTGCAGATTGAGCCCGGCCGCCATGGCGTGCAGCGCATAGGCCTCGCTGTCGCGCGGCGTGATCTGGTCCAGCAGTGTCATGGCGCGCTGCAGCGGTGCTTGCGGATCCTCCACCCGGCCCGCGCGCTGGCGCTCGATGGAGAGCTGATAGAGCGCGTAGGCGAGCCAGTAGTCGCGATAATACGCCAGCGCCTCGGCATTCCCCGGCTCGACCGCTTCCAGTGCTGAGGTCTGGTCTTCAAGCGCGCCTGCCCGGGCGTCCGGGGCCGACGCGAGTGCGGCGGTGATCCGGTCCTGAATCCCGGCCAGCGCTCCGGGATCAGTAGATTCGAAGGCCGACGCGGCGGACGCGACGGGCGTTCTGGCTGGTCCGGCCTCGCCATTGCAGGCGGCAATGAACACGGCCGCTGCAGCAGCAGAGATCAGTCGGGGCAGGGCGTTGATCTGAACCATAGGGACCTCCATGGGCTAGGCCGCCCGGGCGAAGCGCACGCGCGACAGGATAAACAGAGCAGCGGACACGGACAGAACGGCCCAGATTGCGGCGGGCAGGAGCGCAGAGGCGTCGCCACGCATGATCTGGAGCACAGGCTTGAGGGGAAAGGCGTAGCCGACCGCGTCCAGCCAGGCGCCGCGCGCGCTCAGTACAAAATAGGCGTCGGACAGGAACATGCCGAGGAAATAATAGGCACTGATCAGGCCCTGATCGCGGCCGTCGCGGGCGCCCCAGAAGCTGATGGCCAGCGCCAGGAAGGCATAGATCGCAAAGCACAGAACGACGCCAGCTCCGTAGAGAGCCAGCGTGCCCGGGCCGGGCAGGTAGCCGAACAGCAGCGCTGACAGCGCGACCAGAAGGGCCGAAGAGATTGCCACGACCACGAGGCGGACCATGATGAAGGTGATGAACAGCCAGGCCGTGGGCACGGGATAGTTCTTGAACTCGCGCACAATCCCTTGCTGGTAATAGGCCTTGATCACGGGTCCTACCGCGAACAGCGCGTCGCTGCTGGCCATCACGCCCATCATGCCGGGCAGGAAGAACACCGCGTATTCGGCGTCGATGCGGAATACGAGCCCGAAAATCACGAACAGGAAGGAAGGCAGGATGATGGAGTAGAAGGTCGAGGCGAACGAGCGCGCCGACGCAAGCGCCTGGACTTTCAGCAGGGCGGCGAAGGCACTGCTACGAGCCATGAGCCTGCTCCGACAGCCAGTGATAAACATCGGCCAGATCAATGGGCAGCACCGAGTAGCCGGCGTTGGCCAAGCCAGCCTCGCCCAGCCAGGCGATCACGGCCTTGCGTTCAGCCTCGTCGCGGAAGAACACCAGGCTCACCCCGTCCCGTGTAACGACCTGACCGGGCGGGCGCGCAGCTTCGGGCAGGGCGGCGGTCTTGATCTTGCCCTCGAACGGCAACAGCGCCTTGAGAGTTCCGGCGGGCGCGGGCGGATGCAGGAAGCGGCCGCCGGAGATCAGGGCGATGCGGTCGTGGACGGCTTCGGCCTCATCCCACATATGGGTGGTGAGCATGATAGCCCCCGAGCGCTGCTCGATAATCCGCCAGAAGGCGGAGCGCATCATCGGATCCATGCCGTCCGTAGGTTCGTCGAGGATGGCGAAGGCCGGTGCACTGAACAGGGCGGCATACACTCCGACGCGCTTGCGTTCGCCCTTTGACAGAACGCCGAACGCCTTGCGTTCAAGTTCTGCGAGTTTCATCACCTCGTGCAGGCGCTGGTCCACCGGGTGTTTGTAAAGCGCCGACAGAAGCTTAAGCACTTCACCCACTTTGAGCATCGAAAACGTGGCGAAGCCGTCATAGGCGATGGCGCGCCGTCCGCGTGGCACATCGGCGCGCCAGCTGACTTTGCCCTGATGACGGATGTCGCCGGCCATCGCCTCGATCAGAAGGGTCTTACCGGACCCGTTCTCTCCCAGAAGGACAAAAGCCTCGTGCTCGGCGATGTCGAAGCCGATTGTGTGCAGCAGGGTCTGACCCCGGACGGTATAGGTCAGGTCCGCGACCTGGACGATCGGTCCGGTGTTCTGCTCCAGCTTGCGCTCAGCCATCGGGAATGCCCACGACCATCAGGTTCTGGACGCTTTCCAGCACACCATCTACGCCGAGAAAGGCATGGACCTCGTCGTCCAGATAGCCGCCCAGCATGCACGACCCCAGGCCCAGCGAGTGGGCGCACAGGCTGAGCTGCTGGGCCAGCAGGCCGGTTTCGATCAGCATGAATTTATAGCTGCGCTCGCCGTATTTGATGTAGAGGCGTTCGATCATCGAGGTGGTGATGATCACACCGCCCAGATGCTCCACCGGCGCGATATAGGGCTCTACGCCGCATGACCGGCGCACGAAGTCGGTAAAATCACCCGTGCGCACCCGCTCGAGAACATTGAGGTCGGGCCGGTAGTGATACAGGCCGCGTTCCAGATCGCTGCTGAGGGCGATCACATAAATCTCCGAAGCGAACAGCCCGCCCGGCGAGGGGATGGGCCGGAAGCGCCAGGGGATGCGGTCAGCGTGCAGCAGTTCGGTGCGTATCACGCCATAGCTGTTGAACAACAGTGCGCCCAAATGCATCAGTGACAGCGGCTGTGCGCCATAGTCTTTTGTGCTTTTGCGCGTGTGCACCAGTTCGCCCAGCCCTGTTCGGAGGGGCGTGTCGCGATAGTCATCCAGCGGGATCTGCGCCGCCCCCTGATATCTCTTGAAGGGCTGGGCGGCGCGCTTCTGGACGTAGGGATGGTCCATCATCGCGGTGCGAGGACCCATGCGCTTCAGGCGGTCACGGCTCAGCTTGGTGTTGACCAGCGTCTCCATGACCAGGCTGTTGTCGAATGTATCCAGCCGGTAGAGCGCATCATCACGGGCGCGCACTTCGGCGAGCAGGCGGTCCTCCGACAGGGCGTGTGCAGCGCTCATTTATCGCTCCAAGTCTCCGGGATCATCAAGGGAAGGGGTGCGGCAGCCGGTTCAGGGTCTCGAAGGTGCGCTGCACCTTGTGACCCATCAGAGCGGGTGCCTCATACAGCCGTTGACCGCCGAGATAATACGCAGAGTAATCACCATTAAGATGTATCAGGCCTGGAATGACAACCCTCTGAAGAGAAAAACCTGCATCCCTTAAATCAGGCGTGGTTTTGTCGCGAACCAGTATGCGCCGGCCCTGACGCGCGAAGCTGCGGGCGACCGATCCGAGCTGGCAGACCGGCTCCGGCTCGGCTTTGTCAGGCACGTCCACCTGCGCTTGCGCCGGCAGCCAGGGTTCAAACACACCCGCCAGATCCGGCCGCTTGATATAAAAAATGCCGTGATCGGCGAAGGTGCGTACATCCTCGAACCGCTCGAAACTGCGGTCATCGTCCACGAGGCTACGATAGTACGGGATCGACTGGCACAACTCGATCACGGTTTTGCGTGCGGCCTCCATCAATGTGAAGCGCGTTGCGGCACACACTGCGATGAACGGGCCGAAATCGTGCTCACCCCGCATCAGGCCAAGGACTGACGGCAGACCGATATCTGTCGTCATTTCCAGAAGATGGATGTCGAAATGGTGCGGGATCGTGTCCGAGATCATGCGGCCCAACGCGCCAGTGAGGCGCAGCTTTGGCAGCGGCAGCTCATTCATCCAGGCGATCATGAACGCATCGCGCTCGACCACTTCGAAAATGCCGCCCAGCGCCGCGCGCACAGGATCACCATGGGCGGCGAACCCGGTGGAGATTTGCTCGCTGATCATCACCGCGTCGGCGCGGAACGGCATGTAGACAAATACGGCCGGGCACAGGACATCCTGCCCTGTGGCCAGGTCGCGCATGCGCTCCCAGTGAATTTCCAGATCCTCGGTGAAGGGCGTGAATGGAAAGCCTTCGCGCTCATACTGGCTTGGATGGAACAGGGCGAAGGTCTCTGGCCCCGCAATCGCATGACCTTGCTTGCGCAAGTCGCGGGCGCTGGCGTGAACCAGGGCATCGCGGCGGTAAAAGCCCGAGCCATAGCGCTCCACCGCCTCACCGACAGTGGCGAGAAAGGCGGGCATCCAGCTCAGCCCGGCACCGCCGGCCTGGTGGACCAGAGCGTCATCACTGAATGCACGGGGGTCACAGGTGGTCGCCGAGTAGGACACGATGCGCGGGTCAAAGGGCTGATTGTGCCCACGCCGGAACTCACGCACGACGCCAAGCTTGCGCGAGATAAGCCGCGTGGAGCGCGCCACCTGGGCATGGAGACCGTGTATCTGCATGGCTCAGGCCGGCTCCAGCGTGATCGCGTCGAGCCAGGGAGCGGTGCGCTCTTCGAACGGACCGGCGCAGGTTTCACAAAACGGGGCCTTGTACAGCCGGTGGGCCGTCACGTTGTAGCTGCGCATATTGATGTCCAGCAGATAGCCAAAGCTCTGCGCCAGGTCGAACCCGGTGAGGAATTTCTCGATTTCCATTGCTGCGACCGCCGCAATCAGGGTCAGGAAGCTGGACGACGGCGTACTGGCTGCCTGCGACAGCCGTCCTGTCTCGTCCAGCCAGGTTTCGTAGCGTGTCAGGCTGGCCAGCCCGGCAGCATTGCTGCGCAGGCGGGCGCGGAAACAATCATAACAACCGGTTTCGCCGCCCAGAAAAAGCGGGCCGACATGTCCCGCGCCCTCGAACATGCCCTGAACGAGCAGCCAGGGCCGGCTCTGGGCGATCGCAGCCCGGTTAAAGGCTGACAGCAGCGAAGGGCTGGCCGCGGAGGCGTCAATTACCACCAGCTCATGGCGGCTGATGAAGCCGGCGAACGCGTCGGCCGCGTTGCGGCGGGCGAGGTCGAGACGCTCAGCCCTCTTCAGCACGGGCTGGGCTTTGAGGGCGTCACCCAGCGGCGAGGCGGAGATCAGTCCAATTGACCGATCGCCCAGAGCGGCAATCTCGCGGCGCAGGGCCTCGTATCCGTCCCCGGCTTCGCCACGTAACAGACCGGTCTCGTTCTCAAAGCTGATCAGACGGGCGTCGCGCAGTTTGAGGCAGAAAGCGTGGACCGCCTCGCGCCCATGATCGCGGATCAGGGCTTTCAATACGGCGGCGGGCGATTTGGATGTTTCTACCAGCGCCGCGAACATCGCCTGTTCGGCGTCATTGTCGAACGTGACTTTGGTAACGGCGTGTCCGTTGACCAGTTCATAGCCGCCCTCTGGCAGCGCAACGATATCGAAATGTCCCAGCATGGAGGGGCGGGCTCCTGGAGTGAGGCCGACAGTAAGCCCCGCCGGAACCGCGCCCGGCGGGGCCGGGCCTGTCTAGGACCTGTTGACGAAGTGGATTCCCAACCCGCCCGAAGCGTGATTCAAGACTGGCTTTTGGGAGGTGGTCTTGGTTCGCGGTTTGATGACGGACGAGGAGTGGGCGTTCTTTGCGCCTTTCGTGGTGGCGACCGGAGGCAAGCGGGGCCGCCCGCCTTCTGATCATCGCCGCGTGCTGGACGGCGTGTTCTGGATCGCGCGCACCGGCGCGCCCTGGCGTGATCTTCACGACTATTTCGGTCCGTGGACGCGGGTCTACCGCCAGTTCCGCCGCTGGACGCTGTCAGGCGTGTGGGAGGTGATGTTGGAAGCGCTGGGCGAGAGCGGGGCCGTACCCGACAGTCTTCAAATGGTCGATTCCACTATCGTTCGCGCGCACCATCAGGCTGCGGGCGCTAAAGGGGGACTCAAAAACAGGGTTTTGGGCGCTCAAAAGGTGGCTTCACGACCAAAATACACCTTCGCACCAACGCTGAAGGGCTGCCCATAGCCGCTGAGATCACCGGCGGTGAAGTCTCCGACTACAAAGGTTATGAGGCGGTGATGGCCGCGCATGGCCCAGTCCCGCGCGTCCTGCTGGCCGACAAAGGCTATGACAGCGACAATATCCGAACATCGCTGGAAGCCGCCGGCGCCGTGCCGATGATCCCGGCGCGCCGAAACCGCAAGAACCCCGTCCAGATCGACGACTTCGTCTATGGGCTGAGAAACCGCATCGAGCGGTGCTTCAACAAGCTGCGCTGCTCACGCCGCCTCGCCACACGCTACGACAAGACCGCCGACAGCTATCTCGGCTTCATCCATCTCGCTTCAATCCGCCTGTGGTTCCGGTACTTTGTCAACAGCACCTAGCAGCAGGACGAGGACGAGCTCGTGCACTTGCAGGACGTCGAGGTGCTCGTACAGATCGAGTCGATCTGGATATCGGGCGCCGCGCCGACCTCTGCGAACAGGCTGATCGTGGCAATCTGCATGGCTTTCTCCTTTCCGATGGCGAGCGCGTTTGCATGGCGCTCATCTTAAGTAGAAACAAGAATGCAACCATGAGTCAATATTGATGCGATAGAAAATATTTCAAATTGCAATTTTCCGGAGGCGACCGTCGGAGAGTCCGGCCGGACATCGCAGGATCGTTTGCCAGCATCGGCACCCTGGCCTACACCGCGCCCATGAGCATGTCCCCCGCCCCTGACCGGCGCTTTTGCGTCGCGCCCATGATGGATTGGACCGACCGGCATTGCCGGGCGTTTCACCGTGTCCTGACGCGCCGGGCGCTTCTCTACACGGAGATGGCGGTGGATCAGGCGGTTATCCATGGCGATGCGGCGCGCCTGATCGGGTTTGATCAAGCCGAGCAGCCTGTGGCGATCCAGCTGGGCGGATCGAACCCGGATCTGCTGGCGCGCGCAGCACACATCGCGCAAGAGTTTGGATACGTAGAGATCAATTTAAATGTCGGATGCCCGTCGGATCGAGTTCAGTCGGGCCGGTTTGGTGCCTGCCTGATGCGCGAGCCGGAACTGGTACGCGACTGCCTGATCGCGATGCGCGAGGCGGTGTCGGTTCCGGTGACGGTGAAGCACCGCCTGGGCGTGGATAACCAGGACCCGCGCGAGTCGTTGTTCGGCTTTGTCGATACAGTGGCGCAGTCTGACGTGACAACATTCATCGTCCATGCCCGCAAGGCCTGGCTCGACGGGCTCAGCCCGAAGGAAAACCGGGACATTCCTCCGCTGGACTATGATCTGGTGCGCGCGCTCAAGGCGGCGCGGCCGGATCTGGAAATTATTCTCAATGGCGGGCTGGCCGATCTCGATCACGCTCTGGTTGAAGGCGCCGGGCTGGACGGGGTGATGCTCGGGCGTGCCGCCTATCACACGCCCTGGATCCTGAGCGAGGTGGATGCGCGCTGCTACGGCGAGCCGGAGCGGGCGCCGGACCCGGTGGCAGCGCTCGAGGCCTACCGGCCGTATGTCGAGGCGCGCCTCGCGGACGGCGTGCGATTGAACGCCATAACGCGCCATATGCTCGGCCTGTTTTCAGGCCTGCCCGGCGCGCGCCAGTGGCGGCGCGTCCTGTCAGAGAACGCCCACAGGCCGGGAGCAGACTGGACGGTGGTGGAGGCGGCGATGCAAGCCGTCGCGGAGGCGCGCGAAGCGGCATGATCGAGACCTATGGACTGTTCATTCTGGCGCTCATCGCTGTGGGCGCCTTTGCGGGGCTGATCGCCGGCCTGTTCGGTATTGGCGGCGGGGTCGTGATGGTCCCGGCCATGTATTACACGCTGAAGCTCCTAGGCTATCCCGACTACGCCATGCACGCCGCGGTGGGCACATCGCTGGCGGTCATCGTCGTCACCTCGCTGCGATCGGTCGCCGCCCATGCGGGCCGGGGCGCGGTGGATTTCAAGGTTTTGCGCCAGTGGGCCCCCTGGATCGTGCTGGGCGCGCTGGGCGGATCGGCGCTGGCGGGTGCCATCCCGACGCGCGGACTGGTGATTGTGTTTGCGGTCACCGCCTTCATTCTAAGCGCGCAATTCTTTTTCGGACGGGCCGACTGGCGGTTGGGCGACGAGCTGCCCGGCCAGCCCTGGCGTGCGGGCCTTGCCGGGTTCATCGGCGTGCTGTCGGCGCTGATGGGCATTGGCGGCGGCGTGTTCGGCGTGACGCTGCTGACGGTGTTCGGACGCCCCATCCATACCGCCGTGGCCACGGCGGCCGGGTTTGGCGTGGCCATCGGGGCACCGGCGGCTCTGGGTTTCGTCATCACCGGCTGGGCGGTCGAGGGGCGGGCGCCCCTGTCGCTGGGTTTTGTCAGCCTGCCCGGCTTCGTCATTCTCGCGGCTGCAGCGGTGTTCGTGGCCCCGATGGGTGCCGCTTTGGCCCACCGGCTCAACGCGGCGCGGCTGCGCCAGGCGTTTGCCGTCGGCCTGGCGCTGGTGGCCGCCAACATGATCCGCTCCGCGATCTGGGGGTAGGGGTCAGACCTTCTGGCCTGTGGAGGGTTGAAGGGGGTGCGGCAATGCCGTATATTCAGCTCAAGTTGGAATACGATCCTGATAAGGATGACGCGAACCGCGACAAGCATGGCGTGTCGCTTGGCTTTGCGTTGGAGGTGCTGGCTGACCCCGGCCGGGTCGATGTTCTCGACACCCGGTTTGACTATGGCGAGGAGCGCTTCGTGACATACGGGTTCGCTGAAGGACGGGTCTGGGTTTGCGTCCATGCATCACGCAGCGGCGCAGCCCGCATTATTTCGGTCAGGAAAGCCAATGAGCGCGAAACCCAAAGATATGAAGGCGAAAACCGCCCCTGATCCCGATGCCCCTCTGTCCGATGAGGAATTCCAGCAGGGACGTTTCGCGGTGCTGGCCCGCACCGCGCGGGCGGCTACGGGTTTAAGCCAGCCGGAATTCGCCAGGCGCTATGGCGTGCCGGTGGCGAGCCTGCGCGACTGGGAGCAAGGCAGGCGCAAGCCCGACGCAGCCACCCGCAATTATCTGCGTGTGATCGCCTCCATGCCCGACGCAGTGGCGCGCGCGCTGGATGGCGCAGCCTGAACCAGGGTCAGTCCCGGCCAATATGATCCGCTCGGGGGCGGTGAGCTATTAGAAAGGAATGTCGTCAAACTTTACTTCGATCGTGAAATCTTTCGTTATTGTGCCCTCCGACGTGGCAATATCCAATCGAACAACACCTTTCGAATGGTAATCCTCTTGCTCTGGCTCTCCAGAGAATTTCGACCAAAGACGTCGCTTGAATTTTATTTTCAATTTCATGAACGCATTGGGTAAAAGTCGACGCACGCTTGGAGTTATCTGATGATTTCGACGCTTTTTTCCATCTTCATCAATTTCAATCGCGGGGCATTCTTTTTCATCTAAATATAATGTCCATAGTGGTTGAGTTCGAATGTATAAGCTATCAATTTCGGGACTCCGGTTGTCCGAGTTATTTTTAAGTTCAAGAGAGAGGTCAAAGGTCCCGAAATGATAATATGTCTCTTTATCTAGCAAGCCATCGGACGCCTTTGCGCTGACGCTAATCGTCTCAGTTTTGCGGCGCTTTGCCTCGGATGCAAGCCACTCGATCTTCGGAGTAAGTTTTGAAGCCAAATCGGAGGCAGTTCCATCGTAAATCACATGAGAATGATGTTTGAGGTCAAATGGGATGTCGTGCGCATTTTGAGTAACGAGGGCGCACAGTTTGTTTTTAGCATGTGCATAACCAACTTCATAAAATACATTTGGATTTTTTCCTGTCATTTCATCAATTATAAAATCAGCATTTTAAATTTGACGGTATACGCGCTCTAAAATTGTCTCCGAGAAATGTTGTTCGTCTACACGCTCCGCAACGACGCCGATCTCGTTAGCAACAGATTTTATTCCAAATTTATATATATCTTTAAATTTCTCATCGAATGGCATTAGCACAAAAGCGAAGGGCTTTAGCTCACTCATGTTGGGGCGCTCCCTTTCAGGTTCACTTGCTGCCAGTTGCCAAGTAAGCAGATTCCCGCTGCCTCAGCTTCGGCTTCACAGCCTCGCGTTCGGCATCGCTCATGCGCGTCCAGCGGCCCAGCTCCTCCATCGTACGGAAGCAGCCCACGCAGATGTTCTGCGCCGGATCGACAAAGCAGACTTTGATGCAGGGCGTCCAGATCGGGGCGGTCATGGCCGCTTGATGACCTGCCTGCGCACGGGACGCAAGGGCGTCTGGCCAAGCGCGCGTGTTTCGGTATGTTGCGATCTCATGACGGGGAGCGCGCGTGGCGCGCCGTGATCGGGGATGTGTCCGGGCATGATCGAAGATTTCGGCCTGCAGCTGCGCAGCTTTCTGGGCGTGTTCGCCTTCCTCGCGCTCGCCTGGGTGCTTGGCCCGCGCAAGTCCATCCCCTGGGCCCTGATCGCTGGCGCAGTGGCCGTTCAGTACGTGATTGCCGTGGCGCTATTCAGTTTCGCGCCCACACGCGCCTTCCTGTCCTCGCTGACGGGCGTGGTGGAGGTGCTGCAGGCGGCCACCACCCAGGGCACCAGCTTCGTGTTCGGCTATCTGGGCGGCGGCGAAAGCCCCTTCGTGGTGCGCGAGGGGGGTGAGCGCTTCCTGTTCTCCTTCGCCTTTCAGGCCCTGCCCATGGTGATCGTGCTGTCCGCGCTGTCCGCGCTGCTGTGGCGCTGGCGGGTTCTGGAGTTCGCGGTGCGCGGATTCGCGCTGATGTTCCGGCGCATCCTCAATCTCTCCGGCGCGGCGTCACTGGGCGCGGCGGCGAATATCTTCCTGGGCATGACCGAAAGCCCGGTGCTGATCCGGCCGCGCCTGCCCACCATTTCCAAATCTGATCTGTTCCTGATCATGACGGTGGGCTTCTCCACCGTCGCAGGCTCGGTGATGGCGATCTATGTCAGTCAGTTGACCGGCATTCTGCCTGACGCTGCGGGCCACATCCTGACCGCCTCGCTGATCTCGGTGCCGGCGGCGGTCGTGCTTGCCCGTCTGATGCATCCGCAAGACGAGGAAGAGGGCGTTGCGGGGACCGAGAAAATCCCGGTCAATCTCTACCATTCCTCCATGGACGCGCTGACCACCGGCGTGTCGGACGGCGTGCGCCTGTTCATCAATATCATCGCCATGCTGCTGGTGTTTACCGCGCTGATCGCCCTGCTCAACTTCGCGCTCGGCGGATTTCCCGATGTGTTCGGCGCGCCGTTGACCGTGGAGCGGGCGCTGGGCTGGCTGTTCGCGCCGCTGGTGTGGCTGGCCGGGGTGCCGTGGGCCGAATCCCAGGTGGCCGGGTCGATCATGGGGTTCAAGACGGCGCTGAACGAGATTTTCGCTTATGACGCGCTGGCCCGCTTCGCCGAGGACATGAGCCCTCGCACCCGGCTCATCATGACCTATGCGGTGTGCGGATTTGCCAACTTCTCCTCGGTGGGCATCCTGATCGGCGGCCTGATCGCGGTGGCACCCAGCCGGCGCGAGGACATCCTCAAGCTGGCCCCGCGGGCGTTGATCTCCGGCACCTTGGCGACGCTGATGACGGGTGCCGTGATCGGTGCCCTGCCGATGGCGCTCTTCGGGGCCTGAACCGGGGGCGATGGCAGTCTGGCGCAGCGCGTCACGGATAGACTTCCGAATCTGCGATCTGGCGCCGGCATGCCGGCGATTTCGGGATTCTTCGCCTTCAACCCGCCGCCATCTGACACGTGACAGGCGTACGCACTGGCCATTCTGGAACGCGATGGCGCGGCAAAGCATCAAGGCAGGCCTCGAAGGGCACACACACGGATCGGCTTGGGCCAGTCTTTGCGCCAGACTTCCGTTGCGCAACCACACCGCTTGCGCAAATCGTGGCGGCGGTGGAGATTGAGTGTCCAAGGAGGACACCATCATGAAATCCAGTGCATTCGCAGCGGTGTTCTTGGCCGCCGCAATTACTTTCCCGGCGCAAGCCGATCCGGTTCATGGCCTCTGGCGCACTGCGCCGGACGATAACGGCAACACTGGCATCGTCGAGATCACCGCCTGCGGCAACCGGATCTGTGGTGCCCTTGTCGAAGCTCATGACAGCCAGCAGCAGGTCGTGAGCTCGCCCAATGTCGGGCGCCAGATCGTCTTGGACATGGAACCGCGTGGCAGCGGTCAGTATCGTAACGGCCGGGTATGGGCGCCCGACCGCGACCGTACCTACAACGCCCGGATGGAGCTGCGGGGCGACCAGCTCGCGGTCTCGGGTTGCGTGCTGATGGTCTGCCGCGACGCGCTCTGGACCAGGGCGCATTGAACGCAGGCCCGGTTGCGCCTTTTCCTGGCGGTGCTGCACGCGCCAGATGGCTGGACGGCGGAGTGCGGCGCAGTGCCGTGATCCTGCGGGTCAGCCGGGCACCCAATCCGTGCGCCCGGCTGTCTGGCGCGCAACGGAAAAGCGATCGCGCCGCCAAGTTCATTGCCCTTGGCTTCGGTCAGCAATGGTCCAGTCGCTTCAGTGCGGCGATTTGTGTTGGCCGGGAAGCGCATTATCCGGTAATATAGCCATAAATAAAATAGGGTCGGGAGCACGAATAGTGGACCAGTCAGACAGGTTGAGGACGGAACCGCCGCAAGTACAAGATCAGCTGGCTGACGCATCCCGGAGGCGTTTCCTCACTCTGGGCGCGGGCGGCCTGGCCGCCGCCTCTGCTCTTGCGGCCTGTTCGCCGCGATCATCCAAGGTGCAAACCCGGGCCCACATTGTGATCGCCGGGGCAGGGGCAGCCGGCCTGACGGTCGCCAACCAGCTGGCGCAGCGCCTGGACGGGGCGCGCATCACCCTGATTGATCCGCGTGCGCGCCATCTTTATCAGCCCGGCTTCACTCTGGTCGCAGCCGGTCTGGAGCCTGCAAACTATCCGGTGAGCCGGACCGGTGATTACATTCCACGCGACGCCGACTGGATTGAGGAAGGGGTCGCCGCGTTCGATCCCGATTCCAACGCTGTCGTGACCAGTTCGGGGCGGCGGGTGGCCTACGACTATCTCGTTGCGGCGGTCGGCATTGATCTCGACTATGACGCCATTGAAGGCATGGATGTCGGCCAGATCGGCCAGAACGGCCTGGGCAGCGTCTATCACAGCCCTGAAGCCGCGCAGGCGACCTGGCAGGCGATGTCTGGTTTTGCCGACGCGGGCGGTGACGCCTTGTTCATGCGCCCCGCCACGGAAATGAAATGCGCAGGCGCGCCGCTCAAATACACCTTCATCACCGATGATGTGCTCAGGCGGCGGGGCAATCGCGGCCGGGCACGTCTGACCTATGCGGCGCACAATAATGCGCTGTTCAGCGTGCCGATCGTGTCGGAAAAAGTGCGCATGCTGTATCAGGACCGTGGCGTGGATACGGTGTACAGCCATGTGCTCAAGTCCATCGATATCGGCGCGCGCCGCGCCGTGTTCGATACGCCGGCCGGCGAGACCGAGCTGGGCTATGATTTCATCAATGTCATCCCGCCCATGCGGGCTGCACGGGCGCTGCGCGACAGCCCGCTGGCGTGGGGCAGCGGACCGTTGGCGGCGGACGGCTGGGCGGAAGTCGATCGCCACACCATGCGCCACGTGCGCTATCCCAATGTGTTCGTCGTCGGCGATGCGGCCGGTGTGCCCAAAGGCAAGACCGCAGCCAGTGTGAAATGGCAGGCGCCGGTGGCGGCCGATCATATCGCAGCCGATCTGGCGGGCGGAACCAGCGACAGCCAGTTCAATGGCTACACCTCGTGTCCGCTGATCACCCGGCTGGGCCGGGCGATGCTGGTGGAGTTCGACTATCAGGACAATCTCACACCGTCCTTCCCCGGCGTTATCGCGCCGCTGGAAGAGCTCTGGATTTCGTGGGTCATGAAAACAATCGCGCTCAAGCCAACCTATGTGGCGATGCTGCGCGGCGACGCTTAGGAAGGCGCCAGACCATGCAAGAACTCGATCCGGCGGTTCTCGTCGCGGTATTGCTGGAAATGATGGGGGTCTGGTTCTGGCTCCTCCTTCTGCTGGCACTGGCTGGCCTTTGCGGTTTCGGCTGGGTCGTGTGGCGCGAACGCACCGTTTCCAGCGCCCGTCTTGTGCGCGCCCAGGCATTTGCGCTGCTGGCCGGAGCGGGCGCTCTTGTGCTGATGGCCCATGTCACCCGCTCCGGGTTCACCGATGCCGGCGGGCCGGTGGACTGGCTCCTGATCGGGGTGATCTTTGCGGCTGGTTGGATTGGCGGAACAATCCTGCTGTATGCGGCGATCGGGCTGTGGCCTGTGCTGCCAGGGCGGGCGCGCCTCGAGGTGCTGCTGGCCCGCAAACCGGCGGTCAGCTGATCCGGCTTGGCTGCAGGACAGGCTAGTCCCCCCGCCGCGGCCACACCTTGCTGCGCAGCCAGCCGAGAGTGG
Organism: Hyphomonadaceae bacterium BL14; assembly: GCA_027627705.1. NCBI lineage: Bacteria > Pseudomonadati > Pseudomonadota > Alphaproteobacteria > Hyphomonadales > Hyphomonadaceae > Hyphomonadaceae bacterium BL14. Next base: position 251,571 of record CP091242.1, read on the forward strand.
AATTGCCTTTCAGCGCGTCCTTGTAGGCGTTCTCCATGAAGGCATTCAGGCCTTCGGGGTCGCCCAGCATGTCCATGCGCGTCTTGTACGGCCCGTCCGGGTCCAGCGTTTTCACCGGTGCGGCAGGAATACCGGCGGCGACCGTGTTGGCGGGAATGTCTTTGGTGACGACGGCGCGGGCGGCGATGACGGCATTGTCGCCAATGGTCACGCCCTTGCCCACAAAGGCGCCGTCGCCGATCCAGACATTGCGTCCGATCACAATCGGCGCGCTGGCCGGGCGCGGATCGATGCGGTCATAGAGATCATGCCAGTCGCTGTCGGACAGGGTGACATTGCGCGCGATCAGCGCGCCGTCGCCGATCGTGATCGCCTGCGCGGCCAGGACGCGCACGCCGCCGGCAAAGAAGCAGCAATCGCCGATCTCGATCCGGCCCGGCGCATCCTGCGGCGACCAGACGGTGAAGCTGACGGGCTGGTCACGCCGGCTGACAATGTGGATCGCGCGCCCGGCGCGCACATTGGGTCCGAACACCTCCACATTCCACGGGCGCACGATTTTGGGATGGGGGCCCAGCGCCTCGAAATGCGGGGCGAGGAAGCGGCCGGCCCAGGCGTTCTCGAACGCCTCCCACAATGCGTGCATCCAGTAAGGGCGGTGGTCACGGCGCATGGGGCGGGCTATCCGTTTCAGGCATGAGCGACGATCTGATTGAAAACGCGATTCTCACCCTCGCCGAGCAGCGCGGGCCTGGCAAATCGATTTGCCCGTCGGAAGCCGCGCGCGAGGCGTTCGCTGAAGACTGGCAAGGGCGCATGCGCCATGTGCGCGCCGCCGCCGTGCATCTGGCCCGCCAGGGACAGGTGATGATCCTGCGCAAGGGCAAGCCGGTGGATCCGGAAAACTTCAAGGGGGTCTACCGCATCGCTATCGCGCCGGTGGCGGGCGATGAGCCGGGCTGAATACAGCACCGCACCCGAATCCATCGAGGCCGTGCTGGCCGCAGCGCGGGCCTGCCGGGTCTGCCAGGGTGCGCTGGCCCATCCGTGCCGGCCTGTGGCGCAGGCGCACGCCACTGCGCGCATCCGCATTGTCGGCCAGGCACCCGGCGTGCGGGTTCAGGCCAGCGGGCGGCCGTTTACCGATCCGTCCGGTGTGCGGCTGCGCGACTGGATGGGGGTGGACGAGGCTGAGTTTTACAACCCGGCCCACATCGCCGTCACGCCCATGGGGTTGTGCTTTCCCGGCCTCGACGCCAAGGGCGCTGACAAGCCGCCGCGCCGCGAGTGCGCGCCGCTCTGGCAAGACCGGTTCACCCGCGCGCTTCCCGACGTGCGTCTGACCCTTCTGGTGGGCGCCCATGCCCAGCGCTGGCATCTGGGTGCAGCGGCGGACCGCACGCTCACGCAAACGGTTTTGCACTGGCGAACGCATGCGCCTGAGTTTGTTGCGCTGCCACACCCGAGCTGGCGCAACAATGCCTGGCTGGCGCGTAACCCGTGGTTCGCGCAGGAGCTTTTGCCCTGGCTGAGGACGCGCGTGCGCAGCATTCTCGATGGTGGCGATTGACCGGACAAATCGCCAGCGGTTTCCAAGGCTTGCGCGCAGGTGCCCCGCCTTGTATCCCGCCCGCGCATATTTCCAGACGCGCATTTACAGTCGGCGAGCCAAGACCGGCGGCGCGTCCGGCTCCCGTTCCTGAGGCCGCATGAAGGACTCCCCCCTATGAGCGTGTTTGAGCATTCCGCCTTTGACGATCACGAAAAAGTCCTGTTCGCCACCGACCCGGCGACCGGGCTGAAAGCCATTCTGGCGGTGCACTCCACCGCCCGCGGCCCCGCTGTCGGCGGCTGCCGCATGTGGAGCTATCCCAGCTCGGTGGAAGCGCTGACCGACGTGCTGCGCCTGTCCCAGGGCATGAGCTACAAGAACATCATGGCTGACCTGCCCATTGGCGGCGGCAAGAGCGTGATCATGCGCCCCGAGGGCGAATTTGACCGCGAGGCCTTGTTCGAAGCGTTCGGGCGTGCGCTGGAATCGTTGAACGGCCAATACATTTCGGCTGAAGACGTCGGCGTGTCACCGGCCGACATGGTCGCGGCCCGTCGCACCACGCGCCATGTGGTCGGCCTGCCGGACGGCACGGGCGACCCTTCGCCGGTGACCGCCAAGGGCGTGTTCCTGGGCATCCAGGCCTGCGTCGAGCGCGGACTGGGCAAGGCTGACCTGAACGGCGTGCGCATCGCGGTGCAGGGGGCTACCGGTCATGTCGGTGCCTATCTGTGCCGTCACCTGGCCGACGCGGGTGCCGATCTGTTCCTGACCGACATCAAGGCCGAGCCCCTGGCCGAGCTCGCGCGCGAACTGGGTGCGACGGTCGTCTCGGATCCGGGTGCCATTTACGATGTGGATGCCGACGTGTTCGCGCCCTGTGCGCTGGGTGCCGTAATCAATCCGTCCACCATCGGCCGGCTGAAGGTGAAGATCGTCGCCGGCGCGGCCAATAATCAGCTGGAAACCCGCGATATGGGCCAGGCGCTGATGGATCGCGGCATTCTTTATGCGCCCGATTACGTCATCAATGCCGGCGGCATCATCAATGTGATGGGCGAGCTGGACGCGCGCTTTGACGCCAAATGGGTCGAGGGCAAGCTGGTCACGCTCAAGCAGACGCTGGGCGAAATCATCGACGCGGCGGCCAGCGAAGGCCGTCCTGCCAACATGGCTGCTGACCAGCTGGCGCGCGAGCGCCTGGCCGAAGCGGCGCTGGCGCGCAAGCAGGCCGCCTGAATATGCTGATCTGACGCTGGCAGGCTGAAGCCGGCAACACAATTGCAATGAGTTGAGGGGCAGGATCGGACCATGATTGGTCTCATCCTGCCCTTTTTTCTGTTGATCGCCGCTCCCGGCCTGCCGGCCGGGGCGATGCTGAGCGATCATGAACGTCAAGGTGCTGTGATCGCGAGCCCGGACGGGTTGGCCGAAGCCAGCGCGAACGCCTGCGCGGCGGTGTGCGGCCTGCGTGAAGCCTGCATGGCCTGGAGCTGGCGCCCTGCAGTGGGTCAACGCCCTGGACGCTGCGTTTTGCTCGGCGCTGTACGTCCTGCCACGCCATCGCCTGGGTCGGTGACCGGCCTTTCGCCGGCTCTGGCGGCGCAGATCGAGGCGGCGGGGAACCGCGCGCCCAACGCCCGCGAGCGCGCGGCGCTGCAAGCCCTGGACGCCGCTGACGCACGGCACCCGCCCCTGCGAAGGCCGGACCGAGAGCCCGGACTGGCCGGGGGTTAACGTCTGGGCAAGGGTGTTGCCCGGTTTCTCTGGTGCAGGTCACGCAGCCACGGATTCTTTACCTGACCATGTCATATTGCCGGTCTCGTATTCCGTGTCACGGAGTCCCGTTACGCATGTCCACCTCGTCCCGATTGCACAAGCTGGCTGACCTGGCGCGTGAGAAATCATCAGAACGCCGGCGCATGCTGCTGCGTGAGGTGACCGACCTGTTCTTCGAGGCCCCGCCTGCACCCGCAAGCCAGACCCAGGCGGAATTTGATACCGTGCTGCAGACCCTGGCCGCCCAGACCGCCCAGAGCGCGCGCGCTGAACTCGCCGAGCGATTCGCCGACAGCGCCATGGCACCGCGTGGTCTTTTGTTGCAGCTGGCGCTGGATGCCATCGAAGTGGCCGCGCCGATCCTTTCGCGGTCCACCGTTCTGAAAGACGAGGACCTTGTCGCCATCGTCCATGAGCGCGGGCAGGACCATATTCGCGCCATTGCCGGACGCGCGCAGGTGGGCGAGCGGCTGTCGAGCGCCATTGTGGAGCGCGCCGACGATAGCAGCGTTGCCACGCTTGTCAGCAATCCCGGTTCGCGCCTTACCCGTCAGACATTCGAAGCCGTTACCCAGCGCGCCGAAACCAGCCCGGTCCTGCAGGCTCCTCTGGTTCAGCGCGCCGACACCCCGGCAGATCTGCTCGGCGATCTGATGAGCGTGGTGGAGAGCCATCTGCGCGACCAGATCACGGCGCGCTTTGAGTCTCTGGAGCCTGGCGTGCTCGAGGCGGCGCTGGCGGCCTCGCACCAGAGGCTGGCGTCCCGCATGGCTGAAGACAGTGAACTGGCCGAGGCGCGCCGCTTCATTGCCGCCAAGCGCATGCGCAAGGAACTTGATGGCGCACTGCTGGTCCGGCTGCTGCGCGAAAAGAAGCGGGTGCATTTCTGTGCCGGTTTCGCCGAGATGACCGGCGTGGACTATGTCGCCGCCCGCCGTGCGCTTGAGCATGACAGCGCAGATGGCCTGGCCATGATCTGCAAGGCGGCTGGGCTGGATAAAGCGCTATTCGTCACAGTGGCGGTGCTGCGCGGTTCCGCCAGGGATCACGCCTTCGCCGAGGCGCGCGATCTGGGCAAGATTTACGATGCACTTGATCCGGAAAGCGCGCGGCGCGCGCTGCGCTTCATGAAGCTGCGCAAGGACGCCGAAGCGGCGTAGGTCAGGCGGACTCCAGAGGTCTGCCAACCTTGCCAGCGGTCGCGTGCTCGGCTACCTCGCGTCGGCTGAAGCACTAAGGACCCGCCATGACCGCCGAACCTGCTGGGCCCGAATGGGCGCGCCGGCGCACATACGCCATCATCTCCCATCCTGACGCCGGTAAAACCACGCTGACAGAAACCCTGTTGCTGGAAGCGGGGGCCATCCGGCTGGCCGGGCAGGTCAAGGCGCGTGGCCAGAACCGGCGCACGCAATCAGACTGGATGAAGATCGAGCGCGAGCGCGGCATTTCGGTGTCGGCCTCGGTGATGACCTACGACTACAAGGGCCTGTTGTTCAACCTGCTCGACACGCCCGGTCACGAAGACTTCTCCGAAGACACCTATCGCACCCTCACCGCCGCCGACTGCGCCATCATGGTGCTGGACGCGGCCAAGGGCGTGGAGCCGCGCACGCTGAAGCTCGTCGAGGTGTGCCGTCTGCGCGATATCCCGATCATCACCTTCATCAACAAGATGGACCGTGAGGCGATGGAGGTGACCGACCTCCTCGATGACATCCAGGACAAGCTGGCGCTCGACGCCACGCCCATGCAGTGGCCATGCGGGTCCGGTCAGCGCTTCCGTGGCGTTGCGGACATGGCGCGCGATGAGTTCATCCTCTACCGCCGCCCCTCAGCCGACGATCAGGAACCGGTTCAGTCCGAGCGCTTTTCCCTGACCGGCAATTCGATCGCAGGAGAGCTCTCGGATGACGAGCTCGGGGAATTGCGCGAGGGGGTCGAAATGGCCCGCGAGCTTTGCCCGCCCTTTATCGAGCAGAGCTTCCGCGAAGGCCATCTGACGCCGGTCTATTTCGGCTCGGCCCTGCGCCGGTTCGGCGTGCGCGAACTGCTCGACGCGGTCGCCGCGATCGCCCCCGGACCCCAGCCCCAGGCTGCGTCCGGCCCGGCGGAGACGCTGGAGCCTGGCGGCAAGGAGGTGGCGGGCTTCGTATTCAAGGTGCAGGCCAATATGGACCCCAATCATCGCGACCGGGTGGCGTTTGTGCGCCTGGTCTCGGGCTCTTTCCGGCGCGGCATGAAGCTCAAGACCGACCATGGCAAGCAGCTCACCGTGTCGAACCCGATCCTGTTCTTCGCTTCGGATCGCGAAATCGCCGATGAAGCCTTCGCCGGGGATGTGATGGGGGTGCCGAACCATGGCGTTCTGCGTGTCGGCGATACATTGTCCGAGAGCGGAAAATGGCGGGTGGCAGGCATCCCGAATTTCGCGCCCGAAATGCTTCGGCGAGCGCGCCTGAAGGATCCGCTCAAAGCCAAGCATCTGAAAAAGGCGCTGGAATCACTAGCCGAAGAGGGCGTCACGCAACTCTTCCGCCTGCAGGTGGGCGGGGAGTTCGTTATCGGAGCCGTTGGCGCGCTGCAGATCGATGTGATGGCGCAGCGCGTGGCGGACGAATACGGCATCGAGGTCGTGTTCGAGACCTGCCCGTTTGAGACTGCCCGCTGGCTCCAGGGCCCGCAAGACAAGATCGATGCCTTCATTGACCGCCACAAGACAGCCATCGCCGAGGACATCGACGGGGCCGTGGTGTTCCTCGCCAAATCGCCCTGGGAGGTCGGCTACTCTCAGGAGAAATGGCCTGACGTGATCTTCGCCAACACGCGCGAGCGTGCAACATGACGGCGAACGCGCAGAGCGATGCTGCCGGCAACGATCTGATCGCCCGGGCCGAAACGCTGTGGGAGATCGTCGTCCGCGTCTGGGAGACGAGTTTCGCCGGCTATAATGTGGGCGACGGGCTGGTGGCGATCGGCGTTCTGGCGCTGGCCTTTCTGGTGCGCGGCCTGTTTTCCCACCTGGTCCTGCGCCGCCTGATCGAGTTCGCCGACCGCAGCGACAACAATCTCGACGGCAAGGTGATCAACGCCCTCAAAGGGCCGATCAAGCTGATCCCCGTGATTGTCGGGGTCTATATCGCGTTCACGATCCTCGACCTCCACGCTCAGAACGCGCCGATCAACGGTACGCAACTGGTCGAGACGCTGGTGGTGATCGCCCTGTTCTGGGCGCTTCATAATGTCGTGGTGCCGGTTTCCTATCTGATGGGGGCGCTGCGCAAGGCATTGACCCCGGTGATGGTGGACTGGCTCGCCAAATTCCTGCGCATCCTGTTCGTTGTCATCGGGGCCGCCGCCGTCCTGCAGATATGGGGCATACCGGTAGCGCCCGTTATTGGCGGTCTCGGCCTTCTTGGCGTTGCCATCGGTCTGGGCGCACAGGACCTGTTCCGCAACCTGATTGCCGGGCTTCTGATCCTGACGGAAAAGCGCTTCGTGCCGGGCGAATGGATCCTGGTGGACGGTGTGGTGGAGGGTACTGTGGTGGAGATCAATTTCCGCTCCACCCTAGTGCGCCGGTTTGATCGCAGTCCGGTCTACGTGCCCAATTCCAAGCTGGCCGATAACGCCGTGACCAATTTCACCCGTATGACCCACCGCCGTATCCGCTGGATCATCGGAGTGGAGTACAAGACCACCACCGCGCAGCTGCAATACATCCGCGACAAGGTGCTGGACTATATCCAGAGCCATCCTGAATTCGCCAAACCGCCCGAAGTGCCGACCTTCATGCATGTGGACAGTTTCGGGCCGTCCTCGATCGACTACCTGCTGTACTGCTTCACGATCACGACCAATTGGGGCGAGTGGCTTAAAATCAAGGAAGAGCTGGCCTTCGAGCTCAAGAAGATTGTTGAGGAGGCCGGTACGAGCTTCGCCTTCCCGTCCACCAGCGTATACATGGGCGATGGTGCCGAAATCTTCGTGCCGCCTGCGGTGCGCACCCATGCGGGCGAACCGGGTGACACAGCGCCATTGCCCGAGCCAGCAGCGCGCGGCACCGCTGACGCCAACGAAGCCGGCACAAGCGAAACGGCTTCGGGCGAACCGGCTTCGGGCGAGGCGGAAAGCGGCGAAAGCGGGCGTTAGCGCGCCCGTCGCCTCAGACTGATAGCGCTGGCGTCAGGCCTCGTCGTCGAGCGGCTTGGGCTCGACCATCTTCACCGCGATGATGGATATGCCGTAAAGACCGAACATCGCCGCGCCCAGGAAGATCTGGCTGATCGGGTCAGGCGGGGTGACGAAGGCGGCGAAGGCGGCAATGCCTACGAGGGCGTATTTCCACGATTTGATCAGTGTTTCGCTGGTCAGCAGTCCCGCCTTGCCCAGCAGGGACAGCAGGACAGGCAGCTGGAAACTGACCCCGAAGGCGAGCGTCAGCGTGGTGACCAGGTTGAGGTATTCCGACACCCGGGTCAGGAGCTGTATGCTGGCGCGTCCCTCGACCGGTGCCTGCTCCTGGCCGAGCGCGAAGCTCATCACAAAAGGCAGGATGATGTAGTAGACAAAGGCCATGCCGGCGGTGAACAGCACCGGCGCGGCAACCAGGAAGGGCGCAAAGGCAAGACGCTCATTCTTGTACAGGCCGGGCCGCACGAAGGCCCAGACCTGATAGGCCAGTACCGGGAAGGCGAGCACAATCGCCCCGAACAAGGCGAGCTTGAGCTTGACGAAGAAAAACTCAAGCGGTGCGGTAAAGATCAGCTGCAGCTCCAGCTCGTCGCCCCGCACCTGGCGGGCCGCAGTTTCGAACGGCACAAGGAGAAAATTATAGATCGCCTCGGCGGCAATGAAGCAGATCACAAAGCCGACGGTCAAAGCGCCCAGCGTCACGATCAGGCGCGAGCGCAGCTCTTCCAGATGCGCCATCAGGGGCGCGCGCGAGGCTTCAACCTCGTCTTCAGGGTCCGTCGGCGCGCCCATGATGCTAGTCCGTCTGTCCGGGGTCTTGCGCCGGTGCCGTCGGACGGGCGCGGCCCGCCAGGCGCGGGTGTTCGCGAATATCCGCCGGGCGCGGCTCGGACTGCGGGCCGGATTCGGCCAGAGCTTCGGCCTCGGCCTTTTTCAACTCGGCACGAATTTCGTTGACCGGATTGGATTTCTTGAGGGCTTCGATTTCCTCGCGCAGTTCCGACAGCTCTGCCTCGCGGCCCAACTCGTCAAAACTGCGCTGAAAATCACGCGCCATGGCGCGCATCTTGCCCATGAAGCGCCCCGCCTTTCGCACCATGAGGGGCAGGTCCTTGGGGCCCACCACCACCAGTGCGAGGATGATAAGGATCAGAAGCTCAGGTGCGCCAATCCCCGGGTTCATCGCCTAGCTCCCGGTGCGTTCGTCCTCGCGGCGCGGCTCGGCCGTGCGGCCCGCCTCCGAGCCGAGGGCGCCGGAGGGAGGGGTGGTTTCGTCGCGGTCAGCGGGTTTGTCCTCGTCCTTGAGGCCCTTGCGGAAGGCGGTTATGCCCTTGGCCATGTCGCCCATCAGCGCGGATATCTTGCCGCGCCCGCCAAACAGCACGAGCAGCAGCAGCGCCACGACGATCAGGCCTGTCCAGTGCGCACCCATGAAGCCGTCTCCTTGACACCAGGTCCGCGCGCCGCAGCGCGCTCTCATGAGTTCTAGAGGATAATCACCGCCCGGTCCAATGGCGCGGGCACCCGCATGCGCGCTTGAAACCTGCGCCGGACCGGACAAAGCTCGCCGCCGAAACACGTCCCAGCTCAGGAGTGCCCATGGCCTGGACCAGCTTCGCCGTCACCCAGGACGGCCCGATCGCCCGCCTTACCCTCAACCGCCCGGACAAGCGCAACACCATGACGCCGGCCTTCTGGCGCGAGCTGCCCGAGGCGGTGATGGCGCTGTCTGATGAAGGACGCACGCGGGTGCTGATCCTGGAGGCTGAAGGGCCGGTGTTCAGCGCCGGCATGGACATTGCCGTGTTCACCGATCCCGGTGCCCTGTCGACCGGCAGCGCGGATGCGCGCGAAGCCTTTCTGACCGCCGCGACCGCCCTGCAGGACGCGTTCACGGCGTTCGAGCGGGCGCGCTTTCCCGTCATCGCCGCCGTGCAGGGGCCGTGCGTGGGCGGGGCGGTGGACATGATCACGGCCTGCGATCTGCGTTACGGGACGGATGCAGCGTGGCTGAGCATCGAGGAGACCAATATCGCCATGTTCGCCGATGTCGGCACGCTGCAGCGCCTGCCCAAGCTGATTCCCGAAGGCGTGGCGCGCGAACTGGCCTATACCGGTGGCCGGCTGGAAGCCGAGCGGGCCGAGCGCCTCGGTCTGTACAATCGCGTCCTCGACACGCCGGACGCCCTGCGCCAGCACGTGGATTCTGTGGCGCACGAGATCGCCGCCAAGGCACCGCTGGCCATCAGCGGGGTGAAGCGGTCCTTCCTCTATGCGCGCGACCATGCGGTGAGTGACGCGCTGGAACAGGCCATGGTGCTGCAGGCGAGCCTGTGGAATCCGGCTGATATCATGGAGGCGATCACGGCGCGCGCCGAAAAGCGCGCGGGCAGCTATCAGGCGCTGGCACCGGTGCGGCGCATGGGCCGCCGCGCGCCGGACACAGACTGATCCAGATGGGTCAGAGCACCCGGTCTGTGATGTAGTCTTCCTGCTCGTCCTCATCGACCAGCGCCTCGCTGATCAGCGTGCCTTTGACGCTGACGCCGGCGGCAATGACGCTGGCCGGATCTCCGGTGCGCAAGGGGTGCCAGCCGGGCAGGGGTTTGCCTTCAGCCAGCAGGCGGTACGCGCAGGTGTCGGGCATCCAGCCGAGCTTGCCGATACTGTCCGGCGTGAGCTTCACGCAGCCTGGAACCTTTGCATGGCGATTGGCGTAGTCACCGCAGCGCACGGTCTTGAGGTCGAGCAGGCGGCAGGCGAGCGAGGTGCGCCAGACAGATCCGTCTTCATCCTCCAGAAGCAGGGTGCAGCAACGCCCGCAGCCGTCGCACAGCGATTCCCACTCGGCTTGCGTCATTTGCGCCAGCGTCTTTGTCTCGTAAAACGGTTCGGTGGGAGCCATCGCCCGAATTTAGCCGCGAAAGCGCGCTGTTAACAGCGTGCTGCCGCACAGGGACACAGGAGTGCGAGATCATCTTCCGGGCTGATGAAACCGTGCCGATTGGCCTGCGCCTTCGCCGCGCGGCGCTGCCGATTGCGGCCGGCGTCCTGCTGCTGCTGGTCTGTGCCGGCGCAGTCGCCGGAGCCGTCACCTGGCGCTGGGCGTTCCATGACCTGCCTGAGTTGCCTGACAATATCGACGCCCTGTGGGACGTGCGCATGGAGCCGTCGGTCACGGTGCTGGCCGATGACGGGACGGTGATGGCGGTGCGCGGTCCGCTCTATGGCCGTAGGGTGCGTCTGGAAGAGATGCCCGCTCATTTGCCGCAAGCCTTCCTGGCCATCGAGGACCGCCGCTTCTTCGACCATAGCGGCGTGGACCTGCACGGGCTGGCGCGGTCTTTCTGGGTCAATCTGCGCGCCGGACGCACCGAGCAGGGCGGCTCCACCCTGACCATGCAGCTGGTGAAAAACCTGGTCCTGACGCCCGAGCGCAGCCTGCGCCGCAAGCTTCAGGAAATCCGCCTGGCGCGCCGGCTGGAGCGCAGGTTGAGCAAGCAGGAAATCCTCGAACTCTACCTCAACCGGGTTTATCTGGGCGAGCAGGCCTATGGCGTGGAAGCGGCGGCGCGGCGCTATTTCCAGACGACGACGGCTGAGCTCACCCTTCAGGAAGCCGCCTTGCTGGCGTCCCTGCCCAAGGCACCCACGCGTCTCGCCCCGACCGAGAACATGGAGGCGGCACTGGCGCGCACACGCCTGGTGCTGGCATCCATGCTGGACGAGGGCTTCATTGATCCCATCGCCTTCATGACCGCATCGGCGATCCCGGCGGAGGTGGCTGAAGCGCTGCTGGTGCCCGGTGACGCGCAGGCCTCCGGCCACCCGTTCGACGCCGCTGTGGCCGAAGCGCTCGCCATCCTGGGCGAGGACCGGGCCATTCCTGACCTGGTTATCACGACGACCATCGATCTGCCGCTGCAGCGCGCGGCCCAAGCCGCGCTCAACGGCGTGCTGGACGACCAGGGCGAAGCCCGCTCGGCGGGTGAGGGCGCTCTGGTGGCGCTGGGGCCTGACGGTCAGGTGCGCGCGCTTGTGGGCGGGCGCGACTATCGTGTGAGCCAGTTCAATCGCGCGACCCAGGCGCGCCGTCAGCCCGGATCGGCCTTCAAGCCGATCGTGTTCGCCGCGGCCTTCGAGGCGGGCATGAACCCGGCCACGACCTTCAATGACGGTCCCATCGATATTGATGGCTGGAGCCCGGTGAATTTCGGCGGTCAGTTCCTGGGCCGCATCACCATCGCGGACGCTCTGAAGCGCTCGGTCAACACCGTGGCGGCGCAGGCCGGCGTGGGGGCCGGCATGACCAATGTCACCGGGCTGGCGGCGCGCATGGGATTGAGCACCCCCATGATGCCGGTGCCCGCCATGACGCTGGGCGCGGGCGAGGTGCAGCTACTGGAGCTGACCGGTGTCTACGCCGTGTTTGCGCGCGATGGCCGGCGGCGCGACCCCTATCTTGTGCGCGAGATTCGCAGCGCCCGTGGCGAGCTGATCTGGGAAGCCGACCGGGCGAACGCAGGCGAGCCGGTGCTCAGCGTGGAACATGCCCGCTGGGTCAGCACCATGCTGCAAAGTGTGATCATCGACGGTACCGGCACACGCGCGCGGGTTCCCGGCCACACGGCGGCGGGCAAGACCGGCACCAGCCAGAACAGCCGCGACGCCTGGTTCCTGGGCTATACCGCTCACCTCACCACCGGTGTCTGGGTTGGCAATGACGATGATACCCCGATGGACGGGGTGACCGGCGGGCAGCTGCCAGCCGAGATATGGAGGCGGTTCATGATTGCGGCCCATGAGGGCGTCGAGCCTGCACCCCTGGCCGCGCCCGCCCCGCGCCGGCGCAGCGCGCGTGACGAGCAGCTGGCGGCGTTCTACTCGTCGCTGTCAGCGCGCTTTGACGCCGAGCTGGACGCCTCGGGCGGCTGAGCGCGCAAGGCGGATCGCAATTCAGCCATCTCGGTGCGCAGCGCGCGCACTTCATCGAGCAGCTGAATGCGTTCGTCATGAGCAACCTGCTGGCGTTGATCCTCGGCATCGAAATGCTTGGACTGCATGGAGTCCACGATCACGGCGATGAACAGGTTCAGCACCGCAAAGCTGGTCAGCACGATAAAGCCGACAAAGAATATCCAGGCGAACGGATGCTCGGCAATCACCGGACGGGCCACGCCCATGGACCAGCTTTCCAGCGTCATCACCTGGAACAGGGTGAAGGCCGAAGCACCAAGATTCTCAAAGAATTGCGGATGAGTGCCGGCGAACAGCTTGGAGCCCATCACCGCGCCGACATAGAAAATCACGGTCAGCACCAGGATGATGGCACCCATGCCGGGGATCGCTTTGCCCAGCGCTTCCACCACGCGGCGCATCTCGGGCACCACCGAGAACAGGCGGAACAAGCGCAGCACCCGCAGCGCGCGCAGGACGGTGAACGCGCCCGCATCGGGAATGAGCGACAGGGCCACCACCGAAAAATCGAACCAGTTCCAGCCCGACCGGAAGAAATTCTCGCGCTGGACGAGCAGCTTGAGGGCGATCTCGATGACGAACACCGCGATAATGGCGCGGTCTGTCCAGTCGAGCACAGTGACCACGCCGGCGGGCAGGTCATAGGTCAGAAGACCCAGGATCGCTGCGTTGATCAGGATCAGAGTGGTGATCGTGTTGCGAAAGCCCGCACTGGCCACAAACCGGGCGATGCGTCCTTCAGGCTGCGGGGCAGGGTCGAGGGCAAGGGTCATGGCGCGGACCAGTCTGTCTGGGGGTGGGCGGGACGGGACAGTTAGGGTGCGCCGGGGCGCGCTGCAATCGCCTGATCACGCTGCGCTGGCGGCAATGACGTGGATGGCGTCCGGGTCGAGAGACAGGCGCACCGCGTCGCCCTGGCGGTGGCGTGCCGACAGGAGCGTGCGTGCCATGATCTCGCGGTCACCGTCGGCCAGATGACAGACCAGACGCAGCTGGCCCACACCCGCCCGGCGCTCGGTAATGGTGGCCAGCGCGCCTTCGGCGTCGGCGCGTCCGACCTGAACCGATTCAGGGCGCACCAGCACACAAACCCTGGAGCCGTCCGCGAAACCTGCCGCCGGCGCATCGCCCAGCGGCGTGGCGGCACGGCCGCCAGACACGGCGGTATCAAACACCTCCACCTCGCCCAGAAGCCGGGCCGCGGTGAGCGAATCGGGGCGCAGATAGAGCGAGTCCGGCGTGCCGGTCTGGATAATGCGGCCCTCGCTCATCAGCGCGATCGTGTCGGCCAGCGCCAGGGCCTCTTCGGCGTCATGGGTGACCAGCAACGTGGCCGCCTCGCTCTCGCGCAACGCGCGGGCTGTGGTCTCGCGCAATTCAGCGCGCAGACGCCGGTCGAGGCCGGAGAATGGTTCGTCCATCAGAACGACATCGGGGTGAGGGGCCAGAGCCCGGGCGAGCGCCACGCGCTGCTGCTCGCCACCGGATAGCTGGTGGGGGAAGGCGTGCGCTCTCCGCTCCAGCTCAACCGACTTGAGGCGCGCCATTGCCTGTGCGCGCCGGTGCGCACGGTCACCGGCGCGCAGGCCGAAGGCCGTGTTGTCCAGCGCCGACAGGTGAGGAAACAGCGCGTAGTCCTGAAACACCACGCCGCAGCGGCGCTCTTCAGGCGGAACATGCACGCCCGGTCCGCTCCAGACCTTGTTCTCGAAACGTATCTCGCCGCTATCGAGGCGTTCCAGCCCGGCGATGGCGCGCAAAAGCGAGGATTTTCCCGAACCCGACGCACCCAGAAGCGCTGTGACCCGCCCGCAGGTCAGGCGCAGATCGGCACCGTCCACCGCCGGGCGGCCCGGCGCGAACCGGACCGTGGCCGCGCGCACATCCAGGACACGGTCATCGAGGATCACCGCCCGGCCTCCGCATGCACAGCGTTCTCGCGCCCGTCTTCCTGGCGAACGATGCGCCGGGCGATCCAGATCATCGGGGGCAGGGCCACAGCGGCGATCAGCAAGGCGGGCAAGGCCGCTTCGCCCAGTCGCTCGTCAGATGCGTAATTGTGAGCAATCACAGCCAGGGTGTCGAAATTGAAGGGCCTCAGGATCATCGTTGCGGGCAGTTCTTTAAGCACTTCAACGAAAACCAGAAGGGCGGCCAGCAGCGCGCCCTGCATGATCAGTGGCCAGTGCACGCGCCGGGCGGTCTCGCGCGCACCGGCACCCAACGTGCGCGCCGCGCCGTCCAGGGCTGGCGTCACTCTGGACAGCGCACTATCGGCCGGGCCAATCGCGGCGGCAGCGAAGCGCGACAGATAGGCAAAGATCAGGGCGGCGATCCCGCCGGTGAGCATGACCGGGAAGACCGCGCCGAACAGTCCGGTCCAGGCCGCATCGATCCAGGTCTGCAACAGGCCGAGAATTGCCAGAACACCCATGGCGGCCACCGCGCCGGGTACAGCATAGCCGAGCCCGGCGACACGCGCCGCCACGGCACCGCGGCGCGTGCCGCTGCGCAGGGCGTAGGCGGCGGCGAGGCCCAGCACGGCGGCCAGAACCCCGGCGATTACGGCGAGCAGGACGGCGTTCTGGGCGGCGCTCGCAAGGTCACGGGTCACCGGCGCATTCAAGGCCCGGTAGCCCAGACGGCCCAGCGGGATCACCATGCCCAGGAGCACAGGTGACAGGCACAGGGCGGCTGCCGCCAGACCGCGCAGGGGCGCCAGGACGATGCGCCGGGACGGCCGCCTGCGGCCTGATGCGCTGGTCTGTCGGGCGCGGGCGCGCTGGGCGCGCTCCAGCGCAAAGATCAGGAAGGCGATGGCGACCAGGATGAGGGCGAGGCGCGCGGCGTCGGCCGTGGCCCCTTCACCCGCCCAGGCACGGATCAGGCCCACGGTGAGGGTCGGCGCGCCCAGATGGGCCACTGCGCCGAAATCGGCCAGCGTCTCCATCACCACCAGCGCCAGTCCGGCGGCAATCGCGGGACGGGCCATGGGCATGGCGGCGCGCAGGAAGGCTTCGCGCGGACGGGCCCCCAGCGTGCGGGCGGCTTCATAGGCGTCAGAGGACTGACCGGCGAACGCTTCGCGCGCTAGGAGGTAGACATAAGGATACAGCGTCAGGCCCAGGACCAGCCCTGCGCCGGTGGCACCGCGCACCGTGGGCAACATGCCCAGCGGTCCGGCGGCCTGGGTCAGATCAAACCAGCCATAGGCGGCGGCGTAGGCGGGCACGGCCAGCGGCAGGGCCAGCAACCATTCAAACACGCTGCGCCCGGCGAACTCGTAACGCGCCACCAGCCAGGCGAGACCTGAGCCCAGCACGACCGCCAGGCTGCCCGAGATGAGCGTCACCTGGAGGGTGTTGATGAGATAGACCGGCAGGCGGGTGGACCAGAGATGGGCGAGATAGCCCGACCATTCGCCTGAAACAGCGAGCGCCGCCACCGCAGCAAGCGGGGCGGCGCAGGCGATGGCGGCGATCAGGGCGGGCCAGACCGGATAGGCCTGGCGCAATCGCGCGATTACGGCCATCCGACACGGTCAAAGATGCGTTGTGCGGCAGTGGCGTTCTCGCCCAGCCGGTTGACGTTCACCGGATCGGGCGTGATCTGCGGATAGCCGGCGAGGACGTCATTGTCGTAGGCAACCCCCGCCACGACCGGGAACTCATTGGTCAGCTCTGCGAACTGGCGCTGGCCCTGATCGGTCAGCAGGAAAGCCAGAAAGGCCAGGGCATTGTCGCGATTGGGGGCGTTCGCCGCCAGACCGGCACCGGAAATGTTGAACGGGGCGCCGCGACCAGCCAGGGAGGGGAAGGCGATGTCGACCGCCTCGGCCACGGCGCGGTCAGCCGGATCCCCGGTGCGCTGGAGCCGGGCGAGGTAATAGTGGTTCACAATGGCGATGTCGCATTCCCCTGCCGCCACGGCGCGGATCTGGTCGGTATCCCCGCCCTGGGGGGTGCGCGCGATGTTGGCGGCGATTCCGGCGGCCCAGCTTTCGGCTTGCTCAGGGCCCACCGCATCGATCAGGCCGGCCAGAAGCGATTGATTGTAGACATTGTTGGATGAGCGCACGCACAGGCGGCCGCGCCAGCGTTCGTCGGCGACATCGAGAAAGTCGGTGATCTCGCTGGCATCCACCCGGTCACGGGCGAAGACGACGACCCTGACCCGGCTGGCGAAACCGAACCAGTGGCCGTCGGGATGGCGCAGATTGGCCGGCACGGCATCCAGCGTATCGCCGAGCTCGGGCGCAGGCTGGAACAGGCCGGCCTGATCGGCGCGCCAGAGGCGGCCTGCGTCCACCGTGATCACGACATCGGCCTGGGAGCGGGCACCCTCGGCGCGCATGCGCTCGATGAGCTGGTCGGCGGGGGCTTCCAGGACATTGACCCGGATACCGGTCTCTTCGGTGAAGGCCGCATAGACCGCCGCATCAGAGGCGTAGTGGCGCGCGGTGAACAGGTTGACCTCGCCCGCGTCAGCGGCGCTGGAGACCTCTGCGGCCTCGGGCGCGCAGGCGGACAGAGACAGGGCGGCGACGGCACCAGCAGCGAAGAGGCGTTTCAACATGGCGGGCATTCCCCGGAACAGATGACAGGGCGCACAGCCCTCTGCCATGCGCGTGACGTCTGTCTGGCATTTTTGAGAACGCTTCGCAAGAGCATGCAGCGCGTGTGCGGCACCTGGACGCGGCCCGCGCGCCCCAGGGGCCTCTCCGATCGTCCGTTTGACCTCACAATAGCGTGATCGCCATGGGTGAAAGAAGGGGAGTGGTGGGCGGCACAAGGATCGAACTTGTGACCCCTTCGGTGTGAACGAAGTGCTCTACCGCTGAGCTAGCCGCCCGAAAAGAGGCAGGTCGTATACGTTGGCACCTCTGCGCGGTCAAGCGGACGGACGCAGACGCAGGTGGGGATAAAAATATTTACCGCCTTGCCCTCGTCACACTTCCGTCAAGAAGAAATATCACCTATAGACCCATGCAGCGCCTGAACGACACAGGTCTGTTCCGGTCGTTTCCTTTTCAACAACGAACCCGCCGCGCGTGACTGGTGACGCGTGGATAAGGAGGTCTCCCCATGGCCAGCAATGATTTTTGCACCCGCGAAGGCGCTCTCCGGCTCAAAGAGCGCATCGAAGCCTATTGGAAAGAGCGTGGCTACGACGTGTCCGTCGAGCTGCAGGAAGCCGGCTTCATGCCGGCGATGCGCTCGGCGCGCACCGATGTGCGCTCCAACATGGTCAATGGCATGCCCCGGCCTGCCAATGACCGCGGTCAGGAACGCCGCAGCGCCTGACGCTGCGTGATCAGCCCGGCGGTCAGTGCCGGCAGATCCTCAAATGAACTGAAAAGCCGGTCCGCGCCCAGCGTGCGGACCGGCTTTTCGTCATAGCCGTTTTCAAACAGGATGATGCCGGCCCCCGCGGCGCGCGCGGCTTCGAAATCGACGCTGGAATCGCCCACCAGTATGTCGCCCGCCTCAACCGGTGCGCCGCCCAGAGCCGTCAGCACATGAGCCGGGTCGGGTTTCTTGGCGGGCGAATCCTCAGCTCCGACAATGCGTTCGAAGCGGTCTGCCAGGTCCAGCGCCTGCAGCAGCGGCACCGCCAGCCAGCCGGGCTTGTTGGTGCACACCGACAGGCGCGCGCCTGCCCTTGCCAGATCGTCCAGCGCCGCCGTCACGCCGGGGAAGGGCCGCGACAGATCGGCGATCCCTTCGCGATACACCGACAGGAAAAGCTCAAGCGCGCCAGCCAGTTCGTCTTCGGGCGGCGCAGTGCGGCCGGCATTGGCAAAGGCGCGTTCGATGAGGGCGCGGGCACCGCGGCCCACCATGGCGCGCACGTCTGACAGGGGGACAGGGCCGAGGCCGGCCGGGGCGATGGCGGCGTTCAGGGCGCGCACCAGGTCCGGCGCTGTATCCACAAGGGTGCCGTCCAGGTCGAAGGCGATTCGGGCGCCGGATAGTGATGAATGGTCCTTCATGGCTATCCCCCTATTGAGAGCCGAGCCTATCCCCGCATTTTGAGGGTCATCAAAACCCGTGACGGAGACATGAGCCAGCCGGACGGGGACATAAATCAGGTCCCAAGGCTCATCACCCCGGCGATGTGGTCGCACAGCGCGCGCAGGTGCGCTATAGGGCGGCTCAGAGGCGGCGCGCCGCCAGCCTGCCACAGGAGACGTGATGACACACCGAGCGCGCGCCGCCGTAATTCTCGCCGCCGGACAGGGCACCCGCATGAAGTCGGCTCTGGCCAAACCGCTGCATGCGGTCGCCGGACGCGCCATGCTGGACTGGAGCCTGGATCTGGCGCGCGCTGCCCGGACGGAGCGAATCGTCACCGTCTGGGGCGCGCACAGCCCGGCGGTACGCGAGCGGGCCGGCGGTGCAGGGGCGCTGACCGTGCTGCAGGACCCGCCTCTGGGCACCGGCCATGCCGTGCGCCAGGCGCAGGCCGTGCTGAACGGATTTGAGGGCGATGTGATCGTGCTCTACGCCGACACGCCGCTGATTCGGCCTGAAACCGTGGAAGCGGTGTTCGGGGCGCTGGATGAGGCCGCTGTCGCAGTGCTGGGCTTCGAGCCGGATGCGCCGGGCGGATATGGCCGGCTGATCGAGTCTGCCCCCGGCGTTCTGGAAGCCATCGTGGAAGCCAAGGACGCCAGCGCGGCGCAGCGCGCGGTGCGGCTGTGCAATTCCGGTGTGATCGCCTGCCGGGCCGAGCATCTCTGGGGCTGGCTGGCGGCGCTGAAGAATGACAACGCCAAGGGCGAATATTATCTCACCGACATTGTCGCGATGGCGCGCGCCGACGGGCTGGAGGCGCGCGTTGTACGGGCCGATGCGGGCGAGGTGCTGGGCGTGAACGACCGGGCCGATCTGGCCGCCGCCGAAGCGGCCTTCCAGACACGCCGGCGCACTGAAGCCATGATGGCCGGTGTGACACTGATTGCGCCCGGCACCGTCTTTTTCAGCCACGACACCCGGATTGAAGCCGATGTGGTGATCGAGCCTCATGTGGTGTTCGGCCCTGGCGTGAGCGTGGCGGGCGGCGCGGTGATCCGGGCCTTCAGCCATCTTGAAGGCGCTGATGTGGGCCCGGGCTGCGAGGTTGGTCCCTATGCCCGCCTGCGCCCCGGCGCGGTGCTGGAGGCGGCGGCGAAAGTGGGCAATTTCGTCGAAGTGAAAAAATCCCGCCTGGGGGAGGGCGCAAAAGCCAATCACCTCGCCTATATCGGAGATAGCGATGTGGGCGCGAAGGCCAATATCGGTGCCGGTACGATCACCTGCAATTATGACGGCTTCTTCAAGCACCGCACGGTGATCGGGGAGGGCGCCTTCATCGGCTCGAACTCGTCACTGGTGGCACCGGTGGAGATCGGGGCCGGGGCGATGACCGGGTCAGGATCGGTGATCACCGCCGATGTGCCCGCCGACGCGCTGGGCCTCGCCCGCCCGCGTCAGGAGACCAAGCCCGGATGGGCTGCCAGATTCCGCGCCGCCATGAGCGCGAAAAAGACCAAAGCCAAGGAATGAGCATGACCGATCTGAAAAGCCGCCTCACGGACCCGACCCTTCTGAAAAGCGCCTCCTTCATTGATGGCGGCTGGGTGGACAGCTCTGACACGTTCGAGGTGCGCAACCCGGCTGACCGCTCGCTGGTGGCCAAGGTGGCCGATATCGGCGCAGGCGGCGCGCACCGGGCGATCGACGCGGCGGCGCGCGCCTTCCAGACCTGGAAGACGACTTCGGTCTTCGAGCGCGCGAGGATTGTGCGGCGCTGGCATGAGCTGATCATCGAGCACGCTTCGGATCTGGGTGCCATCATCACCGCGGAAATGGGCAAGCCATACAAGGAAGCGCGCGGCGAGGTGGTCTACGGGGCCGGCTTCGTCAACTGGTCGGCGGAAGAAGCCATGCGGATGCATGGCGAGACCCTGCCGACCCAGCCGCCGGGCTCGCGCGGCTGGACGTTGCGTCAGCCGGTGGGGGTGGTGGCCTGCATCACGCCCTGGAATTTCCCGTCCGCCATGATCACGCGCAAATGCGGGCCCGCCCTGGCGGCAGGCTGCACCGTGGTGGTCAAGCCCGCGCCTGAAACGCCGTTGTCGGCGCTGGCGCTGGCGGAGCTGGCCAAGCGGGCCGGCTTCCCGGCCGGCGTGTTCAATGTGATCAATGGCAAGGCCGAAGTGCTGGGCCCGGTGATGACCGGCGCACCGGCCGTGCGCATGATCGGCTTCACCGGTTCGACCGAAGTGGGCAAGCTGCTGATGCGTCAGGCTGCCGACGGGATCAAACGCGTCTCGCTGGAGCTGGGCGGCAATGCGCCCTTCATGGTGATGGATGACGCGGATGTGGAGCTGGCCGCTGACGGGATCATGGCCAGCAAGTTCCGTGCTGCGGGCCAGACCTGCGTGTCGGCCAACCGGATCATCGTGCAGGAGGGCGTCGCCGAGGCCCTGATCAAGGCGCTCAAGCGCCGGGTCGAGAAGCTGAAGGTTGGTTCCGGGTTTGACGAGCGGACCAATGTGGGCCCGCTGATCCATGAGGACGCCGTCGAGCATGTCTCTGCCCTGGTCGAGGATGCCCGGGCCCGCGGCGCGAAGGTGCTGGTGGGCGGCCAGTCCCTGTCGGCCAAGATGGGCGGGGCCTTCTACGCGCCGACCCTGATCGAGGCGGGCGATGACCAGGCACTGGACATGGCCACGAGCGAGATTTTCGGTCCCGTGGCCACGGTCTACCGCGTCGCAGACGAGGCCGGCATGATCCGCATGGCCAATGACACCCGCTATGGGCTGGCAGCCTATCTCTACACCAATGATGTGGGCCGGGTGCACCGCATGAGCGAGGCGCTGGAGTTCGGCATGGTAGGCGTCAACGCGCCCCTGGTGGGCTCGCCCTCCACACCGTTCGGCGGGGTGAAGGAATCGGGCATTGGCCGTGAAGGCGGCAAATGGGGCGTCGAGGAGTTCACCGAGCTGAAATTCGTGCTCCTGGGCGGTGTGGACCGATGAGCGCGTCGGCGATGAAGGCCCAGGCGGCGCAGGCCGCGCTGGACTATGTGGAAAGCGGCATGACGCTGGGCCTGGGCTCGGGCTCCACAGCCGAGATTTTCATCGCCCGGCTGGGCGAGGTCATCAAGGCCGGTGCCCTGACCGGCATCCGCGCCGTGCCCACCTCGGAGGCCACGGCGCGCGCGGCGCAGGCCGCCGGCGTGCCACTGATCCCGGTGGATCAGGCGGTGCGCATCGACCTGACCGTGGACGGCGCGGACGAGGTGGATGGCCGTTTCCGCCTGATCAAGGGCGGGGGCGGGTGCCTGTTGCGCGAGAAGATCATCGCCCACGCCTCTGACCGGATGATCGTGGTGATCGACGAGACCAAGCTGGTCGAAACCCTGGGCGCGTTCGCGCTGCCGGTGGAAGTGGATCCGTTCGGCTTCACCATCACCGCCAAGAAAGTCTTCGACGCCCTGCGCGCGTCGGGCGCGCCGCGCTGCGATGTCGCCCTGCGCCGCCGCGGCGACGGGCTGGAGCCCTTCGTGACCGATGGCGGGCACTATATTCTTGACTGCGCTTGCGGCGAACTGCCTGACCCGGAAGGGGCTGCACGCCGCCTGGTCGCCATCCCCGGCGTGGTGGAGCACGGCCTGTTCATTGGCCTGGCCCGCACCGTGATCGTGGGCGAGGAAGACGGCGCGCAGGTGCTGGAGATTTAGGGGGTCTTTCTTTTCCCTCCCCTTGATGGGGAGGGTGGGCCGGTGCGCAGCGCCGGGCCCGGTGGGGGGATGGTGCCGCCTGGTGCATAGTTTTGATCGCCGCCTTCGGCGGCGCCCCCCACCCCAACCCTCGCCCGGCGGGGGAGGGAGTAAGCTTCTGAAGCTGCTTCTACTTTCCCTCCCCTTGAGGGGAGGGTCAGGGTGGGGTGATGGCACGGCCCGCTGCAGGACTTAGCGTTGCCGCCTTGCGGCGGTGCCCGCACCCGGCTTCGCTTTGCGCTGCTCCCTCTCCTCAAGGGGGGAGCGTTTTGCGATCCGCGATGCATCCCGGAACATTTGAACCGGCTTGGCAGCGGACCCTCTCGGTGGATGGATCCCGGCGCTCCCTGCGGTCGGCCGGGAAAACAAGGTTGTGACCCGGCTACATGCGGGCGGGGAGGGTGCTCGCCACAATCCCTGCGTCTTCGGCCTATGGCGCCGGGCGGGTTTCCAGACGGGCTGTGGCGCGCTAATCCTTTGGCAACCATGCGCGGACATGCGCGGACCGGAGGGGGAGCTTGATGAGCGAACATGCGCGCAGCGATGGCGGCGGCGAGCGTCAGACCGGGATTCTCGGACTGATCGAGCGGGCCGGTAACCGGCTCCCGGACCCGGCTTTCATCTTCTTCTATCTGATTATCTTCATGGCGGTGATGTCGACCATCGCCTATTTCCTGGGCTGGTCGGTGGACCACCCCACCTTGCGCGATGCGGACGGCGCGCCGCAGGCGGTCAACGCCATCAGCGCCCTGCACCCGGACTCGCTGCGCCATCTTCTGGTGGACATGCCGCGCATTTTCACCAGCTTCCACCCGCTGGGCTATGTGCTGGTGGTGATGCTGGGCGCGGGCGTGGCCGAGCGCGCGGGCCTGTTTGGCACGGCCATGCGCGCAGCCGTGCGCGACGTGCCGCGCCTTCTGCTCACCCCGGCGGTGGCGCTGGCGGCGATGATGGGCAATCTGGCCGCCGACGCGGCCTATGTGGTGCTGATCCCGCTGGCCGCCGTGATCTACGCCGCTGCCGGCCGTCACCCCATCGCGGGCATTACCGCGGCGTTCGCGGGCGTGTCGGGCGGCTTCTCGGCCAACCTTCTGCCCGGCCAGCTGGACGCGCTGCTGTTCGGCATCACCGAAGCCACGGTGCTGGCGCTCGATCCCACCTGGACGATGAATATCGCGGGCAACTGGTATTTCATCGCGGCGATGACGGTCATCTTTCTGCCGGTGATCTGGTTTGTCACCGACCGCATTGTGGAGCCCCGGCTGGGCAAGTGGGCCGGCGGCACGGTGGCGGGCGGGGCGCCGAAGACCGGCGATGAAGACCCCGAAGGCGAAACCACGCCGGCGCAAAAAAAGGGCCTGGCCCATGCCGGCCTCGCCGTGCTGGCGGTCTGTTTTGTCTGGCTGTTCATGACGGTGGACTTGGTCAGCCTGATCACGCTGGGATCGTTCTCGCTCTATGGCGGCAATGTGCCGCTTTATCTGGGCGATCCCGAACTTGAGGTCGCGGAAAATCTGGTGCCCTTCTTCTCGTCCCTGGTGGCGGGTTTCATGATCCTGTTCATCTTTGCCGGCATCGCCTATGGCCGCGCGGCGGGCACGATCAAGGACCATCGCGACATCGTGGACATGATGGCCGGCGCCATGAAGGACATGGGCTATTATCTCGTACTGGCCTTCTTCGCCGCCTATTTCGTGGAAATGTTCAGCCAGTCCCAGCTGGGCCTGATCTCGGCGGTGAACGGCGCCAACGCCATCGAAAGCTCGGGCCTGCCCTTGCCGATCGTGCTGGGCCTGATCGTGGTGTTCGCCGGCGTGCTCAACCTGTTCGTGGGCTCGGCCAGCGCCAAATGGGCGCTGATGGCGCCGGTGCTGGTGCCGATGCTGATGCTGCTCAATGTCAGTCCGGAAATGGCCACGGCGGCCTACCGCGTGGGCGACAGCGCCACCAATATCATCACGCCGCTGATGGTGTATTTCCCGCTGGTGCTGGTGTTTGCGCGCCGCTGGGTGCCCGAGTTCGGCATCGGATCGCTGACCTCGGCGATGATCCCGTATTCGATCTGGCTTCTGATCGCGGGCATCGTGATGACGGTCGGGTGGGTGTATCTCGGCCTGCCGCTGGGTCCGGGCGCGGATGTCGCCTATACCCTGCCGGTTGCCGGCTAGGAGGGCGTTGTCATGGCCAAGTCAGACACCAGCGAACGCCGCGGCGGGTTCCTGGACGCGGTGGAGCGCTTCGGCGACCGCCTGCCCGATCCGGTCTTCATCTTCGTCTGGCTGATCGGCATCCTGATGGTGATGTCGGCGGTGGCGGCGTTCGCGCAGTTCACCGCGGTCAATCCGATCACCGGCGAAACGCTGATGGCCCAGTCGCTGTTCTCGCGCGACAATATCCAGCGCCTGCTCACCTCCATGCCCGACACGCTCACCGGCTTCACCCCGCTGGGGCTGACGCTGGTGATCATGTTGGGCGCGGGCGTGGCCGAGCGCTCGGGCCTGTTCTCCGCCGCGCTGCGCGCGGGCCTGCGCAATGCGCCCAAGGCGGCGATGACGCCCATCGTCATGCTGCTGGCGCTGGTGGCCACGCATTCGTCGGATGCCGCCTATGTGGTGCTGATCCCGCTGTCGGGCGTGATCTATGCGTCCGTGGGCCGCCACCCCATTGCCGGGATCGCGGCGGCGTTTGCGGGCGTGTCGGGCGGGTTTTCGGCCAATTTCATGCCCGGCCCCATCGACGCGCTGATCCTGGGCGTGACCGAGCCGGCGGTGCACATCATCGATCCCAGCTGGACGGTGAATGTGGCGGGCAACTGGTTCTTCATCCTGGGCATGGCGATCGTGTTCTTCCCCATCGGCTGGTTCATCACCGACAAGATCATCGAGCCGCGCCTGGGCACCTATACCCCTACCGGCGACACGCCGCTGTCGAGCCAGAAGGGCGACAGCCAGTTGACGCCGCAAGAGCGCAAGGGGCTGTGGCTGGCGCTGATCGGCTTCCTCGGCGTGACGGGCCTGTGGCTGCTCCTCACCTTCGGGCCGGGCCAGTATCTGCAGATCCAGGACGCGCCCTGGTCTGAGCGGCTGAACCCGATGCTGGACAGCCTGATCGCGTATTTCTTCCTGTTATTCCTCATCTGCGGGGTGTGCTTCGGCATTCCCACCGGCACGGTGAAAAGCCATCGCGACGTGGTGCGCATGTCCACCGAGGCGATGAAGGACATGGCCGGCTATATCGTGCTGGCGTTTACCGCCGCGCACTTCGTGGTGATGCTCAACTGGACCGGGCTGGGCGCGATCACGGCCATTCATGGCGCCGAGGCCGTGCAGTCGGCCGGCCTGCCCGCGCCGCTTCTGCTGGCGGTGATGGTGCTGCTGGCCGCCACACTCAATCTGGTGGTCGGATCGGCCAGCGCCAAATGGGCGTTCATGGCACCCTTCCTGGTGCCGATGCTGATGATCCTGGGCATCAGCCCGGAAATGACCACGGCGGCCTATCGTGTGGGCGACAGCGTGACCAATATCATCACGCCGCTGATGGTGTATTTCCCGATGGTGCTGGCCTTCTGCCGGCGCTGGAACCCCGAGTTCGGCATGGGCGGGCTCCTGTCGAACATGCTGCCCTATTCGCTCGCCTTCCTGATTGGCGGACTGGCGCTGACCATTTTCTGGGTCTGGGTTGGCCTTCCAGTGGGGCCGGGCGCGCCCATCGGCTATGTCATGCCCGAGGGCGTCACGCCCGCGATTGGCGGCTAGATGGCCGGGCGCGGCCCGCGCAATGATCTCACGGACGTGGCCGGGCTGCGCGTCGGCCAGGCCGAAGCCACAGGCGTGCGCACCGGCGTGACGCTGGTGCTGTGCGATGCACCCGCCACCGCCTCGGTCGATGTGCGCGGCGGCGGGCCGGGCACGCGCGAAACCGATCTGCTGGGTCCCGGCGCGCTGGTGGAGCAGGTGGACGCCATCGCCCTGTCGGGCGGCTCGGTCTATGGCCTGGCGGCTGCGGACGGCGTGTGCGCGGGGCTGGGCGCGCGCGGGCGCGGCTATGGCCTGATGGACCTGCCCGGCGTGCCCAGAAGCCCCATCGTGCCCGGCGCCATCCTCTATGATCTGGCCAATGGCGGCGACAAGGCGTGGGGCGCGGACCCGCCCTATCGCGCGCTGGGTCTGCAGGCGCTGGACGATGCGGGTGGCGGCGCGCCGGTGCGGCTGGGCCGGGCCGGGGCGGGCTATGGCGCGCGCGCCGGGTCGCTGGCGGGCGGCACGGGCAGCGCCAGCTATGTGACGGACGATTTGATCACCGTGGCGGCGCTGGCCTGCGTGAACAGTTTCGGCGCGGTGCAGATGCCCGGCAGCGACGCCTATTGGGCCTGGCCGTTCGAGATCGATGGCGAGTTTGGCGGCGCAAGGCCTGATCCTGCCCGCGCCATTACCGCTGAAGACTGGGGCGTGGCCAAGATGGATCCCAGGCTCCTGGCCAACACCACGCTGTGCGTGGTGGCCACCGATGCGGCCCTGACCAAGGACCAGGCCCGGCGCCTGGCCGTGATGGCGCAGGACGGGCTGGCGCGCGCCATCCGCCCGGCCCACGCGCCGTTCGACGGCGACGTGGTGTTCGCCCTGTCGACGGCGGCGCGCCCCCTGCCGGACCCGGCGCCGGTGTCACTTACCCGGCTGGGCTCCATCGCCGCGGATTGCCTCGCCCGCGCCATCGCGCGCGGCGTGCATGCGGCGCAGGGAGAGGGCTGACAACACGGCTGCATCACGCCGCCGCGCGCGCTTGCCAAGCGCGACGGCCCCCGCTAGTTTCCGCCCTCTCGTGATCGGGGCCACCCCGATCCGACAGGCGCCCGTAGCTCAGCTGGATAGAGCACCAGACTACGAATCTGGGGGTCAGAGGTTCGAATCCTTTCGGGCGCGCCATCTTCTCATTGAAATAATTGAATATTCTGCGGCCGCGCCGGGGCGGCTACCCGCGTGACCTGCTCGGCGGGCTTTCATCTGTCCGCCAGGTCTCCGGGCAGAACCTCGACTTCCTCGACCTTTTTTACCCGGACCCCAAGACCCCAAGGCCAATCTCCTTTAGCAATTCGCAAAAGCCCTCACCGTCCACCAGGTCAATGGCTGGTGCGCCGTCGCGTGTCGCCTCCCGGCTGGCCTCGGTGCCGAAGCGGGCGGTTGTTATGATCAGGCCCTTGTCAGCGCGTCCGACCATCGCGCCGCGAAAATCACGCACCACACTGGCGCCGACAGACCCTTTCCAGCGTTTTGCCTGAAAGATGACCTGGAAGGACAAAAGATTGACGCGCAGCACGCCCTGGCCGTCGATGCCGCCATCGCCGCCGCGCCCCGCCACCTCGACCTTGGTGAAGCCTTTCTCCCGGAGGATGCGCTGGCACAGCCGCTCAAACGCATCAACGCCTCTCCCACTTTTTCGCCAGTTCCTCAAGTCCCTGATAGTAACTCTCAAGCATCCCGTAACTGTCCAGGATGCGGAGTGGGTTGCCGCGAGCCGCCTCATGAGCTTCATCCAGCGTGATGCTGCACCACGGACAATTGCTCGTGTCCGATGAAACCGGTTCTGAACAGCGTCGGCAAATCTTCTCTGTCGGGCTAATTTCCGCGCCATCGAACACGGCGCGCGCGCCAGTCTCTGTTTCCATGAATGGCTGTGCCATTGATTTCCCAATGACGGCACGAAACCAGCGCATGCCGCCTTGGGCTGCGATGTCCTTCGTACGCGAGAGGGTCTCTTGTGTGGCGTTCTTACCGACAATGAGAGCGGTGCAGCAGGCTATCGGCACTTGCAGAATCTTATGACCGGCGACCGTCTCACAGTATTTTTCCTGATCTAGGACCTGTTGACGAAGTGGATTCCCAACCCGCCCGAAGCGTGATTCAAGACTGGCTTTTGGGAGGTGGTCTTGGTTCGCGGTTTGATGACGGACGAGGAGTGGGCGTTCTTTGCGCCTTTCGTGGTGGCGACCGGAGGCAAGCGGGGCCGCCCGCCTTCTGATCATCGCCGCGTGCTGGACGGCGTGTTCTGGATCGCGCGCACCGGCGCGCCCTGGCGTGATCTTCACGACTATTTCGGTCCGTGGACGCGGGTCTACCGCCAGTTCCGCCGCTGGACGCTGTCAGGCGTGTGGGAGGTGATGTTGGAAGCGCTGGGCGAGAGCGGGGCCGTACCCGACAGTCTTCAAATGGTCGATTCCACTATCGTTCGCGCGCACCATCAGGCTGCGGGCGCTAAAGGGGGACTCAAAAACAGGGTTTTGGGCGCTCAAAAGGTGGCTTCACGACCAAAATACACCTTCGCACCAACGCTGAAGGGCTGCCCATAGCCGCTGAGATCACCGGCGGTGAAGTCTCCGACTACAAAGGTTATGAGGCGGTGATGGCCGCGCATGGCCCAGTCCCGCGCGTCCTGCTGGCCGACAAAGGCTATGACAGCGACAATATCCGAACATCGCTGGAAGCCGCCGGCGCCGTGCCGATGATCCCGGCGCGCCGAAACCGCAAGAACCCCGTCCAGATCGACGACTTCGTCTATGGGCTGAGAAACCGCATCGAGCGGTGCTTCAACAAGCTGCGCTGCTCACGCCGCCTCGCCACACGCTACGACAAGACCGCCGACAGCTATCTCGGCTTCATCCATCTCGCTTCAATCCGCCTGTGGTTCCGGTACTTTGTCAACAGCACCTAGCAGTCGGCACTCCTGCTCATAACTCCAAGCGACGTCTTTGGAGAAATAAGCCGATGCCAAAACGGTCTGCTGCAGAAAGTAGGCGTGCCGCGGCTTCTTGGTCCCAGCTGCACGTTGCAATTGTTCGGCAAGCTGCTCACTTGGGCCCGTCCGATAGGTCACATCCTTAATGACGATGTCCGGATATGCCGCCTTTAGTGCATCGATGTCGAACTCGACGACGAATCCCGAATGGTTCTCACCATAGTGAGCCCACATCGGAGTAATTATTGGGGACTTAGAGAAGCAAGATGTTGGGTGCTGCGGCAGCTCGGTCACCAGTTCGCGGTAAGTGGCCAACAAATACGGCGTGACCGTTAGATCCACTCCGAGGAACAATTCGAATGGGTCATTATAATCTTTTGGCAGCGAAAATTTTATGCCGCAGTAATTCTGTCGCGTGAACACGAGATCCAGCACACCAGACGAGAAATACTTGTAGATTTTTTTCCCCATGTGCTTCTAGCCATTTCTTTCGGTGTTTTTTCGCTCTCTGTCGGTTAATAAAGCCGCTCACTTCAAGAGCCAAGGGGGTGGGTAATTTATTTTAGAAAGAGCTCGCAATCGATTGCCTAAAATTCGAACTCTTAATTGGTTGGATCTCAGGTCACGGGCTGTGTCGGCCATAGTGTTTTCTCCCCACTATAGGCTTCTGATATCCGATCACAGGGAAGACGGACCGTGCCCGGCTGACTTTTGGCAATGGGCTCGACAGTCCAGGATGCGTAGAAAATTACTATTTTCCGATAACGTAGAACAAATGTTATCTTAGGTGCTGTTGACAAAGTACCGGAACCACAGGCGGATTGAAGCGAGATGGATGAAGCCGAGATAGCTGTCGGCGGTCTTGTCGTAGCGTGTGGCGAGGCGGCGTGAGCAGCGCAGCTTGTTGAAGCACCGCTCGATGCGGTTTCTCAGCCCATAGACGAAGTCGTCGATCTGGACGGGGTTCTTGCGGTTTCGGCGCGCCGGGATCATCGGCACTGCGCCGGCGGCTTCCAGCGATGTTCGGATATTGTCGCTGTCATAGCCTTTGTCGGCCAGCAGGACGCGCGGGACTGAGCCATGCGCGGCCATTACCGCCTCATAACCTTTGTAGTCGGAGACTTCACCGCCGGTGATCTCAGCGGCTATGGGCAGCCCTTCAGCGTTGGTGCGAAGGTGTATTTTGGTCGTGAAGCCACCTTTTGAGCGCCCAAAACCCTGTTTTTGAGTCCCCCTTTAGCGCCCGCAGCCTGATGGTGCGCGCGAACGATAGTGGAATCGACCATTTGAAGACTGTCGGGTACGGCCCCGCTCTCGCCCAGCGCTTCCAACATCACCTCCCACACGCCTGACAGCGTCCAGCGGCGGAACTGGCGGTAGACCCGCGTCCACGGACCGAAATAGTCGTGAAGATCACGCCAGGGCGCGCCGGTGCGCGCGATCCAGAACACGCCGTCCAGCACGCGGCGATGATCAGAAGGCGGGCGGCCCCGCTTGCCTCCGGTCGCCACCACGAAAGGCGCAAAGAACGCCCACTCCTCGTCCGTCATCAAACCGCGAACCAAGACCACCTCCCAAAAGCCAGTCTTGAATCACGCTTCGGGCGGGTTGGGAATCCACTTCGTCAACAGGTCCTAAGGGTGAACGCTATGGGGAAGTTACTATCTATCTCTTCCCGTGCGTGCCATTATGACACAAGGCCTCCCCCGCATCAGCTGGGCCGCCAAGGCGCGCCATTTTTTTCTTGTCATGTTTCTTGTCGCCTCCTAAGCGCTGAGCATCGCGGGTCTTCGGGTCCGGTGCTGAGCTGAGGGGACGCAGTATGAGCCGATCGGGGTCTGTGCTGGCGCTGAGCGCCATGGTGTTGTTGATCTCATCGTGCTCGACGGCCCAGAGTGCAGAGCCCGACCCCGGTCAAGCCGGGCGCGTGTTGGCGCACCTCTCCGATGCATACGATGACACAAGCGACCAGCGCCTCAGCGCCGCTATTGACGCCTATAATGCTCAAGCGGCCTTAAGAGACGTTCTGACCCCTGTCGAGCACGCGGACGTGCTGATCTCGATTTCGCAGATATTTCTGGAGTCCGGTTGCCCCGCCGGCGCTGTTGACGCCGCCCGGCTGGCGCAGGAGGACATCAACCCCCGCCTGTCGCAATCGAGGGCGCAGGTGACCCGGTCGCGCTCGGACCGGGCTCTGCGGGCGGACTACACGGCCTATACCGGAACGTCTGCCAGCATCCACCAGGCGCTGATGGCGGCGCGCAATTCAGACCTGGATGCGCGCAACCGCCCTGATCGCGCCTGCGCGGATATACGGCTCCAGTCTGCAGCCAGTCTTCAGGCGGCGGCGCCGTCCGGCTCCCGGCCCGGCCGCCGGCCGGGCGCGAACCCGCCGCCCATAGCCAGCGCGCCGCCGCCCCTTCCCGATATGGGGCCGGAGTATCAGGGCATGTTCGAGACCGTGCGCCTGTTCTGGGGCACCAATCGCGGGATTGAAGGGCCTGATCCCGAGCGCAACTTCAATAACCGGCGATCGGAGTTGCAGTTCGGCGATATCGAGGTGTCCGTGCCCCATGATCGCACGCCCGGATCAATACCGCGGCCGGGCACGCTGGATTTTCGAGGCGCGCGCGACGGCATTCATATGGTGCTGCGGCCTGCGCGCACACTTGGCCCTTCCGGGTTTGACGGGGCGCTTGGCGGCGCGCTGGCCGACGGTGAGGCGGACGACATGTTCGTGTTCATCCATGGCCATGCCGTCACTTTCGCCCAGGCCGCCTTGCAGACCGCACAGCTGGCCGTCGACCTGGATATGAGGGCTGGTGCCACGTTCTTTTCCTGGCCGAACGGCCATTCCGTCGCCTCCTATCAGGTCAGCCAGAACGGCGTTGATCCCTCGGCCCTGGCGCTGGACCGGTTCCTGACCGAGGTGATCGCCGAGGCGGACGGGCGGCGCGTGCATGTTATCGCCCACTCCATGGGCGCGCGCGTGCTGTTGCGCGCGCTGGAGCGTCTGTCGGCGAGGGGCGCGTTCAGTGACGGCCCGCTGCTGGGAGAGGTAATCTGGGCGTCGCCTGATGTGGACGCGGAGTATTTCGGACAGGCCCTGAGCGAATTGCCCGTGATGGCAAGTGGCATGACTGCCTATATGTCGCGTCATGACCGGGCCTTGCAATTGTCGAACTTGCTGGGCGGGCAGTTCCAGCGGGCCGGGCAATCAATCCCCTTGCCGTCCATCGCCCAAGTTGTCGTTGCGGTGGATACCAGCGATGTGTCTTCCGGAATCGGGCATGGCGACTTTGCCGCCGGCGCGCTCAATGACCTGAAGGCCATTGTTTGGCTGAGCCTGCCGCCGGAAGGCAGGTGCATCCTGGCGGTCGAACAAATCGATCAGGACGCGCAATTCTGGCGGGCGGTGGATAACCGTCCGGACTGTGACCCGGCGCTGTTCTCGGAAACCCTGAGGCAGGTGCGGATGCGGGGCGTGTCAGACACCATAGCCGCGGTTGAACAGGATCTGGCCAGTCAGGGGGAGGACTCGCCGATGCGGGCCAGAGCCCAAACCATGAGGGCCATTCTGGAACGGTTCCGCGTTCAATAAGCGGCGCGCACCACCCCTTACGGCAGTCCGCGCCGGAAGATATTCGGGCTGGGGATGCAGGGCTGGCCGTTCACTGACGATGTGAACGTGCCGTACTGAACGCGGCCGCCAAAACCGGATGTGGTGCTGGAAAAGCCATAACCCTGGTTGGCCCAGCTGGGGCAGGGGTAGGCGGCGGGCGCGTAGCTGGGCGTGCTGTAGGTGCCATAACCATAGCCGCGCGGGGGATGGGGCCGGTGCGGCGCGCGCGCAGCCGGGGCGTAGTGCGGTTTGCCGTCCTGGCTGAAGTGGCGAATGGCGGCGCGCTGGCGTTCCAGGCAGGCGCTGTCATACCCGGCGAAACCGCCATCGGGGCGGTAGACCGAGCAGCGCTCGAAATCGCCCTGGCCCAGGCTCTGGGCCTCGGCCGGCGTGCTGCTGCCTGCGGTGGCGAGACCCGCCGCAGCGATGGCTGCGGCAACGGCGAGACCGGCAGCGGTCAGTGTGTTCATCGGGCGCTCCTGTCTGTCAGCGCGTCAGAATCTGGCGGGCGCGCAGGCTTTGCGGCCGCCGGGATGAGAGCGTGCGAGCGTCAAAATGAACGCCCGGTGAACGCGCAACGCGTCTTTTGTTTGTGTGGCCCTGCCTTGCCGCGTGTGTTCGTCATCGCGAACCGTCCAGGCAGGCAGGTGCCGCCGTCCACGCCCGGGCGTGCGCCGCGCGCCTGTCATGCAGCCGACGGTCTGATCACTGCTCAGAGCGGCGGCGCTGATGGCGGTGACGCGCGCCCGCTTGCCCCTGAACTTCAATGATATCGAGCGTCGGTCTCATAGTTGCAGCCGGCTAAACTGCACGCTCTCAGAGTGAATTAGCATGTTGTTAACTCCAAGACCATTACCAGTACCTGTATATAGTGAAATACTTCACTAAACGCGTTCATGGGAGGGGTTTCCATGCTGACCACCACGGACAGATCACGCTTCGCACTCAAGAATCCGGCGGCCCTGGGGGCCTTGCTGGTTTATGACTGGCGCTCTCGCGGCCTGCTCACGGACGCCGAAGTGATGGCCGGCGCGGTATCCCATCCCGTCACCACCAGCCTGATGCGCCAGCTGCAGCGTCAGGGTCTGATCCGCGCCCTGCATGGCGTGCGCGCCCAGGGCGGCCGCATGCGGCTATGGCTGTTGTCTGACGTGATGCGGGTGCAGGCGGTGCTGGATTTGCGGACCGCCACTGAGGCACCGCTGGGTGCCTGTATCCAGGCACTGGTCACGTTCGAGGATGCTGTCAGTGCCGTGCTGGATGACTGGCGCGCGCATGTCGGGGTGCGGTCTGCTGCCACGTCGCCGCTGACGGCGCGCAAGGGCGTGCTGGCCGACCGTGACGGTCTGGCCGGCTTCGTGTCGGCCTCCATGCGCAATTTCGTCACGCGCCACGCCTTCGACAGCGTGCGCCAACCCGATTTCCTGATGCAGGCCTGATCGTCAACGATCCGGACATGGCGCGCCAAAGGTGATGTGCGCCATTGCAATACGCGCCCAAACCGGGTCGCATGCCGCCTTCTCTGACAGGTAGGCGAGGACGATTTCATGGGCGATATCCGCTTTGACGGCCGGGTGGCCATAGTCACGGGCGCAGGCACAGGGCTGGGACGCAGTCATGCGCTGGAGCTGGCGCGGCGCGGCGCGAAACTGGTGGTCAATGATCTGGGCGGGTCTGTGGATGGCACGGGCGGCTCAATCAGCGCGGCCCAGACCGTCGCGGACGAGATCACGCAAGCGGGCGGCGAGGCGATCGCCCACGGTGCCAATGTAACCAGGGCCGACGAGGTCGCCGACATGGTGGCGGCGGCGCAAGCGCGGTGGGGCCGGATCGACATTCTGGTCAATAACGCGGGCATCCTGCGCGACAAGAGCTTCTCCAAAATGACGCTGGACGATTTCCGCGCGGTGGTGGACGTCCATTTGATGGGCTCGGTCACCTGCACCAAGGCGGTGTGGGACATGATGAAAGAGGCCGGTTATGGCCGCATCGTCATGACCAGCTCGTCGTCCGGCATTTACGGCAATTTCGGCCAGTCCAATTACGGCGCGGCCAAGATGGCGCTGGTCGGCCTGATGAATGTGCTGCATCTGGAAGGTGCCAAAAACAATATCCGCGTCAACACGCTGGCCCCCACGGCCTATACCCGCATGACCGAAGGCCTGATCCCGGAAGAGGCGGGCAGGCTGATGACGCCCGAAAGCGTCACGGCGGGGCTGATCGTGCTGGCGGGCGAGGATGCCCCGAGCCGGACGATATTGTGCGCCGGAGCAGGCGGATACGCCGCCACCCGCATCTATGAAACCGACGGGATTTTCCTGGCCCCGGAAGACCAGACGCCGGAGCAGGTGGCGAAAAACCTCGACCGCATCACCGATCCCAAGGGCCAGGAGCCCTATGAGCAGGGCGGTCAGCAGACCATGAAATTCCTCACCAAGGCGGCGGCGCAGGCGGGGATCAAGCTGGGTTAGCCCCGCACTGACCAGTCATGGATCACGCCCCAGGCCAGCTTGCGCTGGTCTGCGGCGCGCCACGCCGCCCATCGAAACACTTTGATCGCAAAGCCCCACGGTCTAAGACGGGGCGAATGCCCGGCTTGCAGGCCGGCCCATCCATTCAGGGAGAGACCCCATGCGTGAAGCCCTTATCGTGTCCACCGCCCGCACCCCGATCGGCAAGGCCTATCGCGGCGCGTTCAACGACACCCAGGCCC
Source organism: Hyphomonadaceae bacterium BL14 (assembly GCA_027627705.1). Lineage (NCBI taxonomy): Bacteria > Pseudomonadati > Pseudomonadota > Alphaproteobacteria > Hyphomonadales > Hyphomonadaceae > Hyphomonadaceae bacterium BL14. Next base: position 286,905 of record CP091242.1, read on the forward strand.
AGGCGCTGGGCGCCCATGCCATCAGCCACGCGGTGCAGCGCGCCAAGATCGATCCGGCCGAGATCGACGATGTGGTGATCGGCGCGGCCATGCAGCAGGGCTCCACCTTCCAGAATATCGCGCGCCAGGCCGCGATCCGCGCCGGCCTGCCTACCGCCGTGTCGGGCATGAGCGTGGACCGCCAGTGCGCCAGCGGCATGATGGCCATCGCCATCGCCGCCAAGCAGATCATCTCAGACGGCATGACCGTCACCGTGGGCGGCGGGCTGGAATCCATCTCGCTGGTCCAGAACGAGCACATGAATATCCACAAGGCGTTCGACCCGTGGATCAATGAGCACCGCCCCGACCTCTATATGAGCATGCTGGAGACCGCCGAGATCGTGGCCCAGCGCTATGGCGTCAGCCGCGAGGCGCAGGACGCCTACGCCGTGCAGTCCCAGACCCGCACCGCCGAGGGGCAGGCCGCCGGGCGCTTTGACGCCGAGATCGTGCCGATGACCACGAACATGCTGGTGAAGGACAAGGCCACCGGCGAAATCTCCAGCCAGGAAGTCACCCTGTCAAAGGACGAGGGCAACCGCCCGGGCACCACGCTTGAAAACCTGCAAAGCCTGAACCCGGTCTTCGCCCACGGCCAGCAGGTCAAGGAAGGCAAGTTCATCACCGCGGGCAACGCCTCCCAGCTGTCGGACGGCGCCTCGGCGGCGGTGCTGATGGAGGCCAAAGAGGCCGAACGCCGCGGCCTCGCCCCGCTGGGCCGCTATGTGGGGATTGCCGTGGCGGGCCTGGACCCGGACGAGATGGGCATCGGGCCGGTCTACGCTGTGCCGAAACTCCTGAAAGCCAATGGTCTCAAGATGGACGATATCGGCTTGTGGGAGCTCAATGAGGCGTTCGCCGTGCAGGTGCTCTATTGCCGCGATACGCTGGGCATCCCGGACGAAAACCTCAACGTCAATGGCGGCGCCATCTCCATCGGCCACCCCTATGGCATGAGCGGCGCGCGCATGGTCGGCCACGCCCTGATCGAAGGCAAACGCCGCGGCGCCAAATACGTCGTGTGCACCATGTGTGTCGGCGGCGGCATGGGCGCGGCGGGTTTGTTTGAGGTGTTGTAGACGATAGGTTGCGCCTGACCATGAAAAAGCCGGCGAGATTCACGCCGGCTTTTTTCTTGTCCTGCGTCCGGAGGCGCTTCGAGGCGAACCGCCCTTTAAGCGTCTTAGCTGACCGCAGCAACCCCGTCTTCGCCCGCCGGTCCATCCGCTTCGGTCAGCAGATCCTCCATCACCTCGCCGGTGCGGGTGATGTCGTGGCCGATGCCCTGAATGGTGTTGCACCCCGCCAGCGCCAGCGCGGCGGCGAAGATCAGGAGAGGGGAGAGGGTTTTCATGGCGGCGGGACTCCTCAAGCGAATCGGTTCGCGCCCAGTTTATCCGCGGGTCCGGACCTGCGCAGCCTGAATTGAATGCCTGTCCCTGCCGCGTCAGTCCATCAGGCCCGCCAGCGGGGCGTACCAGTCTTCGGGCAGGTTGGCGCGGTCGCGGGCGGGGATGTTGAAGGGCGGCTTGAGGGCGCCGCGAAAGTACGTGCGTACGAGGGCGTGAAAACGTGCGCGCGGGTCATGGCCTTCGGCGGCTGCCAACGCATCGAACCAGCGCCGGCCGGCGGCGACATGGGCGACTTCTTCTGAATAGATGATCTCCAGCGCGCCTGCGCTGGCCTCGTCCCCAGCGGCGCGCAGGCGCGTGATCATGACCGGCGTCACGTCGAGCCCGCGCGCTTCGAGCACCATGGGCGCGATGGCCAGGCGCGCGGGCAGATCGTCTTTCGTGGCCTCCGCCGCGCTCCACAGCCCGTCATGGGCGTTGAGATCGCCATAGGCGCCGCCCAGCGCGGCGAGGCGATCCGTCAGCAGGCCGAAATGGCGCGCCTCGTCGTCGCCGACGCCGATCCAGTCGCTGATGAAGGCGGGGCGGTCGCATGCCGGGATGCGCGCATCGCCGCCAAAGCGCGCCACCAGATCGAAGGCGAGATCGATGGCGTTGAATTCGATATGGGCCACGGCATGCAGGAGGGCGAAGCGGCCGGCTTGCGATCCGAGCTTGCGCTTGGGCACGGAAGAGGGCGGGGCGAGGACGGGCTTGTCCGGCCGGGCGGGGCGGTCCGGCGCCAGACCCGGCGCGCCGCATGCCGGCAGAGCCAGGACGCCGGCGCGCCAATCAGCCGCCACACGCCGTGCGCAGGCGGCCTTGGTGGCGGGATCGGCTGTCATCAGCACGCTCAGGGCGGCGGTCTGGACGCAAGGGGCGGGGGCGGACGCGGTCATGCCGGGGCGTCTGTGCCACGGGGAGCGGGATACGGGCAAGGCGTGTGGTCTGCCTTCAGGGGCGCCGCGCACCCTTCCCCTTGGCGAGCGCGCAGCCTATACGGCGCGCCACAGCCGGACGGTGCGAAGGAGAGTGTCATGGGATTCAAATGCGGCATCGTGGGTCTGCCCAATGTGGGTAAATCCACCCTGTTCAATGCCCTGACCCAGACGGCGGCGGCGCAGGCGGCCAATTATCCCTTCTGCACGATCGAGCCCAATGTCGGCGAGGTCGCGGTGCCCGAGCCGCGCCTGATGAAGCTGGCCGAGATCGCCAAGTCCGCCAGCATCATCCCGGCGCGCATGAGCTTTGTGGACATTGCCGGCCTGGTAAAGGGTGCCAGCCAGGGCGAGGGGCTGGGCAATCAGTTCCTGGCCAATATCCGTGAGGTGGACGCGGTGGTGTATGTGCTGCGCTGTTTTGAGGATGACGATGTCACCCACGTGTCCGGCAAGGTCGATCCGCTGTCCGATTTCGAGGTGGTGGAGACCGAGCTGATGCTTGCCGATCTCGACAGCCTGGAAAAGCGCCGCGCGAATCTCGAGAAAAAGGCCAAGACCGGCGACAAGGACGCCAAGGAGACGCTGGTGCTGATCGAGCTGGCGCTGGCGGAACTCAATGAAGGCCGCCCGGCGCGCAAGGCCCAGGTGCCCGCCGACCAGCGCCGCCAGTGGCGCATGATGCAGCTGCTGACCGCCAAGCCGGTGCTGTTCGTGGCCAATGTGGATGAAGACAGCGCCGCCACCGGCAATGCGCATTCACGCGCCGTGGAAGCGCGGGCGACTGAGGAAAGGGCGGCCTGTGTCGTGATCTCCGCCAAGATCGAATCGGAACTGGCGCTGCTGGACGCGGACGAGCGCGGCGAATACCTCGCTGAGCTGGGCCTGGAGGAGCCGGGCCTGAACCGCCTGATCCACACCGGCTATCAGCTGCTGGACTTGCTGACCTATTTCACCGTGGGCCCGAAAGAGGCGCGCGCCTGGACCATCCGCAAGGGCTGGACCGCGCCGCGGGCGGCGGGCGTCATCCATGGCGATTTTGAGCGCGGCTTCATCCGCGCCGAAACCACCGCCTTTGCCGACTATATCGCCCATGGCGGCGAGGCCGGCGCGCGCGAGGCCGGCAAGCTGCGTCAGGAAGGCAAGGAATACGTGGTCCAGGACGGCGACGTGATGCTGTTCAAGTTCAATGTCTGAACCTGCCTAAAGCGGGCCCTCATAGACCCGCGCCGGGCGCGCGCTCAGCCCCGTGAGAAGTTCATAGGGCAGGGTGCCGGCCAGGCGCGCGGTTTCTGTGAGGTCCGCGCCGAGGAAGACCGCCGGGGCGCCGGCGCGCAGCTCGGCCTCGCAGGCGCTGACATCGAGCACCACCAGATCCATGGATACCCGGCCCAGGATGGGCGCGCGGACGTTCCCGATACGGGCAAAGCCCTGGCCTGACAGGGCGCGCGGCAGGCCGTCGCCATAGCCCACCGCCGCCGTGGCGGTAAGTGTGTCGTGTTCGGCGGTGAAACTGGCCCCGTAGCCGATGCTCTCGCCGGCCAGAACCGCGCGCACCTGCAGGATCGGCGCTTCGAGGCGCACCACTGGCGCGAACGGGTGGGATGCGTCCAGGCTGGCGCTGGCGCCATAGAGGCCGATGCCGGGGCGCACCAGGTCAAAATGATAGTCCGCGCCCAGCATCACCCCGCCGGTATTGGCCAGACTGAGGCGGGCGTTCGGCAGGCGTTCGGCCAGCGCCATGAAGCGTGTGCGCTGGGCGGCGTTCATCGGGTGGGCCGGATCTTCCGAGCACGCCAGATGGCTCATGATGAGGCGCAGATCGAGGTTTTCAAGCACGCCCGGCGCGGCGATCAGCGCGTCGAGATCGCGCGCGGGAAAGCCCAGCCGGTTCATGCCGGTGTCGAGATGCAGGGCGCACGGTCCGGTGGGGCCTTGGGCGAAGTCGCAGAGCTCGCGCGCCTGGTTCAGTACGGCGCCCAGGCGCTGGTCGACATAGAGCTGGCGCGAGGCCGGGTCATAGCCGTTGAGCACCCAGATGTCGGCCTCGCCGCCGCCCAGCGCCTGGCGCAGTTCGGCCCCTTCTTCCGGCGTGGCGACAAAAAAGGTGCGGCAACCCTCGCGCGCCAGGCGCGGCGCCATGGCGCTGGCACCCAGCCCGTAGGCGTCGGCCTTGATAGAGGCACCGGCTTCGGCACCGCCGGCCAGCTTGCGCAGGGTCTGGAAATTGCGCGCCAGCGCGTCGCGATCGATGATCAGGCGTGAGCCCAGCCCGGCGGGCGGCGCAGCGGCGGGTGTTGCATCAGCCATGGCGCGCTTACTCGAAATCGCGCCGGCCGGATGTGTCCAGATCGGAGAATTTGGTCCGGTCGGGGTCGAAATGCACTTTCACGGCACCGATGGGGCCGTGGCGCTGCTTGGCGATGATCACATCGGCCTCGTTGCGTACCTGACGCATCTCGTCTTCCCAGGCCAGATGCTGCTCGGTGCCTTCCTTGGGCTCCAGGCGTTCGAGATAATAGGACTCGCGATAGACGAACATCACCACGTCGGCGTCTTGCTCGATGGAGCCGGATTCGCGCAGGTCCGACAGCTGGGGCTTCTTGTCGTCGCGCTGCTCGACCTGGCGTGACAGCTGGGACAGGGCGATCACCGGCACATTGAGTTCCTTGGCCAGCGATTTGAGCGCCATGGTCACTTCCGACACTTCCTGCACCCGGTTGTCGCTGCGGCTGTTGGAGCCCGACACCAGCTGGAGATAGTCGACGATCACGCAATCAAGCCCGATTTGCGGATTACGCTTCAGGCGGCGCGCACGTGCGGCCAGCGCACCAATGGACAAACCGCCGGTATCGTCGATGTAGAGCGGGATGGAATTGATGTCGGCCACAGCGTCGCGCAGGTCTTCAAACTGCGCCGCGTCGATCTTGCCCTGGCGAATGTGATAGCCGGATATGCCGGTATAGTCGGCCAGAAGACGCGTCGCGAGCTGCTCGCTGGACATCTCCAGAGAGAAAAAGGCGACCACCCCGCCATCAGTGGTGCGGCGTACGCCGTCGCTGCCGGTCTCGGTGCGGTGGGCGCGGGCCATGGAGAACGCGATATTCAGCGCCAGCGAGGATTTGCCCATGGAGGGGCGGCCCGCCAGAATGATCAGATCGGAGCGGTGCATCCCGCCCAGCTTGCCGTCCAGCGATTTGAGCCCCGAGGATATGCCTGACAGCCCGCCGCCACGCTTGTAGGCGGCCTGGGCCATGGCCATGGACTGGGCGAGCGCCTCGCTGAAGGGCTGGAGCGTGCGCGAGGCGCCGCCCGATTCAGCCAGCTTGAACAGGCGCTGCTCGGCGTTTTCCAGGAGCGAGATGGCGGTGAGCGAGTCGCTGGGGCGGCTGGCGTCATAGGCCACCTCGCCGCCAAACGCGATCAGCGCGCGGCGCACGGCCAGATCATAGATGACCCTTGCATACTCCGGTGCCGAGGCGGAATCGGGTGCCTCGCTCATCAGCCGGGCGAGGTAATTGACCCCGCCCACGGCGGCCATGCCCGGCTCGCCCTCGAAATGGGAGCGCAGGGTTACCGCGTCGGCCAGCGTGCCGGCATTGATCATCTGGGCGGCGCGCCGGTAGATCGCGGCGTGCAGCGGATCGTAGAAATGCTCAGGGCGCAGCCAGTCGCTGACCCGGTTATGGGTCTCGTTGTCGTACAGCACGGCCCCGATGAAAGCCTGCTCCGCCTCGATATTACGCGGCGGACCGGCGTTCTCGGCTTGAGCGGCAAGGGCGTATGAGGGGGCGTCGGCAGCGTCAGCGGTCATGGCCCCATGCTAACGGGGCGGGGCGGCCCCGTCATGGTTTGCGTGCGGATAATCCCCCGTCAATTGGAGCGATGTGGAAAAGTCGGGGGCGCTTGAGCAGCAAAGAGACAAGTCTGACCCAAACCATTGCCTTCCCGGGCGGCGTAGGCGACCCGGGACCGATCCACAGATCCTGACCACCGTCGAGGTGGCTCAGATGTGCCGGGATGGGTCCCGGATAACCGCTTCGCGGCTTCCGGGAAAACAGGTGTGGTAAGGAGGTGGCGCGCGATGCTGTAAAAACCAGCAGCGCACATTGAACCCAATTCGCGCGGGGGGGCACCTTCCTTACATTCGCAGTCCCAAAAGGCACCTTTCATGTCCGTTTCCCAAGCCGAGCGCACGCTGGACGCGTTTCTGGCCGCCGCCGCCCGCACCGGGCAGGCGCGCGCTCAGGACGCGCTGGCCCGGCGCTGGCAGCCGCGCCTGATCGCCCATGCCTGGCGGCTGACGGGCGATACGGAGCTGGCGCGTGAGGCGGTGCAGGACGCCTGGGTGGAGATCATCACCGGGCTGCACCGGCTGCGCGAGGACCGCGCATTTGCCCTGTGGGCCTGGCGCATCACGACGCGGCGCTGCGCCAAATTGATCGGCGGGCGTCAGGCGACCCGGCGGCTACAGGCGGCGGCTTTGGCCGAACCGCCCCCGGCACCGGCCATCGACCCTGAACGCGGCGCCGACGCGGCGCGCATTGCTCAGGCCATGCAGACCCTGCCGCCGGCCCAGCGCGCGGCCATGTGGCTGTTTCATATCGAAGACTTAAGCGTTGCGGAGATCGCCGTGGCGCTGGACGTTCCGGCGGGCACGGTCAAGACCCGCCTCATGCACGCGCGGCGCACGCTGCGCGACACCCTCACAGGAGGAGACGATGTCTGACATCGACCGTCTGATCGAAGAAACCCTCGACCATGAAGACGCCGAACTGCGCCGGGCACTGGGCGAGGAGCCGGGCTTTATCGCCAGCGCCTTCGGCATGCTGCGCGGACCCGGCGCCTGGCCCCGTCAATATATGTTCGCCGCCCAGGGCGTGATGTTTTTCGTCAGCGTCTGGTTCGCCTGGGCGTTTTTTCAGGCCGAGACAGTGTTGGAGGCGCTGCGCTGGGGCTTGCCGTCAGCCGTGCTGATGCTGGGCGCGCTGGTGGTGAAGACGTCCATGGCGGCGTTTCTGACCGAGCACCGCCTGGTGATGGAAATCCGGCGCCTAGAGCTCAGGATCGAACGGATGCGCAGCTCAGGTCAGGCCTGAACCGACGCCTGGATGCGCGCGACCATGGAGGACAGCCCGTTGGAGCGCTGGGGCGAAAGGTGCTCGGCCAGGCCGATGCGTGCGAGCACGTCTTTGGGATCAATCGCTTCGGCCTCCTGCGGGCTGCGCCCGTCATAGAGGCGCACCAGAAGCGCGACCAGGCCCCGGACGATATGGGCATCGGACTCGCCACGCAGTCGCAGGCGGCCGTCGGCGTCGCGCTCCAGCACCAGCCAGACCTGGCTGACGCAGCCCTGCACCTTGGTCTGCTCGCTGCGCTCGTCCGGCGCCAGCGGCGGCAGGGCCTGGCCCAGATCGATCAGATAGCGGTAGCGCTCTTCCCAATCGTCCAGGAAGTCGAATTCCTCGACCAGGGCTTCGATGTCGTCATTCACGCTCATGGCACACAGACCTAGACCGTCCCGCCTGCGCGGCGATAGCGCCAGGCGCAGGCGGTGACGGAAAGGGCAGGTCTCTAGTCGTTCATCGCCTTGGCGAAGCGTTCGCCGACCGTGTCGAGGAAGCCTTCGGTGGACAGCCAGCCCTGCTGGTCGCCGACCAGGAGGGCGAGGTCCTTGGTCATGTAGCCGGACTCAACGGTCTTGATGACGGTCTGCTCCAGCTTGTCGGCGAAATCCATGACCGCCTGATTGCCGTCCATCTTGCCGCGGAAGTGCAGGCCGCGCGTCCAGGCGAAGATGGAGGCGATGGAGTTGGTGGAGGTCTTCTCGCCGCGCTGGTGCTGGCGGTAGTGGCGCGTCACCGTGCCGTGAGCGGCCTCGGCTTCGACGGTCTTGCCGTCCGGCGTCATCAGCACCGATGTCATCAGGCCCAGCGAGCCGAAGCCTTGCGCCACCGTGTCGGACTGCACGTCGCCATCGTAATTCTTGCACGCCCAGACGAAGCCGCCCGACCATTTGAGCGCCGAGGCGACCATGTCGTCGATCAGGCGGTGCTCATAGGTGATTTTCCTGGCTTCGAACGCGTCCTTGAATTCGGCCTGGTAGACCTCCTCGAACAAATCCTTGAAGCGGCCGTCATAGGCTTTCAGGATCGTGTTCTTGGTGGACAGATAGACCGGCCAGCCGCGCTCCAGCCCGTAACGCAGCGAGGCACGGGCAAAATCGCGGATCGAGTCGTCCAGATTATACATGCCCATGGCCACGCCCGCGGACGGGAATTTGTAGACCTCGTGGGTCACCGGCTCGGAGCCGTCTTCCGGCGTGAAGGTCAGCGTCAGCGTGCCCGGTCCGGGCACCAGCATGTCGGTGGCGCGGTACTGGTCGCCAAAGGCGTGACGGCCGATCACGATGGGGCGGGTCCAGCCGGGCACCAGGCGCGGCACGCTCTTGATCACGATGGGCTCGCGGAACACCACCCCGCCCAGAATGTTGCGGATCGTGCCGTTGGGCGAGCGCCACATTTTCTTGAGGCCGAACTCCTCCACCCGCTGCTCGTCCGGGGTGATGGTGGCGCATTTCACGCCCACGCCGTAATGCTTGATCGCCTCGGCCGATTCCACCGTGATCTTGTCGTCGGTCTCGTCGCGCTTCTCGATGGACAGGTCGTAGTATTTCAGGTCGATATCGAGATAGGGCAGGATCAGCTTGTCCTTGATCAGCGCCCAGATGATGCGGGTCATCTCGTCGCCGTCGAGTTCAACGACCGGGGTGTCGACTTTGATCTTGGCCATGGGGATCTCTTCTGCTTGGCGTGGGGCGCGCTGCGTCCGCAACGAGGCGGCGGCGCGCAATGGGGGGTGGACGAATGCTGCGGCGGTGTCTAGCACCCCGGCGCAGCCATAGAAAGGGTGCCCATGAACCCCGCCGGGCCTGAGTTTGAGACGGTCAGCGCCGAGACGGGCGCGCCCGCGCCTGTTTTCATCCTGGTCGCCCCGCAGCTGGGCGAGAATATCGGCGCGTGCGCGCGGGTGATGGGGAATTTTGCGATTCCCGACCTGCGCCTTGTGGCGCCGCGCGATGGCTGGCCGAACCCGGCGGCCCAGACCATGGCGGCGGGCTCGCCGGTGCTGGAGCGCGCGGCGGTGTTTGACACGCTCGACGACGCCGTGGCCGATTGCCAGGCGCTCTACGCCACCACGGCGCGCCCGCGCGGCATGGTCAAGCCGGTGCTGACCGGGCGCGAGGCGATGACGCGCGCGCGGACTCATATAGACTCCGGCGAGCGCGTGGGCGTTCTGTTCGGGGCGGAGAAGTCCGGCCTGCCCAATGAGGCGGTGACGCGGGCGAACGCCATTCTGACCCTGCCGGTGGACCCGGGCTTCGCCTCGCTCAATCTCGCCATGGCGTGCGGCGTGGTGGCCCATGAATGGCGCGCCGGCGAGCCGGTGCCGGCCCCGTTCGAGGCTCTGCCTGACCGCGCCTCCGCCGCCGAGATGGAAGGGCTGTACGGCCATCTGCAGGACGAGCTGGACCGGGCGGGCTTCTTCTATCCGCCGGAAAAGACGCCGCTGATGATGCAGAACCTGATCAATATCTTCGCGCGCGGCGGGCTGACCGAACAGGAAGTGCGCACGCTGCGCGGCGTTATCAAGGCGCTCACCATCGGGCGGGGCAAAGCGCGGGTGGTTCGAAAAGACTAGGCCCGGGCCGCGCAGCGCGCTTGCAGCGCCGCGCGCGGCCCCGTATAAGCGCGCGCGATCCCGCACGTGGGGCTCGGCGCGCCATGGGGTGCGTCGCTCCGGTGCCGTGACCGGGTTTTGGCTGTCCATTCAAGCGGACAGGCAGACCGGCTCGGCTCCGCCCCGCGGAGGCCAACCGGAAAAGGACCGATCACAATGGCTCTTCCTGAATTCTCCATGCGTCAGCTGCTTGAAGCCGGCGCACACTTTGGACACCAGACCCACCGCTGGAACCCGAAGATGCAATCATTCATCTTCGGCGAACGCTCGGGCATCCACATCATCGACCTGTCCCAGACCGTGCCGCTGCTGCACCAGGCTCTGGTCAAAGTGCGTGAAGTCGCCGCTGGCGGCGGCCGTGTGCTGTTCGTCGGCACCAAGCGCCAGGCGTCCGAGCCGGTGGCCCAGGCCGCGCAGCGCTGCGCACAGTACTATATGAATCACCGCTGGCTCGGTGGCACGCTGACCAACTGGGCGACGATCTCGCGCTCCATCGCGCGTCTGCGCGAACTGGAAGGTCTGCTGGACGCCGACGGCGGTCCCCAGGGCCTGACCAAGAAAGAAACGCTGATGCTGACGCGCGAGCGCGAAAAGCTCGAGCGTTCGCTGGGCGGCATCAAGCAGATGGGCGGCACGCCGAACCTGATGTTCGTGATCGACACCAACAAAGAGGCGATCGCGATCCAGGAAGCCAAGCGCCTGGGCATCCCGGTGGTGGCCATCGTCGACACCAATTCCGACCCAGACGCCATCGACTTCCCGATCCCGGGCAATGATGACGCCGCCCGCGCCATCGCGCTGTATTGCGACCTGATCGCCGACGCGGTTCTGGACGGCATCACCGACAGCCAGGCCTCGTTCGGCATGGATCTGGGTGCCAGCGAAGCGCCGAGCGCGAATGCGCTGGGCCTGGACGAAATGAAGACCGAAGCGCCTGCGGCCGAAACGGCTGAACCCGACGCCCCTGCGGCGCAAGAGGCAGAGGCCGGCGCCAAAGCCGAGTAGGCCTGGCGTCAGACCCACGACACAGCCGGCCGGGGCGATGCTCCGGCCGGTGCCACATAACAGACGTCCGCCCCCAAGGCGCGCGCAACGCGACGTAAGGAGACCTCCCCATGGCCGAGATCACCGCCGCCCTCGTCAAAGAGCTTCGCGAGAAGACTGGCGCAGGCATGATGGACTGCAAAAAAGCCCTGTCGGAAACCAATGGCGATCTGGAAGCCGCGGTTGACTGGCTGCGCACAAAAGGCCTGTCCAAGGCCGCCAAGAAAGCTGACCGCGTGGCCGCTGAAGGCCTGGTGGCCGTGACGGCGCACGCGCGCGGTGCCGGCATGTCGGCCGCTGCGGTGGAGGTGAATTCCGAAACCGACTTCGTGGCGCGCAATGCCCAGTTCCAGGCCGCCGTGGCCGAGATCGCGGGCCTGGCGGTTGACGCCAGCGACGTGGCGGGCCTGCAGGCTGCGGCCACCAAGTCGGGTGCCAGCGTGTCCGACATGCTGACCAATCTGATCGCGACCATTGGCGAGCACATGTCGGTGCGCCGCATGGCGACCCTGTCTGTGGATGCGGGCGTGGTTGCGCACTACGTGCACAACGCTGCGGCCGACAATATGGGCAAGATCGGGGTTCTGGTGGCGCTCAAATCCACCGGTGACCAGGGTGTGCTGAACGAGCTGGGCCGGAAGATCGCCATGCACGTGGCCGCGACCGCTCCGGCGGCGACCACCGAAGCGGAAGTCGACGCCGATCTGGTCGCACGCGAGCGCGAGGTTTTCGCCGCGTCTGCGCGCGAATCGGGCAAGCCGGACAACATCATTGAAAAGATGGTCGAGGGCCGCATCCGCAAGTTCTTCGAGGAAGTGGTGCTGCTCAAGCAGTCCTTCGTGCTCGATCCTGACAAGACGGTCGCCGAAGCGGTGAAAGCGGCCGAAGCGGACGCGGGTGCCCCCATCGAGCTCACGGGTTTCGTGCGCATGGTGCTGGGTGAAGGCGTCGAGAAAAAGCAGGACGACTTCGCCGCGGAAGTCGCGGCGATGACGAAAGGCTAGATGGCTTCAGGGCCCGGCGGACCGCTCCGCCGGGCCCTGATCTGTCATCGGGACGTGCAGGCGCATCAGGGAGGGCGAAACGTGAGCGAGACATGTGACGAACGGTCCCGTCCGGTTCCGCAAGGGCCCTACAAGCGCGTGCTGCTGAAAGTCTCCGGTGAAGCCCTGATGGGCGCGGAACCCTATGGCATCGACATGAACACCGCCGAACGCATCGCGCGTGAGGTTGGTGAGGCTGTTGAGGCCGGATACGAGCTGTGCCTGGTCATTGGCGGGGGCAATATCTTCCGCGGGCTGCAGGCCGCCGCCAAGGGCATGGAGCGCGCCGCTGCCGACTATATGGGCATGCTGGCCACAGTCATGAATGCGCTGGCGATGCAGACGGCACTGGAGCGTGTGGGCGTTTCAACGCGCGTCCAGTCGGCCATTCCCATGACCACGGTATGCGAGCCCTATATCCGCCGGCGCGCCGTGCGCCATATGGAGAAGGGCCGGGTGGTGATCTTTGCCGCCGGTACCGGAAACCCGTTCTTCACCACCGATACGGCTGCCGCGCTGCGCGCTGCGGAAATGGGCTGTGATGCCCTGTTCAAGGGCACCGGCGTGGACGGGGTCTATGATATGGATCCGCGCGGGCATCCTGAAGCCAAGCGGTTTGAACGGCTGGATTATATTGACGTTCTGGCCCGTGACCTCAAAGTGATGGACGCCTCGGCCGTGACGCTGATGCGCGACAACCAGATCCCCATCGTGGTGTTCAATATCCGCGAGCAGGGTGGGCTGGCCCGTGTGCTGGCTGGCGAGGGCACCTGTACGGTCGTGGGCCCGCTGGACGGCACCGCCCGCAAAAGCCGGTAGAAACGCCCGGCAGAAACGCATTTAGGAGACGAGCATGTCCGCTTTCAGCCTGAAAGATATCGAAAAGCGCATGGATGGCGCGGTCGAGGCGCTCAAGAAAGAGTATGCCGGGCTGCGCGCCGGCCGCGCCAGCGCGGGTCTGCTCGATCCGGTCAAGGTGGATGCCTATGGCTCGCTGACCCCGATCAACCAGGTCGGTACGATCGGCACGCCCGAGGCGCGCATGCTCTCGGTCCAGGTCTGGGACCGCAACCTGGCCGGTGCCGTGGACAAGGCCATCAGAAATGCGGGTCTTGGCCTCAATCCGGTCATGGAAGGCGCGATGATCCGCATTCCGATCCCGCCGCTCAACGAAGAGCGCCGGGCCGAACTGGCCAAGACGGCGGGTGCCTATGCCGAGCAGGCGCGAATCGCGGTGCGCAATGTGCGCCGCGACGGCATGGACGCGCTGAAGAAGGCGGAGAAAGACGGCGATATGAGCGAGGACGAACAGAAAAAGTTTTCCGACCTGGTTCAGAAAGCCACCGATAACCGCATCGGCGAGATCGACGCGCTGTTGTTGACCAAGCAGGAAGAAATCACGCAGGTCTGAGCCCAGCGCCAGACTCAAGGAGGCCGCCGACATGGCGCAGCCCGACGCCGCCGACCGGTCGCCGCGCCATGTGACCATTATTATGGATGGCAATGGCCGTTGGGCCGCAGCCCGCGGCAAACCGCGCGCATTCGGCCATCAGGCCGGGGTGGAGGCTGTGCGCGAAACCGTCCGCGCCGCCGGCGATCTGGGCCTGACCCATCTCACCCTGTTCAGCTTTTCCACTGAAAACTGGCGCCGTCCGCGCGCCGAGATCGACACGCTGTTCGATCTGTTGCGCCGGTTTGTGACGGCTGATCTGGAACGCCTGCATGGCGAGGGCGTGCGGATTCGCGTCATTGGGCGGCGCGACGGCCTGTCCGACGACCTGGTCAAGACCATCGACCGGGTCGAGGCGCGCACCCGTGAGAACGACCGCTTTCATCTGACCATCGCCTTCAATTATGGCGGGCGCGACGAGCTGGTGCGCGCCGCGGCGCGTGCGGCGGCGGCCTGCGGCGGGGATTTGTCGGCGCTGACGGAAGCCGACTTCGAAAAGCACCTGGACACCGCGGATCTGCCTGTTCCCGACCTGGTGATCCGCACCAGCGGCGAGCGGCGCCTGTCCAATTTCCTGCTGTGGCAGACTGCCTATGCAGAGCTGGTGTTCATGGATGTGCTGTGGCCTGATTTTGGCGAAGAGCATCTGCGGGCGGCCCTGGATGAGTTCGCGCGCCGGGAGCGCCGCTTCGGAGCTGTGCGCGCATGACCGAGCCGCCTGCCCCCCGCAGGAATGGCGCGCCGGGCGATCCGGTCTTTCTTCGGCGGGTCCTGTCGGCACTCGTCCTGGCCCCGGCCGCTCTGCTGCTTGTCTGGGCAGGCGGCACGGCCTTTTCCATCTTCATTGCTGCCTTTGCCGCCGCCATGGCGTGGGAATGGGTGCGCATGTCCGACCGGACCGCGCCGCCACGCGCTTTTGCCATCGCCACCGGCACAGCCGTGGGCGCGGCCTTGCTGGCCGGTCAGGCGGAGCCGGGCTGGACGGCGGCCTGGATTGCAGGCGGGGCCGTGTTCGCCGGGCTCGACCGGCGCCGGCGCGGGCGTGCTTATGAAGCGGTGGCGGGAGTGGCGTATATTGCACTGGCGGCGGCCGTGCTGGTCTCTCTGCGTGAGGGCGGGCAGGGCGGCCAGGGCGGGCTGATCGCCGTCCTGTTCCTGCTTGCGGTGGTGTGGGCGGCGGACACGTTCGCCTATCTGGCCGGCAGCTGGATCGGCGGCCCGAAACTCCTGCCTGCGGCCAGTCCGAACAAGACCTGGGCGGGCCTGGCCGCCGGTCTCGCCTTTGGTATCGCCGCCGGGGCCGGGGTGGCGCAGGTGCTGGGGTTTGATCCGGTCTATGCCGCGATGATCGCAGCGCCCACCGCACTGGCGGCGGTGCTTGGCGATCTTGTGATGTCGCTGGCCAAGCGGCGGTTCGGCGTGAAAGATGCCGGGACGCTTATCCCCGGTCATGGCGGTGTACTGGACCGGGTGGATGCATTGATGATGGCGGTTCTGTTTGCGGGTGCCTGGCGCGCCGCAGGACCCGATGGCTGGCCGGGGGCAGGACTATGAGCGCACGCGCGATCACGCTTCTGGGCGCGACAGGCTCGGTGGGCCGCGCGACGCTGGACCTGATCTCGCGTGCGGATGCGGGTGCCTATGAGGTCGTGGCGCTGACCGCCAATGGCAATGCTGTGGAGCTGGCCAAGCTGGCGCGCCAGTTCGGGGCGCGCTTCTGCGCCGTGGCTGATCCGCGCGCCGGCGCGGCGCTGGGCGAAGCGCTGGCCGGCAGCGGCATCCAATGGGGTGCCGGGCCGCAGGCCGTGGCGGATGCTGCCGCCATGGAGGCGGGCTGGGTGATGGCCGCGATCGTCGGCGCGGCGGGGCTGCAGCCGACGCTGGCCGCGGTGCGCCGGGGTGCCTGCGTGGCGTTTGCCAATAAGGAAGCGCTGGTTTGCGCGGGCGTGTTGATGCTGGAGGAGGCGGCGCGCAGCGGTGCGACCCTGCTGCCGGTGGATTCAGAGCACAATGCGATCTTCCAGGCCTTCGATCCGGACCAGCGCAGCCATATCCGGCGCATCATCCTGACCGCCTCGGGCGGCCCGTTCCACAATGCGAGCCTGGAGACCATGCGCGCAGCTGGACCGGCGCAGGCGGTAGCCCATCCTACCTGGACGATGGGGGCCAAAATCTCGGTGGACAGCGCCACCATGATGAACAAGGGCCTGGAGATCATCGAAGCCTGCCATCTCTTCGCCCTGCCGCAAGAGCAGGTGGATGTGCTGGTCCATCCCGAATCCATCGTGCATGGCCTGGTCGAGTACGCGGATGGCGGGCTGCTGGCCCAGCTCGGCTGCCCGGACATGCGCACCCCCATTGCGCACGCGCTGGCCTGGCCCGAGCGCATGGACACACCGGTGGACCGGCTGGATCTGGCGCGGCTGGGATCGCTGAGCTTTTTTGCGCCGGATCCCGTGCGTTTTCCCGCGCTGGGCCTGGCGCGTCAGGCGTTCATTTCAGGCGGCACAGCACCCGCCGTGCTGAATGCGGCGAACGAAGTGGCGGTCGCGGCTTTTCTTGCTGGACGGATCGGCTTTCTTGACATCGCCTCGGCGGTCTCGGAGGCTCTGGACGAGGGCGCGCGCGCCGTTGATGCCGGTACCGCGCCGGCATCCATTGATGCGGTCGTGCACGCAGACGCGCATGGACGGCGCCTTGCAGACGCAGCGGTGCGCCGTCTGGCGCGATAGCTGCACGACACGCCGGCAAACCGCCGGATAAGAGGAAAACGAACCATGACGGAGATGTTTGGCGCAGGGCTTCTGTCCATCGCGGCATTTGTTGCGGTGATTTCGTTTGTCGTGGTCATTCACGAGATGGGTCATCTCTATGCCGGGCGCCTGTTTGGCGTGCATGCCGAGGTGTTTTCCATTGGTTTTGGTCCCACCCTGCTGCGCTGGCGCGACAAGACGGGCACGGCCTGGCGCATCGCAGCGCTGCCGCTGGGTGGTTATGTGCGGTTTCGCGGTGACGAGAACGCGGCCAGCGCGCCGGACCATGAGGCGCTAGAAGCGCTGCGCGCCAGCCGTGTGGACGCGGACAGTGTGTTTCATTTCAAGCCGGTCTGGCAGCGCGCGGTTATCGTGGCCGCTGGCCCTGTAGCCAATTTTCTGCTGGCGATCGTCGTCTTCGCGGCTCTGGGCATGGCTCGCGGGGAAGTCATTACAGCGCCGGTGGTGGGCGGCGTGCAGCCGGGTTCGCCGGCTGAAGTGGCCGGGTTTGAGGTTGGCGATCAGGTGGTGTCGGTCAATGGCAGCGAAATACGCAGCTTCACCCAGATCAGCCAGGCGGTCATGGTCCGGCCCGGCCAGACGGTCCGCTTTGTGGTCGAGCGCAATGGCGAGCAGGTGATTGTGGACGCGACACCGCGCCGCGAAGTGCGGGCTGACGGACTGGGCGGCGAACGGGCCATGGGCTTTCTGGGCGTCAGCTCCGGCGTCGGGCAGCGCGAACAGGTGCGCTACTCGCTTCTGGAAGCACCGGTGTATGGCGTGACGCGGACGTGGGACACGGCGTCAATGATCGGCGAATACATGGTGCGCCTCGTCACAGGGCGCGCGTCGCTGGAAATGATTAACGGCCCCATCGGGATCGCGACCACGGCGGGGCAGGTTGCCAACGTGTCTGTTGCCGCGCCTGAGGGGGCCCAGGTGGCGTTGAACCAGCGCATCTGGGCGATGCTTTTGTCACTCGCTGCCCTTTCCGCGGTTATCTCCGTGGCACTGGGTTTAATGAATCTCCTGCCCATTCCGGTTCTCGACGGCGGCCACCTCGTGTATTACGCCTACGAAGCCGTGACCCAGCGCGCGCCGAGCCAGGCGGCGCAGGAGATCGGGTTCAAGATCGGAGTCGGCTTCGTCCTGACCTTGTTGGTCGTGGCCACCTGGAATGATTTGAGTTATTTGCGTGGCCTGTTTTTCTGATCGGGAAAGCAGGCGGCCGCCGAGGGGACGAGGCTTTTTATGAATCGAATTCTTCTCGCTATTGCGGCGTTGTGGATTGGTCTGGCCCTGACGGGTGGCGCCATGGCGCAGGACTCAGTCCAACCGGTCCCGTCGGGTGCTGAAGCGGCTGCGGCCCAGCCGGAGCTGCAGGCCACCGCCCAGCGCCCCGTGCTGCAGATTCTGGTGCGCGGCAACCAGCGGGTCGAAGCCGCCACCATCCTGTCCTATGTCCTGGTTCAGCCGGGCGAGGTGCCCAACCCACGCCTGATCAATCTGTCGATCCAGACGCTGTTCGCGACCAATCTGTTTTCCGACGTCGACATTGCGGTCGATGGCGCGACCATGGTGGTGCAGGTCGAAGAGAACGCGATCATCAATCGCGTGGTGCTGGAAGGTAACCGCGCCATTCGCGATGACCGGATCACCGACGAGATCGAGCTGCAGCCGCGCGCGATTTTCACCCGGGCCCGCGTTCAGGCCGACGTGCAACGCATTCTGGAAGTCTACCGCCGCGCCGGGCGCTTTGCCGCCAGCGTGACGCCCCAGATCGTGGAACTGCCGCAGAACCGGGTCGATCTCGTCTTTGAAATCTCCGAAGGCCCGGTCACCGGAGTGCGCAGAATCGCTTTTGTAGGCAATGAGCGCTATCCCGAGCGCCGCCTGCGCGGAGAGATCGTCACCACGGAAGCGCGCTGGTGGCGGTTCTTTTCCTCCAACGACAATTACGATCCTGACCGGATCGAGTTTGACCGCGAGCAGCTGCGCGAGTTCTATAATGATCGCGGGTATGCGGACTTCCGCGTCACCTCGGTGGTGGCCGAACTGACGCCGGATCAGCGCGACTTCTTTGTCACCTTCACTATGGACGAAGGCCAACGCTACCGGTTCGGCGAGATTGAGGTGGATACCGCCATCGAGGATCTCGACACGGACTTCCTGGCCAGCGCGGTGCCAACCCAGACTGGCGACCTGTATGTGGGCAGCCTGATCGAGGACTCGATTGAAACGCTGACCTTCGCCGCGGGTGCCTCGGGCTACGCCTTCGTCAATATCACCCCGCGCGTGAACGTGAATCGCGAGAGCCAGACCGTCGACATCACCTACTCGATCAGCGAAAGCCCGCGGGTATACATCGAGCGCATCGATATTGTGGGCAATACGCGCACGCTTGACCGCGTGATCCGCCGGGAGATGGACATTGTCGAAGGCGATGCCTTCAACCAGGCGCTTGTCAACGTGTCCCAGTCGCGTGTGCGCCGTCTGGGCTTCTTTGAAGACGTCAATATCGAGCCCTTCCAGGGCAGCCAGGCTGACCGCGCGCGCGTTCAGGTGTCGGTGACAGAGCAGCCTACCGGGGAGCTGGCGTTTGGCGCGGGCTTCTCGTCCACCGATGCGTTCCTGATCGACTTCTCGATTTCGGAGCGGAACCTGCGCGGCCGCGGACAATTCCTGCGCCTGCGCGTGTCGGCCAGCTCACGGCGCGAACAGGTGGATATCCGCTTCACCGAGCCGCGATTCCTTGACCGCAATCTCGCTGCCGGTTTTGACCTCTTCACCGTGCGCTCGGACTTCTCGCGCGAAGCGTCGTTCGAAACCCAGTCCACGGGTCTCAGCCTGCGGGCCGGCTTCCCGCTGACGCGCGCGGTGCAGGCGGGCCTGAACTACACGATCCGGACCGACGAGGTGACAACCTTCACTGGCGTGACCGAATCTATCAGCCGTGCCGCGGGTTCGCGTACGACATCCCTGCTGGGATACTCGCTGAACTGGAACCGGGTAGATGACTTCAATAACCCGAGGAACGGTTTCCAGCTCGCTTTCAACCAAGATTTCGCCGGAATTGGGGGCGATGTTCGCTATGTCCGCTCAGAGCTTCAGGGCGGCGTATACAGGAACATCTTCCGTGACGACGTGGTGCTCAGCTTCACCGGCACGGCCGGCTACCTCTATTCGTGGGGCGGCGACGTGGCCCGGATCAACGACCGTTTCTTCAAGGGCGGCAACTCGTTCCGTGGCTTCGAGACGGCAGGCATCGGCCCGCGCGTCGTACGCCGCGGACTGGACTCTGAAGGCAATGAGCGTTTGTTCGCCGGCGATGCGCTGGGGGGCAATCTCTACGCCATTGGTGCGTTTGAGCTGGCCTTCCCGCTGGGCTTGCCCGAGCAGTATGGCATCCGGTCCAGCCTGTTCACCGAGTTTGGCACCATGGGCCTGTTGCCCGACGAAGACTCGCTTGCAGACGATGGCTCGGCGACGGCGGTCTTCACGGTTGACGAATTGGCGCCGCGTGCCTCGGCCGGCCTGTCCATTTTCTGGGACTCGCCGTTCGGACCCGTGCGCTTCGACTTCGCCCACGCGTTCGTCAAGGAAGAGTACGATCGCGGGCGCTTCTTCCGCTTCAGCACAATGACAGGGTTCTAAACCTATGAAACATATTAATTTCCGCCTTTCTGGCGCCCCGCTGCGCATGGTCGCCGCGCTCGTGCTCGCCGTCGCTGCGTCTTCAGCGGCCTCTGCGCAGATCCTGGTCGTCGACCAGGAGCGCGCTCTGAACGAGAGCGCCGTGGGCCAGCACATCGCTGCCCAGCTGGAGCGCATCGGCACCGAGATGCAGGCCGAAATCCAGCCTCAGCAGGCAGCTGTGCGCGCCGAAAGCGAAGCGCTCAACACCGAAGCGTCCGCCATGACCGAGGAAGCGATCCGTCAGCGCCCCGATCTGCTCGAGCGGATCCAGCAGCTCCAGGTCGACATGCGCAACCTGGAAATCGAGGGGCGCACCCGCCAGCAAGAGCTCGCGGCCACCGAACAGGCGGCGCTGCAGCCGGTGATCCCGATCCTCCAGGAAATCATGCAGGCGGTATTGGCGGAGCGTAACGCTTTGGTTCTGCTGGACCAGTCGGTCACGGTGATGACCTCAAACAGCGTCGACATCACCGATGTCGTGATCGAGCGCCTGAACGCGCGCATTACGACGACGCCGGTCAACCGGGTCCGCGCCCCGCAGCGCAACCAGAACCAGTAGTCCGGTCGTGGGGGCCGATCCGCGCTTCTTTGAGCGGCTCGGCCCGCTGACCGCGGGCGATCTGGCAGCGAACATCGGCGCACGGTGCGCCGGAGACGCTGCTGCTTTGGTGAGCGATGTCGCCGAGCCTGCGGCGGCGGTTGCAGGCGCGCTGGTGTTTCTCACCCGTGCAATCGCCCAGCCCATTTCGGTGCCAGGGGTCGTGGTGATCGCGCCAGAGGCGGCGGCGGGTGGAACAGACGCGGCTGCAGTGCTGGTCCATGAAGCCCCGCGTGCGGCATTTGCCCGGGCCGCAGCGCTCCTTGTGATCCAGCGGCGCCATGACGGAACGGACCTGATCGCCGCGTCGGCACAGATTGATCCGGCCGCCCGAATTGCGCCGGGTGTGATCATCGGTCCTGATGCCAGTATTGGCGCTCATGCCGAGATCGGGCCCGGTGTGGTGATCGGGCCGGGCGTGGTGATTGGTGCCCATACCCGCATTGGCGCACGCGCCGCCGTGCAATGCGCGCTCATTGGTCAGCGCTGTGAAATCTCTGCGGGCGCTGTTGTGGGCGAGGCCGGATTTGGCCTGGCGTACGAAGCCGGCTCGATCGTGACGCTGCCACACCTGGGCCGCGTCATCATCGAGGATGAAGTGACCATCGGTGCCAATTCCACCATCGACCGGGGCATGCTGCGCGATACCGTGCTGGGCAAGGGCTGCCGGATCGATAATCTTTGCCATATCGGCCACAACGTCACGGTCGGCCACCATGCGGTCATGGCCGCGTTTGCCGGTGTGTCAGGCAGCGTGGATATCGGGCCGGGCGCGCAGTTCGGCGGCCGCGTGGGCATCGCAGATCATCTCACGATCGGTGCCGGCGCGCGTCTGGCGGCGGACGCGGCCGTGATGCGCGATGTGCCTGCGGGCGAGACCTGGGCCGGATCGCCGGCCCAACCGCTCAAGAGCTTTATGCGTGAAACCGCATGGCTGCGCCGCCAGAGCGGGCGCAAGGCCAAGAAGGCTGGATCGGGAGAGGGCGCACCATGAGCGCGCAAGACATGATCACGCCGGACGAGATTTTGCGCCGTCTGCCGCACCGTCACCCGTTTTTGCTGGTGGACCGGGCCGAGCGCTATGTTCCGGGTGAGTCAATTCTGGGGATCAAATGCGTTTCGGCGGCTGATCCGTATTTTCCCGGGCACTTCCCGGGCAATCCCGTGATGCCCGGCGTGCTGATCATCGAGGCCATGGCCCAGACCGGCGCGATATTGATGTCCAAGACGCTGGATGCCGATATCGCCAATACGGTGATCTATTTCATGGGTGTGGATCATGCCCGCTTCCGCAAGCCGGTGCGGCCGGGTGATCTTCTTGAGATGCCGGTGGAAGTGACCGCCAGCCGGCGCGGCGTCTTCAAGTTCAAGGGTGAGGCCCGCGTGAACGGCGTGAAATGCGCCGAGGCCGAGTTCGCGGCGACATCCGCCCCGAGGGAGGCCTGACATTCATGGCGCAAATTCACCCTACCGCCCTGATCGACCCGTCCGCCAAGATCGGTGCGGATGTGGAGATCGGCGCCTATTGCGTCATCGGACCGAATGTGGAGATCGGCGCGCGCACGCGCCTGCATTCCCATATATCGGTGCAGGGCTGGACCAGGCTGGGAGAGGACTGCGTGCTGCATCCTTTCGTGGCGCTGGGCGAGCCGCCACAGGACTTCAAATACACGGGCGGCGAGGTCCGGCTCGAGATCGGTGACCGCAATACGCTGCGCGAACAAGTGACGATGCATCTGGGTACGCCCACGGCCCGTGGAATCACGCGTGTTGGGTCCGGCGGCTATTTCATGGTGGGGGCCCATGTGGCCCATGACTGCATTGTCGGGGACAATGTGGTGTTCGCCAATAACGCGACGCTCGGCGGTGAATCCACGCTGGGCGATTTTGTCATCATGGGCGGGTTGTCGGCCCTCCACCAGAAATGCCGGATCGGCAAATACGCCTTTGTCGGCGGGGGCGCGGCGGTAACGGGCGATGTCATCCCCTATGGCATGGCGGATAATCATGGCTGGCTGGCCGGGCTGAATCTTGTGGGCCTGAAGCGCCGCGGTTTCTCGCGCGAGACCATCCATAATCTGCGCGCGGCGTACCGGCTGCTGTATGCCGAAGAGGGCGCGTTCAACGAACGCATCGAGGACGCGGCGCGCCTGTTCGCGGGCTCGCGCGAGGTGATGGACATCATTGAATTCATCAGGGCTCCGGCCGCGCGTCCGCTGTGCAGCCCGGAACCGCGCTGACATGGCGGGCGCCTGGACGCGTCTGGGCCTGATCGCAGGGGGTGGCGACCTGCCCGTTCATGTCGCCGAGGCGGCCCGGGCCGAAGGCCGGCTGGGCATCGTGGTGGCGCTGAAAGGCTTTGCCGATCCGGACCGGTTTGACGGTGCGCACACACGCGGGCTGGGCGAGCTGGGCGGGGTGATGAAGGACCTGGCGCAGGCCCGGTGTGACGCTGTGTGCTTCGCCGGGATCGTCAGGCGGCCGGACTTTTCCCAGATCAAACCCGATTTCAAGGGCCTGTCGGTTCTGCCCAGAATGATTGCGGCGGCGGCGCGCGGCGATGATGCGCTGCTGCGCACGGTGATCGGCGTGTTTGAAGCTGAAGGCCTGGCCGTGGTGGGCGCCGACGAAATCGCCAGCGACCTGACGGCGCGCGAAGGTTTCCTGGGGGCTGTGCGTCCTGACGCCGCCCAGCGGCGCGATGCGATGCGCGCGCTTCATATCGCCGGCGTGATCGGGGCTGAGGATGTGGGGCAGGGCGCGGTGGTTTGCGACGGTCTTGTGCTCGCCGTGGAGGCGCAGGAGGGCACCGATGCCATGCTCGATCGGGTCGCGGGCCTGCCTGAGACCCTTCGCGGCACATCGGATCAGCGGCGCGGCGTCCTGGCCAAACGGCCCAAGCCCGGCCAGGAACGGCGCATTGATCTGCCGGTGATCGGCGTGTCGACGGTGGAGGGTGCCGCGCGCGCCGGGCTGGCGGGCATTGCTGTGCCGGCGGGCGGTGCGCTGATCCTGGGCGGTGAGGCGGTCAGCCGCGCCGCGGAGGCTGCCGGCCTGTTCGTCTGGATCGCCGGTGATCAGGCGGCGGGTGAAGAGGCGGCGGGCGATGGCTAGGCCGGCGCGCATCTATATCGCGGCCGCTGAAGCCTCGGGCGACATGCTGGCGGCTGAGCTCATCGACGCCTTGCGCCGGGCCGACCCCAATGTCGAGATCGCCGGCATGGGCGGGCCGGAGATGGCGCGCCGGGGCATCGTCTCGCCATTTGATATATCGGACTTGTCGGTGTTCGGCCTGCTGGACGGGGTGCGAATCGTCAGGCTGGTCCATGAGCGGGCCGAGCAGGCGGCGCAGGCCGCGGCTGAATTCGGCGCCGACGCCGCGGTGCTGATCGATTCCTGGGGCTTCATGCTGCGCCTGGCCTGGAAGCTGGAGGCCCGCGCGCCGGACATCAAGCGCATCAAATATGTCGGCCCGCAGGTCTTTGCCGCGCGCCGGGGCCGGGCGAAAGTGCTGGCGCGTCATGTGGATCATCTGCTGGCGATACACCCGTTTGATGCTGAGTATTTCGAGCCCCACGGGCTGAAAACGACGTTCGTGGGCAATCCGGCGCTGGCCCGTGATCTGTCCGGTGACGGGCGTGCATTCCGAAAACGTCATGGCATCAGAGCGGATGAGGACGTCCTGCTAATGCTGCTGGGCAGCCGCCGGGGCGAGCTGGAGCGTCTTTTTGAGCCCTTCGCGACGGCGGCAGGCCGCCTGCGCGAGGCCAGGCCCCAGACCCGGCTGGTGACTGCGCTGGCACCGTCCATCGCCGTGCAGGCGCGCGAGATGATTGCCGCTGAGCCGGCGTTCTCAAATCTGGTGATTGTCGATGCGCCCGAGCGCCTCGACGCCTTTCATGCCGCCGATGCGGCGCTGGCGTGTTCGGGTACGGTGACTCTGGAGCTGGCGCGGCTGGGCGTGCCGACTATCGCCGCCTATCGCCTGGGCTGGATGAACTGGGCGCTGGCTCGCTATATCCTGATGAAGGCGAAATATATTTCGCTGGTGAACATCGCCGCTGACGAGATGCTGATCCCGGAATACGTCCAGATGGACTGCACCGGCGACCGTCTGGCCGAGGCCGCCTACGCCATGCTGGAAGATGCGCGCGGGCGCGACGCCCTGTCAGAGCGCCTGCGCGAGGTGACGGAGGTCATGGCCGGCGAGGGCGGCGACCCGGCGACGGTGGCGGCGCGGACCATTCTGGATCTGGTTCAGGCCAAAGCGGACGGCGTGCGCGCCTGAGGGTCCGCGCACGCGAACCTTCAGGCGCGCCACATTCGGTTTCTACCGCTTGTCCAGCTTCACGTATGCGCGCTCGGGCGAGCCGGTGAAGACCTGGCGCGGGCGGCCGATCTTCTGGCTGGGGTCCTCGATCATCTCGCTCCACTGGGCGATCCAGCCCACGGTGCGCGCCACGGCGAACAGCACGGTGAACATGTCGGTGGGGAAGCCCATCGCCCGCAGGGTGATA
Organism: Hyphomonadaceae bacterium BL14; assembly: GCA_027627705.1. NCBI lineage: Bacteria > Pseudomonadati > Pseudomonadota > Alphaproteobacteria > Hyphomonadales > Hyphomonadaceae > Hyphomonadaceae bacterium BL14. The sequence continues at coordinate 312,117 of CP091242.1, forward strand.
CCCGAATAGAAGTCGATATTGGGGTAGAGCTTCTTCTCGACGAAATACTCGTCCTCCAGCGCAATGCGCTCCAGCTCCATGGCCACGGCCAGCAGCGGTTCGTCGCGCACGCCCAGCTCGTCCAGCACGGCGTGGCAGGTGTCGCGCATCACCTTGGCGCGCGGGTCGTAATTCTTGTAGACGCGGTGACCGAAGCCCATCAGGCGGAAAGGATCATTCTTGTCCTTGGCCTTGCGGACATATTCGGGAATGCGGTCAACCGAGCCGATCTCTTCGAGCATGGTGAGCGCGGCTTCATTGGCACCGCCATGGGCCGGACCCCACAGCGAGGCGATCCCCGACGCAATGCAGGCAAAGGGATTGGCACCCGAAGAGCCGGCCAGACGCACCGTGGAGGTGGAGGCGTTCTGCTCGTGATCGGCGTGCAGGATGAAAATCTTGTCCATGGCGCGCGCGAGGGTGGGGGACACCTCGTAATCCTCGGCCGGGACAGCAAAGCACATGCGCAGGAAATTGCCCGCATAATCGAGCTCGTTGCGCGGCGTGATGAACGGCTGGCCGATGGAGTATTTGTAGGCGCGCGCGGCGATGGTCGGCATTTTTGCAATCATGCGATGGGCCGAGATGGTGCGCGCCTGCAGATCATTGATGTCGGTGGAGTCGTGATAGAAGGCGCTGAGCGCGCCAACCGTGCCGACCATGATCGCCATCGGGTGGGCGTCGCGGCGGAAACCGCGGAAAAACTGGTCGAACTGGTCGTGCAGCATGGTGTGCCGGCGGATCGTCCAGTCGAAGCTGTGCAGCTCGTCCTTCGTGGGCAGATCGCCATGCAGCAGGAGATAGGCGGTTTCGATGAAGCTGGCATTGTCGGCCAGCTGGTCGATGGGATAGCCGCGATAGAGCAGCACGCCCTCGTCACCGTCGATATAGGTGATCTGGCTTTCACAGCTGGCGGTGGAGGTGAAGCCGGGATCGTAGGTGAACACACCGGCATCGCGGTAGAGGGTGCGGATGTCGATCACGTCCGGACCCACCGAGCCGGCCAATACCGGCAGGTCATAGGTTTTGCCGTTAATCGTCAGCTGGGCTGCGCCCTTGTTCTCAACCTTGTTTTTCATCTCATCACCCTCGCTTCTGGCGGCCGGCCGGGCGCTGAGGGGCGCCCTTGGCCGGCGCGCCGGTCAAATCACATCATCGAGCCGGGCCAGGACTTCGTCGCGTCCAAGGATGGCCAGCACGAAACTCATATCGGGCGCGGGCGCGCCCCCTGTCATCGCCGCCCGCAGCGGCTGCCCGATCTTGCCGAAACCGACCCCTTCGGCTTCGGCGAATGCTTTCAAGGCATCGCCCAGCGCCGCCTCGCTCCAGTCATTGTGACTGGCGAGCGTCAAACGCAGGCGGCCCAGACGCGCCAGCGCGTCTTCGTCCAGAGCCTTGGCGGTTTTGCCCGCCAGCGCCACAGGACGCAACTGCAGCATAAAATAGACCTGTTCTTCCAGTTCGGCGAGGGTGGCGGCGCGCTCTTTCAGCGCGTCCATGCTGGCGCGCACCCAGGCACGGCCCGTGTCGTCGAGGCGCAAGCCGGGTTTCGTCTCCAGCCGCGCCCACAGTAGATCGGTCAGGCGACCGGACTCCGCGCGCTTCATATGGAAGGCGTTGACGCTGGCCATCTTGTCAAAGTCGAGCCGGGCAGGCGCTTTGTTCAGGCCCGCCAGATCAAAGGCGGCGATCATCTCGGCATCGGTGAACAGCTCTTTGTCGCCATGCGACCAGCCCAGGCGCAGCAGATAATTGCGCAGCCCCTCGGGCAGATAGCCCATGTCGCGATAGGCCTCCACGCCCAGCGCGCCATGGCGCTTGGACAGCTTCTTGCCGTCCGGTCCGTGGATCAGCGGGATGTGGGCGAAGTGCGGGACGGTCCAGCCCAGCGCATCATAGATCTGGGTCTGGCGCCCACCATTGACCAGGTGGTCATCGCCGCGGATCACATGGGTGATGCCCATATCGTGGTCATCGACCACGACGGCCAGATTATAGGTCGGCGCGCCATCGGAGCGCAGCAGCACCAGATCATCAAATTCCTTGGCCGCCCAGCGCACTTCGCCCTGGACGCCGTCCTGGATGGCGACATCGCGTTCGGGTGCCTTGAAGCGCACGACATAGGGTGCGTCAGGGCCGTCGGACGGGTCCCGGTCGCGCCAGGGCGACCGCAGGGCGCGGCCTTCGTCGAACGCGGCCTGGCGCAGGGTTTCGACCTCGTCCGGGGTGCACCAGCAGCGAAAGGCAGCTCCGCGGGCGATCAGCGCATCGACCACTTCACGGTGGCGCTCTGCGCGCGCAAACTGGGATACCGGTTCACCGTCCCAGTCGAGGCCCAGCCAGCGCATGCCGTCGAGGATTGCGGCGACGGCGTCGTCTGTGGAGCGGGCCCGGTCCGTGTCTTCGATACGCAGCTTGAACTGTCCGCCATGGCGGCGGGCGAAGAGGGCACTGAACAGCGCCGTGCGGGCTCCGCCGATATGCAGATAACCCGTGGGCGAGGGCGCAAAGCGCGTGATGATCGTTCGTTTATTTTGCACTTGCGAAGAGGTGTTGCGCTGCGGGAGCGCAGACTTAGCATGTCAGCTGCGCGCAGTGATAGCCTCTCCCTGCCGATTGCGCCGGGCAGGGGGCGAAGCGGTCAGGCCATCCAGGAGGGATGGCGGCGCGCGCCGGGTGTGATCAGCGCGCGTCAGCCTCGATGTGCAGGGCCACGGTGACGGTTTCGCCTACATTGCCGGCACCCCAGCTGGACCCGCTGATCCCGAACGCCGAGCGGGACACCTCGAACTGACCCGCCGCGACGGCCCGGGTCCCGTCAATCTCCAGCGTGAACGCAAGCACCACCGGCTCTTCCATGTCGCGGATGGTCAGGACGCCATGGGCCTCATAGCCGCCATCCACCGCGCGCACATCGTCGGAAACGAAGCGCGCCTCAGGGTGAGCGCTGGGTGCAAGGCCTTCGCTGGACAGCATGGCCTGCTGATAATCACGCGTCGTCATGGTCGCGCTGCCGGTGCGCACCACTGCGTCGATGCGCGCGGCGGCGAGGTTGTCCGGATCGAGCGTGATCTCGGCGTCAAAATCGGTGAAGCGGGCTTCAGCCGGTGAGTTGAACACGGTGATCGTGGCGCGCACCGAGCTCGCCTCGCGGTCCAGTGCCCAGTCCTCGGCGGAGGCGGATGCTGCAAAGGCGAGAGACGCGGCCAGAGCCATGGCGAGGCGGGCGGTGAACAGGCGCATGAGGATACCTCACTGACTTGGGGCGGAGGACGGCGTGTCCGTCTGTACCCGATGAGATAAGGGACCGCCGCGCGGCAACAACGCGCACGGTGCGAAAAGCCGTGCTTCCGCGCAGGAAAGGCTCAGCGCCAGCCGTCGACGCTGAACAGCTTGCGATGCTCGTCTACGGCGTAGCGGTCGGTCATGCCGGCGATATAGTCGCACACCGCCCGCGCCGTGGCCTGACCGCCCGCGCCATCACAGGATTTCTGCCAAGTGGTGGGCAGGAGCCCTGGATCGCTCAGGAAGGCTGCGAACAGGTCGCGCACCACACGTTTGCCTTTTTCTTTCATGCGCTTGACCTTGTAGTGCAAGTACAGGTTCGCATAGAGGAAGCGGCGCACGGCGGCGAGTTTCTCGGTCATGCTTTCGGAGAAAGCCACCACCGGTTCATTCAGCGCGCGCACGGCATCCGGGCTGTCGGCGGCGCACTGCTGAAGCCGAAGGCGGGTTTCGGTCAGGACGTCGGCGACCATCAGCCCGATCAGCTCGCGCACGGCTTCGTGAATGAGAATGTCTTCTCCAATGCCGGGATAGCGCGCGCGCACGCCGCGGAACACATCGCCCACCAGCGGCAAATCGAGGAGCTGATCGAGGGTCAGTATCCCGGACCGCAGCCCGTCGTCGATGTCATGATTATTGTAGGCGATGTCGTCTGACAGCGCCGCGATCTGCGCCTCTACCCCGGCATGGGTATGCAGCTCCAGCGCGCGCCAGCCTTCATAGGCGGTGAACCCCCAGGCCAGCCCTTCTGGCCCGGCGCCCGGGGCCAGCAGGGGGCCGTTGTGCTTGACCACGCCTTCCAGCGTCTCCCACGAGAGATTGAGGCCTTCGAACTGCGGATAGCGATGTTCCAGCTTGGTGATCACCCGCAGGGTCTGGGCGTTGTGGTCGAACCCGCCAAAGTCGGACATGGCGTCCTGCAGCGCATCCTCGCCGGAATGCCCGAACGGCGGATGGCCCAGATCATGGGCGAGCGCGGCGGCCTCGGCGAGGTCTTCGTCAACGTACAGCGCGCGCGCCAGGGTGCGGGCGATCTGGGCGACTTCCAGTGAGTGGGTGAGGCGGGTGCGGTAGGCGTCGCCTTCATGGGCGACGAAAACCTGGGTCTTCTCTTTCAGGCGCCGGAACGCGCTGGAATGGATGATGCGGTCGCGGTCGCGCTGAAACGCGGTGCGCATGGCGCTTTCAGGCTGCGCGAACGCGCGCCCCCGGCTGCGGGCCGGATCACAGGCATAGGGGGCGCGGGCGTGTGTCATCGGGAGCAGGGTCTTCCATGGCGGGCTGTAGCGGTCCATATACTGTGCTGCGCCGGCAAACGGAAACCAGAGTACGGACGGACACTGCCATGAGCGAACCTCAGATCACGCTATCGGCCTCGGCGGCCCGCCAGATCAAGGCGATCACCCAGAGCCAGAACGCCGCCTTCCTGCGGGTGTCGGTGGTGGGCGGGGGCTGTTCGGGCTTTTCCTACAAGTATGATCTGGAGAACGAGGCGGCCGGGGATGATCTGCGCATCGAGCGCGATGGCGCGGTAGTGCTGGTCGATCCCATGAGCGTGGAGTTTCTGGACAAATCCGAGATCGACTATGTCGACGAGCTGATCGGCGCCAGCTTCCAGATCCGCAATCCCAACGCGGTGGCCGCCTGCGGCTGCGGCGTCAGCTTCGCTGTCTGATTTCCAAGGGGCATCCCATGACCGTTTCCGAGGCGCTCAAAGCGCGCATTTCCACGCGCGCGTTTCTCGACACGCCGGTTTCGAAAGCCGAGATCGAGGCGATCCTGGAGGAGGCGCGCTGGGCGGCGTCGGGCGGCAATCTTCAGCCCTGGCATGTGATTGCAGTGGCCGGCGAGGCGCGCCAGCGCGTCATGGACGCGGTGCAGGAGAAGCTCAAAACCGATCCCTTCGCCAATGAGGCCGATTTCCCGGTGTACCCTGAGAGCCTGTGGGAGCCCTTTCGCTCGCGCCGCTTCCAGGTGGGCGAGGACATGTATGCTCTGCTGGGCGTGCCGCGCGAGGACAAGGGCGCGCGCTTTGCCCATCTGATGGAGAATTACCGCTTTTTCGGCGCGCCCCAGGCGCTGTTCTTCGCCATCGACGCGCGCATGAACCCGAACCAGTGGGCGCATCTGGGGATGTTCATGATGTGCGTGTGCCTGGCGGCGCAGGCGCGGGGCCTCGCCACCTGCATGCAGGAAGCCTGGACGCCCCATTGCCGCACGGTGGGGAAGGCGCTGGGCGTGGAGGTGCCGCTGCAAATCTATTGCGGCTTGGCCATCGGCCATGCCGACCCGGACGCGGTGGTGAACCGGCTGCGATCGCGCCGCGCCGAGGTGGATGAGTTCACCCGGTTTGAGGGGTTTTAGGCGGCCGGGACAGTCTCTCTTGAAGCACGCGCTGGCTGGTGGCGGCTGATGAGACGGAACCAGAAATAGAAGATCCCGCTGAACAGAAAGACACAGAAGAATATCACTTCCGGCATGCTGATCCTGACATCTTCCCTGGCCAAACCATCATGAAGCGAGATTGCGCTTAGGCCGGTCAGCCCTACCAGGCTCAGAACCCAGACCCAGATCAATGCATCCAGAGAAGACGGGGCGGTCCAGCCCTCAATATGGGGGATTTGATTTGAAAAGACCAGTATTTGATAGGCGGCAAACGCGGAAAAGAGAATTCGGGATGGGAATTTGAAGCCCTTGAGACCGAACAGTTCCACAGAATAGGCAAAAAACGCCACATAGTAAGTCGCCGTGATTGCGATCAGGGCCTGGCTAGCGATCGGGTTATCAATAAAAATTGCGGCGATTACGCCAGCGAAGACGCCGGGCGTGAATAGCCACGGGTTGAAAAATTGCTTCACGGTGCCCTCCGCATTCTGGCGGACTGACCGCCGGACAGAGGGCGATACTCGCCTCTGGGGAGGTGTTGGTCAATCTAGTGTTTTGCGCCGGTTTATGGCAGTTCAGTCTCCGTCTGCCTCCTGCCCGCCATGCTGGTTGAACCAGGCGATGATGTGGCCGGTCTTGTACAACAAGCGCGAAGGGCGGGAATCGGCGATGCCGTGGAAAGTGTCCGGGATGCGCACCAGCCGGCTCTCGATCCCGCGGATCTGCAGGGCGTTGTAATACTGCTCGGCCTCGGCCACGGGCGTGCGCCGGTCCTCGGCGCCGACAAACACCATGGTGGGGGCGCTCACATTGCCAACCAGCGACAGCGGCGAGCGGCGCCAGTATTCCTCAGGCTCGTCCCAGGGCGTCACGCCGAACCAGTAGCGATGGATCACCGGACCGATATCGGAGGCCAGCGCAAAGCTGGTCCAGTTGATCACCGGCTTGCCCACGGCTGCCGCGCGCCAGCGCTCGTTCGTCCCGATCAGCCATGCGGTGAGCACACCGCCGCCGGATCCGCCAGTGACATAGAGCCGGTCTTCATCAATGAAACCGCGCGCGATCAGGGCGTCGACGCCCGATTCCAGATCATCCACATCGCGACCGGGATAGTCCTTGTCGATGAGATTGGCGAAGTCCTGGCCGTAGGAGGTTGAGCCGCGCGGATTGGTGTAGAACACCACATAACCTGCGGCGGCCATCAATTGGACCTGACCGGAGAATTGCGGGCCGTAAGCCGTGTGTGGGCCGCCATGAATTTCCAGGATCATCGGCCATTGGCGGTCAGCGTCGAAGCCCGGCGGATAGGCGATCCAGCCCTCTATCTCGCGCCCGTCGGCCGAGCTCTCCCAGATGAAACGCTCCACGCGCGCCAGATCGCGCGCGCCCAGAACCCCGGCATTGAGGTCGGTGAGAGTGCGTGCCGCGCCCCGGCGCTGGCCCGCGCCCACATTGGCGAGGTCCTGCGCGCTGGCCAGCGGGGCGGCCCAGCGGCCATTGGTGGAGACCGAGAACATGCCCGATGTGTAGGGCCGTCCGATGGTCAGCCCCCCGATGCGGTCCGTGATCCGGTCCAGCCCGCCACTGAGCCCGGCATAGCCCAGCACCGTATGGCCCACATCGTCAAAGCGCACCCACAGGCCGCGCCCGGTCCCGTCCCACTCGGCCTGGGCGATGCCCCGGTCGAGATCGGACAGCAGGCGGCTTGGTTCGCCGCCCGACAGGGGCATGGTGTAGAGCCGGTTGTCCTGATGGGAGAAGGTCTCGCGGTCCGTGCGCAGGAAGGCCAGTGTGCGCCCGTCCGGGCTCAGGCGCGGCGCGCGTTCAGCGCCGGGCAGGTCGGTGATCTGGCGCGTCTCGCCGTCCGCGGCGCGCACCGCCCAGATGTCGGATTCGCGAAAATCGAACCCGTCCTGTGCGCGGCCACCATGGCTGAAGAGGATTTCGGCGCTGTCGGCTGTCCAGGTCAGCCCGCTGATCGACCCGCTTGCGATGCGCGTGAGCTGGCGCGGCGCACCGCCATCGGACGCCATGACATGAATCTGCGCCGCGCCCGGCGGCAGATCACCGATGCCGTCGGCCTGATAGGCGATGGTCTCGTCCACGCGCGGCGCGGCTGCCCATTCAGCGCCCTGGGGCCGCTCGGGCAAACCGATATCCACCTGTACGCCTTGTCCCGGCACAAACATGGTGAAGGCGATCAGGGTGCCGTCGGGCGAGATGCTGATCTGCGAGGCGCCGCGGGGCAGGCGGGCCAGGCGCGCGCTGCGCGCATCACTGGTCCAGGCCATGCGCAGTTCGGTCTGTCCATCTTCGTTGGAGAGATAGACCAGACGGCTGGAATCCGGGGTCCAGACGGGGCTGGCGTAATCGCCGGAACCGGTGACCAGGGGGCGGTGCCCGGTCCCGTCGAAATTGACCACCCAGATCGACCCGCGCGCGCGGTCCGTCATGATGTCATTGGAGCGGCGCTGATAGGCGATGGTGCGCCCGTCGGGGCTGATCTGCACGTCCGCAGCCATTTCCAGGCTGAACACATCGGCGAACTGCAGCGGGTTCGTCGTGCCCTGGGCAGACGCGGCGGACGAGACGGCCAGGACGGCCCCTGCAGTGAACGCAAGCAGTTTCATGAACGTAACCCCTCCCTCGGCAGTGGGCTGCAGGGTAGGGCGGCATGTGCGGCTAAGGCAAGGAGTGCGCGCTGGCCGGGTTCAGGCGGCGCTGGCCAGCAATCCGGCGCGGGTCACGCGATAGGGGGCACGTGGCGCGGGCAAGACGCCGATGGATGGACCGGCCAGCAGGCGGGCGGGCGAGCGCACGCCAAGCCGCACCGCCTCCCAGCTCTCCAGATTGTCCAGATAAGCCCCTGCACCCGCCCGGCGCACCAGCGCCATGAAGCGGTCCAGATCGGTACGGATGGCGGCGTCCGAGCCAGTGGGAAAATCCGCGCCGATCAGGGCCGGGCGTAGCTCCGAGAATGGATCAAGGGTCATGGTATCGGCAGGCGCATGCACGAAGAGACGCCCGGCATGCTGGGCGATCATTCGCCCGGTTTCGGCCAGCGCGGCGCGCGGCGCATCCAGCGGTGTGCCCTCCAGCCGCACCCAGATCATGGCCTTGAGCATGGGGCCGAGTGCCGTCAGGCGGGTAATATAGGCCGACCGGCATCGTGGCTGGGACAAGCTGTCATACCCGGCCGGTACAATGAGGGCGCAGCGTGATCCGGCCTTGATCAGGGTTTCCAGAGCGTCGGCGGCCCGGTCCAGCACCAGCAGATCCAGGGCCAGGCGCGCTTCAGCCTTGCGTGCGCCGTGTACAATTGCGCCATTGATCAGCCACCCGCGTCCATCCGTCGCCAGGCGCCGGGCGCGCATGAAGAAGCCGCCCACGGCTTCATTGCGGGCATCCCATGCGGGCAGGTAATCAAGGGCGTCGATTCGCAGCCCGTCTGCAGGACCCGCCTCCGGCGTGCCGCGCCTCGGGCCAGGGGCCCGGGGCGCGGCCTCTGGCTGCGAGCGCGCCAGAGCCGCTTCAAACTCCGACAGGGTCAGGCGCTCGCTCTTGCCTTCAACTTTCAGAGTGCTGAATTCCTCATCACCCATGAAGAAGGCTTCCATTTCGCCGCGAATTGTCTCGGTGAGGCGCAAGGCCGGGTCACCGCTCAACGCCCTGAAAACGACCAGAAATCCGGTGGCGCACGGGATGATCAGGTCTTCTTCTGCAACGCGCCGCTCGATAATGGTGCGCGAGGCAAGGAAGGCCCGCTCGCGCAGCTGCGGCCACAAGGCACCCGCCGCATCGCGGATCGGATCAAGATTGACGAACTGGTAGCGGCCCAGGTCGACATGGTCGACGCTGGCCAGATGGCTTTTGAGCAGCCGCATAACGGCGTCCTGCATGACCGGCTCCCATGTTCCAGACGGTGCAGCATCGCGCGGATGTATTGTTACTTGGTAAGCGTGCTGGCGCTGGCGGCCCCTTCGCACGCGCAGCAAGTTTCAGTAAATCAAGAAGCATGTGCAGCATATTTTTTGCGTGTTGAGTCTGCAACAGTTTCATAAAAAGCGACTTGTTCGGCTAATAAAAGCCGATCTTTTAAAGCGCCCGGCCCAGCAAAGGTTTGATTTTTGTTATCCCGCAGCCAGAATGCCGCCAAGCGGCCGGTGTGCTGCGACAAGGGCCGGGCGGGGATGCTTCGGCTGCCATAGGGGAGAACAGACCAATGCATTCACGTCTTTCACGGGCGGCGATCCTGCTCGGTGCGGCCTCTACGCTTTGCCTTGGTGCCGCAGCCGCCTCTGCATCTCAGGAAACCGGCGGTCAAGCCCAGAGCGCGCAGCAAGTGCTGCGCGATGTCGTCACCATCACCGGCACCAAACGGCCCGGTGGGGTGGATGTCCAGGACGCGCCGGTGGCGGTCACCGCCTATTCCGGCGCACAGCTTGAGGCGCTCCAGTTCCAGGACCTGGCATCGCTGAGCTATCTGATGCCGAACGTGCAGCTGGAAGACATCGGCACGGCACCGGGTATCGCGAACTTCACAATCCGCGGCATCGGCATCAACAGCTCCATTCCCAGCGTTGACCCCACTGTGGGCGTGTTCATCGACGGGGTCTATCAGGGCATCAATGCCGGGCTGGTCTTCGACAATTTCGATCTGGAAGGGATCGAAGTCCTGCGCGGACCACAAGGCATTCTGTTCGGACGCAACGTCACGGGGGGTGCGGTGCTTATCCGCACGACCACCCCGAGCCAGGACCCGAGCCTCAATCTGAGCGCCGGAGTGGAGACAGGGCTGCGCTACACGGTGTCAGGGGTGGCGAACGGACCGCTGGGGCCGACCCTGTCAGCCAAGCTGGCGCTTTACTACAGTGACGACGAAGGCTGGTTCACCAATGAATTCGACGGGTCCGACCATGGCGCGTCGGAAACCTTCATCGTTCGCCCCGCGGCCGCCTGGCGCCCGAATGACGATTTCGAATTGATCGTGCGCGGTCAGTATTCGGATATCAGCGGCGATGGCCCGTCCGGGCAGAACCACTTGAACGGGTCGGGCGTGGGGGGATTGTTCCCGCGCGACAGCTTCCGCTTCTCCATCAACGAGCCGGGCAGTTCTGAGACCATCACCAAGAGTGTCACGGTGGAGGCGAACTGGCGGGTTGGCTTTGGCGACGGCACGATAACCAATATCTATGGATGGCGGGATGTCGAAGGCCTGTCCACCAGCGATATTGATGCCACGCCCGGCTTCCTGTTCCATGCCGATGCATCGAACTTGCAGGACCAGTGGTCGAACGAGCTGCGCTATGCCGGCACGTTCAACAGTGTCGATGTGACGGCGGGCCTGTTCTATTTTGACCAGACCATCAACTATGTCGAGCGCCGCCGCCTGCTGGGCGGAGCGCTGGTCCCCATTGGTGGCGGCTTTATCGACCACAGCACCTGGGGGGCCTTCGCACAGGCCGATGCGCGTGCCAGTGACCGGCTGACGGTGAGTGTCGGCGGGCGTTATTCCCATGAAACCAAGGATGCCCGCATTCAGGCGCTGCTGCCGGGCGCGCCCTGTGTCTTTGGCACCGGATGCACCGTGCCGGCTGGCGGGCCGGGTGTGTTCGTTGACAGCGATTCCTGGAGCTCCTTTGCGCCGCGGATCGGCCTCCAATACCAGCTTGAAGACGACCGTCAGGTCTATGCGTCCTGGACCCGCGGGTTCCGGTCGGGCGGATACAATCTGCGCAATACGGACCCGACCACCCCGCCGGGGCCTTTTGATGAGGAGCAGGTGGACAGCTACGAAGTCGGGTTCAAGGCTGATTTCGCCGACGGGGCGTTCCGCCTGAACGCTGCGGCGTTCTGGAACGAAATCGAAGACATGCAGCGAGAAGTGAACCTGCCCAGTGCAGCCACCGGCGTGGTCCAGCTGATCCAGAATACGGCGGACGCCCGCATCCGGGGTTTTGAGGTGGAAGCGCGCGCCTTCCTGTCTGACAGCTTCATGCTCCATGGCCAGATCGGTTATGTGGATGGGGAGTATAAGTCGGTCCTGTTCGACCTGAACGGTGACGGGGCGATCAACGCTGCCGATCTGGCGCTGGATATTCCGCGGCTGGCACCGTGGACCTGGGGCGTCGGGGCGATTTTCGACACGCCGCTGGCGGCCTGGAGCGGAACCAGTCTGACGGCCTCGGTCAGCTATAACTTCCGCGACGCGAACGCCTATACAGACAATAATCTGGGTTTCTTCGACTCCGCGCAGATACTGGACGCTTCGGTGGGGCTTGGTTTCCATGAGGGAAGGGCGACGCTGTCGCTGTACGGAAAGAACCTCACCGACGAGGTGACGTTCGGCGGCGACACCCAATTGCCTGCCATGCTTGGCCCCGTTCCGCTGGGCGGCACCTTTTCGCCACTCAACAGAGGCCGTGTCATCGGTCTGGAATTGCGCGTGCGGCGCTGATACAACCCACGTATGACCTGACACCGGCCAAGACCGGTCAGGGAGGACGCAAAGGCCCGGTCTCCCGCTGAGGAGGCCGGGCCTTTCGCGTTCGGGCCGGGACCGCGATGGCGCGCGCCGTGGCACCCTTGCAACAGTTTTACAAAAGCCGCCCCTGATTCTGGACAGGCGTGTGTTGAAAGCGCTCTGGCAACTGCGAGCGGCGGTTCTATTCTGTCCGCAAATCAGACATTCTGAGAGTATACGGGCATGCTGCACTGCAGCAATGCTCTGATCGGCCGCAAACAACAATCAAGCGGCGATATCACCGAGGAGGACACCACAGCATGACCACCCGTTTCACCCGCACCGCGCTGTACGCAGCGGTCTCGTCGCTTGCCTTGACCGGCACCGCTTATGCCCAGGCGTCCGATGAGCCTGTTGCCGGCGAACGCCGCACCATCGACGTCGTCACCGTGACGGCTCAGCAGCGTGAGCAGTCGGCCCAGGACGTGCCGATTTCGCTTGGTGCCTATGGGGCTGCGGAACTGCGTGCCGCGGGCGTACAGGACATCAAGGACCTGATTTCCATCGCGCCGGGCCTCATGGTCACGTCGACCCAGTCTGAAACCATTACGACGGCGCGTATTCGCGGCATCGGCACGGTGGGCGATAATTACGGCCTCGAGAGCTCGGTCGGCGTCTACATTGACGGCGTATTCCGGGCGCGCAACGGGGTTGGCTTCTCCGATTTGGGCGAGATCGAGCGCATTGAAGTGCTGCGCGGGCCCCAGGGCACGCTGTTCGGCAAGAACACGTCTGCAGGCGTGCTCAATGTCGTGACCGCCTCGCCCGAGTTTGAGTATGGCGGGTCGCTGCAGGGCGAGGTTGGCAATTTCGACTATCGCCGGGTCTCCGGTCACCTGACCGGCCCGATCGGCGGGGACACGCTGGCGGTGCGCCTGTTTGGTGCCATTGGCGAGCGCGACGGCTTTACCGATATGACGCTGCGTCAGCCGGGCGGCACGCGCCAGGTCGAGTCTGAAACCAGCAGCTACTACACATTCCGCGCTCAGGCGCTGTGGGTGCCTAACGATCAGGTGGAAGGGCGCTTCATCGCCGACTACACCGAGCGGGACGAATTCTGCTGCTCGGCGGTGCAATGGCAGACAGCGCCCGGACCGGCCGCGCTGGTCGGTGCCGTGGGCGGACAGGTGTTGAACCCGTCTGACCCGGACGCGCGCCGCGCCTTCGCTAACCGCGAATACCAGCAGGATGTGACGGATTATGGTGTCTCGGCGGAGTTTGACTTCGAACTGCCGGTTGGCACGCTGACCACCATCACCTCCTGGCGCAACTGGGAGAACCAGCGCACCCAGGACATCGATTTCTCGTCAGCCGATATCGCGTACCGGGCTGACGGCAACTCGACCGATCTGACGCGCTTCGATCAGGAAGTGCGCCTGACCGGCGTTTCGGGCAATCTCGACTGGCTGATCGGCGGGATCTACTCTCACGAAGAGCTCGACCTGAACGATGCCATCCGCTTCGGCTCGGATTGGGAGATTTATCTGGGCCTGGCCGCCTCCGGCGGGACCAATCCGTTGTTCATCTCCCAAACGCTGAATGCAGTGGCCGGTGCGCCGCTCTTCGCGCCGGGCCAGGCATTGCCGGCGGGTTCGGGCGTCAACCAGGATGTCTACAATCAGACCGGCCGCAGCTGGGCGCTGTTCACCCACAACACCTATCAGCTCACCGACCAGTTCGCGATCACGGGCGGTCTGCGTTACACGCGTGAGACCAAGGATGTGGTGGCCAGCTTCTCCACCAATCCGACCCCGGGTTGCGCCTTCCTTGAAACAGTGTTCGGCCCCGATCCGATCGCCGGCGCAGCGGGCACCCCGCTGGCGGGCCTGGTTCCGCTGGTCTGCCTGCCCTATGCGCGGACCGGTCTGGATGCCAATGGCTATGACCGTGAACGCACCGACGAGGAAGTCTCGGGCACCATTCGCGCCACCTTCGACGTGAATGATGACATGATGCTCTACGCGGGCTTCTCGCGCGGCTTCAAGGCAGGCGGTTTCAACCTCGACCGCGAGTTCAATGGTCCGGTTGCCGGCGGTTCGTTCACCAATTCCGACAGCTCATTCCGCCCGGAGCTGATTGACGCCTGGGAAATCGGCTTCAAGTCGCAGCTGTTCGACAATGTGCTGCAGCTGAACGGCAACCTCTTCTACCAGGAAGTCACCGACTTCCAGCTTAACACCTTCACCGGTCTGGCCTTTGTTGTTCAGAACATCCCCGAGGTGGAGTCCTATGGTGCCGAGTTTGACTTCAACTGGGCGACCCCGATCGACGGCCTCGATATCACCGGCGGTTACGCATACGTGAATGCGACTTACGGCGACAATCTGGGCGTCCTGCCGGCGGCGCTTGCCCGCCTGCCGGGCCAGCAGATCTCGCTCTCGCCGGAGCACTTCATCACGGGTCAGGCGATCTACCAGCAGCCGGTGAGCGACACGTTGCTCTTCCTGGCCGCGCTCGATGCGCGTTGGGTGTCCGAATACAACACCGGATCCGACCTCGCGCCGGGCAAGGAGCAGGACGCGTTCATGACGCTCAATGGCCGCCTTGGCCTTGGCTCGATGGACGGGCGCTGGAATGTGGAGCTCTGGGGCCGCAATCTGACCGACGAGACCTATGTCCAGGTCGCGTTCGACCAGTTCGCCCAGACCGGCACGTTCGGCGGGTTCCTGGCCGCCCCGCGCACCTGGGGCGTCACCTTGCGCACCGAGTGGTAAGCACGGCGTACTGACCCGGGCCGCAAGGCCCGGGTACAGCCATTGAAAAAGGCCGGGTCCCGTAACGGGCCCGGCCTTTTTTGTGTCGTGGCGTGCCGCTGTCCGAACGGCAGACGCGAGGGTGGTCAGGCCTCTCTGACCTTTTCGTAGGCCGGCAGGGTGAGAAATTCCTCAAACGTGTCAGCAAGCGCCAGATCCTGCAGGATCGTCTGGGCTTCTCCGAAGCGGCCCGCGGTCCAGGCATTCTCGCCCAGTTCAGCGCGAATGGCCTGGCCGGCACCGGTGATGGCGGCGCTGACGCGGGCCGCGTCAATTACCTGGCCGTCATCGGTTTTCGCGCCGTGAACGCGCCATTGCCAGAGCTGGGCCCGGCTGATCTCGGCGGTGGCAGCGTCCTCCATGAGGTTGTGGATCGGCGCGGCACCGCGGCCCTGAAGCCAGGAGGCGATATAGCGGATCGCCACATCGGCGTTGCCCGCAAGGCCCGCCTCGGTGATCGTGCCATCCACGGGTGTCAGCAAGGCTTCGCGATCCTCAATGAGCTCACCCTGTCTGGTCAGCTGATTGGGTCCATTCATTACAGCATCGAAGGCCGCTTTCGCCACCGGTGCCAGCGCCGGGTGGGCTACCCAGGCGCCGTCATGACCCAGCCCCGCTTCGCGGGTCTTGTCGGCCTTGACCCGCTCCATGGCGGCGGTGTTGGCGGCATCGTCACCCTTGACCGGAATGAAAGCGCTCATCCCGCCCATGGCGTGGGCACCGCGCCGGTGACACACCGCGATCAGACGCTTGGCATAGGACGCCATGAAGGGCGCGGCCATGGTCACCTGTCCGCGATCGGGCAGGATGCGGCCTGAATCGGATTTCTGGCGTTTGATATAGCTGAAGATATAGTCCCAGCGCCCGGCATTGAGCCCGGTGATGGACTGGCGCAGTTCCCACAGAATTTCGTCCATCTCGAACACGGCCGTGATGGTCTCGATCAGAACCGTGACGCGTACCGTGCCAGGCGTGATGCCCAGCGCGGTTTCGCAATGACGGATGACCAGCGCCCACAGGCGCGCCTCGAACCGGGTTTCCAGCTTGGGCAGATAGAAATACGGGCCTGTGCCACGCCGGGCAAGCTCGGCGTGGTTATGGGTCAGGTACAGAACGAAATCGAAAAACGCTCCCGCCACCGGCGCGCCGTCGACGCTCACATGGGCTTCATCGAGATGCAGGCCGCGTGCGCGCACGATCAGAACGGCCGGGTCCTCTTTCAGGGCGTAGGATTTGCCGCTGGCCTCATCGGTAAAGGCGATGGTGCGATGGACGGCGTCGCGCAGATTGATCTGGCCCTCCATCATATTGGTCCAGCTGGGCGTGGAGGCGTCCTCGAAATCGGCCATGAAGCATTTCACGTCCGCATTCAGGGCGTTGATCACCATCTTGCGGTCCACCGGCCCGGTGATCTCGACGCGCCGGTCCTGAAGATCGGCCGGGGCGGGCGGGACCGTCCAGTCGCCAGCGCGGATCGCGGCGGTCTCGGCAGGAAAATCCAGCTGCTCCTCGCCGGCGTCCAGACGGGCCTGGCGCGCGTGGCGCTCTGCCAGCAGGCGCTGGCGTTCGGCATCAAAGCGCCGGTGCACGTCCGCCAGCAGGGAAAGCGCCTCCGGCGTGAGGATCGTGTCGAATCCGGGGTGCATCGCGCCGTGAATGGCGACGCCTTCGGGCAAAGTGTTCATGGCTTCATCCAGTCTTTCGGCTGCGTATAAGAGCAGCGCCCGGACCTGGTGCCAAACCAGATCCGGGCGCATTCGGCGTCCCCTTGGTGCCTACTCGGCCGCGTCGGGCTTGAACTGCGCGGTTTCGGTGCTTTCGCCCATGGCAGTGGTGGAGGCCGCGCCGCCCGACAGGGTCATATTGACCAGGTCGAAATAGCCGGTGCCCACTTCGCGCTGGTGGCGGGTGGCGGTGTAGCCGTCTTTTTCGGCGGCGAACTCGGCCTGCTGGAGCTCGGAATAGGCACCCATGCCGCGGTCGCGGTAGCCACGGGCCAGCTCGAACATGCCGAAATTGAGCTGGTGGAAACCGGCAAGCGTCACGAACTGGAATTTATAGCCCATGGCACCCAGCTCACGCTGGTAGGTCTCAATGGTGGCCTTGTCGAGGTTCTTCTCCCAGTTAAACGAAGGCGAGCAGTTATACGCCATCATCTTGCCCGGGTGGGCTTTCTGAACCGCCTCGGCGAAGCGGCGCGCCTCGTCCAGATTGGGCTTGGAGGTTTCCCACCAGAGCAGGTCGGCCACATTGGCGTAGGCGAGGCCCCGCTTGATGCAGTGTTCGACGCCGACGCCCTGCTTGAGGCGGTAGAAGCCTTCCGGCGTGCGTCCGGCGTCATAGTCGATGAATTCGTGGTCGCGCTCGTCAATGTCGGAATTGATCAGCGTGGCTGATTCGGCGTCTGTGCGCGCGACCGTCAGGGTGGGAACGCCCATGACGTCGGCGGCCAGACGCGCACCGTTCAGATTGCGCTCGTGCTGGCTGGTGGGAATCAGCACCTTGCCGCCCAGATGCCCGCACTTCTTTTCAGCAGCGACCTGGTCTTCGAAGTGGACGCCCGATGCGCCGGCCTCGATGAAGGCGCGCATGATCTCGTAGCAGTTCAGCGTGCCTCCAAACCCGGCTTCGGCGTCGGCCACGATAGGAGCGAACCAGTCACGCGTGGCCTTGCCGTTTTCGGCGACCTCGATCTGGTCGGCGCGCTGGAGCGTGCGGTTGATCTTGCGCGCCAGTTCCGGCGCGGAATTGGCCGGATAGAGCGACTGGTCAGGATACATGGCGCCGGCGGTGTTGGCGTCGGCGGCGACCTGCCAGCCCGAAAGATAGATTGCTTTGAGGCCCGCGCGCACCATCTGCATGGCCTGATTGCCCGACAGGGCACCCAGCGCATTGATGTAGGGCTCGGTCTTCAAAAGCTCCCAGAGCTTTGCCGCGCCGCGCTCGGCGAGCGTGTTGGCGATCAGCACCGAGCCGCGCAGGCGCACGACATCCTCGGGCGTGTAGTTGCGGGTGATGCCATCAAAGCGCCCGGGGGCGGCGGCGGGCACGAGATCGTAAAAGGTGGTCATGGGTGTGTCTCTCCGGTCGAATTTGTGCGGATAAAGACAGACTGCGCGCGCCGGGTCGACAGGCCTTTGCAGAAAAAGGGGAAACAACGTATACCGCTGACACTTGTCAGCATGTCGTGTTGTAAAGGCTATGACAAATGGCAGAAGCGCAGGAAAAGCTGTTCGCCGGGGCGCGCCTGCGGCGGATGCGCCGGGATATGGGGCAGAGCCAGGCGCAATTTGCCGACAGTCTGTCGGTATCGGCCAGCTATCTCAATCTGCTCGAACGCAATCAGCGTCCAGTCACCGCGCGCGTCCTGCTGGCGCTGGCCGAAGTGTACGACATCGATGTGCGCGCCTTCGCCGCTGACAGCGACCGACAATTGCTCGCGGACCTGAAAGAGGCCGCCGCCGACCCGGTCCTCAAGGGGGCTGATCTCGACCAGCGCGACTTGAGCGATCTGGCGGACGCCCATCCACGCGCGGCCGAGGCGATGGCGCGGCTGTACCAGGCCTATCGCGACACCAGCGCGGCGGCCGCAGACCTGGCGCTGCGCGCCGAAGAGGGCGGACCCGGGTCCGGGCGGTCGGCACTGGAAGAGGTGCGCGATGCGCTGGACGCGGCGCAAAACCATTTCCCGGCGCTTGAGATCGCAGCCGATGGCCTGCGCGCGGCGCTGCCGGAGGCTGTGTCGCTGGAGGCCGCCCTTGCGGCGCGCCTGATGGCGGCTCACGGCGCGGCGGTGCGGGTCTATGATGACAGCGTCATGGCAGGCGCGCTGCGCCGGTTCGATTTTCACGCCCGCAAACTCCTGCTCAGTGATCTGCTGACCCCGTCGGCGCGCGCTTTTCATATCGCAGTGACTCTGGCCCAGCTGGAACTGGGCGAGGCACTGGACGCAGAAGCCGATCGCCCCGCAGCGCTGGGCGGTGATGCGCGTGCGCTCTACCGGGCGAGCCTGGCCAATTACGCCGCCGCGGCGATGCTGATGCCCTACGACGCCTTCTACCGGGCCGCCGAGACCGCGCGCTATGACATTGATGCCCTGCGCCGGCGCTTTTCAGTGAGCTTCGAACAGGTCTGCCACCGGCTGACCACGTTGAACCGGCCGGGCGCACGGGGCATTGCCTTCTTCATGATCCGCGTTGATCCGGCGGGCAATGTGTCGAAACGCTTTGGTGGCGGCGTGCTGGCTTTCGCCCGGTCTGGCGGCGGTTGTGCGCGCTGGCGGGTGTATGACGCGTTCCGCGCGCCGGAGCGTATTCATGTTCAGGGGCTGGAACTGCCGGACGGGGCCCGCTTCATCTCGGTCGCCCGTGCCGTGACGCGCGCCTTGCCATCGGGTGGTGCAGCGCTGGCAGCCATCGCGTTGGGATGCGAGGCGAAGGAGGCCGGGCGTATTGCCTACGCGCCGGTTGATTTTACGCCGGTGGGTCTGTCGTGCCGCCTGTGCGAACGGGCCGATTGCGCCGAGCGCGCCTTTCCGCCGCTGCAGCGCCCGCTGCGGGTCGATCCGCACTTTCACGGCGCTGCGCCCTTCGCATTTGCACACGACTAGCCTTCGCCCAAAGGGCCCAGGCGTGTATGGTCAGGCATCTTCGGGTTCGAATCTGGATTGCGTCCCATGCTGTCACCCCGCCGCAAGGCTGCCCTGATTGCATTCGCCGGTTTCATTGTGCTGGGTGCCCTGTCGATTCACGCCAGTCCCATGTCTGCCAGCAATCTGCAGGCGCGGCTTCAGAGTGACGCCCAGGCGGCCCTGGTGCGCGTGCGCGCGGACAGCTGGGCTGATGTCAGCATGAATGGTCAGGTGGCCACAGTGACCGGCCGGGCACCGAGTCGGGAGGCGCGCGACCGGGCGCTTACGGCGGTGTCGCGCGCGGCCTGGGCCGGCGGCGTTGTGGCGGGTGGCGTGACGCGGGTCATCGACGAGACCCATCTGGCCAGCCAGGACGATGAATTCGGCCTGCGCGCCGACAAGGTACGCGGCCGCCTGATCGTACGCGGTCAGGCACCGGACGCAGACGCTGAAGCGCGCCTGCGCGACCTGGTCGCAGAGCTGTCTCCCGGCGGGGCGGTCGTGGAGCTGACCCTGGCACCGGGCTCGGCGCCAGAAGGTTGGGAGCGCGCGGCCCGCCTGCTGCTGCAGGAGCTGGCGCGCATGGATAATGGTGCCGGAATGATCCGCCGAGACCGGCTGGCGATCACGGGCCTCGCGCCCAACGCACCGACGGTCAACGCCATCCGAGCCGCATTCAGCGTGCCGCCTGGCGATTTCCGCACCGCGGCGCTGGTGCGCACGGATGGCGGCGGATTTGATGTGGCCGTGCGTGACGCCCGCCTGTGTGAGATGCTGGCCGCCAGCGCGCTGGGCGCTGATGCGCTGTCCTTTGCGCCGGGTACGTCCCGCTTCACCTCCGGCAGCCGCAGTCAAGCCGCCGCCAGCCGGGCGGGCCGCGCGTTTGCTGCGTGCGAGGATGTGGCGATGTCGGTGGCCGTGCGCGCCGAGGCTGATGCGGACACCGCCGAAGGTCTGGCCTTGTCCCAGGCTGAAACGGTGATTGCGGCCATGGTGGCAGGCGGTGCCGATGCAGCGCGGCTGAGCGCACTGGCCTTGCCGTCCGATGCGCCCGAGCAGTTGCGCTTTCTGGCGACGTCCGTCGGGCCGGATGGCGAGCCGTTGGCGGCTGAGACGGATGACGACCAAGATCTGGACGATGAGACCGACGGCGCTGACGCCGCGCAGACACAAGGAATATAAGCCATGCTCTGGCTGATCTGGGAAATGTGGATCGTACTGGCGCTGTTTTTCGTCGGGGGCGTGATCGCCGGCTGGGTGGTGCGCGGCCGTTCAGATATGGATGACGCACCGGTGGCCAAACAACTCGGGTTCGCCACACGTATGGATCCCCGGCACCAGTCTGAGCCAGAACCTGAGCCGGCCCCCGAGCCGATGCCGTCGCCTGAACCGGCGAAGGGCGATGACACGGATGCCCGGCCTGATCCCGGCCGCGCAGCGCCAAAAGTTCCCGCCGCCGCATCCGGCGACGATCTGACCGCCATCAAGGGTTTGGGTCCCAAGGCGGCCGAGAAGCTTCAGGCCATGGGCGTCACGCGCTACGCTGAGATCGCCGCCTGGAGCGAGGCCGACATGGCGCGCTTTGACGAGGCTCTGAACGCGCGCGGGCGCGTCATGCGCGATGACTGGGTCGCGCAGGCCAGCGCGCTCGCGAGGTAATGTCTGACGATCAGTAGCCCGGCGGAATGAGTGGCCCGCCCGCCATCATCTCGAACTGGGTGGCAGCGCGCAAAGACAAACCGTCACGGCCATGCGGTGCCAGAAACTGGATCGAGACTGGCAGCCCCGCTTTGGTCAGACCCATCGGAACGGCAGTGGCGGGGATGCCTGCCATGTCCGCGAAGGCCGTGAGGTCGGCCTGTCCGGCTGGCGCAGGCTCTGCGAACGGGAAGGCTGGCTCCAGTGCTGTAGGCGCGGCGACGAGATCGCAGTCGCCAAACCAGATTTCGGCGTCGGTTTCAGCCGCGCGCACAAGGGCGTAGGCCGCCTCGATCTTCTCCGCGCTTTGCTGCGCGCCCCAACCCAGCAGATTGCGCAGGCCCTCGGAAAAGCCCTCGGGGTTCTTTTGAAGCTGGGGGCCATGAATGTGCAGCGCCTCGATCTCGCTCACCAACAGGCCCGCGCGGCGTGACTGGCCGTAGGCATAGTGTTCGGGCCGCACATCTATGACGCGTGCCCCCGCCGCATCCAGCCGTGCCAGCGCGGTCTCGAACGCCGCCATGACCTCCGGGTCGCAGTCTAGCGCATCTTCAAACCGCCAGCGCCCGATGGTCAGGCCGGTCAGGCCTCTTTGCGGGCGCTGGGGTTGGCCGGACAAGGCGGCGGTGAAGGCTGACAGGTCGCGCGCTGAGCGCGCCAGCGGGCCGACATGGTCGAGCGTCGAGGACAGGGCAACCACACCGCCGGTGTCGATCAGGTGGCGGCTCGGCTTGTGCCCGGCCACGCCGCAATAAGCTGCCGGTATACGCACCGACCCCATGGTGTCAGTGCCCAGCGCCATGATGCATAGCCCGGCCGCCACCGCCGAGCCCGATCCGCCGGATGATCCGCCTGGGGTGATGGCGTCGTCCTCGTCCCCCCAGGGGTTCAGCGTGCGTCCGAACCAGGGATTGTCAGTGACGGCGCCCAGCGCCGCCTCTTCCATATTCACCGTGCCGGCGATCACCGCGCCCGCGGCTTTCAGGCGCGCCACGCAAACCGCGTCCTCGCGCGCGATGCGCCGTTCATAGGCTTTGATCCCGGCGTGCCAGGGCAGGCCCTCCACGGCGATATTGGCTTTGACCAGCACGACCGCGCCGTCGATCTCCGAAAGGGGCGCGCCGCGCGCCCAGCGGTCGGCGCTGGAGGCGGCCTCTTCGCGCGCGGCCGTAAAGCGGGTGTCGAGCACGGCGTTGAGAACAGGGTTCAGGCTGGCGATGCGCCGCGCATAGGCATCAAATACTTCCAGCGGGCTCCAGCGGCCCAACGCAAACGCCGCCGCCTGAGCCGCCCAGGTGCGTTGAGAGGCTTTGAGCGGCAGGTCTGCACTACTGGATTTCATCAGAAGCGTTCGTCTATGAGGCGGATGGGTTTCTGGCGCACTTCAGTCTGGGTGAGGTTCGCCAGTTCGCCCGGTTTGGCAAGTGTCACAGCGACCTCGATACCCAGCTTGCGCTTGAGCAGGTCTGCAAACTCGGCCTGCAGCGTCGGGCTGGATTCGCGCGCCTCGGCCATCACGATGAACTCGTCGCGCCCGCTGGCGTCGCGCACCGCCTTGCAGATGAAGTCGCCGGCGAAGGCGGCATGCTCTTCCAGGAGTGGCCCCATGGCTTGCGGGAAAATGTTTATGCCGCGGATCTTCACCATGTTGTCGGACCGGCCGAGGAAGCCCTCGATGCGCCGGAAGGCAAGGCCCAGCGGGCTCTTGTCGGTATGGAAGCGCGTCACGTCATGAGTGTTGAAGCGGATGATCGGATACACGTCGTCCTTGTAAAGGCACGTGCAGATCATATCGCCCTCGGCCCCGCCGGCGACGGGTTTGCCGGTTTCGATATCGGCGACTTCAAGATACTGCGCATCCTCCATCACATAGAGGCCGGCGCGGTCCGGGCCTTCCCCGGCAATGATGCCGGTATCGCCCACGCCATACCAGTCAAAGCATTCCGCCCCGCCCCAGGCCTTGGACAGGGATTGCCTGTCCTCGCGCCCCAGATGGCCGGAAATCATGCGGATATTGAGATCGCGCACCGGGTCGATGCCCATCTCGTCGGCCACGCGGGCGAGCTTCTTGATGTAGTCGGCAAAGCCCACGATCACCGTGGCACCAAAATCGCGCATCAGCTCCACCTGGCGCGCCGAGCGGGTCTCGACCCCGGTGCCCGCCGACATGAAGATGGCGCTGGTCCAGTGGATCACGGCCTCGCGCACATAATGGCCGCCATTGATCATGCCGTGGCCATAGACAGAGTGGACCACGTCGTCCGCTTTCAGTCCCTGGAACCGGTACATGCGCGCCAGCAGAAGGTTCTGCACCTCGCGCGACTTGGCACCAAACAGCAGCACTTGGGGTATGCCGGTGGTGCCGGACGTGGTGTGCATCACCACATTTGGCGGGCCGCCCGCATGGCTGTCGCGCGCGTCGAAATCCCCAAAGGGCGGCTTGCGCGCGATCGACTCCATGATGTCGGACTTGTCGAAGCTGGGCAGGTTGGCGATCATTTCCAGCCCTGTGATATCGCCCGGCTCCACCCCGGCATCGCCCCAGAGCTTGCGGTAAAACGGCGTCTGCCAGGCGCGCGCTATGCAGCTGAGGAACAACGCGTTCTGGCGCGCGAACAGCTCGTCGCGGCTGATGGATTTGGCGAAGTTAACAAAGTCGGCCCCGATGGGGTGCTGGCGCTGGACCGCGCCCCAGTCGGCGGCGTCGAAATAGCTGCTGTGTCCGTCGGCATTGGCTGCGCTCATGATGCGCTCCCCTTGTTTTTCAGTAGGCGGTCAGGCGGTTCGCCCCGACATCAGGGCGGTCAGCGTCGCGGTTGAGGTGGCGCGCGGCAGGGCGCCGACGGCTTCTTGCAGGGACGCGTCGAGACATGATTGCGGTGCGATGAGTCCAAAAGCGAGGCATTCGGCACGTTTGGCGGCGATATCGGCACCGCGCATCGGATCGGCCGGCGACCCGTAGAGTGCGTCGAGCGTCAGGGTCCGGGTCTCGCCGCTCACGAGGCGCGCTTCCAGCGTCTGGGGCGCGAAGGCGGCGGGGTTGTCCGTCCCGTCGCTGACCACCTCGATGCGCGCGGCGAGCGCCAGCGTGTCGCGGTTCGTCAGCGCGCCCGGCGTGAAGCCGTCGAGGCGGACATGCCCTTCGCGCAAGGCCAGGGCGCCGCAGTAGGCAAAGCACAGACGGGTGTAGTTGACCTGCATGTCTGCACGCGCCGGGCGCCCGACCAGGCGTTCGATCAGGGGCGGGGCGATAAGGCGGACGGCGGCGATGTCTCGCGCGCGCACGCCGCTATCGCGCAGACGCTGCATCAGCACGATGCCGCCCTGGGCCGCGCGCCCGGTGGGGAAGGGTTTGTAGGAGACTTCGGCGATGCGGAAGGTCCGGCCCAGCGAGGCGATGACCGGTGCCAGATCGCTGCGTTCCTCAAACAGGGAGAGATAGCCGTACGGCCCTTCGAAGACGTCATGCGGGCCGGGTATCCCGGCAGCGGCCAGATCATTGGCGACCAGGGCGGCCCGCGCTGCGCCTGCGATCTGCAAGGGCAGGGCCGGCTTGCCTTCCACATGGGCCTGCATGGTGCCGGCGGCCTGGGCCAGGGCGTAGCCCAGAGCGTCCAGCGCCTGATCGAGGCTCGCCCCGCGCAAGCGCGCAATGCCCAGCGTGGCGCCGAACAGCCCGGCTGTGGCGGGCCGGAAGAACCGGATCGGGCTCAAGGCTGCGACGCCCAGTCCCGCAGCCACATCCACCGCGCCGGTCAGCGCGGCCAGAAAATCCGCACCCGAAACCGGGCGCGCCTCGGCCTCGGCCATCAGGGCCGCGCCGATCACCGCCATGGGATGGACGACCGCCGGTTCATGCACGCAGTCATATTCCTGACAATGGATCTGGAAGCCGTTGACGAAGGCGGCAGACGGCGCAGGCAGGTGCGGTCCGCCGCCGAAGACATGGGCCCCGGGCGTTTGCGCATCGGCGCTGCCCCAGCTGCGCGCCACGTCCAGCACCTTGTCAGCCAGCCAGGCTCGGCGGCCGGCGATTCCCACCGCCAGCGTGTCCAGAAGGAAAGCCTGCGCTGCGGCCCGGGCCGGTGCCGGAATGGCACCCCAGTCCTGTCGCAGCACATGACGGACGAAGGCTTCTGGGGCGCTCACGGGGCGGCTCCCGCCTGGACCGGGCGCGCCAGCGCCGCACTGAAATCCGCCAGCGATCCGCCCTTGGCCAGCGCGAGGGCGGCGTTGATGAGGGTGCCGGCGGCGGCATCGTCATGCCCACCATGGACGGCGAGGCGGCGCGCCTTGGCCGCCAGCTGGTCCGGAGACAGGGGATTTTCCGGATCGCCCAGCGCGTCGGGGTGATCAAACATGCACACCGCGCCGCCCGTGAGGGTCAGGCTGAGCCCGGCGCCATAGCGGGCCGGATAGGCGCTTGAATAAGGGTCGCCCGCACGCACACGCACCCGCGCTGCGAAGGTGCGCACGGCGGCGTCGTTGAAGGCCTCGGCTTCGAAATCGGACAATTGCGGCTCGCCGCGCATCAGGGTGATGGCGAGGGCATGCTGGAGCGAGAATTTTGCCTCTATGACGCTGGCTGGCTGAGGCCGGTCGCAGAATGTGAGGGCGTCCCCATAGGTGACCAGCTCCGCGGTCTTGATCTGGTCGGGCGTGATCCCGGCGGCGCGCGCTGCCAGCGCGGCATCAATCGCGGCATGGGCGTGGCGGCAGGCAGGCCAGGGCTTGAAGCTGACCTGTTCGATCAGCCAGTGCGCGCCGTGATCGGCCATCATGTCTTCAGGGTTTGCGCCGGGGCACGTGGCGGCGAAGAAGCCCTGCGGGCCTTCCAGGATCGCCAGCGGTCCGTCAAAGCCCTGCGCTGACAACTGCGCGGCGGCGAGCCCGGCATGGGCGGCGCGCGCGGTGTGCAGCTGCTTGCCCATGGAGGCGGGCTCATGACGGGTTTGCCAGAAGCCGGAGGCCTGGGTGGCCGCCAGGCCCAGCGCATGGGCAGTGCGCCATTCATCCAGGCCCAGCACGCTGGCCGCGGCCGCCGCGGCGCCGAACGGCCCGCACGTGCCGGTATTGTGCCAGAAGGCATAATGGCCGGGACCAACCGCGCGGCCCAGCGCGATGACGGCCTCATAGCCGCGCACCACGGCGTCAAGGAAGGTTGCAGCGTCCGCGCCTGACGCCTCGCAGGCGGCCAGGGCGGCGGGAATGACGCTGGGGCCAGGATGGAGGATGGCGCGCTTGTCCACATCATCCATCTCCAGCACATTGCCCAGCGCGCCATTGACCATGGCGGCCGTGAGGGATGACGCACCGCGCCCGGCACCGACCAGCGTACAGGCCCCTGTGCCGTCACCGGCCAGTGCCGCTGTCATCGCCTGTCCCGCCGCGCTCGGCGCACCGGCCACCGCACAGCCCGCCCAGTCCAGCACATGCAGTGCCGCACGCGCCCGCATCCTCGCATCCACAGGGCGGGCAAGGCGCGCGGCCAGGCGCCGGGTCAGGGTGAGTGTGTCGCTTTGTCCGGACATAATCTGCTAGTAGCATGTGCCAGCGCGCGGCGTGAAGCCCGCGCGTCAAGCTGGGGGGATACCCATGACAGCGCGCCCGCCCGTGCTCTCGCCCGACGCGCTTGTGGCGCGCCTGCGCGCCCGCCTGCGCGCCCGCCTGCCCGGGGCGGCGCGGGTCTATGTGCCCGGCGTGGCGGCGGAACCCTATGTCCTCGCTGAAGCGTTCGCGCGCGATCCGGAGACGGCGCGCGGGCTGACATTCTTTGGCGTATGGATCCCCGGCGTGAACCGCACCGACTGGAGCGCGCTGCACCAGACCGCCCGGTTCGAGACGATCTTTCTGGCGCCTGAGCTGCGCGAAGGGTTCGAAGCCGGACGCATCGCCTTCCTGCCGCTGACCTACACCAAGGCCTGGCGCTGGCTGGAGACGTGTCCGGTGGACGCCGCGATCCTGCAGGTCTCGCCCCCCGATGCGAACGGCGAGTGCTCCTTGTCGCTGGGCTGTGATTTCACGCCGGCCATCTGGGCGCGCGCGCCGGTGCGCATCGCCCAGATCAACCCGGCTTTGCCCGTGATGCCTGGCGCGCCGTCCATACCCATCAGCGCCTTTGACGCCGTGTGCGAGGTGGAGAGCGAGCCGCGCGGCTATGAGGCCGGCGATCTGCCAGACGCATTCGCACACATTGCGCGCCATGTCGCCGGACTGGTGGAGGATCGCGCGGCGGTGCAATTCGGCCTGGGCAAGGTGCAGCTGGCGGTGCTGCCTGCGCTCAAAGATCACACGGCGCTGACCATCCATTCGGGCATGGTGTCTGATCCGTTGCTTGAGCTGCTCGATGGCGATGCGGTGGCCGCGATCCGCACCGGGGCGGTGCTGGGCTCGCGCGCGCTGGCGGACCGTCTGACAGGCGAAAAGCGCCTGACCATGACGCCGGTCAGCGGAACCCATAGCGGCGGGGTGCTGGCGGGTCTGGCGCGCTTCACGGCCATCAACTCGGTGATCGAGGTGGATCTGTTCGGTCAGGCCAATGCCGAGTTTGTCGGCGGGCGCCAGGTGTCCGGCGGCGGCGGGCTGGCGGACTTCCTGCGCGGTGCCCAGGCCAGTCCCGGCGGCAAGGCGATTGTGGCGCTGGCCTCTACCGCCAGAGGCGGAACGCTGTCGCGCATCGTGCCGCGCCTGACCGCGCCGGCGGTGAGCCTGAGCCGGGCCGATATCGACATCGTGGTCACCGAGCATGGCGCGGCCGATCTGCGCGGGCTCGACCTGGAGGCGCGCGCGGGTGCCCTGATACAGAGCGCTCACCCTGAACACCGCGCTATGCTAGACAGCGCATGGCAAGACATTCGGAGGTCGCTATGACCGCTATGCTCGAAAATGCTTCAGGCGCACCGCGCTATATGGCGCTGGCCGAGGCCCTGCGCGCGCGAATCGCGGGCGGCGACCCGGCCATCGGGGAGCTTCTGCCCACCGAGCACGCCCTGTGCGAGACCTATGGCGTGTCGCGCCATACCGTGCGTGAGGCGCTGCGTCTGCTGGCCGAGTCCGGGCTGATTGCCCGCCGGCGCGGGGCGGGCACTGTGGTGGTGGCCAATCAGACCCATGACCACTTCACCCAGCGCCTGGGCGGGGTGGATGATCTGATGCAGTATGCGCGCGATGCCAAGCTGCAGCCCCGGGCCACGCGCAGCGGTCCCTTGGACGGGGCGGTGGCGCGCGCCTTTGGCGTAGCGGCGGGGGGCGAGTATTTCCATGTGTTTGGCGTGCGCGGGCGCCCCGGCGAGACCCCGATCGCGCTGACTGATGTCTATATCCGCGCTGATATCGCCCCGCCGGTGGAGACCATCGTGGAGATGGGCGGCTCGGTCACCGACTGGATCGCGCGCGAGCGCGGCGTGCCCACCGCGCGCATCGAACAATCGATCAGCGCCGGCGCCCTGACCGAGCGCGAAGCGGGGCCGCTGGACGCCGAAGCCGGCGAGGCGGCGCTGCGCACCCGCCGGCGCTATTACGACAAGGGCGGGCGCATCATCGCCCTGTCCGACAGCGTCCATCCGGGCGAACGCTTCACCTACGACATGGTGCTCCTGCGCGAGGCGGAGTAGGGTTCCATTTGGGATGCTGACGAGCTATCAAGACTGCCTGCGCCAGGGAATGGATCACTGCCTGACCGGCATATCCGCCTTGGACAAGGAATAGGGCGGGGCTTTCGGGCCGCCGCCCGATTTTTTCCAGAACTTCCTGCTGGCGGTGGGTGAGTACGGCCCGGGTTCGAGCGACATGCGACCCCGTCTCTGCGTCGTTCCTTGCTGAGCCATTTTCGCAAGCATCGCAGGCTGTCAAGGACGACCGAGCCTTCGCTCGGTCGCCGCACGGCGGCGGCCCGGAGGGCCGTCCTTGACAGCCTGCGATCGCCTTGCGTGATCTTCCAGCATGGAGCGATGGGGAGAAATTGACCCCCAGGGCCTTCCAATGGAGTTTCAGCGTCCGGGGTCACCCGTCACCCACCCCAACCCTCCCCTCAAGGGGAGGGAGCCAGCGCGCAACGCACCCCCGCCGCTGAGGGGGCGTTCTTGACTCTGACCGGGTGAAGAACAAAAATAGAACATCACAGACGCCCGGCGGATGGCCGGGCCTGGCGGCAGAGTGCAGGACATGAGCAGGGATTGTCACGACGGCGCGCCGCAGGCGGGCGCCGCACAGATGGATTGCGTCGCGCGGCCTGAGCGTCTGGCGGCGCTGCGGGCGCGCATCGCGGCGCTGGAGACGGCGGGCGGGCGCAGCGTGGCGGCCCGTGCGCGCCTGTCGCCGCGCGCGGCTGTGCCGTCCGGCGAGGATGACGCTCTGGCCACGTTCCGGGCGCGTGCAGGCCTGCATGACATCCGCCCGGAGAGCTATTTCGACGCGCCGGCGGCCTATGCCTTTGCGGTGCGCTGGCTGGCGGGCCTGCCCGATGACCGGCTGGTGGTGTGGGTGCGCGGGGCGGGTGATCCCCGCCTTGATTTTGGCGCGCCGTGCCCGGACGGGCTGGCCGCCTGCGGGCTGGACCCTGCGCGGCTTTTACTGGTGCGCGCACGCGCCGGGGCGGATGCGCTGTGGGCGATGGAGGAGGCGCTCAATGCCGGCGCGCTGGTGTTGGGTGAGGCGGGCGCCCAGCGCGCCTATGACCTGACCGCCTCGCGCCGGTTGCAGGCGCGCGCGGCGGCGGCGGGCAGCTGCGTGCTGGCGCTGGCCTCTCACGACGCCAACGCAACCAGCGCAGGGCTGACCCGCTGGCGCATCGCCGCGGCGCCGGGTCCGGCTGCGCCCTGGCGCGGGGCAGGGGGGCTCGCCGGGCTCGGCGCCCTGCGCGTGCGCGCGGTGCTGGAGCGCCAGCGTGGCGGTCCGCCGGGCCGGTTTGATCTGGAATGGAGCGATCATGCGCTATGCAGCCCTGAGCCTGCCGGACTGGCCGGTGGAGCGCGCCCGCCGCGCCGCGCCGCGGGATAATAGCCGCCCCTTTGCCCTGATCGCGCCGGGTGCCGGCGGCGAGCGTCTCTACGCTGTCTGCCCGGTGGCGGCGCGCGCCGGCCTCGCCCTGTCCATGCGTGTGGCGGATGCGCGCGCGCTGGTGCCTGAGCTGGGCGTCAGCGCTGCCGATCCCGATGGTGACCGGGCGGCGCTGAACGACCTGGCACGCTGGTGCGGGCGGGTCTCGCCCTGGACGGCACCGGACCCGGGCGCAGCGGCACCCCTGTCGGGCGTACTGATGGACATTACCGGCTGCGCGCGCGTGTTCGGGGGTGAGGAGCGGCTGCTGGACGGACTCATTCGCGATGTGCGTGCGCTGGGCTTTACCGCCCGCGCCGCCGCCGCGCCGACCCTGGGCCTGGCCTGGGCTTTGGCGCGTTATGGCGATACCGGGCAGCGTGGCTGGTGCGCGGTGGAGGATGCCCATGCCGCGCTGGTGCCCCTGCCGGTGGAGGCGTTGCGACTGACGCCGGACATGTGCGCCGCGCTGCGCCGGTTCGGGCTGGGCACGGTGGGTGCCCTGACGGGTCTGCCGCGCCGGGCGCTGGTGCGGCGCTTCGGACCGGATCTGGCGCGCCGGCTGGATCAGGCGCTGGGCGGAGTGCGCGAGACGCTGTCGCCGCTGCGCGCCGCGCCGGCCCTGCGCGCGCGGGTGCGCTTTGCCGAGCCGCTGACCACGCTGGGCAGCGTGGGCGAGGCGTTCGCCCATGCCCTGACACGCCTGTGCGCCCTGCTGGAGCGCGAGGGTCTGGGGGCCCAGCGCGTGCGCCTGACCCTGTACCGGGCTGATGGCGGGGTGGGCGAGATGATGCTGGCCGCCGCCGCGCCGGTGCGCGACAGCGCCCATCTGATCCGTCTGATGCGCCACCGGCTGGAGCGCGCCGGTCTCGACGCCGGGTTCGGCGTGGACCTGGTGGAGGCTGCCGCCCTGCTGACCCGTCCGCTGGACGCCGGCCAGACCAGCCTCGATCCCGATGCGGGCGCGGAGCGTCTGGCGGCGGCGTGCCTGATGGACCGGCTGGACGCCCGGCTGGGCGCCGGGGCGGCGGCGTGTGCCGAGGCTCTCGACAGCCATGTGCCTGAACGCGCCGGGCAGTGGCGGTCTGGCGCGGCGGCGCCCGCATCCTGGCCGCGCCGGCCGGAACGGCGCCCGCTCCTGATCCTTGATCCGCCTGAACCGGCCGAAGCTGTGGCGGAAATTCCCGACGGGCCACCGCGCCGCTTCACCTGGCGCCGGGTCGCCCACACGGTGGCGCGCGCTGAAGGGCCCGAGCGCATTGCGCCGGAATGGTGGCATCTGACCCCCGGGGCAGCGGCGCGCACGCGTGATTATTTCCGCGTCGAGACCGGGGAGGGGCGCCGGTTCTGGCTGTATCGCGAGGGCCTCTATGGCCGGGAGACGCAACAGCCGGGCTGGTTCGTCCACGGGGCGGGGTGATGGGGGGCGGGGTGATGGCGTGCTTTGCCGAGCTGTGCGCGGCCAGCAACTTCTCCTTCCTGCGCGGAGCGAGCCATCCCCACGAGATGGTCGAAACCGCCGCCGCCCTGGGGCTGGAGGCGGTGGCTGTTGCGGATCGCAACACGCTGGCGGGCGCGGTGCGCGCCTTCCTGGCCGGGCGCGAGCAGGACGTGCGCGTGCTCACAGCTGCGCGTCTGGTGGCTGAAACAGGGGTGGAGCTGGTGTGTATCCCGCGTACCCGTGCCGCCTATGGCCGGCTGTGCCGGGCTTTGTCCGACGCCCATGAAACCGGTGAGCCCGGCGCGCCGCATATCGATCTGCCCGCCATGGCGCACGCGCTGGGCGAGGCGCAGATCCTGATCCTGATGCCCCCGCCCGAGGCGGATGACGCCTGGCGCGCGCAGGCGCAAATCGTACTGGCGCGCGCGGTGTCGCCCGTGCATCTGGCGCTGGTGCGCCGCTTTGATGGCCGCGACGGCGCGCGCTTGCATGGTCTGGCCGCGCTGGCGCGCGCCTGGGGCTTGCAGACTGTGGCCAGCAGCGATGCGCTCTATCACGCGCCCGAACGCCGGGCGCTGCAGGACGTGCTGACCTGTATCCGCGAGCATGTGCGCATTGATGCGGCGGGACGGCGCCTGGAGGCCAACGCCGAACGCCATCTGAAAGACGCCGCCGAGATGGCACGCCTGTTCGCAGACCATACCGAAGCGGTGACGCGCACGGCGCAGCTGGCGCGCACGGTGACATTCTCCCTCGACCAGCTGGTCTACGCCTATCCTGACGAGACGATCGGGGCGGGCGAAACGCCCATGGAGACGCTGCGCCGGCTGACCCGCGAGGGCGCGGCGCGGCGCTGGCCCGGCGGTGCGCCAGTGGCGGTGCAAAAGGCGCTCGATCACGAGCTGGAGCTAATCGCATCGCTCGATTACGCCAGCTATTTCCTGACCGTGGAGGATCTGGTGCGGTTTGCCCGCTCGAGGGGCATTCTGTGTCAGGGGCGGGGCTCGGCGGCCAATTCAGCCGTGTGCTACGCCATTGGCGTGACCGAGGTGGATCCGGCGCGGATTGATCTTCTGTTCGAACGTTTCATCTCGGCCGAGCGGGGCGAACCGCCTGATATCGATGTCGATTTCGAGCATGAACGCCGCGAGGAGGTGATCCAGTACGTCTATGAAAAATATGGCCGCCGGCGCGCGGCCATGACGGCGGTGGTCCATTGTTACCGCCCGCGCGGCGCGCTGCGCGAGGCGGGCAAGGTATTCGGCCTGTCCGGCGATGTGATCGCGGCCCTGTCCAAAGCGGTGTGGGGCTGGCGTGATCCGGTGTCGCCGCAGACGATCCGCGATGAGCTGGGGCTGGACCCCGATGCGCCGGCCCTGCGCCGCACGCTGGCGGCGGCCCGCGCCCTGCAGGGGTTTCCGCGGCACCTGTCCCAGCACCCGGGCGGATTTGTGATGACGCTGGACCGGCTGGACGAGATGGTGCCGGTGCGCAAGGCCGCCATGCCCGAGCGCACGGCCATCGAGTGGGACAAGGAGGATATCGACGCGCTGGGCCTGATGAAGGTGGATGTGCTGGGGCTGGGCATGCTGAGCTGCGTGTCGCGGGCGCTGGCCATGATCGGCGAGGCCTATGGCCGGCCGATGCAGGTGCAGGACATCCCGGCCGAGGACCCGGCTGTCTACGACATGATCTGCAAGGCCGACACGGTGGGCGTGTTCCAGATCGAGAGCCGGGCGCAGATGAGCATGTTGCCGCGCCTGAAGCCGCGCTGCTTCTATGATCTGGTGATCGAGGTGGCCATTGTGCGCCCCGGACCGATCCAGGGCGATATGGTGCATCCCTATTTGCGCCGGCGCGAGGGGCGCGAGGCAGTCAATTACCCGTCCGAGGCGCTGCGTGCTGTGCTGGGCAAGACGCTGGGCGTGCCCCTGTTCCAGGAGCAGGCGATGAAGATCGCCATCGTGGCGGCCGGCTTCACCCCGGCGCAGGCTGACCGGTTGCGCCGGTCCATGGCCGCGTTCCGCCGGGCCGGGACCATTCAGGAGATGGGCGAGAAATTGGTCGCGGGCATGATCGCCAACGGCTATGAGCCCGATTTCGCCGAGCGCTGTTTCCGCCAGCTGGAGGGCTTTGGCGAATACGGTTTCCCGGAAAGCCATGCGGCCAGCTTTGCGTTGATCGTCTATGTCTCGTGCTGGCTCAAGCGCCATTACCCGGATGTGTTCCTGGCCGCCATGCTGAACGCCCAGCCGCTGGGCTTCTACGCCCCGGCCCAGCTGGTGCGTGATGCGCGCCAGCATGGCGTGGTGGTGCGCGCGCCTGATGTGAACGCCTCGCACTGGGACAGCACGCTGGAGACGCTGGCATCGGGTGAGGCGGCACGCACAACGCCTGAGGGCGGGGCACAGCGGGCCGTGCGCCTGGGCCTGCGCCAGATCAAGGGCCTGGCGCAAAGCGCGGCGGCGCGTGTGATTGCCGCGCGCGAGCACGGACCCTTTGTCAGCCTCGAGGATGCTGCCCGGCGCGCCGGGCTGGGGCGCGGGGTGCTGGACGTGCTGGCGCGCGCCGACGCCTTCGCCTCGCTGGGCGAGACGCGCCGGGCGGCGGGCTGGCGCGCGCGGGCGGTGGCCGGTCCGGACCTGCCGCTGTTCGCCGCTGCCGGGGGCGAGGGGGTCATCGCCGACTATTCCGGCACCGCCTTGCCGGCGCTGAAAGCCTCTGAAGACGTGGTGCAGGATTATGCGAGACTGTCTCTGTCGCTCAAAGGTCATCCCATGGCGTTCCTGCGCGGGCATTTTCACCGCCTGGGCTATCAGCCCTGCGCCGAACTGGCCCGGCTGCGCCCCGGCGCGCGCACCGGGGTTGCCGGGCTGGTGCTGGTGCGCCAGCGCCCCGGCTCGGCCAAGGGGGTGATCTTCGCCACGCTGGAGGACGAGACGGGCACGGCCAATGTGATCATTTGGCCGCACGTGTTTGCGCGTTTCCGCCGGGCGGTGATCGGGGCGAAGCTTCTGGGCGTGACCGGCGTGCTGCAGCGCGAGGGCGAGGTGATCCATCTGGTCGCCGCGCAGGCCCGCGACTGGAGCCACGCGCTGGACGCCCTGACCGAGACTGACGATGCGGGCGGCTTCCACAGCGCGCTGGCCCGTGCCGACGAGGTGGCCCGCCCTGGTGCCGACGCGCGCGACCGCCCCAAACGCCGCCTCGTCCTGTCGGAGGCTGTGAGCATTATCCCGAACAGCCGGGATTTCCGGTGAGGCTCAGCGATCACGCGAGGTTTTCACTTGATCCTCTGCCCGTTTCGAAATGATATATCATTTCGAGGACCGGACCTCACCGGCTCCGTGCGGAGGAGACACACCCATGAGAACCCTGCTTGCTGCGCTGGGCCTGAGCGCCGTCACGGCGGCTGCGGCCTGCGCCCAGGAGCGCCTCAGCTTCGACAATCCCGACGACGTCATCACCATGAACCGCAAGATCGGTTGTTCAACGGTGGATGGCGAGCCGATTACCTACTATTGGCACGGCTATGCCTTCTCGCGCCGGGCCGGGGAACCGGACCGCCGCCTGTTCCGCGTGGAGGGCATGAATGTGCGCGCCTGCGTCACGGTGGAGCATCCTGAATACGGGACCGGCTACCGGCTCGTGTCGCGCGAGCTTCTGCTCTATCTCGATCCCGATACACACGAAATCCTGTCCACCTGGGACAATCCCTGGACGGGTGAGACCGTAGACGTGCTGCATGTGGCCAATGACCCGGTCAATTCACGCGGCAGCTTCCCGCAAGGTCCCAACGGTCCGGCCCGGTGGCGCGGATCATCCATGGGCAATGATTTCTGGCAGACCACCACGGTGCCGCTCTTCTACTCCAACCCGCTTGCGGGCGAGTTCCAGGACGAGATCGGCGGCGTCTATCACGCCACCGAGATGTTCAATTTCTTTGGCCGCATCGATGACATCACCGACCCGCAGACCACGACGGCCGACGCGGAAGTGGGCTGGGTGCGCATGTCTGACTGGCTGCCCTGGATGCAGATGCGCGGACGTGACGGACTGATCTATTTCCACACTGCCGGTACCAAGCTGGACAGTTGGGATGAGCTGCCGGACTTCTTCAAGGACGAGATTGCCCGCCACTATCCCGAGTATACCGAGCCCCCTGCGCTCGATGATGACCGGCCGAATGTGACAAGCTGGACTTACTATCGCGACATTGCTGCCGGCCTTGTGACCGCGCCGGAGCGCAACTGATCCGTACTCAACCCGGCTGCCGTCCCGGTGGCCGGGTTTTGTCACTGAAATGCAACACTAGGCCTCATTTGTTCGGACAAGCCCAACATGACAGCGGCCTGACAGAATGAAATGGTATATCAATTAAAACAGGCCTGCGCTGGCGCCTGACTCGCGTTGGTCCGGGACCATGACTCACAAGGCGGAAAAAGCCGCGCAAGGGGAGACTAAAGCGTGAGAAAGCAAATCCTGTTGACTACGGCCGCCGCGATCGCCGCGACCAGCCTGGCGGTCATACCCGCCGCCGCTGCCCAGGAGGAGGGTGCCCAGACGCAATCGCGCGATGTCATCACCGTGACCGCTCGCCGCCGCGAAGAGACCATTCTGGACGCGCCGGTCGCCGTGACCGCGTTCGGCGAAGATGACATCCTCGATCTCGGCCTCCAGTCGGTGGACGATGTGGCGCGCTTCACGCCCGGCCTGTCTTTCTCGGCCGCTTTCGGGCGCTCGTCGGAACGCCCGGTGATCCGGGGCCAGGCCAACGTGCTGGCCGGCGTTCAGTTCGGTGTGGAATCGGGCACCGCCTACTTTATCGACGGCGTCTACTATCCCGGCTCGATCCAGAATCTGGACACCAATGATCTGGCCCGGGTCGAGGTGATCCGCGGCCCCCAGAGCGCGCTCTACGGACGTAACACCTATGCCGGCGCTATCAATTTCGTCACGCGGGGTGCGACGGACACGGTCGAAGGCCAGCTGCGTGCCCGCGGCGGCAGCCACGGCGAATACGAACTGTCGGCCGGCATCTCCGGCCCCCTCGGCGACAGGGCCGGCTTCCGCCTGTCCGTGCGTGACTATAATTACGATGGCGAGTGGACCAACCAGGTGACCGGACAGACGGTCGGGTCACAGTCCACTACGTCGTTCTCCGGTGTGCTCGACTTCAACCCGACGGACAATCTCGATATCCGCCTGCGCGCCCAGTATTCAGACTCCGTAGACGGCACTCTGCCACTCTTCCTGCAGCCTGCCGCCAGCAATAACTGCTCGCCGGGCTATCGCTCTTTGAACTACTGGTCGCGGTCTGGCAGCACGAACAACAACCAGTATTTCTGCGGTGTGATCCAGCCCCAGCAAGTGGCGCTGAACACCGGTCCGGCTGTGCCGGGCCAGCCGGCCATTGTGCCGGGCGTGCCGGCCAACGCCCTGAACCCGTTCCTGCCGTTCCAGATGTACTCGACCGCCGATGGCACAGCTTTCGACGGGATTACCAACGAAGCGGTTCTGTTGTCCGGCATCATGAACTGGGATGTTGGCGGCTCTGGCTATGTGTTCACACTGTCGGGTGCGTACCGCGACGAAGAGCGCCGGTTCGGGTCTGACTCCGACCACAGCTCGATCAACTTCGTGCTGCAGCCGGTGGGCATGGCCAACACGGGTGCCTTCTTCGCCAACACCACCCGCAATCTGGTTGAAGACTACTCGTTCGAGGCGCGGCTGGCCTCGCCGGTCAATGAACCGTTCCGCTGGATGGTCGGCGCGTATTACTATGACCAGGTCAATGACGGGTTCTCCATCACCTTCTCCAACCCGGCGGGCAATCCGTCCAGCCAGCTGACTACGACCAACCAGGCGCTGTTTGGCCTTGTAGAGTACGACTTCACGGACAATCTGACCGTCACACTGGAAGGCCGCTACGCCGAAGAAGAAAAGACCACGCTGGACGGCATCAGCACGGCGACCCCGTTCAACCGGTCTGACACCTTCACCAACTTCACCCCGCGTCTGACGGTCAACTGGTCGCTCAGCCCGGAAACCACGGTGTTTGCGGTCTATGCCCGCGGCGTGAAGCCGGGCGGTCAGAACGGCCAGATCGGCGAGACCACCGGCAACCCGATCTATGATCAGGAAACGTCGGAGAACTTTGAAATCGGCGTGAAGCGCTCCGTGTTCGGCGGTGCCGGCTACTTCGCCGCCTCGGCCTACTTCATCGAGGCGACCGACGTGCAGCTGACGACCGCTGTGTCCAATCCGTCCGGCGCGATCAACTCGGTGGCGACCAATCAGGGTGCCGCCGAAATCCTTGGCCTCGAGCTGGAATACCGCCAGCGAGTCAATGACATGCTGTCGATCGGCGCGACCTATGCCTGGACCCAGCCGGAATTCACGTCGGGCTGTGATGACGGTCAGTGGGAGCTGACCTCGGGCGGTGGCGTGATCGCAGGCAATGCAACGGCACCGGGGACGGGCACGGAGTTCTTCGGCCAGACCGGCAATTGCTCCATCGCGGGCAATCGCGTTCCGCTGACCTCCGAGCACCAGCTGTCGTTTAACGGCGAACTGCGTGCGCCGATGGGGTCGACGGGCCGCCTCGAATGGTTCGCGCGTGCCGATTATACGTACGAGTCCTCGAAATACGTCCAGGTGCACAATCTGGCCGAGACCGGCTCGGCCGCCATTCTCGGTGCCCAGCTGGGCATTGAGAGCGGCAACTGGACGATCATGGCCTACGGCCGCAACATCCTCGATGAAGATTCCATCGTGATGGCGACCCGCTGGCTGCAGACGCCGTATCTCAGCCCCGCCTTCTCGCCGAACACCGCGCCGGTTAACGCTGCGCGCGGTGCGCCGCGCGCCTTCTTCGGCACGCTGCGCCGGGGTGCCACTTATGGCGTGGAGGCCCGCTACCGCTTCTAGGACCGTCCTTCACGGCCAGTCCTATGGGGCTTGGGGTAAAGAGCGGCCGGACCTGTCACGGGTCCGGCCGTTTTTGTTGTGTGACCCTGTTTGAACGCCGCGTGTCTGGCGGCGAGGGCGTTCAGCCCTGATAGGCCTGCGCGCGCAGCTTGTGGTCGGCCAGTACAAGCGCCGCCATGGCTTCGGCCACCGGCACGGCGCGAATGCCCACGCACGGGTCGTGGCGGCCTTGCGTGGCGATGGCGGTTTCGGTGAGGTCCTTCGTCAGGGTCTGCCGCTCGATCCGGATCGAGCTGGTCGGTTTGATTGCCACCCGGATCACCAGATCCTGACCGGTGGAGATGCCGCCCAGCACCCCGCCATTGAAGTTCGAGGTGAACGCGGGCTGGCCGTCAGGGCCGAGGCGCATTTCATCGGCCGCATCCTCGCCGCGCAGGCCCGCGGCTGCCATGCCGGCTCCGATTTCAACGCCCTTGGCGGCGTTGATCGACATCATGGCGCTGGCGAGATCCTGATCGAGCTTGCCATAGACCGGCGCACCCCAGCCGGCCGGGACACCGCTGACGACCACCTCCACCAGCGCGCCCACAGAGCTGCCGGCGCGGCGGATCGCGTCCATGTCATCAGCCCAGAGGGCGGCGGTGTCTGCATCCGGGCAAAAGAAGTCATTGCGCGCGGTCTCGTCCCAGTCCCAGCGGGACCGGTCGATGGCGCGCGGGCCGATCTGAACCAGCGCGCCGCGAATGGTCACGCCCTCGCCCAGCACCTTGCGGGCCACTGCGCCGCCCGCCACTCGCGCCGCCGTCTCGCGCGCCGAGGACCGGCCTCCGCCGCGGTAATCGCGCACGCCGTATTTGACGTCATAGGTATAGTCGGCATGGCCCGGCCGCCAGGCGTCGCGAATGCCCGAATAATCCTTGGAGCGCTGGTCGACATTGTCGATCTGAAGCGCGATCGGTGCGCCGGTGGTCAGCTGCTGCGCCATGCGTTCGTCCTGGAACACGCCTGACAGAATACGCACCTGGTCGGGTTCACGGCGCTGGGTGACGTGACGCGACTGGCCGGGGCGGCGCTGATCCAGCCAGGGCTGGATGTCCGCCTCGGTCAAGGACAGGCCCGCCGGACACCCGTCCACAACGCATCCCAGAGCCGGCCCGTGGCTTTCGCCCCAGGTGGTGAT
The DNA here is from genome assembly GCA_027627705.1 of Hyphomonadaceae bacterium BL14. Lineage (NCBI taxonomy): Bacteria > Pseudomonadati > Pseudomonadota > Alphaproteobacteria > Hyphomonadales > Hyphomonadaceae > Hyphomonadaceae bacterium BL14. Next base: position 352,017 of record CP091242.1, read on the forward strand.
GCGGAACAGATGACCGAAGGTGTTGTGGGACATGGGAGGGGGGGACTCAGTTCGCCAGGACGCTGCGCCGCACCATAGGCTTGAAACGCACCAGCGTCACGCCGCGCCTTTGCGCGCCCAACGCGCCAGCCGAGCGGCCGGAGACGCTTTGACGAAGGCGTCATAGAAGCCGCGCAGGATACCCGCCGATTCTTCTGCTTCTTCGCGTGCAGCGGCTTCTGCGAACGCTTGTGCGCGATGTTCGCGTGCTTGACGTTCCGCCTCGCCCACCGACAAGTCCGGATTGACCATTTTGTCGCGCACATGGATGTGCACGCGCCAGTGCGGGTCACCGATAGGGATCAGGACAGTGCCCGTTTTCACCGCCACAGGCAGGCGCACCAGCGCTTCGCGCTCTTCGATCTTGATCGTGCGGATGCCGCCCTTGCGCGCATCCTCCGGTGTGATCTCCAGATCATGACGGCGCGGGGCGTGGATTTGCAGCACCTCATACGCCTTGAGCAGGCGCTGCAGCTTCGCGATGGTCTGGGGCGTGCCTGGCGTCACGTCCGGGTGTACAGTCTTTATGAGCGCGCGAAAGCGCGCACGGACTTCACCGAAGTCCTCGTCGCCGGTCAGGCCGAAGGCCCGGTAGGCGGCCAACAATGGGTCAGGTTTAGCGCTCATGGGCGCGAAACTACGTCGCGACAGGTTGTCAAACAGTTGACCACATGCTGCCACGCGCTAAGTCAGCGAAACTCAACAGCCAAGGAGCCCTCATGAGTGGCCGCGACGCCATCCCGCCCAGCCCGAGCGATGCCGAATACGCAAGCGAGGCCGACGCGGCACCCGAGGACATCTTCGCGCGCGAGGACCCTGTGGCGTTGTTTGGGGACTGGCTGGCCGAAGCGCGCAAGCGCGAGCCCAATGATCCCAACGCCATGGCGCTGGGTACCGCAGATGGTGACGGCCTGCCCGATGTGCGCATGGTGCTCTTGAAGGATGTCGATGCGCGCGGCTTCACATTCTATACCAATACGCAGAGTGCCAAGGGCCTGCAGCTTGAGACCAACAGCAAAGCGGCTTTGTGCTTCCACTGGAAATCCCTGCGCCGTCAGGTGCGCGTGCGTGGCGCGGTGGAGCCGGTCAGCGATGCCGAGGCCGATGCGTATTTCGCCAGCCGGGCGCGTGACAGCCGCATCGGCGCCTGGGCCAGCAAGCAGTCTCGCCCGCTGGAAAGCCGGTTTGCGCTGGAGAAAGCCGTGGCCGCCCACGCGGCCAAATTCCATATCGGCGATATCCCGCGCCCGGACTTCTGGACCGGATATCGCGTCGTTCCCGTGCGCATCGAGTTCTGGCGTGACCGCGCCTTCCGCCTGCATGACCGGATGGTGTTCGAGCGTGACCGCAAGGACACGCCCTGGCGTGTGATGCGCCTCTACCCGTGAATAACTGTATGAGCCCGCCGCCAGGGCGTATACTTCAGCCGCTGGAATAAGAGGGCGACCGCCATGATGACCATCCTGCGTACCATTCGGCATCTGATTGTCGGACTGGCGGCGTTTGCCGCGATTGCAACGCCGCTCTGGTTCGTCATTGCGGCATTCGGTGGCAAGTTCGGCTTCTGGGAGCCGATCGACGGCTTCCGCCATGTGCTGGGGCTGGCGGGCTTCAATGCGTTGAACTGGTTTGGCTTGCCCGGTGCCATCGGGCGCGGGTTCATCCTGCCGCTGACCGCTGGGCTCGGCCTGCTGGCGCTGATCGTGGCCATCGGCTTCCGGCTAATCTTCGGGCAGGCCAATGCGCCGGGTGCGGGGGGCTATGTCGCGGGCGTGCTCGCCCTTGTCGTGGGGGTGGCGCCGCTGGCGCTGGTGACCAGCGCGTCCGGCGATCGCGCGGCCATCCCGCCCATCCATGACATCACCACCGATTTCGAAACTCCGCCGCAATTCACCGGCGCGTTGATCGAGCGCCGCGGCGCCAATGCCAATTCAGTGGACTACCACGCCAAGACCGATCCGCGCTCGCAGCGCCCGCTGCCCGAGGTCCAGGCCGAGGCCTATCCCGATGTGGCGCCTCTGATCACCACCGCCGAACCGGCGCTGGCCTACAGGGCCGCCCATGCCACGGCGCGTGATCTGGGCTGGCGGATCTCCACCGCGTCCGAGGGTGCGATGATGTTCGAGGCCCAAGACGTGACCTTCTGGTTCGGGTTCATCGATGATGTGGTGGTGCGGGTCACGCCGCTGGACAATGGCGGATCGCGTGTGGATGCGCGTTCGGTGTCGCGTGTGGGCATGTCCGATCTCGGTGCCAACGCGGCGCGCCTGCGCACTTTCTTCGCGGCGCTGGAGAGCAGTCTGGGTGATGGCGTGGCCATGGCACCTGCGCCGGAACCCGTGTCTCAGCCTGATCCTGCGCCCGAAGCCGGCGACGGCGCGGCTGACCGGCTCAGCCCGCTTGCGCGTGCGGGCGAAACACGCTTGCCTTGACGCGGGTTGATACAGGATCATCGCGCATGCGGGCCGGGCGGATTGCCGATTATGACACGCTCCTGATCTGGGGCTATGGCAAGGAAGGCCGCGCGGTGCTGGCGCTGGCGCGCGCCGAGGCACCGGGCATCAAGCTGGCGGTGGTGGACCGCGCACCGCCGGAGGATTTGCCCGGCGGCGTCGCGCACCTCGACGAGGACGCGCTGGAGGCGGCGGTCCGGGCCGGCGGCCGCACGCTGATCGTCAAAAGCCCCGGCGTTTCGCTTTATGATCCGCGCCTGTCAGCGGCCTTGCGCGCGGGCGCGCGCCTGACCAGCCAGACCAATCTCTGGTTCGAGCGCAAACCGGCCGCTCAGCGCGTGATCGGAATTACCGGCACCAAGGGCAAGTCCACCAGCTCGGCGCTCCTGCATCACATGCTGCGCGCGCTGGGCGAGGACGCGGTGCTGGCGGGCAATATCGGCGAGCCGGTCATCGAAACGCCGCCGGGCGCCAGCACAGTGGTGGCCGAGCTGTCCAGCTATCAATGCGCGGATCTCATTCACGGGCCGGACTATGGCGTGATGGTCAATCTGATGCGCGAGCATATCCCCTGGCACCGCTCGCTGGAGGCCTATCAGCGTGACAAGGCGCGCCTGGTCAGCCTCGATCCCAATACCCGCGCCGTGCTCAATGCCGGGGATTCCAATCTCGCCCGCCTGTTCGCTCACCGGCCCAATACGCTCTGGTACAACACGCCGGACAGCTTCCATGCGCCCGGCGGCGTGGTGCATCTCGGCGGTGAGGTCTGGGGGCCGATCCCCAGCGTGCCAGGGCCGCACAATGCGGTGAACGCCTGCGCGGGTCTCAGCGTGATCGCGGATATGGGGCTCGATGCGCGCGCGGCGTTCGACAGCCTGTCCGATTTCCACGGCCTGCCTCACCGGCTCCAGACCGTGGCCGTGAAGGGGAATGTGCGTTTCGTGGACGACTCGCTCGCCACCACGCCAGAAGCCCTCTTGCTGGCGCTGGAGGCGTTTCCCGGCGAGGACGTGGCGCTGATCCTGGGCGGGGAGGAGCGCGAGCAGGATTATGAGGCGCTCGCTGCCGCGCTGGAGCGCCATGACCGCATCCGCGCCATCATCACCCTGCCCGAGAACGGCGCGCGTATCGGCGCAGCGCTGGCGGGCGGGCGCCATGGCGCGGTCTGCGTCCATGAGGATGATTTCGAAAGGGCCGTCGCACGCGCCGCTGCGGCGCTCACCTCCGGCGTGGTGCTGCTGTCGCCCGCCGCGCCGCGCGGGCTCCAGTTCACGGTGTTCGGCGCGCGCGGGCGCGCCTTCGCGGCGGCGGCTCAGGCGCTCGCGTCCGCCTAGCCCTCCAGCATTGCCCGGGTCACCGGCTTTGTGCGGTCAAGATCGCGTGCGCGGTCGGGCAGGGCGTATTTCAGACCCGATCCGCAATTGAACAGCACGCAGCGCGCATCGGCGCCGATCAGCCCGGCGGCGCGGGCGTTTCGCGCGGCGGCCAGCGTGGCGGCGCCTTCCGGGCAGAGCAGCAGCCCGTCAGCCGCGCCGCACAGCGCGCGCGCCTCTTCAATCTCGGCCTCGCTCACCGCCAGCGCCGCGCCGCCGCTGGCGCGCACCGCGCGCAGGATCAGGAAATCGCCAATCGCCTTGGGCACACGGATGCCGGCCGCGCTGGTCGCCGCATCCAGCCATTCGGTCGCGTGCTCCTCGCCCGCCTCGAACGCGCGCACGATGGGCGCGCAGCCATCGGCCTGGACGGCGAACATTTTCGGGCGCTCCGGGCCGATCCAGCCCAGCGCCTCCATCTCGTCGAACGCCTTCCACATACCGATCAGGCCGGTGCCGCCGCCGGTGGGGTAGAAGATCGCGTCAGGCAGGGTCCAGCCCAGCTGCCAGGCGAGCTCGATGCCCATCGTCTTTTTGCCCTCGATCCGGTAGGGCTCTTTCAGCGTCGAAACATCAAACCAGCCCATCTCCTCTTTGAGGGCACCCACCAGCGCCCCGCACTGGTGGATCAGGCCGTTGACCCGGTAGACATGCCCGCCCTGGGCGGCGATCTCGCGCACATTCACCTCGGGCGTATCGGCCGGGCAGAAGGACCAGGTCTCCATGCCCGCCCGCGCGCCATAGGCCGACAGCGCCGCGCCGGCATTGCCATTGGTGGGCATGGCCATCGCCCTGATCCCGAACTGGCGCGCCATGGAGACGGCCAGCGCCAGCCCGCGCGCCTTGAAACTGCCCGTGGGCAGGCGGCCTTCATCCTTGATGAGCAGCGGGCCTTTGAGGCCTATGGCCCGCGCGGTGGCGGGCGTATCAATCAGCGGCGTGTCCACCTCGCCAAGGCTCGTGACATAGGCGTCATCGGCCACGGGCAGCAGCTCGCGCCATTTCCAGAAGCCGGGATGGGTGTGGGCGGGGCGCGCCGCGATGGCGTCGCGGTCGGCGGTGCGTTTGAGCGCCGCCAGATCATAGCGCGCCAGCAGCGGCCAGCCCTCGGGCGATAGATTATGGGCGATGTCGGCGGCCACGCGCGCGCCGGTCATGGAACAGTGAAGGTGGGTGAAATGATGCATGAAGGCTCCGGATCGCCAGTGAGCCTCGAGCCTATGGCGCGCCGTCTTTGATGCAAGCCCGGCGCTGCGCTATTGCGCTTCGAGCAGCCCGTAGGCCTCGAATGCGCGCTGCATATAGTGCGGCCCGCAGCCGAAGCCCGCATGCAGGCCGCGCAGATATGCGCGGCGCTTCATGGCCAGCTCGCGCTCGGTGCGCGCGGCGCGTTCAATCTCGCCGGCGCGTCCGACAAAGCGGACCACGGGACGGATCGGGTTCAGCCCGACAATCAGCGAGCGGTACTGGTCGCGGGCCAGATCCGGCGCGTCGGCCGCCAGATCCCGCCCGCGCTCCATCATGGTGGGGTCATCGTCTTGGTCCGCACCATCATCAGCGTCACCGTGCTCTGGCGGCGGCGCTTCGCGGTCCGGACCCAGCACCACGGTGAGGCGGGCGATATCGCGGGCCGTGGTCGAACAGGTACGCCGCGCGCCCTCGCCGCCATAGGGGGTGGGCACGGTGTCATCGCCCTCATCCACCCGGATGCGCCCCGGGCGCTCGCGCGGCAGGCCGATGGCGTCGGCCCCGGCCTCGCGCGTGTCGGTGACCATGGCGTCCATGCCGTTCCCGGTGCCGCCCGCACAACCAGCCGCCGCCAAAAAGGCGGGAACAACCAGACAGAGGGAAAGCGTGCGGGTGATCATGGCAGCAGTGTACCGCCTTGAATCGGGCGAGAGAATGGCGCGCGAAACCCTGCTGCGCCTGCGGCGCCGCAGCGCTTGACCGCGGCAGGGGCCGACTATAGTTTCCGCGCCTCTCCCGAAAGGGTCAGAGCCGATAGCTCAGCTGGTAGAGCAACTGACTTTTAATCAGTAGGTCCCGGGTTCGAGCCCCGGTCGGCTCACCAAGTCCAGGAGGCTTGGGAGGCACGCGCCGGTTGGCGCGAAACCCGTTCATCAATCCAAGTGTGCCGACATCACCACCGCGCGCGCAGGGCCACGCCGGCATAGTGCTCGTCTTCTTTCCACTCGCGCATGCCCGAGCGGTAGCGGCGTTGTTCACGTACATAGCCCAGTGTGGCGTAGACATCCGAGCCCAGCTCCACGCCGACGCCGAAATGCGCGTCGCCCACGCTCGCCTCGACGCCGGCGGGTGCCAGCGTGTAGCTGAGCGGGCCGCCGGGCGCGATCATATAGCTCTCGCGCCCCGCCCCGCCGACCAGGAAGACCGGGGGGAGATCGGTCAGCGTGCGTGTGCTGGCCGAAACCTGCAATCCCAGCGCCGAACCGGACCAGCCATGCCCTTGAGGCGTTGCCGCGCGGGCGCGCACGGTGACGTCCGGGGTCAGCGCGACGGCGGCTGTTGATGTCTCTCCGGTGTGGCGGGTATGGCCGGGCTCAATGGCGAAGCGCAGCGCTGTCCCAGACCCGGACAGGGCCGCGGCCACCGCAGCGCGGCTGCCTTCAGCGGCGTCCGTGAGGGCGAAGTCGTCTGGATTGAATGCCGGTGCCGGCCAGCCGTCAGACAGCGCGCTTTGAGGTGACGCGTCCGTAACGAAGGCGCAAAACAGCGCGCCCCCCGCTACCAGGGCCGCCAGAACCAGCTCCGTTGCGCGGTGCGGCGTTCGCTGAGCGGATACGCGCGCGGCTGCCGCCGCGCCACGGTTCTGACGCATCAGGTCTCGCATGCAGGGTCCCCAACCTGTTTTAACACTGTGCCGGGCTGTCCCTCCCGTCACAGGGCCGCGTTAACAAGAGTTAAGATAGTTCAGGCGCGCGCGCTTGGGCAAGCGCTGATTGGCCATTTGTTGGCGGCCCGGCACGCAGTGCAGATGTTGACGGCACCGCGCGGGCGTCATACACAGCGCGTCCCTTGAACGCGGCCCGGCCGCGGACACAGGTTTGACGCGGGGTGGAGCAGCCCGGTAGCTCGTCAGGCTCATAACCTGAAGGTCGTAGGTTCAAATCCTACCCCCGCACCCAAATCTCTTAATAAAATCAGTGAACCAGGCGCGGCACTGGTGGCAGTGCCGACGGTGTTGCCACCGATTGAAACCCTGGGGACGCACGAGGAGCTGAAGGTCTCTGTCCGGCGTGGCAAATCGGTGCCGCATCGGGCTCACCGGGGCGGACCTAGCCGGCCACCTCGACCCGGCGTGCCGGGCCGAGGCTTTCGCGACAGCTCCGGCTCTGATAGCCCTCTGCCTCTGCCGCTCTGCGGTGTGGGGGCACGAGGCGAGCCATGACCATCCGCTATGAAACCCGTGCCTGCGCCGCCTTCGTCGCGATTGACCGGCCGGAGCGGCGCAAGGCGATGGCCGGCACCGCATGGTTCGCCAGCCGGGAGGGCCGGGGCTGGCGTTTTGGCACGCCCGAAGCATGACCCGGCGCATCGCCATTATCGGGGCCGGCCCTGCAGGCCTGATTGCGGCAGAGCGCCTCGCGGGCGAGGGTTTTGCCGTCAGCGTTTATGAGCGCATGCCGAGCGTGGCGCGTAAATTCCTGATGGCGGGCAGGGGTGGGCTCAACCTGACCCATCGCGAAGCGCTGGACGCCTTCCTTGACCGCTATGGCGCAGCGCGTGACTGGCTGGAACCGGCCATCCGGGCCTTCGCGCCGGATGACCTGATCGCGTGGTGCGAGGGGCTGGGGCAGCCCGTGTTCACCGGCTCCAGCGGACGGGTATTTCCCAAGGCCATGAAGGCCTCGCCGCTTTTGCGCGCCTGGCTGGCCAGACTGGATGCCCTGGGCGTCACGATCCATGTCCGCCATACTTTCCGGGGCTTTGACGATGCGGGCCGTGTACTGATCGCCGGGCCGGACGGACGCGAGCGGCCTGTGGAGGCCGCTGCGGTCATTCTTGCGCAGGGCGGGGCGAGCTGGCCGCGTCTTGGGTCAACGGGCGACTGGGCCGGCCGGCTGGCGGCGCGCGGCGTCGAGATCACGCCGTTCAAGCCTGCCAATGCCGGCTTCGATGTCCGCTGGTCGGCCCTGTTCAAGGCGCGTTTTGCCGGGGTGCCGCTCAAGGCCGCACGCTTCAGTCATGACGGCCGGGCGATCCGCGGGGAAGCCATGATCACGGCCTATGGCATGGAGGGCGGGGCGATCTATGCCTTGGGTGCGGGTTTGCGCAATGCGATCGAGCGTGACGGCCAGGCGGTGCTGACGCTCGATCTGGCGCCCGATACCGCCGGGGACGCCCTGACAAAGCGGCTTTCGGCGGCCAAGCCCGGCCAGTCCCTGTCCAGCACGCTGCGCAAGCAGGCCCGGCTCGCGCCGCTCGGTGCGGCGCTCGTGCGCGAAGCGGGCGAGATACCGCGCGAACCGCAAGAACTGGCCGTGCGCATCAAGGCGTTGCCCATTGCGCTGACGGGCGTCCAGGGCCTTGAGCGGGCGATATCGAGCGCAGGCGGCATCGCGCGCGCATCAGTCGATGAGCGCTTCATGCTGAAGCGATTGCCTGGCGTGTTCGTGGCCGGAGAAATGCTCGACTGGGAAGCGCCGACGGGCGGGTATCTGTTGCAGGCGAGCTTTGCCAGTGGCGTCGCGGCGGCGAGGGGGGTGGCGGACTGGCTGGTTGACACGCGCGCGCTGAACACAGGGTGCGAATAGGATCGCCCTGCAAACGGCGCAGGATCGCACCCATTGACCTGCGGCCCAGCGGCCACCGGCGAGGCGCGCGCACCCGCCGGGCGGGCCGGGCGCATGACGAGCGCATGCCTGTGTGAGCCGGATGAAACGCGGTGGCTACGGGAAGCCGCGGCGCTTGCTGCTACCTTGCCTGCGCGGGCTATCCGGGACATTCAGGCAGAATGGAAAGTCTCGCCCTGACCCTTGTTCTGTTTGTATCTCTGGCCGCGCTGGCGGTGATTGATGCACGCACGATGCGCCTGCCGGACTGGCTGACCCTGCCGTTGATTGCGGCGGGGCTGGTGATGGCCTGGCTGACACAGGCGTCCCTGATCAGTCACGCCGCCGGGGCACTGATCGGCTATGGCGGACTGGTGGCACTCGAGATTGCCTACCGCCGCCTGCGCGGCCGCGACGGGATCGGGCGTGGCGATGCCAAGCTTCTGGCGGCCGGCGGCGCGTGGTGCGGGGTTTGGGCGCTGCCTCTGATCCTGCTGGCTGCGAGTGTAAGCGCGCTGACTGTGGTGCTGGTGTCATCCCTGATCATGAGGCGGGGGCCGGACCCCTCGGCGCGTCTTGCGTTCGGGCCCTATCTGGCGCTTGCAATCGCGCTGGTCTGGGCGGCGTCGCAGGCCGGTCTGACGCCCGTACTCTCCTGAACGCAGATTGCGTGCGAAAATGCGCGACAATCGCCCGATCAGCATGTAGACACAGGGTATGAGCGAGCATGACGAGTTGATTGCCGCGTGGCAGGCACAGCTGCGGAAAGGCGCAGCGGAACTGGCGGTGCTTTCGCTTCTGACATCCGGCGAGAAATACGGGATCGAGTTGCTGGACGCCTTGTCCGGCGCAGACGGCCTGGGCATTTCCGACGGGACGATCTATCCGCTTCTCAAGCGTCTGGAGCGTGACGGCCGGATCGAAGCGCGCTGGCAGCAGAGCGTCACAGGACCGCCAAGAAAATACTATAAGCTCTCATCCGATGGTGAGGCCGTGCTGGCGGCCATGAAGATAGCCTGGCGTGAATTCCGCGGCCAGCTTGATCGGATTACAGGGCATGACGAGCAGGGCGATTGATCAATATCTCCTGACGCTTGGAAGCGCGCTTGGCGCGCTGCCCGCACCCGAGCGTGCCGATATTCTGGCCGAAACCCGCGCCCATCTGGCTGACCGCGCTACGCAGCTGGGAGAGCGAGTCGCAATTGACCGTCTTGGGCCGGCTCACGCGCTGGCCAGCGGCCATCTGGTCAGCCTGGGGTATGCACCCGTCGACGCCCCGCCGGGCGCGCGCATCTGGGTATGGCCGGCAGCGGCGATCCTGTGGGCCTGCTCTGTATTCGCGACGGGGCTGCTGGCGCTGGAAATCGTCTCGCCCAGCGTCACCGGGCTGTGGATGAATGTCCAGACCGGCAGCATGTATCTGGGTGCTGCCAGCATCGAAACGCCGGGCCAGTTGATCGACCTTGCAGGGCCCTTTCTGGCCCCGGCGGCGGCAGTGATTTCCGCGCTGGCGGCCCTGTGCGGCTGGCGGGTCTTGCGACTGCGCACGCGCCTCGCGGTCTGATCCCCGCAGACTTTTTCCTCAAAAACGCTGTTGCAAAACAATCGCCTGGGTGCGCTTGCAGCCGCCAGAGACCGGTAACGTGCAAAGCCTGTCACTGGCGTGACATGAATCTTGTTTAACAGGGAACCGTGTCAGCTGGGGTGGTCTATCCGTCCCGCTGGACAGAAATTTTATTTTCCAGCTGCAGGGAGTCCGGACAGGCCCCTGCATCAGAGGGGGTTCCTCATGTCCTTGCGCAAATACATTGTCTGTCTGACGATGGGCCTGGCGGTTGCCGCCTGCACCCAGGGCTCCGACATCGCCGCTCCGGGTGCCACCAATCCCGGCACACCTCCGGGCGGTGGCGGTGGCGGTGGCGGTGGCGGTGGCGGTGGTGGTGGCGGCGGCGGCGGCGGTGCCGCGGCCTGCCCGAGCGGCTTCACGACCGGAACGGCCGTTGGCGGCCTGACGGCATGTATCCTCTCCGGGGACATCCTCACCAACCTCACCCTGCCGTTTGTCGAAGGTACCGCGTACCGCATTGACGGCCGCGTGAACGTGGGCGTGGACGTCGGCGCGGACGGCAACGCGGCTGGCGGCGTCTCGGCGCGCCTGACCATCGAGCCGGGCGTGACGATTTTCGGCGCTGACGGCGCGGACTACATCGTGGTGAACCGCGGATCGCAGATCGAGGCCGTGGGCACCGCCGCGTCGCCGATCACCATGACCTCTGATGAAGACCTGATCCGCCGCGCAGCCAATCCGACTGATTTTGGCGGCGAAAATATCGGCGAATGGGGCGGCATCGTCGTTAACGGACGCGCTCCGATCAACCGGTGCCGCGATGCGGCCACGCCGGGCAGCATCGACTGTGAAAACATCGTGGAAGGCGTGTCCAACCCGGACGCCCGCTATGGCGGCGCAAACCCGGAAGACAATTCGGGCATCATGCGCTATGTGCGCGTGCTGTTCGCCGGCTTTGAAATTGCGCCGGGCAACGAGCTGAACGGCATCACCCTGGCCGGCGTCGGCCGCGGCACCACGTTTGAAAACATCCAGGTCCACAATGGCTCGGATGACGGTATCGAATGGTTCGGCGGCACGGTGAATGGCCGCTTTCTGGTCGTGACCGGCGCGGACGATGACTCGCTCGACACCGACAACGGCTATAATGGCCTGAACCAGTTCGTGGTGGCCATCCAGCGCACGGGCGGCGGCGACAATATCGTTGAAGCCTCCAGCTCGGCCCCGGGCGTCACCCCGCTGTCAAACGCCACCTTCTCCAACTTCACCTTTGTGGGTGATCGCACCAACGCCTTCCGTCTGAACACCGGCACGGTGGGCCGCTATGTCAACGGCGTGGTCGATTACGGCAAGCAGTGCTTCCGCTGGGAAAGCTCGGCCGGTAACGGCACAGCGGGCTATCAGGGCGTGGGCGTGGACCCATCCTTCAACTCGGTCCTGTTTGATTGCAACGCCGGTCTTGCGACGGGCAACTCTGATGCTGCGGCGGCTTCGGCGGCTGTAGCGGCGGACGCCAACAACGTTCAGGGCCCGAGCTCGCTCGCCTCGCGTATCTTCCCCGGACCGGAAGAGCAGGCCATGACCGCGTTCGACGCCACCACCCTGGGCTCGTATTTCCAGAATGCGGCCTATGTCGGCGCGTTCAGCTCGACTGAAACCGAAACCAATAACTGGGCGGCGGGCTGGACCTTCGGCCTGTTCCCGGAGCCCGATTGCCCGGTCGGCACCACCGATACCGGTGCGGACCGTAATGGCCAGAACATCTGCCGCCTGACCGGTGTCATCACCGGTGATATCCGACTGACCCGCGGCAACTTCTACGAACTGGACGGCGATGTGCGGATCGGCCGCGATGTCGGGGCGGACGGCAATGCCGCGGGCGGCTTGGCTGCGTCGCTCACCATCGAATCGGGCGTGACCCTCTATGGCCGCTCGGGCGCTGACTACCTGCTCGTGAACCGCGGCTCGCAGCTGTTTGCCAACGGCACCCGCGAGAATCCGGTCATCATGACGTCGGAAAACGACATCACGAACACCGGTGACCGCGCCAGTGCGATCGGCGAATGGGGCGGCCTCGTGCTGCTTGGCCGCGCGCCGATCAACCGCTGCCGCGACGCGGCCACACCGGGCTCGGTCCAGTGTGAAAACCTCGTGGAAGGCGTCACCAATCCGGACGGTCTCTATGGCGGCATCTTGGCGGATGACAGCACCGGCTCCATGACCTTCCTGCAGGTCAAGTATGCCGGCTTCGAGATTGCGCCGGGCAATGAGCTCAACGGCATCACGCTGGCGGGCGTCGGTCGCGGCACCACGTTCGAGAACATCCAGGTCCATAACGGCTCTGACGACGGCATCGAATGGTTCGGTGGCACGGTGAACGGCCGTTATCTGGTCGTGACCGGCGCGGACGATGACTCGCTGGACACCGACAACGGCTATAACGGGTTCAATCAGTTCGTGATCGCCATTCAGCGGGCCGGCGGCGGCGACAATATCGTCGAGGCCTCCAGCTCGGCGCCGGGCGTCACCCCGCTGTCGAATGCGACCTTCTCCAACTTCACCTTCATCGGCAACCGCACCAATGCCTTCCGCCTGAACACCGGTACGGTCGGCCGTTATCTCAACGGTGTGGTCGATTACGGCCAGGCCTGCTTCCGCTGGGAAGGCTCTGCCGGCAACGGCACGGCTGGCTACCAGGGCGTGGGTGTCGATCCGAGCTTTGACTCGGTGCTGTTCAACTGCGCCGGTGGCCTGTCGACGGGCAACTCCGACGCTGCGGCAGCCTCTTCGGCGGTCTCGACCGGTTCGAACAACACCACCAACGTGGCGACCACGCTGAACAACACGTTCATCAACGGCGCCAACGAGAATGCCCGCACGGCATTCGATGTCACCACGCTCAATCCGTACTTCACGCCGGTTACCCATATCGGCGCGGTGCGTGACTCCAGCGACCGTTGGTGGGCTGACTGGACCTGTGGTCTGGAAACCGGAAGCACCTGCTAGCGCGGGATTACCGGGCGCGCCAGGCCGAGGGTCTGGCGCGCCTCATCCCGTCCAAGGACGCACTCAAGATCAAAGGTCACATCCGATGAAACCCGTTTCAATTTTCAGCGGGGCCCTGATGGCGACGAGCATGCTCGTCGCGCCAGCCGCCCTCGCCCAACAGCCCGAGCCGGCGCCGCAGGCGCAGCCCCAGGCTGAAGACGTGGTGACGGTGCGCGGGCAGTTTATCCCTGAGCCCCAGCGCCGTACCGCCCAGGTGGCCAGCTTCGTCACCCTGGAAGATCTCGATCGCGCCGGCGACGGCGACGCCGCCCTTGCTCTGGCCCGGGTCAGCGGCCTGAGCATCGTGCGCGGCCAGTACGCCTATGTTCGCGGACTGGGCGACCGGTACTCGGCGGCCCTGCTGAACGGGTCTCCGCTGCCGAGCCCCGAGCCGCTGCGCCGGATCGTGCCGCTCGACCTCTTCCCGTCCGAGATTCTGGACGGCATCGCGGTCCAGAAAACATATTCGGCCAATTATCCCGGCGAGTTCGGCGGCGGCGTCATCGACCTGCGCACCCTGCGCCGGCCCGAAGAATCGTTTCTGAACCTGTCGGTTGGCACCAGCTACAACACGGTGACCACCGGCCGGAACGGCATTTTCCATCGCGGCTCGTCTGACGACTGGTCGAGCTGGGACGGCGGATACCGTGACCAGCCGGACCCGCTGCGGACGATCATCGCCAATCAGACGCCGCTCAATGATCTGACCACAGGCCAGCTTGAAACACTGTCCGAAAGTCTGGTGATCCCCAACCTGCTCGTCCATCAGGACGGCACGGTCGGTGCCGATTTCAATGCGGCAGTCGATGGCGGCTTTGCCTTTGAGGCTGGCGGCATCAATTTTGGCTTCATCGCGGCGGGTGGCTATGACAGCGGCTGGACGACCCAGGAATCCGAGCGTCAGCGCGTGCGTGGCGATGTGATCGGTTCCCAGTTCGACGTGTTCACCACGGCCCTCGACACCCAGGTCAATGCCCTGGCGTCGCTGACCGGTGAAGTGGATGCGCACGCCGTGTCGCTGACCACCTTCTTCGTGCGGTCGGTGCGCAAGGACACGCAGCTGACACGCGGTGAAGACTTCAATGCCCCCGGCGGGCGGCCCCTCTATGAGGAGTCGACCGGCTGGTACGAGCGTGAACTGGGCATGGTTCAGCTGGCCGGCGAGCACAGCTTCGGCAATCTGAACGCCAACTGGCGCGGCTCCTTCGCCCGCGCCACGCGCGACACGCCGTTCCTGCAGCGTCTGCGCCGTTTCGAAGACGCTACCGGAACGCCGATCTACTCGACGTCCAACCAGTACACGATCGAATTCACCGAACTGACGGACGATCTGTACAATTTCGGCGGCGATCTGAGCTACGCGTTCACCCTCCCGGGTGCCCGCGAGCTTCTGCTCACCGTCGGTGGTGACCGGTCGCGGACCGAGCGGACCTTCGAGACCCTGTTCTTCCGCATGGCGGGCGGCAACTCCCTGCCGGCGGATGTGCAGCGCGCGCGTCCGGACTTCCTGTTCTCGGTGGACAATATCGCACCGGGCCGCTTCCTGCTGGCCGAGGTCCAGAACACCCAGTCGAACTATACCGGTGATCTGGAAGTTGACGCCCTGTTCGCCCAGGCCGATCTCGACATCACGCCCTATATCCGTGGCACGTTCGGTGTGCGCTACGAAGATGCCGTGCAATCGGTCCAGACCTTCAGCCGCTTTGGCGTGCTGGGGCGCGGCGCGGTGCTGGCGAACGACTACATCCTGCCGTCCGCGACAGTGACGTGGAACTTTGCGGACGATCTGCAGCTGCGTGTCGGCTACTCTGAAACCATCGGCCGTCCGCAGTTCCGCGAACTGGCCAATTCGAGCTTCTTCGATCCGGAGAGCCAGCGCAGCTTCCGCGGTTTCGACGGCCTGGTCGACACCACGATGCGTAACTATGACGCCCGCCTGGAATACTATCTCGGCCGCAATCAGTTCGTGACGGGGGCGGTCTTCTTCAAGCAGATCGAGAACCCGATCGAAGAAGTGCAGTTCGAGACGGCGTCCTTCGTGACCGAGACAACCTTCTTCAACTCTCCGGAAGCCGAACTGACCGGCGTGGAGCTGGAATACCGCCAGACCTTCGCCTTCCCGCTCGATATGGCCTGGTTCCGGGATCGCGACTGGCGCTTTGGCGTCAACTACACCTACACCCGGTCGGAAATCATCGCGCCGGCCGGTACGCTTGTGCTCGATCCGATCTCGGACTCGCTGCGTGATGCGGCCTTCTTCAACCTGGATGGGGCCAAGCTCCAGGGTACACCGGAGAATGTCGTCAATGCGCAGTTCGGCTGGGAGACCGACACCGCCCAGCTCACCTTGCTTCTCAACTGGGTGGACGAGCGCATCCTGCAGCGCGGCTTTGACTCGCCGTCGGGCGTTCTGCCGGACGTCATCGAAGAGCCGGGTGTCCAGCTGGACCTTGTGTACCGGCGCTCGTTCAACGTCATGGGGCGTGAAGTGCGCCTGGGCCTGAGCGGACGCAATCTGCTCGACGAGCAGAGCCGCGAGTTCCAGCGTAACAACGCGATCGGTGAGACCGAGTTCAACACGTATGAGCGCGGCCGCACCTTCTCTGTGAGCCTTTCGACCGGCTTCTAGCCGGCTGTCTATGCAACAGGCCGCCCGGACACTAGACTGTCCGGGCGGCCTGAGTGTGTCTGGCCAGCGGTCTCTGCAATGGCCAGTAACCGGTATTGCACGATTGTCATGAACCTGCGTTAAAGCCGTCTGTCTGCAGCGGGTGGCGCCATCATGACAGCGCATAATCGGGGCTTTCTTGTTACAAATCTGACCGGCGCACCGGCGCAGGCTGTGCGTATTGCGGTGGAGCTGGCCCTGGCGGCGCTGGTGGGCTGGCTGCTGGCCGGTGCGATCTGGCTGGCCGCGTTCGGCGCATACAGGGCCCAGCTGCCTGCGCCGCAGCCCATGACAGCGTCGGACGTGCGTGCCCCGCAATCGGTCGCCGCGACCGAATTGAGGGGTCTGTTCTCCGCGCCCGGTGCCGGCGCTGCGCCAACGGACATCGCGTCGCTGCCCGAAACCCGGCTCAGCCTGAACCTGTTTGGCGTGCGCACCGAAGGCGGCGGCACGGGCTCGGCGATCCTGGAGGCGGGGGCCTCGGGACAACGCAGCATTCTCGTCGGCAGCGAGATCGAGCCGGGCGTGGTGCTGCACTCGGTGCATGAGGATTATGTGGTCATCACCCGGCGCGGGGCGCGCGAAGTGCTTTATCTCGATGAGCGCAGCCGCCAGCGCGCCCGCGCCGCCCCGCAGACAGCGGCGCAGATCACGCTGGCGGGCGTGCGCTTCACCCTGGTGGAGAGCGGCGGCTGGCGCCTCGAGGGCGGACCCGGCCCCCTGGCGGCATTCGGCCTGGGCCAGGGCGATGTGGTGACCCACGTGGATGGCACCGCGCTCGACCGGGACAGCGCATCACGCATTGAAGCCGCCCTTGCGGGTGGAAGGCCACCCCGCACGCTGACCATAGAGCGTCAGGGCGCACGCATTGTTCTTGAAACCGACATGACGGAAGGGCGCGTCCCATGAATCGATTTATCCCGGCCTTGCGCCTTGTTGCGCTGATGTGCGCAGCCTGCCTGGTCACGGCACCCGGCGAGGCGCGTCAGGACGGCAGCGCGACGCTGAACTTCCGCAATGCAGAAATCCAGGCCTTCATCGAGGATATCTCGCAGTTGACCGGCTACACTTTCGTGACCGACCCCCAGCTGCGCGGGGTGGTCAATATCGCCTCCCAGGGACCGCTGGACCGGGAGGAAATCTTCCAGGTGTTCCAGGCGACCTTGCGGGTGCACGGCTATGTGGCCGTGCCCACCTCGCCCGGCGTCTACCAGATACGGCCCGAACGCGAGGGTGCCCGCTCCGGCGCGCCGCTGGTTCGCGCCGACACCAGCGGGTTCGTCACGTCCGTTGTGCGCCTGAACGCGGCCAGCGCCCGCGAGGCTGCCCGCACTCTGGCCTCCATGAGCAGCGCTGTAGGCACCATCACGGCCCTGGAAAGCGGCAATGCCGTTGTGATCGTCGATTTCGCCTCGAACGTGTCTGCAATCCGCGATGCGCTGGGCGCGCTGGACCGCGACAGCACGCTGATCGAACTGGTGGCCCTGGAGAATGTCGCCGCGGCCGACATGGCCCAGGTGGTGGACCGTCTGCGCGCACCGGCGTTTCAGGGTGAGGATAATCGCCGCCTGGCGCTGGTTGCCGCACCCATCCCCGCGTCCAACACCTTGTTGCTGCGCGGTGAAGCCAGCGCTGTGCGCGAGATGATGGCGCTGATCCAGCGGGTTGATGCGGCCAGCCGGTCCAATCAGAGCTTCCGGGCGATCCCGCTCAGTCACGCTGACGGGGCCGGGCTTCTGCCAATCCTGGAACAGGTGTCGGCGCGCCTCGGGCCCACTTCGGAAGCAGGCGGACAGGGCGTCCGGCGCGCGGCCATCGCTCACCATCCGGCGACCAACACGCTGGTGCTGAACGCCGATCCGGACCATTTGCGCGAGCTGGAGCTGGTCATCCGACAGCTGGACATCCGCCGGCCGCAGGTGATGGTCGAGGCGATCATCGTGGAAATGTCTGATCAGGCGGCGCGGGATCTGGGCGTGCAGCTGCTTTTATCAGGTAATCAGGACAGCGCCGTTCCCTTCTTTGCAACGCGCTATGGCGGGCCGGATATCCTGGCCATTGCGGGCGCGCTCACCGCACGCGGCGATGACGAACTGAGCGAAACCCTGCGCCAGGGCGCGGCGACGTCTTTGCTGGGCGCGCGCGGCGCTCTGGCGGGCGTGGGCGGGCAGAATAATTCGGGCACCACGTTCGGCCTGATCCTCAGCGCGCTGGAACAGGACGGGGAATCGAACATTCTGTCCAAGCCCTCGATCGTCACGCTGGACAATGAGGAAGCGTCCATCATTGTCGGCCAGCAAATCCCGATCACCACGGGCGAGGTGCTGGGCTCGGCAAATACGAATCCGTTCCGCACCATCGAGCGCCAGGATGTCGGCGTGCAGCTGCGCGTGCGCCCGCAGATCAGTGATGGCGACACGATCAGGCTCTATCTGCGCCAGGAAGTCTCATCGGTGGCGGGACCGGTCAGCGCGAACTTCGCCGAGCTGATCACCAATAACCGGGCGATCGAGACCACGGTGCTGGCCGATGATGGCGAGATCATCGTGCTGGGCGGGCTTATGGAGCGCGATGAGCAGGTGGGCGAAAGCCGCGTGCCCGTGCTGGGCTCGATCCCGCTGCTGGGCCGCGCCTTCCGCAGCGAGTCCCGGTCGGGCGGGCGCACCAATCTGGTGGTGTTCATCCGTCCGGTCATCGTGCGCAGCCCGCAGGACATGCGCGATCTGGCCCTGCGCGCTTATGCCGGGATGCATTCAGGGACCACCGGCGCGCCGTCGGCAGGACTTGAGGAGCTGGCTGCGCTGCTGAGCAACGCACCGCCCCCGCGCCGTGAAGAAGCCAGCAGCGAGGTGCCTGGCGAATGACGCTGCTCACCTACGGCTTCGCGCGCGAGCAGGGCGTTGCGCTTCAGCCCGGTGAACCGCCGGTCATGCTGATGCGCGAAGGTGCGCGCGCGCTCAGCCTGGCCGAGGCGATCCGCGCCGCCGGCCCGGACGGGCGCGCAGCCGTGGTGCGCCAGCTGGATGGTGCCGCCTATGACCGGGCCTTGTCGGACATTTACGCCAGCGCCGCGTTGGCCGGCGACGCGGCGGCCGGGGCGGATGACGCCGACAGCCTGTCGCGCCTGATCGAGGACATGCCGGCGGCCGAAGACCTGCTGGCGTCGGATTCCGATGCGCCGGTGATCCGGCTGATCAACGGGCTGATCGCCGAGGCGATCCAGGCCGGGGCGTCGGATATTCATGTCGAGCCGTTTGAAGACCGCGTCTCCGTGCGCTTTCGCCTGGACGGCATTCTGTCGGAGCGCATCAGCCTGGCACCGCGACTGGCACCGGGCGTGGTGTCGCGCATCAAGGTGATGGCGCGGCTCGATATTGCCGAGCGCCGCGTGCCCCAGGATGGCCGGGTGACCCTGTCGCTGGCCGGGCGCGGTGTGGATGTGCGTGTGTCCACCCTGCCGGCGCGCCATGGCGAGCGGGTGGTACTGCGCCTGCTGGACAAGTCTACCGCGCTGTTGAGCCTCGACGCGCTGGCCATGCCGGACGCCGTGCGCACCGCCTACGAGACGGGTCTGGCCCAGCCCAACGGAATTGTTCTGGTCACCGGACCGACCGGGTCGGGCAAGACGACCACGCTCTATGCCGGACTGACCCGGCTCAATGACCGCACGCGCAATATCCTGACCGTGGAAGACCCGGTCGAATACGCCCTGGACGGCGTGGGCCAGACCCAGGTCAATGCGCGCGTCGGGATGACGTTCGCCGCCGGGCTGCGCGCGATCCTGCGCCAGGACCCCGACGTGGTGATGGTGGGCGAAATCCGCGACGCCGAGACGGCGCGGATCGCGGTGCAGGCCAGCCTGACAGGGCATCTGGTGTTGTCCACCGTGCATACCAATTCGGCGGCGGCGGCGATTGCGCGTCTGCGCGATATGGGTGTTGAGAGCTATCTTCTGGCCAGCACGCTGTCGGTGGTGCTGGCCCAGCGGCTGGTGCGCAAGCTGTGCACCCATTGCCGCGAGCCGTATGAGGCGGACGCGCGCGAGCGCGCCCTGGCCGGCGTGTCCGGACCCCTGACGCTGTACCGCGCGCGCGGTTGTCCGGCGTGCCGCCATCAGGGTTATGCCGGGCGCCAGGGCGTCTATGAAGTCATAACTATCGACGACACCCTGCGCGCCCTGATCCATGAGGACGCCCGCGAAAGTGCGCTGGCTGCCCATGCTCACGGACAGGGCGGCGGCCTGTTCGACGCCGGTCTGGAGATGGCGCGCGAGGGTGTGACGACCTTGTCTGAAGTCCTGCGCGTCTGCCGCGAGGAGGGCGAGCGCCATGCCGGCGTTTGAGTATCTTGCCCTCGACCCGGCCGGAAAGCGCAAGCGCGGGCTGATTTCAGCCGATAGCGGGGCGGCTGCGCGGCGCGCCTTGCGCCAGCGTGATCTGGCACCACTGGAAGTCGTGCAGGCGGACGCACGCCAGCGCGCCGGCACACCAGCCCGGCTGCACCGGGCCACGCGGTCGCGCCTGAGCAAGCGTGAGCGCCTGCTGGTGACGCGCCAGCTGGCAACCCTCATCGAGGCGGGCCTGCCCGTAGCGGAAGCGCTGGGCGCGGTCGCGGGACAGGCCGGGTCGCCCGCCGCGCGGCGGCTGGTTCTGGGCCTGCGCGCGCGCGTCAATGAAGGTGAGCGCCTGTCGGCGGCGCTGGCGGGGTTTGAGGACAGTTTCTCCCCGGTGTTCATTGCGACGATCGCGGCGGGCGAGGCCAGCGGGGCACTGGGCCAGGTGCTCGACCGGCTCGCGGCTCATCTGGAGGCGTCCGAGGCCCTGTCGCGGCGCCTGACCGCGGCGCTGGTCTATCCGATCGTACTGGCGATCACGGCCCTCACCGTGTGTGGCGTGCTGATGGTGGCCATTGTGCCGCGCCTGGCTGAGCAGTTCACCTCCATGGGGGTCGGTCTGCCGGTTCTGACCCGGGCGGTGATCGCCGTTTCCGAAACGCTTCAGGCGGGCTGGCCCTTCATTCTGGCAGGGATCGCCGCGCTGGTCTTGGGGCTGCGGTATCTGACCTCGCGGCCCGCCGTGAAGGCGCGCCTCGACCGGCTGTGGCTGCGCGCGCCGGGTATCGGGGCCATGATCCGGGAAGTGGAGGCGGCACGCTTTGCGCGCACGGCGGCCATTATTCTGGGCGCGGGCGGCGTGCTGCCCGATGCGCTGCGCGCGGCGCGCGACGCCACCTCCAATAGCGCCGTGCGCGATGCGGTGAGATCCGTGATCGAAGCGGTGGAGACCGGCCGCAATCTGACCGATGCCCTGTCCGCAGCGAACATCATGCCGCCGCTGGCGCTGAGCATGATCGCGGCGGGCGAGCGGTCGGGCGCGCTGGAGCCGATGATGCTGCGCGCGGCGGCCCGGCTGGAGGCCGATATCGACGCCGCCGCCAGCGTGGCGCTGAGCCTTCTGGAGCCGGGGATCATTATCGTGATGGGCGGCCTAGTGGCGCTCATCGTTCTGTCTGTGCTGCTGCCCATTCTCCAGCTCAACACGCTGGCGCTGGGCTGAGGACAAGGAGGGACTGAACCCATGCAACAGGCTGCGAACACAGACCGCGAGGCCGGTTTCACCCTGGTGGAGATCATGGTCGTCGTCGTCATCATCGGCCTTCTGGCCACCGTGGTGGTGCTCAATGTGCTGCCCAGCCAGGACCGGGCGCGGATCGAGAAGGCGCGTGCCGATATCGGACGGATAGAGCAGGCGATTGAAATGTTCCGCCTGGACATGGGGCGATACCCCACGACGGATGAGGGGCTGGAGGTGCTGGTGACCGCGCCGGGCGATCCCCGTCTGGCGGCGCGCTATCCCGATGGCGGGTACATCAATCGGCTGCCCGAAGACCCGTGGGGCGGTGCCTATGAATACCTTTTTCCGGGTGAGAACGGCCGGTACGATATCTGGACCCTGGGCGCTGACGGCCGTCCGGGCGGCGAGGACGCCAACGCCGATATCGGGAACTGGTCGAACGGATGATGCCGTCGCGCCAGCCTGCCCGTGAAGATGCCGGGTTCTCCCTGATCGAGGTCCTGGCGGCGCTCGCAATCATGGCGATGGTCAGCGTCATGGCGGTGGCCATGCTGCCTGCACGCCTGTCGCCTGAGGCGCAGGAGGCCGACCGCCTGATCCTGCGCCTGGAGACCGCACGGCGCGAGGCGGAGACCTCAGGCGGCGTGATCGGGTTCGCGGCGGACGCTGATGGCGGCGGCTATGTGTTCTTCGACTGGACGGGCGAAGGCTGGCGCGTGCGCCGGCAGGACCGTGCGCTGGGCCCTTACCGGTTCACAGGCGATGTCCGGCTGGCGGGCCATGTCAGGCCCGATGCAGCCCCTGGCGGCGAGGGGCCTGATCTCTGGTTTGATGCCGCTGGCGGCGAGGGGGATAGGGTCTACCGCCTGACGGGGCCGGGCGGTGTGCGGCGCATCCAGATCGCGCCCGGCGGCGATATCGGAGCCGATGATGGCGCGTGATGGCGGGTTTTCCCTGATCGAGGTGCTGGCGGCGTTGAGCGTGCTGGCCATCGCCGGGCTGGCGCTGGTCAGCGCCCTGACCCATTCGGCGCGTGCGGCCGTGTTTGCCGAGACCCGCACGCTGGCGGCGCTGGGCGCTGAAACCGTGCTGGTCGAAGCGCGCCTCGATCATCCCGACGGGGTTCCCTCCGGTCAGGGGCGCATCGAGATGGCGGGGCGGGCCTATGACTGGCGTCTTGAGCTGATGGCCACGGCGGACCCGGATCTGCAGCGCATCGACATCACACTGACCGAAGCAGACGCGTCCGGCGCGGCACCGGTCTACACCCTGACCGCATTCCAGAGGCGTCCATCATGACGCGCGAGGCCGGGTTCACGCTGGTCGAGGCATTGGCCGCCCTGTTGGTGTTCGCCATCGCCGGTGCCCTGTCGACGGGCCTGATCATCTCCGCTCTGGATGGCCGCGCCCGGCAGGAGGCGGCGGCCGAGCGCCTCGCCTCCATGCAGATCGTGCGCACCCTGCTGCGAGAGGACGCCAGCCAGCTGGTGATGCGGCCCTATCGCACCGAAGATGGTGCCCTGCGCGGCCCGGCGCTGGATCAGGCGCGCGCGGCAGGGCTCGGGCGCGGCGAGAGGCACGAGTTGGTGTCCCTGACCCGCCGCGGCCGCGCCAATCCCGATGGCGCGCCGCGTTCCAGCCTGCACCGCGTTGCCTGGCGGGTTGAAGGCGGTGCGCTGGTGCGCGCGGTCTGGACCGATCCGGATGCACACGATGGCCCGCCGGCGCGGCGCGTGCTGGCCGAGGCGGTGAGCGATGTGGAGATCGCCTTTCTCTATGGCCGCGCCTGGCGGCCTGATCCGGTACAGGGCCGTCCGGGCGAGACCGGCTATCCGGCACCGCGCGCGGTGCGCCTGCGCTATCTCGATGATCTGGGCCGTGCGGTGGAGCATGTGGCGGTGATCCCGGCTGGAGCGGCCCCGTCATGACCTGGCGCGGCGATACAGGCGGCGCGCTGATCACGGCGCTTCTGGCGGTGGCGCTGATGTCGGCGGTGTCGCTGTCGCTGGTGGAGCACATGCGCGCCGGGCTGTTGCGCGCAGGTGTGCTGGACGACCGGCTTCAGGCGGAGGCGTTTCTCGATGGCGCTGCGGCGTTCAGCGAAGCGATGCTGATCCGCGCGCGCGGGCCGGCGGGCCAGGCCGCCACGCCCGACGGGCCGTGGGATGGCCGGGCGCGGGTGTTTGACGTTGATGGCGGGCACCTGGCCGGTGCCATTCTGGATCGCCACAACTGCCTGAATGTGAACGCGCTGTACTCCGGCGCTGATCAGCGCGACGCGGATGAGGCGGCGGCGGAGCGGTTCCGCGTGCTCTTCAGCGCGCTTGATCTGCCGCTTGCGGACAGTGAAAGCCTGATCGCCCAGGCTGCCGACTGGATCGACCCCGACGCCGGCGTCCGGCCCGGCGGCACAGAGGATTACATGACCCGGGACGGCCAGCGCCGGCGCGCGGCCAATCAGCCGCTCACCGAGCTGGCCGAGCTGCGCGCCTTGCCGGTGATGACCCCTGCGCTGTTCGCCCGCATCGAGCCTTTCGTGTGCGTATTGCCGACACCGGACCAGCCGCCGCTGAACCTCAATACGCTGCGTAGCGAGCAGAGCGTCCTGATCACGGCGATGACGGACGGGGCCATCAGTCCGGCGGCGGCGGCGGGCGTGGTTTTCCGGCGGCCAAGCTCGGGCTTTTCCAACATGGACCAGGTCTGGCGCGACCCGGCCTTTGCAGCGCTTGAGGAAGAGGCGCGGCCCGCAACGCGGGTGGCCCTACGCTCGGACTGGTTTGAGCTGCATCTCGACGTCCGGCTGGACCGGGCGGCCTTGTCGCGGCGCCAGTTGATCCGCATCGAAACCGGCGGCGCGGTGGCGCGCTTCCCGGCCATACAGGGAGCGGTTTTGTGACCCAAACCCTTGTGCTGTTTCTGCCCGGACCGGAGGCCCTGCCCGAGGATCCGGTGCACTGGGTGCTGACGGACGCCGACGGACGCCGCCTGCGCGAGGGATGGGCGCGCGCGGGGGATGCGCTTGCCTGGACAGCCGGGGAGCACCCCGCGCGCACGCTGGCCCTGATCCCGGCCCATACGGTCTTTGCTGCCCGCCTGACCGCGCCTGCGCGCAGCGAGCGTGAGGCGCAACAGGCCGCGCCCTACATGATCGAGGATGCGCTGGCCTCGCCGCTGGATACGCAGACGATCGCCTGCGGGCCGGCGGACGCGGGCGGGCTGCGCCTGATCGTGGCGGCGGATGCGGCGCTGGTGGCGCGCTGGGCGGCTCTGGCCGCGCATCTGGGCGTGCGTCCGGTTCACGTCCTGCCCGACGCTGCGCTGCTGACACCGCAGGAGGGGATCGCCCTGCATCTGGACGCCGAGCGGATCGTCTGGGCCCGGGCCGGGCAAGGGCCGATGATGGCCGGTGCGGCGCCGGCGTTGCTGGCGCGAGATGTGATCGGTGACCTGGCGCAGGGCCACGAGGCCCTGCTGGCCAGCCCCGCGGCGCTGGATATATGCCGGCAGGCCGGGCTGGACGCGCGGCCTGTGCCCGAGCCCGATTTCGCCCGTCTGGCAGGTCTGATCACCACCGCCGAAGCCCGCGCCTGGCCGCGCCTGCTGGGCGATGCGCTGTCCGCGCGGATCGACTGGACCGCCATGGCCCGGCCCTGGGCGCGCGCGGCCGTTCTGGCGGTGAGTGCAGGTGCGCTCGCCCTGGCGATCCTGGGCGGGCAGGCCTACTGGCTGGACCGCCGGGCCGCAGCCTATGACAGCGCAGCGGCTGATGTTTTCACGCAGGCCTTCCCCGAGGTGCGCCGCGTGGTCAATCCGCGTGCCCAGATCCAGCAGCGTCTGCGGGCGCTGGAGGGCGCATCGGGCGCGGACCGGTTTGTATCGCTGAGCGCCCGCCTGGCCAGCCTGCTGCAGGGCCTGCCGGAGATGCAGGTCGAGGCGCTGCGTTTCGAGGCCGAACGCGGCGTCCTGTCGGTCACCGCGCGCTATCGCGAGTTCAGCGATTTTGAACGCCTGCGCGCCGCCGCAGCCGAGCTGGGGCTCAGCGTGGAAGACACCGGCGCGCGCCAGGTGGACGGCGGCGTCGTGGGCGATTTCCAGATCGGAGAGCAGTCATGATGCGCGCGGCGAAGACCCAGGCGGCGGCGATGTGGGCCGGGCGCACCGCCCGCGAACAGGTTCTGCTGGCGGCCGGTGCCGCCGTGAGCCTGGCGCTGGTGGCCTGGTTTGCGGTGATTGATCCGGTCATGGGCTGGCGTGATGCAGCCGGTGCGCGCCATGCCGTGGCGGTCGCCCAGTACGAAGCAGTGGCGCAGGGCGTGGCGCGATACCGGGTGCTGGCCGTCGAAGCGCCCGCCACAACAGTGCAAGACGAAACGATCCGGTCGGTGGTCGCCGGTGCCGCCGCGCGCTCGGGACTGGTGCTGTCGCGGGTACTGCCCGACGAGTCAGGCCGGCTCAATGTGTGGATAGATGCCGCGGACCCTGATCTGGTGATGGTCTGGCTGGGCGAACTGGCCGCGCGTGACCGGATCGCCGTGCGCCGTGCGGCGCTGGAGCGCCTGCCCGGCGGACAGGTCCGCACGCAGGTCCTGCTGGCGCGCGAAGGGGCTGCGTGATGCGCCGCGGGCTGATCATCGCCGTCCTCGCGGCCGGTTTTGTCACCGGTCTCGTGGCGCTCGCCCCGGCGGCGCTGGTGCACCAGATCTGGCTGACAGGTCAGGGCGTGAGTGCGCGCGAGGTGACGGGCACGATCTGGCGCAGCCAGTGGCGCGATGTGCAGATCGCGGGCGTGACACTGGGCCATGTGGAGGCGCGCCTGTCCCCGTGGGCCTTGCTCACAGGGGCGGTGGACGCGCGCTGGCACGTGTCTGATTCCAGTGTGACCGGTTCGGGCCGTGCGCATCTGCGCGGCGATGCATGGCGGATCGAGGCCGGCATGGTCCGGGTGAACCCTGCGGGCGGCGGCACGCTGGGGCCATCGGTGCCGCACGTCTGGCGCATTCTGGCCTCAGCCCCCGTCCAGATCGCGGATCTGACGCTGGCAGGGCGCGGTGGCGACTGTGTCTCGGCTGAGGGCCAGGTGCGGATCGCCGGCCTGGCCGATGCCGCCGCGGCGCAGGGCCTGGACGCCCCGGTGCTCAGTGGCCCGGTGCGCTGCGCCGGAGCCGGGCTGGCCGCTGAACTGGGTGGCACCAGCAGCGCGCTGACCGTGTCCGGGGATGTGCGCATCAGCGCCGCCGCGGCGGGCTGGCATCTGGTTCTGGTGCCACAAAGCCCGGCCATGACGACGATCCTGACGGCTGCCGGGATCGGGCCGCAGGACGATGGACGCCATATTGCCGAAGGGGTTCACGCCTGGCGGTGAAACGGGCCGCAGGCCGGGCTGGCATCCGCCGGTTATCCTCCCCCTGGTCCGGCCGGCGGCCACACGCCTATCCCCGCCCTGGCACCGGCGTCTGTCCCCGCTTCGGCCCGGAGATCTATCCCCGCTTCGGAGGGGTCGTGCCCCTGTGTTTATGAGTTCAGGATGGCGCTCTACGGAGTTCAAACCTGCCGGTTTGGAGGTCAAGGTGCCGGTTCAGCGTGCGAACGGCTTTGGCTGCGGTGCGCGATTGCGCCGCCAGACCGACAGGTTGAGGGCAAACGCATAGGTGCCCCAGATCAGGTACGGGACGAGCAGGGCGGCGGCCAGCAGCTCGTGGGTCGCAAACGCGATCACGGTGGCCACGACCGCTACCCAGAGCAGGGCGATGATGATCACGCCGGTGAGGATGCGGTGCAGGCCGAAGAACACCGCCGACCACAGCGTATTGATGCCGATCTGCAGGCCCCACAGCGCGATCGCCGGCACGGCCCCGTCATACGTCCCGACCCGCGCCGCCGCGACGGACATGGAGAGGTAGAGGATCGCCCAGATGATCGGGAAGAGCAGGTTGGGCGGCGTCCAGGCCGGCTTGTCGAGCCCGCGATACCACTCGCCCGGCTTGAACAGCGCGCCGGCCGCCGCCGGCACGGCGCAGGTGGCCAGAAAAATCGCAAACAGAAAATAGTCCAAAGCCTTGCCTCCGGGAGTGCCTCAGCGCCAGCGTAGAGCGCGGGGGCCGGGGCGGCAATGCAAGGGGCGGGGGGGAGAGGTCCCACTACCCATTCCCCCTCCCCCTCCCGTTCCGCCGCTTTTGCGTGTAAACTCTTCGCGTGAGATGGCGGGGAGGCGGGCATGAGTGGATTGCCGGACTGGCGCAAGGCGGCGTCGCAGGACGAGGCCGAAAGCCGCTCCATTACGGCCATGCGCGAGGAGATGGCGGTCCTGCGCGCCGCGCTGGACCGGCAGATCCCGGCCAAGCGGGCCGTGGGGCGCAATCTTCTGCTGGCGACGTGGAATGTGCGCGCCTTCGGCGGGCTGACGCAGGCCTGGCGCTCGGATGAGAATGACAGCCCCAAGCGCAACTGGCGCGGCCTTGCTTACATTGCCGAGATCGTGTCGCGCTTTGACGTGATTGCGCTGCAGGAGGTGCGCGGCGAGTTCAAAAGCCTGCGCGAGCTGATGAAGACGCTGGGGCCGGGCTGGCAATTCCTGATGACCGACGTCAATCGCGGCGCGGCGGGCAATAATGAGCGCATGGCCTATGTGTTCGACGCGGCGCGCGTGCGGCTGTCGGGCCTGGCCGGCGAGCTGACGGTGCCGGACGATGACAAGGTCCTGGCCAGGCTGGGCGTGGAGCCCGGATCACCCTTCCGGCAATTTGCCCGCAGCCCCTATGCGGTGAGTTTCCAGTCGGGGCGGGAAACCTTCATCCTGGTGACCATGCACGTGCTCTACGGCAAGGGCTATGCCGACCGGACGCCGGAGCTCAAGGCCATCGCCGCCTGGCTGAAAGACTGGGCCAAGGATACCGCCAGCTGGGGCCATTCGCTGATGGTGCTGGGCGATTTCAATATCGACCAGCAGGGCGATGTGAATGATCTGGCCTTCCGCTCCACCGGCCTCTACGTGCCGCCCGAGCTTGATGGCCTGCCGCGGACGGTCAGCTTCAAAGCCGATGGCAAGCCGCCGAAATATTACGATCAGATCGCCTGGTTCTGCGAAGAGGCCGGCGCGTTTGCGCTGGGCATGGAATTTCTCAGCGCAGGCGGCTTCAATTTCAGGGACATGGTGTTCCAGGCCGAGCCCAGGCTGACGCCGCAATCCATGAGCTGGCGCGTGAGCGATCATCTGCCGCTCTGGTGCGAGTTCGCGGCGCGGCAGTAGGCGTGGTCATCGGTTGGCAGGTGGGGGGCTAAATCTAAAAGAAGGTGATCGGATCGATTAACTCTCGGATTGATGTTGGCTCGGGATCACCCGGTGGCTGTGTTGGCGAACTGCAGCGCTCCCCTGCAGTTCTTCAATTGAATACCGTTGCCATCTGCCTGAAGATGATCAGCCCGAACGAATTTTCAGTGCTTATGGGATGGCGCGGCCTGCCAGCAGAAGAGGTATGCATCTTTTCCAGCACTAGTGGCTCGTCCGTTACGTGGTCGAGCACGCCTGAAGCGACTTTGGCCGGACCGCAGTCGAAACCGGAAGCCGACTGGTTATAGTGGCCCGCGATGCTTTTCCATGTGTTCCGCCTTTGCTTTGAGCGTTTCCCAATTCCAAAGCGGTTGTGGACCCATGTGTCGCTGACCCAAAATTGAACCCGCAGACCTGTTGAGAAAATATTCAGTGAAAAATATATTTGATCAAATATTTATAAAATCGCATTTTTCGAAATACGGTCTTATTTATATATCGTTTGCTGTAGCTATATTATTTTTGGCTAATGCGCTCTATTTATCCAGTAGCATTACGCGACATCTGATTGATGAAGAAATTGTAGTTTCCGTGCTAGAAAATATGAATGAGCAAAATTCATATGGCACCAACTGGGCCAATGTAGAAGATGTCGCAAGATACTACCCATCGAATCAGTACAACTTTTCATCGGCAATAATGCTATATAAATTAATTGGATTTTTTGATGAAAGATTATTCAATGAAAATGCGATTTAATTTAGATACATTCCTAATATAATGGCGTCAATATCTCTGATAGTATTTTTTATGGCTTTCCAAAAGATGGCAAGCCCAGTTATTTCAATCTCTTCAATTATATTAACGGCACTGTCGTATCAATTTTTATCAGAAGCAATATCGATAAGGCCTGAAGCATTTATTTATTTATTATACTCTTTAATAATTTACATTTCGCTGCAAAATAAGATAGGGGTTTTATTGAGGGCGCTTGCTATCGGTGTGCTGGGCGGGCTGTTAATATCATCAAAATTTTCCCTAATTTTTATCTGGATTCAGTCATTCTTAATAATGTGCCTCGTCCACTATGAAGTTAAAGCAGACTTTAAAAAGTTAATCCGTTACATGCCTTCAGCATTTTGGTTGTTTTGTTGCTCTGTTTTGGGCTGTATTGCCGGTATTGCAATAGGCGCCCCTGAGGCGCTAGCTGATCCGGCTGGCACATTTGATGGTATTCGAGCGCTGATGCAGCAGTATTCTGGCGCACACTATCCTTTTGGTAGACCGGACGGCAATGCCAGTGTGAGAATCTTGCACTCATTCAACCAAACGCAAAGCCATATAGGTTTCATAACGATTGTTTTATCGGCATTCTCGCTATTTTTCGCCATTAAAAAGCAATCATGGGCTATTGCCTTCATAGCTGCTTCAAGTTTCCTATTTTTAATATACTTTTCAATAAAGCCAGTATTTTTTGCGCGCAATTTTTCATTTTTGATACCAATAATAGCTTTCCTGGCGCTGTATACAGCTTCCAATTTAATTGAATTGTTAAAAATAAAACGAGATCGTATATTTTTTATATCTTTCGTTGCGATCATGTGCGTACAGCCGGGAATATCGGCTCTCGATTTTAGTCGGGCGGCTTTGTCTTTTGAAAGTCGGCGTGATGAATTTGTGGCGCAGCGCGAATTTTATGAAGTACTTATTGGCCTCAATGCCGAAGCTGTTGACGGTTGGGATGAGTATCATAATCCGGTTGAATTCATTGGGAGGGTTATGCGAGAGGACAGAGCGCTTATTGAATTTAGAAGTTTAAACGATCGATATTCAATGGAAATCGTTAATTTGATTGGCCGAAGTACGGGCATGGAAATAATTGGTCATTCATTTGCTTCTTTGAGTCATTTTCCCATGTCGATGGTTCATTTCAATTTCGACATCAATAATGTAATGATGTTGAGGGACGAGTTTTCGGCGTCCGATCCAGTTCAAATCGTGCCCAAATCAGAATGGTGTGCCGAGCCGCTTTCTGCCTCTGTGTCTGGAACATTTTCCAGTGAGGGCTTCCATAGCTCCGTATTGGCCGAGTTCGAGGCTTTTGGTAGCTGGCTTGGTGGAGATGAAGCGACAGCGCGCTCCGTTATACATTTGTCGAGCGTACCCGATGGCGCAATCTTGCCGGTGTTTACTGGTCCAGGACGTCAAGGGATAACTTTATCGGTAGGCGACTCTCCTGAGATTCGCATTTTCACCGCGAGCCACTGGCTTGGCGTATCCTTGCCAGCGACGAATGAAGGCTTGGATATTGTGATTAGTGACAATGGCACAGGCTGGGGGGAGTGGGCTGCTTTTGGGCTGCCTCGATTGAGATGCCGATGACTTCCTTAGGTGTGCCATTGGGCATTACACTGTCAGGCCGCCATGTGGTCGTTAAAGCAAAGCAAAGTGATTATTCGGATATCTAGGGCTTTTCTAACGGGACAGGTCAAGCTGAGCGGATTGCGGCAGACCGGTTACCCGCGAACCTCGAACGAGCAGCCTACCCCCGGTCCGTCCACACGATCCGGTACAAATCAAACCGCCGGTCGCGCAAATTCCTGACCGTGCCGGAGCGGCGCGCTTCGGCGAGCGAATCCATGTGCAGATCGGCCACGGCGATGGTTTCGACGTTTTCGCTGGCTTCGGCGGCCAGGCCGTCGCGGGCGAAGGGGAAGTCGCACGGGGTGATGATGGCCGACTGGGCGTAGTTCACGTCCATATTGGCCACGCCGGGCAGATTGCCCACATTGCCGGCGGTGACGACATAGAGCTGGTTCTCGATGGCGCGGGCATGGGCGCAATAGCGCACCCGCAAATGGCCCGGCCGGTCGTCCGTGGCGTAGGGCACGAAGATGATCTTGGCGCCTTCGTCGGCAAGGCGGCGGGCCAGTTCAGGAAACTCGCTGTCATAACAGATCAGCACGCCGATGGGCCCGCAATCGGTGGGGATGGCGGCCACCGTGTCGCCGCCGCGGATATTCCACCAGAAGCGCTCATTGGGCGTGGGGTGGATTTTCTCCTGGGTGTGGATCGAGCCGTCGCGCAGGAAGACATAGGCGACGTTCTGGATATCCCCGTCATCGGTTTCGGTGGGGTGGGAGCCGCCGATGATGTTGATATTGTAGCGCACGGCCAGCGCGCTCATGAAATTGACGAAGCGCCGGGTGTGGCGCGTCAGCGTGGCGATGCTGTCTTCGGCGTTGAGTTTGCGCTTTTCCAGCGCCAGCAGGGGCACGGTGAACATTTCAGGGAAGACGCAGAAATCGGCGTCATACTCGGCGCAGGTGTCGACGAAGAACTCCACCGTGCGTTCAAACTCGGCGACGCTCTCCACCGCGCGGGTTTTCAGCTGCACCGCCGCCACGCGCACCGTGTTGGGCGAGGGCAGGCGGCCCGGGCCCTGCCCCTCGGTATAGGACGGGTTGCGCCAGACCATCAGGGCGGCGTGCCCGCCCGCATCGGTGTCTTCGGGATAGTAATTGTGCAGGACGCCGGCGGGCTCATAGCCCATGCGCATCTGGAAATTCAGGACGCCGTCGCGCAGCTCGCGCGCCTCGATGGCGGCCAGATAGGCTTCGGGCGTGTCATACAGGCGCCGCTTGCGCTTGTAGCCCGAGAGCCGCCCGCCAAACACCACGCCCTTGAGGCCCCAGTCCTCGCACAGGGCGTGGCGCGCCACATAGAGCCGCTCGCCAATGCGCAGCCGGCGCCGGGCGGGGTCCACCGCCACCTCCATGCCATAGACCCACTCGCCGTCAGGATCGTGGCGCGCGGCGAAACCGCCCCCGGTGATGCCCGCCCAGTCATGGGGCGCAAAGGCCGCGGCCTCGTCGATGACGAAGCTGGCGCACCAGCCCACCACCTCGCCATCAAACTCCACGATGAACTGACCCTCGGGGAAGGTGGAGATCTGGCCACGGATCATCGAGGGCGGATCGGGCGTCATGGTGGGATAGGCGCGCGCCTGCAGCCCCAGGATCGCATCCACATCCTCCAGCGTGGCATTGCGCAGGGTCAGCTTGGCGGTGCGTTGGTTCAGGGTCATGAAAAATGGGGTCCGTACAGATCCGTCCGCCGATCGCGGAAAAAGCCCCACGCGGCGCGGTGGGTGTCGAGGAAGCGGCGGTCGAAGCGGGCGCTGAGCACGCCGGTCTCGGTGCGGCCGAGCTCGGCCTGGACCTCGCCGGTATGGTCGCAGATGAAGCTGGTGCCGTAGAAGACCTGGCCGTTTTCGTCGCCGATGCGGTTGGCAGCACCCACGGGGATGACATTGCACACCGCATGGCCCTGCATGGCGCGGCGCCAGCGCGCGGCGGTGTCGAGGCTGCCGTCATGCGGCTCTGACCCGATGGCGGTGGGGTAGAGCAGGACCTCAGCACCCATCAGCGTCATGGCCCGCGCGCATTCGGGGAACCACTGGTCCCAGCAAATGCCCACGCCGACACGGCCGAAGGCGGTGTCC
This sequence comes from Hyphomonadaceae bacterium BL14, assembly GCA_027627705.1. Taxonomy (NCBI): domain Bacteria; kingdom Pseudomonadati; phylum Pseudomonadota; class Alphaproteobacteria; order Hyphomonadales; family Hyphomonadaceae; species Hyphomonadaceae bacterium BL14. The sequence goes on from CP091242.1 coordinate 385,305, forward strand.
CAGACCTTGAAGCCGGTATCGCCGGGGCGGAAGTAGTACTTCTCCTGATAGCCCGGCCCGTCGGGGATATGGCTCTTGCGGTAGACGCCCAGCGCCTTGCCGCCCGCGTCCAGCATGACCAGCGAATTATAATAGCGCGGCCCCTCGCGCTCGAAGATGGAGACCGGGATGGCGACATTGAGCTCGGCGGCGAGGGTTTGCATGGCCGTGACGCACGGATGCTCCATGGCCGGGTAGGCATGGGCGAACCAGCGCTCTTCCTGGCTAGTGCAGAAATAATGGGTCTGGAACAGCTCGGGCGGCAGGATCACCTGCGCGCCGCCTGCCGCCGCCTCACGCACCAGGGCGGAGACGGTCTTGATGTTCTCGTCCATGTCCAGGCTGAAGGCGCTTTGCAGGACGGCGATATGGATCGTGTCGCTCATGGGCGGGGCGAGGTCCCTTGCGATGGGTTGAGCCGGGCGGAAACGCGCGCAGCGATGGGCGCACGCCTACCATGCGCCCGCGCCGGGGTCATCCCGGGTGGCGGGCGGCCTAACAGCCCCGTTCAGCCCTGATGGCGGACGAACCGGGCGGGCTGGGCGGAGAGCAGCCGGTTATCAGGATCCAGCCGCGCAGCCTCCACATAGGCGTCGTAGGCGTCGTCATAACGGCCGGCGCGTTCCAGCGCGATGGCGATATTGAAGCGTGCCAGCGCCGGATCGGCGCCGCGCTCTGCGGCCTCGCGCGCGGCCTCGATGGCCGCGTCGTTGGCACCGGCGCGGATGCGCGCTGCGGACAGGCTGAGCCAGGCCTCGGCCAGGCCGGAATCCTCGCGCACGGCGTCTTCCAGATCGGTTCGGGCTGCCATCACGTCATTGCGCTTGAGCGCGATGACGCCGCGATTGGTCAGGGCGCGGGCACGGTCGGCGGGCATCATGCCGTCCGCGCGCAATACCAGATCGCAGGCACCGAGCGCACGGGCGGGCGGGGCGCTGGCGCGGGCCGCTGATTCGCATTCGGCTTTGGCCGTGTCGAGCACCGGATCACCGCCACTGCGCGCCTGGGCAAGCGCACCGGGGGCGGCCGCCATGGCGGCCAGGGCGGCGGCGGTCATCCGTGCGGCCACCGTTTTCAGGCGCGTTGCGGGCGATGGGAACATGGCGGCTTCCTCAAGCGGTCCGGGGCGGGGCAGGTGCTGTGCACGGTAGCAAACCCAGGTGCCGGCGGCCAGCTTGCGAAAGGTGCCATCGGGGTGAAAAAACCTAAAGCGTTGCGACAAAAAGGCGCTTATACCGCCCCTGACAGCGTAACCATGGCGGCGTATATACCGTGCTGCCCACGAGTGCCCGGTCACCGGGTCTGCGTCTTAAACCGTTCAAATCCCTGGGGGAACGATGCGTTTCTCGACCGTTCTGACCGCCCTTGCCGCCTTGATCAGCTTCGCCGCCGCGGCGTCGGGGACGCCTGTGGGCATCCCCACCGATGGCGATCTGGGCTTCCAGCCGTCGGCCTCGCCGATCATGGACCAGATCTACAGCTTCCACACGCTTCTGCTGATCATCATTTTCGGCATCTCCTTGTTTGTGCTTGCCCTTCTGGTCTGGGCGATGGTGCGCTACAGCCATAAGCGCAATCCCGAGCCGAAGAAATTCAGCCACAATATGACGGTGGAAGTGCTCTGGACGGTCGTGCCGATCCTGATTCTCGTGCTGATCGCCGTGCCATCCTTCCGGCTCCTGTATGATCAGGATGTGATTCCCGAAGCGGACTTCACGATCAAGACCACGGGCAATCAGTGGAACTGGACCTATGAATACCCCGACCATGGCGGTTTCGAGTTCGTGTCCAGCATGGTGGATGACGAGTTTCTGGGCGAGCACCCCTTCACCGCGCACCGCAATCTGACCACGGACGTGCCCGTCGTGGTGCCGGTCAACGCGGTCGTGCGCATGCAGGTGACCGCGTCTGACGTGATCCATTCGTGGACCATCCCGTCGTTCGGGATCAAGATGGACGGTATTCCCGGCCGCCTGAACGAGACCTGGTTCCAGGCCACCCGCGAGGGCATTTTCTACGGCCAGTGCTCGGAAATCTGTGGCATCCGCCACGCCTTCATGCCGATTGAAGTGCATGTGGTGCCGCAGCCGGTTTTCGATGCCTGGACCGAGGCCGCCCAGGCCGACCCCTATGGGGCCATCGACGTCCTCACCGCCTATTATGACTCGCTGCGCGGTGACGCGCAGCTGGCCTCCGCCCGCTAAGGAGAGCGAATATGTCGTCTTCTGCCGCCGCCGATCACGCTGATCACACCCCCAGCCTCTGGGACTGGAAGCGCTGGGTCTATTCCACAAACCACAAGGACATCGGCACGATGTACCTGATCTTCGCGATCATCGCGGGGGTTATCGGGGGCGTGATGTCGGGCCTGATCCGCTGGGAGCTGGCCGAGCCGGGTCTCCAGGTCTTCAATGGCGGTTTCTGGGGCAATGAGCATAACTACAACGTCATCGTGACGATGCACGGCCTGATCATGATCTTCTTCATGGTCATGCCTGCGATGATCGGCGGGTTCGGCAACTGGTTCGTGCCGCTGATGATCGGCGCGCCGGACATGGCCTTCCCGCGCATGAACAACATCTCGTTCTGGCTGCTGCCGTTCTCGCTCATGCTGCTGATCATCAGCATGTTCGTGCCGGGCGTGGGCGGCGAGGACGGGTTTGGCGGCGGCTGGGTGATGTATCCACCCCTGTCGACATCGGGCCATAACGGGCCGGCCTTCGATCTGGTGATCCTGTCGCTGCATATCGCGGGCGCCAGCTCGATCCTGGGCGCGATCAATTTCATCACCACGATCTTCAACATGCGTGCGCCGGGCATGACCCTGCACAAGATGCCGCTGTTCGTGTGGTCGATGCTGGTGACGACCTTCCTCTTGCTGCTGGCCGTGCCGGTCCTGGCGGGCGCGCTGACCATGCTGCTCACCGACCGCAATTTCGGGACGACCTTCTTCGATCCCGCCGGTGGCGGCGACCCGGTCATGTTCCAGCACCTGTTCTGGTTCTTCGGCCACCCCGAAGTGTACATCCTGATCCTGCCGGGCTTCGGCATGATCTCCCACATCGTGTCCACCTTCTCCAAGAAGCCGGTATTCGGCTATCTGGGCATGGCGTACGCCATGGTGGCCATTGGCTTCATCGGCTTCATCGTGTGGGCCCACCACATGTACACCGTGGGCATGGACGTGAACCTGAAGGCCTATTTCGTGGCTGCGACGATGATCATCGCGGTGCCCACGGGTATCAAGATCTTCTCCTGGATCGCGACCATGTGGGGCGGGTCGATCACGCTGCGCACGCCCATGCTGTGGGCCATCGGCTTCATCTTCCTGTTCACCGTGGGCGGCGTGACGGGCGTGGTTCTGGCCAATGCCGGTATCGATGCGTCCTTGCACGACACCTATTACGTGGTGGCGCACTTCCACTACGTGCTGAGCCTGGGTGCGGTGTTCTCGATCTTCGCGGGCTTCTACTACTGGTTCGAGAAAATCTGGGGTGTGAAGTACAGCTCGATCCTGGCCAAAACCCAGTTCTGGCTGTTCTTCATCGGTGCCAACGTGATCTTCTTCCCGCAGCACTTCCTGGGTCTGCAGGGCATGCCGCGGCGCTATGTGGACTTCGCCGACGGTCACACGTTCTGGAACCAGGTCTCGTCGGTGGGCTATGTGATCATGGCCGCGGGCATGATCGTGTTCTTCGTTCTGCTGATCGAAGCCGCGATCCGGCGCCGCCCGGCGGAAGCCAATCCCTGGGGTGAGGGCGCAACGACGCTGGAGTGGACCCTGTCCTCTCCGCCGCCCTTCCACCAGTTCAACGAATTGCCGCGGATCAAATAGGCCCAGGGCCTGATCGGAACGCCTCCCGTGACGACAACACCGTCGATATCCCTCGATCAGGGCGGCGCTGCACACGCAGCGCCGCCCGAAGCCATCGACACCGCCGCCGCTTCCGCGCCGGCTGTGGGTTCGGGCGTGGGCGATTACATCGCCCTGATGAAGCCGCGCGTCATGGCGCTGGTGGTGTTCACGGGCCTGGCCGGCCTGGTGGCCGCGCCGGTGGCCATGAATCCGCTATCGGCTGCCATTGCGATCTTGTGCATCGCCGTGGGTGCGGGTGCGGCGGGCGCGTTCAACATGGCCTATGACGCCGATATCGATGCGGTGATGAAGCGCACGCGCCGCCGCCCGGTGCCCACAGGCCGCGTGCCGCGCCCGGAAGCCTATACGTTTGCCGGTGTGATGAGCCTGGCCTCGGTCCTGCTGATGGGCATGGCCACCAATTACGTGGCGGCGGGCCTTCTGGCCTTCTCCATCGCCTTCTACTGCGTGATCTACACCATGTGGCTGAAGCGCCTGACGCCGCAGAACATCGTCATCGGCGGTGCGGCCGGTGCCTTCCCGCCCGTGATCGGCTGGGCGGCAGCGACCGGTTCGGTCAGCGTGGATGCGGTCATCCTGTTCGCCATCATCTTCCTGTGGACCCCGCCCCATTCCTGGGCGCTGGCGCTGTACAAGTCGGGCGATTACGCGGCGGCGGGCGTGCCCATGATGCCGGTGGCGCGCGGTGCCAAATCCACCCGCATCCAGATCCTCGTCTATACGGGCCTGTATCTCGCAGCCACGGCCGGGCCGTTGGTCACGGGCCTGGGCGGCTGGATGTATGCGATTGCGGCGGGCCTTGGCGGCGCATTGTTCGCGCTGCTGGCGCTGCGGGTCCATGCCTCGCGGGCGGGCGATATGCCGGGTGCCGAGGACGCGCTGTACGCGGTGCGCGCGGGCGACAAGTCGGCGCGCGACCTGTTCGCCTATTCGATAGCCCACCTGGCACTCCTGTTCGCGGCCCTGCTGGCCGAACATGGCGCGGGCGTGCACTGGCCCCTGCCGGGCGGGGCGGGATAGCGCCATGAACCAGGACGAGTACAAGCCCACGGTCAAGCTGACGCCCGAGCAGGAAGCGGCGCGCAACAAACGCAATGGCGCGATTGCCTTCGGACTGGTGGCGTTCGTGGTCCTGATCTTCCTGACCACGGTCGTCCAGATGACCTCCAACTGGAATGCGGGAGCGGCGGGATGAGGATTGCCAGCTGGTTCAACGGTTTGCAGCGCAATACGCGCGTCGTGGTGATCTGCGCCTCGTTGGTCGCGGGCATGGTGGGCATGGCCTATGCCGCGGTGCCGATCTACGATCTGTTCTGCCGGGTAACGGGCTATGGCGGCACGACCCAGGTGGCCCAGTATGATCCCGGCCAGATCATTGACCGCGAAGTGACGGTGCGCTTTGACGCCTCGCTGGCGCGCGGTGTGCCGCTGGAGTTCACACCCCTGCAGCGCTCCATGCGCGTGCGCCTGGGCGAAACGGCACTGGCCTTCTACCGCGTCACCAATACCTCGTCCGAGCCGGTGACGGGCGTGGCCAGCTATAATGTCGCCCCGTTCAAGACCGGCACGTATTTCGCCAAGCTGGAATGCTTCTGCTTCCTCGAGCAGACGATCGCGGCGGGCGAAACCGTTGACATGCCGGTGATCTTCTTTGTCGACCCGCAAATGGATGAGGATCGGCAGCTCAATGACGTGCAGACGATCACCCTGTCCTATACGTTCTGGCGCGCGGGCGACTCGCGCGCTCTGGAAGTCGCCGGGGCGTCCTGATACGGGGCGCCGCAGACTGATTGATGACCGGCATTGCCGGGGCTATACACCGCGCGCATAGCGCGTTCGCGTGAACAGACTGGTTGGAGATGAGCATGGCTGGCGGCGCCGTCAAACACGACTATCACCTGGTGGATCCGAGCCCGTGGCCCTTCGTGGGATCGCTGGGCGCGTTCGTGCTGGCCATCGGCTTTGTCGTGCTGACCAAGGGCCTGGTCACGGATACCTCCAGCTGGGCGCATTTCTTCCTGGGCGCAGGTCAGCCCTGGATCATGGTGCTGGGCTTCCTGATCGTGGGCTGGACCATGATCGGCTGGTGGGGCGATGTGATCAAGGAATCACGCAAGGGCGATCACACGCCGGTCGTCGATCTGGGCCTGCGCTACGGCATGATCCTGTTCATCGTGTCCGAAGTGATGTTCTTCGCTGCGTGGTTCTGGGTGTTCTTCGAGATGGCCCTGTTCCACGAGGTGCGGGCCGGAGCGAGCTGGGATGGCGGGCCGATCGGCGCGGACTTCGCGGGCTGGGAAACCTGGCCGCCTCCGGGCGTTCAGACGTTCGATCCCTTCCACCTGCCGCTGATCAACACGCTGATCCTTTTGCTGTCGGGCACCACGGTCACCTGGGCGCACCACGCCCTGCAGCACGGCGACCGGAAGGGCGCGCGGCTGGGCCTGGCGCTGACCGTGGGTCTGGGCCTCCTGTTCACCTGCGTGCAGGTGTACGAATACACCCACGCCTATTTCGACTTCTCCGGCAATCTCTACGGCGCGACCTTCTTCATGGCCACGGGCTTCCATGGCGCCCACGTGATCATCGGGACGATCTTCCTGGCGGTCTGCCTGTTGCGCCTGATGGCCGGGCAGTTCAGCGCCCAGAAGCATTTCGGCTTTGAGGCGGCGGCCTGGTACTGGCACTTCGTCGACGTGGTCTGGCTGTTCCTGTTCGTATTCATCTACGTCGCCTATCAATAGGCCGCCGCGCCAGGTGACACAGGCAAACCCCTTTCTCGCAGGCTTCCGCGGACGCTGTCCGCGCTGCGGGGAAGGGGAGTTGTTTGCGGGTTTTCTCAAATTCGCGGATCACTGCGCGTCCTGCGGCCTCGACTTTTCGGGCGAGGATGCGGGTGACGGCCCGGCCGTATTCATCATGTTCGCCGTCGGCTTCATCGTGGTGCCCATGGCCCTGGTGGCCGAGGTCGTGTTCAGCCCGCCGCTCTGGCTTCATTTCGGGCTCTGGCTGCCGCTGACGGCGGGGCTGAGCCTGGCGCTGATGCGCCCGTTTCGCGCCGTCATGTTCGCCCTGCAACACCAGCACGCAGCGGCGGAAGGGCGGATCGATGCCGGCGATGACGGCAGTGATGGCACGGGCGCGCCATGATCATCTTCCGCCCCTATCCGGTCCTGACCCTGCTGACCGTCATGGCGCTGGCGCTTTTGCTGGCGCTGGGCGGTTGGCAGCTGGACCGGCGCAGCTGGAAGCAGGGCCTGCTGGCCGAGCATGCCGCCATCACCAATGCGCCACCCGCCAGCCTGGACGCCATCTGCGCCGCGCCGCGCGCCGGTCAACCGGTTTCAGGGGCGCAGCCTGATGGCGCGCGTGTGGTGCGGGTGTTTGGCCGCAGCGCCGCCGGAGCTCCGGGCTGGCGGTTGTTTGCGCCCGCGCCGTTGCCCGACTGTGCAGACGCAGGTTTCATCCTGATCGAGGCCGGGTTTGCGCCCCTGAGCGCCGCGACCGCCGCGACTGAAGCCGCCACGGCACCCGGCGTTCGCGCGGCGCGCGCGGGGCTGCGGCTGGAGCCACCCTTGCGCCGGGGCCTGTTCGGCGCGGCGGATACGCCTGAGCGTGATGAGTTTTACGCGTTCGACGCTGCCACGATGGAGACATCGCTGGAGCTCGCCCCCGGATCGCTCATGGCGGACTGGTGGCTGGCGGTGGATGACGGCCGTCCGCCCGACTGGATTACCGCCACGCCGCCCGAACGCCACGGCGCCTATGCGCTGACCTGGTATCTGATGGCGGTGGCGCTTCTGGGGGTCTGGATCGCGCTCAATGTCACGCGCGGGCGGATCGGCTGGCGCCGGCGCGGTTAGCCTCATAGCTTTGACTTGCGCGCAAAGAAAAACCCCCGGATCCGCTTGGATCCGGGGGCTTTTGCCCAACCGTTAGGTCAGTTAGCGGTTCAAGCCGCCACAAGGTTCGCAGCGGCAGTTTTGCCGGTGCGCTGGTCGCGCGCTTCTTCGTACTGAAGGCGCTGACCTTCTTGAAGCGGGCCCATGCCAGCACGCTCGACAGCGCTGGCGTGGACGAACACGTCCTTGCCGCCGTCGTCAGGCTGGATGAAGCCGTAGCCTTTGGTGGTGTTGAACCACTTAACCGTTCCCGTAGCCATGGGGTATTCCTTATATACAGAGTAACAAACGCCCCCGAGAGGGCAGGTGACATCGGATTTCGGGGGATCGTTCGGGAAGCGCGTAACTACGCGGCCAAAGTAACCGGCCAAAAATCGACTGACAGCCTATACACCGGCGGCTTCACAAAAGCAATGCATTCCCTGACCATGCCGGCGATCTCGTGGTAGAGACCGCCGATGCGCGCCGATCAGTATCTCGTCCGACATGGATATTTCGACACCCGCGCCCGCGCCCAGGCCGCGATCGCGGCGGGCTGCGTGCGCGTGGACGGGCAGACGATCGACAAGCCCTCGCGCACCATTCCTGACGGCGCGCGGGTGGAGGCCGAGCCGGCCCACCCGTATGTCAGCCGCGCCGCGCTGAAGCTTGTGGCCGGCCTGGATGCCTTCGCCGTCGACCCGGCGGGGCGGGTGTGCCTCGATGTCGGTGCCAGCACCGGGGGCTTCAGCCAGGTCCTGCTGGCGCGCGGCGCGCGTCATGTGACCGCCGTGGATGTGGGCCACGGCCAGCTTCACCCGAACCTGAAGGCTGCCCCCCGCCTGACCAGCCTGGAGGGGCTGGACGCCAGGGCGCTGACGCTTGCCCATTTGCCTGAAGCCCCCAGCCTGATCGTGTGCGACGCCAGCTTTATCGGCCTGATGAAGGTACTGCCGGCCGCCCTGGCGCTGGCCGCGCCGGGCGCGCATCTGGTGGCGCTGTTCAAGCCGCAATTCGAAGTCGGGCGCGCGTTTGTGGGCAAGGGCGGGGTGGTGCGCGATGAAGAGGCTGCCGCGCGGGCGCTGGATGATGTGGGGGCCGGGCTGCAAGCAGCGGGCTGGATCGTGGCGGGCCGCGCGCCAAGCCCGGTGACCGGGTCGGACGGCAATCAGGAGACGCTGGTGCACGCCGGAAAATCGGCCTGAGCGGGCATGGCCGCATTCGAAAAGGGGGCGATTTTGTGGCGGGCTTGCGCTATACCGTGCGCCAGCCTGAGGGCTAACAGGAGAATAATCATGAAATCGATCTGGATGACGACTATCGCCGCTGCGGCTTTGCTGGCTGCCTGCGCCGACCCGGCGCAGGACAATCAGGACAGCGCCGGTGCCATGGAAGAGGGCGCACAAGACGCCGCGACGGCCATGGAAGACGGTGCCGAAACGATGCAGGACGCGGCTGAGGACGCCGGTGACGCCATGGCGGATGCTGCCGGCGCAACCAGCCTGGACGATGTTCTGGCCGATGCGCGCCGCGATGGCGACCGCGCCCGCGACGAGTGGCGCAACCCGGGTGAAACGCTCGCCTTCTTCGATGTGCAGCCGAACCATACCGTGGTCGAGGCCCTGCCGGGCGGCGGCTGGTACACGCGCATCCTGCTGCCCTACACCGAAACCTCTGGCCGCTATATGGCCATCAACTATCCCATGCCGGTGCTGGAAGCGCTCTTTGGCGACCGCATGACGGACGAGCGCCGGGCGGCCGCCGCCGGGCTGGAGCAGTCCTTCCCGGTTCAGGCCGCGGCCTGGGGCGGCGAAGTGGATGGCATGACGCGCTTTGGCGAGGTCTCTGATGATCTGGCCGGAACCGCCGACCGGGTGCTGTATATCCGCGCCCTGCACAACATGGCCCGCACCGGCAATCTGGAGATGGCGGTCAATGACGCCTGGACGCTGCTGGCGCCGGGCGGCATTGCGGGCGTGGTGCAGCATCGCGCCCCGGCGGACGAGGCCGATGACCGCGCCAATGGCAGCCGCGGCTATATGCGCCAGGCCGACCTGATCGCTGCGTTCGAAGCGCGCGGCTTCGTGTTTGAGGGCGCGTCCGAGGTCAACGCCAATCCCAACGATCCGGCTGACGCCGATGGCGGGGTGTGGACGCGCATGCCCAGCAGCGACAGCGAAGAAGCCCGTGCGATCGGCGAAACTGACCGCATGACGCTGCGTTTCCGCAAACCGGAATAGTCTGGACAGGGCGGGACCCGGCGCGCCGGGTCCCGCCTTATGTCTGTGGTTCCGGGGCGGGGGACTCCCATGACAGCATTGGCCGGCGGCGCCCAGAGGGCGCAGGGACGATCACTCGACGCGGATGAGCGCGAGCAGGCGCGCGCCGCGATTCTCGGGCTGATGAGCCAGGGACCGCTGGAGCGCCTGGGCATGCGCGAAGCCGCCAAGGCGGCGGGGTTAAGCCTTGCCACCCTCTATAAATATTTCGGCGGCAAGGAGGCCTTGCCCGGTGCCGTGCTGGCGCCTGATCTTGAGGCGCTGGTGGCCGCCATGGACGCGGCATCGCGCACCGCGGTGGGCGTGAAGGCCCGCCTGCAGGGCGTGCTGGGGGTGTTGTGCGACTTCGCCCGGACCCACCCCGATGCGGCCAGTGCGTTGTGGCTGCACCTGCCGCCCAGCACGTGGGAGTCCGGCGATGGCGGCTGGCGCGCCCAGCGATTGCGCATCGTCTCTCACATATTGCGCAATGGTCAGCGCGACGGATCAGTGCGGGCCGATGTGGATGACACGCCTCTGGCTCAGCTGATGCTGGGTGCGGCGGACCGGGCGATCGAGGTGGCGCTGGCGGACCCCGGCGCAGAAGCCCCTGCCGGCGAGCGCCTGTTCGCCCGATTGTGGCCGCTCGCGGCGGCCTGACCATTTGCCCAGGCAGGCGCGCCGGTGCTAGCTAACGCCGGACACCGGTTCTGTGCGGGAGACACCTGATTCATGAAAGCCGTCATTGATGAGCTCGAGCGCAAGCGCGCGGCAGCGCGCCTGGGCGGAGGCGAGGCGCGCATCAAGGCCCAGCACGACAAGGGCAAGCTGAGCGCGCGCGAGCGTCTGGATGTCATGCTGGATCCGGGCTCTTTTGAAGAGTTCGACATGTTTGTCGAGCATGACTGCACCGAGTTCGGCATGGCGGACAAGAAAATCCCCGGCGATGGCGTGGTCACCGGGTCCGGGACCATCAATGGCCGCCTCGTTTACGTGTTCGCCAAGGATTTCACGGTGTTCGGCGGCTCGCTCTCGCTGGCCCATGCGCGCAAGATCTGCAAGGTGCAGGACGCGGCGCTGAAAAACGGCGCGCCGATCATCGGCCTGTTCGACGCGGGCGGGGCGCGCATCCAGGAAGGCGTTGATGCGCTGGGCGGTTACGCGGAAATCTTCCAGCGCAATGTGCTGGCCTCGGGCGTCATTCCGCAGATCAGCGTGATCATGGGCCCGTGCGCGGGCGGGGACGTGTATTCGCCGGCCATGACCGACTTCATCTTCATGGTGAAGGACACCTCCTACATGTATGTGACCGGGCCGGACGTGGTGAAAACCGTCACCAATGAGGTGGTGACCCACGAAGAGCTGGGCGGCGCGTCCGTCCACGCCAAGAAATCCGGTGTCGCCGACGCGGCGTTCGAGAATGATATCGAGGCGCTGGTCCAGGTGCGCCGGATGATCGACTTCCTGCCCCTGAATAATCGCGAGAAGCCCCCCGTGCGCGCCGTGGCCGACCGGCCCGACCGCGTCGAGCACAGCCTCGATACGCTGGTCCCGCCCAACCCCAACAAGCCCTATGATATCCGCGAGCTGATCGTGAAGACCGCCGACGAGGGCGATTTCTTCGAGATCGCGCCGTCCTACGCCGCCAATATCGTCATCGGGTTCGGGCGCCTGGAAGGCCAGACCGTGGGCTTTGTCGCCAACCAGCCGCTGGTGCTGGCGGGCGTGCTCGACATTGACGCCTCCAAGAAGGCCGCGCGCTTCGTGCGCTTTTGCGATGCGTTTGAAATCCCCATCATCACCTTTGTCGACGTGCCCGGCTTCCTGCCCGGCACGCGCCAGGAATATGGCGGGCTGATCAAGCACGGCGCCAAGCTGTTGTTCGCCTATGCCGAGGCCACGGTGCCCAAGCTCACGGTGATCACGCGCAAGGCCTATGGCGGCGCCTATGACGTGATGGCGTCCAAGCATTTGCGCGGCGACATCAACTATGCCTGGCCCTCAGCCGAGATCGCGGTGATGGGCGCCAAGGGCGCCGCGGAAATCATCCACCGGGCCGATCTGGGGGATGCGGACAAGATGGCCGCCCACACGAAAGAATACGAAGACCGCTTCGCCAACCCCTTCGTGGCGGCCGCGCGCGGCTATCTCGACGACGTCATCCTGCCGCGCAACACCCGCCTGCGCCTGATCAGCGCCCTGCGCACCCTGCGCAACAAGCAACTGACCAATCCGTGGAAAAAGCACGATAATATTCCGTTGTGAGGGGGGACTAGCGCCAACTTGCCGCGTGGCAGTGATACCCTCACGCCGGGGGACAGCAAGCTAATTCACGCCACCCCTGCCGTCCCGGCTCGCCCCGGCTGAATGCCGGGGCGTCCGGGAAGGCAATGTGATGGCTACCGTGCGAACTTCTGGAATTTCACGCGGCTGGGCACCAGCGAGTCGGTGCCGAGGCGGCGCTTCTTGTCTTCGAGATAGTCGGAGAAGGCGCCCTCGAACCATTCCACATGGCTGTCGCCTTCGAACGCGAGGATGTGGGTGGCGATGCGGTCGAGGAAGAAGCGGTCGTGGGAGATGACCACGGCGCAGCCGGGGAAATCCTCCAGCGCCACTTCCAGCGCCGACAGGGTCTCCACGTCGAGATCGTTGGTCGGTTCGTCGAGCAGGAGGAGATTGCCGCCTTCCTTGAGCATCTTGGCCAGATGCACCCGGTTGCGCTCACCGCCAGACAGCACGCCGACCTTCTTCTGCTGGTCGCCGCCCTTGAAGTTGAACGCGCCGACATAGGCGCGGCTGGGCACCTCGCGGCCGCCCAGGTCGAGCATGTCATTGCCGCCGGAAATCTCTTCCCAGACGTTCTTCTTCGGGTCCAGCGCGTCGCGGCTCTGGTTCACATAGCCGAGCTTGACCGTCTCGCCGAGGGTGACGGAGCCGGTATCGGGCGTCTCCTCGCCGATGATCATCTTGAACAGCGTGGTCTTGCCCGCGCCGTTGGGGCCAATCACACCCACCACGCCGCCCGGCGGCAGCTTGAAGGTCAGGTCCTTGATCAGCAGCTTGTCTTCAAAGCCTTTGGAGACGTTTTCAAACGCCACCACATTGCCGCCCAGGCGCGGGCCCGGCGGGATGCGGATGATGGCTGTGGAGACCTTGTCGCGATCAGCCTCGTCGCGCATCTGCTCATAGGATTTGATACGCGCCTTGGATTTGGCCTGGCGGGCTTTCGGGCTGGCCCGGATCCATTCCAGCTCGCGGCTGAGGGCGCGCTGCTTGGCGCTTTCCTCGCGCGACTCTTGCGCCAGGCGCTTGGATTTCTGTTCCAGCCAGCGGGTATAGCCGCCCTCATAGGGGACGCCCTGGCCGCGATCGAGTTCCAGCGTCCAGGTGGTGATGGCGTCGAGGAAATAGCGGTCGTGGGTGACGATCAGCACGGCACCGGGATAATTCTCCAGATGGTGCTGGAGCCAGGCCACGCTTTCGGCGTCGAGGTGGTTGGTCGGTTCGTCCAGCAGCAGCATGTCGGGCTTGGACAGGAGAAGCTGGCAGATCGCCACGCGCCGCCGCTCGCCGCCTGACAGATTGGTCACCGCTGCCTCGCCTGGCGGACAGCGCAGGGCCTCCATCGCCATTTCGATCTTGGAATCCACGTCCCAGGCGTCGCGCGCGTCGACCTGTTCCTGAAGGGCGTTCATTTCCTCCATCAGCTCGTCGGAATACTCCTCGGCGAGCCGCATGGCGATGGCGTTGTAGGCGTCGAAAATACGCTTGTCTTCAGAGCCCTCGATGACGTTTTCCCAGACCGTCTTGGCCTCGTCGAGCTTGGGCTCCTGGGCCAGATAGCCCACGCGCACGCCCTTTTCGGCCCAGGCCTCGCCGGCGAAATCGGTGTCCTGGCCGGCCATGATGCGCAGGAGGGTCGATTTGCCCGACCCGTTCGTGCCCACCACGCCGATCTTGGCGTCGGGCAGGAAGTGCAGCGAAATGCCCGTGAACACCGGCTTGCCACCCGGATAGGTCTTGGACAGCTTGTCCATGTGATAAACATACTGATACGCGGCCATGAGCGGGGGCGCTCCTTTATATGACGAGCCGGAAAGAAGGGTCGTGCCAGCCTATACCGGATCGCTGGCGGGGCGCGCAATCGGGGCGGGCGGCTGTGGCGGGATTCTGGCAGGTGTGAAGCGGGGCGTCAGGGGGAGAGGGCTGTGCTGGCCGTGTCCCGCCCCCGCGCGCTATATCCATCGCCATGGAGCGTTTTGCGCGATTGCTGGACCAGCTGGCCTTTACCCCGCAGCGCAATGGCAAGCTGCGCGCGCTGGAAGTGCATTTCGGGCAGGTGCCGGACCCGGAGCGGGGGCTGGCGCTGGCGGCGCTGACCGGGGCGCTGGAGTTTCGCGGGGCCAAGGCCGGCGTGATCCGGGCGCTGGCGGCGGAGCGCACGGATCCGGTGCTGTTTGCCCTGTCTTATGACTATGTCGGAGACCTGGCTGAAACCGTGGCGTTGATCTGGCCCGCGCGGCGCAGTGCCAATCGTGCGCCGGATCTGGCCGAGGTGATCGCCAAGCTGCAGACGATGACCCGCGCCGAGGCACCCGCCCAGATCGAGGCCTGGCTGGATGCGCTGGACGCGACCGGGCGCTGGGCGCTCTTGAAGCTGGTGACCGGCGGGCTTCGCGTGGGGGTATCGGCGCGGCTGGCCAAGACGGCGCTGGCGCAATATGGCGGCGTGCCGGTCAATGCGATCGAGGAAATCTGGCACGGGCTGGTGCCGCCCTATGAGGCTCTGTTTGCCTGGCTGGAGGGCCGGGCCAAGCGGCCCGAGAGCGCGGCGAAATCGCCCTTCCGCCCCGTCATGCTGGCCCACCCGGTGGCACCGCGCGATCTCGACGCGCTGGCACCAGACGACGTGCAGGCGGAATGGAAATGGGACGGCATCCGCGTGCAGGCGGTGAGCGAGGGCGGGGTGCGCCGGCTCTACACGCGCACCGGGGACGATATCTCCCACGCCTTTCCCGATGTGCTGGCGGCGCTGGACTATGAAGGCGCGCTGGACGGCGAACTCCTGGTGCGCGCCGGCGATGGCGGGCCGGCCCCCTTCGGTGATCTGCAGCAGCGCCTGAACCGCAAGACCGTGTCCAAAGCGATCGTGACGCGCCATCCCGCCTTTATCCGCGCCTATGATCTTCTGGTGGAGGGTGAGGACGATTTGCGCGCGCTGCCCTTCGCGGCGCGCCGGGCGCGGCTGGAGGCGTTTGTGACGGCGCTCGGCTCGGACCGGATCGATCTGTCGGCACCGATCCGGTTTGAAAGCTGGGCGGCGCTGGACGCCCTGCGCGCCGATCCGCCCCACGCCCATGCCGAAGGCGTGATGATCAAGCGCCTGGCCAGTCCCTATCTGCCCGGGCGTCCGCGTGGGGAATGGTTCAAGTGGAAGCGCGATCCGTTTCTGGTGGACGCGGTTCTGATGTACGCCCAGCGCGGCCACGGCAAGCGGTCGAGCTTCTATTCCGATTTCACCTTCGGCGTCTGGCGCGCGGGCGAGGACGGCGAGGCGCTGACCCCTGTTGGCAAGGCCTATTTCGGGTTCACCGATGCCGAGCTCAAACAGCTCGACGCGTTCGTGAAGGCGCATACCGTCGAGCGCTTCGGGCCCGTGCGCGCGGTGAAGGCGGGGCCCGAGTTCGGCCTGGTGCTGGAGATCGCGTTCGAGGGGCTCAATCGCTCGCCACGCCACAAATCGGGCGTCGCCATGCGCTTCCCGCGCATTCATCGCATCCGCTGGGACAAACCGGCTGCCGAAGCGGACCGGCTGGAGACGCTTGAGGCGATGTTGGGGGACGGGGGCCTGTTATGAACTCGCCCCGTCAAAGCCTCCTCTCCCCTCTCTGAGGGGAGAGGGTAGGGTGAGGGGTGTGCGGCGGTCCAGCCATGCGGGGCCAAGCAATGTGATCCGGAGAGGTCCGCCCCCTCACCTTTATCCTCTCCCCCATAAATGGGGGAGAGGGGGCTTCTACGGAGCGCTTTTATCGGTGAAGCCAGTGGATGGCTTTTCCACAAATGAAGTCAGCGGCCTCCACCTACTCCCCCGACGCCTCTCTCAGCCGCCGCGCGGCCGCCATGGCTTCCAGCGCTTCGCCGTCGGTGCGGGCACCGCGGGCGGCGATGTCGTAGAGGTCGGCGGCGGCACCAAGCTCGCCGGCGGCTTCTTTCAGGCGCGCCAGGCCCAGGGCTGCGCGGGCATGCTCCGGCTCGAAGGCCAGGACGCGTTCGAACTGGACGGCCGCCTCGGCGCTGTCGCCGGCCCGGGCCAGGCACGCGCCCTGGGCCGCGATCAGATCGAGATCCCAGGGTGCATCTTCCAGCTCCAGTGCAATACCGGCGCAGGCGGGGTTCAACGCGGCCGCGCGCTGGGCCGGTGTGGATGCAGGGCCGGGCTGTGAGGTTTGCGCAGGCTCCGGCGCGGCGCGCGGGGTCATGGCTGGACCGGCGGATGTGGGTGCGGGTTCAGGCGGCGGCACCGAAGACGGTGCCGGTGACGGCTCCGGAGACTGCGCCGCGCCGGGGGCCGGTCTGGCCGCTGCCACACGCGCTGCGGGCGGCGCGGTCCATCCGTGTGCATCCAGGGTCAGCCATACGCCGCCTGCGCGTATCTCGGCTGTCTGCATGGGTGCACCGTCCAGCGTGAGGCGTACGCCGTCAGGCTCGGGCGCCAGGTGCAGCGCCGCGATGGGCGCGGGGCCGGCCGGGGTGATCCGTCGCGCGGCTTCGCCGTCCACGCCGGTAATGTACAGCGCGCCAGCTTCGATGAAGGCTGACGCCGGCTGGCGGTCAAAAGCGAGCCAGAGATGCGGCCCGCCGTCGCGCTCCACCAGGAGCACGTCGCGCAACTGCGCCTGAGCGGGGGCCGCCGCGCCAAGCGACGCGGCGGCCAGGAGGCAGGTGAGGGGGCGAGAGACCATGGATGAAGCATTGGCGCGAGTCGCCCGCCGCGCCTAGGTTTGTAGCGGGCTGCCATCTGATTGACGTTGACGTGAACGTAAAGCTGGTAGATGGTGACCGCCATGAGCCAAACACCCGCGCCTGACTCGCTCTGGACGATCCGGGAGCTTGCCGAACGCTTCGGCGTCACGGCGCGCACGCTGCGCTTTTACGAACAGAAAGGCCTGCTCAAACCGCGTCGGCGGGGGGCAACGCGCCTGTACACCGCCGCCGATTGCGCGCGGCTGGAGCTGATCCTGCGCGGACGGCGCGTGGGCTTTTCCCTCGAAGATGTACGCGAAATGCTGGAGATCGAACAGCTCGATCACGGCTCGCGCGCGCATTTGGGCCTGGCGCTGGAGCGCATGCGTGACCGTATCGCGGTGCTGGAGCGCCAGCGCGACGATATCGACGGGGCGCTGGCCGAGTTGCACGCCGGGACGCGCTGGCTGGAAGAGCGCCTGGCCAATCGCGAACCGCCTGACGACATCAAACGCCGCGCGCGCGCCTTCGAGGCGCTGGCTGCGGCGCGCCTGACCGAATGGGCCGCCGGCCCGCCTGACTGACGCCTCATACCGACACGCCAGACCCTGACTGGCTGGCGGCCAACCCTCAAGCCGGCCCGATATCGCGCGCCGGCCCGACACTTCGGAGACCAACATGCCCCAGTACCGCGCCCCGCTTCGTGACCAGAAATTCGTCCTCAACGAGCTTCTCGACGTCCAGCAATACAGCCATCTGGACGGCTTCTCCGAGGCGACCCCGGATATCATCGACGCCATCCTGGAAGAGGGTGCCAAGCTGTGTGAAAACGTGCTGGCCCCGCTGAACAAGACCGGCGACGTGCAGGGTTGCACGCTGAAAGACGGCGTCGTTACGACCCCCGACGGGTTCAAGGACGCCTATGCCCAGATGACCGAAGGCGGCTGGACCGCGCTGTCGGCCGATCCGCAATATGGCGGTCAGGGCCTGCCGCATTTCCTGAACCTCGCCTTCAACGAGATGGTGACCAGCGCCAACATGGCGTTCGGCATGTATCCGGGTCTGACCGGCGGCGCGGTGCATGCGCTGGTGGTGGGCGGTTCGGACGAGCAGAAGCAGATGTACCTGCCCAAGATGATTTCCGGCGAATGGTCGGGTACGATGAACCTGACCGAGCCCCATTGCGGCACGGATCTGGGCATGCTGCGCACCAAGGCGGTGCCCAATGGCGACGGGTCCTACAAGATTTCCGGCCAGAAAATCTGGATTTCGGCGGGCGAGCACGGCCTGTCGAAGAATATCGTTCACCTGGTGCTGGCACGCATTGAAGGCGCGCCGGCGGGCGTGAAGGGTATTTCGCTCTTCGTGGTGCCCAAATTCATCCCCGATGAAAACGGCGAGCCGGGCCAGCGCAACACGCTGAAATGCGGCGGGCTGGAGCACAAGATGGGCATTCACGGCAATGCCACCTGCGTCATGGATTATGACGAGGCCACCGGCTGGCTCGTGGGCGAGGAAAACAAAGGCCTGCGCATCATGTTCGTCATGATGAACGAGGCACGCCTGGGCGTGGGCCTTCAGGGTCTGGGCCTGGCCGAGACCGCCTACCAGTTCTCGCTCAGCTTCGCCAAGGACCGGCTTCAGGGCCGCTCGCTGACGGGGCCGAAAAACCCGGACGGCCCGGCCGATCCGATCATCGTGCACCCGGACGTGCGGCGCATGCTGATGGACCAGAAAGTGTTTGTGGAGGGCGCGCGTGCGCTGGCCTACTGGACCGCGCTGCAGGGCGATCTGGAGCACAAGGGCGAAGACGAGAAGGCGCGCGAGACAGCAGGCGATTACATGGCGCTGCTGACCCCGGTGATCAAAGCCTATCTCACCGACAAGGGCTATGACAGCGTTTCCAAGGGCCTGCAGATTCATGGCGGCTCGGGCTTCACCGAGGAGTGGGGCATGTCCCAGCTCCTGCGTGATGCGCGCATCACCCTGATCTATGAAGGCACCAATGGCGTGCAGGCCCTGGACCTGGTGGGCCGCAAGCTGGCCATGAAGGGCATGGCGCCGATCAATAATTTCTTCGCCGCCCTCGACGCCTTCGTGGCGGAAAACAAGGGCGACAGCGCCATCGCGTCGTCCGTCGAGGGGCTGGAAGCCGTCACCGCCAAGCTGAAACGCGCCACCAACTGGCTGGTCGAGAAGGGGCTGGAGAATTTTGATAATGCGGGCGCGGCCTCGACCGATTATCTGCACCTGTTCGGCCTGACCTGTTTTGCCTGGACCTGGGCGAAAATGGCCAAGATTGCCGCTGCGAAAGCCGCCGCGGGCGAGACCGATCCGATCTACGCGGCCAAGCTTGTCACGGCGGAGTATTTCGTCGCCCGCTGGCTGCCGGATGCCGACGCCCATCTGGCGCGCATCGAAAGCGGTGCCGGCAATTTGATGGCGCTCGCCGCCGAGGCGTTCTAGGCCGGCTGCGACCCAGACAGGAGACACGATCATGAATGCCCAAGTGCTCAATACGCCCCGTCCCGCCTGGCTCGACCAGGAGGATGTGAACATGTTCGACCACGCCGTGCGCGGCTTCCTGACCAAGGAATGCCTGCCTCACGGCGACCGCTGGGAGAAAGAGGGCCAGGTCGACCGGGACATCTGGACCAAGGCGGGCGAGGCGGGCCTGTTGTGCCCGGCCTGCCCGGAAGAATACGGCGGTGCGGGCGGGGACTGGCGCCATGACTACGCCTTCCACATGGCGGTGGCCGAGCTGGGCGTGGACGGCTGGGGCGCGTCTTTGCATAACTCCATCGTGGCTCCGTATGTCTGGCATTACGGCTCGGAAGAGCAGAAGCAGCGCATCCTGCCCAAAATGCTGACCGGCGAGTATGTCGGTGCCATCGCCATGACCGAGCCCGGCGCGGGTTCGGACCTGCAGGGCGTGAAGACCACGGCGGTGCGCGATGGCAATGGCTATCGCATCAATGGCTCGAAGACCTTCATCACCAATGGCGGCACGGCCAATCTCATCGTGGTGGTGGCCAAGACCGATCCCAAGGCCGGTGCCAAGGGCACCTCGCTCTTCCTGGTGGAGACGGACGGGCTCGACGGCTTCCGCCGCGGGCGCAATCTCGACAAGGTGGGCCTGAAAGCCCAAGACACCGCCGAATTGTTCTTTGAGGACATGTGGGTGCCGGCCGAAGCCCTGCTGGGTCAGGACGAGGGCCGCGGCTTCGTCCAGCTGATGGAGCAATTGCCCCAGGAGCGGCTGCAGATCGCGGTACAGGGCGTGGGCATGATGAAGCGCGCGCTGGCCGAGACGATCAATTACGTCAAGGAGCGCAAGGCTTTCGGCAAGGCGGTCATCGATTTCCAGAACACCCAGTTCAAGCTCGCCGAGCTGAAGACCAAGGCCACCATCGCCGAGGTGTTCTGCCAGCACTGCTCAGATCTGCTCATCGACGGCAAGCTGGATGCAGCCACGGCGTCCATGGCCAAATACTGGGTCACCGACATCCAGTGCGAGCTGGTGGATGAATGCGTCCAGCTCCATGGCGGCTACGGCTTCATGAACGAATACCCGATCGCCCGCATGTGGCGCGACGCGCGCGTGCAACGCATCTATGGCGGCACCAACGAAATCATGAAGGTGCTGATCGCAAGGACGCTTTAGGTAGCGCGTTTTCCCTTCAGCCCCGGAGCCCGCTCCGGGGCGACTCCCCCTCAAGCGGGGCAAGACAAACAACACTGAATTCTCTGATTCAACCGGGAGACACCCCCAATGACCGACGCTTACATCTATGACGCCTGCCGCACGCCGCGCGGCAAGGGCAAGAAGAATGGTTCGCTGCACGAGATCACCGCGCTGCAGCTGGCGACCCAGCAGCTGGAAGCCATTCGTGACCGCAATAATCTCGACACCAGCGTCATTGATGATGTGGTGCTGGGCTGCGTTTCGCCGGTGGGCGAGCAGGGCGCCAATATCGCGCGCGCTGCAGCCCTGAATGCGGGCTATGCCGAGACGGTGTCGGGCTTTCAGGTCAACCGCTTCTGCGCCTCGGGGCTGGAGGCGGTGAATCTGGCCGCCGCGAAAGTCATGTCGGGCGAGGCGGACATGGCCATTGGCGGCGGGGTCGAGGCCATGAGCCGCGTGCCCATGGGATCCGATGGCGGCGCGATGGTGGTCGATCCGGAAATGGCATTCGACCATTACTTCGTGCCCCAGGGCATTTCGGCCGATCTGATCGCGTCGAAATACGGCTATAGCCGCGACGATGTGGACGCCTATGCCGTGGAAAGCCAGAAGCGCGCCGAGCAGGCGTGGAAAGAGGGCCGGTTCACCAAGGGCGTGGTGCCGGTGAAGAACCAGCTGGGCCTGACCCAGCTCGATCATGACGAGCACATGCGCCCGGGCACGGACATGCAGTCGCTGGCGAGCCTCAAGCCCGCCTTTGCCGATCTGGCAGCCTTTGTGGGCCTCGACAAGGTGGCGATCCAGCGATACCCGGACCTTGAAAAGATCAATTTCGTCCACCACGCCGGCAATTCGTCGGGCATCGTGGACGGCGCCTCGGCCATCCTGGTGGGCACCAGGGAAATGGGCGAGCGTCTGGGCCTGAAGCCGCGCGCGCGCATTCGCTCCATGGCCTCCATCGGGTCGGAGCCGACCATCATGCTGACCGGCCCGGCGCCGTCGGCGCGCAAGGCGCTGAAAAAAGCCGGCATGAGCGAAAAGGACATTGATCTCTACGAGATGAATGAAGCTTTCGCCGCGGTGGTGCTGCGCTTCATGGAAGATCTCGGCGTTCCCCACGACAAGGTCAACGTCAATGGCGGTGCCATTGCGCTCGGCCACCCGCTGGGCGCGACCGGGGCCATGATCCTGGGCACGCTGTTGGATGAGCTGGAGCGCACCGGCAAGGGCACGGCGCTGGCGACGCTCTGCGTCGGCGGCGGCATGGGCACGGCCACGATCATCGAGCGGATCTAGGGCGATGGCCGAAGACGAGGGCAAGCCGGAGCGCAAGTTTGGGAAGGCCGCTTTTGCGGCGGGCCTGCCCATCGGCATAGGCGTTGGCATGGCGCTGGGCGTGGCGTTCGGCACGATCTTTGGCGATGTCGCACTGGGCCTTGCGTTTGGCGTCGCGTTTGGCGTTGCGCTGGCCCCGGCCTTCGGCGCCGCCCGGACCAGAACCAAAAAGAATTCACCGGATGCGCCTGATGAGGACGCATCAAAGGAGGAGAACTCCCAATGAGCTACACACACTTCAAATTCGAGGTCGACGGCGACGGGATCGCCCTGATCACCTTTGACTCTCCCAACGTGTCCATGAATGTCCTGTCGGCCGACGTGATGGCCGAGATGGGCCAGATCATCGCGCGCATCCAGGGCGAGGACGCCATCACAGGCGCGGTCATCACGTCGGGCAAGAAGGCGTTCTGCGCCGGCGCCGACCTGACCGAGCTGGGCGCGGGCATGGCGGACCTCAAAGGTCTGCCCGAGGATGAGGCCAAGCAGAAACTGTTCGACATTGCCTATCGGCTCAACGCCTCGCTGCGTGCGCTGGAGACCTGCGGCAAGCCGGTCGCCGCGGCGATCAACGGCCTGGCGCTGGGCGGCGGGTTCGAGGTGACGCTGGCGTGCCATTACCGCGTGATGGCGAGCGATACCGGCGCCAAGCTCGGCCTGCCCGAAAGCCTGGTGGGCGTGCTGCCCGGCGGCGGCGGCACCCAGCGCCTGCCGCGTCTCATCGGCGTGATGAATGCCGCGCCGGTGATGCTGCAGGGCAAACAGTTCGACGCCGAGACCGCCAAGGCGCAAGGCGTGGTTCACGAGATCGCCCCGGTCGCCGAGATCGTGGAGAAGGCCAAGGCGCTGGTGAAAGCCAATCCGCTGGGCTCCAAGCAGCCCTGGGACCAGGACAAGTTCAAAATCCCCGGCGGCGGCCCCTACCACCCCCAGGGCATGCAGGTGTTCGGCGCGGCCAGCCCGATGCTGCTGAAAGAGACCTACGGCAATTATCCCGCCCAGCGCTATATCCTGTCGTGCGTCTATGAAGGGCTTCAGCTGCCCATGGACGCGGCGCTGCGCATCGAGAGCCGGTATTTCACCAAGCTTCTGATGCGGCCTGAAAGCCGCAACATGATCCGCTCGCTGTTCCTGTCCAAACAGGCGCTGGAAAAGGGCGGACGCCGCCCGGCGGGCCAGTCGAAATCCGACGTGCGCAAGATCGCCGTCATCGGCGCGGGCTTCATGGGTGCGGGCGTGGCCACGGTGTCGGCCCAGGCTGGCATTGAAGTGGTGCTGATCGACCGCGATCAGGAGGGCGCCGACAAGGGCAAGCAGCACGTGCTTGATCATTTCGCCAAGGGCGTGCAGCGCGGCAAGCTGTCTGAAGCCAAGGCGAAAGCCATGGGCGATCTGGTCACGGCGACCACCGATTATGCGCATCTGAAAGATGTGGACCTGGTGGTGGAAGCGGTGTTCGAGAACTCCGAACTGAAGCACCAGATCACCAAGGCAGCGGAAGAACACCTGCCCAAGGATGCGATCTTCGGGTCCAACACCTCCACCATTCCGATCACCTCGCTGGCGCAGGCCTCGTCGCGGCCGGAAAACTATATCGGCATCCACTTCTTCTCACCGGTTGAGAAGATGATGCTGGTGGAGCTGATCGTGGGCGAGAAGACCGGCGATGCGGCGGTGTCGCGCGCAATCGATTTCGTGTCGAAGATCAAGAAGACCCCGATCGTGGTGTCCGATACGCGCGGCTTCTACGCCAATCGCTGCGTGATGCGCTTCATCGAGCAGGGCATGTACATGCTCACCGAGGGCGTGAAGCCGGCCCTGATCGAGAACGGCGCGCGCATGGCCGGCATGCCGGTCGGCCCACTCTCCCTGCAGGACGAGGTGGCCATTGATCTGGGCTACAAGGTGCTGCAACAGACCAAGAAGGATCTGGGCACCGCCTTCGAGGATACGCCCAACGCCACGGTCATCGAGACCATGTACGAGCTGGGCCGCTATGGCCGCAAGAACGCCAAGGGCTTCTATGTCTATGACGGCAAGTCCAAGCGTCTGTGGGACGAGCTGGGCCAGTTCGCCCCGAACGGCACACTCCTGAGTGACGATCAGCAGCCGTCTGTGGACGAGATCAAGGACCGCATCCTCTACGCCCAGGCGCTGGAAGCGGCCCGCACCATGGAGGAAGGCATCGTCGCCGATCCGCGCGAAGCCGATGTGGGCTCCATCCTGGGCTGGGGCTTTGCGCCCTATACAGGCGGCGTCCTGTCCTTCATCGACACGGTGGGCGCCGCCGACTTCGTCAAGCGCGCCGATGAGCTGAAAGCCAAGTACGGCAAGCCGTTCGAGGTGCCCCAGCTCCTGCGCGACATGGCGGCGAAGACAGAAACCTTCTACGGCCGGTTTGCGCCCAAGCAGGCGGCTTAGGGTTCAGGTTTATCGTTGAGACTGGAGAGCCCCGGTGCGGTAACGCGCCGGGGTTTTTCTTTCCTTCCTGCGCTAACCTAACCTGCCTTCCCGGCCGACCGCAGGGAGAGCCGGGATCCATCCCCTAATCCTGTCCACCTGCGCAGCGGTTGAGACGATCATGGATGGGTCCCGGATCGGCTACGCCGTCCGGGAGGGCACAGGTGGGTATATTGGCTCCCACCCCACCCCCATCCCCTGCCTCCGCTTGCCGCCTTGCGCGCAGCGGGCTAGGTCTGATGTATGAGCGAGCGAGTCCTTCCCCTGTCGGGTGTTTACAATTTCCGCCGGTTCGGCGCTTACCAGGCGGTCGATGGCGGGCATGTGGCCGACCGGCTCTACCGGTCGGGCCAGTTCTCGCGCGCGACGCCCGAGGATCAGGCGCGCCTCGACGGCCTGAACATCCAGGTGGTGGCTGATCTGCGCCGGCCGCGCGAGCGTGAGCTGGAGCCGAGCTTCTGGGTGCAGCGCGACGGCGTGCGGGTGCTGGCCAGCGACCATGCCGGTCATGCCGAGCCGCCGCACATGGTGTTCCTGCGCGACAGCGATATGAGCCTCAATTCCATCCGCCAGTTCATGACGCAAACCTACAAGCGCCTGCCCTTTGACGAGGGCAATATGGCGGTGTTCCGCGCCGGGTTCGAGGCGCTGGCAGAGGCCGATGACGAGGCGGGCTTCGTGGTCCACTGCGCGGCAGGCAAGGACCGAACCGGACTGTTCTGCGCCTTCCTCCTGATGGAGCTGGGCGTGGACGCCGATGTGGCGCGCGAAGACTATCTGATGACCAACACCGCCGTCGATTATGACGAGCTCGCCCCCAAAGTGCAGGCGCGCCTGCACGAGCAGCTGGGCAAGCACGTGGGCGACCGTGAGATCCGCGCCTTTCTGGGCGTGGAGGGCGATTATCTGGATGCCGCCATGGCGGCGGTGGGGGATGTTCACGCCTATCTGCGCGGACCACTGGGCCTGTCCGACGAGACGTTGCAGGCGGTGAAGGCGAGGCTGATCGCGCCGTGAGCACGGTGCAGCTGCCCGGCTGGATCGATCCGGACGCGGCACTGGCCGCCTTTGACGGTGAACCCTGGACCTTGCTCATGCGCGGTGGCGGCGCGGATGCGCGCGGCCGCTACAGCTATCTGTGTGCGCAGCCTGAATTCACAGTTCTGGACGACGATCCGGCGCGCGGCTTTGCGCGCCTGCGCGCGCGATTCCGGCCCGGCATGGCGCAGGACGCCGGCCAAGACGGGTTTGCCGGCGGGTATGCCGGCCTGCTCGCTTATGATCTGGGCCGGGCGTTCGAGGCGGTTCCGCCGTTGCCACCGGGCCTGGCACCGTGGCCGGCGCTCGCCATGGGCTGGTATCCGGCCGTGATCCGCTTTGATCATGTTGCGGGGAACGTGGTGGTGCGCGGGGAGCGGGACGCGGCGCAGCGTCTGGCAGCCCGGATCGCCGATGCGCCGTGTGAAGCGGTCGCGATGGAGCCGCGCGGCGGCGCGCAGCTTGATCAGGTGTGGAGCGATGCGCGCTATCTGGACGCGGCGCGCCAGGCGCGCGCTCTTGTGGCGGCAGGCGACATCTTCCAGGTCAATCTCTCCCATCCCCTGCGCGGACATATGCAGGGTGCCGATGCGCCGGAGCGCCTGGCTCTGCGCCTGGCTGCGTCCAGCCCGGCACCGTTTTCGGCGCTGATGCGCCTGGATGAGGCACGCGCCATCGTCACCAACTCGCCTGAGCGCTTTGTCACAGTCAGTGCGGACGGGCTGGTGGAGACCCGGCCCATAAAGGGCACGCGCCCGCGCCGGGCCGACCGGGACGAAGACGCGGCCGAGGCCGCTGCACTGGCTGTGTCAGACAAGGACCGGGCGGAAAACCTGATGATCGTGGACCTGATGCGCAATGATCTGGCGCGGGTGTGCCAGCCTGGCAGCGTGCGTGCGCGATCCCTGTTCGAGGTGGAGGGCTTTGCCAATGTCCATCACATGGTGTCATCGGTGGAGGGGCGGCTGTCACCGGGCCGGGACGTATTCGATCTGATCGCAGCGGGCTTCCCGCCAGGTTCGGTCACCGGCGCGCCCAAGCTGCGCGCCATGGAGATCATCGCCGCTCTGGAGGGCGAAAGCCGGGGTCCGTATTGCGGCGCGCTGGGCTGGATCGGTTCGAACCGCGCAGCCGATTTTAACGTGATGATACGCACCGCTGCCATGGTCCGGTCGGGTGAGGGCTGGGATGTGGAGGTCCGCTCTGGCGGTGCCATCACCATCGGCTCGGACCCGGACGCTGAGCTGGACGAAACCCGCGCCAAGGCGGCGGCGCTGCGGCAGGCTGTGGAGGAGGCGGGATGAGCGAGGTCTGGCTGAACGGACAATACGTGGCAGCCGATGAGGCGCGCCTGAGCATTTCTGATCGCGGGTTCCTGCTGGGCGATGGCGCGTTCGAGACGATCCGCGCCGGCAAGGGCCGCCTGCGCCGCTGGCCGCGTCACCGGGCGCGGCTGTCCGGGGCGCTCCATGCGCTGGAGATCGCGCCGCCCGACTGGGATCAGGTGGAGGCGGCGGCGCGCCAGTTGTCCAGGGATATCGGCGAGGCCGCCGTGCGCCTGACCATCAGCCGCGGTGCCCACGGGCCGGGCATGAGCGCGCCGTCAGGCGAGGCGGGCACGGTGCTGGTGACCGCCCGCCCGCTGCAGCCGGCGCCGAGCGCCCTGTCCCTGACGCTGGTGACCCAGCCCCGGCGCGAGCCGACGAGCCTGGCCACCCGCTTCAAGCTGACCCATTACGCCGACCCGCTCCACGCCCGTCGCCGGGCCGCCAGCGTGGGTGCCGATATGGCAGTGATGCTGTCCTCCAGCGGCCATCTGTCCTGCGCGGACAGTGCCAGCCTGTTCTGGATCGAAAAGGGGGGGCGCGTCATGACGCCGGGCGCGGACTGCGCGGCGCTGGCGGGCACGGCGCGCGGTGCGCTGATGCTGGCCTGCGCGGACGCCGGGGTGACGGTGGATGAGGTGAAGGCGGAACCCGAGGCGCTCAAGCGCGCCGAGGCGGTGTTCGTCACCAATGCGATGCTGGGCCTGGTCGCCGTTTCGCGCGTGGATGACGTCAGCTACGCCGCCAACCATCCCATGCTGTCGCGCCTGGCCGACATTGAACGGGCGGCGGAGTGATCTCCGCCGCCCGCATCAAGGCCGGTCGTGAGGGGCTGGCCTAGAAATTCGCCCGGCGCATGCCCTGCAGAGAGTCCAGTACGGCGCGTGCATCGTCGGTCGGCTTGCGCTTGCGCTTGGCCTGGGGCTGGTAGGCCATCTGGGCGTGGGCCTCGCAATAGGCACCGCCAGGACGCGTGGAGCGGCCGCAGAAGCGGAACTCGGTATCGGCCGGATCGCCGATCGGCCATTTGCACATGCCCTCGCGCAGGGTGAGCACTGTGGCGTACTCGCCATTGGCCATGCGCTTGGCGTCCACCGGGGCGGGCAGGGTCTGGACCGGTGCCGGTGCCGCCGCGGGGGCGGTGGAGGCGTCCGCTTGCACACGCGGTGCCGGTGCGGCCGCGGCGGCAGGCCGTGGCGCGCGGGCGGCCGCCGGGCGGGTGACAGGACGCCGGACCGGGCGCGAGGGTGCGGCGCGGCCCGACAGGCCCAGACGGTGCACCTTGCCGATCACGGCATTGCGCGTGACCCCGCCCAGCTGCTTTGCAATCTGACTGGCGCTAAGCCCGTCAGCCCACAGTTTTTTCAGGGTTTCGACCCGTTCGTCAGTCCAAGCCATGGCGGTGCGCTCCTCGCCTGTTACGCTATTAAATCCCCGGCGTGCGCCCCGGCATGAGACGCCACCCCTAGGCCTTCGCTTTCGCGAGACCCCTATATGTTGGGGTCAGCCACGAAATACAGTATCGGTTGGAGCGCGGGGCACAAGATGCGCACCGCTCACACCTGTGGAAAGGTGATTCGCAATCGCAGCGACAGGGGAAACGGCGCCGGGTTTAACGTGACGGGCTGGCGGCGGCAGGCGCTGACGCCGCAAGGGCGGCTGCGCGGGCGGCCGCGGCGCGGGCGTCGGCTTCGCTGGCCAGCAAGAGACCCGCGCGCAGGGCGCCGACCTCGATCCAGAGCGATTGCGTGGCCCGTCCGTCCAGGCGCAACAGATCAATGCGCACGCCTTCACGCGGGGTGAGGGCGGTGAGGGCGGTCAGCGCCTCGTCGGGGAAGGTGAAGCCATAAGCGGGCGTTCCGCCGGCGGGGGCCAGATGCCCGGCCGTTTCCGGATCGAGGCGGGCATTGGCCATGAAGCGCTGCTCGCCCCCGGCATAGGCACCCCAGGCGCCGACCGGATTGCCGCCGGGCGCGGGCCGCAGCCCGCCAATGGTGCGGTCCACCGGAGCGGCCTGACGGGCGGGGTCGCGCATCACCATGACCGCGCGCGGTGCCGGCGCATCGGCACGCAGGGCCAGTGCAGGCGCGCGCGCGCTGCGCTCTTCATAAAGACCAAAGGCGGCGGACTGGCCGCCCGGCATCTGCACCACCCGCCAGCCGGGCCGGCCTGCGGCGGCGGGCGGGCGCACGGCCCAGGCGTGGAGGCGGCCGGGCAGGGTGGGCTGGGTCAGTTCGGCCAGTGTGGCCAGACGCGCGCGGTGGGCGTCCGCGCTGGCGTGCAAGCCTGTGTCATCGCAGGCCGGGGCGCGCGTGGCGCGCTCATACCGCGCCAGCATGGCCGCATCGGCACCGGCCACAATGGCGTCGTCGCGCGCCTGGTCCAGCACCACATCGAGAAAGCTGCGCTCGACCGGGGTCAGCAGCGCGCACGCCGCGTCGCCGGCGCGCAGGCGCAGCAGCGCCTCGTGGTCGGAGGCGGGCGGGGCAGGGGGCGCAGCGGCCAGGATGAGGGCGGCGAGAGCGGGCGTGATCATACCCGCCAGTCTTACGCGGTGCGTCTTGACGTCCGGTTTACGCCATGGCCGATCAGCAGAAGCAGCACTGCCAGCGTGAAGGCACCCAGCGCGACCCAGCGGTCATGGCGCCGGATCTGGTTGCTGATCCACACGGCACTGAAGCGCGGTGCGGCGCTGGGTCCGAAGCTGGTCACGGCCGAGGCGTCCCACACCACGGCCTGGCCTTCGAGACCGGTCCACAGGCCTGAGCGCGCCAGACGGGCCGCCGCGCGTGAAAAATCAGCGCCTTCGGGCGCTGTGATCAGGGCGATGCGGCGTCCCCCAGCCTCTTCAAACAGGGCGGCCATGCCGGTGACCCGCGCGCTGCGCGTGGTGTCGTCGGCGAACGCTGTGGAGGTGTAATTGCGGCGGCGCGGGACACGATTGGCCGCAGCGCTGGCGGCGGCGCGCACTTCAGCCGGTGCCGCTGCGATCAGGCGCGGATCGATAGAGCTTTGCGGACCCAGGATCATCAGATCATGACTAAGCGGCGCATCCTCCAGCGTGTCGCCATACCAGGCGTAGAGCCAGGCCGAGCCCGAGGCGAGTGCTGCGCGCGATACCACGGCCAGCGCGGCGGCGCGGTCTTCGGGGGCGGCTGAGGCGAAGACCACCGCTGCGCGTCCGCCCTGGTCAGCTCCGAAGGGCGCGCCGCCCTGGGCCAGCGCGCCCAGCTGCGCGCGATCGCGCACCGGTGCGGCGGTGCGTTCCAGGCGCTGTGCAGACAAGGCGTCGGCCAGCTCAAAGCGCACCGTGTGCAGATTCATCGAGCGGGCGGCAAACAGCCGGGCCGAGGCGATCAGCGCGCCGGGATCGCCGGCTGACAGGCGCACATGGGTGGGGCTTGTCATGTCGATGGCGGGCAGGCCGCCGCTGGCGCGCACCTCCGCCAAGATGACCAGCTCGGCCACGCGCGGGTCAGTGACCAGGATCGGTGCCTCGCCCATGCGCAGGGCCAGACCCTGCGCGACCAGGGCTGATACCGCCAGCGCATCGCGCCCGGCCGCGCCGGCATCGATATACACCCGGCGCGGCGCGGCGTAGTGCGCGCGCAGGCCCGCTTCGAGATCGGCCAGGGTTGCGAAGCCGTCCGGCGGGGTGGAGCTGACGCGCAGCCGGCTGGCCTCGGCCTGGATCGCCCAGCCCGCCCGTGCGGCCTCGCTCAGGCGCAGGACCAGTATGTTTTCACCCGCCCGCAGTGTATCGGCGTGGAGCACAAAGCGCGCTTCGAACGCGACCGGGTCCGGCGCCAGGGCGACCGCGCGCGAGCGGTTGACGAAGACTTCAATCTGGCCGTTGGCGTTCTCGGCCAGCGGGCTGGCGCTCAGGGTCAGCTCCACGCCGGATGGTACGGCGCCGGGCGCAATCGTGAAGGGGATCCGCAGCTCGCGCGCCTGGGGCGTCAGCGTCAGCGCGGGCATGTGAACGGCGATATCGGACAGTCTGATGTCTTCGGCGCGGGGCGGGCGGATGTCCTCGGCAGCAAGGGCCTGATGGCCCAACGCGCCAAGCGCGCACACAATGCCAGTCAACAGGGCGCAAACCCGCACACGTATCGACATGAAACACTCCCCTCGGTTAGGACTTTATTAAGCAATTGACCTGCCATCAAGGTTCAATGAACGAACTCAAGGCAAAATTCTGGATCGATGCCCTGCGCTGGCGCGCCGAAGGGGCGGGCGCGTCTGTCTATGTGTCGCGCCGGGGCGATCCGGACGCCGGGGCGGTGCTGGTGAAGCTTGTGTTGCCACAGGGGTTTGCGCGCCTGTTGGCACCGGTGCGCGACTTTGAGGGCGCACGCGTCTGGAGCCAGCCTCTGGGTGCCGAACCTGTCGCGGAAGCCGAGGTGGATCTTTACGCCACACGCCGGGCCGAGCGTGATCCGGACCTCTGGGTGATCGAGATCGAGGACCGGCAGGGGCGCCATTTCCTCACCGAGCCGGTGGAGGCGGGGTAAAACCCGCTCATGGTCGACGCGCGGTAAACGCCGCACTGGTGAAGTCTTAACGCGGCGGTGCCAGACTGCCCGTCAGTCCCCTCCCTGCCGCCGCGGAACGAACCATGTTGTTTCTGTTCAACGATGCGATTTTTGGTCTCGGCGATGCGCGCGAGTTTGCGCTGGAACACCGCCTGGCCGAACCGCTGGGGCCGTCGGCGGTGATACAGCTGCGCGTGGGCCAGGTGATCAAGATGGTGCGCGAGGCGATTTTCGACGAACCGCAACTGGCCCGCACCAGCCCGGATATGGCCGCGTTCCTTGCCGCCCTGGTGGCCTGGAAAACCGACGAGGCCAATGCGCTGATGGCCGTGGCACCCCGCCACATCACCCTGAGCGCCCAGGTCCAGGTGCGCCTGGCAGCGGTGTCGCTGGTCACGCTGCAGCAATTGCGCGAACTTCAGGATGGCGGCCGGCTGTCCAGCCACGCCGCCAACATGTCGGTCTGGTCCCAGGCCCCCCAACGCCTGGGGGCGTGAGGGGGGAGCGGGAGCGCCCCGCTTCAGCGCTGCATTCCCGGACTTTGCGTGAGCGAATATCCAGGACCCATCCTGCCATATTTCAACTACTTAAGCAGCGGACAGGATCGGTGGATGGGTCCCGGCTTGCCTTTCAGGCAGCCGGGAAAACACGCTGGGTTCTCTGACGGAGCCATCGTCTGCCGCCCCCCAAATCCGCGCATAAGCCCTGCGCCTGTCCCGCCTCGCACGCCCGTCATTTCAGGCGCTTGGCCCCTCCCGATCACAATCAATCCGACCGGTGCGCTGGCGGGGTAGTGTGATGGCAGGTTCGCAATGGAGGGTTCGGGCCATGGTGGTCAGGGCGGACTGGCCGGCGATCTACGCCGACTGGCGCCGGGGCGACAGCGCGCAGCTGCTGGCTGAGCGCTATCACCTGACGCCGCTGACGATCAAGCGCCGCTGCGCGTGGGTGGATCACTTCTTTCCGCACACGGAAATGGCACCCCGTCTGTCGGGGATCGACGCTCTTATCCAGCAGGCGCTGGACGCGGCGGCCTCGGGCGACTGGACGCTGGCCGAACGCATCGTGCGGCTCGTTACAGGGATCGCCCGGGCGATCATCCTCAAGGAGGAACAGCTGATGAAGACACTCTCAACGACGGCTCAGGACAAGGACAGGACGCCTTCGCGTGACGCAACAGGACAATACGCCCGCCCCGGCAGCGAAGAACACAAGCAACTCGTCTCCGAACTCGAAGATCGCCTCGATGCTCTTGCACGATCCATCGAGCAAAGCGCGCATCCTGGAAGAGGTGCGGGCGGGGAAGAGGTCTCCTGAGGAATATCTCTACGACTGGAACCGGTGGGCGGAGGAAGCGCAAACGCCCCCCGCCGGCGACTGGCGCATCTGGTTGTTCATGGGCGGGCGCGGCGCGGGCAAGACGCGCGCGGGCGCCGAATGGGTGAGGGCCCAGGTCGCGGCGGGCGCACGGCGCGTCGCGCTGGTGGGCCCGGCCTTTCAGGATGTGCGCGAGGTGATGCTGGGCGGGCCGTCGGGCCTGTTGTCCATCGGCTATTCCCATGAGCGCCCCAGCTATGAGGTGTCGCGCCGCCGGGTGGTATGGCCGGGTGGCGCAGTGGGCTATGCCTTCAGCGCCGAGGACCCGGACGGGCTTCGCGGTCCGCAGTTTGATGCGGCCTGGGCCGATGAATTCGCCGCCTGGGCGCGGCCGCAGGAGACGCTGGACATGCTGCGCCTGGGCCTGCGCCTGGGCAGCGATCCACGACTGGTGATCACCACCACGCCGCGCCCGATCCCTGCGGTGAAGGCGCTGATCAATGCGCCGGGTGTGGTGATGACGCGCCTGTCGACGTGGGAGAACCGGAGCAATCTGGCGCCGGGCTTTGTCGAGGCGATGGAGGCGCAATACGCCGGCTCGCATCTCGCCCGGCAGGAGCTGGACGGGGTGCTGGTGGAGGACCCCGAAGGCGCGTTGTGGACGCGGGCGATGATCGAGCTGGCGCTGCGCGCTGAACGCTTTGAGCCAGACCGCATCGTGGTGGAGAGTGATGAGGGTTGGGAGGTCCTGAGCTTTGAGCATGCGGTGCTGACCGGGCCGGAGAGCTGGCGCCTGACCGGTTTGCTGCGCGGGCTGGGCGGGTCGCCCGTTGCGGGTGCCCAGGCTGGCGCGCGGGTGGTGGTGCTGGACGGGGCCGGAGCGGTGATCCCGGTGAGCGCGGATGAGCGCGGCGCGCCTTTGCGGGTCATCGCGGCACCGCCGGGCGCGCCGCTGACCGGTCCGGCGGCAAGGATTGTGGAGACGGTGTATGGCGGTGCCGACCTGCGGCCGCTGGCACCGGTGCATGCGCGCGCGCGGGTGCGCAGCGGGGCGCTGGAGGCCCGGTGGACCCGGCGCGGGCGGATCGATGCCGATGCGTGGAGCGCGGAGATCCCGCTGGGTGAGGAGAGCGAGCGCTACGCGGTGACGTTGCTGAATGCGGGCGGGGATGAGATCTGGCAGGGCGAGACGGCCCAGCCCAGGCTCACGCTGGACGCAGTGGCGCTGGCGGCTGCCCTGCCCGGCGGGGCGGACGGTGCCAGGCTACGCGTGGCGCAGGTATCGGCTGTGTACGGTCCGGGACAGGCGCGTGAGGTGGCGTTGGCATAAAGGCTCAGCGCTGCGCGCGTGCCTCGTCCGCCAGCGCCGTAGCGCGCGCTTCGAACGCGGCGTTGCGCGGGACGGGGGCGTAGCCTTCGGCCAGGAAGAGCTGATAGCGGCGCGTGCGGGTGGGGCCGAGTGCGATCACGATCTCGCCGGCCGGTTCGAAGCGCGCGAAATCTTCAGCGATGAGCGGTGCTTCGAACGGGCGCTGGGACACGACCAGAACCTCGCCCTCGAAGCCCGGGGGCAGGGGCCATACCGTGTCGGCGTAATTGTGCGCGCCCTCATAGCGCCGCCACATGAACAGCGGCGCGGGGATCGCGGTGCCATAGCGCTGCATCTGGTGAAAATCATTGCGGTTGTCGAACACCAGCGCAGCGGCGCTGGTTTCGCGTGCCGCGTCTGTCAGGGCACGCGCGGTGGCAGGCCACTCGCGCACGCGGTGGAAAGCGCTTTCTGCGCCTGCCGCGTCGGCCAGGCGCGGTGAGACGGCGAGCGTCATCATCCCCGCCCCCGCGCCGACATGAAGCGCCAACGAGGCGAACAGCGCCCAGCGCCGCCAGACCGGTCCGCGCAACAGGAAAGCCACGGCGAGGATCGTCCCGGCGGCATAGGCCGCCACGGCCCAGTTGGCGTGAGCACGGCTCAGGAAGGCCTGGAATGCCACGATCAGCAGCGGCGGTGCGGCAAAGACCGCCAGCATCAGCTCGGCGCGCGCTGCGTTCCAGTCGGGACGCCCGGCGCGCACAGCGGTGACCATGGCGGCGATGACCGCGGCAATCAGCGCGATAAACATGACCGGGCCGAAAACGGCGAACTGATCGGCCACGAACGAGAGCGCCTCGCCCGGATTGAACATGTCCGCGCCCCAGTTGGCGTTGTCGGCCGTGTGGCTGAAGGTGGAAAACTCGTTGGCGGCGTTCCACGCGATATTGCCACCGGCCGGGACCGCGAACACCGCCAGCGCCAGCCCGCCGCGCCAGCTGATCAGCGCCCGGCGCACCGGCGCGTCGGCCAGGACCGCCAGAGCGGCACCTGCGAAAAAGTAGAATGCGGCGTATTTGGCCAGGAACGCAAAGGCGAGCGCCAGGCCCAACATCACAGCGAAGGGCCAGCCCGCCCCGTCACGAAGGCGGATCAGGGCATAGAGCGCGCCCGACAGGCCCGCCATCAGCGCCACGTCGGTCGACATGATCCCTGACGACAGCCATACCGCCGGCATCACAGCCCACATCACGGCGGTCAGGGCCCCGGCGCGCGGGCCGTAGAGGCGCGCCGCCGTCAGGCCGAGCAGGCAGGCCGTGACCGTGTGCAGCAGCGGGGCGAACAGACGCACTGCCCAATCTGAATCACCGAACACGGCCGTGCTCAGCGCGATCAGCCAGGCGATCATAGGGGGCTTGGAATAGTAGCCCCAGTCCAGCTCGCGCGACCACAGCCAGTATTGCGTTTCGTCGGCATAGAGGTTGGCGGGGTTGATAATCAGGGCTCCGGTGCGGATCACCAGCAAGAGTGCGACCGCCCCGACGGCCCACCAGACCGTGCGATCCAACGCCGGCGCGGATGGGCTCAGGCCATGGGCCGGGCTTGAAGGGGCGGGTGAGGGCGCGCTCATGAGCGCTGTTCTGAGGTTCGGCGCGAGGCTTGTCAAAGCGCTCAGGCTCCGCTCTCCCCCGAGGCGTGGCCAAAAAGGCACGCTTTGCCTCTTTGTGGGGCTGTGGCTGTGGTCCGGAACGCGCGTGACCAACAGGCGCAAACGTCTGGCGATGCTGCACCGCAGCAACCGATTCCCCTTACAACAAAACAAGATAGTGCGCCGAGGGCTGCGTGGCTTACTCCGTGTGCCAACAAACAGGCGTCCAGCACTGCAACAAAAGCTTCACATATCTGTCGCTGATCCGTCAGAGCCACCCCTTAGAGCCCCCCGTGAAGCGTCGGCGTAGTGCCGATGCCCGCACTTGGTCGATTAGGGGAACTAAAAAATGGCGATTCTGAAGAAGCTCTCACTCGGAGCCTCGGCTGTCGCGCTCGTCGCGATGGCGCCGATGGCGGCCGTGCATGCCCAGCAGACCTCCTCGGAGCTGCGCGGCGCCGTGGTGGACGTGAACGGCCAGCCGGTCGTTGGCGCCCGCGTCACCATCATTCACACGCCCACCGGTTCGGCGAACGTCGCCACCACCGGCGGCACCGGTCAGTTTGTTCAGACCGGCCTGCGCGTCGGCGGCCCGTACAACCTCGTGGTCAGCGCTCCGGGCTTTGACGGCGACGCCATTGAAGGCCTGACCCTGGCGCCGGGTGCCCAGCCGCCGCTGCGCATCACCCTGGCGCCGGCCACCGCCGACGTCATCACCGTGACCGGCCAGGCGATCAGCCGCGTTGACCTGAACGCGGGGGTGGGCTCCAACTTCACCGCGCGCGACGTGGCCAACCAGCCCTCGCTGGCGCGTGACGTGATCTCCACCCTGAACCGTGACCCGCTCGCCATCTCCGGCGGCCCGAACAATCTGTCTGTCGCGGGCGTCAACCCCCGCTTCAACGGCGTGACCATCGACGGCGCGCGCCAGCAGGACAATTTCGGTCTGGGTTCGAACACCTTCGCGACCGCGCGCTCGCCGATCAACATCGACATCATCGAATCGGTGTCGCTGGTGGCCTCTGACTACTCGGTCACCTCGTCGGGCTTCACCGGCGGCCTGGTCAACGTGACCACGCGCGGTGGTTCGAACGAGTTTGACGGCGCGGCGTTCTACTATTTCCGCGACCAGGACTATGTCGGCTCCACCACGTTTGGCGGCGAAGGCAGCTTCAGCCCGGGTGAGTTTGAAGAGAAAGAATACGGCATCTCGATCCGTGGCCCGATCATCCGCGACCGTCTGTTCTTCTCGTTCTCCTATGACCGGTTCGAGACCGCCCGCCAGGCGGACTTCGGGTCCGCGGACGCCGCAGGCGGCCGCAGCGCGGCGCTGTTCGACACGCTGAACCAGATGGTTCAGACCACGTATGGCATCGACATGCTGGGCCGTCCCCAGCAGACCGCCGTGCCGGAAGAAACCGAGCGCTGGTTCCTGCGCGTGGACTGGAACATCAATGACAACCACCGTCTGCAGGCGAACTATCAGCGCACCGAAGACGTCGGCGTCAGCAACATCTCCGCGACCAACTTTGTGTCGGCCTGGTATGACACCCCGACCCTGCTGGAAAACTACACCGCCCAGCTGTTCTCTGACTGGACGCCGAACCTGTCGACCGAGCTGCGCGCCAGCTTCATCGACTATACCCGTGGCCAGAACTGCCGCGCGCCGTCTGATGTTGGCACGCTTGAATTCCGCCTGACCCCGGCCAACGTCGCGGGTACGCCGCTCGCGGGCCTGATCACCTCCAACGCGAACCTGACCGGCGGCTGCGACCGTTTCCGCCACGCCAACGAGTACGAAGACACCCGTCTTCAGCTGTTCGCCCGCGCCGACTACACCTGGAACGACTTCATTTTCTCGGTGGGCGGCGAGTACGAAACCCTCGACCTGTACAACCTGTTCGTCGAGCGTTCGCGTGGCCGCTTCATCTTCTCGGGTGCCAATGCCGGTCAGGACATCCTCAACCAGCGCGCCCTCATCGAGTACCGCAACGTGCCGTCCAACGTGGCGCGTGATGGTGCTGCGGAGTGGGGCTACACCCGCCAGACCCTGTTCGGACAGACGCGCTGGCAGGCTCTGCCGACGCTGGAATTCACCGCGGGCCTGCGCTATGAGCGCCTGTCCACCGATGACCAGCCGACCTTCGATCCGACCTTCCAGCCGTCTGTGGGCTTCGACAACACCACCACCACCGACGGTCTCGACATCCTGATGCCGCGCGTCAGCTTCCGTTGGGACGCGGCGGACCGCACCACGGTCTCCGGCGGCTTCGGCCTCTTCGCCGGTGGCGATCCGGGCGTGTGGACCTCGAACGCCTTCCAGGTGCCGGCTGTGTTCGCGGCGGGCACCTTCACCGGCGTGACGGGCCGCGACATTCCGGCGGCGCTGCTGACGGCTGTCTCCAACGGCACCCCGCTGGCCATCGACGCCATCGACCCGAACTTCGAAATCCCGTCCGACTGGAAATACTCCCTGCGCGTCGAGCAGGAGTTTGACCTGGTGTTCGGCGGCTTTGATCTCGGCAGCAACTATGTGGCGACCGCTCAGGTCATCCACAGCCGCAGCAATCAGAGCTTCCTGTGGCGTGAAACGGCCCAGACCAACCAGCAACCCTTCGCCCAGACTGGCGTGGCCCCGGACGGCCGCCCGATCTACGCAGACCTGAACAATCTCCGTGTGTCGAACCGCACCATCCTGACCAACGCCTCGGGCGATGAAAGCACGACCTTCACGGTCTCGCTGGCCAACGAGTTCGAGAACGGCTTCGGCTTCTTCGTCTCGTACGCCAACCAGGACGTCCAGATGATCACCGAGGGTTCGTCCTCGCGCGGCATCTCGTCCCTGCGCGGCCAGGTCGATGCGGACGTCAACTTCCCGAGCGTTCGCACCTCGGTCTACCAGATCGAGCACGCGTTCAAGCTCGGCTTCTCGTACGAGCAGGACTTCTTCCGCGACCTGACCACCCGCATGGACCTGTTCGGTCAGATCAACTCGGGAGCGCCGTTCACCTACACGTTCAACACAAACGCGAGCAACGCCCTGTTTGGCCGTCCGGGCAATGGTGAATCCCCGTTCTCGAACCGTCCGCTCTACATCCCGTCGGCCAATGACGGCCGTGTGGTGTACGCTGCTGGGTTCGACCAGGCCGCCTTCAACAGCTTCGTTGATGCGCGCGGCCTGACCCGCGGTCAGATCCACGACGTCAACTCCGACAATGGTCCGTGGCAGCAGCGCTGGGACCTGAAAATCCAGCAGGACCTGCCGGGCATTCCGGGCATGGACCGCTTCGTGGGTGACAACCGGTTCAAGCTGGTTCTGGACATCCAGAACGTCCTGAACCTGCTCAACGACAGCTGGGGCACCCGCGTCAACGCGCCGGGCTTTGGCCAGCGGCCGATCGTGAACGCGGATCTGGTCCGGGCGGCCGACGTGGCGGCCCTGGGCGTCGGTGGCGCTCCGGCTCTGACCGGCGATGCGCCGCGGACCAACTGCCTCGCGGCCAGCGATTGCGTGTATCGCTACAACAGCTTCATCAGCAACGCTGCGGTCACCGGCTTCCGGTCCAACCCGGGTTCTGCCTGGTTTGCCCGCATCGGCATCCGTTACGAGTTCTAATCAGACCCGTAACTGCTGATGGACGACTGACTAACGAGGGCGGCTCGCAAGGGCCGCCCTCTTTTCTTTTACCCTTGCCATGCTAGGCGTTGATCCGAGCCATCAGCCCGGAGCCCGCCCATGATCGCCCTGCGCGTCCCGCACGAGTTCGAACCCCAGCGCGCCATTCACACGCTCTGGCCGGCGGCCGAGGATTTATGGGAGGAGGATCTTGATCCTGCGCGCGCGGAGTTTGCCGCCTTCCTGGGCCTCACCGCCGCGCCGAGCGCGGACGGGACAGCGCCGGAGATCATCATCTACGCCGCCACGCCTTCCGCCGCCGCCGACGCCCGCACCCGCCTGCCACGGGCCCGGGTGATCGAGGCCGCCTATGGCGATGTCTGGGCGCGCGATACCGGGCCAGTCTTTGCGACGGGACCGGGCGGGCTGCAGGCGGTGCGCATGACATTCAACGGCTGGGGGGGCAAGTATGATTTGCCCGGCGACACCACCATCGGCGGGGATATCGCGCGTCAGTCCGGTGCCGCAAAACGGGCAAGCCAGCTGGTATGCGAGGGCGGCGCGCTGGAGTTTGACGGCGCTGGCAGCGTCATCACCACGCGTCAGTGTGTGCTCAATTCCAACCGCAATCCCGGCTGGAGCGAGGGGCAGGTGGAGGCCGAATTCGCCCGCCTGTTCGGCGTCACCAATGTGATCTGGATCGATGAGGGGCTCGTTGGCGATCACACGGACGGCCATGTGGATAATATCGCCCGATTCCTGCGCCCCGGCATGGTGGCGTGCCAGGCTCCCACAGGGGCCGATGATCCCAATGCGGGGATCCTCGACGCGATCGCCCGCCAGCTGGAGAGCGCGCGCGATGCGTCCGGCAAGCCGCTGCAGGTGGTGCGCATCCCGTCGCCGGGCTTTGTGCCGCACGCCGAAGGCGGGCCGGCGGCGGCGTCGCACATGAACTGGGTGGCGGGACCCAGGCATCTGGTCATGCCCGCCTATAACGCGCACGCAGGCGCGGCAGTCCGGGCGCTCCAGAGCGTGTGTGCGGATCGTGTGGTGGTCGCCAGCCCGTCCAATGCTATCTTGACCGGGGGAGGGTCTTTCCACTGCGTGACCTGTAATGAGCCGCTGTAACGGGAAACCCGATTGATGACTCCGATCCTGCTGCTGGCGCTGAGTGCCACACTGGGCCTAGCGGACGAGACGCCGCCGCCCGAAGGCGATGCCGGTTCCGCGCTGCCCGGTGAGGCCGCGACGGCTGCCGCCGCTGCGTCTGCCCCGGAGATCGACCTGCCGGCGCTGGAGTATTTCGAGCCGCTGATGGCACGTCTGGAACAGGCTGCAAGATTTGACCGCTCGGTGGGCATGGCCATCGCCGTGCTGGAGCATGGCGAGCCGGTGCTGATCTACACCGCTGGCGAGACTGCGGCCGGGTCGGGCGAGATGATCACCGCCGATACCCAGTTTCGGGCCGCATCGCTGAGCAAGGGGTTTACCGGCGTGCTGCTGGCGCTGCTCGAGCATGACGGCCAGGTGGACCTCAACCGGGCTGTGCCAACGCGGGCGCTGCGCCTGCGTGCGCCGCGCCAGCCCACCTGGATGGAAATCCTGACCCATCGCACGGGCCTGCCGCGCAACGCCTATGACACGCTGATCAATGACGGTCGCGACGCTGCCTTTGCCCGGGGACGGCTCGCCGAGGTCGATCTCGTGTGCCAGATGGGCAGTTGCTACACTTACCAGAACGTGGCGTTCTCGGCGCTGGAGCATCTCGTCGAGGAGAGCACCGGCCTGAGCTATGACGCGGCGCTGCGCCGCTATGTGTTCGAGCCCTATGGTCTGGACGGTGCCGGGGTCGGGGTGGAGAGCCTGATCAACGCCCTGAGCTGGGCGGCACCCCATCGCGGCTGGTCGCGCACGACGGATACGCCCGGCAGCCCGCAGTCCAATTATGACGTCATGCCCAGCGCGGCGTCGGTGACCGTCAGCCTCAATCATCTGATTGCCTGGACCCAGGCCCTGTTACGCTCCGAGGCCGAGGGCGGTCTGCCCGACGCGGTGAAGGCGCGCGTCTTCACCCCCTATACCGCTACCCTGCGCGAGACGCGGGGTCTGGGCGGCGTGCGCGAGCGGGTCAGCGAAACCCATTACGGCATGGGCTGGCGCATCTATCACTGGGGGGACCGGCGCCTGATCGCCCACGCGGGCTATCTGTCGGGTTATGGTGCCCAGATCGTGATGGAGCCGGAGACCGGCTTTGCCTTTATCGGCCTGTGGAACTCTGATGGCCGGGCGCCCTGGCGGCTGTGGCCGACGGTGATGGACCTGCGCACCGGGGACGGGCCAGGTGCCTGGATCGACGAGATTCGCAACTGATCCAGCCGGATACTCACCGGCACCGGGCATGAAAAAGCCCGCCTGGCACGCGCCGGGCGGGCTTTTCTATGTCTGATCATCTGTCCGGCCTAGTTCAGCCGGTCTTTGACATCCGCAATGCCGGATTTGACCAACTTGGTGCGCTGGGGCTTGGTCAGGCCGTCCGTGAGCAGGGTGCGGGCCGCTTCCACCGCCAGATCGGCAGCCAGGCCGCGCACATCCTTGGCAGCCTGGGCCTGAGCCTGGGCAATGCGCTGTTCAGCCAGGGCGGTGCGGCGCTCGATGCGCTCGGCGATCTCGGCCTGGGCCTGCTCGCGCAAATACTCGGCCTCGGCACGCGCCTTTTTGATGATCTGCTCGGCTTCTTCGGCGGCTTCGGCGTGCTTGCGCTCATAGGAGGCCAGCAATTCCTGCGCTTCCTCACGCAGGCGGCGGGCCTCGTCCAGCTCGCCACGGATCTTCTCGGCGCGGTCATCCAGCGCCTTGCCGACCGTCTTGTGGACGCCGGCGAAGAACAGGATGACGAAGAAGCCGATGAGGCCGACGAAAGCCCAGAATGTCGTGTCGTTGAGCAAATAGGTCATGGCTTAGCCCTTGCGCACGGCGTCGACGGCCGCTTCGGCGTCGCTGTCGCTCACGTCCAGTCCGGCGAGGCGGTCGGTGATCGCGATCGCTGCGCCGGCGGCGATGGAGCGCACCTCTTTGAGGGCGGCATCACGGGCCTCGCGAATGCGCGCCTCGGACTCGGCCTGCTGGGCGTCCAGGCGGGCGTCGGCCTCGCGGACAGCTTCAGCGATCTCCGCGTCGGCTTCGGCCTTGGCCCCGGCCGCCACGCTCTGGGCACGCGCCCGGGCGTCGGCCAGCGATTTCTCATACGCGCGCACGGTCTCGTTGGCCTGGTCGCGCATGTGCGCGGCGGCATCGAGATCGTCGGCGATACGATCGCGCCGTTCCTCAATGGCTCCGCCGATGCGCGGCAGGACGAAGCGCGACAGAAGGAAATAGAGAACAGCAAAGCTGATCGCCAGCCAGAACAGCTGGGATGCAAAATAGGTCGGATCGAACGGCGGGAAGGCCGCTTCCGCGTCTATCGGCGCGGTATCGATGGTTTGCGGCGCCGTCACGGGCGTCTCTCCTCTAACCGAGGCAAGCGGGGTAGTGACGATGGGCCGGACGCGTGCAGATATCTGTCACGCGCCCGGCCATGCACCGTCTTGTCACGCTGTGGTCTAGACCACAAACAGCAGCAGCAGGGCGATCAGCAGCGAGAAGATGCCCAGCGCTTCGGTCACGGCGAAACCGAAGATCAGGGTACCGAACTGGCTCGCGGCCGCGCCCGGATTGCGCAGCGCGCCCTGAAGGAAGCTGGAGAAGATATTGCCCACGCCCAGCGCGGCGCCGAGCATGCCAAAGGTGGCCAGGCCAGCGCCAATGTATTTAGCGGCTTCCGCTTCCATGATGTTACTCCTCGTAGATGTTCGGTGCGGATGAAGGAAAAGGCTCCGGACGCTCCTAGTGGTGACCAGGGTGGAGCGCGTCGGACAGGTAGATGCAGGTCAGAACGGCGAACACGTAGGCCTGGAGGAACGCCACCAGGAATTCCAGCGCGGTCAGCGCAACGACCATGACCAGCGGGGCAACGGCGCCGAGAACGCCCAGCGCTCCCACCGAGCCCAGCATGACGATGAAGCCGGCGAACACCTTCAGAAGGATGTGGCCGGCCAGCATGTTGGCGAACAGACGAACCCCGAGCGTCACCGGACGTGACAGGAAGGAGATGACCTCGATGGGGAACACCAGAATGTAGAGAACCGGGGGCACGCCGGACGGGAAGAAAATCTTGAAGAATTTCAAGCCGTTCTTCATCACGCCATAGCCCACCACGACCACCATGACCAGCATGGCCAGCGCGAAGGTGACGATGATGTGGCTGGTAAAGGTGAAGCCGTAAAAGCCCGGTGCCGGGAAGTACGGCATCATGCCCAACATGTTGCCCATCAGGATGAAGGCAAACAGGGTGAACACGAAGGGGAAGAATTTCAGCCCGTCATCGCCCGCTGTGGAGCGGATCATGCCGGCCACGAACTCGTAGAGCATTTCGGCGACGGACTGGGACCGGCCCGGCACCAGGGCGCGCTTGGACATGGCCAGCGACAACAGCCCAGACACCAGCACCACCGACGCCACCATGAAATAGCTGGAATTGGTGAAGGACAGATTCAGCCCGCCGATCGTCAGATCTGCGATCGGGTTGATCTCGAACTGTTTGATCGGGTTAGTCGCGTCGGCCACGCCCCGCCCCTTGTCTCATGGACGCGCGCAGCGCGTCCCCTTGGCTATCGTTCAAACCGGTCAGTCGCCACTGGCGTCGCTGTTGCGGTTCATCTCATTGACGGCGCGCACCATGTTTAAAGTGCCCGCCGCGAAACCCAGTATCATCCCGGCCACCAGTCCCCAGGGCGACCATCCCGCCAGCCAGTCGACCAAAAGGCCGAGCACTGTCCCGGTGATCACCCCGCCGAGAAATTCCGATCCGTAACGCAGGCCCTGGCTCCAGCCGGATGCCTGCTGCTTGGCCTCCCGGGCGCGCCGTTCCTCAAGCTTGGCGTCAAGCCTGCGCTCAAAGTCGTCGCGATCGGCATGGTGCGGGTTCGGGTCGTCTTGGCGGGACATAAGTGACCGTTCGCCCGTCAAGGACCTCCCTGTCAGGCGCGCGCACCCTATAAGCGGTCCCCCACCCTGTCAAGCAAGGTCGTCGGCGATCTTAATCATTGAATTAGAAAGAC
This sequence comes from Hyphomonadaceae bacterium BL14, assembly GCA_027627705.1. Taxonomy (NCBI): domain Bacteria; kingdom Pseudomonadati; phylum Pseudomonadota; class Alphaproteobacteria; order Hyphomonadales; family Hyphomonadaceae; species Hyphomonadaceae bacterium BL14. The sequence continues at coordinate 429,747 of CP091242.1, forward strand.
ATTTTTGCCTATTCGGCGGCCAGCATGGCTTCGGCTGCCCGCAGGTTCACCGAGACCAGCTGCGAGACGCCACGCTCGCCCATGGTGACGCCGAACAGACGGTCCATCCGGCTCATGGTCACGGGGTTGTGGGTGATGACCAGGAAACGCGTATCGGTCATGGAGCGCATCTCCTCCAGCATGGAACAGAAGCGGTCCACATTGGCGTCATCGAGGGGGGCGTCGACCTCATCCAGCACGCAAACCGGCGCCGGGTTGGCCAGAAACACCGCGAAAATCAGCGCGGTAGCCGTGAGCGCCTGTTCGCCGCCGCTCATCAGGCTCATGGTCTCCATCTTCTTGCCCGGCGGGCAGGCATAGATTTCCAGACCCGCTTCCAGCGGATCGTCATTCTCGGTCAGGGCGAGCTCGGCGCGCCCGCCGCCGAACAGAGCCGAGAACAGGGTCTGGAAATGGCGGTCGACCACCTCGAATGCGTCAAGAAGCCGCGCCCGGCCTTCGCGTGAAAGCGTGTCGACGGCTTTGCGCAGGCGCGCCACCGCTTCGACCAGCTCGTCATGCTCGCCCGCCAGACGTGCGCGTTCGGCTTCCAGCTCCTGGGCTTCGGTGTCGGCGCGCAAATTGACGGCGCCCAGGCGCTCGCGGGTCAGGCGGGCCTCGTCCAGGCGGCGCTCCAGTTCCTGGCTGGACAGGGCGTTGAACTCGCTGTCGGCGGCACCGGGCATGAGCGTCTCGGGCGTTTCGCCCGTGGCGTCAGCCAGTCTCGCCGCGGTTTCCTCCAGCCGTTCCCGCGCACCGGTCAGGCGCGCCTCGGCACCGGCGCGCGCTTCACGGGCTGTGGCGGCGGCACCTTCGGCCAGACGCAAATGCGAATCGGCCTCGCGCTGGGCGCCTTCGGCTTCGGCCACCGCATCGCGCGCCGTGCGGGCGTCCTGTTCGGCCCTGGCCAGCGCATCCAGCAGTGCGGGGCGCTGCGCTTCAAGCGCGCCGGGCCGGGCGCGGGCGGCGTCAAGCTCGCTGGTGGTTTGCGTCAGTTGCGCGGTGAGGGCGGCGCGCCGGGCGCCGGCATTGCCCTCGCGCCGTTCCCAGTCGGCGGTTTCGCGCTCCAGCGAGGCCAGGCGGTGGCGGCGCCCTTGCGCGTCCCGCTTGATGGTTTCCAGGGCTGCGCGGGCGTCGGCAGCGGCACCGCGGGCGCGATCGGCGCGGGTGCGCGCGTCTTCCAGCGCCGTCAAGCCGTCATCTTTGGCTTCAGCCGCCGTGACGGCGGCAGCGGCGGTTTCGGCATCCTTGCGCGCCGCAGCGAGACGGGCTTCAGCCGCCTTCAAGGCATCGACCAGGCCGGCCCGGCGGGCCTCGGCGCGGGCGGCGTCGGCGCGAGCGGCGGACAGGGACTGCTCACCAGCGCGAAGCGCGCGCTCGGCCTGTGCGGCCGTGTCGCGGGTGCGCGCGGCGGCGCGTTCGGCTTCGTTCAGGGCCTCGCGCGCCTCTTCGGCTGTGGCTTCCAGCGTTTCGGCATGGGCGCGGGCGGTGTCCAGCTGAGGCCCCAGCGCGGCAAGCTGGTTCAGGGTTTCCAGACGCACCGCGGCTGCGCCCGGCGCGCCGGCATCGGCCGCATAGCCATCCCAGCGCCGCAGCGCGCCGCTGGCGGTGACCAGCCGCTGTCCGGGTTTCAGGCTTGCCGCCAGGCGATCGAGATCGGCGTCCTCCACCACGCCGATGGCGGCCAGCCTGACGGACAGCGCGGCCGGCGCGCGGACATACCGGCTCAACGGTTTCGCGCCAGCGGGCAGGGCGGCGGCAGTCACCCCAGCGGACGTCCAGCGCCGCGCGGCTTCGGGGCTCAGGCCCGCTTCCAGATCTTCCCCCAGGGCGGCGGCCAGCGCCTGCTCATACCCGGCGTCCGCCGTGACATCATCCAGCACCCGGTCGCTGGTCCCGCCACCGGCCAGCAGACGCTCCAGGCTCGCCTGTTCCCGCTCCAGCGCGATCATGTCACCGCGCGCATCACGCGCCGCATCTTTCGCTTCGCCTGCGCGCTCGCGCAGATCGGTGAGGGCGGCTTCAGCGGCAGCCAGAGCGGCGCGCGCGGCGTCCAGCGCGGACGCCTTGTTGCCCACATCGGCTTCCAGCGCGTTCAGATCGGGGTCGTCCTGCGCGCCTGCGCGCTCCAGCGCGGTGCGGGCGGTGTCGGTTTCGCGCTCCATCCGGTCGGCACGCTGGCGGGCCTGTTCGGCGTCGCGCCGTGCGCCCTGCAGGCGGGCGCGGATTTCGGCGCAGGCGGCACCGGCGGCGTCCAGATCGGTTTCGGCTTTCTGGCGGCTGGTATCGGCATCGGCGAGTGCGGCTTCCGCGCGCGTCTGGGCGGGCGCGTCGGCGCGGGCCTGTTCACGCAACCCGTTCATCTGACCCTTCAGCCGGGTCAGCGTGGCGCGCGCCTCTTCGTGCAGTTCTGCTTCGCGGGCCTCGGCGGCCTGTAGCTCGGTAAGGCGCGTGTCCAGCCGCGTGATGGCGTCTTTGGCCGCGTCTATATCGCGGTCGAGCGTGTCGCGCGTGCGTTCGGCCAGGCGCAGCGCGGCGGCCGCCTCGGCCTCGCCCTCGCGCAGGGGCTGGACGCGCGCGGCGGCGGTCTCTGCCTTTGACGTGGCGCCGGCTGCGGCGCGCAGGGCTGTGTCAGCTTCGGCGCGGGCGGCTTCAAGGGCGGTTTCGGCCAGCGCCACCGCGTCGCGCGCCTCGCGCCAGCGGCGCAGCCAGAGCAGGCTTTCATACTGGCGGATGGTCTGGGACAGCTCGCGATAGCGACCGGCCTGACGCGCCTGGCGCTGCAGGCTGGCGTGGCGGGCGGCCAGATCATCGACGATTTCCTGCAGACGGGCGAGATTGGCTTCGGCGGCGGTGAGGCGCAGCTGGGATTCGCGCCGGCGTGCGCGCAGACCCGCCACGCCGGCGGCTTCTTCCAGCACCCGGCGGCGGTTTTCCGGCTTGGCGCTGATCAGCTCGCTGATCTGGCCCTGGCGCACCAGGGCAGGCGAGTTGGCGCCCGTGCCGGCGTCAGCGAACAGGAGCTGCACGTCCTTGGCGCGCACCTCCTCGCCATTGACTTCATAGTCCGATCCCTTGCCGCGGGTGATGCGGCGCACGACCTGCAGGATTTCCGCATCATTGAAGCGGGCAGGCGCGCGCCGGTCGGTATTGTCGATGGTGAGGGTGACTTCGGCGCGGTCGCGAGCGGCGCGGTTATCCGTGCCGGAGAAGATCACATCCTCCATGCCGCCGCCGCGCAGCGACTTGGCCGAGGTCGCGCCCATCACCCAGCGCAGCGCTTCAAGCAGGTTGGATTTGCCGCACCCATTGGGCCCGATGATTCCGGTCAGGCCGGGATCAATGCGCAGCTCCGTCGCGTCGACAAACGACTTGAAGCCGGCCAGGCGCAGTTGGGTGAACTTCACCACACCCCTCCGTTCACGCCGCCGCCCGCCCTGTGCAGGGCTGAAGGTCTATCCGGCGTCACCATCCGACGCTTCGGGCGCAGCCGTTTCAGGCGTCACACCTTCGCGAGCCAGGAAGTACGCGATGATTCGCTCCATCGTGTCAGCGTCATAATCATGCGCGATCACGCCCTGGTCATCACTGATGGCGCGGCCATTGACGCCAAACGCCAGAGCCGGACGCCGGCTTGCATCCAGTGTCCCGTCCGGATGCTCCATCGTTTCCAGCGTCAAACCGTTGATGATGAATGTGGGCGTGCCGCGAACGCCATCGCGGCCCGCCTGCTCGTTGGCGTCGAGCACTTGCTGATAGATGTCATTATTGGTCATGCAGGCCTGGAACTCGGCGTCGCTGAGGCCCGCGGTGCGCGCAATGGTGCGGAACTGTGCCTGGGCACGGCCCTGGCCCTGTTGCAGCGCGGCGGCGAGCGCCTGCTGCTGGGCGAACAGAAGGTCGAGCACGTCGAAATAGCGCTCTTGCGGCGCGCAGCGCGCCAGCATGAAGCCCGGGGTGGCCAGCGCCGGCAGGCCGGTGATCATTTCGCGGAACACGTAGCGCACCTGGCCGCTTTCCACATACCGGTCCATCGTGGGCTTGCCCTCGGCATGAAAGTAGGCGCAAGCCGGGCAGGCGGTGGACGCGTATTCGATGATGGTGAGCGGCGCGTCCGCGCGGCCCTTGGCGAAATCGCCCTCGCGCTCGAACTGGGAGCGGCCGTCGGGGCTCGCGCCCCCGCATCCGGTGAGCACCAGGCCGGCGGCCAGCGCCGCCGTGCCGATCAGGCGTGACATCGACATCATCATTCGGTCTCTCTCTGCGGGCGCGGCATCGGGGCGGGGCCAAGCCGGACGCCCTCGCGTTCCTCCACCGCGCGCTGAAACTCGGCCATGATCGTATCAAGACTTTGGCCCGGCGTGTCCAGACCGGGCGGCACCGCGCTGGCGGATTTGCGCGCCGGCGGGGTGGAGACGGAGCCGCCCAGCGATCCCTGCACGATACGCAGGCGCTTGGGCGCGCGACCCGCATAGCGCGCGACGCGTTCGAGAATGCGCGCCGACTGCGCCTCCACCAGCGCCGCCGCCGGGCCGCGCGCGCGCACCACCAGCGTCAGACCACCCGCGCCCGATTGCATTTTCTCCGGCCTTGAATGGGCAGCCAGCGGCGCGCCGACAATCTCTGCCCAGTGCTCGGCCAGCTCGGCCACGCCCGGCCCGTGATGCACCGCCAGGGGTTTCAGCACCCGCGCCAGCGCCGCCGCCGCGGCCGGGGGCGGGGCAATGGCCGGCCGTCCGCGATGGCGCTGGGCCCAGACCCAAGCCTGGGCGCTGGCATCGGCATCGGATGCGACCGGGCGGCGTCTGCCGCTTGACGGATGGGGCGGACGTTTCATGGTAACAAGGATCGCCCCCTCAGGCCGCTCTGGCAAGCGGGCGCCACAACAAACCCGCGCGCGCCATGACCTCCACGCCCGTTCCGACCCTGTCGCGCGACGACGCGCCCGCGCTGCGCGCGGCGCTGCTCGCCTGGTATGACCGCGAGGGGCGGACCCTGCCCTGGCGGGTGCGGCCGGAGGACCGGGCGCGGGGCGTGGTTGCCGATCCGTATGCCGTCTGGCTGTCGGAGATCATGCTGCAGCAGACCACGGTGCCGCATGCCACGCCCTACTGGACGCGGTTTCTGGCGCTGTGGCCGGGCGTGCAGGACCTGGCCAACGCGCCGCGCGAGGATGTGATGGCGCAGTGGGCGGGGCTTGGATACTACGCCCGCGCGCGCAATCTGCATGCCTGCGCACAGGTGGTGTCCACTGAGCTGAAAGGCGTGTTCCCCAGTGAACTTGAGGCGCTTCGGGCCCTGCCGGGGATTGGCGAGTACACCGCCAACGCCATCCGCGCCGCCGCGTTCGATCTGCCCGCCAGCGTGGTGGATGGCAATGTGGAGCGGGTGATCACGCGCCTGTTCGCGATCAAGGCCCCGTTGCCCGGTGCCAAGAGCGTGATCCGCGAGCATGCTGCGAGCCTGGCCGATCCGGACCGCCCCGGCGACTATGCGCAGGCGATCATGGATCTGGGGGCGACGGTGTGCACGCCGCGCGGGCCATCCTGCGGGACGTGTCCCTGGGCGGGCGCCTGCGAGGCGCGGGCCGCAGGCGAGATGGAGCGTTATCCGGTCAAGGCGGCCAAGAAGGCCCGGCCCGTGCGCCACGGCCTGGTGTTCGTGATCCTGCGCGGTCCGGCGGTCCGGCGCGAGGTCTATGTCCGGCCCAGGCCCGACAAGGGCCTGCTGGGCGGCATGCTGGAAGCGCCGGGCAGTGCGTGGATTGAGGATGTGAACACGCTGCCCTCCGTTGAAGCGGCGGCGCCCGGGGCGCTGGACTGGCGCAAGGCCGGGGCGGTGTCCCACGTGTTCACCCATTTTGCGCTGGAGCTGGATGTCTACGCGGCTGAGGCCCCTGCAGGCTGGCGCGGGCCGGATGCGACCGGGCGATGGGCGCCCGCCGAGCCGCTGTCAGCCTCGGGCCTGCCCAGCGTCATGAAGAAGGCGGTGCGCGCGGCGCTGGGGTAGGGCGGACCGGCCATTTGATTCAACGTGATGCTTCAGACGGCTCCAGCCCTGAGGAGCTCTGGGGATCAATCCTCCCCTTCGTTCCATGGTGGAGGATCACGCAAGGCGATCGCAGTCTGTCAAGGACGGCCCTTCGGGCCGCCGCTGAGCGGCGACCGAGCGAAGGCTCGGTCGTCCTTGACAGGCTGCGACGCTTGCGAAAATGGCTCAGCAAGGATCGACGGGGGGATGGGGTCGCGTTGCGCTGATACCCGGTCAGTCTTGCACCCGGGGCGAGGAAAACCAGGCGGCGGCCTGAGCGCATTCCCCCAGGGCCTGAGAAACCGTCCGGCGTCGTTCAAATGCGATAGCCATAAGGAGCGAGGCAGCGGTAGGTCTAAGCCCCTTCCATCTGCGCCCGGATGCGGGCGCGCAGGACGTCGATGGGGGCGAGCTGACCGGACTGGCGCACATGCCAGAAGGTCCAGCCATTGCAAGCCGGCGCGCCCTGGACATGGGCGCCCATCTGGTGGATCGAGCCGCTTTCGCCGCCCGCACTGATGGTCCCGTCCGGGCGCACACGCGCCGTGCGGCGCCCTTGCGCGCAGTAGAGCGTGTCGCCAGCTTTCAGCAGGCCCGCCTCGACCACCGCACCGAACGGGATGCGCGGCAGTTCGCGCTTGGACTGGGTGACTTTCAGGTCCGCGTCGGCGGTGGGGCTGATCGCCGCAATGCGCCGCCGCGCGATGTCGGCATAGCCCTCATCGGCGTCGATGCCGATGAAATGACGGCCCAGCTTGCGCGCCACGGCCCCCGTGGTGCCGGTGCCGAAGAACGGGTCCAGAATGACGTCGCCAGGATTGGACGTGGCCAGCAGCACGCGGTGCAGCAGCGATTCCGGTTTCTGGGTCGGATGCGCCTTTCGGCCGTCGGCGGCTTTGAGCCGCTCGCCCCCTGCGCAGATCGCCAGCGTCCAGTCAGAGCGCATCTGCACCCCGTCATTGAGCGCTTTCATGGCGGCATAGTTGAAGGTGACGCGCGAGGCCTTGGTCTTGCCCGCCCAGATCAGTGTTTCGTGGGCGTTGGTGAAGCGCGTGCCCTTGAAATTCGGCATCGGATTGGACTTGCGCCAGATCACGTCATTGTGGATCCAGAAGCCCATGTCCTGCAGGAAAGCGCCCACGCGGAAAATGTTGTGATAGCTGCCGATGGTCCACAGCGCGCCATCGGGCTTGAGCACCCGGCGCGCCTGTTCCAGCCAGGCGCAGGAGAACAGGTCGTAATCGTCGAAACTGCCAATCTGGTCCCAGTCATCGTCCACCGCGTCGACGCGCGAATTGTCCGGCCGGTGAAGATCGCCGCCCAGCTGCAGATTATAGGGCGGGTCAGCGAAGACGAGGTCGACGCTTTCGTCGGGAAGGCCCGCCATCACCTCCACGCAATCGCCGACCAGAACCTGATCGACCGGGAGATTGTTCTTGTTTGCGCCTGACACCGGTTTCGCCCCGCTTGAAAACTTATCACGAGCACAGGCATGAATCAGTCCGGCTTACCCGTTGGTTAAGCGTGATTCATCATACGCCGCGCAAAGCCGCTTTTTTCCAGCGCGGCGCGCACGGGGGCATAGCTTAGCCGATGGAGGGGGCAGGGACCTAACGCCTCGAGGGCGGCGCGGTGAACCGGGCTGGGATAGCCTTTGTGGCCAGCAAATCCGTAGCCGGGAAAACGGTCGTCCGCCTGGGCCATAAGGGCGTCGCGCACGGTCTTGGCGATGATGCTGGCCGCAGCGATGGCTGGCTCGCTGGAATCTCCGCCGACCAGGGCGCGGGCGGGGCAAGGCAGGCCCGGCGGGACCTGATTGCCGTCGATCAGGATGAGCTGCGGCGGGCGCGCCAGTCCCGCTGCCGCGCGCGCCATGGCGGCCAGCGTGGCGTGCAATATGTTGAGCCGGTCAATTTCGGCCGGTTCAGCCAGCGCAATGCTCACCATGGCTTCAGCGCGGATGACCGCCGCCAGCGCTTCGCGCCGCCTTGCGGTGAGCTTCTTGGAATCGTCCAGTGCGCTGAGCGCGGAAAACCCCGCAGGCAGGATCACCGCCGCCGCCACGACGGGTCCTGCCAGCGGGCCGCGCCCGGCTTCGTCGATGCCGGCAGTGAGGGGGTTAGTCATGTCCGGTCCCGCAGTGAGGCAAGCACCTGCCAATTCAGTCGCACGTCCGCAATCTAGAACAAACTCATCTGTGTATTCTCCGCCAGCGGGCGCTGGAACAAATCGGTGCGCAGCGCCGTCCTTGGTCCGTCGAGCTCATACCGGCGCGCGGCGGCGCGGAAGCGGGTGGCGATGAGGTCTGCGACGGGGCCCTCGCCAATGCCGCGCACGTGCCAGCGGGCCTCGTAATCCTTGCCGCCCCGGGTCTGGCGGATCAGGCTCATGATCTTGCTCGCGGCGTTGGGGCGGTGGATGGCGAGCCAGTCCTTGAACAGATCGCGCACCTCCAGCGGCAGGCGCAAGAGCACATAGCCCGCATCGCGCGCGCCCACGCCGGCGGCGGCCTCCAGCAGCGCCTCGATCTCGTGATCATTGAGGCCGGGAATGATCGGCGCGGTCATCACCGTGACCGGCACGCCCGCATCGGTGAGGGCGCGGATGGCGTCGAGGCGGCGCCGGGGCGTGGCCGCGCGCGGCTCCATGGCCCGGGCGAGCTTCGCATCCAGCGTGGTGAGCGAGATGGCGGCTTTGGCCAGGCCCTGCTGCGCCAGCGCGCCCAGCAGGTCGAGATCGCGCGTAATCCCGGCCGATTTGGTGATGACGCTGACTGGATGGCGGAACTCCAGGCACACCTCCAGCAGGCGCCGGGTCAGGCGCAGCTGACGCTCCACGGGCTGATAGGCGTCGGTATTGGCGCCGATCAGGATGGGTTCGGGCTGATAGCCGCGCTTGCGGAAGGCGGCGTCCAGAAGGTCCGCCGCGCCCGGCTTGAAGAAGAGCCGGCTTTCAAAATCAATGCCCGCCGAATAGCCCCAATAGGCGTGGCTGGGCCGGGCGTAGCAATAGATGCAGCCATGCTCGCAGCCGCGATAGGGATTGATCGAGCGGTCAAAGCTGATGTCGGGGCTGTCATTGCGGCTGATAATGGTGCGGGCATTGTCCTTGATCAGCGTGGTGCGCAGCGGCTTCACATCCTCGTCAGCGCCGCTCCAGCCGTCATCACTGGGCTCCCGGGTCTGGCGCTCGAACCGGCCCGCATCATTGGACGCCGCGCCCCGCCCGCGCGGCCGCATGGGCTCAGGCAAAGGCGTGGAGGCGCGGGCAGGGGTGAGGGGCGGGCTCATGGGCCTGATGGTGCCGCGTAGCGCGGAACATAGCAAGAACAAAGTCCGGTTGACTTTCACCGGGACGCGCGGTTCAACCGGCGCATCATGAGTGCGCTGGTCATCGTCATCCCAACCCTGAACGCGGCGGCCGGATTGGCACGCACGCTGGACAGTTTGAGCCCCGCGCGCCGGGCGGGGCTTTTGCGCGCCGTGATCATCAGTGATGGCGGGTCGCGCGACGCGACGCTGGAGATCGCGCGCAAGGCAGGCTGCCAGATCGTGACCGGCGCGCGCGGGCGCGGTGCCCAGCTCGCGGCGGGGGCGCGGGCGGCGCGCGCCATCACCTGGGCGGATGACTGGCTCTTGTTCCTGCATGCCGACACGGTGCTGCAGCCCGGCTGGGCGCGCGAAGCGGCGGCGTTCTTCGAGACCCATGCCGGGCGTGACCGGGCGGGGTATTTCCGATTTGCCCTCGATGACTTTTCTCAGGCCGCGCGCCGGCTGGAGGCCGCGGTGGCGGCGCGCTGCGGCGCGTTTGCGCTGCCCTATGGCGATCAGGGCCTGTTGATCGGGGCCGAGTTCTATGACCGGCTCGGCGGATACAAACCCATGGCCTTGTTCGAGGATGTGGACCTGGTGCGCCGCATCGGCCGGCGGCGGCTGGTGCCCCTGCGCAGCGCCGCAGTGACCAGTGCGGTGCGTTTCCACGAGAAAGGCTATCTGCAGCGCTCGGCGGCGAACCTGATCTTGCTCGCGCGCTATTTCCTTGGCGCTGATCCTGAAACGTTGGCGCGGGCCTATCGTGCGCGACGCACGCCGACGGCCGCCCTAGCGTCCGACGCCCAGCTTGCCAAAAAGGATGAGACGCGATGACCTGCCAGACCCCACCCGATGTGCCGCAGGCCGCCATCGATCTGTACGATGCCTACGCCCACAAGACGCTGGACCGGCGCGGGTTTCTCGAACAGCTTACCGCGCTGGCCGGCAGCGTTGCCGCCGCCGCTGCGCTCCTGCCCCTTATCGAGCCGGGCTCGGCGCACGCGCAGACGATTGGCGAGGATGACCCCCGCCTGGTCACAGAGCGTGTGGTGGTGCCGGGCGGGCAGTCCGGGCTTGAAGGCTACCTCGCCGTCCCTTCTGGCGACGGGCCTATCGGCGCAGTGCTGGTGGTCCATGAAAACCGGGGCCTGAACGCGCATATCGAGGATGTCGCCCGCCGCTTTGCAGCCGAAGGCTTCATGGCGCTGTCGCTGGATTTCCTGAGCCCGGCAGGCGGCACGCCGGGTGACCCAGACGCGGCCCGCGAGATGATTGGCGCGCTTCAGGCAGACGATACGCTGGCGAACGGCCTCGCCGCGCTTCAATGGCTGCGCGGCCATCCGCGCGGCAATGGCCGCACAGGCGTAATCGGGTTTTGCTGGGGCGGGGCGATGGTCAACCGGCTGGCGGTGGCAGATCCTGCCCTGGATGCCGGGTCCATGTTCTACGGCTCTGCGCCCGACGCGTCCGGCGCCGCCCATGTCCGCGCGCGCTTGTTGCTCAATTACGGTGAACTGGATGCGCGCATCAATGCCGGTATCCCTGCCTGGACGCAGGCTCTGGAAGCGGCTGGCGTTGATTTCGAAGCCCATATCTATCCCGGTGCCCAGCATGCCTTCTTCAATGACACCTCGCCGGCGCGCTTCGATCCGCAAGCCGCCGCCCTTGCGTGGCAGCGGACTCTGACCCTGTTCGGGGACGCCCTTGAACGTTAGTGCGCGCCTCATTGTCTTCGCCAAGGCACCGGTCATTGGCGGGGCCAAGACGCGCCTTGCTGCAGGTATCGGCAAGGTGGGTGCCTGGCGAATCTATCGCGCCATGACGGCCAGGGTCCTGCGCCACCTGAATGATCCGCGCTGGCGCACAGTGCTGACCATTGCGCCGGACCGGGCTGTCACGCGCCGCTTTCCCGGGGTCTGGCCGCAGCACGTTGCGCGCGCCGGGCAGGGTGGCGGCGATCTGGGTGCGCGCCAGGCGCGGGCGTTTGAGGGGCTTGGGCCGGTGTGCGTGATCGGCACGGATGCGCCCGGCGTGACCCGCGCCGACATTGCTTTTGCGTTCGCTCAACTCAAGCGCCATGACGCGGTGATCGGCCCGGCCGAGGATGGCGGCTACTGGCTGCTGGCGCTGAACGGCCCGGCGCCGCGCGGCCTGTTTGACGGCGTGCGCTGGTCGCATGATCAGACGCGGGCCGATCTGGAGGGGCGGTTGACGGCGCACGGGTTCACGATCGCCCGGCTGCGCACCTTGCGCGATGTGGATGAGGCGGCTGATCTCAAGCGTCCTGGCCGTCCAGCCTCGCCTTGAGGCTCAGTAAATCTTCCCAGGCGCGCGCTTTTTCCTGCGGGCGGCGCAGCAGGAAGGCCGGGTGGTAGATGGGCAAGGCGGGGATGGGCACCCCGCCCTCGGGCGTGAACGCGCCCCAGCGCCCGCGCAGGGCGGTGATGCCGGCATTGGCGTGCAGCATGGACTGGGCCGCGATGCCGCCAGCGAACACCAGAAGCTCCGGCTTCACCAAAGCAATATGGCGCTCGGCGAAGGGGCGGCAGGCGGCGATTTCGGCGTCGGTGGGCTTGCGATTGCCGGGCGGGCGCCAGAACACGACATTGGTGATGTAGGCATCGTCCGCACCCAGACCGATGGCCGCCAGCATCCGGTCGAGCAATTGCCCGGACCGGCCGACGAAGGGTGATCCGGCGATATCCTCCTCGCGGCCCGGTGCCTCGCCCACCACCATGACCCGCGCCTCGGGATTGCCGCGCGCGAACACCAGCTGGGTGGCGGTGACTTTCAGCGGGCAGCCCTCATAGGCGGACAGCGCGCCTTTCAGCGCCTCCAGAGTCTCGGCCCTGGCGGCGATGGCGCGGGCGTCTTCGTGGGAGGGCGGCGGCGCGCCAAAACCGGCGGCGCGGGCGGCCTGGGGCGTGGCGCGGGCTGATTGTGCGGGCGGTTGTTGAGCGGGCACCGGCGCGCGCCGGGGCTGGCTTGGCCCGGTGCGCTCCTCGGGCAGTGGGGGCAGCACATCCACGCCGGCCTGATCCCACCAATGTGTGAGGCTTTTCAGCACACGGATGTCTTCAGGGCTCATTTGGGCGGACATCGGGCCGGGCTCTGCAAGCGATATGGCTGAGGGCGGGGTTCGCCCTAGCTCATGGGGAGACCCTAGGCTAAGACGGGTTTGAGGCGCGCGCCAGTGATGGCGCTGTGCGACTGGACAGACACGCAGTGTGAGCAGGAGGCGATTTTGGCCGATCAGGCGATTGAGCGCGAAGCCATGGAATATGACGTCGTCATCGTAGGCGCCGGCCCGGCGGGCCTGGCTGCGGCGATCCGCCTGAAGCAGGTGGCTCAGGACGCGGGGCAGGATGTGTCCGTAGCGGTGCTGGAAAAGGGCTCTGAAGTCGGTGCCCATATCCTTTCGGGCGTGGTGCTTGACCCCAAGGCGCTTGACGAACTTCTGCCCGCGTGGCGCACCGACCCGTCCCAGCCTTTCGATACGCAGGTCACCGAAGACAAGTTCGTGATGCTGGGCGAGGCGGGTTCGGCCACCATCCCCGGCTTTGCCATGCCGGACTTCATGCACAATCACGGCTGCTTTGTCGGCTCGCTGGCCAATGTCTGCCGCTGGCTGAGTGAGCAAGCCGAAGCGCTGGGCGTGGAGATTTATCCCGGCTTCCCGGCGGCCAGCTATATCGAGGAGGACGGCGTCATCAAGGGCGTGATTACCGGCGATATGGGCGTGGCCAGGGACGGCTCGCCCAAAGACGCCTATCAGCCCGGCATGGAGCTGCGCGCCAAATACACGCTGATTGGCGAGGGCGCGCGCGGAAATCTCTCTAAGCAGCTCATTCGCGCCTACGGGCTGGACGAGGGCCGCGAGCCGCAGAAATACGGGCTTGGCATGAAGGAGCTCTGGCGCGTGAAGCCGGAGCATTTCCACAAGGGCCGGGTGCAGCACACCATGGGGTGGCCGCTGGACAATGCCACCGGCGGCGGGTCGTTCCTCTATCATTTTGGCGACAACCTGGTCGCAGTCGGCTTTGTGGTGCACCTCAATTACAAGAACCCGCACCTGTTCCCGTTCGGCGAGTTCCAGCGCTTCAAGACCCATCCCGAGATCGCGCCGCTGTTCGAGGGTGCAGAGCGCCTGTCTTATGGCGCGCGCGCCATCACCGAGGGCGGGTTCCAGTCGGTGCCCAAGCTGGCCTTCCCCGGCGGGGCGCTGATCGGCTGCTCGGCCGGCTTCGTCAACGTGCCGCGCATCAAGGGCAGCCATAACGCCATGAAGACCGGCATGATGGCCGCCGAGGCGGTTGCGGCGGCTCTGGCCGATAGCCGCGCCCATGACACGCTGGACGCCTACCAGGCGGCCTATGAGAGCAGCTGGGTCCATGCCGAGCTGAAATCCGTGCGCAATGTCAAACCGATGTGGACCAAGTTCGGCACGGTGCTGGGCGTGGCGCTCGGCGCGCTGGACATGTGGACCAACCGGCTGATCCCGGGCTTCTCCCTGTTCGGCACGATGAAACATGGCGGGCCGGACTATGCCGCCACCAAGCCGGCGGCGGACTGCAAGCCGATCACCTATCCCAGGCCGGATGGCGTCCTGACCTTTGACCGCCTGTCTTCGGTCTTTGTGTCCAACACCAATCATGAGGAAGACCAGCCGGTTCACCTCAAGGTCGCCGATATGGATCTGCAAAAGCAGAGCGAGCTGGGGGTGTATGGCGGCCCGTCGGCGCGGTATTGCCCGGCGGCGGTCTATGAGTGGGTGCCCGATGAAAAGACCGGCGAGCAGCGCTTCGTGATCAACGCGCAGAACTGCGTGCACTGCAAGACCTGCGACATCAAGGACCCCAACCAGAACATCAACTGGACCACGCCTGAAGGCGCGGGCGGACCCAATTACCCCAACATGTGAGGCGTGGAGCGTCCAAGCGTTCCGCGGGCGCCATGCGCACACTGATCATCATTCTGGCCTTGGCCCTGCCTGCCGCGTCCTGCGCGGGCGGGCCGCGGTTTCTGGCACCTGATGACACGCCGCAGACAGCGTATGGCGCGTTCCTGTCAGCACGCTATGCGGCGCAGATGAGCGATATCGCGGCGTCTGCGGCGTATTACGATGCAGCTCACGGCCATGAACCCGGTCTGGCGATGGTGGCCGACCGGGCATTCTCCACAGCCTTGATGGCGGGCGATTTTGCGCGCGCCGACCGCCTCGCCACGGATGCGGGGCGTGAGGGCGGCGTGGGCGGGGTGGCCAGCCTCTACGCCCTGGCCGTGCAGCTGGCGGACGGGCAGGCGGCGGCGCCGGACGCAACCCAGTATGGCCCGTTCGGCGAATTGATCGCGGTGATTCTGGGCGATTGGGAGCATGTTCGGCGCGGGCGCGCCCCGGCGGCGGCTGAAGCGGCGTCGAACCATGACGTGCCCATGGGCGCGGCGGGTTATCTGTTGATCCACCAGGGCCTGCTGCTGGAAGCAGGCGGCGAGTTTGAGCGCGCCGAGAGTGCCTATCGCGCAGCGGACAATTCGCTCGGCCTGCGCGATTATACCGGCGTATTGCTGGGCGCGTTTCTGGAGCGCCGCGGGCGGCGTGAAGACGCCGCCGGGATTTACGAGCGCCAGATCGCGCGCTCAGGCGGCGACGGTGATCCGGAAATCGCCGCAGCGCTGGCGCGTGTTCAATCGGGTGGCCGGCCCCCGCGCTTCCCGACCGCGCCGCACGCGGCCGCGCGGGCCATCCATGGGCCCGCTGTGCTGCTGATGGCGCGCGCGCCGGTCGAGTTTCCCGTCCTTTACCTGCGCCTCGCCCAGCGCCTGGATCCATCATTCGCACGCAATACCCTGGCCGTGGCGGACGCGCTGCAATCGCTGGGGCTCGCGCCAGCGGCCCGGCGCGCTTATGGCAGGATTTATGCGGGTCCGTTCGCCGAACGCGCGGAGATTTCAGCCGCCTGGCTCGACTTTGAAGCGGGCCGCACACAGGCGGCGCTGGAACGGGCCCGCGCCCTGGGCGGATCATCGGCCTCGCCGGGATTGCGTATGCTGCTGGCCAATCTCCTGCAGGCCTCAGGCGATTGCGCAGCTGCGGAAGCCCTTTACATCTCGCTGATCGATGAAGCCGAGGCCGCAGGCGAAACCGCCGACTGGCGTCATGCCTATTTTGCGGGCAGTTGCAGGCTGTCGCGGGCCGGATGGGACGCAGCTGCGCCCCTGATGCTGCGAGCGCTGGAACTGGCGCCCGACCAGCCCGCCGTGCTCAATGATGTGGGATATTCCCTGATCGTGGAGGGCGGCGAGGTGGAGCGCGGACTGG
This sequence comes from Hyphomonadaceae bacterium BL14, assembly GCA_027627705.1. Taxonomy (NCBI): domain Bacteria; kingdom Pseudomonadati; phylum Pseudomonadota; class Alphaproteobacteria; order Hyphomonadales; family Hyphomonadaceae; species Hyphomonadaceae bacterium BL14. The sequence continues at coordinate 445,446 of CP091242.1, forward strand.
ATATGGTCCAGCGCGCCGCGACGCTGGAGCCGGAAAACCCGGCCTTTCTGGATTCGGTTGGCTGGGGGTTCTACCGCGCAGGTTACCCGGAAGAGGCCGTGGACTGGCTGGAGCGCGCCATAGAGCGGCAGCCGGGCAATCCGGTGATCACCTGGCATCTGGGCGATGTCTACGCTGCGACGGGCCGTGAGCTGGAGGCAGGTTTCCATTGGCGCCGGGCGCTGGAGCTGGACCCGGATCCTGAGCTCGCAGCGCTGATCGAACGGCGTCTGTCGCTCGGCCTGGCTGCCGGACCGGTGGAGGCGTCATGAATCTGTCTCTGCGCGCCGGCGTGGAGCAATTTGCCCCCGCCAAGGTCAATCTGACGCTGCGAGTCGGGCGCGCCCGCGCTGACGGCTATCATCCTCTGGACTCCCTGGTGGTGTTCGCCGACTGGGGCGACACGCTTGTGGCCGAGCCTGCCGATGATCTGACCCTTGCCATCGAGGGGGATCGCGCCGGGGCGCTGCAGGACGAGCCGCACAATCTGGTGCTCAAGGCCGCCTGGGCGCTGCGGGCCGCCGCAGGACGGCGTGAGCTGGGCGCGCGCCTGACCCTGACCAAGCGCCTGCCCGTTGCGGCAGGGCTGGGGGGCGGGTCGTCGGATGCGGCGGCTGCGCTGCGCGCGCTCACGGCGCTCTGGGACCTTGATTTTTCGCTGCGCCAGCTGGCCGAGGTCGGTTCGGCTATCGGGGCGGACGTACCGGTGTGCGTGCATGCCCGCGCGGCGCGCATGAGCGGGATTGGTGAAGCGGTGACGCCGCTGGCCGCCTGGCCGTCCCTGCCTGCCCTAATCCTGCATCCGGGCGCGGCGCTGTCGACAGGACCGGTGTTCAAGGCCTTTGACGAGGCGGACCCAGTCCCGCTGGCCGAGGGCGCGGTGATGGCGGCGGGCGATCTGGAGGGCGCGCTGCGCCGCCTGTCCTCTGATGCCAATGATCTGGAGGCACCCGCCCGGCGGCTGTGCCCCGCGGTCAGCGAGGCTTTGGACCTGCTGGCGGACCTGCCCGGCGCGCGCCTGGCGCGAATGTCCGGCTCCGGGGCGAGCTGTTTTGCGATCTTTGAGACGCTGGATGCGGCGCGCGACAGCGCCGCCCTTATCCAGCGTGCCCGGCCGGACTGGACCGCGGCACCGGTGATTCTGGCGGGGGCCGTATGAGCCTTGCGGTGTTCGCCATTCTGGCGGCTGCCTTTGCCGCCAGCCTGATCGTGACCGTGCTGGCATGGCGTGCGGGCGTGCTGGACATGCCCAATGCGCGCTCCAGCCATGTGAACCCGACCCCGCGCGCTGGGGGCCTCGGCGTGATGGCGGGGCTGGGTGCCGGCGCGCTGGCCGCCAGCGCGTTCGCCCTGTCCGGCGGGCCGCTGGCGGGCATGCTGATCATCGCCGCTGCCTTTGCTGTGATGGGCTTTGCCGATGACCTGATCACGCTGGGCGAGACGGGCAAGGCGGTCGCCAGCGTCTGCCTGTGCATTGCCCTCGCCGCCGTGGCGGGGCCTGTGACGCATATTCCCTTGGATGGCGCGACCGGACTGAACCTGCCGGTCTGGCTGGGCTGGGCGGGCTCGGCCCTGTTCGTGTTCGTGGCGGTCAATGCGGTCAATTTCATGGACGGCTCGGACGGCATGTTTCCCGCCGTGATGATCCCGGCGAGCATCGGTCTGGCGGTAGCCGGGCTGGTGGCAGGCGTGACAGCCAGCGTCATTGTCGGCGCGGCGCTGGCGGCAGGGCTGGCGGGATTTGTACTGTTCAACTGGCATCCCGCGCGCGTGTTCGCCGGGGATGTGGGCGCGCTGGGTGCCGGGGCAGCATATGCGGGGGGCGCGCTGGCGCTGGCCGGTCACGGTTTTCCCGGATCGCTCTGGCTGGCGCCGCTCTTCGTTCTGGTGTTTCTCGCCGATGTGCTGCTGACGCTATTGCGCCGGGCGCGCCATGGCCGCTTCTCGCTGCAGGCCCATCGCGAGCATGCCTATCAGCGCCTGATCGATAGCGGGTGGAGCCATAGCCGCGTCGCGCTGGTCTATGGCGGGCTGACCTCCCTGATCGTCCTGACAGGCCTGGCCGCCGTGCAAGGGCCTGATATCGCGCCTTTCCTGGCGTTCTGGATATGGACCGCCATCCTGATTATCCTGCACATTCTGGTGGGCCGCGCGGCGCAATAGTGCCAGCACCCGGGGCGCAAAACCGTCATTGAAAGGAAATATTTCTTGCCTGGGCCCTTGCCGTGCGTATAGTCGCCTCCACCTTAGGCTCACATAGAGCAAAAGTGCGGCGCGTCCCCTCGATCCCGCGCCGTTTCTTTAGGCCCGAGAAATGCTCAATCCGAGCAAAAGGAGTTGGCCATGGACGGCATGCATTTCACGCCCGGCAATGATTGGCCCGAAGCCGAAGCGCTGGTCTATGACGATGCGGTCAAGGCGCGCACTGATCATCTTTACGACCGGGTGAAAGATGTCATTACGCCCATGGAGTGGCCGGTCTTCGCGCCGCTGATCGACGCCATCAACCGTCTGAAGGTGGAGCGCGGCGCGACCATTCTGGCGCACAACTACATGACGCCGGAAATCTTCAACTGTGTGGGCGACATCACCGGGGACTCCCTGAAGCTCGCCCAGGTGGCCGCTGAAGCCAAGGAAGACGTGATCGTCCAGGCCGGCGTGCATTTCATGGCCGAGACCGCGAAAATCCTGTCGCCGGACAAGACGGTGCTGATTCCGGACATGGCGGCGGGCTGCTCGCTGGCGGCATCCATCACCGGTGCCGACGTGCGCGCCATCAAGGCGGCCTATCCGCACCTGCCCATCGTGACCTATGTGAACACGTCGGCCGAGGTGAAGGCGTATTCCGACATTTGCTGCACCTCGTCCAACGCCGTGCAGGTGGTGGAAGCGGCCGCCGCGCAATGGGGCGTGGATACGGTGATCATGATCCCCGATGAATATCTCGCCAAGAACGTCGCCGCCCAGACCAGCATCAAGATCCTCACCTGGAAGGGTTCGTGCGAGGTGCACGAACTGTTCACGGCGCAGGACATTGACGATCTGCGCGCCGCCCACCCCGATGCAGTGATCCTGACCCACCCCGAATGCCCGCCTGAGGTGATGGCGAAGGCCGATTTCGCCGGCTCCACCGGTGCCATGGCGGCCTATGTGAAGGATAATGCGCCCAAAAAGGCCATCCTGATCACCGAGTGCTCGATGAGCGACAATGTGGCGGTTGAGAATCCGGGTGTGGCGTTCGTGCGCCCCTGTAATCTGTGCCCCCACATGAAGCGGATCACGCTCAAGGGCATTTACGAAGCCCTGCGCGACATGCAGCACGAGGTTCATGTGGACCCGCAGATCGCGGAGATGGCGCGCGCCAGCCTGCAGGCCATGCTGGATCTGCCGCGCCTGTCCACGCCTCCGCACTTTGACACCGGCAAGGCAGCTGTCGCCGTGCCGTATGTGGCAGTCTGAGGCCTGACAGGTCCATGACCCGCCCCGTCATCATTGCCGGTGCCGGCATAGCCGGTCTTTGGACCGCGCTTCACGCTGCCCCGCGCCGCGTGATCCTGCTCACCGGCGCGCCGCTGGGTCAGGGCGCGTCCACCGCCTGGGCCCAGGGCGGCGTTGCGGCGGCGCTGGGGCGTGATGATGCGCCGGACCTGCATGCGGCGGACACGGTCGCGGCGGGTGCGGGCCTTGTAGACGACGAGGCGGCGCGGATTCTGGCTGAAGCCGGACCGGCCGAGGTCGAGGCGCTGTACGCGCTGGGCGCGCCGTTCGAGCGCGCTGAAGATGGCGCATGGGCCTTGTCGCGTGAGGCGGCTCATGGCCGCGCGCGTGTGGCGCGGGTCAAGGGCGATCAGGCCGGCGCCGGCATTCTGGCAGCTCTGATCAAAGCCGTGCGCGAAGCCGGTCATGTGGATATTCGTGAAGGCTGGCGGGCTGAAGCCCTGTTGCCGGCGTCCAATGGCGGCTGCGCGGGTGTTCTGGCGCGCGGGACGGATGGCGTTCTGGCGGCGCTGGAGGGCGATGTGGTGCTGGCCACAGGCTCGCTGTGCGGGCTCTACGCCGTGACCACCACGCCCTGGACAAGCCAGGGCCAGGCGCTGGCCATGGCCGCCGGGCTGGGCGCGGTGATCCGCGATCCCGAATTTGTCCAGTTCCACCCCACGGCCATCGATATCGGGCGCGATCCGGCACCGCTGGCCACCGAGGCGCTGCGCGGCGAGGGTGCCACTTTGATCGACCGGGCAGGGTGCCGCTTCATGCGCGCGGTGCATCCCCAAGCCGAGCTGGCACCACGCGACGTGGTCGCCCGGGCCGTCCACCGCCAGCGCCGCACCGGCAAGGGCGCGTTCCTTGATGCGCGTGCCGCTGTGGGCGAGGCTTTTCCCGAGCGCTTCCCCGCCGTGTTTGCCGCCTGCATGAGCGCCGGGATCGATCCGCGCGTGACACCGATTCCGGTCGCGCCGGCGGCGCACTATCACATGGGAGGCATTGCCACGGATTTCGACGGCTATACCGGCGTGCCGGGGCTGTATGCCGTGGGCGAATGTGCAGCGCCGGGTGTGCACGGTGCCAATCGCCTGGCGTCCAACTCTCTGCTGGACGGGCTGGTGTTCGGACACCGCGCCGCTGCAGCGCTGCGCGAGGCGCCGGCCCGACAGGTAGCAGCGGGGCGGGCTGAAGCGCCGCCCCTGCTGCCCGGTCCTGCGCTGCAGCGCCTGCGTCAGGTGATGAGCGCGGAAGCGGGCGTGGAGCGTGATGGTGCCGGCCTCTCGCGCCTGATCGCTGTCATTGATGATCTGGAAGCGCGTTACGGTGCCGCCCATGCGCTGATCGCCGCGCGCCTGACCGCTGTGGCAGCGCTGGCGCGCACCGAAAGCCGCGGCGCGCATTTCCGTCAGGATTTCCCGATGACGGATTGTGTGGCCCGCTCGACCCGCCTGACCCTTGAGGCGGCGCGCGCTCTGGCGCCACGCCTGCCCGCCGCCGGAGTGGCCGAATGAACATCCCGCCAGTCCCGCGCGGCATCGTCGCGGAAATCGTGTCGATGACGCTGGATGAGGATCTGGGGGGGCGGGGCGATCTGACATCGCTGGCCACCATCCCGCACGGTGCCCGGGCCAAATTCGTCATCGCGGCGCGCACCGATGGCGTGCTGGCGGGCATGCAGGCCGCGGACGAGGTCTTCGATCAGGTTGATGAAACGGTCGACGTGCAATGGCTTGTCCGCGATGGCGGGGAGCTGCAGGCGGGCGCGACCGTGGCGCGGATCAGCGGCCCGGCCCGGTCCATCCTGACGGCGGAGCGGGCGGCATTGAATTTCCTGGGGCGGCTGTCGGGCGTAGCGACGCTGACCCGGCGCTATGCGGCGGCCATTGCCGGCACGGGCTGCGTGGTCGCCCATACCCGCAAGACCACGCCGGGACTCAGAGCCCTGGAATTGCAGGCCGTGCGCGCCGGGGGCGGGGCCTCACACCGCTTCGGGCTGGATGACGCCGTCCTGATCAAGGACAATCACGTGGCCGTTTGCGGCGGCGCGGGCGAGGCGGTGCGCCGGGCGCGCGCCTTCTGTGGTCACATGACGCGCATCGCGGTTGAGATCGACCGGCTCGACCAGCTCGCCGAGGTGCTGGATGCCGGCGCGGAAAGCGTGCTGCTGGACAATTTCTCGCTGGACGATCTGCGCCTGGCCGTCGCCACCGCCAACGGCCGGGTGACGCTGGAAGCGTCGGGCGGCGTGACGCTGGAGACCATCCGCGCCATCGCCGACACCGGCGTGGACTTGATCAGCGTCGGCGCACTGACCCATTCGGCACCCGTGTTGGATCTGGGGCTGGATGCGGTCTGACGGGTCTCAGCCCGGCGGCGGACCAGACCAGCCGCAGGCGTCGCAGGCCACACTCGCACCTTGTTCCACAAGGGTGAAATGGCCGCATTCCGGGCAGGGCTCGCCGTAGTATTCAGGTGCCGGCGCGTGAGCCGGGGCTGCGGCACCGGAGGCTGAGCCATCGCCAGCGGGCTTGCGCGGCCGCGAGGCGAGCATCACCACATTGTCAGGCAGCTGGCCGCGCGAGAAGCCGCGCGAGATGAGGCTGGCCGGATCGGCCTGGGCGGCGAGCTTCTCGCTGGCCACACCCCGGCCGATGCCGGCCGTGTCGGCGCGCGGGTCTTCGGTCTGGGCCAGATCGTCGCGGCCCAGATAGCTGACGGCCAGTTCGCGGAACAGATAGTCGAGGATCGAGGTGGCATAGGTGATGGAATCATTACCCTCCACCGGTCCCGCCGGCTCGAAGCGGGTGAACAGATAGGCGTCCACAAACTCCTCCAGCGGCACGCCGTATTGCAGACCGATGGAGATGGCGATGGCGAAGTTGTTCATCAGCGAGCGGAAAGCGGCACCTTCCTTGTGCATGTCGATGAAAATCTCGCCCAGCTCGCCATTGTCGAACTCGCCGGTATGCAGATAGACCTTGTGACCGCCGACAGTGGATTTCTGGATATAGCCCTTGCGCCGGTCGGGCAGTTTGCGCCGTGCGGCGGCGCGTTCGACGACGGTTTCGACCAGGCGCTCCACAATGCGCTCTTCGGTGACCACATCGCGCGGGCCATAGTCGCCGCCGTCAAATTCGATCGTGTTCAGAAGGTCATAGAGCGCTTCGCCTTCGCGGCGGATGGTGATGGCGTGCAATCCCAGGCGCGCAGCCGAGGCGGCCAGGGCACCGGCCTCGTCCATGCCGGCGGTGCCGGGCAGGGCGATTTCCAGTCCGCACGGTGACCCAAGGACAGATTCCACCGCCACAGCCATGGCCAGGCGCGCTTCGGGCGCAGGATCGGCGAAGACGGCGCGGTGCTCGGGTGTCAGGGCCGGGCAGTCATCCAGACGCCCCGAGCCCTGTACATAACGCTCGGCGGCGGCGATATCGACCGGGTCGACGCCCAGCGCCTCCAGCAGTTTTCCGCCTGCGCGGTCAAAGCGCTCCGGGCTGATGCCGCAGCGCTGGGCGATTTCGGGACCCAGGCTCCAGCGATTGACCGCATAGCGCAGCGGGATGCCGTCGGCCAGCGCCGCATTGATGCGGGCGAAGGCACCATCATCCACGCCCTGACGGCGCAGGGCGTCGATCCAGTCGGCCTTGTGACCGCCCAGGGACCGGGCACCCAGAGCGTGGGCAAGAACCTGCGCGCGGATGTCTTCAGGCAGGCCGGACAGTGCGCTGCCGATGCAGGCGGAAAAGCCTGTTCCATCAGCCGAATCCAGCGCGGCGGGCGGATGCACGCCGATGGATTCAGCACCGAGGAAGGTGAGGGACAGGGCGTCCGGGCGGGCCAGCGACAACGGCGCCGGGCTGGCCGATGCGGCGTCGATCAGCCCGGCGGCGGCCTCGCGGGCGGCGTCGCTGTCATAGGCGAGACGCTGCGCGCACAGCGCCGCGCCCAGACCGGACAGGGCGAGGGATCCGCCGGCGGCTTCCGCAATGGTGCCCCACAGGGCTGCGGCGGCTGAAAGCGCCGCCACATCAACGCCCTCGCCGGTAACGAAGCGCGTCAGCTCCAGCGTGATGGCCGGCGCCGGCGCGGGTGCCGCGCCGGTGAAATGCAGGACGGGCAGGCCGTGTGTCCACAGGGCTTCGGCCAGTTGACCGGCCAGTTTGCGCGCCGGTTCGCCGGTTTTCAGCGCGCCGTCCGCGTCGGCGAGGTCAAAGAAACGCGTATCGAGCCGGACAGGCGGCGTGACGAAGTCGGGTGAGGCGGCGTTCAATCCGGCCTCTGGCGTGGTGACGCCCTGGCGGGCGCGGGCGATGGCCCGCTCGATCATGGCGTCGGGCGCCCCGTCGCGCCGGGCGGCGCGCACGGCGCGCGCCAGAGCCCGGTTGTGGCGCGGGTCAAAGCACTCGGCTTCCGCCCCGGTGCAGTTCACGCACGCAAGTGCCACCGCCTCGAGCCGCTCGGCGAGCACCCGCGCGCCCACATCCGCGGCGGCCTGACCCATGGCGGCGGCGTTGAGATCGTGGAGGATGGAGGAGAGGTCTTCGGCTTTGGCAGCCAGCGCCGCCGCTTGCGTCTCCGGGCTTTCGCCGCGCCACAGGGCGGGGGCAGGGCAGGCTTCGCGCGCCAGCAGCGAGGCGGCAAGCTCGGCTTTCGCGAGTTTGGCGTCCCGCTTGGGGAAGGCGCCAGCGAGGCGCGCGGCCAGCTCATTGATCAGGCTTTGCGCATCCATGTCGGCGTCAAACCCACCGCCGGTCAGGGCGGCGAAGGCGGCGCAGGCGCGCGGGCTCCAGCTGGCGGGCGCGCGCAAAGCGGCGTCGGCGGGAGCGTCCAGCGCATCGGGATCAGCCGCCAGCAAAGGGCGGCTTTCGAACGCGTATCCGGCCTCGGCCAGAGTCAGACGCGGCGTGACGGTCATGGCGGCTCCTGGGGCGTCAGACGCGCGAGCGCGCGAATCACCGCTATCATACCGGAGGGGAGGGGCTGTGCGCGAATCCCGCCTGCGCCTCTGGACCGGCGGGCCGGGCGGGGGCATATACGGGGCTCTTATGCTTCGATGAGGAACGGCCCATGCTCGGCTTTCTGTCCAAGATATTCACCTGGTGGAATGGCGCGTCGGCTGGTGCGGCCTGGACCATCTGGCGTTCGGGCGAGCAGGTGGGCGAGGACCAGTTCGGCAATCGGTACTTCCAGGAGCGCAAGGCCGGCACCGGTGCCGACGGCAAGACGCGCCGCTGGGTGGTGTACAAGGGCTATGCCGACGCCTCGCGCGTGCCGTCGGACTGGCATGGCTGGCTGCACCACACATTTGATGATGCGCCGAGCGAAGAGACGATGGCGCGCCGCCCGTGGGAGCTGGACCATGAGCCCAACCATACCGGCACGCTGCGCGCCTACCGCCCAGCCGGCTCTCTGAACTTCGGGTCCCGGCGTCTGCGTCAGGAAACCTCGTCCGATTATGAACCGTGGACACCGGGCGAATAGGCCATGGTCCCGCCACACATCTCGTGACAAAATGACTTCCATGATCCGCTCACTCGTCCTGACCGCGTCCCTCCTGATCTCCGCTCCCGCGCTTGCCCAGCAGGGCGACGGCGCGCGTGAGCTGTCCTCGCGCCCCGGTACGGTCGCCATGCTGCGCGGGCTCGACAAGGTCACGGCGCGCACCCGCGACTTCGAGGCACCGGTGGGCGAGGCGGTGCAGTTCGGCGCACTGTCCATCACCGTGCAGTATTGCCGCAAGCGGCCGCCCGAAGAGCCGCCTGAAGTGTTCGCCTTTCTGCAGGTCAATGACCGGCGCACGGACGGCTTTGGCGGCGAAGACGAGGGCGAGCAGATTTTCTCAGGCTGGATGTTTGCGTCGAGCCCGGGGCTGAACGCGCTTGAGCATCCGGTCTATGACGTCTGGGTCATCGACTGCAGAAGCTGAGCGCCCGGCAGGCCCTCGGGCAGGGCGAAGAAATCAGCCTCACGCGCTACCGCCTTTGACAGCATCGTTTTGTAGCGTGCCCGCGGCGTGGCCACGGCACCAAAGCGCTGCAGGTGCGCGGTCAGGAATTGCGCGTCCAGCAGCTCAAACCCGCCGGCCTTGAGCCGCGCCACCAGATGCACCAGCGCGGTCTTGGACGCGTCGGTCTGGCGCGAGAACATGCTTTCGCCAAAGAAGGCCGCGCCCAGACTCACGCCATAGAGCCCGCCCGCCAGCGCGCCGCCGCGCCAGCACTCAACCGAGTGGGCGTGTCCGGCGGCGTGGAGTTCCAGATAGAGCGAGGCAATGCGCTCATTGATCCAGGTGTCTTCGCGGCCCGGACCCGGTGCCGCGCAGCCGCGCAGCACCGCCTCGAAACAGCGATTTACCGTTACGTGGAACAGGTCCTGGCGCACGGTCCGGCGCAGGCTGCGCGGGATGTGGAAATCGGCCAGCGGCAGCACGCCGCGCACATCAGGCTCGAGCAGGAAGATGCGCGGATCGTCGCGCGTTTCCGCCATGGGAAACGCACCGCGCGCATAGCAGTCCAGTAACTCCTTGACCCCGAAGCCGCGCATGGCGCGGACCTCCCCTTACGTCTTATTGCGTTCGGCCAGCCAGCTTTCCAGCCAGCGGATGTGATAATCACCCGCCAGGAAGGCCGGCTCCTCAAGCAGTGCCAGATGCAGCGGAATAGTGGTTTCCACCCCGCCCACGACCATCTCGCCCAGCGCGCGCTTCAGACGCATCAGCGCTTCGGGCCGGTCGCGCCCGTGCACGATCAGCTTGCCGATCATGGAGTCGTAATAGGGCGGGATCGTGTAGCCGGCATAGAGGGCGGAATCGAGGCGGACGCCGAGCCCGCCCGGTGCGTGGAACTCGGTCACCTTGCCCGGCGAAGGCGTGAAGGTGTTGGGGTTTTCCGCATTGATCCGGCACTCGATGGACCAGCCATTGATCTTTACATCATCCTGAGTGAGGCCCAGCTCCAGCCCCGCGGCGACGCGGATCTGTTCGCGCACCAGGTCGACGCCGGTGATGGCCTCGGTGACCGGATGCTCCACCTGCAGGCGGGTGTTCATTTCGATGAAGAAGAACTCGCCGTTCTCGTAGAGGAACTCCACCGTGCCGGCACCGCGATAGCCGATCGCCTTGACTGCGTCGGTGACGGTTTTGCCGATCTTGGCGCGCGCGGCGGCGTCCAGCGCGACGGACGGCGCTTCCTCGAGCACTTTCTGGTGGCGGCGCTGGAGCGAGCAGTCGCGCTCGCCCAGATGGATGACATGGCCATGCTCGTCGGCCATGACCTGGATCTCGATATGGCGCGGCTTGCCAAGATATTTCTCGATATAGACCGAGCCATCACCGAAGGCGGCCTTGGCTTCGGAGGACGCGGTCTGGAGGGCTGATTCCAGGCTGGCTTCGTTCTCGGCGACCTTCATCCCGCGCCCGCCGCCGCCGGAAGCGGCCTTGATCAGCACCGGAAAGCCGATGGATTTGGCGACCTTGCGCGCTTCGGCCATGTCCGTGATGGCACCGTCAGAGCCGGGCACCACGGGGATGCCGGCATCCACGGCGGCCTGTTTGGCGGTGATCTTGTCGCCCATCAGGCGGATGGTTTCGGGCTTGGGGCCGATGAAGGTCAGGCCATGGGCTTCCACGATCTCGGCAAAGCGCGCGTTTTCCGACAGGAAGCCATAGCCGGGATGGATCGCCTGGGCGCCGGTCACTTCGGCGGCCGCAATGATCGACGGCACGTGCAGATAGCTGCGCCCGGCAGGGGGCGGGCCGATGCACACGCTCTCATCGGCCAGCTTGACGTGCATGGCGTTGGCGTCGGCTTCCGAATGCACCGCCACCGTGGCGATGCCCATTTCGCGGCAGGCCCTGTGGATGCGCAGGGCAATTTCGCCCCGGTTGGCGATCAGGATCTTGTCGAACATGCGCAGATCCGCCTCAGCCGATGATGAAAAGAGGCTCGCCGTATTCGACAGGCTGGGCCTCGGCGACGAGGATCTCAATCAGCTTGCCGGATTTGGGCGCGGTGATCGGGTTGAAGGTTTTCATCGCCTCGATCAGCAAAATGGTCTCGCCTTCCTTCACCGCGTCGCCGGCCTTCTTGAACAGGTCCGCGTCCGGGCTGGGGCGCAAATAGCAGGTGCCGACCATGGGCGAGTTGACCGCGCCGGGATGGGTCTTGGGGTCAGCGGCGGCCGCTTCGGGCGCGCTGGCAGCAGCAGGGACCGGCGCGCTGACGGCCGCGGGTGCGGGCGCTGCGGCCTGGACCGGGGCGGCGGCGTAGTGGACCGCCGGGGCTGCAGGAAACTCACGCGCGACGCGGATTTTCAGGTCGCCGCGCTCCACCTCGATCTCGGTGAGATCGGTGTCTTTGAGGATTTTGGCCAGTTCGCGCACGAACTTCGCATCGCCCTGCGGGCCGGACGGGTTGGACGCCATGAAATCAAGATCCCTTTACTGGCTCGTTTTTTGACGGGCGCGCGCCAGCTGCACCGCCGCCTCTATCCCCAAGGCATAACCCATGGGACCAAAGCCGGAAATACTGCCAGCCGCAGCGCGCGCTGCATAGGACACCGCACGAAACGGTTCGCGCGCAGCAGGTTGCGACAGATGCACTTCCACAGCCGGGACGTCCACCCCCTTGAGCGCATCGAGCAGGGCGACCGAGGTGTGGGTGTAGGCGGCCGGGTTGATCACGATGGCGCTGGCCTCGCGCCCGGCGCGCTGGATCCAGTCCACAAGCTGACCTTCATGATTGGTCTGCTCGAACACGATGTCCACGCCGTGGCGGGCTGCCGCCTCGCGGCACAGCGTCTCGATATCCGCCAGCGTGGCGCGACCGTAAACCTCCGGCTCGCGGGTGCCGAGCAGGTTCAGGTTGGGACCGTTGAGCACATGGACGGGCTTGATGTCTGACAAGATGTTCCGGCTCCGGGCGCCGGGGCGCCTTGACGACTGGCCTCAGTTTTACGACGTGAAGGGGCGGAAGAACAAGCAAACCCTTGCCCCAGAGCGCAGCACCCATGCCAAAGATCACGATTGAGCTCAATGGCGAGACGCGCCAGGTAGATGCCGGACTGACGCTGGCCGGCCTGCTTGAGGCGCTGGCGCTGGATCCGCGCAAGGTGGCGGTGGAGCGCAATCTGGAGATCGCGCCGCGCGGCCAGTACGCCGCGATCACCATCGAACAGGGCGACCGGCTGGAGATCGTGCAGTTTGTCGGGGGCGGGTGAGGGCGCTCAGCCCTTTTTCTTGCCCGTTACCACGCCGAGCACCGCGATCATGGCCAGGCAGATGAATCCGGCGATCATCAATGGCAGGCTGTCGTCAAACGGCGTTCCGGTAAACGTGCGCCAGGCCGCATAACCCCAGTTGGCAAGCGCGACGAGAGCCAGAACGATAGCGGCGGCAAACATGGCTGGTTGCATGGACAATCCCCCCTTGAGATGAACCCGCATGCGATTTTACCCGACTGCGCCGGTGCGCGCCAGACTGATGACGCCTGCCCGGCCCCGCGTTAGAAGAAGACCATGACCGATACCCCATCGACCGCCCCCGCCGCCGCACCCGTTGACGCCCCTCTGGTGGTGGCCGGGCGCACGCTCGCCTCGCGCCTGATCATCGGGACGGGCAAGTATGAAAGCTACGAACAGAACGCCCGCGCGCTCGAAGCGTCGGGGGCGGAGATGATTACCGTGGCGGTGCGCCGGGTGAATCTGTCCGACCCGTCCCAGCCGCGCCTGGTCGATTTCATCGATCCTGAAAAATACATCTTCTTGCCCAACACGGCCGGCTGCTTTACCGGCGAGGATGCCGTGCGCACGCTGCGCCTGGCGCGCGAGGCAGGCGGCTGGTCGCTGGTGAAGCTGGAAGTACTGTCCGACCCCAAACACCTCTATCCGGACATGGCCGAGACGCTGCGCGCCACGGAACTTCTCATCAAGGAGGGGTTCGACGTGATGGTCTATTGTTCCGACGACCCGGTCTATGCGCGCAAGCTCGAAGAGGCCGGCGCGTGCGCGATCATGCCGCTGGGCGCGCCCATCGGCTCGGGGCTCGGCATCCAGAACCCGGTCAATATTCGTTTGATCATCGAGGCGGCCAAGGTGCCGGTGATCGTCGATGCGGGCGTGGGGACAGCGTCGGATGCGGCCATCGCCATGGAGCTGGGCTGCGATGGCGTGCTGATGAACACCGCCATCGCCGAAGCCAGAGACCCGATCCGCATGGCGCGCGCCATGAAGCATGCGGTCATTGCGGGGCGCGAGGCGTATCTGGCCGGGCGCATGCGCAAGAAGCTCTACGCCGATCCGTCCAGCCCGCTGGGTGGATTGATTTAGGGGGATTGCGCCTTTGCGCGTACTCGGGAGATGATCGCGCTCACCGCTAGGTCCACCCCATGATCGATATTCGCGAAGACGATTTATCCGGCGCGCAGACCCGGGCGCTGCTGGCCCTGCATCTGGCGGGCATGCACGCCCATTCGCCGCCGGGAACGGTGCATGCGCTGGATTTGTCAGGGCTCAAGACGCCGGACGTCACGGTGTGGACCGCGTGGCGGGGCGGGACGATTGCGGGCATCGGCGCGCTGAAAAGCCTTGGCGGAGCACACGGCGAGATCAAGTCAATGCGCACCCATCCCGATCATCTGCGTCAGGGCGTTGCGGCGGCGCTGCTTGATCACATCATCGCAGAAGCCGGCGCGCGCGGCTGGCGCCGCCTCAGCCTGGAGACGGGCAGCGGGCCGGCCTTCGAAGCGTCGCTGGCGCTGTACCGCAAGCGGGGTTTTGTGAGTTGCGAGGCCTTTGGCGGTTATGCCTCAACAACGTTCAACCAGTTCCTGCACATGGACGTGTAACCGGTGACGCAGCGCCAGTGAATGCGGTAACCTGCTGGAAGGCGCTTGGACTTCGGGCGGCCGCAGGGGGGGAAGCATGTCAGGACAGGGTATGGTGCCGCGCGCATCGGCGCCGTTTTGGCTGGCGCTGGCGACGGCCGGCTGGCTGGCAGGCGTTCTGGCAGCCGGGAGCCTGTTCTATCCCGGCTATGACCAGACTGGGCAATTCATCAGCGAACTGGGAGCCGTCGGTGCGCCGACATTTCCGTGGACCGGCTGGCTTGGCTTTGTCCCGATCGGAATCCTTCAGTGCCTGTTCTGCCTCACAGCGGCGCGAGCAGCGCCCCGCTCGGGACTTGCGATCACCGGGTTCGTCATGCTGGCAGGGTATGGCGCCGGCGCCATCGCTGGCGGCATCTTTCCATGCGATGCCGCAAGCGCCTGCATGCCCGATGAGCCCAGCCTGTCCCAGACGCTGCACAACACGATCGGCGGAGGCGGGTATCTGATCGGCGTGCTCGGCATGGCGCTGACCGGCGCGGCGGCGCTCGGATGGCGGGGCGGGCTTTGGCTGGGTCTGTCAGGACTGGCGGCGGCCGGGATCGCGCTGGCCGCGTTGCTGTCCATCGACGCGGCGCTGGACTGGCGCGGCGCCCTGCAGCGCATCGCAGAGGCCGCATTCTTGACCTGGTTCATCGTGTGCGGCGTATGGCTGCGCCGTCCGGCGCAGACCTAGCCGTCCGCCGGTTCATCGCCCGCCGCCTGGAGCGCCGCTTCCAGCGCGGCGGTCATTTCCGGCGGGGCGTAGCCGGGGATGATCACGTCGCCGGGAAACAGGAACATGGGCGTGCCGCGCAGATTGAGCTGGTTGGCCAACTCGAACGTGCGGTCGAGATGGGCTTCCACTGCGGGGCTGAGCATGCCGGCGCGCATGGCCGCCACGTCGACGCCGGCCGCCTCGGCGACCTCGTCCAGCGCGGCCTGGTCCAGCGCGCCGCGATGCACCATCAGGCCATCATGGAAGGCCTCGTAGACATCGCGCTGGCCTTCCCAAACCGACAAGGCGGCCAGAGCTGAGATTTCCGACGCCTCGCCGCGCAGGGGCAGGGTTTTGTGCACAAAGCGCACCTGGCCGGGATACAGGGTGAGCATCAGCTCCTTCCACTCATGGGCGCGCTTGCAGAAAGCGCAGGCATAGTCGGTGAACTCCACCACGGTGACGACCGCGTCCTGAGCGCCCAGGAACGGATCACGCGCGTCGGCGAACAGGGCACCGGTCAGCGCCACGGCGGCATCGCGCAATTGCTGGGCTTCGCGCGCTTCGGCGCGGCGGCGCAGCTCCACCAGCGCGTCCTCGATCATTTCAGGGTTCGCCGCGATATACTCACGCACCACCGTCTCGATTTCGGCGCGGTCCGGCTCAGGGCCGGCAGCATCGCTGCAGCCGGTGAGCAGGGCGGCGATGGCGCAAGCGGCGAGGGGGCGGATCATGCAATCTCCAGTCAGATCAGTGCAATTGAAGCCCGGCGAAGTTCGGCCGGGTCTGCTCGCGGCGGTTCCACTCGCGGATTTCGCGCGCGGTCGGTTCGGTGGCGTATAGCAGTTCGGCCGAGCGTATCCACGCTTCCGTACCACGATCGAGCCGGTCATGGGCACGGCGGGCGAACAGATGCGCGTGCATCGAATCGCCCACGGCGAAATAGCGCTCGGCGGTGGCCAGCTCCGCCATGGCCAGATCGCCCAGCTCGGTATGAGCGAGGGATTTCTGGAACCAGCCAAACGCATTGTCAGGCTCGGCCACCAGGGCCTGGGAGAGCAGGGTGAGTGCCTCGTTCACAGAGGCCTGCTCGCCTGTGGCGATCAGCGCTGTGGCCAGACCGATCTGCAAAAGCGGCTGGCGTTCAGCCAGTTCCAGGGAGCGGCGATAGGGCGGGATGGCGCGGTCAATATTCCCGCTTTCAAACAGCATCTGGCCGTGCAGCTCGTGGAAGTAGGGATTGTCCGGCTCGTCTGCGATCAGGGTGAGGATCACTTCCTCGGCGCGGGTCATCAGGCCCTGCTTGTAGAACGCCACTGCGCGCGCATAGCGCGCCGGTATCGAGGTGTCGCTTTCGGGATAGCGATCGAAGGTCTGGGCGGGCGGGGCCATGAAGCCGATGATCTTGGCCTGGATGCGCCGCAGGGTGGCGATCTCTTCCTCGGTGTCGGGCACGTCGGCATAGGGCGAGGCTTCGACATTGCGCCGCAGCGCCGTGATCCGGTCAGAGGAGAGCGGGTGGGAGCGGAAATACTGCCAGCGGCGCTGGAAGGAGAGGCGCTCCTGATGGGCCAGACGCTCGAACGTGCTCACCAGACCGCGGCCGGACTGGCCGGTCGCGGTCATGAAGCGCACCGCGGCCTGGTCGGCGGCAGCTTCCTGGGACCGCGTATAGGTCATGAAATCCAGCGTGGCGAACTGGGGCGAGGACGCAATGATCGCCGCGCCCGCATCGCCCGCACCGGCCAGGGCAGCGATGATGCCCACCCCGATGGCCGCGGCCATGGTGGCCATGGCGCTGCGCTCGGCCTGCTGCATGCGCACCAGATGGGCGCCCTCGATATGGCCGATCTCGTGAGCGATCACGCCCTTGATCTCGTTGGGGGTCTGGGCCACCACGATCAGGCCGGTATGCAGGAACACGTTCTGCCCGCGCGTGACGAACGCGTTGAACTCCATATCGCCGACCAGATAGATGTCGACCGAATTGAGATTGAGCCCGGCCGCTTCGATCAGCGGGTCGGAATAGGCGCGCATCACCGCTTCGATTTCGGCATCGCGCACGAGACCCTGGGCGATGGCGGGCGCAGAAGCCAGCACGAGCGCGGCGCAGGCGGCTGCAGTCCGGCGCAGGAATGAGATTACGGGCAAGGCGATACTCCCTCCCCCTGTGGCTGACCCCTCAGCGTTCTCATGGGCAATCTAGACAGATATGAGGCGGCGCGCCTAGTCCGGGCGCGCCGCTCTCACAAATGTTATTTCAGTCCCAGCAGCTTGCTGGAACGTGACCACCAGCCGGTCTTGCGCGGCTCGTCGGTTTTCGGCTCCGGCGCGGGCTCGGCTTTCGCCTCCGGCTCGGCCTTGGGCTTGGGGGCCGGCCTGGCTTTGGGCTCGGCTTTGGGCTCTGCCTTGGCGTCTGCCGCCTTGGGTTTGGCCGGAGCCTTGCGCCGCGTGCGGGCGGGCTTGGCTTCCGGTGCCGGGGTAGCGGCTTCGGAGGCAGAGTCTGCCGCAGCCGGTTCCACAGGGGCAGCTTCGGCGGCCGGCGCCTCAGCGGGCTTGCGCCGCGTGCGCTTGCGCGGTGCCTTGGCCGGGGCGGCTTCAGCGTCCGCGGCTTCGGGCTCTGCCGGGGCAGCGGCGCTTACGGCATCAGCATCCTTTGCGGCTTCAGCGGCGGCCGGCGCCTTGCGGCGGCGGCGCTTGGGCTTGGCGGCCTCGGCGGTGTCATCCAGACCCTCCGGCGCAGGGGCGCTGGCGTCTGCCGTTTGGGCCGGCGCTTCGGGTTCGGCGTCGCCGGCGGAGGCGGCGTTGCGCTCGTCGGTGTCAGAGCCGGGCCGGCGGCGCCGGCGGGCCGGCCGCGTGCGCCGCGGGGGCGCTTCGCCTGAGCCGAAATCATCGCCGCCCGTAGGCTCCACCACCACCAGCACATCGGCACCGTCGGTCGTGGCGTCCCGATCATCGCGATCACGCGAAAAGGCTTCGCCGCCCTGGTCGCTCTCAGGCCCGCCCTCATCGCGGCGTTTGCGATTGCGCCCGCCACGGCGGCCGCGTCTGCGGCGCTTCTTGGAGGCCTCGTCGCCATCGGCGGCCGCGTCTGCGGCAGCCGGGCGCGGAGCCGGGGCTGCTGCGGCCGCTGTTCTGGCCGGCCGCTCCCGGGGCGCGTCCTCAGCGTCGGCGTCGTCATCGGTTTCGGCTTCTTCCGCCTCTGCGGCGGCTTCGGCCGCTGCATCCAGCGCGGCTTCGGCGGCAGCGTCCACCTGGCTGACCGGGGCCGGGCGCGCCGAGACGGGCCGGGCACCTTCAACGGCCGCTTCCAGACGCTCCAGCGAGCAGGCCGGACGCATCAGGGCGTCGTCGGCCTTGATGGTGACGCGCATGGCGTAGCGCTGTTCAATGGTGTGCAAATGGTCGCGCTTTTCATTGAGCAAATAGAGCGCCACTTCGGTCGGGCAGCTCAGGCGGACATGGGCAGAGCGGCCGCGCACGCCTTCTTCTTCCAGCGTGCGCATCACCACCAGCGCGCTCGATTCCACCGAGCGGATATAACCGGTGCCTTCGCAATGCGGGCAGATATCGGTGGAGCCTTCCACCAGCGAGGTGCGCCGGCGCTGGCGCGACATTTCCATCAGGCCGAACTGGGAGATGCGCCCGATCTGCAGGCGCGCCCGGTCGCGGGCCAGCGCGTCCTTCATCTTCTTCTCGACGGCGCGGACGTTTTTGTTCTCGTCCATGTCGATGAAGTCGATGACGATCAGACCGGCCAGGTCGCGCAGGCGCATCTGGCGTGCGGCCTCTTCGGCGGCCTCCAGATTGGTGCGGTGGGCGGTCTGCTCGATCCCGCGTTCCTTGGTCGACTTGCCCGAGTTCACGTCGATGGCAACCAGCGCCTCGGTCGGGTTGATGACGATATAGCCGCCTGACTTGAGCTGCGCGGTGGGCGAATGGATCGCTTCGAGCTGGCTTTCCACCTGGTGGCGCAGGAAAAGCGGTGCATCGTCGTTATAATGCTGCACCTTCTTGGCGTGGCTGGGCATGAGCATGCGCATGAAGGCCTTGGCCTCCTTGTACGCTTCCTCGCCCTCGACCAGGACCTCGTCGATATCCTTGTCATACATGTCGCGGATGGTGCGCTTGACCAGATTGCCTTCCTCGTAAATCAGGGAAGGGGCCATGGATTTCAGCGTCGTCTCGCGAATGTTTTCCCACAGACGGATCAGGTATTCGTAGTCGCGCTTGATCTCTGTCTTGGTGCGCGAGGCACCGGCCGTGCGGATGATCAGCCCCATGCCCTGGGGCACGGACAGTTCCGACACCGCTGATTTCAGGCGCTTGCGGTCAGGCGCATTGGTGATCTTGCGCGAAATGCCGCCACCGCGCGCAGTGTTGGGCATCAGCACGCAATAGCGCCCGGCCAGGCTGAGATAGGTGGTCAGCGCTGCGCCCTTGTTGCCGCGCTCTTCCTTGGCGACCTGGACCAGCAGCACCTGGCGGCGCTTGATGACTTCCTGGATCTTGTACTTGCGCAGGAGGTTGCGGCGCCGGCGCGAGGCCTCGTCCAGCAGGTCATCCTCATCCTGAGACGCCTCGGAATCCTCGTCACCATTGGCGGAGGCGGCGGCCTCGTCAGCCATCTGGGCACTGACTTCGGCTTCCTGGGCGCGCAGGGCTTCGCGATCCGCGTGCGGGATCTGGTAATAGTCCGGGTGGATTTCGTTGAAGGCGAGGAAGCCGTGCTTGTTGCCGCCATACTCGACGAAAGCGGCCTGGAGCGAGGGCTCCACACGGGTCACCTTGGCGAGATAGATATTGCCCCTGATGGGCTTTCTGGAGGCAGACTCGAAGTCGAATTCTTCAACGCGGTTGTTTTCCACGACCACGACCCGGGTTTCTTCCGGGTGGGCCGCGTCGATCAGCATCTTGCGGGACATTAAAGCGATCTCCAGGCCGCACGACAGCGTCGCCGGCCCGGGTCAAACCGGGCAGCGGGGTGTGGCGGCGTTCGTTGGAGCGCGAAGCGGGGCGAGGGCCTGATGATGTCAAAGCGGTCGCGTACGCAGCGCGCATGGGGTTGGTCCTCGGGGCGCATCCGCTATGGCCTGGGCCGGGGCGGCGCGCCCGTTCTCTGGTGTTTCCGGCGCCGGCGTGTCGGGCAAGGGCCCGTGCGCGCGTCGTCCTGAACATGTTTCATGTGCGCCGGGCCATTATGGCCTGAAGCGCGTCGTTGCCGGGCGTGCGGACCGAGTCACCGGAACCGGCACAAGCCGACGCGTGGCACATTGCACCATTCTTCAGGCGATGAAAAGCAAGCTTGTCCATGTTAGGAGATGCTCAACAGTCCGCTAACCGAATCGAAAGGCGGGCGCCCTTAACGTGGGGTACGAGACGTCTGCCCGCAAAACGCGGCAAGTCAGGCGCACGGGATGATGAGGGTGCAAGGGTGACGCGATTTTTCGCAGCGGTCCTGGCGTTCGCCGCCGCCCTGCTGGCGCTGGAAAGCGCACAGGCAGGGGAAATCACCGCCATTCGATTCGGTGAGCATGACAGCTATACCCGCGTGGTGGTGGAAACCCGCACGCCGGTGCGTGTGCGCGCCCATACCCTGGCTGAACCCGGCGCGCGCCTGGTGCTGTCGTTTGAATCCGCGTCCTGGCGCGTCGCCAATCTGCCCGACGGTGCCGGTCTGGGAACGGGTCTGGTGGGCATGTTCCGGTTTGATGAGGCGGCCAGCCATCCAAGACTGGTCTTCTCGCTGTCGGGCCCGGCCAATATCCGCCAGCAGATGACGCTGGACCCGGCCGGTGGCGGCTACCGCACGGTCATCGATCTGGAGCCGGTCAGCGCGGCGGCCTTTGCCAGCGTGTCCGGTTTCCCGCAAGCCGCCGCCACGATCACGGAACTGGTGGCGCGCGAAGCGGGTGTCGGCTTCACGCCGCAGGCCTGCGAACGCATCCGGGTGGTGGTCGATCCCGGTCATGGCGGGCGCGATCCCGGCGCGCTGGCGCGCTTTGGCGGCTTGCACGAGTCCGGTGTGGTGCTCGCCGCGGGTCTGGTTCTGCGCGATATCCTGAACGAGACCGGGCGCTATGAGGTCATCATGACCCGCGACCGCGATGTGTTCGTGACCCTGGAGGACCGGGTGCGGATCGCGCGCGAGGCACGCGCCGATCTGTTCATCTCGATCCACGCCGACTCGGCGGGCGACAATAACGGGCCGCAGGGCGCAACGGTTTACTCGATGAATGCGCGCGCCGAGAGCCGGGCGCGCAACCGCGCCATCACCGACGGGAACTGGGTGGATGTGAGCCGGCCCGAAGAGGTGTCGCGTATCCTTGTGGAGATGTCGATCACCAACAAGCGCAGCCAGTCGGAACTGTTTGCCGAGGCGTTGCGGACCGAGGTCGGCCGCACGGCACCGCTATGGCGCTCCACCCCCATGGAAGCCAATTACGCGGTGCTCACCGACGCCGAGACCCCGTCGGTGCTGTTTGAAATGGGCTTCCTGACCAATCGTGAGGATTCGCGCCGCATGAATGATGCACGCGAGCGCCGGCGCCTGATGCAGGCGGCGGCCGCGGCGATCGACACCCATTTTGCCGGCTGCAACGGCACCGGGCGGACTTACTGGGCGGCCAATACCGCCGCGCCCGCGTCCACCGTCACGGCGCGTTGACCACTTCACACTGTTGGCTTGTGCGCGGCTTGCGCCATAATGGTGCCCGTTTCGGGGGGCATAGCACGGGCAACTTGCGGGCTGTCTGGCGGGTGAGGGTCATATGAGACTGTTGAGCTTTGGCAATGCGCTTCGGGCCCTGGTCTGGGGCGGCGTGGCGGTATGCGTGCTGGGCGTTATCGGCCTGGTCGCCTCAGCGGTCTATGTGGTGCGCGTCACCGCCGACCTTCCCGACTATGAGCAGCTGGCCGAGTACGAGCCGGCCATCATGAGCCGGGTTCATGCCGGCGATGGCCTGCTGATCGCCGAGTATGCGCGCGAACACCGTGTGTTCGTGCCAATCGAGAATATTCCCCCCGAGGTGATCAGCGCCTTTCTCTCGGCCGAAGACCGCAGCTTCTACCAGCATGGCGGGCTGGATTTCACCGGCATCGTGCGCGCGGCTATCGCCAATATCGGCAATTATCTGGGCGGGCGCCGGCTGGAAGGCGCGTCAACCATCACCCAGCAGGTGGCCAAGAACTTCCTTTTGACGTCCGAGCAGGTGCTCGGCCGCAAGGTGCGCGAAATGGTGCTGGCGCGGCGCATGGAGCGCGCGTTCACCAAGGACCAGATCCTCGAGCTCTATCTCAATGAAATCTATCTGGGCAATCGCGCCTATGGCGTGGCGGCGGCGGCGCTGAACTATTTCGACAAGTCGCTGGACGAGCTGGAACTGCACGAGATCGCCTATCTGGCCACCCTGCCCAAAGGCCCCAATAATTATCACCCCGAGCGGCGCACCGAAGCGGCGGTCGGCCGGCGTAACTGGGTGCTCTCGCGCATGGCCGCCAATGGCTATATCACCGGGGCGAGCGCGGAAGCGGCGGCCCGTCTGCCGCTGGAGGCGACCACGCGCCTGGCCGGCGAGACCTATCTGGCAGCGGAGTATTTCGTTGAGCAGGTGCGCCGCGACGTGTTCAACCGGTATGGTGATGCGCAGATCTATGAGGGCGGATTGTCCATCCGCACCACGCTGGATACCCGCATGCAGCTGGCCGCGCGCCGGGCGCTGCGCGACGGGCTGGAAACCTATGACTGCCGGCACGGGTTCCGGGGGCCGCTGACCCAGTTTGAAGAGTTTGACGATTGGCCGGCGCGCCTGGCGGGCGTGCGCCCGCCCGCCGATATCGACGCCGAATGGTCCATCGCGCTGGTGCTGGAAGTCAATGAGCGCGAGGCGCTGATCGGGTTCGCCGACCGTACGCGCGGGCGCATCCCGCTCTACGCGCTGAGCTGGGCGCGCACGCCATCGCGTGATCGCGAAACCGGCATGCCGCGCCTGGGGCCGGCCATCTCGCGCGCCGATGCGGCGCTGACCATGGGCGACGTGGTGCTGGTCGAACGTCTGACCGCCGAGGACGCGCCCGGAGAGACCGTGGCCGAGGATCATTACGGTCTGCGCCAGATCCCCGAAGTCAATGGCGGCATTCTGGCCATGGATCCGTTCACGGGCCGGGTGCTGGCCATGGTGGGCGGGTATTCCTTTGCCCAGAGCCAGTTCAACCGCGCCGTACAGGCGCGCCGCCAGCCAGGATCGGCCTTCAAGCCCTTCGTCTACGCGGCTGCGCTGGAGAACGGATATACCCCGGTCTCGATCATCCTGGATGCGCCCTTTGTGGCGTCGGGCGACGCGGAGATGCGCTTTTACCGCCCGACCAATTATTCCGACGTGTTCTACGGCCCCTCCACGCTGCGGCGCGGACTGGAGCTGTCGCGTAACGTGATGACCGTGCGTCTGGCCCAGGACATGGGCATGAGCCCGGTGACCGATTTGTCGCGCCGCTTCGGCATCTATGATGATTTGCAGCCCACCCTGGCCATGTCGCTGGGTGCCGGTGAAACGACGCTGATGGATCTGGTTGGTGCCTACGGCGCGCTGGTCAATGGCGGACGGCTGGTGGAGCCGTCCATTCTCGACCGCGTGCAGGACCGCACCGGACGGACGATCTGGGTCGCGGATGAACGCGACTGCCCCGGCTGCGACGCGGATGCGTGGGACCGCTCCCTCAGCGAGCCTCAGCTGGCACCGCTCGGCGAGGACGCCGTTGATCCGGTCGTCGCCTATCAGGTCGTCAGTATGCTGGAAGGGGCCGTGGCGCGCGGCACCGGCACTGCGCTGCGTGCGCTGGGCCGTCCCCTGGCTGGCAAGACCGGCACCACCAACGAGTTTCGCGACGCCTGGTTCGTCGGCTTCAGCCCGGATCTGATTGTCGGGGTCTATGTCGGCTTCGACACGCCCGTGCCGCTGGGGCAGGGCGAGGCGGGCGGCGTGCTGGCAGCACCGATCGCGCGTGACTTCCTGCGCCCGGCGCTGGAGGGCTATGCCGTTTCCAACTTCCGCCTGCCCGATGGCGTCAGCCTGGCACCGGTCAATCGGGATACGGGCGAACCGTCAGCCCTGGGCCGGCCCGGCGTCATCCTGGAGGCCTTCCGTCCCGGCACCGAGCCGCGCCGCGGCGCCAGCTCGGCCGAAGAGGCGCTGAGCTTCGGCTTTGGCGCGCTCGGCGGGACTGCGGCCGACCGGCGCGCGCCCGATGACGAGGACGATGAAGAGGATGAGCTGGGCGGGTTGTATTGACGGCGCCCAGCCGGTATCCCGCCCATCCATTGCGTCCATCGCCGATCAGGAACCCCTCGCCATGCGCGCTGAAATCGCCGAACTGAAACTGGCCATCGAACAGTCCACCCTCCTGCTGCGGAGGCGTCTTTGACTGGGATACTGCCAGTAAACGCCTCGACGAACTGAACGCCCGCGCCGAAGACCCCTCGCTCTGGGACAAGCCTGAACAGGCCCAGACGCTGATGCGTGAGCGCAACCGGCTGGACGCCGCGATCCGCGAGGTCCGCGAGATCGAGTCCGAGCTGTCGGACAATATCGAAGTGGCCGAGATGGCCGAGGCCGAAGGCGAAGAAGAGCTGTACGAAGAGGCGCTCTCGGCGCTGCGTCAGCTGTCCAGGCGGGCGGGCAAGGCCGAGCTGCAGGCCTTGCTGTCGGGCGAGGCCGACGCCAATGACTGCTATGTGGAAATCCACCCGGGCGCGGGCGGCACCGAGGCCCAGGACTGGGCCGAGATGATGTCGCGCATGTACACGCGCTGGGCGGAGAAATCGGGCTACAAGGTCGAGGTGATTGATTATCAGGCGGGCGACGAGGCGGGGCTGAAATCGGTCACACTGCTGGTCAAGGGCGAGAATGCCTATGGCTGGCTGAAGACCGAGGCCGGCGTGCACCGGCTGGTGCGCATTTCGCCCTATGACAGCTCGGGCCGGCGCCATACCAGCTTTGCCAGTGTCTGGTCCTATCCGCTGGTGGATGACACCATCAATATCGAGATCCTCGACAAGGATGTGCGCACGGACACCTACCGGGCATCAGGCTCGGGCGGCCAGCACATCAACAAGACCGACTCGGCCGTGCGCCTGACCCATATTCCCACCGGCATCGCCGTGGCGTGCCAGTCGGAGCGCTCCCAGCACAAGAACCGGGCCAAGGCCTGGGACATGCTGCGCGCACGCCTGTATGAGCAGGAATTGCAGAAGCGGGAGGCGGCCGCGCAGGCCGAGGCCGATTCCAAGAGCGATATCGGCTGGGGCCACCAGATCCGCTCCTATGTCCTGCAGCCCTATCAGATGGTCAAGGATCTGCGCACGCAGGTGGAAACGTCCGATACCCAGGGCGTTCTGGACGGTGATCTCGATCCGTTCATGGCGGCGGCGCTGGCCGCGCGTGTCGGCGTGGAAGACGCGCCGGACACCTGACGCAAAAAAACCGGGCGCGTGTGGCACGCGCCCGGTCTTGCCTCATCTCACGATGATATCGGGTGTTCAGAGCTTCGGCGCTGTTGCACCGGACGAGGGCGGCGGCGCGGCCGGTGTGGCCGGCTTGCCGAACGCGGATGTCTGGGGCTGGGACGGCCCATCGGACTTCGGTGCCGCGGATGCGCCAGCCGGCGAGGCGGTCTCGTTGCGGGCCGGTGCCGAACGGGCCGTGCCCTTGTCGGTCATCGGATCGGTGGAGCGGCGGCAATGGCCGTCGAAGAACGCGCCGCTTTCAATGGACAGCGTGGCATGGATCACATCGCCCTCGACGCGGGCGGTGGAGGCCAGCTGCACCTGGCGGGCGCGGACAGAGCCCTGAACGCGGCCGCGGATCACCACGGTCTCGGCAACCACTTCGCCCTTCACATTGGCTTCCTCGCCAATGGTCAGCGAGCCGGCGCGCACATCGCCCTCGACCGTGCCGTCCAGCTGGACTTCGCCCTCGGACATAATCGAGCCGTGCACGACCAGATCGGCGCTCAGAATGGAGGGGGCTTTGCTTTTCATGGAGGACGACCTCTTGGACGGGGCCGGCGGCTGGAAGCCGGCGTCTGGGGCTGCGGCTGGTGGAGAGTCTTTTTTAGTGAACATAGCGTCCCGCTCTGATGAAATCTTCAGGGTCCACGTGCGCGCCACGGAACCAAATCTCGTAGTGGAGATGGGTCGCCGTCGAGCGGCCCGTCGAGCCCATTCCCCCCAAGCGTTGTCTGGCCTCGACGTCGTCCCCTCGGCGAACATCGATCGAGTGCAGGTGCGCAAAGCGGGTTCGGAACCCGAACCCGTGATCGACCTCCACGGTGCGACCATAGCCTGCCCGCCATCCTGCGTAAACGACCCGGCCCGGGGCCGGCGACACAATCGGCGCCCCGCGATAGGCGGCGAAATCCGTGCCGGCGTGGAAGGCCGGGCGGCGCGAGAACGGGTCAATACGGTTGCCATAGGGGGAGGTGCGCCGGTGCGGCCCGTCTATGGGCAAAGCCAGCGGCGTCGACGTGAGCAATTGCTCCACCTGTTCAGCCTCGACCAGGCGTGCGGTGATGCGCGCGATACGGGCATTGAACGGGTCATTGAGATCCAGCCCGCCGGAAAAGACCGGTGCCTGGTCAATCGGGATAAAAGGGCCGCCTGTACCACCTTCGCCGTCCAGGGGACCGGCGCTGACCGCCTGATCCACGCGCATGCCGGTCAGGCGCAGGACCGCGCGAAGCTTCTCCAGTCTTTGCTCGGCACCTTCTTCGACCAGCGCCAGCGCCGCTTCCTGATCGGCCAGCAGGGCAGCGACCCGCTGTTCAGCCGGGTCGGCGTCGGGGTCCATGGCCAGCGCGTTGGGCGCAACCAGCGGCTCACGCGGCACCTCATCGCCCTCGGTGGCGGCCATCAGGATGCGGCCATCGTCCAGGCTCGGGCTTTCGCGTTCGCGCGTGACGGACAGGTCTTCGGCGAAATCGAGCAGGCGGCGCAGCGTGTTGGAGCGGTTCTGAAGCTCCCCGGCCGTGCGGTCAAAGGCGCTGGTGCGCGATTCCACATAGGCGATGGCGGCGGCCTCGGCGGCGCGGGCCTCGTCCAGCTGTTGCTGGTGGCGCTCGGCCAGAAGGCGGAACTCCTGGTCGACGCGGCCTTCGGCACGCGCGCTCAGCACCATGTTGACCGAGGTGATGGCCAGCCATACCGCCAGCAGGCAGACGCCGGTGATGGCCGCCATTTGCATTTCGGTGGTGATCGCAAAATACCGCACCTGACCTTCGGTGCGGTGATAGATCTGCCGGTCGGGGAAGCGCTGCTTGATATGCTCCCACGGCCCGGCCAGAAGACGTTTCACCATCTGCTCGCCTCGCCTTGCCTTAGCATTCCTGGTCGGCACCCTCCCACAGGCCAGCCACATGAAGCACATTCATGTGACCGTTTTCGACACACCGCATGCAATGTGTGGACCGGACGTTAAGATATTGTCGACTGTAACGCCAGCGGCCTGTCTGCGTCCTTCATCCTGCGTTCATAATGCGGGCGCGGGGCGGGTGGGACGGCGGCGGGCGATGCGCTGGCCCAGCACGAAAACCCCTTGCGCCATCAGGGGCGTAAGGGCTTCAGAGATACGAGGCGCGCGGGAGCAAGTCCGGGCCGTTATGGGGTTGTGGGCGTGTTGGAGCCCGGTAAAGGCTCCCGCGCAACGGGACGATTTACGGCGACTGAGCCTTCTTGGGGGGCAGACTTTGACCTGCGCGCTTGTCACGCAGGAGGACGCCCCCACTTTATCTGACCGCCGCCTGTTTGCTGAACCGGGGCGTTAATCCGGCCAACTCGGGACATCCCGCTCCCCGCCCGGCCAGGACGCTCCGGACCGACCTCGCGTGCGGGAAGGGGGTTAGAATAGGGGCGTGCAGCGGGGAGGGGGATAAGGGTGGGGATAGGGGGGCACATATCTTCAATGCGGCCGGCAAGGCTAGGTCACCCAAGCGCCCTGTCCCTGCGCATTACCCCTCCAGCATCGCAATCAGATCCAGCGCGCTTTCATAGATCACTGTGCCAGGGGGATACACCGCCGCCGCGCCCATGGATTTGAGTTCGGGCACGTCTTCGGGCGGGATGACGCCGCCCACCACGATCAGCATGTCGCCGCGGCCGTCAGCGTCGAGGGCAGCCTTGAGCGCCGGGACCAGGGTGAGGTGCCCGGCGGCCAGGGATGAGGCGGCGACCACGTGGACGTCATTCTCCACTGCCTGGCGTGCGGCTTCTTCGGGGGTCTGGAAGAGCGGGCCGATATCCACGTCCCAGCCGAGGTCGGCGAATGCGCTGGCGACGACTTTCTGACCGCGATCATGGCCGTCCTGGCCCATCTTGGCGATGAGAATGCGCGGACGGCGGCCTTCGGCCTCAGCGAACCGGTCGGCGGCGGCGCGCGCGCGGCGCACGCTCTCGTCATTGCCCGCAGCTTTCAAATACACCCCCTGGACCGAGCGGATTTCCGCCTTGTGGCGTCCGAACACGCTTTCCATGGCGTCGGACATCTCGCCCACCGTGGCGCGTGCGCGCGCGGCGTCAATACACGCGGCCAGAAGATTGCCGTGCGAGGCGGCGGCGCGGGTAAGCGTGTCCAGCGCGGCGCGTGTCTTGTCCGCATCGCGCTCGGAGCGCAGTTTTTCCAGCTTGTCCAGCTGCTCGGCGCGCACTTTACGATTGTCGACTTTCAGCACCGGCACGTCTTCAGGCTCGGTCAGGCGGAATTTGTTGATCCCGACAATGGTCTGAAGGCCGGAATCGATGCGCGCCTGGGTGCGCGCGGCGGCTTCCTCGATGCGCAGCTTGGGCACGCCTTCCTCGATGGCGCGGGTCATGCCGCCCAGAGAGTCGATTTCCGCAATGTGATCCAGCGCCCGGGCGGCCAGGTCATGGGTCAGGCGCTCGACGAAGTACGAGCCGCCCCACGGATCGATGGCGTCGGTGAGATGGGCTTCGCTGGCCAGCACCAGCTGGGTGTTGCGGGCGATGCGCGCGGAGAAATCGGTAGGCAGGGCCAGTGCCTCGTCCAGCGAATTGGTATGCAGCGACTGGGTATGGCCATCCACCGCCGCCATGGCTTCGATCGTGGTGCGCGCGACATTGTTGAACACGTCCTGCGCGGTCAGCGACCAGCCCGAGGTCTGGGAGTGGGTGCGCAGCGATAGGGATTTGTCGCTTTTGGGCGCAAAGCGCTCGCGCACCAGCCGGGCCCATAGCAGGCGAGCCGCGCGCAGCTTGGCCACCTCCATGAAATAATTCATGGAAATGCCCCAGAAGAAGGACAGGCGCGGCGCGAACGCGTCCACATCCAGCCCCGCCTTCACGCCTGCGGCGATGTAATCGAGCCCGTCGGCCAGGGTATAGGCGAGCTCGAGGTCCGCCGGGGCGCCGGCCTCCTGCATGTGATAGCCGGAGATGGAGATGGAGTTGTAGCGCGGCATCTCCCTGGCGGTGAAGGCGAAGATGTCGGAGATGATCCGCATGGAGGGCGCGGGCGGGTAGATATAGGTGTTGCGCACCATGAATTCTTTGAGGATGTCGTTCTGGATCGTGCCCGACAGCCTGGCCGCGGGCACGCCCTGCTCCTCGGCCGCCACGATATAGAGCGCCAGCACGGGCAGCACCGCGCCGTTCATGGTCATGGACACGCTCATCTGGTCCAGCGGGATGCCGTCGAACAGCTGGCGCATGTCCAGAATGCTGTCGATGGCCACGCCGGCCATGCCCACATCGCCGATGACGCGCGGATTATCGCTGTCATAGCCGCGATGGGTGGCCAGATCGAAAGCGACCGAGAGGCCTTTTTGACCCGCCGCCAGATTGCGCCGGTAGAAGGCGTTGGAATCGGCCGCCGTGGAGAAGCCGGCATATTGGCGGATGGTCCAGGGGCGCTGGACGAACATGGTGGGGTAGGGGCCGCGATGGAACGGCACTGCGCCCGGCTTGTGATCGAGGAAATCGAGCCCCTGCACGCTCGCGCTGTCATAGACCGGCGCGATGGGCAGGCGTTCGGCGGTCTCGAACGGCGGGGCATCCACCTTCGGGGCGCGCGCGGTTTCGGGCTGGCCGAGATCGATCTTTGTGAAGTCGGGATGGCGGCTCATGATCCGATCCCCAGCACGGCATGGGCGCGCGCGCCATCGTCCAGGGCGTCGCTGCGCAGATGGATGAAATGGTCGATGCCCGCGATCTCCGCCGGCTTGCCCGCCAGCCAGACGGCGCGCGCGCCGGCGGCTTTCAGGGCTTGGGCGAGGGCGGCAGCGTCCGCCTCATAGGCGGCGTCGGTGCCGCAGATCACGGCCAGCGCCGAGCCCGAGGCTTTGAGCGCGGCGGCGCAGGCCTCAATCGTGTCGAAGACCTCAGCCGGCTGCGCGGCAATGCCGGCGACGGCCAGACGGTTGGTGGCAAAACCCGCCCGGGCGCTGAAATCGGCGCGGGGGCCCAGCGTGGCCAGGAAGGCGGCGGGCCTTTGGCTTTGCGCGTCAGCGGTGTCGCGCAAGCCTTCAAACGGCGCGGCGAAGCGCATTGGCACCAGACCTGGCCAGGGCAGGGGCAGATCGCTGCCGGCACCGCCCTGGGAGGCGGGGGCGTGGGCCACGCCGGTCTCCACAGTGCGGGCGTCCAGCTCGGGATAGGCCGTGACGCCGATCAGGCTGTCTGCGCCCGAGGCGTAGCGCTGGGTGCGCTTGGCGCTCATGGCGGCGACGTCGCTGGCGAAGGCACCCGAGGCCAGCGTGCCTTGCGCGCCGCCATTGGCTTCCATCGCCTGAAGCCGCGTCCAGGCGGCTGCGGCCAGGCGTGCGGCCAGCGTCTCGTGCAGATAGCCGCCACCCGCCGGATCGGCTGTGCGGCCTACATGGCTCTCTTCCATCAGCAGGACTTGCAGATTGCGCGACAGGCGCCGGGCGAACCGGGTCGAGCCGCCCATGGCGTGGGTGAAGGGGCGCACCTCCACGCTGTCGGCACCGCCCACAGACGCCGCGAACCCGGCGCAGGCATTGCGGATCAGGTTGGTATAGGGATCGCTGGCCGACATCATGCGCGCGCCGGTCAGGGCGTGGAGCTTGAGGGCGCGCGTGTCCGCGCTGACGCCGAAGGCTTCCAGAAGGCGCGACCAGAGCCGGCGCGCCGCGCGCAGCTTTGCGATGGTCAGATGCACGTCGGCATCGGCGGCCAAGGTGACGGTGACGGCGCCGGCCGCTGTGTCGGGGCCAAGCCCCTGATCGATCAGCGCGCGCATCCAGGCCGCACCCGCGGCGCACATGAAGGCCAGCTCCTGGGCTTCCGATCCGCCCGCTTCATAGACTGCGTGGGCACGCACGGTGACGGGCGTCAGGCCGGGATAGCGCGCCAGCGCGTCTATCGCAGCGCCGGTTCCGGCGCCGTCGGGGATCGTCAGGCCCAGCCCGCCGCGCACAGCGCTGCGGTCATAGCCCTGCGCGTCCAGCCAGGCGAGGAACAGGCTTCCGGTCTGCGGGCTCTCGTACACAGGGTCGAGGTGAACCGGGGCCAGATCGGCCAGCACGCCGTCCAGTGCGCGCGCCAGATCGCCGGCGGTGGTCACCGCAATGCCGCGCTGACCGGACGGATCCAGGGCCAGCGTGATCTCGCTGGCGCCGCCATTGAGATCCTCGAGAATCGCCGCGTTGGCCTCAGCCGGATCGCTGAGGTCTGCGCGCTGACGGATGCCCCAGGGCAGGAAGGCATCGCGCACCGGGCTTGCGCCGCGGATGAAGGGTGCCGCGCCCGGCGCGCCGGGATCGCAGGCCGCCTCAAGGTCGCTGCGCGTGAACAGCGGACCGCGCGCCACGCCGTCCAGCGTCTTGCGCACCAGGCTCTCGAACGGCGCGCCCTTGAGCGCGTCCTCGGCCAGAGCGTGCCAGTCGGCGTCGGAGGGCGCGGCGAATCCCTCGGCCAGGGGGCGGATTGATTGGGTCATGGCCACGGGGATTACACCGCGTGCGCCGCGCCGCCAAGCCGGATGCCGCGCTTTGCGGGGCTGGCAGCGGCACGCGGACAGGCCCGCAATCTGTCCGCCCCCTTCTGCACGCGTCCTAGCCTCGGGGCGATCGTTACCCCCAGCCTGAGCGGAGATATGATGAGCGATGCGACCCCCAGGCTGGGCCTGCCCTGGCTGATGCCGGCCCAGGCCCAGAAGCATGTCACGGTGAACGAGGCGCTCGGCCGGCTCGATGCGCTGGTGCAGGCCCATGCGCTGAGCGCCAGCCTCGTGGTGCAGCCGGCGGGCCCGGCGCCGGGCGACAGTTACGTCCTGCCTGAAGGCTGCGAGGGCGCAGACTGGGACGTATTCGATCCCGGATCGCTGGTCTGGTTCCAGGACGGCGCCTGGCAGGGCACCGCGCCGCGCGCCGGGCTGGTGGTGTTCGTCGCCGATATCGCCGCCTTGATGATTTTTGACGGCTCGGCCTGGCGCGAACTGGATGCGCTGATCCGCGCGCTGGCCAATCTGGAGGGTCTCGGCGTGGGCACCGTGCCGGACGCGGTCAACCGCTTCGCTGCCAAGCTCAACACCGCGCTATGGACGGCTTTGACCACGGGTGAGGGCGGAACGGGCGACCTGCGTTACACGCTCAACAAGGAAGGGGCGGGCCATGTCCTGTCCCTGCTGTTCCAGTCGGGATGGAGCGGACGGGCGGAGCTGGGCCTGATCGGCGATGACGATCTGGCGCTGCGGGTCTCGTCCGATGGCGCGGACTGGATCGAGGCGTTGAAGGTCAACCGGCAGACCGGCGCGCTGAGCGCCCAGGGCCAGGGCGTGATCCATCGCGGCAATCTGGTGGGGACCGCAGCCTTTGACGGCAGTGCGCCCGCCGGTGCGGTGATCGAACACGGCTCGAACGCGAACGGGCAGTACACCCGGTTCGCGGACGGCACCCAGATATGCGCCACCGGCGTGATTGATTTCGGGGTTCTGACCGGGGCGGGCACCGGAAGCTACGCCGATCCGTGGCGGACCGATCCGGCCGTGACGGTGATCTGGCCGGCGGCCTTCATTGCGCCGCCTGCGCCTTGCTGGTCGGTGTGGCCGGACCAGGGCGGTGCCGATCCGGCGGCCCGCGCGATTGCCCTGACCCCGGCGGGTGCCCCGACCGCCACCCAATGGGACACGCTGCGCTGCATGCGGTTCAGCGCCAGCAGCCACGCATCGCGCGCGCTGGGCCGCATTACCGCGTTCGGGCGCTGGGCCTGACGGGATGAAGCGCACCGGTCAGCGTTGATCGCCGCACAGCGCGTTTGGCGCTGGGCCAAGGTGTGCGAAGGTGCGCGCATCTCCAGCCAGACCGGTGTGCGCCATGACGCTTGATCAGGGATTGATCCTCCTCATCCTCGCGGCCGCCATGGCCCTGTTCCTGTGGGGACGGTTCCGCCATGACATCGTGGCGCTGAGCGCATTGCTCGCCTGTGTCGTGGCCGGACTGATCGACCCGGCGACCGCGTTCGCCGGATTCGGCCACCCGGCGGTGATCACCGTGGCCTGTGTGCTGGTTCTGAGCCGCGGGCTGCAGAATTCCGGTGCCATCGACGTGATCGCGCGTCATGCCCTGCCCAACGGTGCCGGACCCCTGGTGTCGATGAGCGCACTCGTCGCGCTGGGGGCGGTGCTGTCGGGGTTCATGAACAATGTCGGCGCCATGGCGCTGCTGATGCCGGTGGCTGTCCGCATGGCGGGCCGGTTCGATCTGTCGCCCGGCCAGGTGCTCATGCCGCTCGCCTTCGGCACCATACTGGGCGGGATGACGACGCTGATCGGCACGCCGCCCAACCTGATCGTCTCGGGCTTTCGCGCGGATCTGACGGGCGAGGGTTTCGCCATGTTCGACTTCACGGCCGTTGGCGTGGCCGTGGCCGTGGTCGGCGTGATCTTCGTGGTCGCCGCCAGCCGCTGGCTGGTGCCAGCCAACCGGGGCAGTGGCGACGACGAGTTCTCGACCGGTGCCTACATGACCGAGGCGCGCGTGGGTGAGAAAAGCCGGGCGGCGGGCCAGACCTTGCGGCAGGTGGAGGATCTGTTTGGCGATGCCGACGCGCAGGTGCTTGCCATCGTGCGCAATGATGTGCGCATCACCGCGCCTCACCGGCGGCGCAAAGTGCTGGCGGGCGACATTCTGGTGCTCGAAGCCGATGTGGCGGATCTGCCGGACGTGCTGACGGCTCTGGGCGTCAAGCTGGAAGAGCGCGGCTCGTCCAAGGCACCGGTCGCAGCGGCTGACAAGCGCGAGGCCGCGGCCAAGGTGAAGGCGTCACGCGACAAAGAGAAAGCCGCATCCGCGGAGGGCGAGGGGAAGGCCACCCGCGCAGGCGATGACGGGTCGGACGAGATTGTCCTGCGTGAATATGTGGTGCTGCCCGAAGCCACCTTGTCGGGGCGATCGGCCAGCGATGTGCGCCTGCGCACACGGTCCGGGATCAATCTGCTGGCGGTGTCGCGTGACGGCCAGCGTTCGCGCGCGCGCCTGCGCACTCTGAAAATCCGTGCCGGCGACCTTTTGCTGCTGGAAGGGGCACCCGAAGCGCTGGGCGATTTCGCCTCTGACATGGGGCTGGCACCGCTGGCCGAGCGCGAATTGCGCGTGCCTGATCCGCGCAAGGCCATCATCGCCAGCGTGATCATGGCCGGCGCAGTGGGCGGGGCCGCGTTCGGCCTGCTGCCGGCCGCGGCGTCCTTCGCCATGGGCGTCGTGGCGTCCATGATCACGGCGACCGTGCCCCCGCGCACGGTCTATCAGGCGATTGACTGGCCGGTGGTGGTTCTGCTGGCCGCGCTGATCCCGGTGGCGGGCGTGATGAATTCAACCGGGCTGGCCGATGTGATCGCCCAGGGGCTGATCGGATCGGTCGCCATGGGCAACGCCGTGCTGGCGCTGGCCGCCATCCTGATTGTGACGATGTTTCTGTCAGACCTGATGAACAACGCCGCAACGGCCGCTGTGATGTGCCCGGTGGCCATCGGTGCGGCGGCTGCGCTGGGCGTCAATCCGGACGCCTTCCTGATGGCGGTGGCGATCGGGGCGTCCTGCGCCTTCCTCACCCCGATCGGGCATCAGAACAACACGCTGATTCTGGGCCCGGGCGGTTTCCGCTTCGGCGACTATTGGCGCCTGGGTCTGCCGCTGGAGGCGCTGGTGGTGACGGTCAGCCTGCCCTTGCTGCTGGTGGTCTGGCCGCTCTAGGGCAGCGTGCTTGCCCTGGGGCCGGAGCGGCTGAAGGCTCCGGCAACGGCGCGCGCCAGAGACAGGACCGCCAGAACCAGCACGGTGGCCGCCAGCATCAGCAGCATGAACACCATGGCGGCCCCGGACAGGTGCAGGGTCAGCAAGGCAGCGTCGGAGCTGGCCAGCGGGGAATTGAGAATCAGGCGGGTGAGCCAGTTGGAGGTCTGCAGGAGACCGGAGAGAATCGCCGGGTTCTCCCGCTCGATGACCACAAACAGACCCAGTGTGGTGAGCGGTATCGCGATCAGGGCGATGAGGGTGCGCAGCACCCATCCCGCCAGTGCTGCGCCTGCCGTGTGTGCCATGCCACCCTCCCCGAAACGCCTTTGCATGCGAACGGTCACGCTTGGCCGCCCGGCAAGCGATAGTGTGGCTCAAATGCGGCAATTTCCCGGCGCGGGTTAAGGCATCCGACTGCGGCTTTGCCCTTTCGATAATTGCGCGCTAAGAAAGCCTTACAGGGAGTTACGGGTAATTCGGGACGCCATGACACGTCTTCGCAAGACATTATCGTCAGGGGTCCTGGCGCGCGCCGCGTTCACCCGTCTCCTGGGAATGAAGGCCTCCCACAAGCGTCTGCTGAAGATGCTGTTCGACACCGTCAGCCTGGCTGTTGCGTTCCAGCTGGCGCTCGCTCTGTCGACCGAGAGCCTGGCCTATGTGACGCACTGGCATGTCTGGGGCGTGATGGCCGGCGTCGTCGCGGTGGGGCTTCTGGTGTTCATGAAGGGCCGCCTTTACGCCTCCATGGGGGCGGAACGCGACGTCGACATTCTGCGGGTCTCCGGGATGGGCGCGCTGGTGTCCGCGGTGCTGCTTCTGGTGTCGAGTGCGCTGGTGTCGGTGAACGTTCCGCTGGGCGCAGCGGTCATCTACCTGGCGCTGGCGCTCTGCCTGACCGGCGGCATGCGCGTGGCTGTGCGGGCGCTGTTCTGCGACCATCAGGTGCGCGCCAAGGAGCGGGTGCTGATCTATGGTGCCGGGGATGCAGGGCGCCAGCTGCTGGCGGCCCTGCGCGAGCGCGGCGAGCACGCGCCGGTGGGTTTCCTTGACGATGACGCCCTCCTGCATGGCGCGCGCATTGGCGGCCTGGAAGTGTTCAATCCGGCCGAGATTGGCCATGCAGCGGGCGTGACGCAGGCCGATGCGGTCTTCCTGGCGCTGCCCAGCGCGACCCGGGCGCGGCGCAAGCGGATTCTGGACGTGCTGGAGCCCTACGATCTGCGCGTCCAGACCGTGCCTGACATCAATGATATTCTCTCCGGACAGGTGCCGATCTCCCATATCCGGGCTGTGAAGGCCGAGGACCTTCTGGGCCGCGATCCGATCGCGCCGGATCCCCAGCTGATGTCGGCCACGATCCGCGGACGCAGCGTGATGGTGACCGGGGCGGGCGGCTCCATCGGCTCGGAATTGTGCCGCCAGATCCTCAAACAGGCCCCGGCGCGCCTGGTCATGCTCGATCAGTCGGAGTTTGCGCTCTACGAGATCGAGCGGGGCCTGCGCGATCACCGGGGCGAGTGCGAGCTTGTCGCCAAGCTCGGCTCGGTCAGCGATGCCTCGCGGGTGGCCTCCCTGCTCGCGCGGTTTGAGGTGAACACCGTGTTCCACTGCGCGGCCTACAAGCACGTGCCACTGGTGCAGAACAATGTCATCGCCGCCGTGCGCAACAATACGCTGGGTACGCTGGCACTGGCCCATGAAGCGATTGCTGCGGGGGTGGACTCCTTCATTCTGGTATCGACCGACAAGGCGGTGCGCCCCTCCAGCGTGATGGGGGCGACCAAGCGCCTGGCCGAGCTGACCTGCCATGCCCTGGCGGCCACCCAGAGCACGACGCGGTTCACCGTCGTGCGCTTTGGCAATGTGCTCGATTCGTCCGGCTCCGTGCTGCCGCTCTTCCGCCAGCAGGTGGAGGAGGGCGGTCCGGTCACGGTGACCCACCCCGACGTGACGCGCTATTTCATGACACTGGGCGAGGCCGCCCAGCTGGTGATCCAGGCCAGCGCCCTGTCGGATGGCGCGGGCGTCTACGTACTGGACATGGGCGATCCCATCAAAGTGGTCGATCTGGCCTGCCGGATGGTACGCCTGGCCGGCATGCGCCCCTACCTGTCTGACTCCATGACGCGCGGGGATATCGAGATCCAGTTCAGCGGCCTGCGCGAAGGCGAAAAACTCCACGAGGAGCTGCTGATCGGCACAACGGCCAATCCCACGCGTCACCCGCGCATCATGAGCGAATCAGCGGTCGCGCCCGACTGGGTGGCGATGCAGGCCCTGCTGGCGCGCATCGAGGCCGGCTGCGCGGCCGGCGATGCATCCGGCGTGGTGCAGCTGCTGGCCGATGATGTCATCGGATACAATCCCGATGCCCTGTCGGGTCCCGCCGTGGTCAAGATGGACCCGCGCGCTGCCGTCCGCGCCCGCACCGGCACCACCCGCACCGGCGCACGGCCTGCGGAGTAGGGCGCGGGGCGGGCAGGTCATTGCCCTGATGTTGTTGAAAACAAAGCGTTGGCTGGTGCTGCCGGAGAGATTCGAACTCTCGACCTCTCCCTTACCAAGGGAGTGCTCTACCCCTGAGCTACGGCAGCGCGCCAGACGTCCGCCGAACAGCGGAGGAGCGCGCTATAGCGCATAGTTTTCCCCCCGCCAAGGCCGGGCTTGACCCCAGACGCAGGCGGCGCCATTCCAAAAACATGACCCGGTCCACCTCCGATCCCAAGCGGGGCGCGTCTGCGCCTGACACGG
The DNA here is from genome assembly GCA_027627705.1 of Hyphomonadaceae bacterium BL14. Lineage (NCBI taxonomy): Bacteria > Pseudomonadati > Pseudomonadota > Alphaproteobacteria > Hyphomonadales > Hyphomonadaceae > Hyphomonadaceae bacterium BL14. The sequence goes on from CP091242.1 coordinate 483,558, forward strand.
CAGCGCGCGAGGCCCGTCTGGCCGAGGCGCTGCGCGCCAATCTGAAGCGCCGCAAGGCACCGCGCGGCGCGCAGGATGCGCCGGGCGCGGACAGCAGCGCGGCCGGCACCGACTGAACCGGGCCGCGCGCCCGCCACTTGTATGCACCCATCCGGCCACTCACATGGCCCTCAACATTTCACACAAGGCGGACACACAGGCATGGACCGGATCCTCATTCGCGGCGGACGCCCTCTCAACGGGGCCATCACCATCTCCGGCGCGAAGAACTCGGCCCTCAAGCTGATGGCCGCCTCGCTCCTGTCGGATGCGCCGCTGACCCTGTCGCGCGTGCCGGCGCTGGCCGATGTGCGTTTTTTGGGTCAGCTGCTGGCCCGGCTCGGCGTGACGGTCGAGAATGAAGGCGGCGGGCACCTGCGCCTGCATGCCGGAACCATCGCCGCGCCTGAAGCGCCTTACGAGCTGGTGCGCAAGATGCGCGCAAGCTTCAATGTGCTGGGGCCGCTGATCGCACGCGAAGGCCGGGCGCGGGTGTCCTTGCCAGGCGGGTGCGCCATCGGCGCGCGGCCGGTCAATCTGCACCTGATGGCGCTGGAAGCGCTGGGTGCCGAGATCGAACTGTCCGAGGGCTATGTGATTGCCCGCGCGCCGCGCGGCCTGACGGGCAATCGCATTGTGTTTCCCATGGTGTCGGTGGGTGCCACCGAGCACGCCATGCTGGCTGCCGTGCTGGCCAAGGGACAAAGCGTGCTGGAGCACTGCGCGCGCGAACCGGAGATCGCCGATCTGGCCCATTGCCTGAACGCCATGGGGGCGCGTGTCTCCGGTGCCGGAACCGACACCATCACCATCGAGGGCGTTGACCGGCTGCATGAGGCGCAATGGACCGTCACGCCCGACCGGGTCGAGACCGGCACCTATGCCATCGCCGCAGCGGCGGCTGGTGGCAAGGTGCGGCTGGAGGGCGTCGAGCCCGATCACAACAATGCCCTGTGGGATGTGCTGCGCCGCGCGGGCGCCGGGGTCACCAGCGGTGCAGATTATGTGGACATCACGCGCAGCGGTCCGATTCGCGCAGTGGATATCCAGACCGAGCCCTATCCCGGATTCCCCACCGATTTGCAGGCGCAGTTCATGGCGCTGATGACGCTCGCCGACGGGGCCAGCGTCATCCGCGAGACGATTTTCGAGAACCGCTTCATGCACGCCCCCGAGTTGGCACGCCTGGGCGCGCGCATTGATGTGCGCGGCAACGAGGCCATCGTGCGCGGCCCGGTCCGCCTGAAGGGCGCGCCGGTGATGGCGACCGATCTGCGCGCATCGGTCAGCCTTGTCATCGCCGGTCTCGCGGCGGAAGGTGAAACGAGTGTCAGCCGCATCTATCATCTCGACCGCGGGTTCGAGCGGCTTGAGGAAAAACTGTCAGCCTGCGGTGCCGATATCGAGCGCCGCCCCGAGGAGTCCGTCTGAATGACCGCCGACCGTCCCCTGCGCCTGATCGCCGAGAGCGAAGACGATCTCCCGGTCCTGTCGGCGGCGCTGCAGGACGCGGCCGGACAGCTGGGCGATTTCGTCTTCGAGCCCAGGGCGCGCCGCTTCACGATTGCCCTCAACCGCTTCCGCTGGGAGGCCGAGACGGGCCGCCGTGGCGAGCGTGTTCGCGCCGCCCTTCAGATCAGCTCGGTCCTGGAGGCCGGCTCCCAGCGCCTCAGGCAGGGCGCCTCCGACGCGGTGGTCAGCCTGCTGGCGATGACATTCGAGCCGGGCGAGGCGCCGGGCGGCGTGCTGCTGCTGACCTTTTCCGGGGGCGGGGCCCTGCGCCTGAGCGTGGAGTGCATTGACGTGACCCTGGCAGACATATCGGCACCCTGGGCGGCGGCGCGCCGCCCCGATCACCGTGAGGCCCGGACATGAGCGAGCACAGGCTGATTGCGGTGGAGCTGGACCAGGCCTCCATCGGGAAGGCCGAGGAGGCGGTCGAGCACGAGCGCCGCGTGGCAATCGCCGACCTTCTGGAGGCCAATGTGTTTGAGCCGGCCGGATCTGAACACGGCCCCTATGCGCTGCGCCTGGCCATCGAGGATCAGCGCCTGGTGTTTGATGTGAAGTCGCAAGATGGCGCGCCGGTGCGCGTCTTCGTGTTCTCGCTGGGGCCGTTGCGCCGCATCCTGAAAGACTATTTTCTGATGTGCGACAGCTATTACGCCGCCGTGCGCGATGCGCCGCTGGGCCAGATCGAGGCCATCGATATGGGCCGGCGCGGGGTGCACAATGAGGGCTCCACCCTGTTGCGCGAGCGGCTGGCCGGCAAGATCGACGTGGATTTCGACACGGCCCGGCGTCTGTTCACGCTGATCTGTGCGCTGCACCGGAGAAGCGCGTGACGGCGTCCGGGCATGCCCCGGCCGTGGTTTTCGTATGCGCACGCAATGCCGTGCGCTCGCCCATGGCCGAGACATTCTGGCGCCGGCGATTCGGGGCCGACGCGCCGGCGGGCTCGTGCGGTGTGGAACCGGCGCCGTGGCCGGACGGTTTCATGATCCATGTCATGGGCGAGCTGGAGCTGGACCTGACCGGGTTTGAATGCCGCGATATGGAGGCGACGGCCGACACGCCGGTGGAGCTGGTGGTGTGCCTGGCCCACGAGGCCGATCACGCCGCATCGGCCTTTGCTGAACGGCGTGGTGCAGCCTATGAGTTCTGGCCCATCGCCGATCCCGCGCGCGTGGAAGGCCAGCGTGAGCGCCGTCTGGACGCCTATCGCGCCGCGCGCGACGCGATAGCGGCACGGGTGGCGCAATGGGGTGCCAGGAATAGCTGAAGCGCTCAAGGCTCGACGTGGCCTGTCATAGGGGACTATATAGCGCGCCGGCGCGTGACGGGATTGTTCAGGTCCGGCGCAACGATCAAGAGGAGCCGCATGGCGAAGGAAGAATTGCTCGAGTTTCCCGGCGAGGTCGTCGAACTCCTGCCGAACGCGACCTTCAAGGTCCGTCTCGAAAACGAACACGAGATCATCGCCCATACCGCAGGCAAGATGCGCAAGAACCGCATCCGCGTGCTGGCGGGCGACAAGGTGCTCGTCGAGATGACGCCCTATGACCTGACCAAAGGGCGCATCACCTATCGCTTCAAGTAGTCCGGTGACCGCCGCGCGCGCGCCTCTGGTGCTGGCGAGCGCCTCGCCGCGGCGCAGGGACTTGCTGGCGCAGATCGGCGCCACGCCTGACCGGATCGCCCCTGCCGATATCGATGAAAGCGCGCGTCCCGGCGAATTGCCGCGGGCGCTTGCCCTGCGTCTGGCTGAAGGCAAGCTGGCCGCCAGCGATCATCCCGGCTGCTATGTGCTGGCCAGCGATACGGTGGTGGCGGTCGGCCGGCGCATCCTGCCCAAGGCCCAAAGCCGCGAGGAGGCCGAAACCTGCCTGCGGCTTCTGTCGGGGCGTAATCACCGGGTCTTCACAGGCGTGGCCGTGCGCGCGCCCGACGGCAAAACCGCCAGCCGTGTGTCGGAAACGCGCCTGAAAATGAAGCCGCTGAGCGAGCCTGAGATCGCCGCCTATCTCGACAGCGGTGAATGGGACGGTAAGGCGGGCGGCTATGGTATTCAGGGCCGGGCAGGGGCCTTTGTCATCGCGCTCACCGGCTCCTATACCGGCGTCATGGGTCTGCCGGTCTATGAGACCCGCCAATTGCTCACCGGACTGGGGTATGCGTTTTGAGGATCGTGGCGTTTGATCATGTGGGTGAGACCCGCGCAGCCGTGCTCGATGGCGAGCGGACTGTGGAGCTGCATCTCGAACGCTGGAGCGAGCGCGGCAAGCGCGCCATCCGTGGCGAGGTCTATCGCGCGCGCGTGACCAAGGTCGATAACGGCCTGAATGGTGCGTTCTGCGAACTGGGCCGCGGCCCGGCGGGCTTCCTGCCCTTCGGCAAAGCCGGGCGCCCTGACCGGCTGCACGAGGGCGCGGCGCTGGGCGTGCAGATCCAGCGCGAGGCGTTTCAGGAAAAGGGCCCGACGCTCTCTCTGTTCGAGGTGGAGCCCGGCGAGGCGCCGCAAGTGGTCGTGCCGTCGCCGCCGCTGGCCGAGCGCCTGTCCATGATGTTCGACGCGCCGGTGCGCACGCCGAAGGAAGCCGAGATCGACCTCGACGCGCTGTTCGAGGATGCGCTGGACCCGGTGGTCCCGTTGCCCGGCGGCGGGAAGCTGGTGATCGAGCCGGTGACCGCGCTGACGGCCATCGATGTGGACGCCGGCGCGCGCAGTACGCCGGGCGGGGCGGGCAAGCTGGCCATCGAGCTTAACAAGAGTGCCGCGCGCGAAGCGGCGCGTCAGATCCGCCTGCGCGGCATTGGCGGGGTGGTGGCGATTGACTTCCTGCCGCTGAAAAAGCGCGCCGACCAGGCGGCGCTGGATCAGGCTATTCGCGGCGCTTTCAGGAATGATCCGGCAAAAGTGGACATCGCCCCGGCCTCGCGCTTTGCCATTGTCGAGCTGGCCCGCCAGCGCATCGGGCGCGGCCTGCACGAGATATGCTGGGAGCGGTTTGGCGTGGAGACGGTGGAGACCGCGGCCCTGGCCGCCCTGCGCGCGCTGGAGCGTGAAGGTGCGGCCAATCGCGCCGCGCGTCAGATCATCTTGCGCGCGGGGAGTGAGGTTCACGCCTGGCTCGACGCGGACCCTATTGGCTGGCGCAAGGCGATGAAGGCGCGCCTGGGCGAGCGCTTCACGCTGGAGCTGGACACAGTGACGGGACCGCGCGCGTTTGCGGCGCATTTCACCCCATAGCATCACTGGAGACCTAAGGAGATATTTGGGACACGGAAAGCGACTTTCCTGCTAAGCTGTCGTCAGAGTGAAATTTTTTGTCCCACTCAATTTGGATTAAAATTTCAGTAGAGTCTACTTCAACAGTTTGTCCGACGATCTTGAAGCGAATGCTTAAGTGATCTTTCTGATATTCGGACTTTATAACTTCGCTAAACGCAGTTGGAACTTTTGAATTTCCAAATGAGACTTCTTCCATGCTATTTATATGGAAAAAATCTGCGATTCTGTCATGGCCGAGAATATTGTGTTTTATGCCCAACTCTTCTGAGTCTTTGTACTGCCAGCTAAGTTTTACAAGCCCTGACCAAGCACGGATCCACTGTCTCTGAGGCCCTTTTATCTCAATTTCAGTAATAGCGATTTGCGGCTCTTCAAGGCGGTATAGGTTTCGTGTTTTATTAGAAATTTGAATTAGAAAGAACCTCCCCCAGCCGATACTATTTAGCGATCCGTCTGAATTATTGTAATAAAGAGGTGTTTTTTGAGGAAGCGATTCCACCAATTTTATTTCAATTTTTGGAGGAAAAATGCGCCTTTTGATCCAGTCTCCAAAAATGGCTGCAACTGCAACAAGCGTTGATGCCGCAGCGCTAGATGCGATTATCCAATCTGTGACCGAGATATCTGGCATCGTGAGTTCCAAACGGTAGTTGCATCCTGATTAGTGGAGATAGAGCACCGATGAATAAGCGCCACAAGACCGGCTGCCCGATCTGCGGGCGGCCGGTGGTGAAGGACTACCGCCCCTTCTGCTCGCGCCGTTGCGCGGACGCGGATCTCGGCCGCTGGTTTTCAGGTGCCTATGCCGTCCCCGGCGAGCCGGTGGACCCGGCCGATCTGCCGCCTTCGGACGATGGCGGGACTGAGCGCGATTGACCGCCTCCCCTTGCCCTTTTGGCAAGACCTGCTAAGTCGGCCCCGCAAGAGAGAAGGAGGCCTCCCCATGCAGATTCGCGAGGGGCTCACCTTTGACGACGTGCTCTTGCAGCCCGGCGCGTCCGAGGTCATGCCCGCCCAGGCCGATGTGCGCACCCGCGCCACTGCGTCCATCCCGCTGAACATTCCGATCCTGTCGGCCGCCATGGATACGGTGACCGAAGCCGGTCTGGCCATCGCCATGGCGCAGGCGGGCGGCATGGGCGTGATCCACCGCAATCTGACCAATGAGGAGCAGGCCGAAGAGGTCCGCCGGGTCAAGCGGTTTGAAAGCGGCATGGTGGTCAACCCGATCACCATCACGCCGGACGCCAAACTGGCGGACTTGCGCGCCCTGATGGACCGTCATCGCATTTCCGGCATCCCGGTGGTTGAAGCGGGCGGCGGACCCAATGGCAGGCTGGTGGGCATCATCACCAATCGCGATGTGCGTTTTGCCGACGACATGAATGCCAGCGTCGCCTCGCTGATGACGCGCGAAAACCTTGTTACCGTGAAGCCGGGCGTAGACCAGGCCGAGGCGCGCCGCCTTTTGCACAAGCACCGCATCGAGCGGCTTCTGGTGATCGACGAGGCGGGTCATTGCGTCGGGCTGATGACCGTCAAGGATATGGAAAAGGCGCAGGCTCACCCCAGCGCCGCCAAGGACGAGCAGGGCCGCCTGCGTGTCGCCGCCGCGACGACGGTCGGCGATGCAGGCTTTGAGCGGGCGCAGGCTTTGATCGATGCCGGCGTGGACGTGCTGGTGATCGATACCGCCCACGGCATGTCGGCCAGCGTCATCGAGCAGGTGCGCCGCATCAAGGCCGCCTCCAACAAGGCCCAGGTCATGGCAGGCAATATCGCCACCTATGACGGCGCGCGCGCTCTGTTCGACGCCGGGGCGGACAGCGTGAAAGTGGGCATCGGGCCGGGCTCGATCTGCACCACGCGCATCGTGGCGGGCGTGGGCGTGCCCCAGCTGACCGCCATTATGGACGCCGCGCGGGCGCGTGAAGGCTTTGACGGCGCGATCATCGCCGATGGCGGCATCAAGTATTCCGGCGATCTGGCCAAGGCTATCGCCGCGGGCGCGGACTGCGTGATGATGGGTTCCATGCTGGCCGGCACCGAAGAAGCGCCCGGCGAGGTGTTCCTGTTCAAGGGCCGCTCCTACAAATCCTATCGCGGCATGGGCAGTGTCGGCGCCATGGCACGCGGCTCGGCCGACCGGTACTTCCAGAAGGAAGTCACCGACGCCATGAAGCTGGTGCCCGAAGGCATTGAAGGCCAGGTTCCCTATAAGGGGCCTGTCGGCCCGATCCTGCACCAGATGGTCGGCGGTTTGCGCGCGGCGATGGGCTATACCGGCGCCAAGACCGTGGAAGAGTTCCAGGCCAAGGCGCAATTCGTGCGCATCACCAATGCAGGTCTGCGCGAAAGCCATGTCCACGACGTGACCATCACCCGCGAAGCCCCGAATTATCCCACGCCGAGCTGACGGCGCGGCGTCTGGCGGTCAGGCGGCGAAGGCCGCGCGCGCCGCGCTGCGCAGCCCGTCCATGGCCGCGATATACGGTGCCGGGCCGAAGCTGATCCGGCGCACGCCGGCGTCCCGCAACCGGCCGATGGCGTCAGGCGAGCGGACCATGATGTTGAGCGGCGCGTTGATGGCGCGAACGGCCTCGGCGACGAGGGTCAGGTCGGACAGGCCAGGCAGAAACAGGCCGTCTGCGCCAGCGGCCAGATAGGCTTCGGCGCGGCGCACAGCCTCGGCCAGCTGGCTGGCCTGCGACGCCGCGTCATCCGCGCCGCCGGAGAAAAACACGTCGCACCGCGCATTGATGAACACGTCGAGCCCGTGCGCCGTCACCTCTGTGCGGATGGCTGCGATCCGCCCGGCCGCATCGTCCAGGGCCGTCAGACCGTCGCCCGAGGGGTTGCAATCCTCCAGATTGATGCCCGCCGCGCCAGCCTGGACGATGGTCAGCACGCTGTGCGCCGCCGCCTCCGGGCTCGCGCCATAGCCGGTTTCCACGTCCACGCTGACGGGCAGGCTGGTCGAGGCGGCGATGCGGCGCGTGCAGTCCACCAGGCGGTCGAACGGCAATGCCTCGCCATCGCGATAGCCTTGAGCCGCCGCCACCGCCCAGCTGCTGGTGGCGATGGCGCTGGCCCCGCCATCGGCGATCGCCCTGGCGCTGCCGGCATCCCAGGCATTGAACACTATGAGCGGCGCGCCGGCTGTGTGCAGGCTGCGAAACAAGGCGGCTGATGCGGTCATGGGGCGGATGTCCTGGTTTGAGGGGGCGGTGATTGCTCGAGATCCAGCAGCGCGCGCTTGCGGTGCAGGCCGCCGCCATATCCGGTCAGGGCACCGTCTGCGCCAATGACCCGGTGGCAGGGGATCAGAATCGCGATCTGATTGAGGCCGTTTGCGCGCGCGACAGCACGGCTGGCACCGGGGCGGCCCATGGTGGCGGCGATGTCGCCGTAGCTGCGCGTTTCGCCGCGCGGAATGTCCTGAAGATGGCGCCAGACTTCGCGCGCAAACGGGCCGCCATGCAGGGCGAGGGGCGTCTTGAAGGTCACCGCTTCGCCTGCAAAATAGGCGTTCAGCTCCGCCTCGATCCGATCGTGGGGCGGGCGGCGCGAGCATCCCAGCCCGTTCGGGCTGGATGTGGCGAGGCGCTGCAATTCGCCCGCCAGCGCCTTCCGGTCCATGAATTCCAGAAGGTGCAGGCGCTCCGTATCGCACACGGCAATCATCGCGCCCAGGGGCGTGGGGATAGGGGCTGCCTGTAGGGCGGCACCGGCCCGGAACGTGCCCGGAGCCATGCCCAGAAAGCGGGCGACGGCCGTGCGGAATCCGCTGGCGGAGTCATAGCTTGCCGTCAGCTGAGCGCTGATCACGCTGTCGCCCCCGCCCAGCGCTGCCAGGCCTTCCTGCACCCGGCGCAGACGCGCCAGTTCCAGAAACGTCACGCCCAGCTGGCGGCGGAAGGCGCGGCGTACTGTGGAGGGGTCATGGCCCATGGTGATCAGATCGGCTTCGCGCCAGCGCCGGCCCGGCTCGGCCTCCAGTGCCTGCGCCAACGACGCCACCAGCGGCTCCATCCCGTGCTGTAGCGGCTTGCAGCGCTTGCACGGGCGGAACCCCGCTTCTATGCAAGCGGCGGCGCTCTCATGGAAGCGGCAATTCTCCCGCTTGGGCTTGCGGGCCGGGCAGGTGAGACGGCAGAAAATCCCCGTGGTCGTGACGCCGACATAGGCGCGTCCGTCCCAGCGCGCATCCCGCGCGATCAGGGCGTCGTAAAGCTGGGCGTCTGAGGGCGGTGTGAAGAGCATGGATGATGCCTAGCAGACTTGCGATCGGGCCATCGACGAAATTCGGGCGTCTATTTCCAGGAAGACACAATCATGCGTGAAGCCGGGCGTATTGCCGCTGCCATCGAGGTGCTCGACACCGTTCTCAACCGGCATCAGCCGGTCAAGGATGCCCTGCGCGACTGGGGCAAGGCCAATCGCTATGCCGGGTCGGGCGACCGGGCGTGGATTTCCGGCCTGGTGCTGGACGCCATGCGCAAGCGGGCCTCGCACGGCGTGCGCATGGGCGAGGACACGCCGCGCGCCATGGTGCTGGCCACGCTGGCCCATGAGTGGGAGACGGGGCCCGACGCCGTGGCCGCGATCTTCGACGGCGACGAGCACGCGCCCGCGCCGCTGACCGACGCCGAGCGCGCCGGGATGACCGCCGCCCTGCCGGACGATGCGCCGCTGTGGGCGCGCGCCGAAATCCCGGACTGGCTGGAAGCCAGCTTTGTGCGCGGCTTTGGCGGCGATGCAGTGGCGGAGGGCGCGGGCATGGCCGCGCGCGCGCCGGTGGATCTGCGCGTGAACACGCTGAAGACCGATGCGGAGAAGGCGATCTCGGCGGTGCGCGCGCAGATCAATTGCGATCCGTCTGACCTGGTCACCAGCGCCATCCGCATCGCGGCGGCCGATCCGCGCGCCAAGGCGCCGCCGGCCGATTCCATCCCCGCCTATGGCAAGGGTTGGGTCGAGGTGCAGGATCTGGGCAGCCAGATCGCCGCGCTCGCCGCCGCGCCGCTGGACGGGCTGCAGGCGCTGGATTTCTGCGCCGGGGCCGGGGGCAAGACGCTGGCTCTGGCCGCGCTCATGAACAATTCAGGCCAGCTCTATGCCTGGGATTATGACTGGCGGCGCCTGCGCGCCATCTGGCCGCGTCTGGAGCGCGCCGGGGTGCGCAATGTCCAGGTGCGCACCGGCAAGGAAGGCGAGGCGCTGTGCGATCTGGAAGACCGGATGGATCTGGTTTTCATCGACGCGCCCTGCACGGGGTCGGGCACCTGGCGCCGGCGCCCGGACACCAAATGGCGCCTGAAAGAGCGCGCGCTCGCCACCCGCATCAAGCAGCAGGACGAAGTGCTGGCCAAGGCCGCCAAATACGTGAAGGCTGGCGGGCGCATAGTCTATGTCACCTGCTCGGTTCTGCCCGAAGAGAACGGCGACCGGATCAACGCCTTCCTGGCCGCCAACACAGCCTTCCGCGCCGTGCCGGTGATGGATGCCCTGACGGCCTCGGGCCAGCTCACCGAAGAGGGCGCGCTGACGCTGTCCGCCTGCGCCGGGGAGCATGGCGCCCTGCAACTCACCCCGGCGCGCACCGGCACGGACGGGTTTTATGTGTGCGTGATGGAGCGGGAGGGGTGATATTCCGACTGATCAGCCTGTTTTGCCTGTCCGTTCTGTGGAGCGTTCCGGGGGCCGAGGGGCAAACGGTTCAGTACGAGATTTCCCGCAGCGCGGTATGGCCTGTCACGGACAGCCAATCCGGGCGGGAGTATGACATCTATGTGCGTATCCCGCTGGGTTATGAAGAGGCGCGCGCGGAAGGGTATCCGGTCGTCTATCTCAATGACGGTCCTTATACCTTTCCCGTGGCGGTAGGGATCGCCCACCTGCCCATGAATGCGGGCGTTATGGAAAGTGCAATCATCGTCGGCATTTCCCATGCTCGCAATGAGAACGGCATGGACAGCAGGGTGCGTGATCTTATCCATGCGCACGATGCCGGATGGCGCCTGCAGACCGGTGGGGCACCAGCCTATGCCGATTTTCTCGAAACCGGCATCATTGCCGAGGTAGAGGCGCGGTATAATGCTGATCCGGCGCGCCGCATCCTTTCCGGCCAGTCCTTGGGCGGTTCGTTCGGAGCGTGGATGCTTTTCGCGAGGCCCGGGTTGTTTTCCGGCTATATTCTGACCAGCCCGTCTCTCTGGTTCAATGACGGGTCGATCTTCGCGCTGGAGGCCGATTACGCTGCCAATCACTCCGATCTCCCAGCCAGGGTCTATTTTGCGACTGGAGCGCGCGAAGTCCCGGGGGACTCCACCCGTCACGACCTGGCAGGTGATCAGGTGAGGTTCGCTTCCACGCTCGAGGGGCGGGCCTATCCCTCGCTGGTCATCCGAAGTGAGATAATCGAGGGTGCCCGGCACGAGACCACATTCCCGATTGGCTTCACGCGAGGGCTTGAGTGGTTGCTGGCAAACTGATGGCCGGAACCGACGGATTTTACGTGTTTGGACGGGAGCGGGCGGGGTAGCAGGCATGCCGATAGTTTCAGTCTTTTTCGGCATTACCATCCGCATGTATTTCGGTGATCATCCGCCGTCGCATATCCATGTGGTCTATCAAGGGCATGAGGCGTTGATCGCTATTGCCGATGGCGCTTTGCTCGAAGGCAGTTTGCCGCCGCGCGCCCGCAGGCTGGTTGCTGAATGGATGGATATGCGCCGGGATGCTATACTGGAAAACTGGCGGCGCGCTGAACGTCTGGAGCCGCTGGAGCGCATTGAAGGTCTGGAATGATCAAGCTTATTGATATCAAGGCTATCGGACCTGCCTCGCTGCACCTGACCTTCTCGGACGGTCAGGCCGGTGAGCTGGACCTGTCGGCCCTCATCGCACGGCCCGGCGCGATGGTCCTGCCTTTGCGCGATCCGGCGTATTTCGCGCGCGTGTTCCTGGAGGACGGCGCGCCGACCTGGCCCAACGGGTTTGATCTGGCACCCTGGGCGCTGCACCGCGACATGGACGCGCAAGGCCTGCTCAAGCCGGCGGGTCAGGCCGCCTGAGCTGCGCTTGCCGCCAGTGCTTCCCGCGAGTTATTCTCGGACTATGAACACGCTTCTGGACCGCATCACCACCGACCCCGCCCAATGCGGCGGGCGGCCCTGTATCCGGGGGATGCGGGTGCGCGTGCGTGACGTGCTCGACCTGCTGGAAGCCGGGCTGGGTTATGATGAGGTGCTGGCCGAGCTGCCCTATCTGGAGCGCGATGACATCCGGGCCGCAATTGCGTATGCGGCGCGCCGCCTTGATCATCCTGTGATCAATGCCGCCGAATAGGCAGGCAGAGCTCTGGCCGGACGCCCACCTGCCGCCCGCACTGGTGCCTTGGCTGATCGAACGTTTCGATATGCAGGCACAGTCATTTGACCGCGCAGGGCTGCGGTTCGCGACGGATGAAGAGGCGTTCGCCAAGGCCAGACAGGCCGATGCCGTGATTGTTACCAAGGATACCGATTTTCCCCGGCTGCTGGAGCGGTGCGGGCCGCCCCCACGGGTCATCTGGCTGACCTTTGGCAATACAAGCCGTTCCAGATTGCAGGACATTCTGACATCCAAGCTGGGAATCGCGCTCAATCTGCTTGACGAGGGTGAGCGGCTTGTGGAGATCAGCGCCGATGACAATTGAAAATCACGAACGCGCCCTGATTGTCGATTTCGGCAGCCAGGTGACCCAGCTCATCGCGCGGCGCCTGCGCGAGAGCGGGGTGTATTGCGAAGTGCATCCGTTCAACCGGGTGGATGACGCCTTCCTGCGCGCCTACGGGCCCAGGGCCATCATCCTGTCGGGCGGACCGGCCAGCGTGCATGGCGAAGGCACGCCGCGCGCCACGCAAGGCGTGTTCGAGCTGGGCGTGCCGGTGCTGGGCATTTGCTATGGCGAGCAGACCATGTGCGCGCAGCTCGGGGGCAGCGTGGAGCCGGCCGACGAGCGCGAGTTCGGCCGCGCCGATATCGAGATCACGGCCGAGAGCCCGCTGTTCGAGGGCCTGGGCGGCGCCGGGCATCTGGAGCGCGTGTGGATGAGCCATGGCGACCGCGTCAACGCGATCCCGCAGGGCTTCCACCCCATCGCCGCCACCACCCATGCGCCGTTTGCCGCCATCGCGGATGAGGCCCGGCGCTTCTACGGCGTGCAATTCCATCCTGAAGTCGCCAACACGCCGCGCGGCGCGCTGATCCTGCGCAATTTCACCCACCGCATCGCGGGGATGAAGGGCGACTGGACCATGGCCGCGTTCAAGGATGAAGCCATCGCCAAAATCCGCGCCCAGGTGGGTTCTGGCAAGGTGATCTGCGGGTTATCGGGCGGGGTGGATAGCTCGGTCGCCGCGGTGCTGATCCATGAAGCGATCGGGTCTCAGCTCACCTGCGTGTTCGTCGATACCGGCCTGATGCGCGCGGGCGAGGCCGACCAGGTCGTCACCCTGTTTCGCGAGCACTACAACATCCCGCTGGTGGCCGCCGACGAGGAGGAGCGCTTCCTGTCCGCGCTGGCCGGGGTGAGCGATCCTGAAACCAAGCGCAAGACCATCGGCAAGCTGTTCATCGACGTGTTCGAAGAGCACGCCAAATCCGTCGGCGGCGCCGATTTCCTGGCCCAGGGCACGCTCTACCCTGATGTGATCGAAAGCGTGTCCTTTGATGGCGGGCCGTCCGTCACCATCAAGTCCCACCACAATGTGGGCGGCCTGCCTGAGCGCATGAACATGAAGCTCGTGGAGCCGCTGCGCGAATTGTTCAAGGACGAGGTGAGGGCGCTGGGCCGGGAGCTGGGCCTGCCGGAAAGCTTTATCGGGCGCCACCCCTTCCCGGGGCCGGGCCTGGCCATCCGCATCCCCGGCGAGGTGACCCGCGACAAGGCCGACATCCTGCGCAAGGCCGACGCCATCTATATCGAGGAGATCCGCAAGGCCGGCCTCTACGATTCCATCTGGCAGGCCTTCGCCGTGCTCCTGCCCGTCCAGACCGTGGGCGTGATGGGCGACGCGCGCACCTATGACAATGTGCTGGCCCTGCGCGCGGTGACCTCCACTGACGGCATGACGGCAGACTATTTCCCCTTCGACCACGACTTCCTCGGCCGCACGGCCACCCGCCTCATCAACGAAGTGCGCGGCGTGAACCGGGTGGTCTACGACGTGACCAGCAAACCGCCGGGGACGATTGAGTGGGAGTAGGGGGGTGGTCTGAAATTCGCGTGAAGGGCTATCCACGGGAGTGGTGTCTGCTAGATTGCCCTCTCATATACGGGTAGGCGAATGTCAGACGTCGGCGACTTCTTCCCGCTTGAAGTGCTGATACCGGGAGTGCCGGTGTCGCATCAGGCAAAGCCTGCGGGCAGGGCGGCGTGGCAGGAGACGGTGCGTGAAGCCGCCACTGAACGCCGGGACAGCGCGTCCGAGCTTGGCTGGCCAGATGCACGCCCGGTCTCCGTACTGATTTACTACATCGCTGACGCCCCGATGCAGGGCGATATAGACAACATCATCAAGCCCATTCTCGATGCTTTGGAAACGGTCGCATACCTGAACGACAATCAGGTGGAGCGGGCCACGGTTCAAAAGTTTGAGCCCGGCGTTGAGCGGGAGTTTCTGTCCCTTTCAGATCAGCTCGCCGCCGCATTGGATGCCGAGCCCCCATTGGTGTATATTCGCGTTGAAGATGATCTTTGCTGGAGAACCATTTCATAATGGCGGTTTCGGATACCAGCTTCGGCGATCAGGAGGCCGCTGTTCTGGAGCGCTTGAGAGAGCGTTACGCACTGGCAGGCTATGCGTTTGTCACCTCTGTCGGCGAGATGCAGCTTCCGGCCAGCTTCGGCAAGTATGTCCCGGACGCAGTCGCGAGCCGTGGCGGCGAGCGCATCGCTATCGAAGTCAAGCTGGCGCGCAGCCCTCGATCCCAATCCATGCCATTGACGATGTTGCGCGACATTGTCGAGCAAAGCCCCGGATGGAGGTTCTCAGTCGCTTACATCAATGCCGATGATGCCGAAACTGATGGCATTGCTCCTGCGGACGCCCGTTCGATCAAGAAACGTCTGGCGGAAATCGATAAGCTCAGAAAGTCGGGCTTTCTGCGGCCTGCCTTTATCATGGCCTGGCCGTTACTGGAGGCCATTGCGCACGGGCTGTCTGAGCGACGTGATATTCGCCCGCTCAAGCCGGGAACCGTTGTCCAGTCACTGACCATGGAAGGTCACGTGTCCGCATCGGACGGCGCGCGTCTGCGCGAGTTGATCAAGCTTAGAAATCAAATCATTCATGGCAACCTCAATGCCGAACCCACGGGCGAGGATGTTGATTTCATACTGGCGGCTATTCGCAACCTGGCCTCAAATCCTTGATCCCGGCCGCGGCACCGTGCGCAGGCTGCGCGAAGAGCGCGGCGCAGACCGTATAGCCTGAAACCTGACCCGCCAGCTGACGGGACGATTAATCAGGAGCCATCATGATCACCGACCGCCTCGACACGCTTGAATCCCATATCGCGCAGCAGCAGCGCGTGATCGATGATCTGTCCGAGGCGTTGGCGCATCAGCAGAAAGATATCGAGCGGCTGAAGGCCCGGCTCCTGCAATCTGACGACCGGATTGCCGAGCTGGAGGCGGGGCTGGCACCGGCGACAGGCGAGAAGCCGCCGCATTATTGAGGCTGACCGGGCGGGCTGTTGCATCCGCCCTGTCCCCGCATCGTCCAACCTATCGCTTCGTGTTGTGCTGCGTGCCAGAGCCCCGCGCCGGGGCCTGACCGTGAAAACAGATGTTATGGTTTGCGTGCAGTTAATGCACCCGTTCGGTGAGCGCATTCACCTTCAGATAACAGGTCTGCCCGGCCCGCTCCGAGGCGAGTCTGGGCCAAAAATTCGCGATAAACGACGTTGCGCACGCAAGGCCGATATCGAAGCCGCAGGTCATGGGGCGGTCGCCCATTAGGTTAATAGACAAAATAATGCCTTTAAAAAAATGCCTTGTGATCTTGTGGATTTCCAGATCGGAAATATTGCGCCTTTACAGGCGCGGCATGTGGAGCAGCCGAGCGGTTGTTTAGAATCTTTTAAGGCGCCTTTCACGATAGAATGAGCCAGTGTTTCGCACTGAAGGGACTCATCATGCGCCTTGCGAATATTCCCGTTATGGGAAAGTTGCTGCTCATTGTCGCCGCCATGGCTGTTGTCATGGCAGGGCTGGGCGGATTTGCCGTCTACGAAATCAACCAGGTGCGCGACTCCGCGCAGCGTATTCATTATGCCTCGACCGAGCTCCAGCATGCGGCCGTGATGAATGACGCGGCTGCGACCATGCGGCAGCAATGGTATAATCTGGCTATCAATCCCCAGAACGTTGACGCGATCAACGCCACTGTGACCGAAGCGCGGGCGCGTTACAGGGCGGCGCTTGACTCCATAGCGGACGGCGCGTCATCGACAGCCCGGGGACACCTTGATCGCATCGCTCCTGCTTTTGAAAGCTTCAGTGCGGCGCTGGATCAGGGCATGTCGATGACGCGCAGCCGCCAGGGCGGCGACGCCGACGCTCTGCGCGCTTTGCTGATGTCCAGGCTGGACGCGGTCCGCCAGTCCGAAGAAGCCCTGGCTGCATCGGTCGCAGACTTCATGGCCTACGAGATTTCCAACGAGCAAGCGGCCTATGCCCAGGCTGAACGGACGGCTGAAACGGCGCGCAACCTCCTCATCATTGGTGCGCTGTTCGGCATCCTCGCCGGCAGTGGCATCAGCGTCCTGATCGGACGTTACGGCATCGGCCAGCCCCTGGCGCGCGCCATCGGGCGTCTTGACCGGCTGGGCAAGGGCGAGCTGGACATCACGATTGAAGAAACCGACCGGGGCGATGAGGTGGGCACGCTGAATGGCGCGCTGGAAACCTTCAAGGCCGAATCGCTCAAGGCGCGTGAGCTCGCCGCCGCCCAGGACGCGGAATCGCGGCGCAAACTTGCCGAGGCCGAACGTGTCAGTGCGCTGACTCGCACCTTCGAAAACGAGATCGACGAGGCGGTCGCAGCCCTGGCCGCCGCGGCCGCGGAGCTTCAGGCGACCTCCCAGTCCATGGCCTCCACCGCTGAAGAAAGCGCGGCTGAAACCCAGACCGTGTCGGCCAGCACCACCCAGACGGCAGCCAACGTTCAGACCGTGGCCAGCGCCGCGGAGGAATTGTCGAGCTCGATCCGCGAAGTGGCGACCCAGATCGGCCGCAGCTCGGGTGTTGCCGCGGAAGCGTCCAAGAAGGTCGCCGAGGCGCTCGGCCGCATTGACGGCCTGGTCAAGTCGGCCAGCGCGATCGATGAAGTCGCCAGCCTGATCGGCGCTGTAACCGAGCAGACCAAGCTGCTGGCGCTGAACGCCACCATCGAGGCAGCCCGCGCCGGAGAGGCCGGCAAGGGCTTCGCCGTCGTGGCCAGCGAGGTCAAGCAGCTGGCCGAGCAGACCGAAAAAGCCACCGCCACCGTGATCGAGCAGATCCGTGCGATCCAGGAAGGCACGCAAACGGCCGTCGCCGCGGTGCGCAGCATCGAAGCGGTTGTCGATCAGGTCACCGAGATATCCTCGTCTGTCGCATCGTCTGCCGAAGAGCAGGTGGCCGTGACCGGCGAGATCAGCCGCAATGTGACAGAAGCCGCACAAGGCGCCGAAGCAGTGTCGCGGTCTCTGGGCGGACTTGAGCAGGCGGCGGGCACTGCCTCGGCGTCGGCCTCCCAGGTGGCGGCCACGGCCTCCCAGGTGGCCGAGCGCTCGGCCCGCATCAAGGCGGATATCGAACGTTATCTGCACGCCGTGCAGAACGCGGCCTGAGCCTGATAGAAGCGGGCGGCGCGCCCAGCGCCGCCGGATCGGCTGCACCTGCGACCCGCCGGGGCCACAAGCCCCGGCGGGTCAATGCATGGCGGGCTTGCCGGCGCGATGCGCGCGCTCCGGCCCGGCGGGCCCGGCAGGAGCGCTCGGATCAGCTGCGCGCAGCCTGCAGGCTCGCCCGACAAGCCGGACTCGGTCTATCGTGAATGCGATACGGCATTCTGGCAGGCGGAGGGGCATCATGGATATTCTGATCATTGGCCTGGTGTTGCTGCTGGGCGTGCACATGACCCGTGTGATTGGCCTGCGCGGCCCTGTGGTGCGCGTGATCAGCGAACCGCTCTACGCCGTCTTCTATTCCGTGATCAGCGCGATCGGCCTGGCGCTGGTGATCTATGGTCATATTCTCTCCCATCCCTCGCCGACGATCTGGCTGCCGCCGGAGTGGACGCGCACGATGGCGCTGCTGGCGGTGCCCGTCAGTCTGGTGCTGCTGGTGGCGGCCTATCTGCCCAGCCATATCCGCTCATTCACGCGCCACCCCATGACGCTGGCGGTTTTCCTGTGGTCCGGGGCGCACCTGATGGCCAATGGCTCGTTGGCGTCGATGGTGCTGTTCGGCAGTTTCTTCGTCTGGTCGGTGATCATTCTGATCGAGGCCTATGCGCGCGGCGGCGCGTTTGCACGGCCCGGGCGTTGGCTGGCGGACGCCGGTGCCATCGTCATAGGGCTCGGCGCGGCGGCGCTGTTCGCTTACTTCCACATGCAGCTGTTCGGCGTGGCCGTGTTCGAGTTTGCATCCGAACCGGGCGCTCCGGGCATCTAGCTTGTGACAGGCGCGCCCAGGACGGGCGCGCGGCACAGGAGCTGACCCATGGAAGAACTCGTCCCGCTGGCCCCATTCATTATGGTCGTCCTTATCGTGGCGACCGTCTATTTCTTCTCCGCGCGCAATCGCCGTGAAGTGCTGGAAACCGTGCGCGAGGCGATCCGTAATGGCCAGACACTTGATCCTGACACCATCAAGGCCCTGGGCATGCCCCAGAACAAGCCCGGCAATGGCGATCTGAAGGCCGGACTCATCCTGATTGCTGTCGCCATGGCCCTGATCGTTCTGGGTTGGGTTATCGGCAGCACGGCGGACATGCCCTCCGGTGCGCCTGACCCATTGTTGATGATGGCCGGCATGGCAGCCTTTCCCGGCTTCATTGGTCTGGTGCTGACCGGCTTCGGTGTCGCGCGCATCGGCAGGCAGACATCGTCCGGCGACGGCCGGTAGGGACGCCGGCATGGCTGTTCCGCCCAACGCGCCGGATGAAGATCTGGTGGCCGCGGTCATCGCCGCGGGGGACCGGCGCGCCTTCGGGGCGCTGGTTGCGCGCCATCAGCAGGCCGTGCGCGGGCTTCTTCTGCGCCTGACGCGCCAGAGCGCGCTGGCCGATGATCTGGCCCAGGAAACCTTCCTGAAAGCCTGGACGCGCATCGGATCGTTCCGCGCTGACGGCAGCTTCAGGGCCTGGCTGTGCGCCATCGCCTACAGCGAGTTTCTGATGGGCGCGCGCAAGGCCCGCGCCACGCAGCGCCTGACCGACGGGCTGACCGCCGAGCCGGGCGAGACCAGCACCCCGCCGGAGCCGGGGGGCGAGCGGGTCGATCTTGACCGGGCCCTGGCGCAATTGGGCGAAGAGGAACGCACCTGCGTGGTGTTGTGTTACGCGTCCGGCCTCAGCCACACGGAAGCCGCGCAGATCACGGGTCTTCCCGTCGGCACGGTGAAATCCCATGTCAGCCGGGGCCGGGCAAAACTGAAACTCTGGTTCGAGCGCAAGGAGGCTGCATGATGCGCCCCGATGATGATTTTGACGCGGCCCTGCGCGGCCTGTTCGCGGACGCTGCGCCGCCCGCGCACGACCCTGAATTTGCTGATCGCGTAATGGCGCAATTGCCGCGTCTGGATCGCTGGCGCGCCGGCGCCCTTGTGATCGCCGCTCTGGCGGGCGCGGGTGTGGCCAGCATGCAGGCCGCGCCTCTGGTGGCGCAGATCACCGCTCTGCTTCAGGGCATGGGCGGCCTGGCCGCCGGCGTTGTGAGCGGCCAGGCGCTGGCCATGGGCATGGCGGGCGCTGCAGCGCTGGGGCTGGCGCTGGTCCTGTCCTGGCGCCAGATCGGTCTGCGCTGACCCCTCAGTCTAGCCGCGCGGTGTCTGGGTGGGCGTGTTCAGCCCCGGGATCATCCGCTGCAGCGTGCCGTCGCGATCCAGGAAATGGTGCTTAAGGGCCGCCCCGGCATGGAGAGCCAGAAGGCCAAGGATCACCCAGCCGCCCGCGCCATGCATCGACCCGGCCAGCTCGTAGAAGCCCTCGGTCTGCGGCACGGGCAGGCGCGGCAGGTCGAAGCCCTCGATATTGAACAGACGGGTGGGGAAATTGGTGGCCGAAGCCGTCACCCAGCCCCCGATCGGCGCCCCGATCATCACCGCGTAGAAGGCGATATGGGTGAAGCGCGCCAGGATGGTCTCCCATGGCTTCATGTGCGCAGGCAGGGGCGGGACCGGATGGGTGAAGCGCCAGGCGAGCCGCGCCAGTGACAGGATCAGGATCGTGATGCCGGCGGTCTTGTGCCAGTTATAGGCGGCCTGCACCTCGGCGAAGGTCATCTCTCCGGCCAGGGCCAGATCGCGCAGTCCCTCCATCCACCAGCCGTAAAACACCATGGAGACCAGCATGATGGCGATCACCCAGTGGAAGGCGATGGCGACGGTTGTGTAGGTGGTGCGGCTGGCGGTCATGGCTCACTCCGGGGTGGTGCGCAGGAACTCGGCCTCTATTCGTAACCGAACTTCGTCGCCGATAAAGCCCGGTGGCAGCCGTCCGACGCCAAATTCGGTCCGGTCGATGATCAGATCCGCTCCGAAACCCATGGCCCGCCTGCCTTCCAGAAGATTGAAGACCCCGCCGTAAAACTCTGTCTCCAGAACGGCCGGACGCGTCACGTCCTTGACGGTCAATGTGCCATGGACCCGGCCTGTGGTCTCGCCAGTGACCTCGATTCGGGTCGAGCGGAAGACGATTTGCGGGTGGCGCGACGCGTCGAACCAGGCGGCGCCGCGCAGGAGCTCGTCAAAGTCCGGGTCGCCGGTGGAGACCGAGGCCGCGTCGATCACGGCTGTGAGCTCTGACGCGCCGGGGTGTGCCGGATCGAAGCGCAGGCTCGCGTCCAACCCGTCAAAGCGCGCCGTGTACCAGGACAGGCCCAGATGGCGTACCCGCCAGGTGGCCGAGGCATGCTCTGTGTCCAGCGCCCACTCGCCAGCGGGCAGGCGCGCGGGATCGACTGACGGTGCCGAGACACAAGCGGTCAGCATCAGGCAGGCGAGGGCGGCGAGGCGGTGCATGGGGCAGTTCCTAAGCGAAACGTACGGACTCAGATCATTAACGAAAATTAACCAATTAAGGGTGGAAGAATTCCCTCAGTTCGATAATTTTATACAACCCAAGAAATACACACCAAAGTTCGCAAGAGAAACTATGTTATTTGATGGAGAAGGCAATGAGAGTGCTCGAAGAACACGAAATCGCTGCGGTAAGTGGTGGTGCTGGTGCAGCAGCCAGGGGTGTTGCCTTAAGCAAAGCTGCCGATCATTTCGGGAATCAAAATGGGCAATGCGCAGATGAGCTTGCAGTGGCGGCAGCTGTCGTTGCAGCCGCCGCTGGTGTGGCTGTTGTCGCCGGCGTTGCAGCTCCGGCCGCGAAGGCGGTCGGTGCTGGAGCCGCACTGGTCTCAGCTGTTTCGGCTGCGGCATCAATGTTCGGCTTTGGAAGTTAGTGCATCTAGGTGGGGCGGGCCCTGGCCCGTCCCACATAATATGGAGTTAATGAAAAAATGATCCGCACATTTCTTTTTGCATCTATACCTCTATTTCAAATTATTTCTTTTATTATTTATTATTTTAGTGGCTATAGAGCGCTTTATGTGATGGTTATAATTTTAAGTCTATTAACCTTCTATTGCGCTATGTTTTTTTCGATCAAGGTTAATTTCACGCAGTTGGAGGCAAAGCTGATAGCATTCACTTCAGTATTGGCGGCTGCGATGACCTTACACGTATTCTTTTTTTAGCGCTCGATGCTGTAGGAATTTTAGGCGTCGCACCGCCGCGTCCAGTTCACGCACCCTCTCGCGCTGGCGCGTGAAAGCGCTATGTTGCGGGTCACATCCGGATCTGACCTTCGAGGCCTGCCCATGACCTACCGCGCTCCTGTCCGCGACATCCGCTTCTGTCTGGAAGAAATTGCCGCGCTGGACGGGCTCAAGCCCACGGGCGCATTCCCGGAATTGTCGGGCGACCTGACCGGCGCGATCCTGGAGGAGGCGGCCCGCATGGCCAATGACGTGCTGGCACCGCTGAACTGGACCGGCGACCAGCAGGGCTGCACGCTGAAGGACGGCGCGGTCACGACGCCGGACGGGTTCAAGGACGCCTATGCCAAATTCGTCGAGGGCGGCTGGCAGGGTCTGCAGTTCAGCGCCGAGCATGGCGGCATGGGTCTGCCGCGCGCGCTGGGCTGCGCCCTGATGGAGATGCTGCAGAGCTCCAACATGGCGTTCGGGCTGGGGCCGATGCTGTCGTTTGGGGCCATCGAGGCCCTGATCGCGGTGGGCACGCCGCAGCAGCGCGAGCTGTATCTGCCGAAAATCATTTCCGGCGAATGGACCGCCACCATGAATCTGACCGAGCCGCAGGCGGGCTCGGATGTCGGCGCGCTGCGCACCAAGGCCGAGCCCAATGGCGACGGGTCCTGGTCGATTACGGGGCAGAAAATCTACATCACCTGGGGCGAGCACGACTGCACGGACAATATCATCCATCTGGTGCTGGCGCGCACGCCGGACGGCGCACCGGGCACGCGGGGCATCTCGCTGTTCCTGGTGCCCAAATTCATCCCCGATGAGACCGGTGCACCCGGTGAGCGCAATGCCGTGACCGCCATCGGGCTGGAGCACAAGATGGGCATTCACGGCTCGCCCACCTGCACGATGGAATATGCCGGCGCCAAGGGCTGGCTGGTCGGCAAGGAATTCAAGGGCATGGCCGCCATGTTCATCATGATGAACTCGGCGCGCCTCAATGTCGGTGTTCAGGGCGTGGGCATCGCCGAGCGCGCCTATCAGCAGGCCTATGCCTTTGCACTGGACCGCCGCCAGGGCCGCGCCCTGATGGGCGAAGGCGAGGGCCCGCACCCGATCATCGAGCATCCTGACATCCGCCGCACCCTGGCGGTGATGAAGGCCAAGATAGAGGCCGCGCGCGCCATTTGCTTCCACGCGGCCGTGGAGGCCGATTTCGCCGAGCATCATGATGATGCGGACGAGGCGGGCTGGGCCAAGCGGCGCGAGGATTTGCTGATCCCGATCGCCAAGGCCTGGTGTACTGATGTGGGTGTGGAAGTCGCGTCCATGGGGATACAGATCCATGGCGGCATGGGCTTTATCGAGGAAACCGGCGCGGCCCAGCATTACCGCGATGCGCGCATTGCCCCGATCTATGAGGGCACGAACGGCATCCAGGCGATTGATCTTGTGGGCCGCAAGCTGGTGCGCGATGGCGGCGAGGCCATGGGCGAGCTGATAGAGGATATCCGCCAGACGGTGGAGGATTGCGAGACCAGCTCCAATCCCGAGCTACCCGCTCTGGCCGCCCAGCTGGCGCCGGCGTGCGATGCGCTCAGAACCGCGTCCGACTGGATGCTCAAGGCCAGCGAGGCCGACCGGCTGGCGGGTGCCACACCCTTCCTGAAGCTGGCCGGTGACGTCACCGGCGGCTGGCTGTTGTGTGTCGGCGCGGTGGCGGCCCAGCGCCGCCTGAAGGAAAAAGAGGGCGATCAGGCCTATGCCAGCGCGCGCATCGCCATGACGCGGGTCTATGCCGATACGGTGCTGTCCAGCGCGCCCGGCCTTCTGGGCGATATCCAGACCGGTGCCGCGGTGCTGTTCGAGCCGGGGCTGACGATGCTGGAAAGCGCCTGAGCTTACCCTGCCGGGTGATGACCCGGGCGCGCGGAGTGGGTCATGATCGCGATCGTGCTGTCTGTTGTTCTGGCCGGGGCGGGCGCAGGGCCTTGCCCGGGTTCCATCACGGCCCGGCCTGATCTGGCGCGGGAGGCTGCGGGGGCCATTACAGCCGATCAAGAGCCGGTGTCCGGGCTGCAGGGTCATCGCCTTGGCGCTGACCAGATAAGGGTGATGGCCGCCGAGGCCACCCCGGAGACTCTCGGCGTAAACGGCGCGGCGGAGCGCTATGCCTGGGTGGAGACCGCTCAGGGTCCTGTCATTGTTCTGGAAGCCTGTGGCCTTGGCGACAGCGCACTGGCTTTGATGGCGGGCGAGAGCTACCTCGAATGGACCGGCCCCGGTTTTCATCTGGCCCGCCCCCGGGAGCTTGTCGCCGGCACCGGTTTCGAGACGCACTTGTTCGACAGCACCGCCCTGGGCGCGTCCCGCGAGGTCTATCTGCATGTTCCGGAGGGCTGGGACGGCACCCGGGGCGACCCGGTCATTGTATCGGGCGACGGTCTTGCCGGCTCATCCTTCGCGCGGATTGCCGAAACCCTGATGCATGAGGGCCGGATCCGTCCGGTTGCCTTTGCTTCGGCGCGGTTTGGCGAAGGCTGGATCGCCGGGGCCGGTACGGACCAGCGGTCAGCTGAGTATCTGGTGCCGGCAGATTCCGCGGCCCCCGCGCGCATTGAGGCCTATCAGCGCCATGAGACTTTTTTCTTTGACGAATTTCTGCCCTATATCATCGAGCAGCTGGGCGGTGAGACCGGTCCGGTCTACGCGTTCGGCCTGTCAGCCTCGGCGACATTCGCGCTGGAGCAGGGGCTGAAACGCCCCGACCTGATCTCGGCGGTCATCGCGGGCTCGCCGCCGCTCACAGCGCGGACCCGTGCACTGGCGGCCGAGGCGGACCCGGCCCTGCGTGTCCATCTCTGGTGCGGCGATTTCGAGCCGGTGTTCTGCGCGCCGCTGGCTGAGTTCGCGCACGCGACCGGGTTCCTCCTGGAGACGCGTCGCGCCGCCCATGCCTCAGCCCTGTGGGAAGAGGCGCTGGCTGCATCGCTTCTGGAGCGGGCGCCCCCGCGGGCAGACTAAATCCAGTACGCGCCCGGATCGGGGTGGGTGCGGCCATCGACCAGGCGCATCAGCCCCACCACCGTGCGCACCACGAGCCACACCGCGCCGAGCAGCCAGATCAGGAGCCCGAGGCCGAGCAACCAGATTGTGGCGAAACCGACCACCACAATGATGATGCCATAAATCACCGTGCGGATCTGGAAGTCGTAATGGTTTCGCAGCCAGGCCGACGCCTGATCGCGGCGCATGAAGGCGATGACCAGCGCGATCAGAGCCGTCAATCCGTTGGACAGGGCGAGCAGAAGCAGCACGTAATTGATCAGCGCCAGGGTGCGGTCGCCATTGGGGTCGGGGCGGGCGTCAGGCATGGCGTCGCTCATCGGTTTCCTTCCTTCTGCCGTTGTAGTGTCAGATGGTTCGGCCCACTGCTCAAGACCACCCGGCATGCCAAATCATAACAGGGTTTCATTTGGATTTGCCCTGTAGCCTGATAAGAATGTCCAACACACACTCGTCAGCGGCGTGGCCGCAGGGCGAAAAGGGGGTCAGACCATGACCAGTGCGGGAAGCCATCCGGGCGCGCGGGCGCCGGTGATCGTGACCATGGCCGACACGGTACCTGGGCGCGACGTGGCCGAAGTGATCGGCATCGCGCGCGGCTCGGTCGTGCGCGCACGCTTTTTCGGGCGCGATTTCATCGCCGGACTGCGCAATCTGGTGGGCGGGGAAGTTACCGAATACACCAAGCTGCTGGCCGAGGCGCGCGAGCAGGCACTGGGCAGGCTGGTGGCGCATGCCGAGGAAATGGGTGCAGATGCCGTGGTGACCTTCCGCTTCTCGACCTCGTCTGTGATGGAAGGCAGTGCAGAAATTCTGGCCTATGGAACGGCGGTAAAGCTCTCATGATCGAATCTGTCCGCACCCTGGCGCGCAAGGCTGCAAGCGAGTTTGGCGAAACCGTGCGCTTTCTCGGCGGCGTGGCAGCTGTGTGGCTGGTGCTGGTGACCTTCGGGTTTGCCGCCTTCCATATTCCGTCGGTGAGCATGGAGCCCGGTCTGCAGGTCGGCGACCGGGTGCTGGTGTCGAAGTTCACCTATGGCTATTCGCGCCATTCCTTGCCGCTGGGGTTGGGCTATGCGCTGCCGGACAGCTGGAGCGGGCGGGTGTTCGGCTCCACCCCGGGACGCGGCCATGTCATCGTGGTGCGCGATCCGGTCCAGAACATCAATATCATCAAGCGCGTGATCGGCCTGCCGGGCGACACGGTGGAAGTGCGCAATGGCCGCCTGATCCTCAATGGCGAAATGGTGCACCGTGAGCCCAAAGGCGTGGTGCGCTACCGCGACCGGTCCGGACTGCTGGTGCAGGCCTCGGTCTATGACGAGGTGCTGCCCGACGGCACGACCCATGAGATCTACGAACGTTCCGATACCCAGAATTTCGACAATGTGGGGCCGTTCCGGGTGCCCGCCAATCATCTCTTCCTGATGGGTGATAACCGCGACGCGTCCGCCGACAGCCGCCTGCTGGGCGGGCTGGGTTATGTGCACAATGACCAGGTGGTCGGGCGTGCCTTCACCGTCCTGTTCACCTTCGCCTCCTGCCGTCAGGAAGAGGGCCTGCACTGCCCGCCCTGGCGGGTCTGGCGCGGGTTGTAGTCGCGCTCTAGACTCCTCCCCCTGACATCAAGGGAGGGCGATCATGAGCCTCAAGGGCAAGACCATCTTCATTACCGGCGCGAGCCGGGGCATCGGCCTGGCGATCGCGGAGCGCTGCGCACGCGACGGCGCGAACATCGCCATCGCGGCCAAGACCGCCGATCCGCATCCCAAGCTGGAAGGCACGATCCACACTGCCGCCGCTGCCATTGAGGCTGCCGGCGGCAAGGCGCTGGCGCTGCAATGCGATATCCGCGACGAGGCGAGCGTGCAGGCCGCCGTGGCCAAGACCGCTGAAACCTTCGGCGGGATCGATATCGTGGTAAACAACGCCTCGGCCATCTTCCCGATGCCCACAAAGGACACGCCCATCAAGCGCTGGGATCTGATGCACGGGGTCAATGCGCGCGGCACCTTCCTGGTGACCCAGCACTGCCTGCCCTGGCTGGAGAAGGCTGAAAACCCGCACATCCTGGCGCTATCGCCACCGCTGGACATGCAGGTGAAATGGTTCGCGCCCCATGTCGCCTATACCAGCGCCAAGTACGGCATGAGCCTGTGCATCCTCGGCTGGGCGGGCGAGTTCAAGGGCCGCATCGCCGCCAACGCCATCTGGCCGCGCACCGCCATCGCCACAGCCGCCATCGCCAACGTGCTGGCGGGCGAGGAGGCGTTCAAGCATTGCCGCAAGCCCGAGATTCTCGCCGAGACGGCCTATCGCGTGCTGCTGAAGCCGGCGGCGGACTTCACCGGGCATTTCCTCATCGATGACAGCTTCCTGGTCAGCGAAGGCGTGACCGATCTTGATCAGTTTGCGGTCGAACCCGGCCAGGCGCTGCTGCCGGACTTTTTCGTGCCCGATCAACCGCCTGCGCCGCCGGGTGTAGAGATTATGGACGTGCAGCTAGGGCACTAAACCGGCCCACCCCAAAAACGCCGCTTGCATTTTCTGTAAAACGCGCATCATAGGCGTTGGAGCGTCGCACTCTGCGGCCCGGTCGCATGACCCGCCGCCACTCTGCCGGCACCCGTCGACGCGGGTCGCCTTCAGGCGTTCTCACATGTTGCTCATCGACACTTATGTCGGCCCGAGCGCGATCGAAGGAGTCGGCGTGTTCGCCGCTGAATTCGTGCGCGCCGGTCAGCCGATCTATCGCTTTGAACCCGGTTTCGACCGGCTCATCTCCCCGTCCGATCTCGCGGCCATGCCCGAGCCGATTCGCCGGTTCGTGGACCGCTATACCTATCCTCATCCTGCTGATGCGTCGCTGCTGGTGCTGGATGCCGATAACGGGCGGCACATGAATCACTCCAATGAGCCCAACACCAATTTTGCCGATGCGGTGTACGGCTACGCCATCCGCGATATCGCGGCGGGCGAGGAGATCACCTGCAACTACGCCGAATTTGAACCTGCCTTCGTGATCCTGCCCTCCATGGTGGCCGCCCATTCCGGCGCGCAGCACATGGCGGCAGCGGAGTAGACGGGCCTGACGCATGAGGCGGCGACCCGATGGATCGCCGCCTCACGCGACTTGGCTTTTGATCAAAGCCTCGAAGGCCTCAGGCCGGGTCTGCCGGGGGCGGGGGCGCGCCCGTGGCGTCCGCGGCCAGCCCGCTGAGATCGCCCGCTTTCAGGCCCAGCTCGGACATCAATGCGTCGACCAGCGGCGCCTGGCTGCGATAGCGCAGCGCGGCGTTCACCGCCTGATCGGCGATCCCCCCCGAGGACGCGGCCTCGGCGCGCGCTGCGCCGTTGCCGCCGCCAGCTCCGGACAACCCGTCCACATGCAGGATTTTGATGTCGGAGATGTGCTCCATCGGCTTGACCGACTGGGCGATGATCTCGGGCAGTTGGCGGATCAGCTCCAGGCGGACCTGCATGGCGATCTGTTCGGGCGCCAGGAGATTGGCCGCCTCGTTCATGGCCTTCTGGCCAGCGGCTTCGACCTTGTAGACGGCTTCGAGCGCCTCGGCGCGCAGGCGCTCGGCCTGCGCCTGGCCCTCGGCGGCGATACGCGCCTTTTGAGCCTCTGCTTCCGCGGCGATGCGGATCGCCTCGGCGCGGTCAGCGGCGGCGGATTTTTCCGCTTCGGCTGACACCATGATGGCGATGGCGTCTTTCTCGGCGGCCTTGCGCGCCTCAATCAGCTGGATCTGCTTTTCGCGTTCGGCGATCTCGGTTTCGCGCGCCGTGGTGACTTCCTCGAAGGCGCGCGCGGCGATGGCGCGCGCTTCGTCGGCGCGGGCGTCGGCTTCGGACTTCTCGCGGGACTTCTCGGCGACGGCGATATCGCGCAACTGTTCGGCCAGGGCGATCTGCTTGGCCTTCTCCACCTCGGCGGCTTCGACCGATTGCGCCTTGGCAATTTCGCGCTCCTGGACCTGACGAGCCTTTTCGATCTCGCGCTCAGCCACCGCCTGATCGGATCGGATGCCAGCCTCGCGCACCTGCTGGCTGGCGAGGATTTTGGCTTCCTCGGCTTCACGCTCGCGCTCGGCGCGCTGGCGTGCGACCTCGGCGGCCTGCTCGGCGGAGCGGATCTGCACCTCGCGCTCCTGCTCCAGGCGCGCATATTCCTCATCGCGGGAGATTTGCAGGCGCTGCTGGCGCGCATCGAGATTCTTGCGCGCGATCAGAACCTCGGTTTCCTGCTCGATATCGTTGCGCTTCTTGCGGCGCTCCTCGATTTCCTGGGTGAGCTTGGTCAGACCTTCGGCGTCGAACGCGTTGTCGGGATTGAAGAATTCGCGATTCGTCTGGTCGAGGCCAGTGAGCGACACCGATTCCAGCTCAAGACCGTTTTTAAGGATGTCTTCCGACACCGCCGCCTGCACCTTCTGAACGAAGTTCACGCGCTGCTCGTGCAACTCCTCCATGGCCATTTCGGCGGCCACGGCGCGCAGGGCGTCCACGAACTTGCCCTCGACCAGTTCTTTGAGATCGGTGGGCGCCATGGTGCGCTTGCCCAGCGTCTGGGCGGCGTTGGCGATGGATTCCACTGTCGGCTGGACGCGGACATAGAACTCGGCCTGAACATCCACGCGCATGCGATCGTGCGTGATCAGCGCCTGCTCGTTGGCGCGGCGCACTTCCAGGCGCAGCGTGTTCATGTTCACCGGAATGATCTCGTGCAGCACCGGGAAGACCAGTGCGCCACCGTTCATGATCACCTTCTGGCCGCCAAAGCCGGTGCGCACAAAGCTCACCTCCTTGGAGGACCGGCGGTAGAGGCGGGCGAAAATCAGGCCGATGGCGATCAGGGCGGCGAAAATCGCGCCCGCAGTGATGAGGATATCCAGAGAAGACAGGAACATGGCGGTCTCCGTGGCGGACGTGTTGAACGGGGCGCCGGCGGGCGCCGGGGCGTCGGTTGTGCGGAAGGGGGCCGGGTCAGGCAGGGTCATGGTCGGTCAGCATGGGGTTTGGATTGTCGATGGCGCGAAACCGGCTGCCGGCCTGGCGCACCAGCAGCACGGCGGACCCGGAGGCCAGCACCGCGCCAGGCTCGTCAGGTTCCACCAGCACGTAATGGGTCTGTCCGAAGCTGTCGGTCATCTTGGCTTCCGCCGCCAGGCCTTCGCGGGCATCACCGCGCGTGATGACGGCGATGCGCCCGACGAATGAGGCGCTGCTGACGGCTTCGGTCTGCTCCTTGGGCAGGATTCGCGACAGGACCAGTCCGCTGGCCCGGGTCGCCGGGATCGCGGCGGCCAGCGCGGGAACCGCCGCCAGAGCAGAGGGCAGAGCGAAGCCGAAGAGCGCGCCGGACAGACCCTGCACCGCGAAGCCCGTCAGGCCGAACACGGTCAGGAAGGCGATCAGCAAGACCAGGATCGGCACCTTGCCCACGCATAGCCAGCCCAGCACCGCTGACAACGGTCCGGCTCCGGGCGCGTCAGGCATGGACGGCGCGTCCGCGTCCAGCGGCGAGCCGGCGCCGCTGAGTCCTGCGTCCACCTCCAGGTCAGGCAGCATGCTGTCGAGCACGCCGGACGGTGCGACGCCAAACATCGCTCCCACGATCTCGGCCGCCGCGATCGCCAGCATGACGATCAGCGCGACCGCAAACGGGGCGGTGGCCGGATCAAAAAAGCTGGCGACCATCGCCCTATTCCGGCTTGGAGGCTTTGAGCGCAGCCAGGCGTTCGCGGATACGGTTGCTGCGGGAGATTTTTTCCAGCTCGGCGAGCTTGGCGGCGGTGTCGCGGTCGGCCTTTACCGAGCCGGAAATGCCGGTCTGTCCGTGCAGCACGCGATTGAAGGCGCTCTCGGCCTTGTCGGCGCGCGCGTCCGCGCCGCCGGAACGTCCCGCGCCTGCGCCGGCTGCGGCGCCCGGTGCGGCTGTGTCGGCGCGCGAGGACAGGAAGGCGTCGAGGTCAGCCATCATTTCGCGCCGCCGGCCCTGCAGGGCGGTGATATAGCCCTCCAGTTCGGCTTCGCGCTCGGAGGCCTCCTCCAGCGCGGTCTCCAGCACTGGGATCTGGGCTTCCAGGTCCAGCTGGCGGCCGATGGCGGCTTCGGCCAGATCATCGCGGCCCTCGGTCACGGCGGTTTCCAGCTGCTCGGCCAGCGCCTCGTGCTTGGAGGCGGTCTCCATCAGGCGCTTGTTGGCGTGATGGCGGTTGGCGGCGGCCAGACCCAGCTCGGCGCGCACATCGTCAATGGCGCGCTCGACCTCGCGGATCGCCTCGCGCATCACCGTTTCCGGCGCCGCGTTCTCGATGGTGTCGACGATGGAATTCACGCTGCCGGACACGAGGCGTGTGACGCGTGAAACAAGACCCTCAGACATGGCAATCTCCCTCAATTGAAGTTGTGCTTGATCTTCACCAGATCGGCAAGTTCCGCCACTGCGGCGAGGCGCAATTTCAGCGCGTTGGCGTCGTGGCAGCGCGGTTCGGACAACAGGCCGATGCGCACGAGATCTTCAAACAGCGAGAACGCATGCTCCAGCATGCGCGCCTCGAAATCCTCCAGCGCGGCGCCGCTCTCGCCCGCCTGGGGCCCGGCCAGGGCCAGCGCCGCCAGCTCGGGCAGGCGGTCATAGAGCTTTTCCAAAGCCTCTGAACGCACCGGCGACTCGCGCTCGGCGTCACGCAAGCGGCGGCGGGCCGGGCGCATCAGATCGCTGAGCATTTCCGACGCCTCGCCCGCATCGCGCGGACCGGCGCGCAAGCGGCGCTCGGACGCGAGCAGGGCGCGCATCTTTTCCGATGGCGTATGCGCCTCGCCGATATCAAGCCGGGCGAGAAATTCTGCATCTTCATCGCTGATGCGGACCGACAGGGGCACGGTTTTCGAGGCCATGACACGCTCCTTTCGCGATGATTATGCACAAATGTATGCGTTTGCATACAGAAATTTTCAAAGCCGTGCCGCTGGCATTCCCCGACCGTAGCGCGATAGGCTCACGCTCATGAAAACACACGTTCTGTATTGCCCCGCCAGCGATGACCACCACCCGCCTGCCGGTCATCCCGAACATGCCGGCCGGCTCGACGCTGTGCGCGCCGGCGCCGCGCAGACCGGCTTGCCAATAATCGAACATCACGCGTCAGCGCCGCGTGACGCGCTGGAGCGTGTGCATGTGCCCACCCTTATCGATCATGTCTTCGCTGCGTCTCCGGGCGAGGGCGAGACAGCGCTGGATGCCGATACCTGGATGAGTGCCGGCTCGCTCAACGCTGCGCTGGCGGCGGCGGGCGCAGGAATCGCCGGGGTGGATGCGGTGATGGCGGGTGCGGCCGAGGCCGTGTTTGTCGCGGCGCGTCCGCCCGGTCACCATGCCGAGCCGGACCGGGCCATGGGCTTCTGCCTGTTCAACACCATCGCCGTCGCCGCAGCCCACGCGCTGGCGCATCACGGGCTGTCGCGCGTCGCCGTGGTCGATATCGATGTGCACCACGGCAACGGCACGCAGGCCTGGGCTGAAACCGAGCCCGCCTGCCTGTTCGCCTCCATCCATCAGGGCTGGATCTATCCCGGTACCGGCGCGGCGCATGAGACCGGGCGTCACGGCAATATCATCAATGTGCCGATGACTGCCGGAACGCGGGGCCCCGCCTGGAGGGCGGCGGTGGAGACGGAAATCCTGCCCCGGATCGAAGCTTTCGCGCCGGACTTTCTGCTGGTTTCGGCAGGCTTTGATGCGCACCGCGATGATCCGCTGGCAGGGCTGGCGCTGGTGGAGGATGACTTTGCCTGGGCGGGTGCCGCGCTGGCGCAGGCGGCGCGGGCGCAGGCTCATTCGCGGCTTGTATGCGTGCTTGAGGGCGGATACGACTGCGCCGCGCTGGAGCGCTCCACCGGAGCCTTCCTGCGCGCGTTGCAGTCGGCGTGAGGCCCTGTGCAGCGTTCCGCCGCATCATCCAGCCGTGAATGAACATCATGACCTTACCCAGCGCCACGCCTGGCCAGATCATTATTGCCCGTCACGGCGAACCGGACCTGAACCGGTATGAGAGGGTCGACTGGCGCGGCTATGAGCGCTGGTGGGCGGCTTACGACCTGGCCGGGCTGAAGCCGGGCCAGACCCCGCCGGAGGCGCTGTGCGCCCAGGCGCGCGAGGCCCGCACCGTGTTCGCCTCCACCCTGCCGCGCGCCATAGAGACAGCGCGGGCCTGTGCGGGCGAGCGCGAGGTGGTGATCGATCCGGTGTTCGTCGAGGCGGCGCTGCCGCCGCCGCCCTGGCCGGGCCGGTTCAGGGCGCGCACCTGGGGTGTCTATGCGCGCTGCGCCTGGTGGCTGGGGTGCGCGCGCGGACGCGAGACGCGCCAGCAGGCCGAAAAGCGCGCCTGTCAGGCCGCGGCACAGCTTGTGGAGGCGGCGAATCACGGGCCCGTAGCGCTGTTCGCCCATGGCTGGTTCAATCGCATGCTGCGCCCGTCGCTGCACGCGCAAGGCTGGCACTGCGTGGTGGATGGCGGCGATGACTACTGGTCCTGGCGCCGGTATGAGCGCCGGTAAGCGTGGTGCTTGTGCGCCGGACTGCCGTGCCCTTGCGGGAATGAAGGGTTGATTGCGCGCACGGTTCCGTCTTCTCTGGAGCAGCCCGATCCCCTCACGGAGCCAGACATGAGTGCGCCTGCCGACATCTCCGCCATGAGCTTTGAAGCCGCCCTGGCCGAACTGGAGACGATTGTCCAAAAGCTCGAAGGCGGTGAGGTGGAGCTGGAGAAGTCCATCGCCCTCTATCAGCGCGGTGCGGCGCTCAAGGCCCATTGCGAGGCGCGCCTGAAAGACGCCCAGCTCAAAGTCGACAAGATCGTTATCGGCGCTGACGGCAAGCCGGACGCAGAGCCGGCGGGGCTGGACGGATGACGGTGCCGGACGCGCCGCCGCTGCCCGCGATTGCGCCGGAAGATTTTTTCCGCGCCGATGTGCGCCTGGGCGAGATTCTCACCGCTGACCCTTTCCCTGAAGCGCGCAAGCCCGCCTGGAAGCTGACCATTGATTTTGGTCCCGGCGTCGGGGTGAAGAAAAGCTCGGCCCAGATCACCGAGCATTATGCGCGCGAAGACCTGCCGGGGCGGCGCGTGCTGGCGGTGGTCAATTTCCCGCCGCGCCAGATCGGCCCGGTGCGCTCTGAAGTGCTGGTGCTGGGCGTGCACGATGCGCAGGGGCGCGTCTGCCTGCTCGGTGCCGATGGTGATGCGCCGCTGGGGGCGCGGGTGTCATGAAGGGGCGGGCGCTGTCAGAGTTTTCAACGGCGCTGGGTGAAGCCGCTGACCGCGTGACGGTGGCGCTTGACGCTTTGCTGCCGAGGCCCGACGGGCCGGAAAAGCGCCTGATCTCGGCCATGCGCTATTCGGCGCTGGGGCCGGGCAAGCGCATGCGGCCCT
This sequence comes from Hyphomonadaceae bacterium BL14, assembly GCA_027627705.1. Classification (NCBI taxonomy): domain Bacteria; kingdom Pseudomonadati; phylum Pseudomonadota; class Alphaproteobacteria; order Hyphomonadales; family Hyphomonadaceae; species Hyphomonadaceae bacterium BL14. Next base: position 517,908 of record CP091242.1, read on the forward strand.
TCCTGCTGATCGAGTGCGGGCGCCTCGTCGGGGCCGACGAACGCGCGCTGCTGCGCGCGGCCTGTGCGGTGGAGTGCATCCATGCCTATTCGCTGGTGCATGACGACCTGCCGGCCATGGACAATGATGATCTGCGCCGCGGACGTCCAACCTTGCACATCGCCTATGACGATGCGACCGCGATCCTGGCGGGAGACGCGCTGCAAACCCAGGCATTCGCCATCCTGGCGGATCCGGAAACCCATCCCGATGCGGCGCTGCGCTGCGATCTGATCGCGCGCCTGGCCCAGGCGGCCGGTGCGCGCGGCATGGCGGGCGGGCAGATGATCGACATGGCCATCGAGGCGGGCGAGGAGGCCGAGATCGGCGTCATCACCCGCTGTCAGCGCATGAAGACCGGTGCCCTAATTGCGTTCTGCGCCGAAGCCGGACCGGTGCTGGCGCGCTCCGACCGTGAGACGCGTACAGCGCTGGAAGGTTACGCTCACGATCTGGGGCTCTGCTACCAGATCGTCGATGACTTGCTGGATGCAGAGGGCGATGAGTCCCTGACCGGCAAGCGCACGCGCAAGGATGAGGGTCAGGGCAAGGCCACCTTCGTGTCGATCCTGGGCGTGGACGGCGCGCGCGAGCGTGCGCGCCATCTGGCCGCGCAAGCCAAGGAGCATCTGGCCGATTATGGCGAAGATGCAAAATTACTGATACAAACCGTTGATTATGTGCTGGATCGCCAGTCCTGACAGTTGATGGCCGGTTCTGCCGGCTGCAGGAGACCGTATGCCCCACACGCCTCATCTCGACCAGATCCGCGTTCCCAGCGACCTCAAAAACCGTGATCTGACCTTCCTGACGGCTGTGGCGGAGGAGTTGCGCGCCGAGACCATTGACACGGTGTCTGTCACCGGTGGCCATCTGGGGGCCGGGCTGGGCGTGGTTGAGCTGACCCTGGCGCTGCACCATGTATTTGATACACCCGACGACATTCTGGTCTGGGATGTGGGCCACCAGTGCTACCCGCACAAAATCCTCACCGGCCGGCGCGACCGCATCCGCACGCTGCGCCAGGGCGGGGGGCTGTCAGGCTTCACCAAGCGCTCCGAAAGCGTCTACGACCCGTTCGGTGCGGCCCATGCCGCCACCTCCATTTCCGCAGCGCTTGGCTTTGCCGTCGCGCGCGACCTGAAAGGCGAGCATGACCGCAAGGTGGTCGCCGTGATCGGCGACGGCTCGATGTCCGCGGGCATGGCTTACGAGGCCATGAACAATGCCGGCGCGCTGAAGAAGAACATGATCGTCATCATCAATGACAACGACATGTCCATCGCCCCGCCCGTGGGTGCGATGAGCCATTATTTCGCCCGTCAGGTCTCGTCCAAGAGCTATCGCGACCTGCGCAAGATCGGCAAGGGAATCGCCAAGACGTTGGGCGTCGAGACCCAGGCGCGTAAGGCCGAGGAATATCTGCGCGGCATGGCCATGGGTGGAACGCTCTTTGAAGAGCTGGGCTTTCGCTATATCGGGCCCATTGACGGCCATGATCTCGAGCAGCTCATCGCGGTGCTGCGCAATGTGCGCGACGCCGACGAGGGGCCGGTGCTGATCCATGCCGTGACCCAGAAGGGCAAGGGCTACGCCCCCGCCGAACTGGCCGACGACAAGTATCACGGCGTGTCGCGCTTCAACGTGGTCACCGGAGAGCAGCAAAAGGCCAAGGCGGGACCGCCGGGCTTCACCGCCGTGTTTGCCGACGCGCTGATCGGCCTGGGCGAACAGGATGAACGCATCTGCGCCGTCACCGCCGCCATGCCGGCGGGAACCGGCGTCGACAAATTCGCCGCCCGCTTCCCGGATCGCGCGTTTGATGTGGGCATCGCTGAACAGCATGCGGTGACGTTTGCGGCGGGTCTGGCGGCGGAGGGGCTGAAGCCCTTTGCGGCGCTGTATTCCACCTTCCTGCAGCGTGGCTATGACCAGGTGGTCCATGACGTGGCCATCCAGTCCCTGCCGGTGCGCTTTGCCATCGACCGGGCGGGACTGGTGGGCGCGGACGGACAGACCCATGCCGGATCGTTCGATATCGGCTTCATGGGCTCGCTGCCCGGCATGGTGCTGATGGCCGCCGCGGACGAGGCGGAACTGGCGCGCATGGTCGCCACCTGCGCCGCGATTGATGATGGCCCCAGCGCGGTGCGTTATCCACGCGGCGAGGGCACAGGCGTCGAGATTCCATCCGTCCTGGAGCCGCTGGAAATCGGCAAGGGCCGCATTGTGCGCGAGGGCTCAAGCGTCGCTGTGCTGTCGCTGGGCACCCGGCTGGGCGAAGTGCTCAAAGCCGCCGATGAACTGGCCGCGCATGGCCTGTCGCCGACGGTGGCGGACGCCCGCTTCGCCAAGCCGCTGGACGAGGATATGATCCTGCGTCTGGCGCGCGAGCACGAAGTGCTGGTTACCATCGAGGAGGGCTCACGCGGCGGCTTCGGTGCCTTTGTGCTGCATATGCTGGCGGAAAAGGGCGCGCTGGATCGTGGGCTGAAAATCCGCACCATGACCCTGCCGGACGTGTTCCTGGATCACGACAGCCCGTACGCCATGTATGACGCGGCACGCCTGAATGCCCGCCACATCACCGCCACCGTGCTCGACGCGCTTGGCCGCGAGGAAGATGCTGCGCGCGCGCTGGCGTGAGGGGGTGTTACCCCTGACCCAGCGCCAGCAGCGTTCTGGCGAACGCTGTGATCGCGCGCGGCGTGGTGGATTCCTGATTGGAATGATAGTTGAACGTCGGGATCTGCAAGGTCGCGCCGGTGCAGCGCCCCGAAGACAGGGCGACGATACGCCCGAGCTCGGTCAGGCCCAGTGATTTGAGCGGCTGGCCCCGGCGCGCGCGGGCGTCGTTTTCGCGCTCGATAAAGCTGTCCTTGAAGATGATCGGTGCGCTCACCGTGTTGGCCGCGCGCTCCACACGCTGGACGGTGTCGGAGTGGAAGGCGGCGGTCGCGTCGCGCCGGCGCAGGATCACGGCACCGGCCAGCGCTGCCGCACTGTCGTCAAACGGCGTGGTGTCGAGCACCACAATGTCCTGGCGCTCCTGACCGGCATTGACCAGCCAGCTGAGAGCATGAGCCGCCGAGCGGCCGATCTCTTCCTCGGCGGTGAAGATGATGGTGCCGGCGAGCCCGAACTCGGCCGCCACGCGCAGGGCTGCCGCCGAGACCGGATTGTCCAGCTGACCTGAAATCAGCCCCGCTTCCAGCGGCCCGAGCGTGCGCGCAAACGCAATGGGTGTGCCCGGTGCCAGCGCAATCATCCCCTCCAGTGCCAGCACCAGCCGCCCGGCACCATCCACGCTGGCGGAGGTTATGCGTCCATAGGCGATGCGCCCGCCGGTCTTGCGGTCATAGGCGAACACGGTTTCCCCGGCATAGCGCTTGGAGACGGACTCGGCGAAGTTGGTGGTGACGGTGTTGGCTTCGCCGTATTTCTCGTTCTTCACCGCGTGGGCGGCGTAGACCGCCGCGCCGTCCTCGGCCGTGATCGCACCATGGCGGTCGATATGGGCGAGGTAGACCGGGCCGTCGCCCAGCTGCGCAATGCACAGATTGCGCGGCCGGCTGACCGCAGCGCCCAGCGCCGTGAAATCGCGCGCAAGATGGTCGAGGAAGGGCGTCTCGTGGCCGACCACGGACGGGAAATCGAGATACTCGCTGGTCTTGGCGAGGACGCGGGCGAAGACCTCGCTATCGGACGGCTGGGCGCGCATCTTACAGCTTCTCGACGAACACCGATCCGGCGGAATAGCCGGCACCGAACGAACAGATGACGCCTTTGTCGCCCGCGCTGAGATCGTCGCTGTTGAGGTGGAAGGCGATGATGGAGCCCGCCGAGGAGGTATTGGCATAGGTGTCCAGAATGGTCGGCGCATCCTCGCCGCCGGCCTCACGGCCGAACACCTTGCGCGCGATCATGAGATTCATGTTGATATTGGCCTGGTGCAGCCAGATCCGGCGCATCTGGTCAGGGGCGAGGCCCAGCTCTTCCATGTGCTCGCGGATCATGTCCGACACCATGGGCACGACTTCTTTGAACACCTTGCGGCCTTCCTGGACGAACAGCTTGTCGTCCTTGGGCGCGCCGTTGGTGCGCGCGCCATTATCGCCGTCGGCGCGCTCGGTCCGATTCAGGAAGCCGAAATTATTGCGGATATTGTTGGAGAATTTGGTGCGCAGGCGCGTGCCCAGAATGCGCCAGCCACCTTCGCCCAGATCTTCCCGCTCCAGAAGGATTGCCGTGGCCACATCCCCGAAAATGAAATGGCTGTCGCGGTCGCGCCAGTTGAGGTGGCCTGAACATATCTCCGGGTTGACCACCAGGATGGCGCGGGCATGGCCCTGCGCGATCATGTCGGCGGCGGCCTGCATGGCAAAGGTTGCCGAGGAGCAGGCCACGTTCATGTCGAACCCGAAGCCCTCCTCAATGCCCAGCGCGTCCTGGATCTCGATGGCCACGGCCGGATAGGCGCGCTGCAAGTTGGAGGCGCCGACAATCACCCCGTCTACATCGCCCGGGCTTCGCCTGGCTCGCTTCAGCGCGTCGCGGCAGGCGTTGAGGCCGATCTCGGCCAGGATGGCCAGCTGGTCATTGCCGCGCGCCGGGATGCGTGGTGCCATCCGCTTGATATCCAGCACGCCCGCCTTGTCCACGACATAGCGCGACTTGATGCCGGACGCCTTCTCGACGAATTCGGCAGAGGAGGGGCTCAGCGCCTCGATCTCCCCGCGGGCGATCTCGTCTGCGTGAGCGTCATTATAGGTGCTCACATAGGCGTTGAAGCTGGCCACCAGCTCATCATTGGAAATGGACTCCGCGGGCGTCCAGAGGCCCGTGGACCGGATAACAGCGGCGCTCATGAAAGGCTCCAGCTTGATGACTGAGTCTGTTTGATCACGCGCCAACTTAGCGACCATCGCCGCACGCGCCAACCATACGTACAGAGAGCGTTGATCAGGCCAGCAGCCGCGCCACTTCGGCATGGCGCGGACAGCTGACCAGATGGTCGTTGACCATGCCCACCGCCTGCATGAAGGCGTAGACGATGACCGGCCCGCAGAATTTGAACCCGGCCTGCTTCAGCGCCTTGGCCATGGCCTGGCTGGTCCCGGTCTGGGCGGGCACCTCGCTCATGGCGGTATGGCGGTTCTGGACGGGAACGCCGTCCACGAAATCCCACAGGAAGGTGGAGAAGCCGGGGCCTGCCTCCTGGATGGCGATCCAGGCCCGCGCATTGCCGATAGCCGCCTCGATCTTGGCGCGCGAGCGGATGATCCCGGCATCATCCAGCAGCCGGTTGATGTCTGCCTCGCCGTAGCGCGCGATGATGCAGGGATCGAACCCGTCGAAGGCCGCGCGCATGGTCTCGCGCTTGCGCAATATTGTGATCCAGGCGAGCCCGGCCTGGAATCCGTCCAGCACCAGCTTTTCGAACAAGGCGCGGTCATCGCGCTCGGGCACACCCCACTCGGTGTCGTGATAGGAGATGTAAAGCGGATCATGGCCCGGCCAGGGGCATCGCTCAGTCATGCTGGCCATCCTTCGTGCGCACAGGCCGCACGCTAGCGGCGCTTGGCCCGGGCCGCCACCTGATTCGTGCGCCGGGGCAGGGGGCTTGATTGACAGGCGCGCGCGCCTGGCCCATAAGCCCCGATCCCTCAGTGGCCGGCCCTGCCGGACCGCTCGGATCAACACGCACGGACGACGCGAGAACCGCCGTTTCCATTGCGCAGCAAAGAGGGAGCTGCGCCGGGCCGCGTCACAAAAAGAGAGACCTATGTCAAAGCGTCATTCGCAGAAATACAAGATCGACCGCCGTATGGGCGAAAACATCTGGGGCCGCGCCAAGTCCCCGGTGAACAACCGCGCCTACGGCCCCGGCCAGCACGGCCAGCGCCGCGCCGGCAAGCTGTCCGATTTCGGCCTTCAGCTGCGCGCCAAGCAGAAGCTGAAGGGCTATTACGGCAACATCACCGAAAAGCAGTTCGCCAAGATCTATACCGAGGCGATGCGCCGCAAGGGCAACACGGCAGAGAACCTGATCGGCCTGCTGGAAAGCCGTCTGGACGCGATCGTCTATCGCGCCAAGTTCGTGCCGACCGTGTTCGCCGCCCGCCAGTTCGTCAATCACGGCCACGTGAAGGTGAACGGTCAGCGCGTGAACATTGCCTCTTACCAGTGCAAGCCGGGCGACGTCATCGAAGTGCGCGAGAAGTCGCGCAACATGGCCCTGGTGCTCGAAGCGCTGGGCAGCGCCGAGCGCGACGTGCCCGAGTATATCGAGCTTGAAGGCAAGGGCATGAAGGCGACTTACGCCCGCATCCCCGATTTCAACGAGGTGCCGTACCCGGTGAAGATGGAGCCCAACCTCGTGGTCGAATTCTACTCCTCCTAACGTCTCCGGCGCGGCTTCACCCGCGCCTGCAAATTCGATCAGGACCCGCCGGCGCACGCCGGCGGGTCTTTTTCTTGCGCCCTTCGCGCTGTCGTCGGGCTTCACGGTCGGGTAAGCTGGACTTCCGCTGCCGACAGGAGACGCGCCATGATCCGCCTGAAGACCGCCTGCGCCGGTGCCTTCGTCCTGATCCTGACGGCATGCCAGACAGTGCCCCATGCCCCGCCCGGATACAGCGCCGAACCGGTCTATGACTGGCGGCTGGACCGGGGAGGCGATCTGGTTGTGCGCGTGGCGTCCAATGGCTGCACAACGCGCGACAGCTTTGCCGCTGATGTCTACGGCGCCGGGGGGCAGGGCTGGAATTTCGACGTCACGCTGACGCGCATCCATGCCGATAATTGCCGCGCGCTGCTGCCACAGGGCGTCGAGCTGGTCTGGACGCGTGACGATCTGGGGCTCCCGCAGGGTGCAGGCGTGCGCGTTACCAATCCGCGCTCGGCACCGCCGTCCAGCTAGCCTTGGCGGAGACTTTTCCTTAACGCGCCGCGCCGATAGTGCCCTGATGCATCCTGACGTCACGGACCTGTGCGCATGGCTGAAGACTTCCGAGCTGTTACTGAACCGGCCGCACCGCCGCCGCCCGCACCATCGGGCCGGGCGCGCACGCTGTTGACCCGGCGTCTGGCCGATATTGTCTGCCTGCCGTCCAGCCGCGTCCCGCCGCAGGAGCGCTGGATGGTGGCCGACGTGCTGGAAACCATGCTGGCGACCGCCGATACAGATTTGCGCGCCAAGGTGGCTGCGCGTCTGGCCGATCAGGCCGAGGCACCGGCCGGCCTCGTGCGCCGGCTGGCGCTGGATGAGTTCGAGATCGCCGAGCCCTTGCTGGCGCGCGCCCGGGCACTGACCGATTTCGACATGATGGAAATTGCCCGCAAGGCCGGGCGCCAGCACCGTCTGGCGCTGGCCCGGCGTGAGCGCGTGTCCGAAGTTGTTGCCGCGGCCCTGTGTGCGAGTGGTGACGTGGACGTCATCTCGGCAATCCTGCGCAATGCCGGTGCGCATCTGGCGCTGGAGACCGTGGAATTTCTGGTGCGCGAAGCGGCCGACAACGAGTCGCTGGCGCTTTTGCTCATCAAGCGTGCCGAGCTGCGCCCGGCGCAGGCGCTGACCCTGTTCTGGGCGTGTGGCCATGATCAGCGGCGCATGATTCTCGATCGCTTTGCGGCCTCGCGCGCCATTCTGCAAGAGGCCGCCAGCGACGTGTTCCCGCTGGCTGCGCGCCAGGAGGAGCGCGATCCGGCTGTGGACGCCGCGCTCGTTTACATTGACCGGCGCCAGCGTGACCGCCGCGCCGCCGAGCTGTCTCCCTGGCAGTCGCTGGAAGGCCTGATCGAGCATGCCGCGCGCGACGGGCTGAGGCTGGAAGCCCGCGCCGAGATCGCCGCCCTGTCGGCCATCGGCCAGCACCTGTCCAATCGCATGCTGGATGATTTCGGCGGAGAGCCGCTGGCGGTGCTGGCCAAGGCCACGGGCCTGTCACGCGAGCATCTGGTGATGTTGATCGAGCTGGGCGGGCGCACCGATGCGCCGCTGCGTATCCAGCAGGCTGTGCGCGTGTTCGACACGCTCTCGGTGGACAAGGCGCAGACAGTTTTGCGTTACTGGAACTGGGTGATCGGACGCACCGGCACCAGCTGACACGGGAATCGCTTGTCAGCGGCATATCGTCCGGTTAACGACGCGCCCCATGACCGATGCAATTGTCCTGGCCCTGGCCAATCTTAGTTCGCCCGCGGTGCTGTTCTTCGCACTGGGGATTTTCGCCGGCATTGCCCGGTCCGACCTCACCATCCCCCAGGCCATCGCCAAGGGGCTGGCGCTCTATCTGATGCTGGCCATCGGGTTCAAGGGCGGGGCTGCGGTGGCCGAAGTGGGCCTGTCTGTGGACCTCGCCCTCGCGGCCCTGGCCGGGGTGGTGCTGAGTTTCTCCCTGCCGCTGGTCGCGTTTGCGCTTTTGCGCGCCTTCACCAGGGTGGACCGGGCCACGGCTGCGGCCAGTGCGGCGCACTATGGCTCGATCTCGGTCGTGACCTTTGTGGCGGGCTCGGAGTTTCTCACCCTGTCGGGCCTGGTCTGGTCGGGCCACATGGTGGCAGTGCTGGCCATCATGGAGACACCGGCGATCCTGACGGGGCTGTGGCTGGCTGGGCGCGCCTCGCGCGGGCCGGATCCGGAAGCACGACCGGAATTGCTGAGAGAGGTGCTGCTGAATGGATCGGTGGTGCTGCTTATTGGTGCCTTTCTGATCGGATGGGTCTCGGGACCGGCAGGCATGGCGCGCCTCGACCTGTTCGTGAACGGGTTGTTCCAGGGGCTGCTGTGCCTGTTTCTGCTGGACATGGGCCTTGTTGCCTCGCGCCGACTGGGCGGTGCGAAAAAGCTTGGCGTGACCGGGATTGCCTTCGGAGTAGTCATGCCGCTCATCGGTGCCGCGGCGGCCCTTCCGGTGGCGTGGCTGATCGGCATGAGCCCGGGCGACGCCGCGGCGCTGATGATCCTGTCAGGCTCCGCCAGCTATATCGCCGTGCCCGCCGCCATGCGCATCGCCCTGCCGGAGGCGGACCCGTCCGTGTATCTCACCTTGTCGCTGGCGATCACCTTCCCGTTCAATCTGACCATCGGCATACCGCTCTATGCCAGTGTGGCGCGCGCAGTTCTGGGAGGCTGACATGGCCCGACCGATCCGAAAGAAAGTCATCGCCATCGTGGAGGCCGCGCATCTGCGCCGGCTGGTGGAGCTGATCCGCAGCTGCGGTGTGTCGGGCTTCACAATCATTGACGGGCGCGAAGGCTCGGGCATTGCGGGAGACTGGAGCCGCGACGGGGTCTTCGAAGCCGTTGAAATGAAGATCGTCCATGCGGTCACCACCGCAGAGATCGCCGAGCGCGTGTTCGACAAGGCAGCGGTGTTCTTCGAGCGCTATCCAGGGATCATTTACGGCTATGATGTGGAAGTGGTGCGCGGCGAGCGGTTCTGACCCCCGCCGTGGACCGGCGAAAACGCGCCATATGAAGAAACTCGCTGCAAGCGCACCGGTTTCGCTGGAAATCACCCTGCGCCTTGCCTAGAACCCGTGCCAATCCGTTCGCCGATCTCAGCTGTCACCTTTCCAGGGAGGACCGGGCTTTGACCCGCAAATGGCTCTATGGCGTGACCCTGACCATCGTGCTCGCCGCGATGTGGGCGCTGCTGTCCGGATACGGGCTGAAGCAGCCCATCCTGTCGCTGGCGGTCTTCTCCATTGCCGTGACGGTCTTCATGACCGTGCGCATGGGCCTGCTGGATGGTGAGTCCACGCCGTATCTGCGGGTGCGGTATTACAGCTATTGGGGCTGGCTGGCAGGCGAGATCGTATCTGCCAACATCGCTGTTTTGCGCATCGTCCTGTCGCCGGTGATCGACATCAAGCCTGTGGTGACGCGGACACCTGTGACGCTGCGTGATGATGTGGCGCGCGCGACGCTGGCCAACTCCTACACCCTGACCCCGGGCACGGTGACCATGGAGATCCAGGAGAACGGGTTCATCTTGCATGCGCTCGACGAATCGTTCGCCAGCCAGGAAGGCTTCCGCGCGTTCGAGCGCCGGGTGAAGGCCGCCACCGGGGAGACCGGCTGATGAACTTTACCGGCTTTGTCGACATTGTCGTTGCGCTGATGCTCGTCGCCGCTATGGCGCTCATGCTGGTGCGCCTGTTCATCGGTCCGACACTCTATGACCGCGTGCTGGCGGTGAATGCGTTCGGCACCAAGATCGTTCTGTTCCTGGCCGTGTTCTCGCTGGCGGTCGGGCAGGCTGACAGCATCGACATTGCGCTGCTCTATGCCCTGATCAATTTCGTGGCGACCATCGCGATCCTGAAATTCTTCAGCTACCGCTCGCTGGATGTGGCGCTGTTCGATTCAGAACCGCGTGCGGCGCGCAAGGACGGGGAGGGCGAGTGATGATGGACTGGATGTTCTGGCTTGGCGTCGCTCAGGCCCTGGCCTCAGCCGCTTTCATGCTGACCGGTGCCGGCCTTGTCCTGGCAGGTGCCATCGGCGTGATCCGCCTGCCTGATTTCTACACACGCATGCATGCTGCGGGCGTCACCGATACGCTGGGTGCGGAGCTGGTCATCATGGGGCTGATCATCCAGTCGGGCTTTACGCTGGTGAGCGTGAAGCTGGCGATCCTCGGGCTGATTGTCTTCCTGACCAGTCCGACATCGACCCATGCCGTGGCCAATGCTGCCTACCGCTCGGGCCTCAAGCCGCTGCTGCGCCGCTGGCGCTCTGATGAGACGCGGGAGGAGGCGCAATGAACGGCGCGGAGATCACCCAGCTCTTCGACTATCTGTTCATGGTCATGCTGCTGTTCATCGGCCTGGCCGTGATCCGTCTGCAGAACCTGTTCGCCGTCGTCATGCTGACCGGCGTGTACTCGCTGATCGCTGCCGCCTGGTTCGTGTCGCTCAGCGCGGCGGACGTGGCGATCACGGAAGCGGCGGTGGGCGCAGGCATTTCCACCGTATTGCTGCTGGCGGCCATGCTGCTCACTTCGGGCGAGGCCAAACCGACCACGGCCTTCCGCCACTGGGCCGCGCTGGTGGTGATGACGGCCGCGGGTGCGGCTGTGTTCTATGCACTGGGCGATCTGCCGGTCTATGGCGCAGCCGACAGCCCAGCCAATACCGGCGTGGGCATGGAGTACATCGCGCGCACACCCGAAGAGATCAATATTCCCAACGTGGTCACGGCCGTGCTGGCCAGCTATCGCGGCTTTGACACCATGGGCGAGGTGTTTGTGGTCTTCGCCGCTGGCGTGGGTGTGGCGCTTCTGCTGAACCTGTCCGGACGCGGCAAGCGCGGGGAGGACAATTGATGAACCCGTATGTCGTCCTCCGGGTTGTTTCCAAGCTGCTGATTCCGCTGATTTTTCTGTTCGGATTCTACGTCCATTTCCATGGCGAGTACTCGCCCGGCGGCGGGTTTTCGGCCGGCGTGGTGCTCGGCGTGGGCGTGATCCTGTATGCGCTGATCTTCGGCATGGACGCCGCGCGCAAGGCGGTGCCGCCCTGGTGGGCGCGGATCGGCATGGCGCTGGGCGCGCTGATTTTCGCCGGTGTGGGGTTTGTGTCGCTGTTTATGGGCGGCAATTTTCTCAATTACACCGTGCTTGACCCCAACCAGACCTATTTGGGCCAGCATATCGGCATCGTGGCGGTGGAGTTTGGCGTGCTGACCAGCGTCACCGCGGTGATCATCGCGATTTTCTACGCGTTCGCCGGGCGTGAACGCAGCGACGATACGGCGGAGGACTGACGCGATGCTCGAGATCCTAGGCGATCGCTTCACCTTTGCGGTGATCCTAGTGCTGATGATGGTCGGCCTGTACGCCGTCATCGCCACCGGCAATCTGGTCAAGCGCATGGTGGGCTTATCGATTTTCCAGACATCGGTGTTTCTGCTTTACATCGCTACCGCCAAGGTCACCGGCGGCGGCCCCGCGATATTCGACTATTCCGATCTGGCTGCGGGCACGATCCCGCCGGACGCGGTCTATGCCAACCCGCTGCCCCACGTGCTGATCCTGACCGCAATCGTGGTCGGTGTGGCGACACTGGCCATGGGGCTGGCGCTGGTGGTGCGCATCCGCGAGGTCTACGGCACCATCGAGGACGATGAATTGTCCGAGATTGACCACGATGACGAGCTGAAGAGAGGCGTGTAGGGGCGATGGAGCCGCAGTTTCTCCCGGCCGCAATCGCGGCCCATGCGCCAGCCTTGCTGGTCATGATCCCGCTGATCCTGTCGGCACCGGCCGCCATGATCACCAGCGGACGCGTTGCATGGGGCATGACGGTGCTGGGCATCGGATCGGCCCTGGTGCTGGCGCTGGAGATTTTCCTGGCGACGCGTGCCGAGGGAGCTGTCCTGTCCTACGCGATGGGTGGCTGGGAGCCACCTCTGGGCATTGAGTTCCGGATTGACGCGCTCAACGCCGCGCTTCTGCTGCTGCTGGGCTCGACCGGTCTGCTCACCGTGCTGTTTGCCGGTCCCAGCGTGGCCGATGAGATATCGCGCCAGAAGCGCTCGCTGTTCTATTCGGCCTTCCTGATCTGCTTTGCCGGCCTGTCCGGCGTGGCGAGCACGGGTGACGCATTCAACCTGTTCGTCTTCCTCGAAATCTCCTCCATCGCCACATACGCCATCATCGCCATGGGATGGAGCAAGGACCGCCAGGCGCTCACCGCCTCGTTCAACTATCTGGTGATGGGCACGATCGGCGCGACATTCTTCGTGATCGGTGTCGGCTTCATCTACATGACAACCGGCACGCTCAACATGGCCGATATGGGCCGGGCCATCGCCGACCTGAACGGCAATCGCGCGGTGGAGGTTGGCTTCGCCTTCATCCTGGTCGGGATCGGACTGAAAGCTGCGCTCTTCCCGCTGCACCAGTGGCTGCCGAACGCCTACGCCTATGCCCCCAATTTCGTGACCACATTCCTGGCCACCACCGCCACCAAAGTGGCGTTCTACGTCATCATCCGCTTCAGCTACGACGTGTTCTCAATCGGCACGGGTTTTGTCACCAACGCCATGATCTGGGTGATCACGCCGCTGGCCATTGCCGGCATGCTGGTGGCCTCTACTCAGGCTCTGTTCCAGAACAATGTCCGCCGGCTGTTTGCCTACTCATCCGTAGCGCAGGTGGGCTACATGATGCTGGGTCTGGGCATGGCGACCTCGCTGGGCCTGTCGGCGGGCATGCTCCATCTGATCAATCACGCCATGATGAAGGGCGCTCTGTTCATGGCGCTGGGCGCGTTCGCGCTGTCCTACGGCATCCGGCGGATCGAGGATTTCAAGGGGCTTGGCCAGGTGATGCCGGTGACGTCGGCGGCCTTTACCATCGGTGCCCTGTCGCTGGTGGGTGTGCCGTTTACCGTGGGCTTCATCTCCAAATTCTACCTGATCCAGGCCGCGCTGGACGCGGGCTGGTGGTGGGCGGTGGCCGCCATCCTGATCTCCTCGGTGATCGCGGTGTTCTACGTCTACCGGATCCTGGTGGCGATATGGGTGACGCCGCTCGACGAAGCGCGCAAGACCTCGCCCAAGCGGGTGCCGCTGGCCATCGCTGTCCCGCTGGCCGTGCTGGCCGGGGCCAATCTGGTGTTCGGCGTCTGGGCCGAGCCGATTGTGGACATGGCGCGCGCCGCCGCTGATGCAGCCATTGCAGCGGGGGTGAACCCGTGAGCTGGACCCCCGAACTTGCCCTGGCGCTGGCCCTGATCCTGCCGCTGGTGGGCGGCGCAGGCGTGCTGTTGCTGGGCCGCTGGCCGAACCTGCGCGAAGCCGCGACTCTGGTCACTGCCGTCGCGCTGGCGATTGTCGTGGCGTATCTGGTGGAGGCTGCGGGCGGGCGCCCGGAGCTGACCCTGTTTGAGATCGCGCCGGGCCTGTCCCTCAAATTCACGCTGGAGCCGCTGGGCGCGGTGTTCGCCATGGTGGCCAGCGGGCTGTGGATCGTGAACTCGCTTTACTCCATCGGCTATATGCGCGGGAACAAGGAGAAGGACCAGACGCGGTTTTATTTCTGCTTCACGATCTCCATCGCCGCGGCCATGGGCATTGCCCTGTCGGGCAATCTGATCACGATGTTCTTCTTTTACGAGGCGCTGAGCCTGGCGACCTATCCGCTGGTGGCGCACAAGGGCGACGCCAAGGCGCGCAAGGGTGCCTCGATCTATCTGGGCATCTTGCTGGCGACGTCCATCGGACTGTTCCTGCCGGCGATCTTCGCCACCTATGCCCTGACCGGCACGACCGATTTCACCGCTGGCGGGATCATGGGCGGTGTCGGGCCGGTGGCCGGTTCAATCATTCTGGTGCTGTTTGCCTTCGGGATCGGCAAGGCGGCCCTGATGCCGACCCATCCCTGGCTGCCCAATGCCATGGTGGCACCCACACCGGTGTCGGCGCTGCTGCATGCCGTGGCGGTGGTGAAGGCGGGCGTGTTCTCGATCCTGAAAGTGTCGATCTATATTCTCGGCCCGCAATACATCGAGACTTTACCCGCCGCGAACGTCCTGGCCTGGATCGCGGGCGCGTCCATCGTGATCGCGTCGGTGATGGCGATGACGAAGGATAATCTCAAAGCCCGGCTGGCCTATTCCACAGTCAGCCAGCTGTCCTACGTGACGCTCGGTGCGATGCTGGCCAGCCCGCTGGCTCTTCTGGGGGCGGCCCTCCAGATCATCATGCACGCCTATGGCAAGATCACGCTCTTCATGGCCGCCGGTGCGATCTATACCGGCACCAAGAAGACCGACATTTCCCAGCTCAACGGCCTGGGACGGCTGATGCCCGTGACGTTTGCGGTATTCCTGATCGGCGCGCTGTCGATCATCGGCATGCCGCCCTTTGGCGGGGTCTGGCCCAAAATCTTCCTGATGGAGGGCGCGGCGGGTGCCGGCCAGCCCTGGCTGATCGCCGTGCTGATCGCCTCGACCCTGCTCAATATCGGCTATCTCCTGCCCATCGCGATCCGCGGCTTCCTGAAGCCCGCGCCCGAGACCAGTCCGATGAAGCCCGGTCTGCCGCCCGCCCTGGTCTGGGTGGCGCCGCTGATCACCGCTATCGGAACCGTGGTTCTGTTCTTCGCCATCGGGCCGCTGATCGACTATCTGACGCCGGTCTTCATGACGGAGATGACGCCATGAACGCGCCGAAGACCAAAACCGCCAGCCGGCTGCCGCGCCTGTCGGGCGGCGTGGTTGGCCTGACCATCGTGCTGGCGCTCGGCGCGGCGAACCTGATCGGCTTCGGTCTTGAATTTCTCCTGACCGAGGACGGCTTTGCCAAATACCGCACCGTGACCGGGCCCTATGAGCTGGTGCTGATCCCGGCCACGCTGGCGGCAATCCTGGCCGGCTGGGGCATGCGCTGGCTGTTCGGGCACCGGGGCGACTATTACGAGCATGCTGCAGGTGATGTGAGCGGGGAGGGGCGTGATGATTGATCTGTTCGGCGCGCTCCACGGGGTAAACCCGGCCCTGTTCCTGATCCTGGGTGGTGTGCTGGCGCTGGCCCTGCCGTGGTCCCATGCGCGCAAGGTGGTGATGATCGCCGCGCCGCTGCTGGGCCTGGCGGCGTGGTTCGCCACGCGCGAGCCCGGCGTCTACGCGGTCATCGAGCTCGGGCCGATGACGCTGGAGACGTTCCGCTATGACGGGTTGTCGCGCATCTGGGCGCTGGTCTTCCTGTTGGCCGCCTTCCTCAACGGGATTTATGCCCTGCATGAGCGCAGCCGGATCTCTGACGGCTCGGCGCTGATCTATGCCGGCGCAGCGGTGGGCGCGGTGTTTGCCGGCGATCTCCTGACCCTGTTTGTATTCTGGGAGCTGACGGCGCTGTTCTCCGCGCCGCTGATATTCGCCGCCGGCACGCCGGAATCCCAGCGCGCGGGTCTGCGCTATCTGGCGATCCAGGTTCTGTCAGGCGTGCTCTTGCTGGGCGGTGCCGCGCTTTGGGCCAGCCAGACCGGATCCTGGACGTTTGATGCCATCGGCATGGAAGATCCGGCCGGGCTGGTCTTGCTGATCGCGTTCGGCATCAAGGCGGCCTTCCCGCTCATGCATATGTGGATGCAGGACGCGTACCCCAAGGCGACGGGCGTGGGCGCTGTGGTGCTGTCGGCCTTCACCACGAAGCTGGCGATCTATGCGTTGGCGCGTGGCTTTGCCGGAACCGAGATCCTCATCACGATCGGCGCCATCATGGCCGTCTTCCCGATCCTGTTCGTGATTGTGGAGAATGATCTGCGGCGCACGCTGGCCTATGCGCTCAACAACCAGCTGGGCTTCATGGTCGTGGGCGTGGGGGTGGGCACGCCGCTGGGCCTGAACGCCGCTGCGGCTAACGCATTTGTGGGCGTGTTCTACATGGCTTTGATGTTCATGGTGATCGGGGCCGTGATGCACCGCACCGGCACGGCCAAGGTCAGCGAGCTGGGCGGGCTGTTCCGATCGATGCCGGTCACCGGCGTGCTGTCCATCATCGGCGCGCTCGCTCTGGTCGGTGCGCCGCTCTTCTCGGGCTTCGTGACCAAGACGCTCGTCCTGTCAGCCGTGTCCTATCACGGCGATGTGCTGGTCTATGGACTGCTGGTTTTTGCAGCCGCCGGCGTGATGGAGCTCAGCGCGCTGAAAGTCCCGTTCTTTGCGTTCTTCGGTCAGGATCGTGGCTACCGCGTCAAGGAAGCGCCGCTCAACATGCTCCTGGCCATGGGACTGGCGGCGTTCCTGTGTGTTTATCTCGGTACGCACTGGCAGGCGCTTTACGGCCTGTTGCCCTTTGCCATCGATTACGAGCCCTACACCGCAGACAATGCCATCGGACAGGTGCAGATCCTGCTGGCGGGCGCATTCGCCTTTGCCGTGATGGTGTGGCTCAACCTGTTCCCGCTGCGCGGCGACCGCACCATTCTCGATGTGGACTGGTTTTATCGCCGGGTGGGCGACGGTGTCGTGCGCTGGGGCGGCGCGGTGGGCGTGCTGCTGGCGGGTGCCAGCGAGCGCGGGCTCGGCGGCGTGATCCGCCGGTGGACAAACCGGCTTTTCAACGTGTTCAGCCCGGCCGGTTCGCTGTCGCGGATATTCCCGTCCGGGCTGATGGCGATCTGGACAGGCGTGCTCCTTGCAGCTGTCCTAGTCGTCGCGTACTTCTCCCCGTTGTAGTCTCATATCTTCATGCGGGAAATATAAGCGATTCAAGAGAGTCGCCGCCCCGGCATAGGAAAGTTATCCGCGATTCTGTCCGCTCTCCGTATAGTGATCCGAAACCGGAACGCTTGAGGGCGGAGGAAACCATGCAGTCCCAAATCCGAGCGCTCGATCTCGCCCGGGCGCGCTTGGCCCAGCAGGCGGTGTCCTACACGTTCGACATCCCCGTCGAGGAGATCACAAGAGCGACGCGCGGCTCGGCCCGGGCTGCGCTCGGCCGCCAGATCGCCATCTATCTCACCCATGTCGCGTTTGAATTGAGCCTGGCACGCACCGCCGAGGCGTTCGCCCGCGACCGTTCCACAGCCGCCCATGCCTGCCACCGCATTGAGGACCGGCGCGATGATCCGGTGTTTGACCAGTGCCTCGATGAGCTTGAGGCCTGCCTGCGCAGCCTGCCCGGACCTGGACGTGCGACACACGAACTGGCTGCATGAGCGCGGCCAGCTGGCTCAGGCGCCTGGATGCGCCGGGCCGGGTGCTGGCCCCCTTGCCGGGGGGCAAGCGCGGCTATGGCGTGTTTTCAGGCGCAGACCGAAGACGCCGTCCTCTCGCGATCGCGGCACCGGGAGAGGTGCGCAACGCTGAGGCCGATGGCACGCTGGAGGCCGGAGCGCACGGGCTGGTGCTGAGCGCCGCCGGATTGGATCGTGTGAAGCGCGAATATGCCGACGGTGATTTCGCGGCCCAGCATCGGCGCATGGGCGTGCGCAGTGTGATGGGGCCTGAAGGCCGGATGCAGACCGTGCAGGCTGATCTCGACGCGTCCTCACCGCTGGCGCGCTATGTCCGTGCGCGTGGTGATCAGCCAGCGCTCATCGGGCCCCTGCATCTCGCCGCTGCCGCGATCCTGCGTCAGGATTATGAGCGCTCGGCCCTGATGACACGTGTAACCATGGACTGGAGCGGACAGCCCGGCTCCAAGGTCCGCCGCGCGCCGCGCGACCGGTGCGAGGCCCCGCCGGGGCGGCTGGCTGCCCAGGCGCGCGTGCTCGACGCCTTGGCCGCCGTTGGGCCGGGGTTGGACCGGTTGCTGGTAGCACTGGTTCTGAGAGAGATGCCCATGGGCGCGGCCGAGCGGGATCTCGGCTGGCCATTACGCAGCGGTGCGCCGGCCCTTCGGCTGGCGCTGGACCGGTTGGCCGTCCACTACCGCCTGACAGCGCCGGCAGCGCCCGCTAACCCTTTTTCGGCGGCTGGGGCCGGGTGAACAGCAAGGTGTCTGCCTTGGGGTCATGGCTCTGAAATCGGTAGCCGTCGACATTGAACGTCGTGAGGGCGTCCGGGTCCTCGATCCGGTTTTCGATGATCCAGCGCGCCATCATGCCTCGCGCTTTCTTGGCGAAGACCATCAGGGCGCGCAGCTGACCGTCCTGTTCCTCCTTGAAGTCGGCGCTGATCACCCGCGCACCCAGCGCCTTGAGCCGGGCGGCCTTGGCGTATTCCTGGGAGGCGAGATTGACGACCACGGGCGCAGGCGCGTCCTTGAGATCGCGTTTGAGCGATTTGGCGATGTCATCGCCCCAGAAATCATAAAGACTGGCCCCCGACCGCGTCTTCAACCGCGTCCCCATCTCCAGCCGGTACGGGTGAATGGCGTCCAGCGGGCGCAGCAACCCGTAAAGGCCCGACAGGATGCGCAACCGGTCCTGGGCCCAGTCGAGATCCTCCGCATCCAGAGAGCGCGCGTCGAGACCGCGATAGACCTCTCCAGCGAAGGCAAAGGCGGCAGGCTGACCGCCGGGTGCATCGGGATCAAACGCTTGAAAGCGCTCGCGATTGAGATGGGCGAGATCATCGGACAAATGCATCAGCGACTTCAGGTCGCTCTGGCTCAGCGCGCGTGTGGTGCGCGCGAGCACACGGGTGCGCCCGATCAGCTCAGGCTGCGTCACGCGGGGCGCAGCGGCGGGCGTGAAGTCGAGTTGCTTGGCGGGCGAAAGCAGAATCAGCATCAGGCGTCCTCGTCAGGCTTCGTCCCTGAAATAAGGTCTGGAGCGCCCGGGTCAAATAGCGCGGCGTTAGCCCAGCAGCACCCGCGGATTCATGATCGCGTGGGGGTCGAGCACGCCCTTGATGGCGCGCATCACGCTGGCCTCTGCCGGCTTTCGCTGCAGAAACTCGGCCTGTTTGATCGTACCGATGCCGTGTTCGGCCGAGATCGACCCGTGATGGTGGTCTACCAGATCATAAAGCCGGGCAGTCACGGGGGCTGCGCGGGTCAGGAATTCATCACCGCCGCCGGGGCTGCGGCGGGCGATATTGAAGTGCACATTGCCGTCACCGACATGGCCGAACGCAATTACCAGTACGTCCTCCAGCGCGGCTTCGGCCAGCGCCGTGGCCTCTTCCATGAACGCCGCCATGCGCGACACCGGCACAGAGACATCATGCTTGGCCGCCTTACCGTGGGCCTTCTCGCCCTCGGGAATGGATTCGCGCAGCCGCCAGAACTCCGCCGCCTGGGCTTCGGACTGGGCAATCACGGCGTCAGAGACCAGGCCGCGTTCAAACGCAGTCTCCAGCGCGTGCTCCATAAGGATGGCCGCCCGGTCCGGCTCGCCGCTGGTCACCTCGATGAGTACGCACCAGTCCGGCTCGCCAGTCAGCGGGTGGCGCGCGCCGGGCACGTGGGCGACCACCAGATCCAGCCCGATGCGCGGCATCAGCTCGAAGGCGCACACCGCGCCGCCCGTGGCGTCTTTTGCCAGCGAGAGCAGGTCTACCGCCCCGGCCGGGCCGGCCACGGCGGCGATGGCCACAGACGTGGAGGCCGGGCGGGCGAACAGCTTCAACGTCGCGGCGGTGACCACGCCGAGCGTGCCTTCGGCGCCAATGAACAACTGTTTGAGATCATAGCCGGTATTATCCTTGCGCAGACCCGCCAGGTCCGACAGGACCTGGCCGCCTGGCAGCACGGCTTCCAGGCCGAGCACCAGATCGCGCATCATGCCGTAGCGCAGCACATGCACCCCCCCGGCATTGGTGGAGATGAGCCCGCCAATCATGGCAGAGCCCTGTGCGCCCAGCGATAGCGGGAAGAGCCGCCCGGCCTCGCGCGCGGCACCCTGAACAGTTTCCAGATTGGCACCGGCCTCACAGGTTAGCGAGTCATTGGCCGGATCAACCGCGCGCACGGCGTTCATGCGCTTCATGGAGATCACCACCTCACCCTGAGGCGTGGAGCCACCGACCAGTCCGGTATTGCCACCCTGGGGGAGCACCGCGATCCGGCGCTCCTGGCAGATGTTCAGAATGCGCACTACTTCAGCTGTGCTGGAAGGCTTGAGAAGGAGCGGTGCCGAGCCCTGAAAGCGGCCGCGCCAATCGCGCGCGTGGGGCGCGATCTCGTCCGGATCACGGCTCCAGCTGGCTGGTGGCAGGGCGGATGTGAGGGCGTCGAGCGGGTCAGTGGTCATGGGCCGTATTCATGCAGATCGCGCGCGCGCTGAACAGGGTGTGCGTCAGGCCAGGGCGTATTGGCTGTCGAGCGCAGGCGCGCCGTCGCACCGCACAAGGCCTTGTTCGAACAGATGGATCAGATGTGCCAGCACCGAATGGGCCGCCGCCGGGTGGAGGCGCTTGTCCACATGGGCGTACATCGCTGCCACCAGCTCGCGGATATGGCGCGGCCCGCTGCTGAGATGCTCAAGTATCTGGCGCTCGCGCGCCCTGCGATGACCGATATAGGCCGACAGGAAGGATCGCGGCCTGTCGATCGCCGGCCCATGGGTCGGGCGGATCAGATCAAAGCCCGCGTCGCGCACCCGCTCCAGGGCCGCCAGATAGTCGCCCATATGGCCGTCAGGCGGGCTGATCACCGAGGTGGACCATCCCATGACATGGTCGCCGGAAAACAGCGTGTTCTCTTCAGCCAGCGCAAAACAGACATGATTGGATGTGTGTCCCGGCGTATGCAGCGCCGTGACAGTCCAGCCCGGTCCGGTGAAGACATCGCCGTCGGCGATCTCGTGGTCTGGGCGGAACCCGGAATCGTCACCGGCCTCCAGGCGCACTTCGGTCCCGGGAGTGTCCGCCTGCCGCGGGCTGATCGCATGGACGTGGCAGCGATGCTTGCGCGCCAGCGGGTGGGCGAGGGGAGAGTGGTCCATGTGATGGTGCGTGACCAGCACATGGGTAACGCGTTCACCGGCCAGCGCGGCGTCAAGGGCCGCTTCGTGCTCGGGCAGGCGTGGGCCGGGGTCGATCACTGCCACGTCACCGTGGCCGATGATGAAGACGCCGGTGCCGGTATAGGTGAAGGGGCCCGGATTGCGCGCCACAATCCGCCGCACGAGCGGGGAAAGCTTTTCTGCTGTGGCGTAGGCGGCGTCAGGCTGGTGAACAAAATCAATCATGCGGCTCGGCTCGCTTCGAGAAGGGTTTCGCAATGACGGCGCAAATGAACGGCGATATGCCGAGTCGCTGACAGCTTGGCGTCCAGTGTCAGTGATACGGGCGGCCCCATGTCGGTCTTGTTGGCATCCACGATCCAGATCTCGCCCGAGGTCCGGTCTCTGAGCACGTCCAGCCCACCCCAGTCGAGCCGCAAGGCGGTGCAGAACGCAGCGATCCGCGCCCGTTCATCGGCGCTGAATACCGCTTCAGGTGTGGTCAGGCGCACTTCGGCATTGTGGTTCTCGAACCGGCGCGCCGCGGGCCGGCGCTTCACGAACACTGCCGCGATCTGGCCGCCCACCGTCGCGCAGCGCAGGTCCTCAACCATGCCGTCCGGTGCCACGGTGTCGATCAGGCGCTGGTAGCATCGCCCGGGCATGCGCGCTGCGGGACCGGTTTTCACCTGGCCGTCATGGGCGGCGTTGGTTTCGGATTTGTCCACGTAAGACCCGGCATGAGTTTGCGGATCAATGGCCAGAGTGCGGCCAAACACAGACTCGAACATGCGCGCCACATGGGATTTCGAGATGTCCGTGCAATCGAGATTGATACCCGGTCCGGTCCACCCGTGAGGGCGCTCGCCGTGGGTCGCATCCTCGAAATGAAACAGAATGTCCGCCTCGTGCCGGCTGGGTGACGGGCGCAGCCCGGACAGGCGCACAGCCGGCCAGATCAGGAACCATGGCCGCGGCACATGCGGCGCAAAGGCAATGCGCGGTCCATCCCGCACCACTTGTTGCTCCAGGACTTTGAGGGCCAGAAAGTACGGGGTCCATTGGGCGAAATCGCCCAGCACAGCGTGGGAGAGCGGTACGCGCACGCCGGTGGCGCGCACCCGCAAGGCCGCGCCTTCAATCGCGAAGTCGTGCCACCAGGCGCGCGCGTGCATGGATGAGCCTCCCGGGTCCAGCTGCGCACCTTAGGTGCTGCGCAATCGCGCGCAACTCAAGTCGTTGTGAGCCGCCCGCTGGCCTGCCGCTTGCTTGCAGACGGGCTGGATGGCTGTCTCGGAGGCGAACATGGCCGAATGGATCAAGACGGGGGTGATCTGGTTAAGCGCCCGGCTGCGCATGGCATCGCTGGCTCTGCTGGCGGTGATCGCCCTGCGTGCCGTGGCGTCGGGCCTTGCGCCGGACGCAGCACCGCCGCCCGCTTCAGCGCCCATTCAGGCGCACAATGACAGCGCGTCCCAACTGCTGACTGCAGGCGATTCAAGCAGTTGAACCGAAAGTTGCTTGACTGCGCCGCACTGCGGGCTCCCCTTGATCAGGCAGGACGCAACGCTCACAAACTCATGGCCTTTCCACTCAACCATCGAATTTGCACCGCATGATCGGATACATCGCCCGCCGCCTGCTTGTCGCCGTGCCCACGGTGCTGGTCGTCATCACGGTGGCGTTCTTCATGATGCGTATTGCGCCGGGCGGTCCGTTCGATCTCGAACAGCCGATGCCCGAGCAGATCCGTCAGAACATCCTGGCGGCCTATGGCATGGATCAGCCGGTGTGGAAGCAGTACGTGGATTACCTGGCGGGCCTGGCGCGCGGTGATCTGGGCCCGTCCCTGAAATTCCGTGACAAGGACGTGGCCGACATCATCGCCGAGGGCTTTCCGGTTTCTGCCACGATCGGTCTGTTATCCATCGCGCTGGCCCTGATGGTGGGGTCGGTGCTCGGCTCCATCGCAGCTCTCAGGCAGAATTCGGTCGCCGATTTTGGCGTCGTGGGATTTGCGACCATCGGCATTGTGATCCCGCCCTTTGTCGTGGGCCCGGTGTTGTCCCTAGTGGTCGGAATCTATCTGGGCTGGCTACCATCGGGCGGGCTTGATCCACGCTTTGGCATGACCATTGACCGCCTCATACTCCCGGTGGCGACGCTCGCCCTGCCACAGATCGCCATTATTTCGCGCCTCATGCGCGCGTCGATGATCGAGGTGATCCGGTCCAACTATATCCGCACCGCCCGCGCCAAAGGCCTGTCAGGGCCCGCCGTGATCGTTCGCCACGCGATGCGCAGTGCGATTTTGCCGCTGGTCAGCTATATCGGCCCCGCGGCGGCGGCGCTTTTGACGGGCTCGATCGTTATCGAGCAGGTGTTTTCCCTGCCGGGGATCGGACGTCAGTTCGTTTTCGCCGCGCTGCAGCGTGACTACACCGTCGTGATGGGCGTTGTGATCCTTTATGCGAGCCTCATCATCATGCTGAATCTGGTCGCGGACCTGCTCTATGCAGCGCTCAATCCGAAAGTGAAGTACGACTGATGGTGTTCACCTCCACCCCATCGGAAAAGACCGAACTGCTTGAAAAAAGCGCCGTGCAGGGCCGCTCGCTCTGGGACGATGCCCTGGCGCGCCTGTTGCGCAACAAGGCCGCCGTGGCGAGCATGATCCTGCTGGCGGTGCTGGTGCTGCTGGCCTTTCTGGGTCCGTTCCTCTGGGTCCATGAGAGCGGCGAGATTTATCGCGACCGCGTCCAGATACCGCCCACCTGGGAGAACTGGCACATCTTCGGCACGGACGCCCAGGGGCGCGACATGTTCGCGCGCACGCTGGTGGGCTTGCGAATGTCCCTGCTGGTCGGTGTGGTGGCGACGGCGGTGTCACTGGTGATTGGCGTGATCTGGGGCGCAACGGCGGGCTTTCTGGGCGGGCGCGTGGACCAGATCATGATGCGCATCGTGGACGTGCTGTATGCGCTGCCCTTCATCTTCTTCGTGATCATTCTGATGGTGGTGTTCGGGCGGAACATCATCCTGATCTTCGTCGCCATCGGCGCGGTGGAGTGGCTGACCATGGCGCGTATTGTGCGCGGTCAGACCATATCGCTGCGTTCCATGGAGTTCGTGGAGGCCGCCCAGGCGGCGGGCGTCAGCCAGACCGCCATTATCCGCCGCCATATTGTCCCGAACGTGCTCGGGCCGGTCGTGGTCTATGTCACGCTGACCATTCCGGTGGTGATCCTGGCCGAGAGCTTCCTGAGCTTTCTGGGCCTGGGCGTGCAGGAGCCGCTGACCTCGCTGGGCAATCTGATCGCCAACGGCGCGCGCGACATGGAAATCGCCAACTGGACGCTGTTTTTCCCGGCCGCCACGATGATGCTGACGCTGTTCTGCTTCAACTTCATTGGGGACGGCCTGAGGGACGCCATCGATCCGAAGGACCGCTAGCGTCCGGCAGGGCGGATACGTCCGGTTGACCTTGTCGATCCGGCGGACGGGCCGTAGGGCTATTCCAGCCTGCGGACCCGCATGGCGCGGCCTTCGCCATTTATGCGCAGGAAGAAGCCACCCGCGCCAGCGCGCCGGATTTCAGCGTTCAGCACCTCGCCGCGGCGCACACGCGGAACATTGACACTCATCGTGTCGGTGACTTCCCATATCTGATCATTGGTCATGTGGAAGCGGGTGGTGTTGTAGCCATGGGTCGAAACGCGGTCGATGACCAGCTCGATCATCTGGATCTGCCCGTCTTCGCGCCGTTCTACGACCCGCGCGTCCGGGGACGTCTCAGCGCTGGCCAGAGCCCCCTCGCGCTCTCGCGCAGCGGGCTGTTCTGCGCTGTCTGACGGCGATCCGCGCCAGGCGAACACGGATGACAAGCGTGGCAGGCTGGGCAGGTTCAAGCCAAACCCGTCGCGCTCAACGGCTTCGATTTCAACGCCTTCGACAGCCACGACGACGCCAGTCTCCACGTCCTGTGACAGGGTCGCTGCCGCGGCGTCAAAACAGGCCAGACGCGCCTGCGCATCCTCGATCTGGCGGCATGACAGGATCGAATCGAGCGGCGCAGCATACGCGGCCGGTGCGGTGCCCAGCAGCAGACAGGCGAACGCCATGCGGCCGGACAGGCGGCTGAGGGGGAGCTTCAGGGCCATAAGCGATCCTTTCAAATTGTGTCGGTCAGTCGGTGCGCTGCACCCGGAAGCGGCGCGGGTGGTGGCTCAGCGTCATGAAGTTTGATCCCATGGCCCCGGGAAGCAGGTCGGCTGTCAGACCTTCGTCCAGCCGGGCCCGGGTCACGCGGCCGAACGATGTGGAGTCAGTCTGAACCCAGATCTGCCCGTTGGCGAGGGTCACGACCGCCTTGCCTGCCCGATCATAGCGCACGCCGGTCACGGGCAGGGCGCGCATCTCATCCACGCCGCCGTCGGCGCGGTACACGATCTGGCTGCCATCTTCGAGCGTTTCGGTTTCAGGTTCATTGCCCTGGGCACCGCTCCGGCGCAGCAGTCCAGTCAGGCGCTGAACACCCGACATGGTGATTCCATAGCTTTCGCGCTCCAGCGCCCGCACCGCCTCACGCTCAATCACGACGACACGTCCCGACTCGACCGCTTCGGCGAAGCGGGCGAGCTCCCGGTCCAGGCACGCCATGCGCTCGGCTTCTGATTCCACGCTCCGGCACGCGATCAGGGCCTCGTAGGCGGGGGCCGGCGGTTCAGTCTGGGCGGCCAGTGCGGCCGGGGTGGCGAGGGCTCCCAGCACAAAGGCTGCGGCAAAGCGGATCGCGGTCATGGTCATGTCACCGGTTTTGCTTGCGTTCAGGTACAGTTCTCTAGGACATTATCGCTACGTCAAGAGCTCTGCGCCAGGATGCGGCGTTGAGCTCATCGTGCTCCTTGTTCCGGATTCGTGTTCCGGGCAGGGGCGAGCTATGAGATTACAGTGCTTGGAGTATTCAGGCCACTCAGGCTTGGTTGCGACGCCCAAAGACACCCGCGCCCGGCGCGGACCCGGCGCCTCTCGCACCGGCATACCCATGAAGGAGACTGCCTCGATGACCCTGACCCGACGTTTGATGCTTATGACGGCCGCCGGTGCCGCGGCACTGACCCTCGCCGCCTGCGGAGACCGGCCTGGAGCCGATCCGGATTCGGTGGTGCTGCATCGCGGCAACAATGCCGAGCCGCTGTCGCTGGACCCGCACAAGGCCCAGGGCGTCTGGGAAAACAACATCATCGGGGACATGTTCATCGGCCTGTTTACAGAAGCAGCCGACGGCTCGCCCGTGCCGGGTATGGCTGACAGCTGGGAGACGTCCGAGGACGGGCTTAGCTGGACCTTCACCTTGCGCGAAGCCCAGTGGAGTGACGGCGAGCCGGTTACCGCTGAGGACTTTGTCTATGGCTTCCGCCGCATCCTCAATCCGCTGACCCTCTCGGAGTATTCCAAGGTCCTCTATCCGATCCGCAATGCGCGCGACGTGAATTTCGATCCGGAAAACAACCCGCCCGAGACGCTTGGCGTGACGGCGCTGGACGACCGTACACTGCGCATTGATCTGGAATTTCCCGCACCTTACCTGCCGGGCCTGTTGACCCACTACACCACCTTCCCGCTGCCCTCCCATGTGGTGGAGCGGTTCGGCGATGCCTGGATCCAGCCCCAGAATATCCAGACCAATGGCCCCTACATTCTGGAGCGTTGGCGCGCCAATGACTTCGTCCACCTGCGCCGGAACCCCAATTTCTGGGATAACGAGAATGTCTGCGTCGACGAGGTGTTCTTCTATCCCATGGTGGACAACGCTGCCGCCGAGCGCCGCGTGCGCAATGGCGAGATGGATGTCAACGCGGACTTCGCCGGCCAGAACCTGGAATTCCTGCGCCAGCAGATCCCCGATTATGTGCGCGTTCATCCCTATATGGGGCTGACCTATTTCTCCTTTAACACCTCGGTCGCGCCGTTCGACGACGCGCGCGTGCGCAACGCGCTGTCCATGGCAATCGACCGCGAGTTCATTGTTAATGAGATCCGCCGCTCGGGCGAGGACCCCGCATACAGCTTCGTGCCGCCGACGATTGCGGACTATCCCAGCACGGCCCGGATAAGCTGGGCGGACCTGTCCATGGACGAGCGCCGTGAACGCGCCCGGGAATTGTTGCAGGAGGCCGGGTTCGGCCCGGACAATCCGCTGCGCTTCACCTTCGGCTACCGCACGTCGGGCGATAACCCGCGTGTGGCACCTGTCGTCCAGCGAGACTGGGCGGAGATTGCGCCTTGGGTGCGGGCTGACATTGTCGGGGCCGAGGCCCAGATCCACTACGCCAACATGCGTGCCAATGACTTCCAGGTCGGCGATGGCGGCTGGATCGCGGACTATAACGACGTTTACAACTTCCTCTTCCTGGGGGAGAGCCGCTCGATCCCGATGAATTACTCGCGCTTCACCAATGAGGCGTTCGACACCATGGTGACGCAGGCCAATCAGCAGCTGGATCTGGAGACGCGCGGACGCATGATGGCCGAAGCCGAGCAGATCCTGCTCGACGAGCAACCCATCATGCCCATCCACTTCCTGGTCAATCGCGCCCTCGTCAGCCCGCGGGTCACGGGCTGGGTGGACAACGCCAACCATATCCATCGCACGCGCTATCTGTGCTTCGCTGATCAGGCACGTACAGAGCAGTAGGACCCGGCGGCGTCTGAGGCCGGGGAGGCGGCGTCACCATGTCGGAACCCGATCTGGAAGCCGCCGCCCTTACGGCGGCCGAGCACATTGCAGCTGCGGCGGCGGCAGACGGGACGCGCCCCAAGGTGCGCCCCTCGCGCCCCGTCGCCCTGCGTCCGGATACGCCCGACGGCGTTTGCGCCAATTGCGGCACCACGCTGATGGGCCCGGTCTGTCATGCCTGTGGCCAGCATGCCGATCTTTACAAGCGGCCGGTGTGGCGCCTGATCGTTGACAGCATGGGAGACCTGTTCGCGCTCGACGGCCGGGTCGTGCGCACGCTCGTCGCGCTCATGGCATTTCCCGGCCGGGTAACACGCGACTATCTCAAGGGCAGGCGCGGGCGGTATATCCCGCCCTTCCGGCTTTACCTGATTGCCTCGCTGGCCTTCTTCCTGATCCTGCCGCTGGCCGGACCATCAGACCGCATGGTCGGCAATGATCCAGGTGCTGCTGCCGCATCCCGCGACCGCCTGGATGAGGCCCTGGCAGCGGGTGAAATCACCGAAGACAATTACCGCGCTGCGATCCGGGCGATCGAGACCCTTGCCTTGTTTGATCCCGAGCCGGGCGCTGCTCCGGCCCCGGTACCAGCTCCGGACGGACAAACGGGTACTGATGGTGCGGACGTGCAGCCGAAATCCCCAAATCGTGCTCCGTCGGCACCTACTTTGAGCCGTGGGTTAAGCCCCGAGACCGTCGAAGGCATACGTCGTGGGCTTGTGCCGGAAGAGTTCGATGAGGATGTGGACTGGGTCACCGGCCCAAGGGCAGTACGCGCCTTCATTGCCGACCGGATCGAGCGTCTGGCGAGCCGTCCGGATCGCTGGGCGGCGGAAAGTTTCGCCTGGGCACCGCGCATCATGTTTGTGATGGTGCCGCTATTCGCAGGATTGCTCGGCCTCGCGTATGCATGGCGGCGCGGGTTCTTGTATTTCGACCATCTGGTCACCGCGCTGCAGTTTCATGCCGCCATTTTCATCGCCATGCTCGCCGCGATGGCTTTGAGCGTCGTGACAGGACCGGGCTGGGCGGTGCTGGCCTTTTTCATTTACGCCCACGTCTATATCTACCGCCTGCTCCGGGTGGTGTATTCCACGGGCCGGTTTCAGACCGTGATGCGTGTGGCGGCGCTGGATCTGACATACGGCTTCCTGATCTCGCTCGGTCTGACCGCCGTGGTGCTTCTGGGTGCCGTCAGCGTCTGACCGGCCTTGACGCGCGGGCAGGGCACCGGAATGCTCGCGCCGATATTCGACAGCGCACAGGCCGGGACCAATTCATGGACTCTCTCAAATCCGCCATCCGCACCATTGCCGACTATCCCAAGCCCGGCATCCAGTTTCGCGATGTCACCACCCTGCTGGGCGATGCGCGCGCGTTTCGCTGCGCGATCGATGCGATGGTCCAGCCCCATGCCGGTGCCAAGATCGACAAGGTGGCGGGCATCGAGGCGCGCGGTTTCATTCTAGGCGGCGCGGTCGCCCACCAGCTGTCGGTCGGCTTCGTGCCTGTGCGCAAGAAGGGCAAGCTGCCCCACCGCACGATCAGCCAGACCTATGAGCTTGAGTACGGCGTGGACGAGGTGGAGATTCATGCCGACGCCATCGCGCCGGGCGAGACGGTGCTGCTTATCGATGACCTGATCGCCACCGGCGGCACGGCCGAAGCGGCCATCACCCTGTTGCGCAAGGCCGGGGCCGAGGTGATCGGCGCGAGCTTCATTATCGACCTGCCGGACCTGGGCGGTGCCGCAAAAGTGTCTGCGATGGGTGTGCCGTGCGTGTCCCTGGTGGCCTTCGACGGCCACTAGGTCTCAACGGGTTCGGGCGGCGGTGCCGGGTCAAAGCGGTCAAGGCTGGCACTGATGATCAGGGCGCGGACCTGCGCCGCGTAGGCGTCGCCACTGGCCGCATACGGGCCGATATGAGCGACAAGCTCCAGACCGGTCACGGGCACCTCTTGGGCGCGCAATGCGGCGCGCGCGGCCCGCAAGGACGCGAAATCCGGGTGTGTATTGAGCAGATCGACATAGTCGCCCGCCGAGGCCAGCAGGCTCGGGAAGCCCTCTTGCCCAGCCGGCATGCGGCCGAACAGGGCGTTGCGGTTGCGCGCCGCGTCGCTGTCGCCCCAGCCGGTGGCGAGGATCGCCTGGGCTGCGCCCAGGGAGGGCGGAATGACATCCACGCGCTCAATCAGGCCGTCCAGATCTTCATAGCGCACGCCATAGCGCCTAGAGAGCGAATCCCGCCGCGCCTGCTTGGGCAGGGACAATGTATCGCCAGCCTCGATCTGGGCGCGCATCTCCAATAGCGCCATGCGGTCATACAGGATGCGCGTATTCTGTGCTGCAATCAGGCCTGAGGCGATCCGCGCAAAGGTTTCGCGGCGCTCGGCGGCCTCCAGATCGGTCCAGTCGGCCGGCAGCGCCTCAAGGCGCATGGTCCCCGTTGATGGGTCCAGCGGTGCCATGGCCTGGCGCAATTCCTCGATCGAGCCCGCCGCCACCAGGCGCTCCTGAGGCGCCTCGCGCGTGACTGACCACGAGACGGCCAGGCTCATGAAGGAAAATCCACTGATGACCACGGCGACCATGCCGGCATTCGCCCAACGCCCGCCGCGCGGCAATGGTGGTGCGACCCCGAACAGGCGCGCCGCCGGACCTGCGGTCCAGCCCTGGATGACCAGCGAGGCGATCACCACAGCAAATGCGGCGGAGAAATAGAGATTGGCGTTTTCCACGCCCGCAATCACCGGATAGGCGCCCAGGAAGATCGGCACGGCACCGCGCAGTCCCATCCAGGCGATAAAGGCGCGCTCATTGAGGCGATATCGCTCCGGGGCCAGGCAGATCAGCACCGCCAGCGGCCGGGCCAGCAGGATCAGCACCAGCGCCACGCCCAGCGCCGGCAGGGCAACCTCGGCGGCGTGGCTGGGCGTGATCAGAAGGCCCAGCATGAGGAACAGGCCGATCTGCGCCAGCCAGGCGAGCCCGTCGGAGAAGCGGTCGGTGGCTTCCGCCGCGCGGCGCGGTGAGGCGGCCAGCGCCACGCCGGCCAGATAGGCGGCCAGGAAGCCGGACGCGCCGATCACCTGGGCGAAGGCGAACAGGAAGACCGCTGCTGCCACGCCAAAGATCGGATACAGCCCAATGGGCAGGCGCACCTTGCGCTCCACCCAGCCGATCAGCCGCCCGCCAAACCACCCGATCAGCCCGCCTGCGGCCAGCGACCAGACGATGGACACGGCTGCACCTAACGGCTCGGGCGCGCCGCCCTGGGAGAGCCAGGTGACGGTGGTGACCACCAGAATCACCGCCATGGGGTCATTGAACCCGGATTCAGCCTCCAGGGTGGTGGCCACGCGTGGGCGCGCCTTGATGTCCCGGCCCGCGATAAGCATTAGCACCGCAGCGGCGTCCGTCGACGACACGATGGCACCCAGCAGGAAGGCCTCCACCCAGCCTAGATCAAACAGGTATTTGGCCGCTGCCGCCGTCACGCCCGCCGTGATCAGCACGCCCACCGTGGCCAGACTCAAAGCCGGCCGCAAAACCCCCTTGAGCCGCCTCAGCTTCGTGCCCAGCCCGCCATCGAACAGGATCAGCGCCAGCGCCAGCGAGCCCAGCAGATAGGCCGAGTTGTGATCGTGGAACTCGATCCCGCCCGGCCCTTCTTCGCCCGCCAGCATCCCGATCGCCAGGAAAATCATCAAAAGCGGCGCGCCCGCACGCCGCGTTGCAGCGGCACCGGCGATGGCCAGCAACACCAGCGCGGCTGCGGCCAGCAAAATGAAATCGGATGTCTGCATGATGCTGAAAGATATAGGGGCGGGCATCAGTCGGCGGAAGCGAAAAAATGGCCGCCGGCAGTCCATGTCCAACACATTCTCCCGCCGGTCTGACGCTGGATGTTTGGGCTGGGGCAGAATCCCGTCATGAAGAAAAATCCAACAGCCTGGGAGCTCCCCCCATGACGCCCGGTGAAGTGCTTGACATTGCGACCCAGGCGATCTGGACCCTGTTGGGCATGGCCGCCCCGATTATGCTGATCGGTCTGGCTGTGGGTCTGATGATCGCGCTTTTTCAGGCGCTGACCCAGGTTCAGGAGATGACGCTGGTCTTCGTACCCAAGATCGTGGCGATCTTTCTGGCGCTGATCGTGTTCCTGCCGCTCATGGGGGCGCTGCTCTCGGGCTATATGGACATGATAGTCGACCGGATCGTGGCGGGCTGAGGCGATGATCGCCGCGTTCGATCCGGGCGTGAGCCTGTTCGCTGCGGCTTTGGTGTTTGCCCGCATGGGCGCGATTTTGATGCTGCTGCCGGGTATTGGCGAGATGGCGATACCGGGCCGCATCCGGCTGGCTTTTGCATTGGCGTTCTCGCTGGCTGTCGGACCGATGATCGCGCCGCAACTGCCGCCTGCACCTGAAACCTTGGCGGGCCTGGCCGGCCTGATCACGGTGGAGATTGTGATCGGGCTGATGATCGGCGCGGGCGCGCGCTTCCTGATGTCCGCCGCGGCGACCGCCGGCCAGATCATCGCGTATCAGACGGGTCTGGCCATGGCGCAAGCCTTTGACCCGATTCAGGGCCAGTCCGGTGCGCTGCCGGCGCAGTTTTTCAATCTGCTGTTTCTGGTACTGATCTTCGCCACCAATCTTCACCACATGCTGCTGCAGGCGGCGGCCGGCTCCTATGCGCTGATGCCGGCGGGCGAGGCACCCATGTGGGGTGATGCGGCGCAATGGGCGCTGGGCCTGTTCGTCGACAGTTTCGTGATCGCCGTACGCATCGCCTCGCCGCTGATTGCCTTCGGCCTGATCTTCTATCTCGGGCTGGGCGTGCTCTCGCGCCTGATGCCCCAGGCGCAGATCTTCTTCATCGCAATGCCGCTCAACATCCTGATCGGGTTCGCCATTCTGGCGATCTCGCTGGGCGCCATGGCGATGATCTGGGTCGAGCGCCTGGAATCCTTCGCCGCGACGCTGGGATAGCGCCATGGCTGAAGGCGAAGACAAATCTGAAAAGACCGAAGAGCCCACCGAGCGCAAACTTCAAAAAGCGCGCGAGGAGGGCGATGTCGCCAAGTCCCAGGAGATTTCCGGCTGGTTCACGCTTGCCGCCGGGCTGGCCGTGATCGCCTTCATGGCACCGGGCTTCACCCGGGCGCTGAGCGAGGCGATGACCGTATTTCTCGAACAGCCCCACCAGCTCAGCCTCGATCCCGGCGCAGCCATGGCTTTGCTGGCGCGCTCCCTGGTGGATATGGCCCTGATCCTCGGCCTCGCCTACGCGCTTTTGATGGTCGCCGCCGCGTCGGGCAACCTGGTCCAGCACGGCCTGTTGTGGACGCCCAAGAAGATCGCCCCCAAGCTCAACAAGCTGAACCCGGTCGAAGGGCTCAAGCGCATGTTCGGCCCGCAGGGCTGGGTGAATTTCCTCAAAGGCGTGGGCAAGATCATTCTGGTGTGCGTCGCCATTGCGCTGGTTCTCTGGCCGCGCCGCCATGATCTGGCAAGCTTCCCCATGGTCAGCGTCGAGCGCATGCTGTCCGAAGTCCACGGCGCAGCCGTGCTGCTTCTGATCGCAGCGCTGATCGCGTATGCCGTCATCGCGGCGCTGGACCTCGTGTTTCAGCGCCGCGAGTTCATCCAGCGCAACAAGATGAGCCGCAAGGAGCTGCGTGACGAGTACAAGGAAACCGAAGGCGATCCCATGGTGCGTGCCAAGCTGCGCCAGATCCGTCAGGAGCGCGCCCAGAAGCGCATGATGAGCCGGGTGCCCGACGCGGCCGTGGTCATCACCAACCCGACCCACTACGCCATCGCGCTGGAATACGAGCAGGGCCGCACGCCTGCGCCCATCTGCATCGCCAAGGGTGTTGACGCCGTCGCGCTGCGCATCCGCGAGCGGGCAGAAGAGTTCGATATTCCCATTGTGGAGGACCCTCCGCTGGCGCGCGCGCTGTTTGCCACCTCCGATCTCGATGAACCGATTGATCCCGAGCACTATGCCGCCGTGGCCAAAGTCATCGGCTATGTGATGAGCCTGTCCGACAAGCGGCGGCGCTAGGGCGGGCAGGCGAAGCGATCATTTGATTTCGCCCGGTTGCAAACACGGTTAACCTTCATCCCTGATGTTGAAGGGCCGAATCGCTTCCTGCCGCCACGGAGCCCGCCATGACTGACGCCCCTGCCGCCCAACCTGTGCGCTCCGGCGCTGCGAAACCGGCTCTCTCAGAGGCTCCGGTTCAGGTATCGGCTGCTGTGCCTCTGACGATTGGCCGGTCCGGCCCACTCGTGCGTCCCCTGATCAGGCTGGTATTGTGGACGGCGGGACTGGGCGCACTCAGCGCGGCGGGTGTGGCGATCATCGCGGGTGCTGCTGCCGGGTGGCACGGGGTTGTGCTGCTGGGCGGTCTGGCCGCCGCGGCCATGCTGGTGCTCTACGCGCTGGCCGCAGGCGAGGCCGCAGGGCGCGCATTGCGTAGCGGAGAGGGGGCACGATCGAGCCTGGCCGAAGCCGCGCTGGAAGCGTCCCCCGATCCATTGCTGATCACCGGAGCCGCCGGGCGCACCGTGTGGGCCAATGCCGCCTACAAGGCGTTGGCGCGCGAGGCCGGGGTTTCGGACATGTTTGGCGCGCCGGGACCCGAACGCCTGTTCGCGGGCGAGAGCGCGGCGGCCTTGTACCGGCTGGCGCGGGCCGGCGCGCGCGGAGAGGCGGCGCGCGAAACCCTGTCGATGCCTGCGCCGGGTCTAGATGGCGATGCGGTCTACCAGGCCGATGTCAGCCCGATGAGCACAGGCGCATCGCTGTGGCGGTTTGCGCCCCTGCACTCATCCGAGCCGCTGGATGCGCCGGGCGCGCCCGACTGGGCCGAGCATGCGCCGGTAGGGCTGTTTCTGGCGGACGGGGAAGGGCGTGTCCTGGGGGCGAACGCCACCTTGCGCGAGTGGCTGGGCGTCGAGGCCGGAAAGGCCCTCAAGGTCAAAGATTTTCTGTCCTCCGAAAGCGCCAGCGCTATCGCCCGGACCCGCGGCGCAAATGCCGTGACGCGCCTTGAAACCACGCTCAAGGCGCGCGGCGGGGTGCAAACCCCTGTCGTGCTGGCGCTGGACTGGAGCGAAGCAACGCCGGCGTGCGCGCGCGTTGTTGTCTATGGCCTGTCGCCTGCCGGGGCACCGCCGGGCATAGCCCAGCTGGCGCAAGCGGGCGGGGCGGCCAGGGACGGACGCCCGATTGACGACATGTTCACCACCGCCCCGTTCGGCGTGGCGCGGCTCGACGGCCTGGCGTTGGAAGATGCGGTGATCGAGGACGCCAATCCCACCCTGGTCGAGTTGTCGGGCGGCGTCGCGATACCGGGCAAGCGCTTCCTGGACCTGTTCCAGATCGCCAGCGGTGAGACACCGGATATGGTGTTTGCCAATGCGCTGGCCGCGCGCGGCGAGCCCAGCGAGGCCTCTTTGGTATGCGGTGACGGCGTGCGGGCGGTGCATGTATTCCTGGCACCCGTGCATGCGGGCAAGCGCGCGGCTTACTTCATGGACGTCACCAGCTGGAAAGAGCTTGAACAGAAGGTCGATCAGGCCGGCAAGATGCAGGCGGTCGGCCAGCTGGCCAGCGGCGTCGCCCATGATTTCAACAATATGCTGACCGTTGTGAAGTTCCACCTGGGCGAATTGCTGGCCCGCCATCCGGTGGGTGATCCCAGCTATCAGGATCTGCAGCAATTGCGGTCGGTCAGCGCGCGTCAGGCCGGTCTGGTGCGCCAGCTTCTGGCGTTCTCGCGCAAGCAGACGTTCCGGATGACCGTGTTTGATCTGTCCGAGGTGTTGTCCGATTGCAGCCACATGCTCAACCAGGTGCTGGAAGAGACTGTGCGCCTGGATATCCGTCACGGCCGCGACCTGCCGCTGGTGCGCGCTGACCGTGTCCAGATCGACAATATCCTGGTCAATCTGGCCACCAATGCCCGCGACGCCATGAAGGCTCAGGGCGGCGGCGTGCTGACCATCACGACCGAGGCGGTGGATGCCGCCCATGTCCGGCGCGCCGGCGCCCCTGAACCGGCCGAGGGTCCCTGGGCTGCGATTCATGTGGCCGATACCGGCACCGGTATGGATGAAGCGACGCGGGCAAAGATTTTCGAGCCCTTCTTCACCACCAAGGCGCATCAGGGCGGAACGGGTCTCGGCCTGTCCACAGTTTACGGGATCATCAAGCAGTCCGGAGGGTTCCTGTTTGTTGAGTCCAAGCCGGGCAAGGGCACGGTGTTCCACATCTATCTGCCCGGCTATGAACCCAGTGAGCAGGAGGCCGAGGCGCTGGTCGTCGAAGCCGTCGCTGCAGAGGCGAAACCTGAGCCGCGCGACCAGGCCGGTCATGGCCGCATCCTGTTTGTTGAAGATGAGCAGATGCTGCGCTCTGTCGCTGCCAACACGCTGCGCCGCAAGGGCTATGAGGTCGTCGAAGCCTGCGATGGCGAGGAAGCCCTGGAGATTCTCGAGGCCGAGCCGGACAGCTTTGATCTTCTGCTGTCTGATGTGGTGATGCCCGGCATGTCAGGTCCCAAGCTGCTCTCGAACGCGCGCCACCTGCTTGGATCGGCGCGCATCGTGTTTATCTCCGGCTATGCCGAGGAAGACTTCTCCGACACGATCTCGGCGGACCTGGCCATCTCGTTTCTGCCCAAGCCCTTCGAGATCCAGGATCTGGCCGAACGGGTCAAGCACGAGCTCGCCGAGGCCGGACGCTAGCACTGGACGGCCTCGGGCCACGCAATTTGTTCTACTTGCGTTCCCGGAACAAAATATGTACTTTCTGGTCATGAGCCCTGCATTGCCCGACTCGGGCGGGCATGCCAGAAGGAGACATCATCATGGCCGAGGCCAAGCTGCGCGTTGTGAAGGCAGAGAATATGGACAAGCAAAAAGCGCTGGATGCCGCCCTTTCCCAGATCGACCGCGCCTTCGGCAAGGGCTCGGTGATGAAGCTCGGGTCGCGGCCGATCCAGAATATCGAATCCATCTCCACCGGCTCGCTGGGTCTAGATATTGCGCTGGGTGTGGGCGGACTGCCCAAGGGCCGTATTGTCGAAATCTACGGCCCAGAAAGCTCGGGCAAGACCACGCTCGCGCTCCACACCGTGGCCGAGACACAAAAGGCGGGCGGTGTGGCCGCCTTTATCGACGCCGAACACGCGCTGGACCCGATCTATGCGCGCAAGCTGGGTGTGGATGTGAGCGAGCTTCTGATCTCCCAGCCTGATACCGGCGAGCAGGCGCTGGAGATTGCCGATACGCTGGTGCGCTCGGGTGCCGTGGACGTGCTGGTGATCGACTCGGTGGCCGCGCTGACTCCGCGCGCCGAGCTGGAAGGCGAAATGGGCGATTCGCTGCCCGGCCTGCAGGCGCGCCTGATGAGCCAGGCGCTGCGCAAGCTAACCGGCTCGATCTCCAAATCCAATTGCCTGGTCATCTTCATCAACCAGATCCGCATGAAGATCGGGGTGATGTTTGGCAGCCCGGAAACCACGACGGGCGGCAATGCGCTGAAATTCTACGCCTCTGTGCGTCTGGATATCCGCCGCATCGGTTCGATCAAGGATCGCGACGAGGTGATCGGCAACCAGACCCGCGTCAAAGTGGTCAAGAACAAGGTTGCGCCGCCCTTCCGCGAAGTGGAGTTCGATATTCTCTTCGGTGAGGGCATTTCCAAGACCGGTGAGCTGATCGATCTGGGTGTGAAGGGCAATATCATCGAGAAATCAGGCTCCTGGTATTCCTATGAGTCCGAGCGCATCGGGCAGGGCCGGGAGAATGCGCGTAAGTTCATGCTCGACAATCCCGACATGGCGGCGCGGATCGAGGCCAAGGTGCGCGCCAATGCTGGCCTCATTGCCGAGGAATTGCTCGTCGGACCGGGCGCGGATGACGATGACGGCGATGAGGAAGCTGTCGGCTAGGGGCCGCACGCGCCGCGCATCACTCTAGGCTGGCTGCAGAATCTACAGCGGGCGCTTGGCGAAGCCGGGCGCCCGCACGTATATGGGCGCTGAACTGGCTGGCGCATGCGGTGCCGGCCGCCCTCATGCGCTATGGCGCGCCGCGCGTCCGGAGTGATCGATGACAGCCTTGGCCGATATTCGCAGCCAGTTTCTGGGCTTCTTTGCTTCCCGGGATCATGAAGTGGTTGCCTCCGCACCGCTGGTGCCGCAGGACGATCCCACCTTGCTGTTCGTCAATGCCGGCATGGTGCCGTTCAAGAACGCGTTCACCGGCACAGAGACCCGGGCGCGGCCGCGTGCTGTCTCGTCGCAGAAATGCGTGCGCGCTGGCGGCAAGCACAATGATCTCGACAATGTAGGCTATACCGCGCGCCACCACACTTTCTTTGAAATGCTCGGGAATTTCTCCTTCGGCGATTATTTCAAGGAAGAGGCGATCGATTTTGCCTGGACCATGGTGACGCGCGAGTTCGGCCTCGATGCCGACCGCTTGCTGGTCACGGTCTATGCCGAGGATGAAGATGCGGCCGCGATCTGGCGCAAAGTTGCCGGCCTGCCCGATTCGAAAATCCTGCGTATCGCCACCTCTGACAATTTCTGGTCCATGGGCGATACCGGTCCGTGCGGGCCGTGTTCGGAAATCTTCTACGACCACGGCGCTGATGTTCCCGGCGGTCCTCCGGGAAGTCCGGACGAGGATGGCGACCGCTTTATCGAGATCTGGAATCTCGTCTTCATGCAGTACGAGCAGATGGCCGGCGGCGAGCGGCGCAATCTGCCCAAGCCCTCCATCGATACCGGCATGGGTCTGGAGCGCATTACCACGGTGCTGCAGGGCGTGCACAATAATTACGATATCGATTTGTTCCGTAACCTGATCACGGCGCAGGAGGATGCGCTCAAAGTGAAGGCACAGGGCGACGCGCTGGCCAGCCACCGGGTGATTGCGGACCATATGCGCGCCACCAGCTTCCTGATCGCCGATGGCGTGACGCCGTCCAATGAGGGACGCGGCTATGTGCTGCGCCGGATCATGCGCCGCGCCATGCGCCACGCCCATATGCTCGGTGCGCAAGAACCGGTGCTGTTCACCCTGGCGCGCACGCTGGCCGACGAGATGGGGGCCGCCTATCCTGACCTGACGCGCGCCCTTCCGGCCATAGAGGAAACCCTGCGCGGTGAGGAAGAGCGCTTCCAGCGCACGCTGGGCCGCGGACTGGGCCTGCTGGAGGAAGCCACGGCGGCTCTGAAGCCGGGCGAGGCTCTGGCCGGTGAGGTGGCGTTCAAGCTCTATGACACTTACGGTTTCCCGCTGGACCTCACCCAGGATGCCCTGCGTGCGCGCGGGCTCACCGTGGACGAGGCCGGGTTCGAGACCGCCATGGAGCGCCAGCGGGCCCAGGCCCGCGCCCACTGGGCCGGGTCGGGAGACGCTGCGACGGACGGGCTCTGGTTCACCCTGCGTGACCGCGTGGGCGACACCCGGTTCACCGGACACGGCGGCTATGACGGGGCCGGAACCCTGCAGGCGATTATCGCAAATGGCGCTGAAGCCGGCGCGCTCATGGCCGGCGACTCCGCCGAACTGGTGTTTGACCAGACGCCCTTCTACGCCGAAGGCGGCGGCCAGATTGGCGATAGCGGCGAGATCGTCTTCAGCGACGGCGCGCGCTTTGCGGTGCGTGACGTGCAAAAGCGCGCCGGATCGCTCTATGCCCATATCGGCACGCTGACTGAAGGCGAGGTCAAGCCGGGTGCCCAGGCGTCCCTGTGCGCCGATGATGCGCGCCGGCGCCAGACCCGCTCCAACCATTCGGCGACCCATCTGATGCATGCCGCGCTGCGCTCGGTGCTGGGCCTGCACGTGACCCAGAAAGGCTCCTATGTGGGCCCGGACCGCCTGCGCTTTGACTTCTCTCATGGCCGCGCCGTCACCGCCGAGGAAATCGCCGCCATCGAGGCGCAGGTGAATGCGGTCATTCGCCAGAACGCGCCCGCGCAAATCGCCGAAATGACTCCGGCTGAGGCAATCGAAAAGGGCGCGCTGGCGCTGTTCGGCGAGAAGTATGGCGAGCGGGTCCGCGTGCTGGCCATGGGCGATGCGCTGGACGGGGAGGGCAGGAGCTATTCGGTGGAGCTGTGCGGCGGCCTGCATGTGGCGCGCACCGGCGATATCGCCCTGTTCAAGATTGTCGGCGAAGGCGCGGTCAGCGCTGGCGTGCGCCGGATCGAGGCGCTGACGGGTGAAGCCGCGCGCCAATGGCTGGAGACCGAAGCGGGCATCGCGCGCGCGGCGGCCCATCAGCTTAAAATTCCGACCCAGGACCTGGTGGCGCGCATCGCGGCCCTGCAGGATGAGCGCAAGGGCCTGGACCGCCAGCTGGCCGAAGCCAAGAAGCAGCTTGCCATGGGCGGCGCCTCCGGCGGTGCCGGCTCGGCACCCGAGACCATGGGTTCACTCCAGTTCATAGGCCGCATTCTCGAAGGCGTCGGCGGCAAGGATGTGCGCGACATGGTCCACGAGGCGCGCCAGCATTTGACCAGCGGCGTTGCAGCCTTTGTGGGTGTGGATGACGGCAAGGCCGCCGTGGCGGTCGCCGTCACGCCAGATCTCGCCGGCCGGATCGACGCTGTGGCGCTGGTACGCGCAGGAGCCGGGCATGTGGGTGGCAAGGGCGGGGGCGGCAAGCCGGATCTCGCGCAAGCCGGTGGCCCGGATGGTGCCGGTGCTGAGGCTGCGCTGGCCGCGATCCGCGAAGCGGTAAGCGCGGCCGCGTCCGCCTGATTATCTCCTCAGCGGCCCGATGATCTGTCCCGAATGCCTCCCGCTTGTCATGCGGGCAGTGTAAGCTGCCCGGACGCAGAGGGGGCGGGTGATGATCTCAACAGCAATGCCGGCATGGGTGCGCGGTCTGGCGGCGGCAAGTCTGGCCTGCCTGGCCTCGGCGTGTGTGACAACGCAGCAGACATTGTCCCCGTCCGGGTTTTCGGCCAGTCCGGTTGCGCCTGCTACGTTTATCCCGGCACCGCGCGACGCTGACACCGCCGGATTCGAGATC
This sequence comes from Hyphomonadaceae bacterium BL14, assembly GCA_027627705.1. Lineage (NCBI taxonomy): Bacteria > Pseudomonadati > Pseudomonadota > Alphaproteobacteria > Hyphomonadales > Hyphomonadaceae > Hyphomonadaceae bacterium BL14. Next base: position 559,108 of record CP091242.1, read on the forward strand.
GAAGGCGCGGAGTTTCACGCTGTCATCACCTTCCGCGAGATCAATGGCCGCGCAGTCGCTCTGTTCAGCGGCAATGGCTTCGCAACAGGCCGGGTTGAAACGGAATTCGATCTGACCCAGCCTTGGGTGAGTGATGGCGAGCGCGTTTACACCGAAGGCTCCAGCGTGGAGCCGGTGAGCGTGTCCATGCGCACACATCCTTGCCCGGCGTCCGATGGCGTCTGGGCGCGCGAGGCGTCTGTGGCGGTGGGGCGTCTGGTCTATCTTGGCTGTGCACGGGAAACCGGACCCTATCCAAGCTGGACTGAAAACCTGCCCGCTTTGATGGCCGATATCGGCCAGTGTGTCAGCGCGGCGCGCAATTCGTCCATGGCGTTCGTGCGCGGCAGCGGCCAGGCCCATGTGCTTTATGCAGGACAGGAGCGGGCCGGGACGCGGGTGCGCATGCGCTTTGGTGAGTCCGGGCGGTGGGACTGCCTGATCGGGGACCGCGGACCCGAATTCTCGGTTGTCAGTGACCGTGCCGAGCCCGCGCCCGGCGAGGCTGACCCGGTCTTTATCCCCGGCACCATGCCCGATGATGGCGAGGGCTGTTATCTGTATGAGGCGGTCTATGACGCCAGCGGCCGCCCGGCAGGCGCGCTCGCCTATGATGTGTGCGGCACGGGCGCGATCTCGATCAGCCAGCTGGACCGCGCCCTCTTAAACCGTGTTAACTGACCAGCAGCTGGCGTGAACCCGGTTCCAGCTGGTTCAGCGCCTCCACCAATGCGGCTGAATGCACAGCCAGCCCGGTGCGGTCGACACGGGCACTGACCCGGTCAGCGGCAGCGTCCATCACTGCCTCCCATTCAGCCTGTAGCGCGTCATTGTCGGGCTGCCCTGTCCGGGCAAATTCGCGCCATTCGAAGTAGGACCCGACCACCCCGCCAGCATTGGCCAGGATGTCAGGCAGGCTCTGAATGCTGCGCTGGTCCAGAACGTCATACCCGTCGCAGGTCACCGGCGCGTTGGCGATCTCCACCAGGCGGCCAGCCTTGATCTCCCGCGCGGTCCTGGCCGTCACGGAATCCCCTTTGGCGGCCAGCACCAGCACGTCGCAATCGATGGCGAAGATGGACTCCGGGTCGCCGAACTCGCCGACCTTGCCCGTATCCGATTTGCGCGCATCCAGCGCGTCGAGGTCCAGACCGTCTCGGTCACGGGCCAGCGAGCGGGAATCGGACGCCGCCACAATCACCGCGCCATTCGCGCAGGCAGCGCGCGCGAAAGCGGTCCCGGCATTGCCAAAGCCCTGCACGGCGATACGCGGCCGGGCCACGCACAGGCCCTCCCTGCACAGGCGCTGATAGACCCGCCAGGCCCCCAGACCGGTGGCACCCTTGCGCAGCTCCAGCCCGCCACGCTCGGGCGGCAGGCCGGTGATGGGCGCGCGGCTGTCGCCCTTGCCATAGCCGAGCTCCCGGCGGATGGCGTCCATCTCGGCGGCGCCGGTCGCGATGTCCGGCGCGGGCACGTCGGTATCCGGTCCGATGATGTCGCTGAAGGCCCGGGCATAGGCGCGGGCGACCCTGTCGCGCTGGCTGGTGTCCAGCTTGCGCGCGTCGACCCGCACCGCGCCCTTGGCACCGCCATAGGGCAGGCCGACCAGCGCGCATTTCAGAGCCATCAGCAGCGCCAGGCGTTCAGCCTCGTGCGCGTCGGCACCAGAATCAAACCGGATACCGCCCTTGGTCGGCTCGCCGCCTTGGGCAAAGCGCACCCGGAACGCCTCCAGCTTGCCCACGCCCTCGACATCCAGTGTGCGCTCCAGGCACTGGCTCGGCTTGGCCAGGCTGTCCGCGGCGGCGATCAGCCTGGCCGTGCCGTCGGCACGGGCGAGCTGCTCCATGCGCTTGCGCACCTGGTCTGCGGGGGAGGGGGCGAGTGAATCGAACATGGGCACTCCGGGCTGGCTCACTATGCCATGACACTTGGGGCCGCCCGGCGTGATGTCAAACCGGCCTCAGCCCGGCGGGGCGGGTGCCAGATGCGTGACGCGGGTCTGAAAGGCGTCGTCGCCGCCCGCCGTCAGCAACAAGGGCGTGCTGCGCGCAATGGCGTCCAGGAGCGCCCCGAACCACTCCTGATCGGCTTTGGGCACGTCGGACAAGACCCAGGCGGTGACGCGGTTCCTGTCGCCGGGATGGCCGATCCCGATCCGCCCGCGCCGGAAGTCTCCGGGCACGTGGGCCATGATGGAGCGCAGTCCATTATTGCCGGCATGGCCGCCGCCGTGTTTCAGGCGGAACTTGCCCGGTGCCAGGTCCAGCTCATCGTGAAACACGGTCAGGCCGGATGCGTCCAGCCGATAGAAGTTCATCGCCTCGGCGACCGCGCGGCCGGCTTCATTGTAGAAGGTTTGGGGTTTCAGTAGCAGCACGCGCGCAGGGCCGTCCGGGGTTCCTATCGTCCCTTCGCACACCTCGCCCTGAAAGCGTTTGCGCCAGGGACCCAGCGACCATTGCGCGGCGATGGCGTCCACGGTCATGAAACCGGCATTATGGCGGTTGGCGGCGTATTTCGCGCCGGGATTGCCGAGCCCCGTGATCAGGTGCATGGCGTACTCCGCACATGGAAAGGGCGGCGGCAGGAGCCAGGCTCCGGCGCGCCGCCCTTGATACGGTTCAGGACCGGGTTACCGGCCAGCTGGACTAGTCCTCGCTGGCGTCGTCCCCGGCCTCGGCCTCTTCGGCAGACTCAGCTTCGTCCGCGTCGCCGTCTTCGCCTTCGATCACGGCGCGCGAGCCTTGCATGGTCGCGATGGTGAAGTCGCGGTCAGTGATGGTCGGCTTGACGCCGTCAGGCAACTTGACCTCGGAGATGTGCAGCGAGTCACCGATATTCATATGCGCGATATCGATCTCGATCGCTTCGGGGATCTGGCCGGCCGGGCAGTAAACTTCGATGGTGTGGCGCACAACGTTCACCACGCCGCCGCGCTTGATGCCCTGGGCCTTTTCTTCGTTAAGGAAGCGCACAGGCACTTCCACGGAGATGACCGAGTCTTCGTCCACGCGCTGGAAATCGACATGAAGCGGGAAATCGCGCACAGGATCGAACTGCACATCGCGCGTCAGTACGGTTTGCGTTTCGCCCTTGTGATCAATGGTGATCATCTGGGACAGAAACTTGCCCGAGTTGATAGCCTTGATCAGCTCGTTGTTTTTCAGGGTGATAGCCACCGGGCCGCGATCACCGCCATACAGCACGCCCGGCACAAGACCGCCGCGGCGCGCTTCGCGGGCGCCGCCCTTGCCGGTGCGCTCGCGCACTTCGACGGAAAGAACAATATCGCTCATCAGACCGGTTCCTCAGGGTTCAAATGCATGCGCCGCCCAAACCGGCGGCGCACGGCGCGCGGCGACGCGCCTTGAGCGCAGCACCGCAATTCGAGCGGCGGGCTATAGCCGATCCGCCAAACCCGCGCAAGGCGCGCGGTGCGCGTCAAGCTGCGGCTCAGACAATTCCCGCGGACCAGGCAATCACGCCGGCACCGCAGGCCAGGAACAGGGCGCCGCAGATAACAGACGCGCTTTTCTCGAATGCTCCTGACAGCTCAAGACGCCGGTGAGCGGATGCCAGCGCGCCCTGGCGCGGCAGCAGAGGTGCAGTGATGAATACAAGACCGGCAAGGGTCAGGAATAGGCCTGAAAAGGCGACCAGAGCGATCATACCCGTTTCCCGCATCAAAACCTTGGAGGTAGCAAGCTACCGGATCGGTCTGGCTGTTGTCGAGATGGTTCAGGCGACCACGCTGGCGCCCACCCCGCCGCCTTGCGACGGCGGCTGCAGCACGGTCTCCATGATGTCTTCGATCAGGCTGAACTCTTCATGCAGCTTGGCGATGCGCCTGCGGTCATCCAGAGGCGTGAACAGCGAGCCGGGCTCGAACTTGTTGCCGGTCTCGGCTGCGATCAGGAGCTCGCCGCGCCCGCTTTCGGGGACGAGGTCCTCGTCGAACACACAGCGCACATTCTTGCCCGCGAGCACCTCCTCCAGCCTGAGCAGGCGCTCCATGAAAGAGGGGGTGAGCAGATAGCGCGCCATCACCTGATCGGTGCCGTACACCTCGAACAGACGGTCGAACCGGAGATCGACCAGACCGATGCGCTCCAGCTTGCGCCCCGAGAGATGGCGCCGCGAGAACGCTTCCAGGCCGTTGAACAGGCCCTTGTCGCGCGTCACCAGCGTCACGCCCTCAATGGTGCGCGGGAAGGTGATGCGGATCAAAACACCGTGAAACACCGTGACGTAATAGGTGCGGTCCTTGCTGCGCCGTCGCTGCTGGAGATGGGCTTCATACAGTTCGAAGTCCGCGCCATGCGTCTCACCGGCGAAATGGTCCTCGAACGATTGCCGGTCAGAGCTGGTGATCAGGCCATGAGAGAGGAAGGCGTCAAAGCGGGCGGGGCTGGGCGGCTTGGGGCTGTAGGTCAGGCCGAATGCCTGCGCCATGCGGGTGTTGAGGCCGTGTTTGACTTCCATGCGCAGCTGCTGAAGCGGATAGCCCGCCCACGCCATGACGCCCATGGCAGCGACCACGCCTGCAAAAATCACGAAGGGCGTGGGCACGCCCGCAAAGCCCAGACCGGCGCCGATGACGATCGCCGCGGCTACAGCAGCGGCTATGCCCACCAACAGCCGGGACACGGCCGCCTTGCGGCGCGATTCATGCTGCGACAGCCATGGGCCGAGCTCAGCCATGGCCTGATCAAGATCCTTCATGCGCGTCCCCGGTCCGTTTAGCGGATCAGACCCTGCCGCGATGCGCAGGCGGCGTCCAGACCCACAGCCCGGCCTGCATGACGCCGCCTTTTTCTTTGACGCGGCAGGCTGAGGCGCCGCACACTCAGATACTTGTTTCATTTTGGCGGCAGGCCGGGTGCGCGCTCGCACCGGGCATGGCGCTGTTTTGCCAAGGGGCGCACAGCCATGGAAGACGTGATCACCCACTCGATCTTCTACGAGATCGCAGTGCTGCTCACGGTCGCTGCAGCCATCGGACTGGTCGGCCATATCCTGCGCCAACCCCTGATCGTCAGCTTCATCGTGGTGGGCATCATCGCCGGCCCCTCCGTGCTGGACCTGATCCGGTCTGATGACAGCGTCGGCGTGCTCGCCGAACTGGGCATCGCGCTGCTTCTGTTCCTGGTGGGCATCAAGCTGGACATCAAGCTGATCCAGTCGCTGGGCCCTGTGTCCCTGCTGACCGGTCTGGGCCAAGTGGCCTTCACGTCGGTCTTCGGCTTCCTGATCGCCCTGGGCCTGGGCTTCGATCCCATCACCAGCATCTATATCGCGGTGGCGCTGACCTTCTCGTCCACAATTATCATCGTGAAGCTGCTCAGCGACAAACGCGAGATCGACTCCCTGCACGGCCGCATCGCGCTGGGCTTCCTGATCGTTCAGGACATCGTGGTGGTGTTTGCCATGATCGCGCTGAGCGCGCTGGGCGTGGGCGGTCAGGAAGGTGCCGGGGTTCAGGACGTTTTGATGGTGCTCGGCGCTGGCGTCGTCATGGTCATTTTGGTGATGCTGTTCATCCGCTTTGCCGCCACGCCGCTGACCTCCATGCTGGCAGGATCTCCGGAGCTCCTGATCACCTTCTCTATCGCCATGGCGGCGGCGTTCGCCGCGATTGGCGACATTTTCGGGGTGGGCAAGGAGCTGGGCGGCCTGCTGGCGGGTGTAGCGCTGGCATCAACGCCCTATCGTGACGCGATTTCGGCGCGGTTGGCCTCCTTGCGCGATTTCCTCCTGCTATTCTTCTTCGTGGCGCTGGGCTCCCAGCTCGACCTGTCGCTGATCGGCGAAAACATCCCGGCCGCAGTGGTGTTCTCGCTCTTCGTGCTGGTCGGCAACCCGCTCATTGTCATGGTGATCATGGGGGTGATGGGCTATCGCAAACGCACCGGCTTCCTCGCCGGCCTGACGGTGGCGCAGATATCCGAGTTTTCACTGATCTTCATGGCGATGGCGCTGGCGATCGGCCATGTCGACGAAGAGGTGATGGGGCTCGTCACCCTGGTGGGGCTGATCACCATCGGCGCGTCGACCTACATGATCACCTACTCCCACCGCATCTACCCGCTGCTGGAGCCTATCCTGGGCGTGTTCGAGCGCAAGACGCTCCAGCCGGCCGAGAACGGAGAAGGCGACGCTGCCAAGCGGCGCCATGATGTGATCCTGCTGGGGCTGGGCCGGTATGGCGGTGCCATTGCGCAGCGCCTGATCAAGAACGAGATTTCAGCGCTTGGCGCAGACTTCAATCCGGCGGCCGTCCGGACCTGGCGCGATCGCGGGCTGGATACGATTTATGGCGACCTGTCCGACCAGGAATTCATCTCCCACCTGCCGCTGAAAGGCGTGCAGTGGGTGATTTCCACAGCCAATGACCGCGAAACCGGCATCGCTCACGAGGACAGCCGCATCGCCATGATCAAGACGCTGCGTCAGTTGGGCTTCAAGGGCAAGATCGCCGTGACCAGCCAGCATGGAACGCGCATTGACGAATTGACGGAGGCGGGCGCCGATCTGGTGCTGCAGCCCTTCCAGGACGCCGCGGACCGGGCGGTGGACCTGATCAGCGGCCGGTCTGATCTCAATATCGAACGCCTGGATCCCATCGAGGACGCCGAAAACCAAAAAGACATTCCGGAGTAGACCGGATACGGGCAAGCCGGACCCGGGCCATCAAGGCCCAAGCAGACCGGGGCGGATGCCTAGTCGAACAGCTTGGAGACCGACTCGTCATTGGCGATGCGCCGGATGGCTTCGCCCAGCAGCGGGGCGACCGATAGCGCGCGCACCTTGGACGATGCCGCCGACTTGGCAGAGACGTCGATGGAATCGGTCACCACCAGCTCACTGAGCACCGAGGCGTCGATGCGCTCGATGGCTTTGCCAGACAAAACACCATGGGTGATATAGGCCGACACCTCGGCAGCGCCGGCTTCCTTGATCGCCGCGGCCGCGTTGCACAGCGTGCCGCCTGAATCGATGATATCGTCAAAGATGATGCAGCGTCGGCCTTCCACATCGCCGATAATGTTCATCACCTCGCTGACGCCCGCGCGCGGCCGGCGCTTGTCCACGATGGCGATGTCGGCGCCCAGGCGGCTGGCCAGGGCGCGCGCGCGCACCACCCCGCCCACGTCCGGCGATACGATCATCAGATCCTTCACGTCATAGACCCTGCGGATATCGCGCTCGAACACCGGGGTGGCGAACAGATTGTCAGTGGGGATGTCGAAAAAGCCCTGGATCTGGCCGGCATGCAGGTCCAGCGTCAGCACCCTGTGCGCGCCCGAGCCGGCGATCAGGTTGGCCACCAGCTTGGCGGTGATGGGCGTACGGCCGCCGGTCTTGCGGTCCTGACGGGCATAGCCGAAATAGGGGATGACAGCGGTGATCCGGCGCGCACTCGCCCGGGTGAGCGCGTCCATGCAGATCAGCAATTCCATCAGATTGTCGTTGGCGGGCTTGGATGTGGACTGGATCATGAAGACGTCCTGTCCGCGCATGTTCTCGTCGATGCGCACGAACAGCTCGTCATCGGCGAAGCGTTCGATCTCCACGTTCGACAAGGGCGCGTCCAGATAGTCCGCGATGGCTTTCGCCAACGGCCGGTTGGCGTTGCCACAGATCAGCTTCATGACGCATCACCCTCGAGACCCAATCCCCGCGCGCCTGATAGCAGAGCCTGCCCGGCGCGCAAAGGCCGGTGCGCGCGATTGTCAGCGGGCGGAGGGGTTATGGACTCTCAAACCGCTTCCACAAACCCCGCCACCACCTTTTTCGTGCCGGCCTTCTCGAACGCCACAGTGAGCTTGTCGCCATCGGCTTCGATGATCTGGCCATAGCCGAATTTCTGGTGGAAGACTCTCTGGCCGCGGGCGAATTTGCTCGGCTTGCCGCTGGTGATGAGCGTGGCCTGGCCCTCGATCACGCCGGGATTGGCGCGCCGGCCTGAGGCTTGGCTTTCCTGATAGCGCCGCCAGCCGGGGCTTTCATAGGAGGATCGGAAGGCGTCCGACGGCCCGGCCGATTCCTGGAAGCCCGGCCCGGCGTCATAATAGCCGGTTTCCGACTGGGCCTCGCAATGGGCGGGCGGCAACTCATCAATGAAGCGCGAGGGCAGGACGGACTGCCAGCGCCCGTAGATCATGCGGTTGGCGGTGAAGCTGATGATTGCGCGCTCGCGCGCCCGGGTGATGCCGACATAGGCCAGGCGGCGCTCTTCTTCCAGCGCGGCCGCGCCGCTTTCGTCCAGCGCGCGCTGGGAGGGGAAGACCGTCTCTTCCCAGCCGGGCAGAAAGACGAGGGGAAACTCCAGCCCCTTGGCGGCGTGCAGCGTCATCAGCGAGACCTCTTCACCATCCTCGGCGCGGTCCACGTCGGAGACCAAAGCGATATGTTCGAGAAAGGCGTCCAGCGTATCGAACTCGCCCATGGAGCGGACCAGCTCCTTGAGGTTATCGAGCCGGCCGGCGGCCTGCGGGCTCTTATCCTCGCGCCACATGGCTGTGTAGCCGCTTTCATCGAGTACGATCTCGGCCAGCTCGTCGTGGCGCATCGTCTCGGCCTGACCCGCCCAGCGGTCGATATCGCGCAGGAAACCCTGCAGGGCCGTGCGGGCCTTGCCCCGAATTTCGTCGGTCCGCACGATCAGGCGCGCGGCCTCGGCGATGGAGGTGCGTGCGCTGCGCGCCGCCGCGGCGAGGCGCTGCACGGTGGTGTCGCCAATGCCGCGCTTGGGTGTGTTGACCACGCGCTCGAAAGCCAGATCGTCATCAATGGAGCGCACCAGGCGCATATAGGCGAGCGCATCGCGGATCTCGGCGCGCTCGAAGAAGCGCGGTCCGCCCACCACCTTATAGGGCAGGCCCAGCATGATGAACCGCTCTTCAAACGCGCGCATCTGCCAGGAGGCGCGGACCAGAACCGCGATATCGCTGTGCTTGCCGCCGCCCCGCACATGGGCTTCCACGGTGTCGGCGACGAAGCGCGCTTCGGCCTCGCCATCCCACAAACCACTGACCTGCACCGGCTGGCCGGGGTCGTCCTCGGTCCAGAGCGTCTTGCCCAGACGCGCCTTGTTGGCGGCGATCAGGCCGGCGGCAGCGCCCAGAATATGCCCGGTCGAGCGGTAATTGCGCTCCAGCCGGATGACTTTCGCGCCAGGAAAATCGGTCTCGAAGCGCAGGATGTTGTCCACCTCCGCGCCGCGCCAGCCATAGATGGACTGGTCGTCATCGCCCACGCAGCACAGATTGCCCGACCCGCGCGCCAGCAGGCGCAGCCACAGATACTGGGCGACGTTGGTGTCCTGATACTCGTCCACCAGCACATAGCGGAAGCGGCGGTGGAACTCGGCCAGCACGTCCGGATGGGCCTGGAAAATATTGATCACGTGCAACAGCAGATCGCCGAAGTCGCAAGCGTTCAGCACCGACAGGCGTTCCTGATAGAGCCGGTAGAGCGATCCGGCCTGTCCGTCAGCGAAGCTCCACTTGTCCTCCTCCGGGATGCGTTCGGGCGTCAGCGCACGGTTCTTCCACCCGTCCACAAGGCTGGCGAAATAGCGCGGCGTCCACCGCTTGATGTCGATGCCCTCGGCTTCGAGGATCTGCTTGATCAGGCGCAGCTGATCGTCGGTGTCCAGAATGGTGAAGCTGGATTTCAGGCCTGCGAGCTCGGCATGGCGGCGCAGAATCTGGGCGGCCACAGAGTGAAAGGTGCCCAGCCAGGGCAGGCCCTCCACATGTTCGCCCATGATGGCGCCCACGCGGTGCTTCATCTCGCGCGCGGCCTTGTTGGTGAAGGTCACCGCCAGTATCTGGGAAGGCCAAGCCTTGCCCGTGGCCAGAATGTGCGCCAGCCGCGTGGTCAGCACCCGCGTCTTGCCGGTCCCTGCGCCCGCCAGCACCAGAACCGGACCTTCGGTGGCCTCCACCGCGGCGCGCTGGTCAGCGTTCAGCCCGTCAAGATAGGCGGCCTGCGCGCGCGGCGGGCGCGCAGCGGCCTGCTGGGACAGCGGAAGGGTGGACATGGACGCACCTGCGGCAAGTGGCGATTCGAACAGGAGAACGAAACTAGCACGCGGTCGCGGTGAAGGCAGGGGGCGGAGTGTGCGCGGTGAGGGCGAGAGGCGGCGATGAAGTCATGATTTCTGGACATCATGCCATCACCTTCCTCTCTCCCGCCTGACCCTCACTCCCTCTGCCCCGGCGCCGCCTCTGCCCCCGCCAAAATCCCTCCGTCGAGATCGAGGCCGGTTCCGGTCATGTAGCTGGAGGCGTCGCCCGCCAGGAATACCGCGGCTTCGGCGACTTCCTGCGGCGTGCCGAACCGGCCCATGGGCACGCCCTCGGCGATGCCGTTCATGATCGCCTCGCGCTCAGGCCCGTCGCCCAGCATGGCGTCCCACATCGGGGTGAGGATGGCGGCGGGCAGGAGCGCATTGCAGCGGATGGCGTAACCCTGCTGCGCGCAGTACAGCGCCACGGTGCGGGTATGGTTGCGCACCGCCGCCTTGGATGAGGCGTAGGCCGCCGCGCCCGGTATCCCCACCACGCCGGAGCGCGAGGAGAGGTTGATGATCGACCCGGCGCGCCAGCCTTTCATCAGGGCGATGGCCGTGCGGCAGCCCAGCGCCAGCCCGTCCAGATTGACCCGGTGCACCGCCCGCCAGCTGGCCAGCTGAAAGTGCTCAGGATCATGGGGACCTTCGGTTTCCAGAAATCCGGTGATGCCAGCATTGTTGACCAGAATGTCCAGCCCGCCATGGCGGGTGCGGACATGCGCCTCGGCCGCGCGCCAGTCCTCTTCCTCGCCCACATCGAGGCGCAGGCTCTCGGCTCGTTCGCCCAGCTCGGAGGCGAGCGCGCTGGCGCTGCGGGTGTTGATGTCGGTGATGAGGACATGGGCACCTTCGCGATGGAAAGCGCGCGCGATGGCTTCGCCGATGCCCCGGCCTGCGCCGGTCACCAGCGCGACGCGATGGTTGAGTGATATCATGATGAAACGTCCGCAAGAGGCGCGACGGAAATTCCGGCGCTACAGGGCTGCGCTTTGAAGCGCGGCACGAATTCAGCTCTGGCGGGTCGTGTTCATCGTCAGGGTCCTCCTCCACGCGAAGCGGGAGCGTGCGAGGTGTTAGTTGCGGGCGCGGGACGCGTCAAGCCGGCGGGTTGGCAATCGAGGCTGACCGGCGCACTTTGACCGCCGGAAGATTTGCAACATCCAATGGAGCTCCCCCATGTCCCTCGAAAACCAGCGCCGCGTCGACAGTCCGTTCGGTGCGCGCGCCACCGCTGCGCAGGTGATCGCCGGTCATGATCTGTCTGGCCGTACGGCGCTGGTCACCGGCGGCTATTCCGGGATCGGCCTGGAGACGGTGCGCGCCTTGACCGGGGCCGGAGCGCGCGTGTTGGTTCCGGCGCGCGATGCGGCGCGGGCCGAGATGGCGCTGGCCGGCCTTGACCGCGTGGAGGTGCTGGCGCTGGATCTGGCCGACCCGGCCAGCGCTGCGGCCTGTGCAGATGTCGTGCGCGAGCGTGTCGAGGCGCTGGACCTTTTGATCTGCAATGCCGGCATCATGGCGTGCCCTGAGCAGCGCACGCCTGCGGGGCGCGAGCTGCAGTTCGCCACCAACCATCTGGGCCATTTTGTGCTGGCCAACGCTCTGGCCAGCCTCATGACGGGGCGTCCGGGCGCGCGCCTGGTCATGCTGTCATCGGTGGCCCACATGGTATCGCCGGTGGATTTCGATGATCCCGATTTCACCAAGCGCGAGTATGAGAAATGGACCGCCTACGGCCAGTCCAAGACCGCCAACGCCCTGTTCGCGCTGGGCTTCAATGCCCGCCATGCGGAAGAGGGCGTGGAGGCGTTCTCCGTCCATCCCGGCGGCATCATGACCGGTCTCCAGCGCGACATGGACGAGGCGGAGATGCGCGCGCTGGGCTGGATCGAGGCCGACGGCTCGGTCAATGCTCGCTTCAAGTCGGTGGAGGCGGGGGCGGCCACCACGGTGTGGGCGGCGGTCTCGCCGCTGCTGACCGGTCGTGGCGGCGCGTATTGCGAGGACTGCAACATCGCCGAGCCCGCACAGGAGCGTGGCTGGTCAGGGGTGCGGCCCTACGCCGTCGACTCCGGCGGTGCAGACCGGCTTTGGGCCCTGAGCGAGCGGCTGCTGGCGCACGGCTGACGCCCTACGGCACGCCCAGATGCGGGATTCGGGGGCTGGCTCAGCCAGTGGTCCCCGCCGTTTACCGGACGCATCACGATGACGGCGTCATGCCACCGCTTGGATGCGAGCGGCTGTGGCGAGCGTTTTGCGTCAGCCTGCCCTGGGGCGGTAACGGTCTGATTTTGGACGCTGTACTGTCGGGCAAGCGTCCGGCCGGCTGTGCGCCAGCCGCTAGGTGATCCGCCCGCCTCAGGCGTGCGTATGCAATGAAAAGAGCAATTTACGGCGTAACCCATGACGATGCTGGACGAAGGTTGGATACTCGATTGCGCCTCTGGCGCGGCCCCCGAAGCGGTGCGCGTGCTGGCGGCCTGTCAGGGTGTGATGCGCCCGGACGCTGCACGCCGGGCTGCGCCGGTAGAAATGGTGTTTGGCGCACTCCTGGAAGCGTTGCCGGAAGCGCCGCTGGGATCGGAGGCTCTGGCACGCACGCTGGAGCGGCTGCCTGCCGATACGGGCGCAAGGGCGCATCCCGATGGCCCGCAGGCCGGCCTGTTGCCGCTTCCGCTGGCGCTGGCGCTGGAAGGCCAGACGAATCGCGGCTGGCGCCGGCGCCTCGGCGGCTACAGCGAAATTCCCGTCGCGAGCCTCAGCGGGGAGGGCGTGCAGGCGCGTATCCTCTCCATCCCGCCCGGCAAGGGCGCGCCCCGGCATGACCATTCCGGCGAGGAACTAACGCTGGTGCTCACGGGTTCCTTTCATGACGGGCGCGCCGCGTTCGGCCGCGGAGATGTATGTGCGGTGTCGCCCGGCGATGTGCACCATCCGCGGGTGGACAGCGCCGAGACCTGTATTTGCTTTGTCGTCGAGCTGGGCGGCGTGCGCCTGACCAATCCCGTTTATGCCGGGATTGACCGGCTCAACCGCCTGGCCAAGCGCCTTTGAACCTGAAACAGGAGACATGTTGATGCTTCGCCTCACCGCCGCCCTTGCGGCCCTTCTGGCCGCGCCTGTCCCGTCCGCCCTCGCGGCGGCCGACCTCGCCGCCGGCCCGGGCGAGACGATCATTTTCGACGTGTTCCGCGGCCGCAACACGCCCTTTGGCACCCATGAAGTACGCTTCACCGAAGATGGCGCTGCCCTGATCGCGGAGGTGACGGTGCGTCTGCGCGCCGGGCTCGGGCCGGTGACAGTGTTTCGTTACGAGCACGACTCCACCGAGCGCTGGGAAGACGGCCGCCTGGTCGCCTTCGACGGGCGCACGCTGAAGGATGGGGACACATTCGAGGTGGCTGCGCGCGCCAATGGCTCCGGGCTGGAGGTCACAGGGCGCGATCCTGAAGGCGCGCCGGTCGAGGCGGCGATGGACGCCGACATCCTGCCGTCTTCCCACTGGCATCGCTATCCGCCGGGTGAGGATCAGGTGCTGAACACCGAACACGGCACGCTGATGGAGACCAATGTCGAGTTCCTGGGCGAAGAAGAGATCGAGGCCGATGGCGGGACCATCCAGGCGCGCCGTTACCGGCTCGTCGCCTCGCTCACCCTGGACCTGTGGTATGACGAGAACGGGCGCTGGGCCCGCAGCGAATTCGAGGCCCGTGGCCAGCGCGTGACCTATGTGCGGCGCGCCAATCCCGTGACCGGCTGATGACTGCGCTACGGCTGGTTCTGGGCGACCAGCTCACGCGGTCGCTGGCGTCGTTGCGCGACTATGCGAGCGGCGACACCGTGCTGATGGCCGAGGTGGCCGAAGAAGCCGGCTACGTGCCGCATCACAAGAAGAAGATCGCCTTCCTGTTCTCCGCCATGCGCCATTTCGCAAGCGTGCTGGAGGCCGATGGTCTCGACGTGCGCTACACGCGCCTTGATGACACGGGCAATGCCGGGTCTCTCGAAGGCGAGGTGCGGCGGGCATTGGCAGAAGGCCGCCATGATCGTGTGATCGTGGTGGAGCCGGGCGAATACCGGCTCATGGAGGCGATGAAGGACTGGCCGCAACGCCTTGGCGTGCCGGTCGAGATCCGCCGCGACGACCGCTTCATCTGCTCAAGGGACCGGTTCGATGCCTGGGCTCAGGACCGCAAGCGCCTGACCATGGAATTCTTCTATCGCGACATGCGCCGGGAGACCGGTCTTCTGATGGAGGGCGGCGAACCGGCTGGCGGCCAGTGGAATTTCGACCACGATAACCGCAAGCGTCTGCCAGACAGTGTCACCATCCCGCAGCGCCTGCGCATCGAACCCGATGACGTCACGCGCGAGGTGCATGACCTGGTTGCCGCGCGCTTCGGTCACCATTTCGGTGATCTGGACGATTTCTGGTATGCGGTGACAGCTGAAGATGCGGCCCGCCAGCTCGACTGGTTCATCGAGCACGCCCTGGCTGATTTCGGCGATTATCAGGACGCCCTGAAGACCGGCGAGGCCTTTCTGTTTCACTCGGTCATCTCGCTCTATCTCAATTGCGGTCTGCTTGATCCCATGACCGCCTGCCGCAAGGCTGAAAACGCCTGGCGCGCGGGCACCGCGCCGCTCAATGCCGTGGAAGGTTTCATCCGCCAGATCCTGGGCTGGCGCGAATATGTGCGCGGCGTGTATTGGCGCTTCATGCCCGAATACCTCACCCGCAATGCGCTCGACGCCCGCCGCCCGCTGCCCGAATTCTACTGGACCGGCGAGACGGAGATGGCCTGCGTGCGTGACGCGGTGCTGACCACCAAACGTCATGCCTACGCCCACCATATCCAGCGCCTGATGATCACCGGCAATTTCGCGCTGATCGCCGGGATCGATCCCCGGCCGGTCAATGACTGGTATCTGGCGGTCTATGCCGATGCGTATGAATGGGTAGAGGCGCCCAACACCCACGGCATGGCGCTGTACGCCGACGGCGGGCTGATGGCCACCAAACCCTATGCCGCGTCAGGTGCTTACATCAACAAGATGAGCGACCACTGCAAGACCTGCCACTATAAGGTCAGCCTGAAGAACGGACCGCAGGCCTGCCCGTTCAATTATCTCTACTGGAATTTCCTGATGGAGAATGAGGGCCGGCTGAAGGGCAATCAGCGTCTGGCCATGATCTACAAGACGCTGGAGCGCATGGACGATGACAAGCGCGCGGCAGTGCGGGCCGACAGCACGCGCTTCCTGGCGCGTATCGGCATTGAGCAGGAGAGGAAGAGCGCATGACCCGGCCCGTGACCAAAGCAGACGGCCTCGTCTGGATTACCGGCGCCAGCTCCGGCATCGGCGCGGCGCTGGCGCGGCGCCTGGCGCGTCAGGGCTGGACCGTCGCCGTGTCGGCGCGCGGCGAAGACGCGCTGAACGCTCTGGCCGCCGAGCATGAGGGGCGCATCATTCCGGTGCCGCTGGACATCACCGATGCGGACGCCGTCGTAGAGACGGTTGACCGTGTCGAGCGCGATCACGGTCCTATCGCCTGCGCCGTGCTCAATGCGGGAATCTACATCCCGGTGCACGCCGAAAATCCCGACTATCAGGCCTACGCCAAGACCTTCGCAGTCAATCTCAACGGCACGGCGGCCTGTGTCAGCGCGCTGACCGGGCGGATGGCCAAACGCCGCAAGGGCCAGATCGCCATCGTCTCCTCCGCCACCGGGTTTGGCGGCATGCCCACGGCGTCGGCCTATGGTGCCTCCAAAGCCGCACTGATCAACATGGCCGAGTGCCTGGCGATCGAGCTGCACCGCTTTGGCGTCCATATCCAGGTGATTACGCCGGGCTTTGTCGAGACCCCGGCTCAGGACGACAATGAATTCCCCAAGCCGTTCATGATCAGCGCGGACGCAGCTGCCAGGCGCATTGCTGCGGGGCTGAAGTCGAACCGGTTCGAAATCACGTTCCCGCGCCGCTTCACCCTCATCCTCAAGGCGATCTACGCCCTGCCGCGCGCCTGGCATATCGCCCTTGTCCGCCGCCAGACCGGCTGGAACAAACCGCCGAAGGGGTAGGGGGTGTTCCAGCTTGCTTCGGTAAATCCGACGGGGTGACTTCAGGTGTTGTCCGGGCCGGCCGCAGGGAGCGCCGGGACCCATCCACCAAATTTTCGTGCCCGCGCGGGGGGCATGATGACCGGGGTGGATCCCGGATCGGCTATGCCGTCCGGGAAGGCGATTTTACCTGCTCAACGCACACCAGGCCCAACGCCTGCAATCCATTCGGCAACCTGCTGGGGTGCCTCCATCGGGGCGAGATGGCTGACGCCTTCCATGACGGTGATCTGCGCCCCGCGCCGCTGTAGGCCGCGCGCATTGATGACCGTGGAGCCATGCTGCGCCTTGAGAACGTGCATACGCGTGCCCGCGCGCGCCGCGGCCTTCATGACATCATGGCGGCAGGCTTCGAAATTGGCACCTTCCCAGGCCGGGTCACAGGCGAGGTGCCAGCCGTCTGGCCCGTCAATCAGTCCGTCCTCTAGATATGCGTCCAGCACGCCGGGTGCCCACGCGGCCATGGCGGGCTTGCTGGCATAGCGCGCCAGAACCTCGTCGCGCGCCGCCCAGTGATTGGCGCGGCGTCGCGCGCGCTCGCCCAGGCCGATGCGCGCGCGAAACAGCGGCCAGAATGGCGTGTGTGCGGCGAGATAAACGGTGGAGGGCAGTATCACCGGCTCGATCAGGGCCAGAGGCGGCGGGGCGTCCATACGGCCGGCCGCCAGCAACAGGCTGACCGCGCCCATGGAATGGCCGGCGAGCAGGTCGGCCGGGCGGTCCAGCGCGGCCAGAACATGCAGAAGGTCATCGGCGTATATGTCCCAGCCATCATGGGTTTTCGCATCCGCAGGCAGGGTTGTGCGGCCATGGCCGCGCAAATCCACCGCAATGATGTCGAACCGGCCCGCCAGGGAGGCGAGCAGGGGCTTCAGGCTCATGGCATTAAAGCCATTGCCGTGGGCGGCCACGAGGCGGGGGCACCCGGGTGCCGGCCAGGCCAGCGCCGCGATCGCGCCGTCCGGCACGGGGATGGTCAGGCGGTCGGGGTCGGTTGTCACAGGGTCATGGCTCCGGCTGACGCGGGCGTGAGTGCGTTGCACAAACTGGCGAGTTCGCGCCGTGGGGCAAGGTCTGGCGGTGCCGATGCGCTAGTTTATGTCACACACCGTTGAACAGGAGCCCGACCATGGCCGCCCGCACCCTTGCCCTGATACTGATCGCGCTGGCGGCCATGGTCGCCCCTTCCGCCCATGCCACGGACGATCTGCATGATGCCTGGGACCAGCTTCTAGGCAGGTATGTCATTGAAGGATCAGACGGTGTGGACCGGGTCGATTATGACCGCCTGCGTGGGCAGGCCGATGACCGCGCCGCGCTGGATGATTACATCGCCGCGCTGGAGGCGCAGCCGGTCAGCACGCTGGCGCGGGGTGAGCAGTTCGTGCTGTGGGCCAATCTATACAACGCGGTGACCGTACGTCTGATCGTGGAGGAGAACCCGTCTCGCTCCATCATGCAGATCCGCCCCGGCCTGTTTTCCATCGGCCCGTGGAGCGAGGCGCGGGTGAGGGTGGAGGGACGCGACCTTTCCCTGGACGATATCGAGCACGGAGTGATGCGCCCCCAGTTTGAAGCGGCACTGGTGCACTACGCGGTCAATTGCGCGTCTATCGGCTGCCCGGATATCGGCACCCGCGCGTGGCGGGCGGATACTCTGGATGACGACCTGGACGCTGCGGCGCGCGCCTATGTGAACCATCCACGCGGCGTCACGGTTACGGACCGCGGCCTCGTGATCTCGCGGATCTACAAATGGTATGAGGAGGACTTCGGAGGTGATGATGCCGGGGTTATCGCCCACCTTCTCGCTTACGCGCAGCCGGAGCTGGCGCAGGCGATCAGGGCCAATCCGCGCATTGCGCGTCATGCCTATGACTGGGCGCTCAACCGTCCCGAATAAGCGCCCGGGCCGCTGCTAGAACGGTCCGAGATCCCAGACGAAGGCGAAACTGGTCAGCGCCGCCCCGGCGAGACCCATCAGCGTGATGCCGGTCAGCGTGCCGAACCGCACTCGCTCGCCCGACGCCAGCGTGCGCGCCAGCAGGACAAGGGTGAGCAGACCCAGAACGCCTGTAACCAGCATGAGCCAGGTGCCGGCACCGGCAGGCGCCGCCAGTCCGGCGATGATGGCTGCATCCGCGTCCTCCATCAGGCGCGCGGCACCGGCACCGATCAGGGACAGACCCGCCAGCCCGCTGACGCCCGCCAGCCAGGCGGTCAGGCGGGCACCGCCGGTGAGGGCGGCCAGTTCGGCCGCGGGGCGCCGGTCGATCATACGGGCAAGGACCGACAGCGGCAGAATGAACACGCCGAGGAAAAGGATCAGCACGCATATGCCCGCCCACACCATCGGGACAATGAAGGATTGCGGGGCATTAGGGGTGAGGGCCAGGGCGCGGTAGACGCTGGTGGTCCATACCAGGTCCTCGTATTGTGGCACGCTGGCACCTTCTGAAAGGCAGCTGACGTCAAGACCGTCGAGATCAAGGGTGTCAAAGAAGTCGCTCATCACCTGGCCGCCGCATTCGGGCATGGAGCGGGTGGGGCCGTGGCCCGCGTAGGGGACCTCCACATAGCGCGTGCCGGGCATGGCCTCATGGATGTAGACCGCGAGCGAGGGTGGGGTGATCGGGTCCCAGGCGCCATTCACGATCAGGGTGGGAACATCGCTTTGCACCAGTGCATACTCGGCCCGGTCGCGCATGAAGAGGCCAGCCTGTTCGCAAACCTCAACGGCACGCTGCGCACCTGGCAGAGACACCACCAGACTATGCCAGCGGCTGCCGGTGCTGGCTTGTGTGGCCGCCAGCTCGCCCTGGACATAGCCATCATTGCACTGCACCGCCGCCGACATGCCTTGCGACATGGTCATGCCGCCGCCCGGTCCCATGCCGCCGGACAGCGCCACGGCCAGACCGTCCAGCACGACCGGATCGCGGCGTTCAAGCGCGTCGGCGAGGTTGGACATGACCGATGGAATGAAGGCGTAGCTGTCCTGTTCGTAGGCGAGTGAGAAGGGCAGGTAGGCCAGCAGGGCTGGCGGCAGCCAGACCTCGCCCCCGGGCGTGGCTTCGGAATCGGTCGCGGGCAGGATCACCGGATCGTCGCGCAGCGATTCCATGGCATCGAACAGGCGCGCTTCAAGGTCCTCGCAGGCGCGCGCGCCGTTGCAGTCCCCGGCAAAGTTGGCGACCAGAAGGTCGAAAATGCGGGCCCAATTGAACAGGTCGAACAGATCATTGGGCACGATGGCGTCGAGCACCAGGGCGCGTACGCCCTCCGGGTCCTGGCGCAGCAGCATCTGGCCGAGATGTGAACCGTAGGAAATGCCCCAGACATTCCAGTCCTCGTAACCCAGCGCCTCGCGCAGGGCGCGCACGTCGCGGGCATTCTCCACCGTGTTGTAGCCGGTGAGGTCTATCCCCTGTTCGGCGGCCTCGCGGAAGCACAACGCGTTGCGCTCGGCTGTGGCGATCATCATCTCGTCGAGATCGCGCGCCGCATTAAGGCCCGGGTCTATGGCACTGAATTGCGGGCAGAAAGACGTGCTGGCACCGATTCCGCGCTGTTCGAGAATGTACAGGGCGCGCGTCTCGGCGATGGGGTGATCTTTGAGCCGACCCACATAAGCATCCACGCCCACGCCGGGTCCGCCGGTCAGATAGATGACCGGGTCCTCGCGATGCTCGGCCTCATCCTCGCCGGTGGGGGCGATGCGCACATAGTGCAGCTGGATCAGGCGTGATCCGTCCCGCTCTCGGTTTTCCGGCACCGTGATCATGCCGCAGGAGACCTCGCCCGGCTCGTAGTCGATCTCGCCCTTGAAAGGACAGACCAGCGGTGTCAGGCGGGGATTGAGGCTGGAATCCGGTGTCGTAAACACCGCGTCACGGGTCGAAGCCGGGTCCTCATATGTCGAAGCCGGGTCCTCATATGTCAAAGCCGGGGTGTTTTGTGCCGATGCGTCCGGCTCGGGCGCGTCTTGCGCCGCCAGCATCAACGACATGGTGGCGCCGGCCAGAGCGATGAGATGAATCACGATTGAGCCCCTCCCCGAGACATGAGGGTGCAAGTTGGCCGTCCGGGGGTGCTTGCGTCAAGCTGCGCCAGACCGAGGGCAAGAAATAAAGTGGCTAGAATGAAGAGCCGGGCGCACCTTCGTGCGCCCGGCTTCCAGAGTCATCAGATCCGGACCCCGGGTGATAAACCCGTGAGCGGCCGGCAGCGGCACCTAGTCGAGTTCGGAAATCTCGATCCGGCCCGGACGTCCCGTCTGGCTCGATGAGTAGGCGCCGAACCAGATATCGTACCGCCCGGATGCAGGCCGCTCGAACACCAGCTGGGCCTGGACGCTTTGGCCGCTATCGTCGTCACAATGCCAGCCGCCGTTGGGGTCATTGACCACCAGCGTGGTGTCGTAATCGGCCAGCGCGCGCACAACGAGCGGGAAGACGCTTCCGGCTTGATACTGCACAGACACGTCCGGTGCGGTGCCGGTGTGGCCACGGCAGCGGCCATCGCCTGCCGAGGTGCCGCTGGAAAGATTGCTCGGGACCGAAACGTTAGTGCGCGCAGAGACATTGACCGTACGCGGGTCGGGCGTGAAGCCGGCGGACAGCGAGATCACGCCGTTCAGGGGCGGCATGCTGAAGTTCAAGCCGCTGGCCGATCCGCCGCCGCCGAATGAACCGCCACCACTGAGCAGCTCTGAAATCTCCAGTACCGCGGTTTCGTAATTATTGGTGGAAGAATAAGCCCCGACCCAGATATCATACTGGCCGGATTGCGGATTGTCCCACTGCAGCTCGGCCTGCCGACCTTCGCCGCTATCGTCGTCGCAATACCACACACCGTCCGGACCATTCACCACCAGCGTGCTGTCAAAACCGGCCACGGCCCGGAAAATCAGGGGCAGAGAGCTGCCCGCCTGGTACTGCACGCGGAAGTCCGGCGCTTCGGCGATATTGCCCCGGCAGCGTCCATCGCCCCCGCGGCCGATATTGTAGCCGGACATGGCCCGGCTGGCCGAGATCTCACCGCCGACGATGATTTCGACCGAATACGGATCCGGGGTGAAGCCGGCGCGCAGTGATACCGAGCCGAAAGCCGGCGGCAAGGAAAAATCAGGCTGGCTCTGTACAGCCGCCAGGCTCTTTGTTGCCCCGGTCCGCAGGACTTCGAGTGCAGAGAGCGGGCCTGAAGAATGACCAGCCGTGTGCTCACGGTCATTCAAAGCGAAAGATACGCCCGGAGCCACTGCGATGACTGAGGCGGCGATGGCAGATCGAATGAACAGCATTGAACGTCCCCCTGTGTTGAGTCGCGCCATGTTGCCAAAAGCGGACTGCAATCACAACAACTTGAGTGGAAATATTCAGCTGTGCAGCCGGTATCGCGCCTGCCGGTGGCCAAACCGCGCGCGCCCGGCTATCTGATGGCCCCGGCCTCAATCACCAGGACATCACGGGTCATGAGCCTCCGTCTCGCCTTTATGGGAACGCCCGCCTTCGCCGCCGCCTCACTGGCCGAGATCGCCGGGGCCGGCCACGAGATCGTCGCGGTCTATACCCAGCCCGAGCGTCCGCGCGGGCGCGGGCAGGCGAGCGCGAAGACACCGGTTCATGAACTGGCTGAACAACTGGGCCTGCCGGTTTTTACGCCGGAGAGCTTTCGTGAGTCCGATGTGCTCGCGGCGTTCGAGGCGCTCGATCTGGATGCCGCCTGCGTCGTGGCCTATGGCCAGATATTGCCGCAGCGCGCGCTGGATGCGCCGCGTCTGGGCTGTCTCAATCTGCACGCATCGCTGCTGCCGCGATGGCGCGGGGCCGCGCCGATCCAGCGCGCCATCATGGCCGGTGACGAAATGACCGGGGTGCAGATCATGCAGATGGAAGCCGGGCTGGATACCGGCCCTGTCCTGATGAGCGAGAGCGTGCCCATCCACGAAACCGACACCGCTGGCTCGTTGCATGACCGGCTGATGCAGGTCGGCGCGCTGCTCTGGCCGCGCACGCTGGCGGCGCTGGAACGGGGCAGTCTGAGCGCCACGCCGCAGGCTGAGGGCGGTGTCACCTATGCGCGCAAGATCACGCGCGACGAGGCCCATATCGACTGGACGCGGCCGGCGGGCGAGGTGGCCGATACGATCCGCGGCCTGTCACCCTTTCCCGGGGCCTGGTTCGCGCTGGCCGGGGCCAAGGGTGAGGTGCGCGTGAAAGTCCATTTCGCGGTTCCCGAACGTGGCGCGGGCGAGCCTGGCGAGGTGCTGGATGATGCGCTGCTGATCGCCTGCGGACGCGGCGCGGTGCGCCTGTCCCGCCTGCAGCGCGAGGGGCGCGGCGTGATGGAGGCGGACGAGTTCCTGCGCGGCACGCCTGTGCAGGCGGGTGCGCGGCTGCGCTGACATGCCCCGCTATCACCTCACCATCGAATATGACGGGCGGCCTTTTGTGGGCTGGCAGCGCCAGGACAACGGGCCGTCGGTCCAGTCAGCGCTGGAACGGGCCGTGGCGGCGCTCGACGGAGGCATGCGCGAGGTTTATGGCGCAGGGCGCACCGATTCCGGGGTCCATGCGCTGGCCCAGAGCGCCCATGTGGATCTGGAAAAGGACCTTGCCCCGGGCAAGGTGCGCGATGCGCTCAATCACCATCTGGGACGCGACCCGATTGCCGTGCTCTCGGCGCGCCGGGTCGATGACCGGTTTCACGCGCGCTTCTCGGCGGTGAAGCGCGGCTATGTCTACCGCATCATCCCGCGGCGGGCGCGTCTGGCGCTGGAGGCGGGCCGCGCCTGGCGCACACCGCGCGCGCTGCACGTTGCCGCCATGCACGAGGCGGCGCAGACGCTGGTGGGCATGCACGACTTCACCACCTTCCGCGATGCGCGCTGCCAGGCGGAGACGCCGGTCAAATCCATTGATGCCATTGCGGTGCAAGAGGTGGATGGCGAGGTGCGCATTCGCGTCGAAGCGATCAGCTTCCTGCACCGTCAGGTGCGCTCCATCACCGGCTCGCTGGTGGAGGTGGGCAATGGCAAATGGTCAGTGCGCGATTTCGCCGACGCGCTGGCTGCCGCTGACCGCACGCGTTGCGGGCCTGTGGCACCGCCCGACGGGCTGTACCTGGCGTTCGTGCGCTACGCCTGAGCCAGCAGCGCGATCGCCAGCGCCTCGATGACCAGCGGGATGGCTGCTGCGGCACCCGCCAGTACCGGCGGCAGGCCCAGCGCGCCGTGGGCCACGCGCCAATGCACATAATAGCGCGTCAGCGTATATATCCCGAGCAGGCCTTGAACCGCAGCGGCATTGGCCAGCCCGCCCAGATACAACGCCCAGATCAGGGCCTGCACATGCAGCAGCACGAACACCGCCCAGTTATGCACCGCCAGCCAGGCCCCCAGGCGCTCGCGTATCCCCAGAATGGCGACGGTCAGCAGAGCCGTGAGCGGGAACAGGCCCCAGATGCGCAGCCAGGCCCCTGCGGCGTCGCCAAAACCGGTGGCGGCGTCAGGCGCGTAAAGGGCCGGGTTCTGGGCCACCATGGCATTCACGCCCGCCACCATCAGGTAGAAGGCGGGCAGGGCCAGAATGACGCCGTTGAAGGATCGGCCCACACCCAGTGGCGTCACGTCGAAATGCCCGCGCCAGCCGGGCCGGAACGCCAGCATGGCGAACACGCCGCGTACGCGCCGGTTGGCGTCGGCCAGCATGCGGCGCATCAGGCGAAGGCCTCGAAATAGCGCTCCAGGATGCGGGTATAGATCGCGGTGAGCTGGGTGATGTCGGCCACCGGCACGCGCTCGTCGATCTGGTGCATGGTCGCGCCGACCAGGCCGAACTCGGCCACCGGGCAATAATCCTTGATGAAGCGCGCATCCGACGTGCCGCCGCCCGTGGTGAGGGCCGGGGCCTTGCCGGTCACCTCGATCACGGCGTTCCTGAGCAGATCGGTGAAGGCGGGATTGTCGGTCAGGAAGGCTTCGCCGGTGACGGTCAGGTCCAGCTTGATCTGACCATCGAAGCCGGCACCCACGCCCGCAGCCTCATCCTCGATCCAGCGTTTGAGGTCATCGCCGGTGTGGGCGATGTTGAAGCGGATGTTGAATTTGGCCTGTGCGGCAGCAGGGATCACATTGTGGGGCGCATTGCCCACATCGATGCTGGTCACCTCCAGATTGGACGGCTGGAAATGCGGTGCACCGTCATCCAGGTGCCGGGCCGTGAGTTTGTTGAGAAGCGCCAGCAGAGGCGGGATCGGGTTTTCCGCCTTGTCGGGATAGGCCACATGGCCCTGGCGCCCGGTCACGGTGATGACGCCGTTGAGCGAGCCGCGCCGGCCCACCTTGATGGTGTCGCCGATATGGGCAGGATTGGTCGGCTCGCCCACCAGGCAATGGTCAAACCGCTCGCCGCGCGCGTGCACGGCCTCGAGCAGTTTTTTCGTTCCATTGACGGCCGGGCCTTCCTCGTCACCCGTGATCAGGAAGGCAATGGAGCCCCGGGGGGCACCGTGATGGGCGATATGGGCGCCCACCGCCGCCACCATGGCCGCGATCGAGCCCTTCATATCGGCCGCGCCGCGGCCCCAGATCTGGTCTTCAGCAATCTCGGCGGCGAAAGGCGGGTGGGACCAGGCGCTTTCAGGTCCGGGCGGCACCACGTCCGTGTGTCCGGCAAAGCAGAATACCGGCGCGGCTGTCCCCAGCCGGGCATAGAGATTGTCGACCTCGCCAAACGGGTGGCGCGTGCAGGTAAAGCCCAGCTCGCTCAGCGCCGCCTCGAGCACATCCAGCGCGCCGGCGTCAGCGGGCGTGACCGACGGTGCCTGGATCAGGCGGCGGGCGAGGGCGATGGGGTCGGGTGTTGCGGGATTATCCATGGCGCTGATTTAGGGTGAAACGCCCTGTGGCGCCATGGGGTTCAGGTGTCTGATTCACCCAGGAAATGCGCCCGCCAGGCCATATGGGTCTGGAAAGCCATGATCATGGCGTCCGACAACCGCCCGATCACTGGAGTTGTCTTGCCTGCAGCGGTTAGCGGGACGAACCAATCGCGCGTGTAGGGGAGGGGGAGGAGGGCGTCGAGATCGAACCGCGTCGCGTAGGCCAGCCCGCAGGCCTGCATCTCGGCGTAATTGGTGATCCGGAAATCCAGTGGGCGCCGGTCTTGTTTCAGACGCGTCGTGCCCGGCGCGACGAGCAGGAGGGCTCCGCCAGACTCTTCCTCGTACACGCCCAGAATGAGCGAGGGCCGGGGTTTGGGCCCCGGCTGTTCGGGCGGTGTTGTCTCGGGAAAGCGCGTCCAGACAAGATCATAGGCTTTGGGCCAGACCGGCTTCGGCCAGGCCTCGTCTGTCACCAGCTGGCCTCGGACTTGGGCTTGGCGGCTTTCAGGCGTTCGCCAAAGCGCTCGCGCAGAGACTGGACGACGGGCTCGCTGACCTCATCGTCATAAGCCTCGACATCCGCCGATTTCGGCGGCTGACGATTGGAGGCTTTTGAGCCGAGCGATTTGCGGGGGGTCATGGACCAATCCTGTTTCGCGTTTCGAGACGCTCACGCAGTGCCGTGCATAGAATGCACGCTTGTGGGGCAAGAGCAAGGCGGATCGCGCCTGACGCCTTGGCGCGCTTTGGCGGCGAGGGGCGAAATCTCGCATATAATAAGCAGGTTGTGCGGTTCCGGGACAAGCCGGAGCGAGGCTTCGCTCCAGGCCCGCCTGCCAGTTCCCGCCTCAATCCCTGAGCAGGGCGTTGATGGAGGTCTTTGACCGGGTCTGGGCGTCAACGCGCTTGACGATCACGGCGCAATAGAGCGACGGGCCGCCCTTGGGGTCAGGCAAGGCGCCGGGCACCACCACGGCGTAGGCCGGGACCTCGCCGCGCATCACCTCGCCGGTGGCGCGGTCCACGATCTTGGTGGAGGCGCCGATATAGACGCCCATGGACAAGACCGCGCCTTCGCGCACGATCACGCCTTCGGCCACTTCGGCGCGGGCGCCGATGAAGCAGTTGTCCTCGATGATCACCGGGCTTGCCTGCAGCGGCTCAAGCACGCCGCCAATCCCGGCACCGCCGGAGATGTGCACGTTCTTGCCGATCTGCGCGCATGAGCCGACCGTGGCCCAGGTGTCGATCATCGCGCCTTCGTCCACATAGGCCCCGATATTGACGAAGGAGGGCATCAGCACGGCGTTGCGGGCGATGTGGGCACCCCGGCGCACGGCGGCAGGGGGCACGGCGCGGAAGCCCGCCGCGGTGAACTCTGCCTCGCCCCAGCCTTCAAATTTCGATGCGACCTTGTCCCACCATGGACCCTCGCCGGGCCCGCCGGCGATGAGCGTGTTGGGGTTCAGACGGAAGGACAGGAGCACCGCTTTCTTCAGCCATTCATGCACCGTCCACCCACCCTTGCCGTCAGGCGAGGCCACGCGCGCGGCGCCGCTGTCGAGCAGGGCGAGCGCGGTTTCCACCGCCTCGCGGACGGGTCCTCGGCTCTGGGGGGTCAGCTCGGCGCGCGCCTCCCAGGCGGCGTCGATGGTGTCTTTGAGGGCGGCGTGTGTCATGGATCAGGCCTTGGATCTGGCGGCGCGCATCTCGCCCAGGAAACCGGTCAGGCAGTCTGCGGCGTAATGAACATGGGGCGGGTGGGCACCTGGTCCGGCGGTATGGCCGTCCGGGTCCTCGGTGCCCGCGCGGATCAGCACGGTGGTGAAGCCCATATCGGCCGCCGTTTCAAGATTGGCCGGTGAATCTTCAAACATAACCGCGCGGCGTGGCGTGATGTCGAAATGGCGCGTGAAGCGCTCGAAACTCGCCCGGTGGGGTTTGGGCAGGTATTGCGCCGCCTCGATGTCATACAGGTCATCGAACAGGCCGTTCAGACCCAGCCGGTCGATGACTTTTTCGGCGTGTTTGCGCGAGCCATTGGTGAACACCACCCGCTTGCCCTCCAGCGCCGCGACGTGACCGGCCAGTTCGGGGTTGGGTGTGATGACCGAGTGGTCGACATCGTGAACGAAATCGAGGAAATCGCCCATATTGACGTCGTGATTGCTCATCAGGCCGTTGAGCGTCGTGCCGTATTCGCGCCAGTAGGTTTTCTGCACCCGGCGCGCGTTCTCGCGGTCGAGGTCCAGCAGGCGCATCACGTACAGCGTCATGCGCTGCTCAACCTGGCTCATCACGGCCGTGTCGGCCGGGTAGAGGGTGTTGTCCAGATCAAACACCCATGAGTCCGTGGCGTGGAAGCGGGCAACGCTGCTCACTGGTCGATCTCCTCGAAATCCGGTGCGGCCAGCCGCAGGATCACGCCGGCGGTCTCCGCATCGGGTGCGGGCGCAGCGCGGAAATTGGCGCGCACAAAGCCGTGGCGCTCGCAGCCGTCAGGATTGTCATTCATGAAACGGCCCGGCGCGATGCAGAAGGAGGCGTCCGCGCCGGCGAGATGGCGTTCGCCCTGATCCGTCAGCAGGCGCACATGCACATGCGCTTCGCCCGGCACCAGACGGTCGGAGGCGAGCCGCATGCATGCGCCCGGCTCGATCCGCCACCAGCCGCGCACCCGGGTTTCGCCGTCGCGCACGCGCGCCAGTGCCGCAGCCATGGGCATTTCCGCGTCATTGCATACCCGCAGGCCCGTGCGTGCGTTGCGCTCGACCGCACGGGCGTGCAGCGCTTCGATCAGCGCGGCCCGGTCCGTGCCGAATTCCTGTCCGATCTCCGCCTCGAACGCCGCGATCTGGCGGCGGGTGCGCCGGCCCGCAAAACCGTCAATCAGGCGAATGTCCTGGCCATTGGCCTGTAGCAGGCGCTGCAGCCCGGCCTCCTCGGCACGGTCACCGAACTCGTCGAGCTCGACCAGCACGGCGCGGGTGCGTTCGGCCTCATTGAGGCGGCGGAACTGGCGGGTCTGAAGGCCCAGGGCAGGGCAATTGGCGACGCCCTCAAACGCGAAATCAGTCTCGTCGACGCAGACGTCAAGCGCGCCGCGCCATTCGCGCACGCCGCCGGGATAGGCGCTGGTGGAGCGGGCATAGAGATACTGGTCGGTATCGGCACCCGGCCCGACGCGCGCACAGGCACCCGGGGCCAGGCGCGTCCAGCCCTCCACCGCCAGGCCGGTCGTGGTGCGCCAGGCCTTGGCCACGTCCAGCATGAAGCTTGTCTCGTTGCAGACCTCGCCCGCCAGGGCCGGGCCGGTCAGGGCCGCGGCGCCGAGGACAGCGGCCAGCAGCGCGCGCACGCTCATGCCGGCGCCGCCAGGGCCAGGTCGGCCAGCTCCGCACGCAGCTCGGGAATGCCGTCCTGCTTGGCGCTGGAGGTGAGCGCGATGCGCGGATGGGCGGCGGGACGGCGCTCGATCTGTTTCAGGGTCTCGGCCAGACGCGCCTGAGCCTCGGCGGGCTTGAGCTTGTCCGCCTTGGTGAGCACCACCTGATAGATGACCGCTGCCTTGTCGAACGCTTTCATCACGCCCTCATCCACCGGCTTGATGCCGTGCCGCGCGTCGATGAGCAAGAGCACGCGTTTGAGATTCACCCGGCCGCGCAGATAGTCCTGCGTCAGGGCGGTCCAGCGCTCCACCACATCCTTGGGTGCCTTGGCAAAGCCATAGCCGGGCAGGTCGACAATGCGCAGGCGCCCGGCAAGATCGAAGAAGTTCAGCTCGCGCGTGCGGCCCGGCTCATTGGAGGCGCGGGCCAGCGCCTTGCGGCCGGTCAGCGCATTGATCAGCGAGGACTTGCCGACATTCGAGCGCCCGGCGAACGCCACTTCGGGCGTGTGCGGGGGGGGCAGGAATTCCAGCGCGGTCACCCCGAGCATGAAATCGCAATTGCCGGCGAACAGCTTGCGGGCTGCCTCGATGCGCTCGGCCGCTTCGGAGCCTGCGTCTGGCGCGTCAGGATGGGTCAGCGCTTGGCTCCCGGTTTGCGCCGGGCCGGGCCCGAGCGCTTCTTCTTGGCTGCCGGGTTGGAGCGCGTGCGCGTCCCGGCCGGTTTCGGCGCGGCAGTCTCGGGCGCGTCATCGCCGCCGGCAGGCCCAGCCTCGACCCCGTCGCCGTCAACGCCCGGCGTGTTGGCCGGTTTGGTGTTCTTGAGCGCGGACTGTGTGGCGGCTGCAGCCTTTTCGTCGAGCGTGGCCCCGGCCTTGTCAGGTTCGGAAAAGTCCGGCGCCGGCTCGCCCTTCAGCCTGGCGCGCAGTTTGGCGATGCCCTTGTCCAGCTCGGTCTGAACGCCCTGGCGGCGCATGATGATGTATTGCTGGATCACGGTCAGCGTGTTGTTCCAGGCCCAGTAGATCACCAGCGCGGCGGCGAACGGTGCCAGTACGAAGGTGAACACGACGGGAAGGAAGGCGAAGATCTGACGCTGGATCTTGTCGGGCGGCGGTGGGTTCAGGCTCATCTGCGCCCACATGGTGATGCCCATGATGATCGGCCAGACACCGACGGCGAGGTAGGGGTTGGAGATCAGCGGGATGCCCGACGGGTCGTAGGGCAGCAGGCCGAACAGGTTCCAGATGGTGGTGGGATCGGGCGCGGACATGTCCTGGATCCAGCCGAAAAACGGCGCATGGCGCGCATCCAGCGAGATGAACACGGTCTTGTACACCGCAAAGAAGATCGGGATTTGCGGCAGGATCGGCAGACACCCGGCCAGCGGATTGATCTTCTCGCGCTTGTACAGGGCCAGCATGGCCTGCTGCTGGGCCTGGGGGTTGTCTTTGTTGCGCTCGCGGATCTCGGTCATCTTCGGTGCCACGGCGCGCATCTTGGCCATGGAGGCGAAGGCGCGGTTATTGAGCGGGAAGAGCGGGATCTTGATCAGCAGCACGAACAGCATCAGCGCCAGGCCGTAATTACCGATCACGCCGTACAGATAGTGGATGATGGCGAAGAAGGGCCGGGTCAGGAACCAGAACATGCCCCAGTCAATCGCCTGGGACAGGCGTGGAATGCCGGCCTCATCCTCGTATTGCGACAACAGCGAGGAGGACTTGGCACCCGCATACATCATGCTGGTGTCGCTGACCGTCTCGCCCGGCGCAACGGCGACCGTCGCGGCCAGATAATTGGCTTCGAACACCGGCGCGCCGGGCCGGTCGAGCACGCGGAACTGGCCGCGCATGTCCGGCATGCCCTGCGGCGTGACCGCAGCGAGCCAGTATTTGGACGTGAAGCCCATCCAGCCGCCCGCGCCATTGCGCTCGACCGAGCGCTCCTCGGTCATTTTATCAAAGCTGCGGTCGATCAGCCGGTCGCCGACCACGCCGACACCGCCTTCGTGCAGGATGAAGAAATTGAGCAGGTCTGGCGGAATGCCTTCCTGGCGCACCACGGCGAACCGGCGCAGAGACACCGGCGCCGCACCGGTATTGGTCACCGCATCCGTGACCGTGAACAGGTAATTGTCATCCACCGATATGGTGCGGCGGAACACCAGCGGCCCGGCGTCATGCTCCAGCACCACCGGCGTCTCCGGCGTGAGGCGGTTGCCCTCGACGAGGCGCCAGCGCGTGCTGAGATCGGGCAGGCCGGACGGCGCGTCCGACCCGCCAAGCCAGCCTGAGAACATGTAGTGGCCGTTGCCGGCCCCTTCGGGGTTCAGCAGGGTGACCGGCACGCCGCTGTCGACTTCGGTATCGTAGCGCAACAGCTGCAGGTCATCGAGGCGCGCACCGGTCAGGGCCAGCGTGCCCGACAGGGCCGGGGTGGCGATCTCGATGCGCTCAAAGCGCGCCAGCGCGTTTTCACGGGTCAGCCCGACTGCCGGACGATCCACGTCAAAGTCCACGCCCGCCGCGTCTGGCGCCGCATCTGCGGACGCTGCATCAGGAGCCTGCTGGGCAATCTGGGCCGCTTCGCGGGCGGCGCGCTGTTCGCGCCCCTGCGGCTGCAGCACGAACAGATCGTACAGAAGCAGCACGCCCATGACGCACACGAAAAACAGAATCAGGTTGCGCGTATTGCTCGGGTCACCCATGGGTGCGGACATCCTTCACCAGGCCAATATGACGCCTCAGGCCGGATCGGAACTCCGGCCGGCCCGCACGCGCGGGGCGAGGCTTATCAACGCGCTTTCTACATCGTCAAGCAAAGCCGTCCATGCCCGGGCAGGCGTGTCGGCGCGCGCGATGAAGACATAGTCGGTTCCCGGCGCGCCGTGGAGGGGCAGAAGCAGCCGCGCCGCCTCACGCAATCGGCGCTTGGCGCGGTTGCGCACAACAGCTCCGCCAATCTTCTTCGTGGCGGTAAATCCGGCCCGGGCAGGGCCGTTCGGATCATCCGGCCGGCTCAGCGCCTGGATCACCACGCCGGGACGTGCTGCGCGCAAGCCGTCGCGGGCGCGCAAAAAATCGCGCCGCACGGTGATCCGCGCGGCGCGATCAGGATAGGCTGCAACTGGTTTCAGCGCGCTCAGGCGGACAGCCGCTTGCGCCCCTTGGTACGGCGGCGCGCAATGACCAGACGGCCCGACTTGGTGGCCATGCGGGCGCGGAAGCCGTGACGGCGCGCGCGCACCAGTTTGGAAGGCTGGAAAGTACGTTTCACGGGATCTGCTCCGTTCAGGGATGCCGCCAGCGCGCTGGCGGCTGTCCGAATTCGAGCCGCGGTTGATACGGGCGGGCGCGCGCCAAGTCAAGCCGCTGGCGTGTATCACGCCGTGGTGATGATCGCGCCGCGAGCCGTGACTCTCTTGTGTCAGAAAATGGCTCTATAAGCGAGCCTATAGCCACCTGCTGCTTGAGGAAACCGCACCGCCATGGCCGACATCGAACCTGCTGACCCCGTCCAGCCAAGGCGTACGCCGCTGTGGCGCCGCCTGATCCCGTTGGCGGTGCTTCTGGCGGGCCTGGCGGCGTTCCTGCTGGCGGGGGGCGGGCGCTATCTGAGCCCGGAAGCCGCCCAGTCGCTGCTGCGTGAGCTGGATGTCTGGGTCAGCGACAACTTCCTGATTGCCATTCTGATTTACGGAATCTTCTACGCGCTGGCGGTGTCGATTTCGGTGCCCGGCGCGGTTTGGTTCACCATCGGGGCAGGTTTTCTGTTGGGGCCCTATGCCGGGACGGCGGTGGCGGTGGTGGGCTCCACCATCGGCGCGACGATTATCTTCCTGGCGGCGCGCTATGCCTTCGCAGACTGGGTGCGCGAGCGCTTTCCCTCCTATGTGGCCCGGCTGCAGAAGGGGTTCTCGCGCGACGCCTTCACCTATGTGCTGATCCTGCGCCTGATACCGGTGCTGCCCTTTTTCGGGGTCAATCTGGCGACCGCGCTGCTGAACGTGCCGCTGCGCGCCTATGTGCTGGGCACGCTGATCGGGGTGATTCCCCTGGGTTATGTCTATGCCACGCTGGGCTCGACCCTTGGGCAGGTCGCGGGCGGGGTGCCCAGCCTGCTGGACCTGGTGACGCCCGAGCTGATCGCGGCCATGGCCGTGTTTGCGGTCGTTGGCTTCATGCCCTTCATCTACAAACGCCTGACTGGCCAGAAGCCGCCCGCAGCCAACGGGGACGTGTCATGAGCCGCAAAGCCATGAAAGCTGATATTGCCATCATCGGTGCGGGCGCGGCCGGCCTGGTCACGGCTGCAGGTGCCGCGTCCCTGGGGCGCAAGGTGGTATTGTTCGAAGCTGGCGAGATGGGCGGGGACTGCCTCAATTTTGGCTGCGTGCCGTCCAAGGCCATCCTCACCGCCGCCCACAAGGCGCACGGTGTGCGTGAAGCTGACCGCTGGGGCATCGAGGCCGAACTCAAAAGCGTGGATTTTGCCCGCGTGCGCCAGACCATTGCCGAGGCAATCCAGACGATCGAGCCCAATGACAGCCAGGCGCGGTTTGAAGGCCTGGGCGTGACAGTGGTGCGCGAGCGCGCCCGGTTCGCCGGGCCGCGGACGCTGGAATCCGAGACCGTGTCGGTCACCGCCAAGCGCATCGTGATCGCAAGCGGCACGCGGGCGCGCATGCCCGATATCGAGGGCCTCAAAGACGTGCCCTGCCTGACCAATGAAACCATCTGGTCGCTGGAAACGCTGCCCGACCATCTGATCATTCTGGGTGCCGGCCCCATCGGAACCGAGCTGGGCCAGGCCTTTGTCCGGCTGGGCTCGAAAGTCACCGTGATCGAAGCGGGCGCACCGCTGTCGCGGTTCGAGCCCGAGCACGCGGCGCTGGCTCTGGAAGCGCTGAAGGAAGACGGGGTCAGCCTGCTGATCGGTCAGGCCGCCGTGCGCGCGTCGGGCGGGCCGGGCGCGATTACGCTCACGCTGGCGGACGGACACAGTGTCAGTGGCAGCCATCTCCTGGTGGCCGCAGGCCGCGAACCGGTGCTGGACGGCCTCAATCTGGAAGCGGCGGGCATCGACACCGATGAACGCGGACTGGTCGTGGATGACCGCCTGCGCACATCGAACAAGCGGGTACTGGCGGCAGGCGATATTGCGGGCAAGGGCGGGCTCACGCACCTGGCCGGATGGCATGGGTCGGTCATCATCCGCAATCTCTATTTCGGCCTGCCGACGGCTCAGTCCTCCCAGCCCATCCCGCAGGCGGTCTACACCGATCCCCCGTTGGCGGGCGTTGGCCTGACGGAGAGCGAAGCGCGCGCCGCCCATGGCGACGCCGTGACGGTGTCGCGCTGGCCGTTTTCTGAGAATGACCGCGCGATCGCCGAGGGTGATACACGCGGCGGGGTCAAGCTGATCATCGGCAAGGGTGCCAAGCTTCTGGGCGCCCATGCGGCGGGCGCGCGGGCCGATGATCTGATCCAGATTGCGGGCGCCGTGATGGCGCGCGGCGGCACGGTGCGCGACCTGACCAGCGCCGTGGCACCGTATCCGACGCGTGGAGAGGTCTTCAAACGCGCCGCAAGCAAGTATTATGAACCGACGGTGTTCGGTCCGCTGGCGCGGATGCTGGCGAGACTTCTGACCGCCTTTCACTGAGGCGAGGTGCGGGGGACGAGATTGGGCAGTAACGGCCAGCGCCGCGGGACCAGCCCGGCCGCCTGGGTTCAGGCGGGCGGATCGCGTGTCGTGGGTGCCGCCCGGTCCCTCCCCGGCAAGCTGCTGATCTTCTCAGTCCTGTTCGTGCTGGTCGCCGAGGTCATGATCTTCTTTCCCTCTGCGTCCAATTTCCGCACGGAGTGGCTGACCTCGCGCGCGGAATCCGCCCACCTGGCCGCGCTGGCCGCCGAAACCGCCGATGCGGGCGGACTCAACGAAGACCAGGTGCGCGAACTGCTGGCCGGGGCCGACGCCATTGCCGTGGCGCGCGTCTATGGCGGGTTCAACGAGCTGGTGCTGGGCGGCGATGTTGGTAACAGCGCGATCGTCGATGCCAATCTGACCAGCGAGACCCTGATCCAGCGCCACCTGGCGCTATGGGGCACGGTGTTCGCGCCCGACGGCCGGTATCTCAGGATCGTCGCCGCGCCGCGTACAAGGCCGGAGGAACAGATCAGTGTCATCGTGCCCGAGGCCGGGCTGCGCGATGATTTGCTGGCGTTCTCCGTGCGCATCGCCGGATTGTCACTGTTCATCGCCGGTGTGACCGGGGCGCTGCTCTATCTGGTGCTGATGTTCATGTTTGTGCGCCCCATGCGCCGTCTGGCGCTGGCAATCACCGCCTTCCAGCAGGACCCAGGCAATCCCGCCCTGGGCTTTACGCCGTCCGGGCGGCGCGACGAGATCGGCGAGGCCGAGACCGCGCTGGCCGCGATGCAGGATGAGGTGCGTGCGGCCTTCCGCCAGCGCGATCGTCTCGCAGCGCTGGGCGGGGCGGTGGCGCGCATCAATCATGACTTGAGGAACGTACTGGCCAGCGCCCAGCTGATCTCCGACCGCCTGGCCATGAGCGCGGACGAGCGCGTGGCCAATATGGGTGCGCGCCTGGTGCGCGCCGTCGATCGCGGGGTAAGGCTCTGTGAAGACACGCTGAAATTCGGCCGGTCGCAAGAGCGTGCGCCGGTGCTTGGCCCGGTCAATCTGAAACAGGCCCTCGACGAGGCTTCAAGCGATGCCATGGCGGTGTCGGGCGGGGCCGAATGGGACAATCAGGTGGCTGATGCGGTCACAGTGATGGCCGATGCTGATCACGCCCACCGCATATTCCTGAACCTCTTTCGCAACGCCATCCAGGCCATGGGCCCGCACGGCGCGCTCAGCGCGTCGCTGGCGCGCGAGGGTGGGGGCCAGGTGGTGATCGCCGTGCGCGATTCCGGTCCCGGCGTGCCGGGCCATGTGCGCGAAACCCTGTTTGAGCCCTTCGGGCGCACCGGCACCAAGGGCGGGTCGGGTCTCGGCCTGTCCATCGCGCGCGAGCTGGCCCGCGCCATGGGCGGAGAGGTGATGCTGGCCGAGACCGGCAGCGCAGGTGCCGTGTTCGAGGTCAGCTTGCGCGCCGCGCAAGAGGCTCCACAAGGCCGCACGGAAACGCTAAACCGCCCGGCATGAATTATCGCCACGCCTTTCATGCCGGCAATTTCGCGGATGTGCTCAAGCATGCCGTTCTGGCCCTGTGCCTGACGCATTTGACCCGCAAGGACAAGGCGCTGCGCTACATTGATACCCATGCCGGGATCGGGCGCTATGACCTGACCAGTGACGCCGCGCAGCGCAGTCCCGAATGGCAGGGTGGCGTGGCGCGCGTTCTGGCGGCGCAGCGCCCTGCGCCTGTGGAGGCCGCTTTGGCGCCCTGGCTTGCCGCCGTCAGTGCGGCCAACCCGGACGGCGCGCTCACCGCCTATCCCGGCTCTCCGGACATCGCCGCGAGCGTGCTGCGCCCCCATGACCGCATGCATCTGTGTGAACTGCATGAGGCTGACTGCCGCACGCTGGATCAGCGCTATGTGCGTGACGGGCGGGTGAAGGCCGAGCGCCGCGACGGCTACAAGGCGCTCTCTGCCCTCCTGCCGCCACGCGAACGGCGGGGCCTGGTCATGATCGACCCGCCATTTGAACAGCGCGACGAGATGGTGGCGATGGCGCGCGCGGCGCGCGGCGCGCTGGAGCGCTGGCCCACCGGGGCCTATATTTTCTGGCGTCCGCTCAAGGATTTGTGGGCCAGCGAGCGGTTTGATTCCGGCCTTGCCCAATGGCTCTTGTTTGAGCAGGACTTCGACCCGGACAAAATCCTGCGCGCCGATCTGTGGGTGCGCGATCTGGAAAGCGAGGGCAAGCTGGCGGGCGCGGGCGTGGTAGTGGTCAACCCGCCCCATACGCTGGAGGGTGATCTGCTGGCGCTGCTGCCCTGGCTCAGCGAGACACTGGCACAGGGCGAGGGGGCGGGCTGGCGTCTCGATGGCGCCGTGACCGAAGACACGCTGGAACTGGACGAAGACGCGGGGTGAGGGCGGCGGTGCCCGCCTTATCCATCGCCCAGCTCATCACCGGTGCCGAACATCCTGCCGCGTTCGGTCCAGGCCACAAGCGCCAGCGCGCCCGTGCCCATCACCACAAATCCCAGCAGAAGCGGGACAATGGTCCCGTCATACAACCGGCCGATGACCGTGCCCAGCACAGCGCCGGAGATGGAGGTGACGGCGCCATAAAGAGCGGCGACCGTGCCGGCGCGTTCGCCGGCGGGTTCCATGACCAGGGCCGAGAAATTCGCGCCCATCATGGCAAACAGCATCAGCCCGCCGCCCAACAGCGTGTAGTAGAGCCAGAACGGAGGCTGGCCGGCCAGGGCGATCAGGAGATGGACCAAATTGATGACGATGAACGTCGCCAGCGCGGTGTGGGAGATGCGCCGCATGCCCAGCCGGCGCACGATACGCGCATTGATGATGTTCGCGCCCGCCAGCCCCAGCGCCACTGCCCCGAACGCCACCGGGAACCAGGCACCCAGGCCATACAGCTCGGCCATGACCTGTTCGGATGTGGCGATGAAGGCGAACAGGGCTCCGAAAATCAGGGCTGCGGCCAGCATATAGCCCAGCGTGACGCGGTGGCGGGCCGCCAGGCCATAATTGCGCGCCGCCGACGCCCAGCTCAGCGTGATGCGGTTCTCGGCCCGCAAGGTTTCGGGCAGACGCAGCGCCATCCACACCATCAGTCCGCCGCCCAGCACGAACAGGGCGGCGAAGATCGCCTGCCACGGCGCCACGAACAGGATGAGCTGGCCCAGGCCGGGTGCCAGAATGGGCGCGATCATGAACACGGTCATGGCAAACGACATGATCTCGGCCATGCGCCGGCCGGCCACCAGATCGCGCACCACCGCGACCGCCACCACACGCGTCGCGGCCGCCGCCACGCCTTGCAGGAAGCGCGCCCCGACCATCAGCGCCATGTCCGGCGCGCCGATGCACAGGGCGGTCGCGGCGAGATACGCAACCAGGGCACCCAAGAGCACGCGCCGTCGCCCCAGCGAATCGGCCAGCGGTCCGAACACCAGCTGCGCCGCGCCAAAGCCGAGCATGTAGGCAGTGATGATCAGCTGGCGCTCATTGCCCGGCGCGCCCAGCGCGGCACCCACCTCGCCCATGGCGGGCAGGATGATGTCGATGGACAGGGCGTTGAGCGCCATCAGACCGCCCACCATGGCGATCAGCTCCACCGTCGTCAGAGACGGGCGCTTGGGATCAGGTGATGTCAGGCGCAATGAATGGCGGACTCCGGCCAGACGCTTTGAGATGGACGGCGAGGTTGTATAGGAGGCGTGCCCGCAGGCAAGCGATTTGACGCTGGCTCGCTGCGCGCCGTCAGTAATCCGGATCGGCGTCCCAGGGCCAGCCGGGCGGGTAGCCTTCCGGGATCTCGCCGGGGAAGGCGGCAGCGCGCTTTTCCAGAAAGCTCATCACGCCTTCCATGGCGTCCGGGCTCATGCCCCGGTGCAGGATGGCGCGGCTTTCCAGCCGGTGCGCCTCCATGGGATGGGACGCGCCCAGCATGCGCCACAGCAGCCGCCGGTTCATCGCCACCGACACCGGCGCCGCGCCGTTCACAAAGCGCAGGGCGCGTTCGCGCGCCAGTTCCATGACGCCGTCCGGCGTATCGGCCAGCGCGCTGACAAGGCCTGCTTCAAGGGCTTCTTCGGCCAGGAATGTCCGGCCCGACAGGCCCCAGTCCAGCGCCGTCTCCACCCCCACAATGCGCGGCAGGAACCAGCTGGCGCAGCCGTCCCAGGCGATGCCGCGCTTTGTGAACGGGTAGGCGAATTTCGCGCCCTTCAGGCCGATGCGCGCATCCATGGGCAGGATCATGGTGGCGCCGATGCCCACTGACGCGCCGTTGATGGCGGCCACCACCGGCTTCTGGCTGTCAAAGATGCGCAGGTTCAGCATGCCGCCGGAATCACGCCATTGCGGATCGCGGTCGTCCAGTGTCCCGCTGGCATTGGCCTGGGACACGGCATTGAAGGTTTCGGCCCCGGTCGACAAATCGGCTCCGGCGCAGAACGCCTTGCCCGAGCCGGTGACGATGACCGCGCGCACGGCTGGATCCGCATCGGTTTCGTCAAACGCGGCGCGCAGCTCCTCGCCCATCATCAGCGTGAAGGCGTTCATCGCCTCTGGCCGGTTCAGCGTGATGACCGCCAGCGGCCCGTCGCGGTTCAACGTAATGGTCGTACGGCCCATGCGCCCCCCCAAATGGTGTCATGTCGAGGTCTGGTTGGGACGACAACCTAAAGCGACCGCGCGCCCGCGCAAACCCGTCTGGCGCCGTGGTGGGGGCGGGGACAGGCGCGCCGGGGCGCTGGGCCCTATCCGGGGGATAGAGGGGTCTGCGCCGTTGGTGAAACCGGGCACGCACGTGATGCAGGCCGGTGCCTGCGGGATCAAAGCGTCCGGTTCGATGTTTCGGGCTGGCCTTGAGGGGCCGGGTTGGCTCAATTCCGGTCTTGCCTCCCAACCCGCCGCCCGTTCGCCTTGCGCGTCCGCACGCGCATTGCTACTCGACGGATCGAGCGTTTCACTTTCGCCGCCTTTGTTTTTTCCGGAGACCCGCCCATGCCGGTGACCCCTGACGACGTGCGCCGCATCGCCAAGCTGGCGCGCATCGCCGAACCTGCTGACCGCATCGACGCCCTGACCGGCGAGCTCAACGGCATTCTCAAATGGGTGGAGCTGCTCGATGAGGTCGATGTCAGTGGTGTGGAGCCCATGACCACGGCGGTCCAGACGCCGCTGCCCTTGCGCGATGACGCGGTGACCGATGGCGGCGTGCGCGATGCAATCCTGAAAAACGCGCCAAAAGCCGAAGAAGGCTTTTTCGTTGTGCCCAAGAGCGTGGAGTAAGCGCGCATGACCGAATTTTCCGCGCTGACCCTGCACGAGGCCGTTGAAGGCCTGCGCGCCAAATCCTTCTCCGCCGTGGAGCTGGCGCAGGCGACGGTGGCGGCGGCCGAGGCCGCGCAAGGCCCGCTCAACTGCTTCACCTCCATCGACGGTGACCGGGCGCTGGAGATGGCGCGCGCGAGCGATGCGCGCTTGGCCAAGGGTGAGGGCGGGGCGCTGGAAGGCGTGCCGGTGGCGATCAAGGATCTGTTCGCGGTGCGGGGCGTGGAGACCACGGCCTCGTCCAATATCCTGAAGGGCTTCAGGCCGGAGTACGAATCCACCGTCACGCAGAACCTCTGGGACGCGGGCGCGGTATATTTTGCCAAGACCGCCATGGACGAGTTTGCCATGGGTTCGTCCAACGAGACTGCGGCCACCGGGCCGGTGGTCAATCCGTGGCGGGCGAAGGGCTCTGACGCGAAGCTGACGCCGGGCGGGTCCTCGGGCGGGTCGGCCGCGGCGCTGGCCGCCGGGATCAGCTATGGTGCCACGGGCACCGATACCGGCGGCTCAATCCGCCAGCCGGCCGCGTTTGCCGGTCTGGTGGGGGTGAAGCCGACCTATGGACGCTGCTCGCGCTGGGGCGTGGTGGCGTTCGCCAGCTCGCTGGACCACCCCGGTCCCTTCGCCAAGACGGTGAGGGATGCGGCCCTGCTGACACAAATCATGTCGAGCCACGACCCGAAGGATTCCACCTCGCTGGCCGGCCCGGTGCCCGACTTTGCCGCTGCCACCGGCCGTCCGGTCAAGGGCCTGCGCATCGGCATCCCCAAGGAATACCGCGTCGACGGCATGCCCGGCGAGATCGAGACGCTGTGGCGCGAGGGCGCGAAGTGGCTGGAAGAACAGGGCGCGGAGATCGTCGATATCTCCCTGCCCATGACGCAATACGCCCTGCCGGCCTATTACATCATCGCGCCGGCGGAAGCCTCGTCGAATCTCGCGCGCTATGACGGCATGCGGTTTGGTGCTCGGGTGGAGGGCGCAGACCTCACCGAG
This sequence comes from Hyphomonadaceae bacterium BL14, assembly GCA_027627705.1. Lineage (NCBI taxonomy): Bacteria > Pseudomonadati > Pseudomonadota > Alphaproteobacteria > Hyphomonadales > Hyphomonadaceae > Hyphomonadaceae bacterium BL14. The sequence goes on from CP091242.1 coordinate 599,638, forward strand.
ACATACGAGAAGACGCGCGCGGCCGGCTTCGGCAAGGAAGTGCAGCGCCGCATCCTCATTGGCACCTATGTGCTCTCGGCGGGCTATTATGACGCATATTATCTCAAGGCCCTGAAAGTGCGCCGGCGCATCTATGAGGACTTCACGGCCGCGTTCGGGAAAGTGGACGCCATCCTCACCCCCGCCACGCCCAGCGCCGCGTTCGAGATCGGGTCCAAGGCGAAGGCCGACCCCATCGAGATGTATCTCAACGACATTTTCACCGTCACCGCCAACATTGCCGGCATCCCGGCCATGAGCGTGCCCGCGGGCCTCGACAAGGACGGCCTGCCGCTGGGCCTGCAGGTGATCGCCCCGGCGCTGGACGAGGAAACCATGTTCGCCGTCGCCGGCGCGCTGGAACGGGCCGCGGGGTTCACCGCCAAAGCGGACAAGTGGTGGTGAGGGCCTGAGCGCCCGTCTGGGCGTGCGCTGGCTTCTCGCGAGGCGGGTATTGGGCTAGAGTGCGCATATGATCTGGCGCATCCTCATTCCCATGGTTCTGACCGCAGTCTTCGGCCTGCTGCTGATCGCCGGTGCCGTCTGGCTGCCGGACGACTGGGATGAGTTCGGCCTGCGGTTCGTGATGGGGTTTGCCGGGATGTGGCTGCTCGGCCTTGCGTGGGTGACGCGCCGGCTTCTGCTGGGCTCCCCGCAGGCCTGGCGCTCGCGCTTTGAGCACAGCCGCGAGCGCGCACGCCGGTCACGCACGCAGCGCCGCATGCCCTGATGGCGCCCCAAGCCCAGCTCATCCGCGACGCCTTCCACGCCCTGTCGCTGGGGTGTTTCGGTTTCGCGATGTTCGGCCAGCCTGACGATTGAGTTGCCTTGGGCTATATTGCCCTTGGCGTCGCGCTTCATGGCGGAGCGCACGCTGTCATCAGGCTCAACGCGATGGTCGAGCGCAAACGGGCTGAGGCTGGAGTGGCTAGTGGACAATCTGGTTGAATGGATCGTGCTTGCAGTGCTGCTCAGCGGCACTGTAGCGGTGGTGTCGGGCTATGCTTGGCGCCTCTATCGGTTGAAAACCGAGCTGCGCCGCCGGCGCGAACTGGACGAGCGCCAAACCTCATGACCCTCGTCCGCTTTCTCATCCCCGCCTTCGGGCTTCTGGCGATTCTCGGCGCGCTGATGGCCAGCGGGCGTCTGGGCGAGTCGGGCTGGCTGACCGCGATCGGGATCACCCTGGTCGTGACGGGCGCGGTGGGTGTGCTGAACGTCATCTTCTTCCGGCGCCTCAAGGCGGCGGTGGACCGCATGGCGCAGGAGCAGCACGAGGAGCGCTGACGCACGCTGCGCATGCCTTGTTCTTGCAGGCCGGGCGGGCTAAGGGTCGAGGCTGATCACGCCCCCCATACGGACACGCCGCCGCCATGCGCCTCAGCCGATTTCTGCTTCCCGTCCTGAAAGAAACACCTGCCGACGCACAGATCGTCTCGCACCGGCTGATGCTGCGTTCGGGCATGATCCGTCAGGAGGCGGCGGGGATCTATTCCTGGCTGGCGCTGGGCCTGCGCGTGCTGACGAAAATCGAGCAGATCGTGCGCGAGGAGCAGAACCGCGCCGGTGCCATCGAGATTTTGATGCCGACCCTGCAGCCGGCTGATCTGTGGCGCGAGAGCGGGCGCTATGAGGCCTATGGCAAGGAGATGCTGCGCATCGTCGACCGCCACAAGCGCGACCTGCTGTACGGACCCACGAATGAGGAAATGGTGACCGCCATATTCCGCACATTCTGCCGTTCGTACAAGGACTTGCCGAAAAACCTCTACCACATCCAGTGGAAGTTCCGCGACGAGATCCGGCCCCGCTTCGGCGTCATGCGCGGGCGCGAGTTCCTGATGAAGGATGCCTATTCGTTCGATCTGGACGAGGCGTCGGCGCGCGCGGCCTATAACCGCATGTTCGTGGCCTATCTCAACACGTTCGCGCGCATGGGGCTGAAAGCCGTTCCGATGCGCGCGGACACCGGGCCCATTGGCGGCGATCTCAGCCATGAATTCATCATTCTGGCCGAGACCGGCGAGAGCGAAGTGTTCTGCGACAGCGCGCTGGTGGAGATGGGCGCGCCGGGTCCGGCTGTCGATTTTGACGGCGATCTGCAAGGCCTGGTGGACCAGCGCACCGCGCTCTACGCCGCCACCGAGGACATGCACGATGCGGCCCGGTTCGAGTCCGAGACGCCGCAAGAGCGGCGCCTGTCGGCGCGCGGGATCGAGGTCGGGCATATCTTCTATTTCGGGACCAAGTATTCGGAGCCGATGAAAGCCTTCGTCACCCATCCCGATGGTCAGGAACGCCCGGTGCACATGGGCTCCTACGGGGTGGGCGTGTCGCGCCTGATCGGCGCGATCATCGAGGCCCATCACGACGAGGCGGGGATCATCTGGCCCGACGCCGTGGCGCCGTTCGGGGCCGGGATCATCAATCTGAAAGCCGGCGATCCCGACACGGACGCCGCGTGTACGCAGGCCTATGACGCGCTGTCGCTGGCCGGGCTGGAACCGCTCCTGGATGACACGGCCGAGCGGCCGGGCGCGAAATTCGCCTCCATGGACCTGATCGGCCTGCCCTGGCAGCTGGTGATCGGCCCGCGCGGGGTGAAAGAGGGCAAGGTGGAGCTGAAACGCCGCGCCACCGGCGAGCGCGTGGAGCTGAGCCTGGCGGATGCCGTCGCGCGGATCGTGGAGGCCAGCACCGCATGAGCGCTGCGCCGGACACAGAGCGGGTGCCAGGCGGGCCGGGCACTGGCGGTCCGGGTGCAGCCGGGGCCGGGCCGTTCAGCGGTTTCGAATTCATGCTCGCCTTCCGGTATCTGCGCGCCCGGCGCCAGCAGGCCGGCGTGACGCTGGTGGCGACCATTTCCTTTGTCGGGATCATGCTGGCGGTCACGGCGCTGATCGCGGTGATGTCGATCATGAACGGCTTCCGCCACGAGCTGCTGACCCGGCTTCTGGGCGTGCAGCCCCATGTCTATGTCCAGCTGGCCTCTGACATGAACGGCCAGACCAGTGATCTGGCCGACGCCATCGCGCAGCTGCCCGGCGTGCGCCAGGCGGGACCGGTGACGCTGGGCCAGGCGCTGGTGACGTCGGCGCGCGGGCAGGCGGCGTTTGCGCAGGTCAATGGCGTACGCGCTGCGGATTTCGCCAATTTCGACATTGTCACCGGCGCAGGCGGCGTGGCGGAGGCGGGCGGCGGGCTGGTGTCCGGCTCGGCGCAGGGGTTTGGCGAGGGCCGCAATGGCGGCGACATCATTGTCATCGGATCGGCCATGGCCGCGCGCCTGGGCGTGTCGGCGGGTGATGATGTGACGCTGGTGACCCCGCGCGGCGCCCAGACGGCGCTGGGTGTGGCACCGCGATCCAAGACCTATCTGGTGGGCGGCGTCATCACGGTGGGCGTGCAGGACCTGGATTCCATCCTCGTCTACATGCCGATCGAGCAGGCGGCCCTGTTCTTCAACCGGACGGCCGCAGGCGACTATATCGATGTGCGGCTGACCAATCCCGACGCGCCCGAAGCCGCCATTGCGCGCATCAGCGCCATCGCGCCGCCGGGCACGCTGGTCTTTGACTGGCGCGCCGAGAACGCCGCCTTCTGGAACGCGCTGCAGGTGGAGCGCATCGCCATGCGGCTCATCCTGTCCATCATCGTGGCCATTGCGGCGCTGAACATCATCTCCGGCGTGGTCATGCTGGTGAAGAACAAGACGCGCGACATCGCCATTCTGCGCACCATGGGGGCCACGCGCGGCGCGGTGATGCGCATTTTCCTGATCGCAGGTGCCACGATCGGCTCGTTCGGGACGTTGTGCGGCATCGTTCTGGGCCTCGTTTTCGTGGCGTTCATCGGCCCGATCCAGGACGGCATCGCGCTGATGACGGGCGTGAACATCTTCGATCCCACCGTCTACAAGCTCTACCGCCTGCCTGCGCGGGTGGACTGGACCGAAGTGGTGTTCGTGTCGGTGTGGGGCTTCGCCATGGCGCTGCTGGCCACGCTCTTCCCCAGCTGGCGCGCCGGGCGCATCGATCCGGTGGAGGCGCTGCGCAATGAGTAAGCCGGTATTGTCCATCCGCGCCCTGACGCGCGTTTACGAGACCGGGGCCGAGCGCCTGGAGGTGCTCACCGGTGCCGATCTCGACCTCTATCCCGGCGAGCTGGTCGGGCTGGTCGGGCCGTCCGGCTCGGGCAAGTCCTCGCTTCTGCATGCTGCAGCCCTGCTGGAGACGCCCACGTCGGGCCAGGTCATCATCGCCGGGCAGGACGGGCTGGCCTTGCCCGAACGCGCGCGCACGGCGCTGCGGCGGCGCGAGATCGGTTTTGTGTACCAGTTCCATCACCTCCTGCCCGAGCTCAACGCGTTGGAGAATGTCGCCCTGCCGCTGCGTATTGCCGGGCGCGGCGTGCGCGAGGCCCATGAGGCGGCGCGCGTGCGCCTGGACTCGCTGGGCCTTGGCGGGCGGCTGACCCACCGGCCGGGCCAGCTGTCGGGCGGCGAGCAGCAGCGCGTGGCGATCGCGCGCGCCCTTGTCAACGCCCCGCGCATCGTGCTGGCCGATGAACCCACCGGCAATCTCGACCCCGCCCATTCCGACCAGGTGTTCGACGCGCTGGCCACGGCCTGCCGCGATGCGGGTGCCGCGGCGCTGATCGCGACCCACAACCTGGCGCTGGCCGCGCGCATGGACCGGGTGGTGACGGTGGAGACCGGCCGGCTCAGGCCGTGGGTGGCCGAGGCCTGAGCCTTACGGGCGCATCACGGCACCTCCGGCACCGGCCCGGTCAAGGCGCGGACGCGTCCCAAGCCCCCGATTTTCCACAGATTTGCAATTCATTTTGGCGCTGACACGATTCGCGCTTGACGGGGAGAACAAAAAGCGAAAATATGCGTTGGAACAAAACAGGAATAGCCGCGGAATGCGGCGCGTCACCAGAAGGATGCCTGCCATGCGCCACGCCCTTGAAGACATCGCCTCGGCCGCCGTCATCGCCGGCTTCGTCACCCTCGCACTGGCCGTCTCGGCCGCCATGGCGGGGTGAGGGCTGAGCGCGCCGGGCTGACCGCAGCGCCTGGCCTCGTCTAGAGTTGGCGGTGTTGCGAATCCCGCCGCGCGGAGACGGATCCATGAGCCAGCGCCCCTTTGTCCACCTGCGTGTGCGCTCGCCCTATTCGCTGCTGGAAGGGGCGCTGCGCATCGGCGAGATCGCCGAATTATGCCGCACCCACGCCATGCCCGCCGCGGCCCTGACCGACACCAATAATCTGTTCGGCGCGCTGGAATATTCCGAATACCTGTCTGATGCCGGAATCCAGCCGATCATCGGGTGCACGCTGTCGGTCCAGCTGGCCGAGCCGCGGCCGGGGGACCGGGGCGGCCCGGACGGGACGCTGGTCCTTCTGGCCCAGAGCGAGGCGGGCTACGCCAATCTGATGGCGCTGTCCTCGTCAGCGTTTCTCGACATCCAGCCGGCTGACCCGCCCCATGTGCGCCTGGACGCGGTGCTGGCGCGCTCTGGCGGGCTGATCTGCCTGACCGGCGGGCATGACGGGCTGATCAACCGTCTGGTCTGCGCCGGGCGCACGGGACCGGCGGACGCGCTGCTGGACCAGCTCGTGCAGGCGTTCGGCGACCGGCTCTATCTGGAGCTTCAGCGCCATGGCCGGCCCGATGATCTGACGGCGGAGGATTATCTGGTCGAGCGCGCCTATGGGCGCGATCTGCCGCTGGTCGCCACCAATGAGCCGTTCTTTGCCCGGCCCGAGCAGCACAGCGCCCATGACGCGCTCCTGTGCATCGCCGGCGGTGCCTATGTCAGCCAGACCGACCGGCGCACGGTCACGGCCGAGCATTATTTCAAGTCCGGCGATGACATGGCCGCGCGGTTTGCCGATCTGCCCGAAGCGCTGGATGCAACGCTGGAGATCGCCAGGCGCTGCGCCGTGCGCGTGCGCACCGCGTCACCGATCCTGCCGCGCTTTCCCACCGAGGGCGGGCGCGACGAGGCTGAGGAGCTGGGCGCGCGCGCCCGTGCCGGACTTGAGGCGCGCCTGGCGCGCAATGCGCCCGCTGCGCCGCGCGACACCTATGATGCGCGGCTGGCCTTCGAGCTCGACGTCATCGCGGCCATGGGTTTTCCCGGCTATTTCCTGATCGTGTCGGACTTCATCCAGTGGGCCAAGGCCGAAGGCATTCCTGTAGGGCCAGGGCGGGGTTCGGGCGCGGGATCGCTGGTGGCCTGGGCGCTGACCATCACCGATCTCGATCCCTTGCGGTTCGGCTTGCTGTTCGAGCGTTTCCTCAATCCCGAACGCGTGTCGATGCCCGACTTCGATATCGATTTCTGCCAGGACCGCCGGGGCGAGGTGATCCGCTATGTGCAAAAGCGCTATGGTGCCGACCGGGTGGCGCAGATCATCACCTTCGGCACGCTGCAGGCGCGCGCCGTGGTGCGCGATGTGGGGCGGGTGCTGCAATTGCCCTTCGGCCTGGTGGACCGCATCGCCAAGCTGGTGCCGGCCAATCCGGCGGCACCGGTCACGCTGGCCCAGGCCATGGACACCGAGCCCAAGCTCCAGGCCCTGCGCGATGAAGACCCCATGGTGGCCCGCCTGATTGAAGTGGCGCTGCAGCTTGAAGGGCTGAACCGGAACGCCTCCACCCACGCCGCCGGGGTGGTGATCGGGGACCGGCCGCTCACCGAGCTGGTGCCGCTCTATCTCGATCCGCGCGCCGATCTGCCCGCCACCCAGTTCAACATGAAATGGGTCGAGCCGGCGGGCCTGGTGAAGTTCGACTTTCTGGGGCTGAAAACCCTCACCGTCATCCAGCGCGCGCTCGATTATATCGAGGCCGCCGGCGCGCCACGGCCGGATCTGGAAGCCTTGAGCTTTGACGATCCGGCGACGTTTGAACTGCTGGCGGCCGGCGCGTCCATCGGGGTGTTCCAGCTGGAAAGCTCCGGCATGCGCGACACGCTGCGCAAGGTGAAGCCCGACACGATCGAGGACATTATCGCGCTGATCTCGCTCTACCGTCCCGGCCCGATGAAGAATATCGACAGCTTCGTGGACCGCAAATTCGGGCGCGCCGAGCTTGACTATCTGCACCCCGATCTCGAACCGGTGCTGAAGGAGACCTACGGCATCATCGTCTATCAGGAACAGGTGATGCAGATCGCCCAGATCCTGTCGGGCTATTCGCTGGGCGAGGCCGATCTGTTGCGCCGGGCCATGGGCAAGAAGAAAAAAGAGGAGATGGACCAGCAGCGCATCCGCTTCCTGGAAGGCGCGAAAGAGCGCGGCGTGCCGCCGGTGCGCGCGGCCACGATCTTCGATCTGGTCAATGAATTCGCCGGCTACGGCTTCAACAAATCCCATGCCGCCGCCTATGCCGTGATCGCGTACCGCACCGGCTGGCTCAAAGCCAATCACCCGGTCGCCTTCATGGCGGCCCTGATGAGCCTTGACCGCACCAATACCGACAAGCTGGCCGTCTTCTTCCAGGAGACCCGGCGCATGGGGATCGAGGTGCGCCCGCCTGACGTCAACCGTTCCGAAGCTGATTTCTCGGTGGAGGGTGAGGCGGTGCGCTATGGCCTCGGCGCTGTGCGAAATGTCGGGTTCGCGGCCATGGAACATGTATGCGCCGTACGCGCCGAGGGCGGGCCGTTCCGCGATCTGTTTGATTTTGCCGGGCGGGTTGATCCGCGGCTGGTGAACAAGCGCGCCTTTGAGAATCTGGCCCGCGCCGGCGCGTTTGACAGTCTGGAGCCCGACCGGGCCCAGGCGCTGGCGGGCGCTGAAACCCTGCTGGCCTACGCCCAGACCGCTCATGCCGACCGCGAAAGCGATCAGGCCTCGCTGTTCGGCGGCCCGGCTTCGGGTCCAGCGCAGGGGCTGGAGCGGCCGCGCCTGCCGGCGGGTGAACACTGGGACCCGGTGCGCCGGCTGGATGAGGAATTGTCCGCTGTCGGCTTCTATCTGTCTGGCCATCCGCTGGACGATCTGCGTGACGGGCTGGCGCGGCGCGGCGTGGTGCTGTTTGCCGATCTGCCTGCGCGCGCCGCCGAAGGCGTGAAGGCGGCCCGCATGGCCGCCATCGTGCGCCGCCGTCAGGAGAAAGTGTCGCGCCGCTCGGGCGAGAAATTCGCCTTCCTGACCCTGTCTGACCCATCGGGCGAGTTCGACGTGCTGGTGCCGCCCAAAATCCTGTTCTCGGTGCGCGACCTGATCGAGCCGGGCTGTGCGGTGATCTCGGCCATGAAGATCGAGGACAATGAGGACGGGCTGCGCCTGATCATGGAGACCGCCGAAGCCATCAATACGGCCGCTGTCGAGGCGGACGGGCGGGGTCTGCGCATCCATCTGGACGGCCCGGCGGCGCTGGCGGGTCTGCCCGCGCGGCTGGAGCATTCGCTGGCGCGGCCCGGCCCGCGCGGGAGTGTGCATCTCATCGTGCCGCTGGCCGACGGACGGCGTGCCGAGCTGCGCCTGCCCGGTGAACATGGCGTGGACCCGGTGGCGCGCGCCGCCTTCAAGGCGCTCGACGGCGTGGCGGAGGTGGAGCTGATCTGATGCGGAGCCGGTGCCATCCTGGCTCGCGATAGGCCCGCGCGCGCCTGCAGCGCGGGGGCGCCGCAGGCACCCGGGTCATGGTATTCCTCACCACTCATGCCCAGTGCCGCGCCGTGTGCGTGCGCGGGGCCGACACGCCTGGAGAGATCGCCCATGCCTGAAGACCGGCCCGCTTCCACTGCTCCTGCCGCCGCGGTCCGGCCCAAGGCCGCGCCGTCCGTGCTGGCGGCCCCGCGCCCGCGCACATTCGGCGCCGTCAACTGGCTGGGGCTGTGGACGCTCTACAAGAAAGAGGTGCGCCGCTTCCTCAAGGTGCATTTCCAGACCGTGCTGGCGCCGGTGGTCACCTCGCTCCTGTTCATGATCGTGTTCTCGCTGGCCATCGGGGCGCAGCGCGGCGAGATACTGGGCGTGGCCTATGCCAGCTTCCTGGCACCGGGCCTGGTCATGCTGGGCGTGCTCAACAATGCCTTTGCCAATTCCTCCTCCTCGCTCATCGGCGCGAAGATGATGAACAACACCACCGATTTTCTCATGCCGCCTCTGTCACCCTCGGAGCTCGCCGCCGCGTTCATCGGCGGGGCGGTGACTCGCGGCGTACTGGTGGGTGTGGCCACGGCGGTGTGCATCGCGCCGTTTGTCGACATGAGCGTGGCGCATCCCTGGGCGGTGGCGTATTTCGGCCTGTCGGCGGCGCTGATGATGGGCGTGATCGGGGTCATGGCCGGTCTGTGGGCGGAGAAGTTTGATCATCTCGCCGTGGTGACCAATTTCGTGATCCTGCCGCTCGCCTTCCTGTCGGGCACATTCTACTCGGTGGAAATCCTGCCCGAGCCCTTTTACACGATCAGCCATATCAATCCGGTCTTCTTCCTGATCGACGGGTTCCGCTACGGCTTTATCGGGGCGGGCGACAGCCATCTGGGCCTCGGCATCGCGGTCACGGCGGGGCTCAATCTGGTGCTGATCACAGGGTGCTATCTGCTATTGCGCTCGGGCTGGCGCTTGAAGAGCTGAGGCGAAGGGGCCTAGATCAGGGAAGTACGATTGAACCTGGGGGCTTTTGCGCATGGCCAGACCGTTGATGGATACCTATTCACCGCCCGATATTGATTTCGAGCGGGGCGAGGGGGTTTATCTGCATGCGCGCGGCGGCGCGCGCTATCTCGACTTTATCTCCGGCATCGCCGTGAACGGGCTGGGCCATTGCCACCCGGCGGCGGTGGCGGCGCTGAAGGACCAGGCTGACACGCTGTGGCACACGTCGAACATGTTCCGCGTGCCCGGCCAGATCGCGCTGGCCGAAAAATATTGCCGCGACAGCTTTGCTGACCGCGTATTCTTCACCAATTCGGGCACCGAGGCGATGGAGTGCGCGCTGAAAACCGCGCGCCATTATCACTTCGCCCATGGCCGCCCGGACCGGTACCGCATCATCACCTTCACCGGCGCCTTCCATGGCCGCACTTTCGGCGCGATCAATGCGGGCGGCAATCCGGCCTATCTCGAAGGCTTCGGCCCGCGCATGGAGGGGTTTGACCAGGTTCCCTTCGGCGATCACGAGGCGCTCAGATCCGCCATCACCGAGGAGACCGCCGCGATCCTGGTCGAGCCGGTGCAGGGCGAGGGCGGCGTGCGCGCCGTGCCCGATGTCTGTCTGCGCGGCTTGCGCGAGCTGTGCGACGAGCACGGTCTTCTGCTGATCTATGACGAAGTCCAGTGCGGCGCCGGGCGCACCGGCAAGCTGTGGGCTCACGAATGGGCCGGTTCGGCCGCGCCCGACATCATGGCCGTGGCCAAGGGCGTGGGCGGGGGCTTCCCCATGGGCGCGTGCCTGACCACAGATGCGGCCGGGGCCCACATGGTGGTGGGCACGCACGGGTCCACATTTGGCGGCAATCCGCTGGCCATGGCGGTGGGGAATGCCGTCTATGACGCGCTGACCGCGCCCGGTTTCCTTGACCATGTCAATGCCATCTCCAACTCCCTGCGCCAGCAGCTGTCGGGTCTGGTGGATGCGCATTCGGACAAGGTGGCCGAGCTGCGCGGGCGCGGCCTGCTGATCGGGCTGAAGCTCAAGGACGGCTATCTCAACAAGCAGCTGGCCGCCCATGCGCGCGGCCATCACCTGCTGATGGGCGCGGCCGGTGACAATGTGGCCCGCCTGGCGCCGCCGCTGATCATTGACGAGACCCATGTGCGCGAGGCCGTGACAGCGCTGGATGCGGCGCTCACCGCGCTGGAGCCGCAATGATGCGCCCCGTCGCGCCGGGCGAGGCTGGCGCGGGTGATGACCGCGTCACCGGCTTCCAGCTGGAAGGCCGGCCCGTACGCGGGCGCATGGTGCGGCTGGGGGCCGCCGCCGACGCGATTCTGTCCGCTCACGCCTATCCTGACAGCGTCGCGCGCCTGGTGGGCGAGGCGGCGCTGCTGGTGGTGCTGATCGGGGATTCGCTCAAGTTTGACGGCAAGCTGATCATCCAGGCCAGCGGGCCGAGCTCGGGCGGGCGCCAGATCGAGGGCGAGGGCGCGGTATCCTTCGTGGTGGCCGATTTTGTGCCGGGTGAGGGCGTGCGCGCCTACGCCAAATACGATGCCGAACGCGTGGCCGCGCTGGAAGCCGAGGGCCGCGCAGGCGCGCGCGAGCTGCTGGGCGGCGAGGGCCATTTTGCCATGACTCTGGATCCCGGTCCGGGCATGGAACGCTATCAGGGCCTGACCCTGATCACCGGCGACACGCTGGCCGACAGCGCAGAACATTATTTTGACCAGTCCGAACAGGTGCCCTCGCGCCTGCGCCTGGCCGTGGGCCGCGAAGTGCTCGATGGCGGGCGCACGGTGTGGCGCGCGGGCGGGGCGCTGATCCAGCGCATCGCAGGCGATGCGGCGCGCGGCGACAGCCAGGAGGCGTTCGACCACGCGCGTGCCCTGTTCGAGACGCTGGGCGATGACGAATTGCTCGACCCCAAGCTCAGCGCCGGCGAGGTGCTGTACCGCCTGTTTCACGAGGACGGCGTGCGCGTGGAGCCCGGCCGTCCCGCACCGCGCCGATGCAGCTGTGAACGCGCGGCGCTGGCCCGCCTGCTGGCACGCTTTCCCAGCGATGACCGCGAACATATGAGCGCGGCGGACGGCTCGGTGGCGATGACGTGCGAATACTGCAATCGCGAATGGTCCTTCACGGCGACCGAGATCGATTCTGCGGCCAGCGCGAACGATTGAGGCGGGCGGTGCCTGCGGCGCGGCGCTGACAGGCGGCGCTGTGCGGTCCTGCCCCTGTGCGCCGGGCGTGCATCCAGCCGGCGGTGCGGGGGCACGCCGTCGCGCCCCCGCATGCCGTGCCTATTCCAGATACAGCGCTCTGAGCCGTTCCAGGTCCGCGCCCAGAACCCCTGTCAGATAAGCCTCCACGCTGCCGTGGTCGGCCTCGATCTGGTCCAGGGCGGCGGCCAGATAGGCGGGGTCCGAGCGCATGAAGGGCGCGAGGACCTCATCAGGCAGATTGACCCAGAAGGCGGCCGGATCGTCCGCGTCCACCGAGGCGCGGCTGGCTTCAATATCGGCCATGTAATCGACGAATGTGTCGGACAGGGCATAGTCAGCCAGCACCACCTCGCGCGGCACGCCCAGCGCCTTCAGGATCAGGGCCGCGGCCACGCCGGTGCGGTCCTTGCCCGCCGAGCAATGGAAGGTCGTCGCCTGCGGACCGGTTTCCAGCGAGCGGAACAGGGCCGCGAACCGGCCGGCGAACTCGGTGGGCATCACGCGGTAGAAACCGGCGAATGCAGCAGCCGAATTGGCCTCCGACATGCCGCCGGCGAAGGCTTCTGCGAACACGGCGGTGTCGATCTCGTAGTCCCAGTCCAGTGTCTCCACCGTGCCGGCGCGCCAGTCGGTCGGCTCGGCGCCGCGTTCGCTGGAGGCACGGAAATCACAGACCACACCGATCCCGAGCCCGCTCAGATAGCGGTAGTCATTGTCGGTCAGGCCGGTCATCACGCCCGAGCGGTACAGGCGGCCCCAGCGCACGCGGCGGCCATCGGCGGTTTCATACCCGCCCAGATCCCGGAAATTCTTCCCGCCTTCCAGCGGCAGCAGGCGTTCAGCCACGGTGTACTCGCTCCCTGACGGCGTGCGCACGCGCACATAAGGCCGCCCGGCGATCGCATCGGCCGGGATGGCAACAGACTGACCCTGCACGGCCACCGGCATGAAGGATGCGGCGTCAAAATCAGACGGATCGCTGCTGACGGCAATGGCGCTGGGCGCCGGAACGTTGGTCCAGGACAGGGTCAGCTGCCCCGCATCGGACCGCGACAGGGCATATTGGGCCTCCACCGCCGGGGCGGCGATGACCAGGCAAAGGCAGGCGAGCCATAGGCGCATGATGTCCTCCTGACGGCCAGTGGGCCGGCGGGCGTGCGCCCCCCGGCCCTGGCGGTGTGTCTAGTAGCTGACGCGGATGCCGGCCATGAAGCGGCGGCCGAACCCTTCGACCTCGGTGGGCAGGCTGCGGTCGCGGTTCTGGTAGCGCACGCCCAGCTCGTCGGTCAGGTTGTTGGCGTCGAAATACAAGGTCGCAAAGTCAGCGACCTGGTAGCGGGCCGAGAAATCGAGACGCTCGTAGGCACCCCAGTAATTGTCGGCGTCGATATCAGTCTCGATCGAGGACAGCCAGTCATCGCGCCAGGAATAGTTCAGACGCAGCGACAGGCCGTAATTCTCGTAATAGAGCGAGGCGTTGTAGATCAGGTCCGACGTGCCCGGCAGGGGCAGGGCGCGGCCGTCGGGCGCTGTGAACTCGCTGTCGATGAGTGTGATATTGCCCTGGAAGCCGAAGCCATCCAGCGGGCCGGGCAGGAAGGTCCATTGCTGCTGATAGTTCAGCTCCACACCCGTCAGGCGGCCATCGGACCCGTTGTCCACGGTGACGTAGTCAAAGCCGGCCGTGCCCGGGCCGAAGCGGTCGTCAGCCAGGGTTGTGGAGGCATCAAAGATGACATTGTCCACCCAGCGCGAGAAGGCGCTGACCGCCAGGATGCCGCCGGCATTGGGGTACCACTCGACCGCTGCGTCCACGCCCCAGGCCTCTTCGGCCTGCAGGCGCGGATTGCCGCCAATCACCACATTGTTGGAGGCGTCCACAACGGCGCTGGCGCGCAGCTCGCGGTAGTCCGGGCGGCTGATGCCGGTGGTCAGGCCAGCGCGCAGCTTGACCGTTTCGCTGGCGTCGAAGCTGTAGTTCACGCTGGGGAAGAGGCGCGTATCGCTCTGTGAGATCGAGAGCGGCTGGGGACCGGCCGCAGTCACCGCGAACCCGGCCGTGGTGTAGTCGCTGTGCTCTACGCGCGCGCCGGTGACCAGGGTGGACCGCCCCCAGTTCACGGTTGCCTGAGCGTAGGCAGCGAGGATGTCTTCCTCGATGCTGATGGCCTGATCGGGAGCGATCGACAGATTGAAGCCGCCCACCGCTTCGGCCCAGGCTTTTCGAATGCCCTCATTGTCATACAGGAAGACGTCGAAACCGCGCGGGAAGTCCGACGTCCACGGACGGTCTGTCTGGAAAGCGTCAATGTTCACCGAGGCCGGGAAGGGGCGCAGGAGGGCACCCAGATTGCTGCCCGGATTGCCGCCGGTGGCCGAGCGTGTGTCGTACTGGACGCCGAACTCGATCGTGGTGTCATGACCGCCCAGCTCGATGTCCCGGCTGGCATCGGCCTGGAGCTTCCAGGCGTCGGTTTCGAGCACATCGCCAAACAGGATCGACAGATTGGCTGCCAGCGGACCCGATTGCGGGATGGCGGGCAGAGGGCCGCCCACCGACGGAGCGGGGGTGAAGCGGGTCTGGAGCAGATTGACCGTCACAAAGCGCGGGTCGGTGCGGTCGTAGACCACGGTGGGCAGACTGACATTGGGTACAGCGAGAACGGACAGCGGGATGGGCAGGATCGTGGAGCTTTCCGTCTCGGTATAGTTCAGGCGGGCTTCCACGCGCCATCCGGCAGCGTCAAAGTCAGACCCCGCAGTCGTCGTCCAGGTATTGTTGTTGTAGCGCCCGTCCTGAAGCAGGCGCTGGATCGGTACCGCCACCACGGTGCCGGTCTGCACGCCGCGGCCTGGGCGCCCGCCCAGATCGAACACGAACTGGTCGCGCGTCTCGCGGTCGATGAACTCGCTGTACAGGGTCGACACAAACACGCGCGTTGCGTCATCGGGCCGGAATTCCACATGGAGGTTGGCCGCATTGGTCTCGCGTTCCAGCGAGTACGTGCGGAAATCGAGGTCTTCAGGCAGCATGACGCCGCCAACCTCTTCATAGGAATACTCGCGATTGTCCGTAATCTGATTATTGCGGTAGTGGGACAGCGCCGCCAGAACGCCGAAACGGTCGTTCGACCATGAGGCCCGGCCGGCCAGCTGGCGCTGGGGCCCGTCGCCCAGATCATTGCTGCCATAGCCCGCTTCCCCATTGAAGCCGAAGCCTTCAATCGAGAACGGGTTGAAGGTGTTGATGTTGATCGTGCCGGCCACAGCCTCGGCCGAAAGAGACGGGGTCAGGGTCTTGATCGCCTCGATCGAACCCACGATCACGGTGGGAATGGAGTCGAACCGGGGCACGCGCCCGCCTTCTGCACCGAGCACTTCGATCCCGTCAAACGCCACGGTCGTCCAGCGCTCCGGCATGCCGCGGAAGTTGATGTAGCGCGCCTGGCCCTGGTCGCGCTGGATGGCCAGGCCGGGCAGGCGGCCCAGCGCGTCAGCCGCGTTCTGGTCAGGGAAGCGTCCGATCGTATCGGCCGCGATCACATCGATGAAATTGTCCGCATCGCGCTTCTGGGCGATCGAGGCTGCCTGGGAGTCGCGGATCGGCGATGCCGTGACGCGCACGACGTCCATGCTGGCATCTTCCTGGGTCGCGGGCGCGGCGCTTTGGGCGCTGGCGGCTCCGGTCATCAGGGCTGCGGTGGATATGCTCAAGAACAAGGCAGTGCGTTTCATGGGGGCCCCTCCGGCGCAAATGGAGCCCTCGATATCGCGCCATTGAACAAACGTACCGAGTCAATTTTTCTCGACAATTTCGCGTTTTCTCGACAATTTCGCGATAGTTTTACGAATAAATGTCCTGATCCTGACAGTTTAGCCGCGACAAAAAGCTTTCCAAACCGGTGCTTGGGTCGCGCCCGCGCATTGTGAAGCGGCGGCGTCACGCTGTAATAAAATGGGCAAATTCGAACGAATGTACCGAAGGGCGCGCGTGCTGGCGCGGGTCGGTGAATGGCGTTAGCGTGCGCGCATGCTGTGTGACCCTGCGTCTTCAGTCCGTGCACGCCTTGTGTCGTCCGCCCGCATGCTGATGAGCCGGCACGGGCTGCGCGAGGCCACTGCGCGGCGCGTCGCCGAGGCGGCGCAGGTCAGCGTGTCGCTGGTCAATTACCATTTCAAGGACCGCAACGGGCTCATCGGCGCGGTCTATGAAGACGAGCTGGTCCGGCACCAGGCCTGGCTGGCGGATGCGGCCGGGGCGCTCGCCGAGTCGGTGACCGGCCCGGAGCATCTGGCTGACTGGCTGTCTGCCTTTGTCATGCGCCGCGCGCTGAACAGCGATACGGTCGCGCTGGAGCGCATCCTCTGGATCAATGCCGGGCGTGTCCCCGGGCTGGCCGGCCTGGCACAGGACTGGATGGCCGCGGTGGAGGCCTTTGCCGGCCAGATCGCGGCGCAGTTCCAGCTGGGTGTCGAGGCGCAAGACCATCTGGCGGAGTTCTATCTGTCGTGTGATCTGCTGGTCTCGCCCGCCATGTCCGACCAGGCGGGCCTGACCCTGGCCAATCTGGCTGCCCGGCGGTTTGCCGCGCGCCTGTCGGGGGTGGGCACCGGAGACGATGCGGCCCCGGACCTGTTTGATGCCCTGCATGGCGTTCTGGTGCGCAGCCATGAGCGCCCGCCCGCTGCGCCCGGTCACAGCGCCAGCCAGCGCATCATCCAGGCGGCACTGGACATCGTCGCGCGCGACGGCGCGGACGCGGTGAACCATCGCGTGCTGGCGCGCGAGGCAGGCGTGCCCCTGGGGGCCACCACACGGCATTTCACCTCGCGCCCGGACATTTTGCGCTGCGCCTTCGAACACGCCCACGCCGCCCTGTCCGAAGGCGCGCGCGCCCAGTCGGGCGGCACATGGCGGATGACGCGCAGCCAGCTGGCCGAGGGCAGCGCGTCCAGCCTGCTGACGGCAAACGGGGATATCGCCGTATCCATGCTGATCATGGAGGAGCTGGTCATTTTCGCCCAGACCGACGCGGCTCTGTCGGGACTCGCCCGGTCTCTGGTGGCCATGCGCGGCGAGACGTCCCTGGCCGTATTGCGCGCCGTGGCCGAGCCGCCCGCGGCGGTCACGCGCACCGATGCCTTCGTCTGGTCGCTGTGTACGTTCGGGATGCTGGCCCGCCTGCGCCTGACGCCGCCCGGGGAGCGCGCCGCGTTTGTCCGTGGCAGGACGCTCGGCCGGCTTAACCTGCTGGGGCCGGGCTAGACCTGCCCGCTTGGCCTTGCCCGGCAGGCCTCGCGCCACGCGGCCAGCGCCTCCAGCTCCGGTGCAGGCTCCATCTTCACCCACCCTGCAAAATCCACGAAGACCAGGGCGGAGATGTCGGCGAAGCTGAAGGCGTCCCCCGCGAGCCAGGGGGTGTCGCGCAGGCGTTCGTCAAGAACCGTGAAAAACCGCTGGCCGCGGGCGCGGCCGCGGTCGGCAAGCTCGGGGATTTGCGCAACCGGGTCCGGGCCCGGCAGAGCGCGGTCTTTGAGGGCCTTGGAGGTGTTGCGCAACACCTCCATGATCGCCATCAGGCCTTCGCTCTCCACCCGCCAGACCCATTCCGCCGTGCGCGCCTGCTCCAGGGGCGACCGGCCCAGCAAAGGCGGGTCGGGATAGAGCGCTTCGAGATAGCGCACGATGGCCGCGTTATCGCACAGCGCCTCGCCCTCTTCGGTCACCAGGACCGGCACGGTGCAACGCGGATTGATGGTCTGGAATTCCGGGGCGAAGTGCGCGCCGGAGCGCAGATCAATCTCCACCCGCGCCACATCCACGCGCTTTTCCGCGATCACCATGCGCGCGCGCCGGGGCGAGGGGGCGGTGGCGCAGTCATAGAAAGTCATCATCGGGATCAGGCTCCGCGTGTCAGGAAAATTGCGCCGGGCGCTCGTCCGCGACGCCCAGGCGTGCCTCGATGGCGGTGCCCAGCGCGAGGATCACGCCCTCTTCATGGAGCGGCGCCCACAGGCTGGTGGCGTAAGGCACGCGGTGCAAGATGCCGCTTTCATCGGCCGGCTGGCCGAAAATCGTGCGCGTGGGCGCCTCGGTGAAGCCCGATCGGAAGGCCAGCTGGGGGTGGCCGGTATAATTGGTGATCAGCAGCATCGCCCCGGCGAAGTTCGGCCCGATCACGGCGTCGAGGTCTGCAAACCGGGCATCCATCATCTCCATGGCCTCGCGGCGCAGCCGGTCGGCATTGATGAGATCCACCGCAGACAGAAAGCGCGTGCGCCGCCAGGTATTGGGCCAGGCCGCATCATCCTGCCAGCGCAGGCGGTCATCCAGGTCCTGCAGCGTCAGATGCTCGAAGGCTGCGGCCGCCTCGGCCTCAAGCTGCATCAGCATGGCGTCCCAGGGCCGGTCATCGACCTCGAACGGGACCAGCGTCACGCCCAGGCTGCGCGCCGCCTCCAGCGCGGCCCGGTCGGGATCGGCGGCACCTTCAAACCAGCTTGCGTTATAGCCGACGCGCAAGCCGGAAAGGTCGCGGGCGAAATCGGCTTCAAAGCCGGTATCGCGGCTGGCCGGATCGCCGTCATCGCCGCCATTGATCGCGGCCAGCACCAGCGCCGCGTCGGGCACCGAGCGCACGATGGGGCCGATCTTGTCGAGCGACCAGCACAGCGCCATGGCACCGGTGCGCGCCACCCGCCCGAACGTGGGCCGCAGGCCGGTCGATCCGCAGCGGTGCGAGGGCGAAACGATGGAGCCCAGCGTCTCGGTCCCGATGGCAAAGGCGCACAGGGCCGCCGCCGTGGCCGAGGCCGGACCGGCCGAGGAGCCGGAGCTGCCTTCCGCCGGATTGAACGGATTGCGCGTCACCCCGTCATACCAGATATCGCCATACGCGATCGCCCCGCTGGTCGCCTTGCCCAGCAGCACCGCGCCTGCAGCGTCCAGACGCCGGGCGATCACCGCTGTTTCGCCGCCGATGCGGTCCGCATACACGCTGGCGCCCCAGGTGGCGGGCAGGCCTTCGACGTCGATAATGTCCTTGAGCGCATAGGGCACGCCATGCAGGGGTCCGCGCACCTGGCCCGCCGCGCGTTCGCTGTCGCGGGCGGCGGCTTCGGCACGGGCGCGGTCCGCGCTGACATGGACGAAGCATTCCAGCTGCCCGGCGTGGGCCTCGATGCGGGCCAGATAAATCTCGGTCAGCTGCACGCTGGTGATGGCGCCGGACGCCATCCAGCCGGCGAGGCGCCAGACCGGCGCATAGGCGATGCCGGCCGGATCGGACGGCAGGGGACCGGGATCAGCCGGCAGGCCGCTGACGGCATTGGCCTGTTCGCGAAACGTGCGTCCGGGCAGGCGCGGATCAAAGATCAGGCCCGGATGCAGGCCATTGGGTTTTTCCAGGGCGCGCAGGCGTTCGGCGCGCGCCTGCCACGCCTCCAGCCCGGTCAGCATCTGCGCGCGCTCGGCCGGTGTGTAGGCCACGCCCGACAGCGTTTCGGCGCAGGCCAGCGTCTGTGCGCTCAGACCTTCGGGGCGCCCAGGGGCGGGCTGGGAACAGGCGGCGAGCGCACCGCCTGCGCCGGCGCCGGCCATCAGGGCGAGCACGCCGCGGCGTGTCGCGCGTGGATCAGGCATGTGTTTGGTCATGGCGGCGTCCCCTGTGTGTCCCTGTTCACCGGGCATTCACCCGGCGCGGCGTTAAGGTTCATGAACGGCTGCATTGCGGCGGGCGTCAAGTCATCGGGCTCAAAACCCAATTGTGGCGGGAATGGCGCAAAATTCTTCAAAGACTGCCTTCGTTCTGGACGATTCTGCTGTTTGGTTAATGCACGGGCGCTGGGTGTCTTCCGACTGTCAAAGGGGCTGAATATGCGTGATGGAATCAATAGCCGGCAAGGCCAGAGGCCGCGTTATCTGGCACCGGGCCAGACCGCGGATACGCAAGGACCGGACGGGCTGACGCTGGATGCGCGCCCCGGGGTCGACAACCGGCTGGACGCGGCGTGGAAGAATGCGGCAGCCGCGTTTTCCGCCTACACCGACTTTCGCGCCCGCCACAAGGTGACGCGCGCGGCGTCCTATCCGGACAGCCACATCATGCATTTCTCGATTCTGGCCGCCCTGGTGCTGTTCGAGGGGCTGGCCAATGCGTATTTCTTCTCCAAGGGCTCGGATCTGGGCCTGCTGGGCGGGTGGATCCAGGCGATCACCGTGGCCTTCACCAATGTCATCGCGGCCTTCTTCCTGATCGGTTTTCTGGGCCTGCGCCTGTTGCAGAACCCGGTCAGCCGGCCCTTCTCCTTCTGGGTGGCGGTGGTGGGCGTGCCGCTGGCGGTGGCCTTCATCGTGTTCCTGAACTTCTCGGCCGCGCACTACCGCGACCTCTTGGAGCTGCAGGCTGCGGCGATGGTGATGACCGGCGAGTTTGCGCCCAATGGCGAGATTCTCACCCCGGTGACCCGCGCGCTGACCTTCCAGCCGTTCGAGACGCTCGAAGCCCTGTTGCTGTTTATCCTGGGCATCACGTTTGCCGCCATTGCCGCGTTCAAGGGTGCCACGTTTGACGATTCCCTGATCGGCTATGGCGCGGTACAGCGCCGGGCGGTGGCGGCCTCGGCCCATCTGTCTGAAGTGATGAAGCGTCAATACCGCAAGGAAGACGCGGACCTGCGCACGCTGGAGCTGGCCGAGGGCCTCAAGATCGACATGGACGAGTTCTTCGCCCGCGACTATGCCGGCTCTGCGGCGCGCTATGAGCGCATGGCGCAGGGCAAGGCCGGGCCCGCGAACGGGCCGGACACGGCCTATGACTCCGAGCCGCCGCCTTACGTGCGCCGCTAGGCCGAATGTGACGGGCCGGGGCTGGCGCTGAGCGCCCCGGTGCCCCATGCTCACAGTTAACGCCAGCGGACGACGGGGGAGTACGCCATGCGCTCGAAAGACCTGATAGGCTTTTTCAACATAGCCGTGGTGATCGGGATGCTGGGCGCGATCAGCTATGCGGCGATCAGCCTGCAGCCTGCGGAATACGATCCCGAGACGCTGTGCCTGGCCGGCGAGACCCCGCCCCATGTGGTGGTCATGATCGACCGCACCGAAGTGATCTACACCCCCGCCCAGGCCGACCAGATCCGCCAGACCATTGTGAACGCGCGCAATGGCCTGGCCATTGGCGAGCGCCTGTCGGTGTATGAGCTCAATCATCGCGGCGAGATCCGCAACACCAACCGGTTCTCGGTGTGCAATCCGGGCCGCGGCGACCAGATCAACCCGCTCTACCGCAACCCCCAGCGCGTGCAGGCGCGCTACGAGGCTCTGTTCGACCGGCCGCTGGACGCGGCGCTGGAAGGCCTGTTCGACCTGATTGAGTCGCCCATCACCCCGCTGCTGGAATCGCTGGCCGAGCTGACCACCCGGCCTGAGTTCGACCCCACCGTTCCGCGCCGGCGCATCGTGCTGATCTCCGACATGTTCCAGAACACGCGGCTCTACACCGTCTACAGCCCGACGCGCCAGGATTTGCGCAACCGCCTGCCCGCCCCCGATCAGGTGGCGCAGGCCATCCGCAATGAATACGGCGACGGGCTGCGCGGGCTGGAGCTGGACGTCTATTACGTGGACCAGCCCGGCTGGAACGCCGAGGAACGCACCCTCATCCGCGCCCACTGGCAGGCGGTGTTCGTCGAGCTGGGCGTGCGGGATCGCTGGACGGAGTTTTGAGGGGGCACGGAAGAACGCACATCCTCAAGCTTTGCTGAGGCACCCAGCCTCACCCCCGCCCCAGCGCCTCCAGCACATCCCCGATCAGATCGTCGGCCGCTTCGATGCCGCAGGACAGGCGCACCAGATCGTCCGGGGTGGGGCTCAACGGGCCTTCGATGGGTTTGCGGTGTTCGATCAGGCTTTCCACCCCGCCAATCGACGTGGCCTGGATGAAGACATGGGTGCTGGCGCACAGGCGCGCAGCGGCTTGCGCGCCGCCTTTCAGGCGGATCGATAAAAGTCCGCCAAACCCGCCGGTCATCTGGCGTGCGGCGATGGCGTGTCCGGGATGGCCGGGCAGGCCGGGATAGAGCACGTGGGAGACGGCCGCATGGCCGGTCAGCGCCTGCGCCAGCTGCAGGGCATTAGCGCTCTGGCGGTCAAACCGCACGAACAGGGTGCGCAGGCCCCGGATCAGCAGCCAGGATTCAAACGCGCCGGGCACGGCGCCGGTGAGGCTGTGATGATCACACAGCGCCTGCCAGCGTTCGTCCTGCGCGCGGGTGACTACCGCGCCCGCCAGCACATCGCTGTGGCCGTTGAGATATTTGGTGGCTGAATGCATCACCAGATCGGCGCCCAGATCCAGCGCGCGCGTGGTGCAGGGCGGGGCGCAGGTGCCGTCGACGGCCAGTACCGCGCCGGCGCCATGGGCGATGTCAGCGGCGCGCGCGATATCCACCAGCGACCAGAGCGGGTTGGCCGGCGTCTCGATCCACACCAGCTCCGTCGTGCCCGGGCGCACGGCGTCGGCCAGCGCATCGGGATCGTCCGGATCGAACAGGGTAAGGGTGAGGGCGCCTTTGGCTTCCAGATGCTGGAGGAGCTTCTTCGCCCCGTAATACATCTTGGTCTGCGCCACCACATGGGCACCAGGTTTCAATGTGGCGAACACCGCCATGGCGGCCGCCAGCCCCGAGGCGAACAGGCGCGCGCCCGCGCCGCCTTCCAGCGCGGCGAGGATGTCCGCGGCATGGGCCTGGGTCGGGCCTTCCGGGCGCAGATAATCATGGGCGCCGATCAGGGCGTTGCCGGTGCCCCGCGCATAGGTGGTCGCGGTGTGGATGGGCGGGATCACCGCGCCGGTTTCGGCATCGATCCGGTGCAGCGCCTGCGCGGCGAGGGTTTCGGGGCGTTTAGCCATTGAGGATTTTCGCCGCCCTCGGCGCGAAATACGTCAGCACGCCGTCTGCGCCGGCCCGTTTGAACGCCAGCAGGCTTTCCAGCATCGCCCGCTCGCCATCGATCCAGCCATTGGCGGCGGCGGCCTGGATCATGGCGTACTCACCAGAGACCTGGAACACATAGGTGGGCAGGGCGAAGGCGCTCTTCACCCGCGCCACGATGTCGAGATAGGGCATGCCCGGCTTGACCATCACCATGTCGGCGCCCTCGGCGATGTCGAGCTCCACCTCGCGCAGGGCCTCGTCGGTATTGGCCGGGTCCATCTGATAGGTCTTCTTGTCGCCTTTCAGCGCCACCGAGCTGCCGATGGCGTCGCGATAGGGGCCGTAGAAGGCCGAGGCGTATTTGGCCGCGTAGGACAGGATCATCACATGCTGGAAGCCTTCGGCGTCCAGCGCTGCACGGATGGCGCCCACGCGCCCGTCCATCATGTCGGACGGGGCGATCACGTCGCAGCCGGCCCGCGCCTGGGTCAGGGCCTGCGCGCACAGGCGCTCCACCGTGGCGTCGTTCACGATCACCCCGTTCTCAAGCAGCCCGTCATGGCCGTGATCGGTGAAGGGATCGAGCGCCACATCGCAGATGATACCCACCTCGGGCGCGGCGTCCTTCATCGCCTTGATCGCGTGAGCCACCAGACCGTCGGGATTGTCTGCCTCGCTGCCGTGCGCATTCTTTCTGGCGGCGTCCACATTGGGAAACACGGCGATGGCCGGAATGCCCAGGGCGCGCGCCTCCACAGCGGCTTTGGCCGCATCGGCCACGGTGAGCCGCGTGACACCGGGCATGGAGGCCACCGGTTCGCTGTGCGCCTTGTCGGTGACCACCAGCGTCCAGATCAGATCGTCCGGGGTCAGATTGTTCTCGCGCATCAGCCGGCGCGACCAGTCATGCTGGCGCATGCGGCGCAGACGGGTGGTGGGAAACTGGGCCATGTCGGTGTATCTCGCGTTGCGAAGCTTTGGTTGGCGCAGAACACCCGGCGGCGCGCCCCTTGTCTAGGAGGTTTTCCCATGCGGTTCGAACTCACAGAAGATCAGGCGATGATCCAGGACGCCGCGCGCAAGTTCGCCGACGACCGGCTCAAACCCCATGCCGCCAGCTGGGACGAGGAAAAGCATTTCCCTGTCGATGTGCTCAAAGAAAGCGCCGCCATGGGGTTTGCCGGCATCTACACGCGCGAGGATGTGGGCGGATCGGGCCTGAGCCGGGTGGATGCGGCGCTGATCTTCGAACAGCTCTCGCGCGGGTGCGTGTCCACGGCCGCCTTCATCTCCATCCACAACATGGTCAGCTGGATGATCGACAGCTGGGGCGATGAGGACCAGCGCCAGCGCTGGCTGCCGAAACTGACCGCCATGGACATGATTGGCTCCTACTGCCTGACCGAGCCGGGCTCCGGCTCTGACGCGGCCAGCCTGCGCACCAAGGCGGTGCGTGATGGCGATGATTATGTGCTCAACGGCGCGAAAGCCTTCATCTCCGGCGCCGGGGCCAGCGACCTCTACATCGTCATGTGCCGCACGGGCGGGGACGGTCCCAAAGGCGTGTCGGCCATCGTGGTGGAGAAGGACACGCCGGGGCTGTCGTTTGGTGCCAATGAAAAGAAGATGGGCTGGAACTCCCAGCCCACTGCGGTCGTCAGCTTTGAAGACTGCCGCGTGCCTGTGGCCAACCGTCTGGGCGAGGAGGGGCAGGGCTTCCTGTTCGCCATGAACGGGCTCAATGGCGGGCGCATCAATATCGGCGCGTGCTCGCTGGGCGGGGCGGCGGAAGCCACGGACCTTGCCATCGCCTATGCGAAGGAACGCAGCCAGTTCGGCAAGGCGCTGGCCGAGTTCCAGGCCACCCAGTTCAAGCTCGCCGACATGGCCACCGAGCTGGAAGCGAGCCGGCTCATGCTGCTGCGCGCCGCCGACGCGCTGGACCGCAAGGACCCGGCGGCACCCCAATACTGCGCCATGGCCAAGCGCTTCGCCACCGATCTGGGCTTCCGCATCGCCAATGAGGCGCTGCAGATTCATGGCGGGTACGGCTATCTCAAGGACTATCCGCTGGAACGCATCGTGCGCGATCTGCGCGTTCACCAGATTCTGGAAGGCACCAACGAGATCATGCGCGTGATCATCGCCAAGGATTTGCTGAAATAGCGTCAGGCGGCGCGGCTCGCCGAGCGGGGCAGGCTGATGCGCCAGGGCAGGTCAGCGCGCGTCGATCCAGGGATTGAGCACGGTCAGGCCTGCAGCCTTGAACGCACTGGCGTCACGTGACGCCACGGCGAACCCGTGGGCGCCTGCGATCGCCGCAATATGGCCATCAGGTGTGGGGAAGCCCTGTCCGGCCGCGCGCGCCCGGATGGCGAGGTGGGCATAGTGCTGTGCCGCCGGCGTGTCGAACGGCAAAATGCGGCCGGCGAACTCGTCCAAGAGCGTATCGACGCGGGTCGCCAGAAGGGCCTTTCGTCTGCCGTCCGGCAGGACGCTAACACCGAACAGAAGTTCCGCCACTGTGACACTGGAAAGGAACAACGCTGCGCCGGCGTGCGCGTCCATCCACGCACAAACCAATGGGTGAGGTTCGGGCTTGATTGCCTCGGAAACGACATTGGTGTCGAGGACGATCATCGGATGCGTCTGTCAGTCAAACTTCATTGGCTCGGCCGGGCGCCTGTCGCGGACCTGCTCCAGCGCCTCGATATCAGCATTTGTCAGGCCCAATCTCCGGCTTGTCTCCGCCAATGCCGTGCCTAGCCCCACTCGTCCCTCGGGCAGCGCGGCGGCTTCAAGGATGGCGCGTATTTCCGCTTCCGTACTCCGATTGTTTTGCGCGGCGCGAATTTTCAGTGCGCGATGCACATCCTCGGGAAGATTGCGAATGGTGACAGCCGCCATGATGAGGCCCTCCAGAGCCTGTTAGCAATGCTATCAATATGATATCAATGATAGCACATATCAAGCCGGCGCCGGTAGTTGGGGGATCGAAAGCGGATGTTGGGCTCCTGCTTGTGCCGCCTGCTCGACGAGCTGCAGGAGACCGGCAAGCCGCGGGTGATCACCCGCCACGGCAAGCCGGTGGCGACGATCTATGGAACGCAGGCCCCCGGTGCCGCTCGCGGCGTGTCCGATGGCGACCGTCGGGCCCCGTTCGGGAATGAACCCGTGCCTCAGGCCGATCCCTACGCCGAGGCCAAAGCGATGCTCAAAGCGGATCCGGACTGGCGCAAATTATCAGGTCCGGAGCTGGTTGCTGCGATAAAGGCCCTACAGGCGGACATGAGACCCGACCCTGTGCTGGACGCCATGAGCTGGGAAGAACGTAAGGAGCTGATACGCTCGTGACCGGGAGTTCAGAGCTGGTCGTCCTTGATGCGTCGGCCGCTGCGTCGTTCATTCTGCCGTCTCAACGTACACCAGCCGCCCAGACATTCCTGGATCGAGCTTCAAAAAGCTGATTTTGTCTCGCCCGACATATTTCTCTGGGAAACCCTGAACCTGATTTTGCGCCATGCCCGCTTCTATAGGCTCAACGTAGAACCAATGGTCTCCGCCCTTGATCTATTGAAGGTGGAATCCCGGCCCGGCCTCAGCCGCAAGGAAATGTTGGAGCTGATGGACCTGGGCCTGACTGAAAACCTCTCCCTCTTCGACGCCGCCTATCTCGCCCGTGCGCTGGACCTTGACGCCCCGCTGGCGACGCGCGATGCGGGGTGGTTGCGCACTTCCGCCCTGGCGGGGGCGCCGTATCTTGACCTGCGCTGAACAGGACTGACCCATGACCGATGATCTGATTATCCGCCGCGCCGGCGATGTCGGCCGGATCACGCTGAACCGCCCCGGCGCGCTCAATGCGCTCAATCAGGCCATGGTGGACGGCATGACCGCCGCCCTGCTGGACTGGCGCGAGGATGCGGAAGTGAAGGCTGTGGTGGTGGACGGCGCGGGCGAAAAAGGGTTCTGCGCCGGCGGCGATATCCGCATGCTGGCCGAAAGCGGCAAGGCCGGCGACGGGCGCGCCTGGCGCTTCTGGCGCGACGAATACCGGCTCAACACGCTGATCGCCGAGTATCCCAAGCCCTATATCGCCCTCATCGACGGCATCACCATGGGCGGCGGGGTCGGGGTGTCGGTGCATGGCGATTTCCGTGTGGCGGGCGACCGGACGATGTTCGCCATGCCCGAAACCGGCATCGGCTTTCATCCCGATGTGGGCGGTGCCTATTTCCTGCCGCGCCTGGCCGGCGAGATCGGGACGTGGATGGGGCTGACCGGCGCGCGCCTGAAAGCCGCTGACTGCATCCTGACCGGCGTGGCGACCCATTATGTGCCGAGCGATCAGCGCCAGGCGCTGATCGACGCGCTGGAAGGTACGGCGCTCGATCATGACGGCGAAGCGGTCGAGGCGCTGCTGGACCGGTACGCCGCAGATCCCGGCGCCTCTGACCTGTCGCTGACGCGCGCCCTGATCGACAGCGCGTTTGCCGGCGATGAAGTCGAGGCCATGGCCGGGCGGCTGGAATCGGCCGGCGATCCCTGGTCGCTGCGCCAGCTTGAAGTGCTCCGGTCCAAATCGCCCACCGCCTGTGCGGTGACGCTGGCGGCCCTGCGCCGGGGCGCGGATTTGAGTTTCCGCGAGGTGATGACCCAGGATCTGCGGGTCTCCATGCGCTGCCTGGATGACGGGTCTGACTTCTATGAAGGCGTGCGCGCGGTGATCCTGGACAAGGACAACGCCCCGCGCTGGGCATCAGCCGCGGGCGATGTATCGGGCTGGTTCGCGCCGCTGCCCGGTGATGAAGAGATGAGCTTTCTGGACGGCTGAGGCGCTCCGGTCGGCCAAGCCAGCGCCCGCCCGCCTTGATCACGCCTGCCAAACCGGCAACACTCGCGTTAACGCTATGCCGGGGAGGGCGACATGGAGATTCTTCAACAGGTGCTGGATTTTTTCCGCGCCGGATTTGATCAGGTCAATGCGGTGCAGGGGCTGATCATTGCGCTGATCGCGGCCGTGCTTCTGCCCAGCCTGGCGCGCCTGCCCGTGTTCGTGGTGGGTGCCGCGCTTGTGCATGTTCTGGTGGACACGCTGCTGCCGGTCCTGTCGGGCGGGGCGGCGATCGCCTTGCCGCAAGTGCTCGAACTGAGCTTCTGGCGCTATGTGGCCACCTTGCTGGCGGGCTATCTGGTTGTCATCCTCATCCTGGGCCTGCTGAAGCGGTTGCTGCTGCGCCGTTAACCGTGCGCCTTGCGGCAATCGTGCCACGATAGAGACGCGGCGCGCGTGCGCATCCGCTGAATTGGTTTATTTTTCCTTGCTTTCTGTTAAGGTTTTGGCAGTCTCCCCGCCATGCTTGGCCTGAGGGAGGCCGTTAAGCGAGGGGAACGCAATGGAATTCGTTGATATGATCTGGGGCTATATCGCTCCTGTCTGGAACTGGCTTGTGGCCGGGCTCGCCGTGCACGGCCCGCTGACGGCCGGTGGCGAGATCAACTGGACCTTTCTGGGCCTGCAAATGGGTGTCATCGCGCTGGTGATGGCGCTGCTGATGCAGCAATACGGGGCGATCCTGATCTTCACCGTGCTCGGTGTGATCGTGCACGTGGTGGTGGATGTGGCGCTGCCGATGGTGCGCGCCGGGGCTGAGTTCGCGATGCCGCCGGTGACCGAGATGACCTATCTGCAGTACGCCGCTTTCCTGGCGCTGGGATATTTCGTCGCCATTACCGTGTTGTCGATCATCAAGTCGGTGCTGCTGCCGCGCCGCTAGGGGGCCGCAATCTGACCGCCTGTCATTGCCGCCGGGTGCCGCGTCACTGCGCGCCCGGCGGCTTTGTGCGTCTTGGCGTCACGCCTTGAGCGCGCTAAGCCTGCACCACGCAGACAGGAGAGCGCGCCATGGCCCAGGAAGACGACGTCCGGCTTGATGTAACCCGCGCCGGGGTGGCGGTCATCACGCTGAACCGGCCCGCCAAGCACAATGCGTTCAACGCCGATGTGATCGCACGCCTGTCCGACATCTTTGAAACGCTGCGCACCAACGCCCAGGTACGCATCGTCTTTCTGCGCGGGGCGGGCGGCAGTTTCTCCGCCGGCGCGGATCTCGAATGGATGAAGGCCGCTGCCGACTGGACCCATGCGGACAACGAGGAGGATGCGCTGGGCCTGGCCCGCATGCTGCACCGGCTCTACGACCTGCCCCAGATCACCGTGGCGCTGGTCCATGGCGCGGCCATGGGCGGGGGTGCCGGGCTGATGGCGGCCTGCGATATTGCTGTGGCGGTCAAGGACGCGAAAATCCGCTTCTCCGAAGTGCGCCTGGGCCTGACCCCGGCTACCATCTCGCCCTTCGTGGTGCGCGCCATCGGCCCGCGCCAGGCCCGTGCGCTGTTCGTCACCGGCGAGGGCTTTGACGGCGAATTCGCCCACCAGATCGGCCTGGCCCAGTATGTCGTCGACAGCGCCGAGGAGCTGGACGACATGATGGAGCATATCGCGAAACTGGCGTTCGACGCCGCGCCGGGCGCCGTGCGCGACGCCAAGGCGCTGGTGGATATGGTCACGGGCGAAGACATCGACGACGGGCTGATGCGCAAGACCGCCCACAAAATCGCCGACCGCCGCGTCAGCGATGAAGGCCGCGAGGGGCTCGCCGCGTTTCTGGAGAAGCGCAAGCCCTGGTGGCTGGAAGGCTGAGCCGGCGCTGGCACCCGCTCGCCGGATCGCCCGGCCCCTGACAGACAGCCGCCCCCGTAACGGAAATGGCCATGATCAAGACGCTGCTTATCGCGAACCGGGGCGAGATCGCCTGCCGCATCATGCGCACCGCGCACCGCATGGGGATCGCCACGGTGGCGGTGTTTTCCGACGCCGATGCCCGCGCGCCCCATGTGCGCATGGCCGGGCAGGCGGTGCGCCTGGGTCCGGCACCGGCGCGCGAGAGCTATCTCAAAGCCGATCTGATCCTGGAAGCGGCGAGGCAAACCGGCGCTGACGCCATTCATCCGGGCTATGGATTCCTGTCGGAGAACGCCGAGTTCGCCCGCGCCTGCCAGAAAGCCGGGATCATCTTTGTCGGTCCCGATCCTGAAGCCATTGACGCCATGGGCCTCAAAGACCGCGCCAAGGTGTTGATGGAAAAGGCCGGGGTGCCGGTGACGCCGGGCTATCACGGCCAGAACCAGGACCCGGGCTTTCTTGAGCAGCAGGCGGGCAAGATCGGCTATCCGGTGCTGATCAAGGCGGTGGCCGGCGGCGGTGGCAAGGGCATGCGCAAGGTGGAGGCGGCCGGCGAATTCGCCGCTGCGCTCGCCAGCTGTCAGCGCGAAGCCGCGTCGAGCTTCGGCGATGACCATGTGCTGATCGAGAAATTCATCTCCAGCCCGCGCCATATCGAGGTGCAGGTGTTCGGCGACCGGCGCGGGCGCGTGGTGCATTTCTTCGAGCGCGACTGCTCGCTGCAGCGCCGCCACCAGAAAGTGATCGAGGAAGCCCCGGCGCCGGGCATGACCCCCAATGTGCGCGCGGCCATGTGCTCGGCCGCCGTGCGCGCGGCCGAGGCCGTGAACTATGTCGGCGCGGGGACCGTCGAGTTCATTGTGGACGGGTCCGGGCCACTACGCGAAGACGGCTTCTATTTCATGGAGATGAATACGCGGTTGCAGGTGGAGCACCCGGTCACCGAGGCGGTGACGGGCTATGATCTGGTCGAGCTGCAGCTGCGTGTGGCGGCGGGCGGACCGGTGCCGGAACAGGACCGCATCGCCATCAAAGGCTGGGCCCTGGAGGCGCGCCTCTATGCCGAGGACCCGGGCACCGGCTTCCTGCCCTCCATCGGCCCGCTGGACCGGCTGGTATTGCCCGGCAAGCCCGAAGGCGTGCGCGCCGATAGCGGCGTGGAGCAGGGCGGTGAGGTGTCGCTGCACTATGATCCCATGATCGCCAAGCTGATCACCCATGGCCCCACCCGCGAGGATGCCATCGACACGCTGGTGGCGGGCCTGGATGCGCGCACGCTGGTCTGGCCGGTGCGCACCAATGCCGGCTTCCTGCGCCGGGCGCTGACCCATCCCGATTTCCGTGCTGGTGTTGTCGACACCCGCTTCATCGACCAGCGCCTGGACGTGCTGGCACCCAAAGCGCCGCCGGCCCTGAGCTGGATCGCCGGGGCCCTGGCGATGGCCGGCGGCGGGCCGCTGGCCGCCCCTGCGCGCGATCCCTGGGACATGCGCGACGGCTTCCGCGTCAATGGCGACCCGGTGTTTGAAGTGGGCCTTGATCATGCCGGCGCGCGCGTGGGTGTGCGCCTGACATTGAATGACGGCGCGCTGGAGGCGCAGGCGGGCGATCAGACGTTGGTGCTCGTCGAACCGCGCTTTGAGCCGGGGCTCTTTACCGCGCGCCTCAACGACCAGCCGGTCAGTGCGCGCTTCGAGATCTGGCCCTCGCGCGGTGCGCTGGTGGCCGCCCAGGGCGAAACCCACCTGATCACCGAATATAACCCCGCCGCCCAGGCCGACGCGCTGGAGGGCGGCGCCGCCATTCTCGCCCCCATGCCCGGCAAGGTCCTCTCCGTCGCCGTCAAGCCCGGCGACACGGTGAAAAAGGGCCAGACCCTGGTCGTCCTCGAAGCCATGAAAATGGAACACGCCCTGACCGCGCCGCGCGACGGCGTGGTGGAGGCCGTCAATGCTGCAGCTGGCGCACAGGTGAGCGACGGTGCAGCGCTGGTGGTGCTGAGCGAGGCGGAGGCCTAACCCCTTCCCAACGCCCCCCGCACATACGGAAGCGCCGTCCAGGCGGTGAGGATGGCGATGAACCAGACCCCGCCCACCCAGTAGAAGAACCATACCTCCACCGGCAGGCGAAGCGGCGTGGCGAGGTCCAGGGTCACCAGCACGAACGGCGCGGCGGTCATGATCATGGCCAGCGCCGTCTTGGTGCGCGCCTCGCCGGTGACGTTGAGGGTGGCGGGCGCCGGGCGGGTGAAGCGCAGGGCGGTGACCAGCACATCGCGGCCTACAATCACCGCCACCGGCGCGGCCAGCCAGATCATCCAGCCGCTGATGGCGGCAAAGGCGATGAGATACGCGCCCACCAGCACCTTGTCGGCGATGGGGTCGAGCAGGGCGCCCAGCGCGCTGCGCGCATCCAGCACCCGCGCCAGCCAGCCGTCGAGCCAGTCGGTGAGGGCGGCGAGCACGAAAATCACCGCTGACGCCCCGCCCCAGACCAGTGCGGCGCGCTCCACCTCCTGACCGGCGCTGACAATCAGGCACCAGGCCCCGATCATCCCCGCGGCCATGCGCGCCAGCGTGATCACATTGGGCAGATGGCACAGGGCGCTATTCGTGGAAATGGTCATAGATCGTCCTCGCCAGCGTTTTCGACACGCCCTCCACGGCTTCCAGATCGGCCAGATTGGCGCGGGTGATCGCGCGCGCGGAGCCGAAATGTTTCAACAGAGCACTTTTGCGCGTGGCACCAATGCCGGGAATGTCGTCCAGCGGGTTTTCGCGGATCTGGCGCTGGCGCCGGGCGCGGTGGCCGGTGATCGCGAAGCGGTGCGCCTCGTCGCGCAGGCGCTGGATGTAGTACAGCACCGGATCATTGGGCGGCAGGCGCACGGGCGGCTTGCCGGGCAGGTAGAACACCTCGCGCCCCGCATCGCGGTCCGGCCCCTTGGCGATGGCGGCCAGGGGAATGTCCAGCAGTTCCAGCTCCTCCATCACGCCCTGCACAGCCGACAGCTGTCCCTTGCCGCCATCGATCAGCACCAGATCGGGGGTTGGCGCGCCGTCATCGCGCTCGCGCTTCAGGCGGGCAAAGCGCCGGCGCAGCATGGCGCGCATCATGGCGTAATCATCGTCGGTGGCGGCATCATCGCCCTTCATGTTGAAGCGGCGATAGCCGGTTTTCTCAAACCCCTCCGGCCCGGCCACGATCATGGCGCCCAGGGCGTTCGTGCCCTGGATGTGGGAATTGTCATAGACCTCGATGCGCACGGGCGGCGCGCCAAGCCCGAAGACCCGCGCCACGCCTTTGAGAAGATGGGCCTGGGACGCGCTTTCGGCCATCTGGCGGGCCAGCGCCTCGCGCGCATTGCGCACCGCCTGCTCCATCAGCTGTTTCTTGTCGCCGCGCTGGGGCGCGCGGATCTCCACGCCATGCCCGGCGCGCAGGGCCAGAGCCTCGCTGAGGAGTTCGGCTTCCTCCGGGGCATGGCTGACCAGCAGGAGGCGCGGGGCGGGCTTGTCGTCATAGAATTGCGCCAGGAACGCCGCCAGCACAGCACCCTCGGGCGCGTCGGCCTCGTGGCGCGGATAGAAGGCGCGATTGCCCCAGTTCTGGCCGGCCCGGAAGAAGAAGACCTGCACGCAGGACCGCCCGCCTTCGCTGTGCACGGCCACCACGTCGGCCTCTTCCAGGCCTTCAGGATTGATGTCCTGATGGGTCGTTACCGCCGCGATGGCGCGGATGCGGTCGCGCAGCTTGGCGGCGTGCTCGAAATCCATCGCCTCGGACGCCGCGGTCATCTGGGCCTGCAGCGCCTCGCGCAGCTCGTTGGAGCGCCCGCGCAGGAAGCTCGTCGCATCGGCCACCAGCTCGGCGTATTCCTCGGCGTCCACATAATCCACGCACGGCGCTGCGCAGCGCTTGATCTGGTACAGCATGCAGGGCCGTGTGCGGCTCTCATACACGCTGTCTGAACAGGTGCGCAGCAGGAAAGCCTTCTGCAGCGTGTTGAGTGTGTTGTTCACCGCGCCGGCGCTGGCGAAGGGGCCGAAATACGCGCCCTTGGCCTTGCGCGCGCCGCGATGCTTGGTCAGTTGGGGCGCGGCGTGATCGCTGCGGATCAGGATGTAGGGAAAGGACTTGTCGTCGCGCAGGATGATATTGAAGCGCGGTTTGAGCCGCTTGATCAGGTTGGCTTCCAGCAAGAGCGCCTCGGTCTCGGTGCTGGTGACCACAAACTCCATGGTGCGCGTCAGCGCGATCATCAGGGCGATGCGATTGGTGTGGCCGCCGGTCTTGGCATAGTTCGCCACCCGGTTTTTCAGCCTTTTCGCCTTGCCCACATAAAGCACCTCGCCATCCGCGCCATACATGCGGTAGACGCCCGGCTTCATCGGCAATTGCTTGACATAATCGGCGATGATCTGCGGCCCGGAGCGCGCCTCGTCCGGCGCACCGGCGGGGGCGGCGTCGTCAGCCGCATCCAGAGGCGGCGCATCAGGGCGGGCGGCTTTGACCATAAGAGGCAAGATAGGCCGCGCCGCGCGCCGCGTCAGCGGGGAGGGGCAGGTGGGTTACCGGGAGAAGTCGGACTGGGCGTGGACGACAGCGATGATGCGAAGTGATTGCGGGCGTGCCTAGGACCTGTTGACGAAGTGGATTCCCAACCCGCCCGAAGCGTGATTCAAGACTGGCTTTTGGGAGGTGGTCTTGGTTCGCGGTTTGATGACGGACGAGGAGTGGGCGTTCTTTGCGCCTTTCGTGGTGGCGACCGGAGGCAAGCGGGGCCGCCCGCCTTCTGATCATCGCCGCGTGCTGGACGGCGTGTTCTGGATCGCGCGCACCGGCGCGCCCTGGCGTGATCTTCACGACTATTTCGGTCCGTGGACGCGGGTCTACCGCCAGTTCCGCCGCTGGACGCTGTCAGGCGTGTGGGAGGTGATGTTGGAAGCGCTGGGCGAGAGCGGGGCCGTACCCGACAGTCTTCAAATGGTCGATTCCACTATCGTTCGCGCGCACCATCAGGCTGCGGGCGCTAAAGGGGGACTCAAAAACAGGGTTTTGGGCGCTCAAAAGGTGGCTTCACGACCAAAATACACCTTCGCACCAACGCTGAAGGGCTGCCCATAGCCGCTGAGATCACCGGCGGTGAAGTCTCCGACTACAAAGGTTATGAGGCGGTGATGGCCGCGCATGGCCCAGTCCCGCGCGTCCTGCTGGCCGACAAAGGCTATGACAGCGACAATATCCGAACATCGCTGGAAGCCGCCGGCGCCGTGCCGATGATCCCGGCGCGCCGAAACCGCAAGAACCCCGTCCAGATCGACGACTTCGTCTATGGGCTGAGAAACCGCATCGAGCGGTGCTTCAACAAGCTGCGCTGCTCACGCCGCCTCGCCACACGCTACGACAAGACCGCCGACAGCTATCTCGGCTTCATCCATCTCGCTTCAATCCGCCTGTGGTTCCGGTACTTTGTCAACAGCACCTAGAATATCAAAACATGCGATGCGCGCCGCGCTGCGTATACGGTTTCACCTCTTCGCCGTAGCTTCCTCCAAGCGTAGCGGGTGTTTGGCAGCCGCCGGGCGAAAGTAACCAAGTCCAGCATATAGGTCCGCGCCTGCTCCGGACCGCATTTATCGATAGTGCAAGCATGGATCGCGTCCAGATCAGCCAGCGCCCTGACGCTGAAACGGACAGTGTCAGGACTGCGCGTCACAACGCGCCTGGGCTTCCGCCAGGCTCAGCGTCACGTCCGTGTCGACAGCGTCCGACAGGCGGTCATCCAGCAAATCGTCCAGCGTGATGCGCGCGGCGTCCAGCGCATCCTTGCGCCGCTCAATCAGGTCCAGCGCATACGCCACCGCCTCGTCAGCGCTGGCGAAACGGCCCGAGCGTACGAGGGCGTCCAGGCGGACGGCAGTTTCGGGCGAGAGCGCGTTCATTCAGGCAAGTCTACCGCAAGAGCGGCCCGCGAGCCAGATGATGGCGAGACAGATCCCCTACCGCCAGCGCTCCAGGCTGACCCCCACACTGTCCGCATCGGCCAGCGCGGTCAGCTTGTCGATGCTGAGCGCCAGGCGCGTGATGCGCGGATCGGTGAACAGCGTGTCGGCGATGGTCTGGGCGAGGTCTTCGAGCAGGTCATGGTGGCGGGCCAGCACGATCTGGCGCACGGTTTCGGCCAGGGACGCATAATTGACCGTGTCGGCGAGCCGCCCGTCGGGATGGCAGGCGCTGGCGTCCACGTCGGCGGTCAGGTCGATGCGCACCGGCTGCCGGCGGCCGCGCTCGCTGTCATAGACGCCCACCTCCGCCTCCAGGCGCAGGCCGCGCACATGCACGCTGACGCGCTCGCCCGCGTGGGCGGGGCGGGGCGAGGGGGCGTCGCCGGGACGGACGGGTTCAAGTTTCATGGGCGCGGCGCCTCTTTTTTGTGCGGCGATCAGGCTATATGCCCCGTGCGGGCGCGTGTGAACACGGACTGGCGCCCTTTTGAGCAGACCGGAGCCGTCCATGACCCCGACACACCCCGCCGGCAAAGGCGCAGCCCTGGTGACCGGCGCGTCCAAGCGTATCGGGCGCGCGCTGGCAGACGCTCTGGTAGAAGACGGCTATGCGCTGGCAGTGCATTACAATGCCTCGCGCGCGGAGGCCGACGCCTTTGTCGCCGCGATTGAGGCAAAGGGCGGCCGCGCCACGGCGCTGGGCGCGGACCTGGCGGACCCGGACGCGGCCGCCGGCCTGATTGATGCGGCGCGCGCCGCGCTGGGGCCGGTCAGCGTGCTGGTCAATTCGGCCTCCGTGTTCGAGGATGATGCCGTGGGGACGATCACCGCCGCCAGCTTCCGCCGCCATATGGACGCCAACACGCTGGCGCCGGCACTGCTCAGCCAGGCGTTTGCGGCGCAGGCGCCGGACCGGCCCGGTGGTGCGATGATCTTCAACCTGCTTGACTACAAGCTGTTCAATATGAACGCGGATTTCTTCTCCTACACCCTGTCCAAAGCCGCGCTGATGACCATGACCCAGATGCTGGCGCGCGCGCTGGCGCCCAAGGTGCGCGTCAACGCCGCCGCGCCGGGCCTGACCCTGCCCAGCCCCTATCATTCCAAGGAAGAATTTGAGCGCCTGCATCACGACACCCCGCTGGAATGCGGGCCGGAGCCGGCTGATCTGGTGCGCACGCTGCGCTATTTCCTGGAGACGCCGTCAGTCTCGGGCCAGATCGTCTGTGTGGATGGCGGCCAGCATTTCGATCCGCGCCTGACGCGCGACGTGTTCGGGGCGCTGGGCGGGGCCGGGTAGGGGCGAGCGTCTAACGCCCGCCGCGCGGCCCCTCGGTCAGCACCACGATTTCGCTGGGATGGGCGAAGCGCAGTACGGCGCGGGCGCGTTCTTCCAGATAATCCACATCCACCGCGCCGGTACGCTCGTCGAGCCGGGCGACCCGGTCCTCCATGCGCTCGCGCTGGGCGCGCGTCTCTGCCAGTTCTGCCTCCACCGCCGCAATCTGGATCTGGATTCGCGCATGATTGAGCGTGCCCTGCTCCCCGTGCAGGGCGTGATAGCCGAAATAGGCGATCAGCATCGCCAATACGGCTGTCAGGCTGAACCGCTTTAGCGTGTTCACGGCCGTCTCCATCCACCGTCCGCCTTTTGCGGATCGTTACGGCGGGGAGACTAGCCCGGGCAGGGTAAAGGAAGCGTTAGGCGAATCAGATTCCAAGATGATTCGCTGCCTTTTAAGCCTGCTTTGCGGGCTGAAAAACAGGCGCCTGTTTTCAGATAAATGGCGTGGCTGCCAAAAATCGTCGGCGTTAAGCCGACGGCCCGTCGCCCAGCGCCGCCTCGGCGTGGAAGCGGAAGGCCTTGAGCGCATCCAGCACCGGCGTGTCGTAATTGCGCGGCGTCTCGGCCGCGCCGGTGATCCAGGCGTACACATCGGTGTCCGGCGCATCGAGCAGGCGCTCGAACGCGTCCAGCTCGCCCGGGGACATGGTGTCCAGCCGCGCCTGCGCAAACCGCCCCATGATCAGATCGGCTTCCTTGAACCCCCGCCGCCAGGCACGAAAGGTCAGCCGCTTCTTGCGGTCAATGGGATCAATGGGACGGTTCGGATCGGAGAAGGGATCATCGCTCATGGGTGGGGATTTAGGTTGGAACGACATCGTCGGGAAGGGGGTGCGGCCTACCGGGCTCAGCGAACCTGCCAAGGCCGATGACATCCGGCCGCGTTTTATTGCAACCGCTCCGCAATCCAGAGCTTGATGAGTGATTGCCGGGTCACGCCCAGATGGCGCGCCTGGCGGTCCAGCGCTTCCACCATCCATTCGGGCCATTCCACGCTGACGCGCCGCATTTCCTCATTCGCACGCCGCGCCTTGGACCAGTCCACGGCGGCGCTAACGTCTTGCCCGGCGTCAAATGCCGCATAGAATTCATTGGCTTTCATGGCGCGCCGCCTCCAGAGCGGATGCCCAATATACCAGCCGCCCGAACGCGCTTCAATTTCTGGTTCGGGTGCCACACCCCTTCCCCTCCCGCCCCGGCGCGGCTTAACTCGTGCCCATGCGCCCGCAATCCCTCTTCCCCCTATTCGCTGACATCACCACGCTGAAGGGCGTGGGGCCGAAGCTGGCGGAGTTGATGTCGCGGGCGGTGGGCGGGGCGCGGGTGAAGGATGTGTTGTTTACGCCGCCCACCGGCCTGGTGGACCGCACCCGGCGCCTGTTCATCTCTGACGCAGGCGATCTGGGCGGCGTCGTGACGCTGGAGGGGGAGGTGGAGGCGCATGTGCCGCGCCCCACCATGAAGCAGCCCTACAAGGTGCGCCTGCGCGACGAGACGGGTTTTTTGCATCTCGTCTTCTTCAACGCCCGGCCCGATTATCTGATGCGCGTGTTGCCGGTGGGCACGCGCCGGGTGGTGTCGGGCAAGGCTGAGCGCTTCGGGTCTGAAATCCAGATGGTGCATCCCGACCTGATCGCCGCGCCCGGCGAGATCGCGGAGGCTGACTTGCTGCAGCCGGTCTATCCGCTCACCGCCGGGCTGTCGGGCGCGGTGATGCGCAAGGCGGTGGCGGGCGCGCTGGAGGCGGTGCCGGAGCTGCCCGACTGGATCGACCCGGCGCTGGCGGCGCGCGAAGGCTGGCCCGGCTGGCGCGAGGCGCTGGCGGCGCTGCATGCGCCCGCGTCCGCCGAGGATCTGGAGCCCCACGCGCCCGCGCGCCGGCGCCTGGCCTTTGACGAGGTGTTCGCCCATCAGCTGGCCCTCAAGCTCGCCCGCCGCGAACGCCGCGCCCGCAAGGGCCGCGCGCTGGAGGGCGATGGCGCGAAGGTGAGGGCGGTGATCGACGCCGCGCCCTTCAGCCCCACGGGGGCTCAAGTGCGCGCGTTCGAGGCGGTGCGCGAGGATTTGCGTGCGCCCGCGCGCATGATGCGCCTGATCCACGGCGATGTGGGATCGGGCAAGACGTTCGTCGCCGCGCTCGCCGCCGCCCATGCGGCGGAAGCCGGCGTGCAGACCGCCCTGATGGCGCCCACCGAAATCGTCGCGCGCCAGCATGCCGGCGTGCTGGAGGCTTTGCTGGCGCCCGCCGGCATTCGCGTCGCCGTGCTGACCGGCCGCGACAAGGGCGCGCGCCGGGCGGAGATATTGGAGCAGATGGCCAGCGGCGAAGCGCAAGTCGTGTGCGGCACCCACGCCCTGTTCCAGGAGGCGGTGGAGTTTCACGATCTGGGCCTGGTGGTGATTGACGAGCAGCACCGCTTCGGCGTGTCGGACCGGCGCCGCCTCACTCTGAAAGGCGCCGCGCCCGACGTGCTGGCCATGAGCGCCACGCCCATTCCGCGCACGCTGACGCTGGCGGCGTTTGGCGATCTGGATGTCTCGCGTCTCGATGAAAAGCCCGCCGGGCGCATCCCGCCGGACACCCGCGTGGTCTCCGCCCAGCGCCTGAGCGATGTGGTGGACGGGCTCAAACGGGCGCTGGCCCAGGGTGACCGGGCCTACTGGGTGTGTCCGCTGGTGGAGGAGAGCGATATCTCCGACCTGGCCGCCGCCGAGGCGCGCCATCACATGCTGGGCGAGATGCTCCCCGGCCGCCGCGTGGGCCTGGTCCATGGCCGCATGCCCGC
Organism: Hyphomonadaceae bacterium BL14; assembly: GCA_027627705.1. Taxonomy (NCBI): domain Bacteria; kingdom Pseudomonadati; phylum Pseudomonadota; class Alphaproteobacteria; order Hyphomonadales; family Hyphomonadaceae; species Hyphomonadaceae bacterium BL14. The sequence continues at coordinate 639,344 of CP091242.1, forward strand.
GCGCGACAAGCAGCAGGCGGCCGAGGATTTCCGTGCGGGGAAAATCGATGTGCTGGTGGCCACCACCGTGATCGAGGTGGGGGTGGACGCGCCCGACGCCACCATCATGGTGATCGAGCACGCCGAGCGCTTTGGCCTCGCGCAGCTTCACCAGCTGCGCGGCCGGGTAGGGCGCGGCGACAAGGCGTCCACCTGCCTCCTCCTCTATCACGGCCAGCCGGGCGAAACGGCGCGCGCGCGCCTGGACATCATGCGCCGGACCGATGACGGGTTCGAAATCGCCGAGGAAGACTGGCGCCTGCGCGGCTCGGGCGATCCGCTGGGCCTGCGCCAGTCAGGCCTGCCGGACTACCGCCTGGCCGATCTGGCCGCCCACGCCGACCTGATCGAGCTGGCCAGCGACGCCGCCCGCTACGAAACCGCCCGCGAGGACGTGTTCGCCGGCCCGCGCGGCGAGGCGCTGCGGACGTTGCTGTATCTGTTCGAACGCGATGAGGGTGTGAGGTTGATGCGGTCGGGGTGAGGGGGGCAAGAGACCAGTTCCATTGTTTTCCCGGAAGCCGCGAAGCGGCTATCCGGGATCCATCCGCCATGGTTTCCAACCGCCTGAGTGGTGGTGAATGATCGGTGGATGGGGGTCCCGGGTCTCGCTCCGCTCGCCAGGTAAAACAGATGGCGGACTGATCCGCGCCTTGTCCCGATGAGAGCGCCTCTCGTTACTTCGCAAGCGCAGCATTGTCTTGCGGGCTTTACGTCATGGCCCGGTGCCTGCTACACGCCAGATGACCTCAACAGGGAGCGCGCAGCAACTATTTCGCGTGTGAAATAAATGACCTCCAAATCCACCGCCCCGAAATCCACCGGCCCGAAATCGTCCGCCTCGAAGCCTGCCGCCGGCAGTGCCGCGAAGAAGCCGGCCAAGCTGCCGGTCACCCAGGACCAGCTTCTGGGCTGGTATCGCGACATGCTCTTGATCCGCCGGTTCGAGGAAAAGGCCGGCCAGCTCTACGGCATGGGCCTGATCGCCGGTTTCTGCCATCTCTATATCGGCCAGGAGGCCGTGGTGGTGGGCGTGCAGGGCGCGCTCTTGCCCGGCGACCAGGTGACCACCGGCTATCGCGATCACGGGCATATGCTGGCCGCGGGCATGACCGCCAACGGCGTGATGGCCGAGCTGACCGGCCGCGAGGGCGGGTATTCGCGCGGCAAGGGCGGGTCGATGCACATGTTCTCGCGCGAGAAGCAGTTCTTCGGCGGCCACGGCATTGTCGGCGCCCAGGTGCCCATCGGCGCAGGGCTCGCCTTCGCCAACAAATACAAGAAGAACGGCAAAGTCAGCGCGACGTATTTCGGCGACGGCGCTGCCAATCAGGGCCAGGTCTATGAGAGCTTCAACATGGCCAAGCTCTGGAATCTGCCCGCCCTGTTCATCATCGAGAACAACGGCTACGCCATGGGCACCAGCGTGAAGCGCGCGAGCTCGGAGACCGAGCTGTTCCGCCGCGGGGCCGGTTTCGGCATTCCCGGCGAGGCGGTGGACGGCATGGACGTGATCGCCGTCTATGAAGCGGCCAAGAAAGCCGCCGCCCACGCCCGCGAGGGCCATGGCCCGTATATTCTGGAAATGAAGACCTATCGCTATCGCGGCCACTCCATGTCCGACCCGGCCAAGTACCGCACCCGCGACGAGGTCAATGAATACCGCGACCACAAGGACCCGCTGGATCTGGCCCGCAAAAACCTCATCGAGGCCGGCTGGAGCGATGAGGATGCGCTCAAGGCCATGGACAAAGAGGTCAAGCAGATCGTCAACGAAAGCGCCGAATTTGCCAAGGACAGCCCCGAGCCGGACCCGAGCGAGCTGTATACCGACGTGCTGGTGGAGGTTTAGGCGATGCCCATTGACGCCAGCTTGCTGGTCATCGCCGTCCTGATCTTCATCATCATGGTGATGGTGCAGGGCGTATTTTCCAATCTGGAGCACAAGCCCAAGGATCTGCTGGGCGCGCGCGACGGCCTGACCGATTCCAGCGTGCTGACTGCGCGCGCCCGGCGCGCCAACCAGAACATGATCGAAGCCCTGCTCATGCACGCGCCGCTGGTGCTGGTCGTGCTGGCGCTGGACCGCGCCAACGACATGACGGCGCTGGGCGGCCTGATGTTTGTTGCCGGACGCGCGGTCTACGCGCCGCTTTACTGGCTCGGCGTGCCGGTGGTGCGCTCCTTTGCCTGGGTCATCGCGCTGGCGGGCACCGTGCTCGTCCTTTTCCAAATTCTTCCGTTTTCCGGAGCCTAGATCGTCATGCCCATCGAAGTGCTCATGCCCGCCCTGTCGCCCACCATGGAGGAGGGCACGCTGGCCAAATGGACCGTCAAGCCCGGCGACACGGTGAAATCGGGCGATGTCATCGCCGAGATCGAAACCGACAAGGCCACGATGGAGGTTGAAGCCGTCGAGGAAGGCGTGGTCGGCAAGCTGCTGGTCGAGGAAGGCGCTGAAGGCGTCAAGGTCAACGCCGTGATCGCGCTGCTGCTCGAAGAGGGCGAGGACGAGCGCGCGCTGGAGGGGGCCGGATCCGGCGGCAAGACGTCTGAGAAGGATAGCGGGTCGAAATCCGCCGCTTCGTCAGCGTCTGATGAGGCCGATGAGGAAGAAGAGCCGTCCGGGGCTGACTCTGCCTCGAAGACTGCCGACGGCGATAGCTCCAGATCCTCCGAAGGTGGCAAGCCCCAAAAGGTGCAACACGCCAAGCCGCAAGCCTCCGATCCCGAAATCCCTGAAGGCACCAAGATGGTGAAAATCGCCGTGCGTGACGCGCTGCGTGACGCCATGGCCGAGGAGATGCGCCGTGACGAGACGGTATTCGTCATGGGCGAGGAGGTGGCCGAGTATCAGGGTGCCTACAAGGTCACGCGCGAGCTGCTGCAGGAATTTGGGCCTGAGCGCGTGGTGGACACCCCCATTACCGAGCACGGGTTTGCGGGGCTTGGCGTGGGCGCTGCCTTTGGCGGACTGAAGCCCATCGTCGAGTTCATGACCTTCAACTTCGCCATGCAGGCCATCGACCATCTCATCAACTCGGCCGCCAAGACGCTCTACATGTCCGGCGGCCAGATGGGGTGCCCCATCGTGTTCCGCGGCCCCAACGGAGCCGCCAGCCGCGTGGGCGCCCAGCACAGCCAGGACTTCTCCAGCTGGTACGCCCATGTGCCGGGCCTGAAGGTCATCGCGCCCTATGACGCCGCCGATGCCAAAGGCCTCCTCAAGGCCGCGATCCGCGACCCCAATCCAGTGGTCTTCCTGGAACATGAGCTGATGTATGGCGAAAGCTTCGACATTCCCGACGTGGACGACTGGGTCCTGCCCATCGGCAAGGCCAAGGTGCGCCGGGAGGGCAGCGATGTGACCATCACGGCCCATTCGCGCATGGTCGGCTTTGCGCTCAAGGCCGCCGAGATTCTCGCCGAAGAGGGCATCGAGGCCGAGGTGATCGATCTGCGCACCCTGCGCCCGCTGGACACTGATACGGTGGTGGCCAGCGTGAAGAAGACCAATCGCCTGGTCTGCGCCGAGGAAGGCTGGGGCCGCATGGGCGTGGGCGCGGAGATTGCCGCGGTGGTGGTGGCCGAGGCCTTTGACTATCTCGACGCGCCGCCGCTGCGCGTGCACCAGAAAGATGTGCCGCTGCCCTATGCCGCTAATCTGGAAGCCCTCTCGCTGCCGGGTGTGGCGGATATCGTGAAGGCGGTGAAAGCCGTCTGCTACGCGGAGTAATCCCCCATGCCCATTGAAATCCTGATGCCCGCTCTGTCGCCCACCATGGAGGAGGGCAATCTCTCGTCCTGGCTCGTCAAGGAAGGCGATGCGGTCAAATCCGGCGATGTCATCGCCGAGATCGAGACCGACAAGGCCACCATGGAGGTGGAGGCCGTCGATGAAGGCGTGATGGGCAAAATCCTCGTCGAGGCCGGAACCGAAGGGGTGAAGGTCAATGCGGTGATAGCGCTCCTCCTGGAAGAGGGCGAGGACAAGGGCGCGCTGGAGGGGGCGGGGTCTTCATCTAAAAAAGACTCCCCCCCACCCCAACCCTCCCCCAAGGGGGAGGGAGGCAAGTTCTCCACGTCTGAGAAAACTCAGCAACAAGATGCGGCGTCTGACGATAACTCTGAGGCCGATGATACCTCGTCTCCCTCCCCCTCGGGGGAGGGCCGGGGTGGGGGGAGCGGCGGCTCAACCCGCATAAAAGCCTCGCCACTCGCGCGCCGCCTCGCCGAGCAGGCCGGGCTGACGCTGTCGGACATTGAAGGCTCCGGCCCCGGCGGGCGGATCATCAAGCGTGATGTGGAGGCGGCGTCCAAGGCCGCGCCCGCCGCGAAACAGGTCGACGCTCCGCGCGCCCAAGCCTCGAGCGCCAAATCCACCGGCGACGCGCCCAGGCCGCAGATCGACGAGCACGAGCCGCTGGCGCGCTATGGCATTTCGGCGGACCGCTATAAGCTGCGCAAGGCTGACGGCATCCAGAAAATCTCAGCCAAACGCCTCACGGACTCCTTCCGCGACGTGCCGCACTTCCCGCTGAATGTGGATTGCCGCCTTGATGCGCTGCTGGCCTTCCGCAAGCAGATCAATGACAAGGCGCCGGACGGCGTGAAGGTGTCGGTCAACGACATCCTGATCAAGGCGTCGGGCCTCGCCCTCAAGCGCGTGCCCGAGGCCAATGCCAGCTGGATCGAGGACGGGCGCGTGGCGATGCACAAGCACGCCGACGTGTCGGTGGCCGTGGCCATTGAGGGCGGGCTGATCACGCCGATCATCTTTGACGCGGACCAGAAGGGGCTCGCCCAGATTTCCGCCGAGATGAAGGATCTGGCCGCCCGCGCGCGCGACCGCAAGCTCAAGCCCGAGGAGTTCCAGGGCGGCACCTTCTCCCTGTCCAATCTGGGCATGTTCGGGATCAAGTCCTTCGCCTCCATCCTCAACCCGCCCCAGGGCATGATTTTGAGCGTGGGCGCGGGCGAGGAACGGCCCGTGATCACCGATGGCGCCATCGCCAAGGCGACCGTCATGACGGTCACGCTCACCTGTGATCACCGCGTGGTGGACGGGGCCACCGGCTCCCGCTGGATCGCGGCATTCAAAGGCTTCATCGAAGACCCGGTGACGATGTTGATGTGAGCGCGCGCATGCGCGCCGGGGCTGAGGCAGGCGCTGACGCGCGCCAGCCCTAAACCCGCTGCTCCGCCTCCAGCCGTTCGATCAGGCGGGCGCGGGCATCGGGCAGGCGCTTGTCGGCGGGCCACAACACGCGGCGTTCCAGAAAATGCGCGCTGAGCCGCAGCCCCGCGCCGATATCGCCGGGCCGGACTGCGCCTGAACCGGTCAGAAAGCCGGGCAGGGCCAGCATCTTGTCCGCCCACGGCGCGCCGCCCTCGGCGCTCACCGCGCGCCCCGATTTGGGGCTCACATAAATGAGGTTCTCCGTCACGCCCGTGGCCGCGCAATGACGCAGATCGAGCCCGTAGCCCAGGTCCGCCAGCACGCCGAGCTCCCAGCGGACATAGAGCGCCGGCCAGACTTGCGGGTCAGTGAGATGCTCCGTGACCAGATCGAAGGCCTCGGCCACGCGCGGGTGCGGCTCGCGCTCGGGCAGGCAGAGCGAGGCCATGGCGCACAATGCGTTGAGGCCCGCCAACGCCAGCGGGTCCTCCATGATCGCGCCGGTGGACAGGTCTTCGGCTTCGACGGTGAGCGCGCCCAGATGCTCCTCCAGCCGCGCGCGCCAGACCGCGCGTACGCGATTTCCCGGCTGCAGCACGGGGCGCAGGGTGCGCGAGCGCCCGCCGCGCACCAGACCCGCATGACGGCCATGCTCGGCGGTCAGGATCTCCACCACGGCGCTGGTCTCGCCATGGGGACGCACCGCCAGGATGCGGCCTGACGCCGTCCACTCCATTACACGTCAAACTCGAGGCCCAGGGCGGAGAAGCGCGCGCGCTCCTCGCTCCAGCCCGGCCGCACCTTCACGTGCAGGAACAGGTGCACGCGCCGGCCGAGATCACCCTCCAGCTCGACGCGCGCATGCTCGCCGATCCAGCGCAGTGTGGCGCCGCCCTTGCCGATAATGATCGGCTTGTGGCCTTCGCGCTCCACATAGATGGTCTGCTCGATGCGGACCGACCCGTCCTTCTGGTCCTTCCAGTCCTCGGTCTCCACGGTGAGCGCATAGGGCAGCTCCTCGTGGACGCGCAGATACAGCTTCTCGCGCGTGATCTCGGCGGCCAGCATGCGCTCGGGCAAATCCGCGATCTGATCTTCGGGATAGAGCCAGGGGCTGTCCGGCATGGCGCGGCCCAGCGCTTCAGCCAGATCCGCGGTGCGGTCGCCGTTGGTGGCGCTGATCATGAACACGTCGGTATAGACGCCGCTTTCATAGAGCTGGCGTGACAGTTCCAGCAGCTCCTCGCGGCGCACCAGATCAATCTTGTTGATCGCCAGAATGGCCTTGAGATCATGGACTTTCAGTCCCTCGATCACGCGCTCCACATCCTCCACGCTCTTGCCCGCGCCTTTGAGCTGGGCGGCCGCGTCCACCACGTGGACGATGATGTCGGCGTCCGACGCACCATCCCAGGCAGCCGCGACCATGGCGCGGTCGAGGCGCCGGCGCGGGCGGAACACGCCGGGCGTGTCGACCAGCACGATTTGCGCGGTACCGCGCAGCATCACGCCGCGGATCTGGAAGCGGGTGGTCTGCACTTTGGGCGTGACGATGGAGACCTTGCGGCCCACCAGCGCGTTGACCAGCGTGGATTTGCCCGCATTGGGCGCGCCGATTATGGCGGCAAAGCCGGCGCGGGTGCCGGACTGGGCCGCCGTGTCGGTGCCCGATGGGGTGGCGTTATCGGTCATAGGCTTGTCTCCGCGGACAGAAGCTGATCGGCGGCCGCACGTTCGGCCCCCTGTTTGGATGAACCCTCGGCTTCGCCGCGAAGCTCGCCCACGCGCACCTCCACGGTGAAGTTCGGGCGATGATCGGGACCCTTGCGCGCCAGGACCGTGTACACGGGGGCCGGGCGCCCGGTCTGGGCCGCCCATTCCTGCAGGCGGGACTTGGCGTCGCGCGGCCGGCGTTTCAGGCCGTCCAGCTCCTCTTCCCACTGGGTCAGGAAAAAGGCACGCGCCGCGTCCAGCCCGCCATCAAGAAACAGCGCGCCGATCACCGCCTCGCAGGCATCGGCCAGGATGGAGGCTTTTTCGCGTCCGCCCAGGCGCGCCTCGGCCGCGGACAGGCGCAGGCCTTCGCCCAGGCCGCAGCGCTGCGCGGCGCGCGCGCAGGCGTTTTTGTTGACCAGCGCATTGAGGCGCACTGCCAGCCCGCCTTCATTCAGATCCGGGAAGCGCTCATGCAGCGCTTCGGCGGCCATCAGGCCCAGCACCCGGTCGCCCAGAAACTCCAGCCGCTCATTGGAGGCATCGCGCGAGCGCCCGTCGCCGTGGGAGGCATGGGTCAGGGCGCGCTCCAGCAAGGCCGGATCGGCGAAGGCGTGCCCGATGCGCGCCTGGACATCCTTGAAACGGTCGCTCATCTCGGCTCCGGGTCCAGGGGCGCCAGTGTGCGCCCGGTTCTGATGCGTGCCCAGGTCCAGGGCCGCCACAGGCTGAAATCGGGGCGCACGGAGATCAGCACCCGGTCGGCGCGGCCGATCACAGAATCGATGCGCACCATGCCGGGTCCTTCAGGCGGGCTTGCGCGGCTGTCGCGCGATTCGCTGCGATTATCGCCCAGCACGAAGAGATGGCCTTCGGGCACCAGCACCGGGCCATAATCGTCATAGGCACCCGGCGCGCCATGCAGCACGTCCCAGGCCCGCCCGTCACCGAGGATTTCCTGCCAGCGGGCATAGCGCGTCAGCGTGCCGTCCGGCCCGATGCGCGTGTCCTCGCCCAGCAACCCGCGCGGTGCCGGCGCGCCATTGATGAACACCATGCCCCCGGTCAGCGTGATCATGTCGCCTGGCAGGCCGATGACGCGCTTGATGTAGGCCGATCCCGGCGCGTGGGCGGGTGAGAACACCACGATATCGCCGCGCAGGGGCGTTGAGCCGAACACCCGTCCCGGTCCCACAGGCGGCGACAGGGGCAGGGAGGCGCGCGACCAGCCATAGGGCCATTTGGACACGGCGATATAGTCGCCGGGCTCCAGGGCGGGGCGCATGGAGTCCGACGGAATGGTGAAGGGCTGAAACACCAGCGTGCGCATGGCCAGCGCCAATATGGCGGCCAGCACCAGTGTCACGATCAGGCGCTGGTCCGCGCGCAGGCGGCGCACCGCCCGCGCAATGCGCCGGGCACGGCGCGCGCGGGCCGTGGCGCCGGCGGTCACGCGGCCCCCGGCCGGGCCGGGTCCAGCGCCTCGATGATCACAAAGGCCTGCGCCCAGGGATAATCATCGGTCAGGGTGATATGGATGCGCGGTTCAAGTCCCTGCGGTGTCAGCGATTCCAGGCGCTGCGCCGCCGCGCCGGTGAGTTTCAGCGTCGGCTGGCCGCCCTTGAGGTTGATCACTTCCATCTGCTGCCAGGTCACGCCGCGATAAATGCCGGTGCCCAGCGCCTTGGCGCAGGCTTCCTTGGCAGCAAAGCGCTTGGCGAAGGTATCGGCCGAGCGGCGCCGGCTGGCGGCCTTGGCGCGCTCGATCTCGGTAAAGACACGGGTCTTGAAGCGGTCGCCAAACCGCTCGATGGAGCGCTCGATGCGCCGGATATCGATGATGTCGGTTCCGACGCCCAGGATCATGCCGGCAGCTCGGCGCGGGCGGCATTGATCAGGGCGCGCATCTGGCTCACCGTATCGGCCAGCCCGGTGAAGATCGCCTCGCCGATCAGGAAATGACCGATATTCAGCTCACGCACCTGTGCAATGGCGGCGATCGGCTGGACCGTGTCGAAGGTCAGGCCGTGTCCGGCGTGAATCTCCAGCCCGCGCCGCGCGCCTTCCCTGGCGGCGATGGTGAGGCGTTTGAGCTCGGCTGCGGCCTTCTTGCGCCGTCCGGCATGGCAATGCTCGCAATAGGTTCCGGTGTGCAGCTCGATGACCGACGCGCCCAGCGCCTCAGCCACGGCGATCTGGACCGGATCAGGCTCGATGAACAGTGAGACGCGGCATCCCGCCTTGTTCAGCGCGGCGATGAACGGGCGCAGATGGGCGTGATGGGCGGCCACGTCCAGCCCGCCTTCGGTGGTGCGTTCCTCGCGCTTTTCCGGCACCAGGCACACCGCTTTGGGCGTGTGGCGCAGGGCGATGTCCAGCATCTCCTCCGTGGCCGCCATCTCCAGATTGAGCGGTACCGACAGCTCCTTGGACAGGCGCTCGATATCGGCGTCGGAGATGTGGCGGCGGTCCTCGCGCAGGTGCGCGGTAATGCCGTCGGCACCCGCTTCGACGGCCAGATGCGCCGCACGCACCGGATCGGGCAGGGCACCGCCGCGCGCATTTCTTATGGTGGCAACGTGATCGATATTGACGCCGAGGCGGACCGGATGCGCGCTCACGGGTTCAGCCCCCGGCTGCCCGGCTTGATAGCCGGTATGCGTTCGAGTTCCGGCGGCAGCTGGTCAGCCGGATAGGCCGGGAAGCTCACCGTCGCCAGCGACACCAGCGGCACGCCCACGCTCGCCTTGCCGCCTGAACGGTCCACCAGACAGCCCTGGGCGACGACTTTCGCGCCCGTGGCCTGGATGGCCGCGATGCACTCGCGCGAGGACAAGCCCGTGGTGACAATGTCCTCGATCACCAGAACCCGGTCGGCGGCGTTCAGCTCGAAGCCGCGGCGCAGCGCAAACTCGCCGTTCTCACGCTCCACAAACAGGAAAGGCAGGCCCATGACCCGCGCGGTTTCATAACCGGGAATGATCCCGCCCAGCGCCGGTGACACAATGGCGGTGAAGGGGCCGTGGCCGGCGGATCTGATCTTTTCAGCCAGCGCGGTGCACAGCCGTCCCGTGCGCGCGGCGTCGCGGAACACCAGCGCCTTTTGCAGGAAGACGGAGCTGCGCAGGCCCGAGGAGAGAATGAAATGCCCCTCAAGCAGCGCGCCCGCCTGGCGGAATTCTTCCAATACGTCGTCCGTCGTCATGCCGGCTCCTGCTCGGTCTTCGGGTCGTAGTCGGGGATGTCGCCCGGCCGGCGCGCACGCTCGGCGGTGACCACCCGATCGCTGGTTTTCAAAGCCGCCACGATATTGTTCAGGTGGCGCGCGTCGAACACCTCCACATCGAACGCCATCTCGAAAAAGTCACGCGTGCGCTGCAGGGTTTTCACATCGGTGATATTGCCACCGGCCTCGCCCACCACGCCGGCGATCTCGGCCAGCACGCCCGGTTCATTGCGCACCGTGGACAGAACCCGTCCGATGGACACGCCATGGGCACCCGCTTCCGGGGTCCATTTGAGATCAATCCAGCTTTCCAGGGTCTCGTCATCTTCAAGTTCGGCCAGGCGCTCGCAATCGATGGCGTGCACCTCCACGCCCTTGCCTTCACGGATGACGCCGACAATCCGGTCGCCGGGCATGGGTGAGCAGCAGGGCGCAAAATGCAGGCTGACGCCCGGCGTAAGCCCGCGCCCGTGAACGTAGAGCCCGGCCTTGGCGTCGGCGATGCGTTCGCGGTCCTGGGGCCGCCGGCCGCGCATTTCGCGGTGACCGGGATAGACCGCTTCGAGCAGGCCGATGGACGAAATCCGGCCCTTGCCCAGCGCGTGGTAGAGGTCCTCCACGCTGTCCATCTCCAGACGGCGCAGGGCGTCGCCCAGGGCGGATTCGCGAAACACCTTGCCCTCTCGCAGGAAGGCGTGCTCGGCGATCACCGTGCCGATGCGAATGAATTCTTCCGCTTCCGACGAACGGATCAGGCGCCGGATCGCGGCGCGCGCGCGACCGGTGATCACCAGATCTTCCCAGCCCGCAGGCGGTTGACGCACCCCGCCCTTGATGATCTCGATCATGTCGCCATTGTTCAGGCGCGTGCGCAGCGGCCGGTCGCGCCCGTTGATCTTCGCGCCAATGGCCGCGTGGCCCAGCTCGGTGTGGACCGCATAGGCGAAATCCAGCGGTGTGGCACCGCCAGGCAGGGCGATCAGCTCGCCCTTGGGCGTGAAGCAATAGACCTCGTTGGCGAACATCTCGAGCTTGGCGTGCTCGAGGAAGTCCTCCGGATCGCCGCCCTGTTCCAGGATTTCCATCAGCGGGCGCAGGCGCTCCAGCGGATCGCCGCCCGCTTCCTCGGCTGCGGCCGCATCATAAGCGTATCCGCCTGCCTTGTAGCGCCAGTGAGCCGCCACGCCGGTCTCCGCAATGCGGTCCATGTCATGGGTGCGGATCTGCAGCTCGATGCGGATATTGGACGGGCCGATAATGGTGGTGTGTAAGGAGCGGTAATTATTCGGCTTGGGCGTGGAGATGTAATCGCGGAAGCGTTCTGGCACGCTGCGCCAGCGCTGATGGACCAGGCCCAGCGCGATGTAGCAATCAATGGGCCGCTCCACGAGAATGCGGAAGGCATAGATGTCGGCGATATCGTCAAACGTGACGCCCTTGCGCTCCAGCTTGCGCCAGATCGAGTAGGGCCGCTTTTCCCGCCCGAACACCACGCAGTCCAGCCCCGCCTCGTCGAGCAGGTCAGACAGCCTGGCCGAAACAGAGGCGACGGCGTCATGGCGGGTGAGGCGCAAATCCTCCAGCCGGCGGTGAATGGATTCATACGCCGCCGGGTTGAGGTTCCGGAACGCCAGGTCTTCCAGCTCGGTGCACACCCGGTTCACGCCGATGCGCCGGGCCAGCGGCGCGTAAATCTCCAGCGTCTCGCGCGCGATGCGCTCACGCTTGTCCTGGCGCGAATGGAAATGCAGCGTGCGCATATTGTGCATGCGGTCGCACAGCTTCACCAGCAGAACGCGGACATCGCGGGTGATCGCCACCACGAGTTTCTGCAGGTTTTCTGCCTGTTTGGTGCGCTTGGAGCTGAGCTCCATCTGGCCCAGCTTCGTGACGCCGTCCACCAGCTGCGCGATGTCCTCGCCGAATTGTTCAGTGATGTCTTCGGGCGTGGCGTCGGTATCTTCGACCGTGTCGTGCAGGAGGCCGGTGCAGATGGTCGCCGCGTCCAGCCGCAGCTCCGCCAGCAGCATCGCGACCGCGACCGTGTGCCCGTAATAGGGCTCACCCGATTTGCGGAACTGGCCCTGATGATGAAGCTTGGAGAAGTTATAGGCGCGCGTGATCAGCTCGCCATCGACATGGGGGTCATAGGCGCGAACACGCGCGATCAGGGCGTCGGCGCTGGGAATGGCGTCGGCGGGCAGAAGCGCAGACGGGGTCGCCAGCGCCGTCACGGCTTAGAGTCGGCCGTCAGCCGGTCCGTCGCGGTCGGACTGCAGCGCCTTGAGCATGGCAGCTTCGTCCATTTCCGGAGCGGGCAGGGCCGGGCGGGACTCGGCCTGACGCTCGCGCTCGGCCTCTTCCTCGTCATCGGACGGGATGACCCGTTGCAGGCCGGCAATCAGGTTTTCGGTCAGGCCACCGAGATCAAGCTTGTCGTCCGCGATCTCGCGCAGGGCGACAACCGGGTTCTTGTCGTTGTCGCGGTCAACCACCAGCGGCGCACCGGCAGCGATGGTGCGCGCACGATGAGCGGCCAGCAGAACCAGCTCGAAGCGGTTCTCCACCTTCTTGATGCAATCTTCAACGGTGACGCGGGCCATGCGCAGGCCTCCTGACAATCATGCGAGACGTGAACCCGTGCAGATACCCCACGCGGGCACCACCTTCAAGCCTTACGCCGCAGCGCACAACACCCCGCCCGCCGGACGGCAGGCGCGGCGGTCCGCCAGGGGCAGGGCGGCGATCAGGCTTTGCAGTGTGGCACCGCTGACCGGATCACGCCAGCGCGGCGCAATGTCTTTCAGTGGTAACAGGACGAAGGCGCGCGCGGTCAGGCGCGGATGCGGCAGGTCCAGCCCGCCGGGAAACCGGGCGGTGCGCCCCTCATAGTCCAGCAAATCCAGGTCCAGCGTGCGCGGCGCGTTACGCACCGTGCGCGCGCGCCCGTGCGCGGCCTCGGCCTCATGCAGTACCGCCATCAGCGCCTGCGGGTCATGGTCGGTACGCACGGCGATGCAGGCATTCACAAATGGCGGATCGCTCGGGTCCGGCCAGGCCGGGCTGCGCCAGGGGCGCGACGCGGCGATGGTCTGCACGCCGGCTGCGGCCAGACACCGCAGCGCTGAATTGAGCGTTCCAAGCGGCGCGCGGCCCCGGTATGCTTGGTTCGCGCCGAGTCCGATATAAATGGCCCGGCAGGACGCATTACCCATCAGTGATACAGCGAAAGGCATAGGCGATGACCTTCTATCCCAACGAGCGGCTAGGTATTTTTATTGACGGCGCGAACCTCTATTCGGCGGCGCGCGGGCTGGATTTCGATATCGACTACAAGAAGCTTCTGGAGGAATTTCGCAAGCGCGGCCGGCTGATCCGGGCCAATTACTACACCGCGCTGCTGGAGAATGAGGAATACACGCCGATCCGCCCGCTGATCGACTGGCTGGACTATAACGGCTTCAAGATCGTCTCCAAGGCGGCCAAGGAATATTCCGACGAAAGCGGGCGCCGGCGCATCAAGGGCGACATGGATGTCGAACTGGCCGTCGACATGATGGAGGCCTGCGGCTATCTCGACCATATCGTCCTGTTCTCCGGTGATGGTGATTTCCGCAAGGTGGTCGAGGCCGTGCAGCGGCGCGGCGTGCGCGTCTCGGTGGTCTCCACCCTGAAATCCTCGCCCCCGATGGCGTCCGACGATCTGCGCCGCCAGGCCGACGCCTTCATCGAACTGGCCGATCTGGGCAAGCTGGTCGGGCGCGAGCGGCGCTATCGTGATTACTCCGAAACCACCGAAGACGAAGGTGATGACGGCGATGATGCTTAGGCCCGAGCCGGCGCGCGATTGCGCGCTGTGCCCGCGCCTGGCGGCCTACCGCCTTGAGAACGCCCGGTCTGAACCTCTCTGGTTCAACGGTGCCGTGCCGAGCTTTGGCGATGCAGAGGCGCGCGTACTGATCGTCGGGCTGGCGCCGGGCCGCACCGGGGCGAACCGCACCGGGCGCCCCTTCACCGGCGACTGGGCAGGCGATCTTCTGTATCCCACCATCGCCAAATACGGCCTCAGCACCGGACGCTTCGACCCCGATGGCAATGACGATCTGCGCCTGACCGGCGCGATGATCACCAATGCAGTGCGTTGCGCCCCGCCGCAGAACAAGCCGGTGGGCGGGGAGATGGCCAATTGCCGGCCCTTCCTGGCCGACAGGATCGCGGCCCTGCGGCATCTGGACGTGATCATCACGCTGGGCCGCATCGCCCATGACAATACGCTCAAAGCCCTGGGGCTGAAGCTGTCAGCTTACGCGTTTGGCCACGGTGCGCGGCACGATCTCGCGGGGCCCCACGGGCCGCTGATCATGATCAACAGCTATCATTGCTCGCGCTACAATACCAATACCGGACGGCTCACCGAGGCCATGTTCCATGACGTGTTCGCCAGCGCCTGCGCGGCGCTGACATGACGCCCTAGCGCCCGCTGGGGCCGCGCGTGGCACCGTCATCGCCGCTTGCGTCCCCGCCGGCATCGCCCGCGTCCCCGCCGGTCTCGCCAGCTTCCAGCGCTTCCAGCGCCTCGGCTTCGCGCATGGCGGCGACAAAATCGGCAGGCAGGGCCGGCAGATCACGGCGGAACTGACCGCCCACCATGTCGGCCTGCAGCATCAGGGCGGCCGAACCGCTTTGTGACATGCGCGCGCGATAGACCTGGACGTTTTCGATCACCCGCTGGACATAGTTGCGCGTCTCGGAGAACGGGATGCTCTCCACCCAGTCGATGGGGTCAATATCGCCGGTGCGCGGATCGCCATAATTGGCCACCCAGGTGCGCACCCGGTGCCCGCCGGCATTATAGGCCGCCAGCGCCATCACCAGTGAACCGTCATAGGCGTTCACCACCTGATCAAGATGGGCCATGCCCAGCATCATGTTGTACTGGGGATCGTCGGTGAGCCATTGCAGATTGAAGGGCACACGCAATTGCTGGGCGGTCTGGCGTGCCGTGGCGGGCATCATCTGCATGATGCCGCGCGCGCCGGCACCGGAAATGGCGCGCGCATCAAATTCGGTCTCCTGGCGGATCACCGAGAAGGTCAGGGCGGCGTCGGGGAAGACCGGCGCATTGCGCGGCAGATCGATCAGCGGATAGGCGCGCTCGGCCAGCGCCGTCCCGGCGGTGCGGCTGGCCTTGGCGGTGCGCACCGCCTCGCGCAGGCGCATATGGTCCATGGCGATATCGGCCAGCATGGCGACTTCCTCGGCCGTCTCAACCGCGTTGGCGAAGTGGTAGACGAATACCCGGAAGAAATAATCCGACCCGGTTTCTGCCAGCAGGCGCACGGCGCGCACTTCGGTGCGCGCTTCAAACGCGGCGCGGACCGCCGGCGCGGGATCGGGATCGGGCGGCAGGACAATTTCGGCCGCGTCGGGGCCCAGCGCCAGAATGGCCAGCTGGCCGTAATAGGCGGTGGGGTGCGCGGCGGCCGCCAGGAAGCGCTCGCGCGCCAGATCCAGCTGACCGGCCGCTTCGGCCGCGCGGCCCTGCCAGTATTTGGCCCGCGCCAGGGAGACCGGCGTGCGCACGCCTTCTTCCAGGGACATGAAATGGTCCAGCGCCGCTTCGGGCCGGTTCAGGCCCGTGAGCGCGATCCAGCCGGCGTTGAACTCCGCGTCAGCGAAGTCCACGCCCGCGCTCATGCCGTGGCTGGCGGCCAGCTGATAGGCGGTGTCCCAGTCGCGTTCGCGGATGCGGTCCAGGATCATCAGCTTGCGCTCGGTCCACATGGACGACAGCGCCGTCTCGTTCTGGTGCTGATCAGGCAGCTCGAGCAGCAGGGGCAGGGCATCGCTCACCCGGCGCTGGCGCCGGAAACGCGCGCGCTCATAGATCAGCCCGGCATTGGTCTGCAGCGAGGCCGGTACCGCGTTGACCGCCCCGTCCACGCCCGGCTGGCGCGCGGCCAGCGAAATGCGCGCCTGGGCCAGGCGCTGCTCGCCCTGGGTCAGTTCCGGGATCAGGCGGCTGGCGGCGGTGCGCTGACCGGCCCAGAGAAGATAATCGACCCGCTCGGCATGGTCCTCGCGCGTCAGGATCGAGCCGAACTCGCGCAGCGTATCGGTCTGGAAGCTCAGCCGCATGGACTGGCCGCGCCAGCCGGTGCGGATCTCTTCGCGGCCTTCATCGATGCGGCCCAGCGCCAGCAAGGCGCGGCCCAGCGCCACGCGGCCTTCGCCGGTCAGCGGCTCGCGGTTTTCAAACCAGGCGGCGATCATGGCCGGGCTGAAGCCGGATTCCTCGATCTTCCATTCGGCTTCGCGCTGGATCGCCGCTTCACGCGGCCAGCCTGCCAGCTGGTCCAGAGCCAGGTGCAGATCGGAGAAGGACGCGCGCGCATCGCTGGTGGCCAGGCGCCAGAACAATATGCGCCGCGCCGCCGGATCGGTGACCGTGTAGGCGGCCTCGCGCACGAAGCTCCAGTCATCGTCATTGGCCGCGCGCATGGCGCGCCGGAACAGCTCGAAATCGGCATCGCTCAGCGAGGCGATGTGATTGGGGACGGGCGGCGCCAGGCGTGGCGAGGGCTCCTGCGCGCCCGCCACAGAGCAGACGGCAGCGCTGGCGGCCAGCACGGTCACAAAACGCACGATCATCGCAGACATAACGCCTCCAGGGCCCCTCAGGCCCAATGCTGATGCAGGACGGCCCGTCTGTCCACGTGCTTGAACGCCCTTGGCGCACGGGGGCTGCAGTCGTATGGTCCGCGCCCCTGATTTTTCGAAGCCTTGAACGGACTTTTTCATGCTGCGCGGCTCCATGACGGCTCTCGTGACGCCCTTCAAGAATGGCGCCGTGGACGAGGCGGCCTTCGCCAACCTTGTCGAGCGCCAGATCGCAGCGGGCACCCATGGCCTGGTGCCTGCGGGCACCACAGGCGAGACGCCCTGTCTGACGCGCGCCGAACATCTGCGCGTGATCGATCTGTGCGTCGAAGTGTGTGCCGCGCGCGTCCCCGTCATTGCCGGGACCGGCAATAACGCCACCGCTGCGACCATCGAGGTGCAGCGCCACGCCAAGACCGTCGGCGCCGATGCAGGGCTTGTGGTTGCTCCGTATTACAACAAGCCGTCCCAGGACGGGATTGCGGCTCACATCGAGGCGGTGGCGGATGCCGTGGCCCTGCCGATCTTCGTCTACAACATCCCCGGCCGCTCGGTGGTCGATATCCTGCCCGAAACCATGGCCCGCATCGCGCGCCACCCCAATGTCATCGGGAGCAAGGACGCCAGCGCGCGCATGGAGCGCGTCACCGAGCACCGCGCGCTGGTCGGCAACAGCTTCATCCAGCTATCGGGCGATGACGCAACGTCCCTGGGCTTCAACGCCCATGGCGGCGTCGGCGCCATCTCCGTCACCTCCAACCTGGCACCCCAGCTGTGCGCTCAGTTCCAGACCGCCATGCTGGAGGGGCGCTGGGATGAGGCGCGCACGCTGCATGACACGCTCGCGCCCCTGCACGCGGCCCTGTTCGCCGCGCCCAGTCCTGCGCCGGTGAAATACGGCCTGTCGCTGCTGGGCCTATGCTCGGACGAGGTGCGCCTGCCGCTCACGCCATGCCCGGAGCCGGTGAAGGCGCGCGTGCGCGCGGCCATGGAAAGCTGCGGCCTGATATGAGCAGTTCGGGACCTGACAAGGGCCTGGTCGCCGTCAACCGGCGCGCCAGGTTCGATTACGAAATCACCGATACGTTCGAGGCGGGCATGGTGCTGACCGGCACCGAGGTCAAAAGCCTGCGCATGGGCAAGGCCAATATCGCCGAATCCTATGTCAGCCCGGAAAAGGGCGAGATCTGGCTGATCAATTGCGACATCCCGCCCTACGGCCACGGCAACCGCTTTAATCATGACCCGAAGCGCGCCCGTAAGCTGCTGCTGCACAAGCGCGAAATGAACAAGCTTGCCGGCTCGGTCCAGAAAGACGGGCTGACCATCGTGCCCCTGCGCCTGTTCTTCAACGAGCGCGGCATGGCCAAGCTCCAGATCGGTCTGGCCAAAGGCAAGAAGACCGTCGACAAGCGCGAAACCATCAAGCAACGCGACTGGAACCGCAGCAAGCAGCGGATCTTGAAGAATTTCGGGTGAGGGGAGCTCCTGCTGGAAATGCAGGCGCCCAGCCTCAAAGAAAGAAGCGCTGCGTATAAGCCCCCTCTCCCCCATTTATGGGGGAGAGGATAAAGGTGAGGGGGTGGACCTTTCCGGTGATCCGGCTCAGCCGCGCCTGGCGGAACCGCACACCCCTCACCCTACCCCCTCCCCTCAAAGAGGGGAGAGGAGGCTTTAA
The DNA here is from genome assembly GCA_027627705.1 of Hyphomonadaceae bacterium BL14. Lineage (NCBI taxonomy): Bacteria > Pseudomonadati > Pseudomonadota > Alphaproteobacteria > Hyphomonadales > Hyphomonadaceae > Hyphomonadaceae bacterium BL14. Next base: position 657,839 of record CP091242.1, read on the forward strand.
CGCTTTGATTGTTCTGGGCAAGAAGTCGCCTGGCGTTACCGAAACAGGCCTCAATGCGCATACCCGTGTTCACCTTCGCGCCGGAGTACGGCGTAGCGGTCGCGCAGGCGGGTCTGGCGGGTTTCCAGCGAGGTGACCTGGCCGTCGATAAGCACGGCTGTGGGCGCGCTGAGCACCTCCAGCGGATCACCGTCCCAGACCACCACGTCCGCGGCCTTGCCGGTCTCCAGCGAGCCGAAACGGTCGGCGACGCCGTAGATTTCCGCCGGCGTCAGCGTGACAGCGCGGAAGGCATCGTCCCAACTGGCACCGTGGGCCACGGCGATACCGGCGTGCTGACGCAGGAGGCGCGGGTTCCAGTACAGATCCGAGCCCAGCGTGGTGTAGGCCAGCTGCACCCCTGCTGCATGCAGGGTCGCTGCGGCACGGTTGCTGGCCGCCAGCGTGTCAAAGCTTTCGGGCAGATTGCGCATGGGATCGAGGATGACGGGAATGCCGGCCTGCGCGATCTCGTCGGCCATCAGATGCGCCTCCGCGCCGCCCACGATGATCAGGCGGATATTGGGGTAGCGGCCGGCAAACTGGATCGCCCGGCGGATATCGCTGGCCCGGTCCATGCGCATGATCAGCGGCATGGCACCGCGTGCCACATCCACCATGGCGGCGGCATCGAAGCGGTTGATGGCGTCGCCTTCGTGATGGGCCATGAAGCGGCCGGGATAGAAGCGCGCGTCTTCAATGGCGGCCCGCAAATAGGCCCAAGCGGCGCTCCGGGCACCGCCCGCAGTGCGGGCACCCGAGACAGACAAATCCACCAGCATGAACTGACGGTCGGCAAACAGGCTGTCCGGCGCGCCGCTGGCATCAGCCAGCGCGCCGCGTCCGGCGATGATGGCCGAGCCCACAGCGGGATGCACGGCAAAGCGTGTCACGCCCTTGATCCGCGCCGAGGCAATGTGATTGCCCGCCGGGTTGAAGCTGTCGGCCACATCCATGGCAGCGGTGAATGTCGAGCCCGACGCCGCGTTGTCGCGCGCCCCGGTTTCGGCGCTGACTTCCACCAGGCCCAGCTCGGTCTGGGGATGGAACAGGCCCGGCGTGATCCAGCCGCCTTGCGCGTCAATCACGCGCGCACCGGACGGGATGCGCACCTGCGCGCCCACCTCGGCGATGACGCCATCGCGGATCAGTACCGTGCCGGTTTCGATCACCCCGGCTTCGCCATTGGTGATGACGCGGCCATTGGTGACCGCGATCGTCTGGGCCGCGGCGCTGACGGGCAGGGCGGCGGCCAGCGCCAGCGGGGCGAGGAAAGCGCCAAGGGCGCGTATGGAAAAGCGGGTCATCAGCGCACTCCTTCACCAGGTTGGCCAAGCATGAAATCGCGCACCGTGCGCCGCTCGGGATCGGCGCGGTCATACATCAGCGCGCCATCGATATAGACATGGTCGGCCAGGGCGTAGCTGGAGAACGGGTGCGCCGACCAGATCACGATATCGGCGCGCTTGCCGCTCTCAATCGAGCCGGTCTCCTCGAAAATCCCCAGACCCCGTGCCGGCGCTGACGTGAACCAGGCCACCGCCTCGGCGTCGGAAATATCCAGCCCCATGCGACGGCCATCGCCCAGGGCCTTGGCCACTTCGTGGTTGAGGCGCTGAATGCCCAGATCGGAATCGGAGTGGATCATCGCGCAGGCACCCAGCGCATGGGTGATCGGCAGGTTCTCAATGATCGAGTCATACGCCTCCATCTTGAACCCGCCCCAGTCGGCCCACACCGCCGCGCAGGTGCCGGCCTCGGCCAGCAGATCGGGGATTTTGTAGGCCTCCACCGCGTGGTGGAAGACCGAGACGTGGTAGTCGAACTCTTCGGCCATATCGAGCACCAGCGCCATTTCGTCGGCGCGGTAGCAATGCATCTGGATCAGGATTTCCCCGTCCAGCACGCCCATCAGCGTGTCCAGCTCCAGATTGCGCGCGGGTGGCGTGGCCGACGCATCATCGGCGTCCCAATAGCGGTTCCAGGCGGCGCGGTATTCCACCGCGCGCTGCCAGGCTTCGCGGTATCCCGCCATATTGCCCATGCGCGAGGCCGGGGCGCGGCCCTGATTGCCGTAGACCCGCTTGGGGTTCTCGCCGCAGGCCATTTTCAGCGTGTAGGGAGCGTCGGGAAACTTCATCGCCTGGACGCTGCGCGCAGGCACATTGCGCAAGGTCACGCCGCGGCCGCCGAACAGATTGGCCGAGCCCGGCAGCACGTGCAGCGTGGTCACGCCGGCGGCGAGCGCCGTGTCAAAGCCCGGGTCCTGCGGCCAGACGCCATGCTCGGCCCACACCTCCGCTGTCACCGGGGCGGTGGCTTCATTGCCGTCGGAATGGGCGTTGACCGAGGGGCTGGCATAGACACCGAGATGGGAGTGGATGTCCACCACGCCCGGCGTCACGAAGCGGCCTTCAGCCTCGACGATTTCAGCGCCGTCGGGGGCGGCGAGGCCCTGGCCGATGGCGGCGATGCGCCCGTTCTCGATCAGGATGTCGGTGTTTTCCAGCAGCTGATCGACGCCGTCGAACACGTTCGCGCCGCGGATCAGCGTCACGCCGGACGGGGCCGGCTGATAGGTGGAGGGGTAGGGGTCAGGATTGAACCGCACCAGCTCGCCGGCACCGCCATTGGCGTCCCCGCCATTGGCCTCATCCCCGGCACCATTGCACCCGGTCAGGGCTGCCAGCGCCAAAGCGCCAGCCCCCACACTGCTCCAGAATAGTCTCATCTGATCCCTCCCGCGATCCGTCCGGGTTCAGCGCTCCCCGCGCCGACTCCCTGTCGTCTGTCGGATATCGGCTCAGCCTCACGGAAACCGGCAGGCGAGGGAAGGGGTTATTGTGTAACGATGGCAGGGGGAGGAAAGTGGGCAAGCGGGCCTGCTTCAGCCACCAGCATTTACGAAACGCCTGCACGAAAGTCGGCGCCCATGGCTGGCTGAAGGCGGCGTTGGCCCGGGTCAATGTGTAGTGTTTAAGGGCGCGCCCTCGACATAGATCGCGGTACCATCACCCGCAGAGTCCATCCGAACCCACGTCAGGTCCGCCGTCTCTGTATTCAACAGGAGCGGCCGGGTGTGGCCTGGCGTGAAGGCGCCTGACCAGCTGACGCGCCGCCGACCGAACCCGTCCGTCTGACGTACTTCGAGGCGCCACCGATCACTGCCGTCGGAACCGGCTGAGTCAGGCGGGTCCAGATGCGTCGCCACGCGCACCGTGCAGCCCTCAATCGGTTCTATCACATAGCCAGCCTCGTTCGCTTCGAGGGTCAGTTCGACGACGTAGGCGTCAAATATGTAAAGCCGCCGTTCGCCGAGCGAGGCGCAATAGCGCCGGTTCTGGGCGAAATCGAAGAACGGTTTGGCGTGCGGGGCGCCACACGGGCGCTCCGGGTGTGGCACATTGGTCTGGGTGACGGAGAAGAGCGGCGTGCGGCCGAGATCGATGAGATGCCCGCCCAGCAAGGCGGTGCGCCCACCCTCACGCCGGTCCATACCGCGCGCGCCATGACCGTGGCCGACATGAAGAAAAGCCAGAACCGGCGGCTCGGCGCCCACGATGACATCGGACACATTCTCTGCGGCAAACCGGTCGCGCGCATTCATGAAGGTGGGTGCCAGACCCCGGGCGTGCAGGGCGCCTTCAGACAGGCCTCCATCCTGAGTCTGTATGTCATAGGCGAAAGGCCGGGCGTGAAGCTGTGCGGCCACGAAGAGCAGATCGTTAAAATGGGGCCGGTTGACGTAGGGTCCGTCCAGCGTCCACGCGCCGTCGGCGCCGGGATGGATCAGGCCCCGGCCAATCAGCGTCTCGGCTCCGAAATGAGTAACTCTGGCCTGGCGTCCGACCGCTTCCAGCAAGCACGCCGACACATAGCGCGTGTAAGGGTCCGGGTGAGACTCATTCATGATCACCACAAGCGGATCAGCGGCCAGTATCTCGTCTGCGAGCTGGTCGATCAGGGGCCGCGCGCCTACCGGCTCAGCCGGCTCGCCATCACGCCCGCACGCCGCCAGCATCGCGCACGCGATCCAGCAGCCGATTTTTCGCATCGGTGATAGCATTGGCGAATAATTGCTCCCAATTGCAGCCCGCCCAGGCCGAATACCCAAACCATTGTCCTTCAGGGTTGCACTCCAAGAATACATAATCCCCAATAGGCGTCTTAATGAAATCAAATATTCCAATGTCGAGATTAGCTTTTGTTATAAATTTTCAACACTTTTCATGAATACGTGTTGGCATTTGATATGGTTCATATGTTAAATTAAACTGATCCCTTCTCCAATCAAATGATCCAAATTTACTATCTTGAAAGTTAATTTTTATCGCACGCGATTCATTCCTAGATAAAATCACCCTGAGCTCGAATTCTTTCTCAATATACTTTTGGTAAATTGAAGGCACTTGCCTGACCTTATCAGCGGCCCCATTCAAGAAATCAAGATTAAGTCGCTCAGTCATTCCTGCGGATCCGGGATAATGTCGATCCCCAATCACCTTGTATGCAATGCCCTGCCCTAGGAGTTGCAATTTTGAAGCATCGGTACCAAAAATTGTTGGAGGAACTATAAAGCCGACGTCTTGAGCCAATTTAGTTTGGTAAATTTTATATAATGTCTTCACGCTTTCAAAAGGTGAATTAAATATGTGGGAATGGGTAAATATTTCTGATATCGGATTTATAAGTGATTTCCATCCGTCATTTCGAAATTCCGTGGATGCGAAATCTTCATTTATTTTATTTTTTCTATTTACAACTTTCGATTTTATTCTCTTCCATATATCGGTCGGTATGCTGGTATCAATGGGCGTTCCGGCAATCGAGAGTTATGAATTGTTTGATTCTGAAAAAATGGACACGAGAGGGCAGTCAAAATGATTTACAACCACCACTTCTGAAAAATCAAGAAGCGGTAGAGTGCTCGAGATATGATAATCTTCGGGTTGTCCGAAAACGATTAAGTTCACGGGAGTGGCCCCGAACGAGTTTGGATTCGGGGCCGCTTTCATTTAATCAATCTTAAAGTCGTCCATGTCGTACGTGGATGTACCGTCCGGATTGTCGGTCACCCAATCGCGTGCGCAAATGAAGATGCGATCATCAGCGCCCGCAACAGATTCAATTTCTTCCGGGGTGAGGATGCGACCGAGGCTTTCGCTTTTGAAGAGGGCCGCTAGGGGGTCGAGGGGCTAGACATGCGTTTCTCCATGGCTGCTCGCAGCAAAGTGCTGCACCGAAACCTTACCACTCACGGTTCGACATGCAACACTAGAAACGCCACTCAGGGGATTTCGATGAAAATGTGGACGTTAAGTTGGTTGCGCAGCAGTTGCATTCATCGTGTAGGTCCTGACGGCAACTCTCTCACCCACATAAGAAAATGGGGCCCAACGGCTGCTAATCCCATGGATCTGGGTGCTTGAAGATCGCCCGTCGCCAAGCGCTTGTTGGGAAGTCTGATTTAGAATGTCGCAATATAGTTGTCTTCTCTGCCTTGCGCGGCCATCAAGCTCACGGTCGCTGTCGCATGGAATCCGAAGCCATAGAGCTCCTGATCGTGCCCCATGCCACACCCCCACTTGCCCCCGCGCGCGGTCAGCGCGATGGTCGCGCCCTGGCTGAATCATCTGACCGAGGACGCATTCCATGGCTCTGCGCACTGGTGCCCAGCATCTCATCGACGCGCTCGCCGCTCAGGGCGTGGAGCGGATTTTCGGGGTTCCGGGGGAGAGTTATCTGGCCGCGCTGGATGCGCTGGTCGATAGCGGCATTGCCTTCATCACCTGCCGGCACGAGGCGGGGGCCGCCAATATGGCCGAAGCGGACGGCAAGCTGACCGGGCGGCCGGGCATCTGCTTTGTTACGCGCGGGCCGGGGGCGACGCAGGCGGCGGTCGGGGTGCACACGGCGTTTCAGGATTCCACCCCCATGCTGCTTCTGGTGGGTCAGGTGCGCCGCGAGGATGAGGGGCGCGAGGCGTTTCAGGAGCTCGATTACGCGCAGGCCTTCGCCGGGATCGCCAAGGCGGCGTTCGAAATTCGCGATCCCGCCCGGGTGGGCGAACAGATGATGCGCGCCTACGCGCTGGCCCTGCACGGCCGGCCCGGCCCGGTGGTAGTGGGCCTGCCCGAGGATATGCTGACTGAAGAAGCCGAGGCGCCGGCGCCGCGCGCCTTCACCCGCTCGCTGAATGATCTGGGCGCCGATACGGCCAGGACCATCGCCGCGCGCATCGACGCTGCGGAGCGCCCGCTGATCCTCGCCGGGGGCCCTGGCTGGAGTGCGGCGGCGCGTGCGGCGCTGCACGAATTTGCGGTGCGTTTCAATTGCCCCGTCGCCACAAGTTTCCGCGCCAAACATGTGTTCGACAACACCCATTCCCATTATGCAGGCGAGGCGGGGATCGGTGTGAACCCGGGCCTGCGCGATGCGCTGCGCGAGGCCGACGTGATCCTCGCCATCGGTCCGCGCCTGGGCGAGATGACCACCCAGAGCTATGAGCTTTTTGACGTGCCCGGCGGGGTGGGCGACCGCCTGATCCACATCCATCCCGGCGGCGAAGAGCTGGGCCGCGTCTATCATCCCGACATGGCCGTCACGGCCTCGCCCGGCGCGGCCATGCTCGCCATCGCAGAGGCGGCCACACCGCAAAACGCCGCCCGCCGCGCGGCCTGGGTCGCGGCGCGGCGCGCTGATTACGAAGCGTGGGTGCAGCCTGTGAGCGTCACCGGTGCGGTCAATCCATCGCAGATCTGGCGCGCCGTGTCGGCCCGTTATGGCGACAGCGCGATCATGACCAATGGCGCAGGCAATTTCGCCGCCTGGCTGCACCGGTTTTTTGATCACAGTGCGTATCCCGGTCAGCTGGCGCCCACATCGGGGGCCATGGGCTACGGCCTGCCCGCCGCCATCGCCGCCAAGCTGCGCCACCCTGACCGCCCGGTTATCGCCGTGTGCGGAGATGGCGATTTCCTGATGGCCGCGCCCGAGCTTGCCACCGCCGCCCAGCATGGCGCGAACATCGTGGTGTGTGTGTTTGACAACGGGACCTACGGCACGATCCGCATGCATCAGGAGCGCGCCTATCCCGGCCGTGTCTCGGGCACGGGCCTGGTCAATCCCGACTTCAAGGCGCTGGCGCAAAGCTTCGGCATGGCCGCCTGGTATGTGACGATGACCGACGATTTCCTGCCTGCGCTGGAGGCGGCGCTGGCGTCGGGGCGTCCGTCCCTGATCCATGTGCGCCAGTCACCCGAAGACATCGCCCCGGGCAAGAGGCTGAGCGCGCTTTAGGGCTGCCCGGCCCTGCCTTCCCGGAAACCGCGAAGCGGTTATCCGGGACCCATCCCGACACATATGAGCCGCCCCGGCGGTGGAGATAATCGGTGGATGGGTCCCGGGTCGGCTGCGCCGCCCGGGAAAGCAATATTAGTGGTGATCGGCCTTGCTTTCCGAGTTGAGAACGCGTCCCGCCACGTCCCCGCACGATAGCCGGCGCTTACGGGCCTTTGCGCGCGCCGCGCACTGGTCTATCACCCGGCCCACATCGACATGCTTCCAGGGGGCCATTCATGTCCGTCATCATCGACATCCGCGCGCGTGAGATTCTCGACAGCCGGGGCAATCCAACCGTCGAGGTGGATGTGGAGCTGGACGATGGCTCCATGGGCCGCGCGGCCGTGCCGTCGGGGGCCTCTACCGGTGCCCATGAGGCGGTGGAAAGACGCGATGGCGGCCCGCGCTATGGCGGCAAGGGCGTGCGCGAGGCCGTCGCCAGTGTCGAGGGCGAGATCTACGAGACCATAGTGGGCATTGATGCGGCCGAGCAGCGCGTCATCGACGAGGCGATGATCGATCTGGACGGCACGCCCAACAAGGCGCGCCTGGGTGCCAACGCCATTCTGGGCGTCTCGCTGGCGGTGGCCAAGGCGGCGGCGCAATCGCGCAAGCTGCCGCTTTACCGGTATCTGGGCGGGGTGAATGCGCGCATCCTGCCCGCGCCGATGATGAACGTCATCAATGGCGGCGCCCATGCCGACAATCCGGTGGATTTCCAGGAATTCATGGTCATGCCCACCGGCCTGCCCAGCTTCTCTGAAGCCCTGCGCTGCGGGTCGGAGATTTTCCACGCCCTGAAATCGCGCCTGAAAGCCGGCGGCTATTCCACCAATGTGGGCGATGAGGGCGGGTTCGCCCCCGATCTCAAAAGCGCCGAGCATTGCCTGGACGAGCTGATGGCCGCCATCGAGGCGGCCGGATACACGCCCGGCCAGGACGTGGTGCTGGCGCTGGATGTCGCCTCCACCGAGTTTTTCCGGGACGGGCGCTATGTGCTGGAGGGTGCCGGGCGCACCTGCTCGTCCGAAGAATTTGCCGCCTATCTGACTGAACTCGTGGGTGCCTACCCCATCGTCTCCATCGAGGACGGCATGGCCGAGGATGACTGGACAGGCTGGACCGCGCTCACCTCGGCGCTGGACGGCCAGTGTCAGCTGGTGGGCGATGATCTGTTCGTGACGAACCCTGAACGTCTGTGGCGCGGCATCGAGGAAGGCGCGGCCAATGCGCTTCTGGTCAAGGTCAACCAGATCGGCACGTTGTCGCAGACCCTGGACGCCGTCGAGATGGCCCTGCGCGCGGGCTATGGCGCGGTGATGAGCCACCGTTCGGGCGAAACAGAGGATTCCACCATCGCGGACCTGGCCGTCGCGACCAATTGCGGGCAGATCAAGACCGGCTCGCTGGCGCGCTCCGACCGCACCGCCAAATACAATCAGCTCCTGCGCATCGAAGCCGAACTCGGCTCGGCGGCGGCCTATGCCGGGCGCAGCGCGATCGCGGCCGGGTAGGGGGCTCCTTCACTCAACGCTGCTTTCCCGGGCGGCGTAGCCGATCCGGGATCCATCCCTTGAATTCTCCGCCGTCCCTGCGGCAGCCAGGCTCGGTGGATGGGTCCCGGCGCTCCCTCCGGTCTGCCGGGAAAGCAGTGACGGCGACATCCCCCCTGCATTCCGCCCCCGATACCGGCGCCACAGCGCTTTTGCCCCGGGTGATTCTGCGCTAAACCGTCCGCCCATGCCGCGATATATTTTCATCACCGGCGGCGTGGTCTCCTCCCTTGGAAAAGGCCTCGCTTCCGCTGCCCTTGGCGCGCTTTTGCAAGCGCGCGGGTATTCCGTGCGCCTGCGCAAGCTGGACCCCTATCTCAATGTCGATCCGGGCACGATGTCGCCCTATCAGCATGGTGAGGTCTATGTCACCGATGACGGGGCGGAGACCGATCTGGATCTGGGCCATTACGAGCGCTTCACCGGCGTGCCCGCGGCCCAGAGCGACAATATCACCACGGGGCGCATCTATTCCGACATCATCGCGCGCGAGCGCCGGGGCGATTATCTGGGTGCCACCGTCCAGGTGATTCCCCACGTCACCGACGCCATCAAGGCGTTCGTCCTGTCCGACGCCGGGGATGTGGACTTTGTCTTGTGCGAGATTGGCGGCACGGTGGGCGATATCGAGGGCCTGCCCTTCTTCGAGGCGATCCGCCAGCTGGGCCAGGAGCTGGGCCGCGACCGCTGCGTCTTCGTGCATGTCACGCTTTTGCCTTTCATCAAGGCGGCCGGCGAGATGAAGACCAAACCGACCCAGCACTCGGTCAAGGAGCTGCGCTCCATCGGCATCCAGCCCGATATCCTTCTGTGCCGTTGCGAGATTCCGCTGGACCCGTCCGACAAGCGCAAGATCGCCCTGTTCTGCAATGTACCGGAAAATGCCGTGATCGAGGGGCGCGACGCGGCCTCGCTCTATGACGTGCCCGGCGAGTACCACGCGCAGGGCTTCGATTCGGTGATCCTCGACCGGTTCGGCATTACCGACGCGCCCGAGCCCGACATGTCGGTGTGGGAGGCCATCAGCAACGCCGTCCACAATCCTGATGGTGAGGTCACCATCGCGGTGGTGGGCAAATACACGGTGCTGGCCGACGCCTATAAATCCCTGCTCGAAGCGCTCACCCATGGCGGCATCGCCAATCATGTGAAGGTGCGCGTGCGCTGGCTGGACGCCAGCCAGTTCGAAACGCCGGACAATTTTTCAGCCCTTGAAGACGTGCACGCGATTCTGGTGCCCGGCGGGTTCGGCGAACGCGGTGCCGAGGGCAAGATCGCTGCAGCCCGCTTCGCGCGCGAGCGCAAGGTGCCGTATTTCGGCATCTGCTTTGGCATGCAGATGGCGGTGATCGAGGCGGCGCGCCATCTCGCCGGCGTACCTGGCGCCGGCACGTCGGAGTTCGGTGCGCCCGCCGAGCCGGTGGTCGGCCTCCTGACCGAATGGGTCAAGGATAATGAGGTCGTGCGCCGCTATGCCGGCGGGGATCTGGGCGGCACCATGCGCCTGGGCGCGTTTCCGGCCGCGCTGAAAGACGGGTCGCGGGTGCGCGAAATCTACGGCGCTGACCGGATCGAGGAACGCCACCGCCACCGCTATGAGGTCAACATCGCCTGGCGCGGCCAGCTCGAAGCCGCCGGCCTCATCTTCTCCGGCCTGTCGCCTGACGGCGTGCTGCCCGAAATCGTGGAATACGCCGACCATCCCTGGTTCATCGGCGTGCAATTCCACCCCGAATACAAATCAAGGCCGTTTGAGCCGCACCCGCTGTTCGCCAGCTTCGTGGCGGCAGCGATCGAGCATTCGAGGCTGGTTTAAGGAGCGTGTAACCACACGTCTTTGCAGTCAACTTTTCCTCCGCTTTATGGGGAGGGTGGGGCGGAGCGCAGCTTCGGCTCGGATCGGGTGGTGGCGGAGCGCCTCGTATGGTTCTGGGCAGTCTCCCACCACACACCGCCCCATTGCCAGCCCGGTGTGAAACCGGTATAGCCCGCCGCTCACTCGCCGCGTGCGCTGTCAGGCCCCGCGCGCAAGTCCGGTTCACCTTTGACTTTGAGGGAGAGACCCATGGCGGTCCCCAAGCGCAAAACCTCTCCGTCCAAGCGCAATATGCGCCGCGGACATGATTCCATCTCCACGACGGCCTATGTCGAGGACAAGGACACCGGCGAGCTGCGCCGTCCGCACCATGTCGATCTCAAGACCGGCATGTATCGCGGCAAGCAGATTTTCACGCCGAAAGAAGACTGAACCGGCCGAGCCGGGGAGACCAGAGAGCCCTGCGCGAGTGATCGCGCGGGGCTTTTGCTTTGGGCGGTTGGTATTGACCGGACAGCGTCTCAGGCGCGGCGCCTATGGTTTGACCTGGCGTGCTGCGCGCCTCAGGCGCGCCGCACCAGCGCCTTTTCCCCGCAGCTGGGGCGGCGGATTTCCACGCTCACCACGCCGGGCAGGGCGGCGTCCAGGCGCTCGAACACCCAGTGGGCGATGGCTTCCAGCGAGGGGTGTTCCAGCCCCTCCACCTCGTTGAGCAGGCGGTGGTCCAGCTGGTCGCGGATTTTCGCCAGCTCCGCATCGATCTCCCAGAAATCACGCACCATGCCGCTCTCTGTCGCGCGCGCGCCCGACAGGGTCACCGTGCCGGCGAAGGAATGGCCGTGCAGGCGCGAGAACGGATGGTTCGCGTCCTTGTGGGTGAAATGATGGGCGGCGTCGAAGGTGAAGTCCTTCGAGATTTCCAGTACGAGTGCGGACATGGCTTCCTGACCTGAGCGTGGCGCGCCATATACAGAATGCAGCGCACAATGGAAACCGCGCGGCGCTGCAAGCGATATGAGGAGCCGTCCATGAGCCAGCCGCCCGAAGATGCAAAGCCGGTGCGCAAACCCGTCACCGCGCTGACGCTCGCCCTGTGGGCCGCACCGGTATTGGGTGGTTTCGCCGTGCTGGCCCTGGCGCTGGCCATGAACTGGCAGCCCTGGTTCGGCTATGCCGCCGTGATCGCGGGCGTGCTGGGTGCCGTCATGATGGCGGGCGAGCATTTCGGCGTGCGCGGGCAATAGACTGTTTCATATGCCCCTGCGCCGCGCGCGTTGCCCCCGCGATAGCGCGCGATCATAGTCGTCCCCATGACCAATCTGTTCCAGTCCGCCGGTCTTGAAGCCGCCGCGCCGCGCCCGCTGGCCGACCGGTTGCGTCCACAGGCCCTGAGCGATGTGGTGGGTCAGGATCATCTGATCGGCCCGGACGGCCCGCTTGGGCGCATGCTGGCGCGCGGGCATCTGGCCTCCATCATCCTGTGGGGGCCGCCGGGCGTGGGCAAGACCACGCTGGCGCGCCTGCTCAGCGATGCGGCGGGGTTGGAGTTTGACGCCATCTCGGCGGTGTTCTCCGGCGTGGCGGACTTGAAGAAAGCCTTCGACCGCGCCCGCGCCCGCCGCGCCTCGGGCCAGGGCACGTTGTTGTTCGTCGACGAGATCCATCGCTTTAACCGCGCCCAGCAGGACGGCTTTTTGCCCGTGGTGGAGGAGGGGGTGGTCACCCTGGTGGGTGCCACCACCGAAAACCCCAGCTTCGAGCTCAACGCCGCGCTCCTGTCGCGCTGTCAGGTGCTGGTGCTCAAGCGGCTGGACGCCGATGCGCTCGAACGCCTGCTCACCCGCGCCGAGGCGCTGGAGGGCCGGGCGCTGGCGCTGACGCCAGAGGCGCGCGATGTCATGATGGCGCTGGCCGACGGGGACGGGCGCTATCTGCTCAATCTGGCCGAACAGGTCTTCGCCGCCTCACCCGATACACCGCTGGCCCCGGCGGGCCTGGGCCAGCTGGTGCAGCGCCGGGCCCCGTCCTACGACAAGGCGGGCGATTCCCACTACAATCTCATCTCCGCCCTGCACAAATCCATTCGCGGTTCGGACCCGGACGCGGCGCTGTACTGGCTGGCGCGCATGCTGGAGGCGGGCGAGGACCCGCTCTTCCTCGCGCGCCGCCTGGTGCGTATGGCCAATGAGGATATTGGTCTGGCCGATCCCGGCGCGGTGCACGCGGCGCTGGCGGCCAAGGACGTGTATGATTTCCTGGGCAGTCCCGAAGGCGAGCTGGCGCTGGCCCAGGCCGTGGTCCATCTCGCCTGCGCGCCCAAATCCAACGCCGTCTACAAGGCCTGGAAGGCGGCGGTGCGCAGCGCCAAGGCGACGGGCTCCCTGAGCCCGCCCAAACACATCCTCAACGCTCCCACCAAGCTGATGAAGGCTGAAGGCTATGGCCAGGGCTATGAGTACGACCACGACGCTGCCGGCGGGGTCTCGGGTCAGGATTATTTCCCGGACGAGATGACCGACCGCCCGGTCTTCTACGAACCCAAGGACGGCGGGCGCGAGGCGCAGTTGAAAGAGCGCCTGGACCGCTGGCGGGTGCTGAGAAACGAGCGGCGGGGGCGTTAGGTTCGCCTCACCCGAACACCGCCGCAAACGGGAACAGAACCCCGATCGCCAGCGACCAGACGGTGAAGGCGATGGTCATGAACAGGAGTGCGGTCTCGCGCTTGCCGGTGAGGATGGCCGGGATGGCACCCGCCACGACCCAGATCACCATGGTGCCCAGCTGGACCAGCAGGATCGCCGCCATTTGCGCCGGCCAGAGGAGGCCAATGATGGCCAGCAGGCCCAGGCTCAGCTGGAACGCGCCGAGCAGGCGCAGATACACATCCACCTGCACCGCGTCATAGAAGAGCTTGCGCGCCGCAAAGCCCGGCGTGAACACCATGATCAGTCCCGCCCCGCCTGCCGCCAGCACGGCGGCGAGATAGAGCGCTCTCAGCGCGATGGTGTCGGCAAGGGTCAGCATGACGGCCTCCGGTGGCGGCGGGAAGGTGTGCGACGGGCCGGTAACGCGCGAAGCGGCGGCTTGGGTCCGTCGCGGACTGGTGGCGCAGCGCAGATCAGCACAAGCGGGGTCTGGCACCCGGCGCATCAGTCGTGTGGTGCCGATGTCGGCACGCTTGGGTGTCAGGATGCGCCCCCTCGCGGCAACGGGTCAAGGCGGGGCCCTAACCGAAGCCGTCTTGCATATCATTCAACGTTAAACTAAAGTGATTAGCATTGAACCAAGTGGGAGGAGGGCGCCATGGCGCAGAGCCGCAGACTGTTTCTGAAACTCGCCGGCGCGTCCGCGCTGACGGTGGTGGGGGCCGGGGCCGTGTTCACCGCAACCCGCAAGCCGGTGCGGGCGCTGGTCCCGTGGGAGACGGCGATGAGCGGCACCCATGGCGACCCCCGTCTGCGGGCGCTGGCCTGGGCCATCCTGGCGCCCAATCCGCACAATATTCAGCCCTGGCTGTTCGAGCTGGACGGCCAGGATGGCGTGCGCGTCTGGTGTGATCTGGACCGGCGCCTGCCCGCCACCGATCCGTTTGACCGCCAGATCACCATCGGCTTTGGCTGCATGCTGGAGCTTCTGCGCATGGCGGCGGCTGAGGCCGGGCTGGCGGCGCAGATCACGCCCTTCCCAGACGGCACCGGCGCGCCGCGCCTTGATGACCGCCCCATCGCCCATGTGCGGTTCGCGCCCGCCGACGCCGCACCCGACCCGCTCTTCGCCCACGCCGCCATAAGGCGCTCCGACAAAACGCCGTTTGAGGATCGGGCCATCGCGCCGGACCTGCTCGGCACGCTGCTTGAGGCCGCTGCGCCCGATCACCCGACTACGCTCATCGCCGATCCAGCGGGCGTGGAGGCGCTGCGCGACCTGACCTGGCGGGCCATGGAGGTGGAGCTGCGTGCGCCGGTGCCGCATCGTGAAAGCGTCGATCTGATGCGTATCGGACGCGCCGAAATCGAGGCCAATCCCGACGGCATTTCCCTGCAGGGTGCCATGATCGAGGCGCTCTATATGGCCGGAATGATCACGCGCGAGACGCTCGCTGATCCCGGCTCCGCGGCGTTTTCTCAAACCCTCGACATGATGCGCGCCCAGATTTACAGCGCCCAAGGCTATGCCGTCCTGACCACGCCCGGTGACACACGCGCCGAGCAATTGGAGGCAGGACGCGACTGGCTGCGCCTCAATCTGGCCGCCTGCGGCCTGGGACTGGGCTTCCAGCCGTTGAGCCAGGCGCTGCAGGAGTATGAGGCCATGGCTGGCCTCTATGCCGAGGCCCATGACCAGTTTGCGCCCGGCGGCGGGCGCGTTCAGATGATCGCGCGTCTGGGCCATGGCGCGCAGCCCGCCCGCACGCCGCGCTGGCCGCTGGAGAGCAGGATGATGGCATGAGCCGCGCCCCCGGACCCGGGCCGGATCCCGAGCTGGTGTTCGCGGTCCTCAACGAGGTGGGCATCATCCACCAGCTGTCATCCAGCGCGTTGCTCAAGGTCCTGCCTGACGGGCTGCAGATCGCCCATTTCTCGGTGCTCAACCACATGGCGCGCCTGGGTGATGGCTGGACGCCAGTGCGCCTCGCGCGCGCCTTTCAGGTCACCAAGGGTGCCATGACCAACACGCTGCAGCGGCTGGAGGCGCGCGCCCTGGTGCGCATTGAGCCTGACCCGGAAGACCGGCGCGCCAAGCGGGTCTTCTTCACGCAGGCCGGCCGTGCCATGCACGCACGCTGCCTGGCCGCCCTCGGACCGGAACTCGACCGGATGGGCACCGCGCTGGGTGCCGGGCCGTTTGAAACCGCCCTGCCGGCGCTGCAGGCGATGCGCAGCTGGCTGGACGCGGATCGCAGTCCGACGAAATAGCCGGGCTGCAGCGGCGCTCCAACGTGCCCTGCACCGCCGCCCGGCCTTGCGCGTCAGCGCGCTGCAGCCTATCGCTGCGCGCCATGAACCATCTTCTTCTCATCGCCGCGGGAGGCGCGCTGGGCGCGGTTTCGCGCCATGGCGTGAATCAGGCGTGTTTGCGCTGGATCGGGCCTGAAGCCCCCTGGGGCGTGCTGATCGTCAATCTCGCCGGATCGCTGGCGGTCGGGCTGCTGGTGGGCTGGCTGGCCCTGGCTGGGCGCGCCGACGCCACCGAGATCCGCTTTGCCTTCGGCGTCGGGTTTCTGGGTGCCTTTACCACCATGAGCGCTTTGTCGCTGGAGCTGATGTTGATGATCGAACGCAAGGCCTACCTGGAGGCGCTGGTCTGGGGCGGCGGCACGCTGATCGCCTGTGTGCTGGCCACGGGTGTCGGTCTGGCGCTGGCGCGCACGGTGTGGGTGTCATGAGCGCGGTTCAAACCCTCGAAGTCACGCAAGCCGAGGCCGACATGCGTCTGGACCGCTGGTTCAAGGCGCATTTCCCGCACATCCCCCACGGGCGGGTGGAGAAATTCCTGCGCACCGGCCAGATCCGCATCGACGGCGCACGCGCCAAGGGCAATCAGCGCCTGGAGGCGGGTCAGATCGTGCGCGTCCCGCCGATGCCCGAACCCGGCGAGATCCGCGCCGAGGCACCCTTGTCGCGCGAGGATGCGGCGTTCGCCCGCTCCATGGTGCTGTATCAGGATCATGAGCTGATCGCGCTGAACAAACCCCATGGTCTCGCGGTGCAGGGGGGCTCCAAGACCACGCGCCATCTCGACCGGCTGCTGGACGCTTTCGGCCGGGGTGATGAACGCCCGCGCCTGGTGCACCGGCTGGACAAGGACACGTCGGGCATTCTGGTGGTGGCGCGCACCGCCGACAGCGCGCGCCGGCTGTCGCGCCTGTTCCAGACCCGTGATCTTCGCAAGTATTACTGGGCCGTGGCGCTGGGCGTGCCCGCGCCCCATCATGGCGAGATCAGCGGCTTCCTGCGCAAGTCCAGCGGCCCCGATGGCGACCGCGAGCGCATGATGGCCGCGCGTCATGGCGAGGAGGGTGCCCAGCACGCGGTGACCCATTACGCTGTGGCTGACCATGCCGGACGCCGCGCCAGCTGGGTCGTGCTGAGCCCCGAAACCGGGCGTACCCACCAGCTGCGCGTCCACATGGCGGGCTTTGGCCACGCCATTCTGGGCGACGGCAAATACATGTGCGACATCCCCACGCCCGAAGGCCTGTCGCGCAAGCTCCACCTGCATGCGCGCAAGCTGGTCATCCCGCGCCCCGGCCAGCGCCCGCTGGTGCTGGAGGCGCCCTTGCCGGATCATATGAGCGAGACGTTTGCGGCCCTGGGCTTTGACTTCGACGCCGGCGCGGCCGCCGAGGAGACGCTGGCGTGAGCGGGTTGAAACTGGCCGTGTTCGATGTCGACGGCACGCTGGTGGATTCGCGCAAGGTGATCGCGCGCGCCATGACCCGCGCCTTCGAGCGCGCGGGGCTGGGTGCCATCGCCTATGACCAGGTGCGCACCATTGTGGGGCTGGAATTGTCCGAAGCCGTGGCGCGGCTGGCCCCGCCCGATTATGGCGCGCAGCGGGTGGCGGCGCTGACCGACTACTACAAACAGGCCTTCGTGGAGCAGCGCGCCGAGGCCGGCTTTTCCGAACCGCTTTATGACGGCGCGCGCGACACACTCGAACGCCTTGCCGGCGAAGGCTGGCTTCTGGGTGTGGCCACCGGCAAGGCCCGGCGCGGCCTGGACATTGTGTTCGGCCATCATGATTTGCACCGGTATTTCCAGACCCTGCACACCGTGGATGGCGGCCCGGGCAAGCCGCATCCGCGCATGGTGCTCGACGCCATGGCTGCCACCGGCGCGCGCCCGGAAGAGACCGTGGTGATCGGCGACACCTTCTGGGACATGGCCATGGCGCGCGCCGCCGACACCCACGCCATGGGCGTGAGCTGGGGCTTCCACACGGTGGATGAAATCAATGAGGCCCAGCCTCATGCCATCCACCATGATTTCGCTGCACTCAACACAGCCCTTGACGTCTTCGCCGCTGACCGGAGCGCCGCATGAGCATGTCCAAGGCCAGGGCCGAAAACCGCCCCCTGCCGCGCCGCTTCTATACCGAAGCCACAGCGGCACCAGGCGAGGGTGGCTGGCGTGTGCTGCTGGACGGGCGTCAGGTGCGCACCCCGGCCAAATCGGTTCTGGTGCTGCCCGGCGAGACCCTGGCCCGCGCCGCCGCGGCCGAATGGGCCGCCCAGGGCGAACACATCAACCCCTTCACCATGCCGGTCACGCGGCTTTGCCATGTGGCGCTGGACCGCACCGGCGATGTGCGCAAGCAGGCCGCCGCCGAAGTCGCGCGCTACGCCCGCACCGATCTTTTGAGCCATCGCGCCGAAGAATCCGCGCTGGCCGGCCGTCAGGCCGCGGCCTGGGACCCCTGGCTCGCCTGGGCCGCCATGGCGCTCGATGCCCCGCTGCATGCCGCGGTCAGCGTCACTGCCATCGATCAGCCCGATACCTCGATCGCTGCGCTGGAGCGCCGGGCCCTGGCGCTCGACAATTTCCGCCTGACGGCCCTGGTCAGCGCCGCGCCGATCCTGGGCTCGGCCGTGCTGGCCTTCGCGCTGCTGGAAGGCGAGGCGGACGCCGAATCCCTGTTTGGCGTGTCGCGGGTGGACGAGCTCTATCAGGCCGAGCGCTGGGGTGAAGACACCGAGGCCGCCGAGGCCGCCGGGAACCGCAAACGTGATCTTCTGGGCTGTGAAACAGTGTTCCGGGCCCTCGACGCAGACCAAAGCTGAGCTTTGACAGATGAAGGCCGGCTTTGACCACGCGGCGGGCGTCCATGACGACAAGAACCCCGGAGACGGCACGGTGTGCGGTGCGGGGACAAGACGCGGGCTCAGGCTGTCATCCGCCCGGATCATTGACGGTCTGCACACCCAGCTCCGGTGCCGGCATGAAGTCAGCCACCATGGGCGTGCGCGACTGGCTGCGCACAGTCTGGGCAATGGCTTCGAGATCAACCCTGGCCAGCGGTCCGGTGACCCCGATCACCAGATCATCTTCGCGCCACCACACCAGCCGCTCGCCATCGAGCCGTGAGTGCTGCAGCGCGCCCGCTCCGGCCGGGCTGATCCGGCGCGCCAGAATGCGCACAGTCTCGCCGCCAGAGGCTTGATATTCCAGCGCATTGAACGTGCCGCCCTGCGCCGTCCGCGCGATAGAAGCGGTCAGGTGCAGGCCATGCCCCGTCAATTCGGGCGGGCTCAGCACCGGGTCCGACAACAGGCTCGTGGCGGTGGTGGCGCCGCTCACGGCGAGCCCTTCCAGTTGCGCCAGCTCAGCGGGAGCCTGGCCCGCCGTCCGGCCTGAGCTCATCTGCAATCCCGCAGCCAGCCAGCCGCCGGCGAACACCACCACCCCCGCCGCCGCTATCGCGCCCATGCGCCTCATCCTGTCAAACCACTCGGCCCGCCGGGCGGCCCGTATCACGCCCGCCGGCAGTCCGGCGCCGGCTCTTTGGCGGGCGAAGGCGTCCAGGGCGTCCGTGATGCGCTGGTCAATGCGTGCATCGCCTGCGGTGTGGGTTTCCTGTTCAGTGTCAGTATCATGGGTCATGCTATTTCACCTGGCGCAGCCGGGCGCGATGATCTGTTTGCGGTTCGGCCCCATCCTGCGCAAGGCTCTCTCGCAAGGCGCTGCGGGCACGCGAGACCTGTGAACGCAGCGTGGCCGGGTTGATGTCAAGAATGCGCGCAGCATCCTCGTTCGAATGCCCCTCGATGGCGATCAGGGTCAGCGCGGCGCGCTGTTCGCGGGGCAGGGCGTCCAGTGCATCCAGCGCTGCCGCACAGTCCAGCCGTGCCTGCTGGGCTGCTGGCGCAGCAATATCCGGCGCAGCGTCCGGATCCCTCAGCGGTGCCTCGCGCCGGGCCGCCTGGCGCATCAGGTCGAGATGGGTGCGGTAGACAATGGTCATCAGCCAGCTGCGCGCCCGTTCGGCCTGGCGTAACTGGCGCCGCTTGCGAATGGCGGTCTCCGCAGCGATCTGCACAAGATCGTCCGCGTCAAACGCATTGCCCGCCAGCCCGCGCGCAAATCGCCGCATGGCGGTCAGCTCCCGGGTGATGGCGCGGCTCATATCCTTGGCATTCATCAAGCAAACTCTCAATGGCGTTTATGTAAGACGCTCAAAAACGTACATTTGTTGCGTTATCCTAACCAAAAAAAATCAGTCATGTGCCGACATGACCAAATTGTAATGCATCCAGCCTGCAACATAAGCTGTGCGCCAGGCGTCTCATTCGCAGTACGTCGGCCAAAGCGGACGTCAAAACTGGAATGGAGACTTGTTGATATGACCATGATGTCCAAAACAACCGCATCCGCCCTCGCTCTGGCTCTGGGTGCCGCTTATGCCACACCGGCCGCCATGGCGCAGCAGCAGCCCCCCCAGCAGGGCATGCAGCAACAGGCACCCGAGATCAGCCCAGTCAGCGACGAGGAAATCTGGAACTTCGTCCGCGCCGTGGACGATGTCAGCGACATCGTTCAAGAGGTGCGCCCGCAACTGGAAGCCGCGTCCGATCAGGAAGAGGCGCAGCTTATTCAGCAAGCCGCCCAGGCGCAGATGCTCCAGGCCGTAGAAGACCAGGGCCTGACGCCCGAGCGCTACAATGAAATCAACATGGCGGCCCAGTCCGATCCGGAGCTTGGCGAGCGCATCTCGGCCATTGCCGAGGAGCACCGCGAACAGAACGGCTGATCGCATCCGCCTGACCCGGCTTCGGAGCGTCCGGACCCAGTCATCTGGTTCCGGGCGCTCTGCCTGCGCCCCCGGCTGACACTCCCCCCCGCAGCCGGGGGCGTTTTGTGCGGCGCGCTGGGTTGAAGTTAAGGTTTCGTCAAAGCGGGCGCGGCCAAGTTGCAGGCGACGAACCTCGCCGGGGACCTGCGATGAACACCGCCGATCGTGACCATGCCATCGGGTTGAGCCAGGCGGCCCTGCGGGCTGCCCATGTCAATCCGGACACCGGGCTTGCAACCGATTATCTCAATCACTTCAATGAAGTGGCGATGCTTCTTGAGATGTTGCCCGATATGCCGGACTGCGTGGATGACGTCCTGGCCTGGACGCCGCGCGGCTATGACACGCATTTTGAGGCCACCGGCCACAGTCACCGCGCCGTGGTGATCGCGGCCTGGCGCGCAGCGCCAGAGACGGTGCGCGATCAGCTCGATGCCCTGATTGCTGCAATTGATCACACCATTGCCGGGCTGCAAGCCAGGGTCCGCTCGGGCGATGCCTGCGGTGCGGCTGAGGGTGCGCGTCTTGAGCTGGCCCCCTTGCTGGCGTCGGCGCGCGGGCTGGTCAATGGCGATCCGACGGCGCAGACCGTCCCGGATACCCTGTTCTGACGCCCTGATCTTGAAGGAGCCCGCGCCATGACCTCCGGCCGGCAACGCATCAGTTCCGGTGCCCCCTGGGAAGACCGGGTCGGCTATCGCCGCGCGGTCAGGGTGGGCAACCTGGTCTGGGTCTCAGGGACCGTCGCTGTGGACCCGCAGGGCGACCCGTTTGCGCCAGGCGATGCGGGGGCTCAGGCCGCGCGGTGCCTTGAGATCATCGTGGCGGCGCTCGAGCAGGCTGGCGCACGCCCGGAACATGTTGTTCGCACCCGCATGTTTGTCACCGATATGGCACCTGAGACCCAGGCGGCCGTGGGCGCGGCGCACCGGTCCGTGTTCGCGGACTGCCCGCCCGCCAGCACCATGGTAGGCGTCACCGCGCTGGCGGCACCGGAGTTTGTGGTCGAGATTGAAGCCGAGGCGGTGATCGGCTGACGCGCACTCACCGCGCCGTCTGATCCGCGTTGCGCCGTGTGCCGGTGATCAGGGCCGCCACCCCGTAAGCGGCCAGCGCGGCCAGGATCGAGCCCAGAAACGCACCGGGCAGATCAAAAATCCAGCCGCCCAGCGCCATGGCGGTCAGCCCGCCCGCCAAAGCGGCCAGTGCGCTCCACTCGTCGCCGAACCGGCTGTGAAGTCCGATCAGCAGCGCGACCAGCAAGCCGGCCGAGCCGAGCGAGGAGGCGATCTCCACCAGCCCGTAAATCGTCTCGCCGCGCGTGGCCACCACATAGGCGGCAATGCCCGCTGCGACCGTGAGAACCCGCGCCGCGATCAGGGTTTCGCGTTGGCCGGCGGCGGGGCGGGCGCGCTTGTAGAGGTTTTCAGTGGTCAGGGCGGCCACCGCCAGCAGGGCTGAATCAACCGTCGACAGCACGGCTGAAAACAGCGCGCCGGCGAAGACCACAAAAAGGGCGGTGGGCAACAGCTCGGCCGCCAGTGCGGGCAGGAAAAGATCGCCATTGGAGGCGTCAAACCCCGCGCCCGGCCCGATCAGGCCGAACGCCAGCGGGAAGAAACCCACCACCAGATACAGACCGCCCGCTATCAGTCCGCCCCGTATGGCGATCTTCGCGCTCCTGGACCCGAGAAAACGCGAGATCAGTTCCTGCGCCACGATGGAGCCCAGTATGGGAATGGCGAACGCGTCCAGACGCGCCAGCCAGCTCTCGCCCGGTGCGATCAGGACCAGTTGTTCGGGGCGGATCTGCGCCAGCGCCATGGCCGGTCCGCCTGCGTGATCGACCAGCGCGATCAATAGAATAACGAGCCCGGCCAGCACCACCCCGCTCTGAACAATATCGGTCACCACCGAGGCCAACAGCCCGCCAATCAGTGTGTAGGCCGTCACCAGCACGGTCACCGCCAGCAGCGTCGTGCCCACCGGCAGGCCCGCGACGGTGGATACCAGAGCGGCCAGCGCCAGGAGCTGGGCGGCCGCCCAGACGATGGAGGTGGGGATGGACACGCAGGCCGCGGCGATTTCCGCGCGTCCGCCAAACTGGTCCCGGAAGAAGTCTGCCAGCGTTATATAGCCCTTCGCCCGCATCGCCCCGGCCACAAGAAGGGCGGCCAGGATCAGGCAGATGGCGTAGCCGAAGGGCTCGGCCCGGGCCCCGGCGATGCCCTCCTGGGCAATGGTGGCGCTGGCACCCATCACCGTCTCGCCGCCAAACCAGGTGGCGAACACGGAAATCCCCACGGCGAACATGCCCAGGCGCCGTCCGGCGACCAGATAGTCCACATCACCGGCAATCTTGCGCGACGCCCACACGGCAATGCTCAGCTGGACGAGCACATAGGCGGCCAGGGCGGCGATCATCCAGGACAAGGGCAAGCTCCGGCCAGAATCAAGGGCATCAGTCTAAGACCGCAGACGCGCCCGGCTGACAAGCCATTCGATATCCATGGGTGCCTCGCCAGCGCCCAGCGTGGTCGTAGTCTCGGCGATGCGTCTGCCCAGATAGGCCTCCAGCACCGGGTCCAGCCCGGCGCGCTGCAGCGCGGCGGCGGTGAGAAGCGTGGCGGACAGTTCGGCAAAGCGGCGCGCGCGCGCCTCGCTCAATCCCCCTGTCATCATCGCACGCAGGGCTTTCAGCCGCGCATCCAGCACCGGGTGCAGACCGGCCAGCGGGGCCAGCTCTGCGTCCAGCGCCTCACGCGCGGCGGCGTCGCGGCTCAGGGCGCGCAGCACGTCCAGCGCGATCACATTGCCCGAGCCTTCCCATATGGCGTTGAGCGGGCTCTGGCGGAACATGCGGGGCAGGGGGTGCTCCTCCACATAGCCCGCGCCGCCATGGGCCTCCATGGCCTCGTAGACCAGGTAGGGCGCGCGCTTGCAGATCCAGTATTTGGCGATGGGCGTGGCGATGCGGGCAAACGCGGCCTGCGCCGGGTCCGATGCGGCCCGGTCAAAGCTCTCGGCGACCCGGAAGGCCAGGGCGAGCGCGGCTTCGGCCTCCAGAGCCAGCTCGCCGAGCACTTCGCGCATCAGCGGCTGGTCGATCAGGCGGCGCTGAAACGCGCTGCGCCGGTCGGCATGCCAGATGGCGTGGGCGCTGACCGTGCGGATCAGGCCGGCCGAGCCGGCCAGGCAATCAAGACGCGTATGGTTGACCATCTCGATGATGGTGCGCACGCCGCGTCCCGGTTCGCCCACGCGCCGTGCCCAGGCCTGTTTGTACTCAATCTCGGAGGAGGCGTTGGAGCGGTCGCCCAGCTTGTCTTTCAGGCGCTGGATTTCGATGGCGTTGCGCGTGCCGTCCGGCCGCCAGCGCGGCACCAGAAAACAGCTCAGCGCCGCCCCGTCCCCGCCCGCGTCCCCGCCTTCATAGGCGAGGGTCAGGAACCCGTCGCTCATGGGTGCCGAGCAGAACCACTTATGCCCGGTCAGCAGGGCCGCATCGCCGCCATCAATGGGCTGGGCGCGTGTCGTGTTGGCGCGCACATCCGATCCGCCCTGCTTCTCGGTCATGGCCATGCCGATCGTCAGGCCGGTCTTGTGCTCCATGGGCAGGAAGCGCGGGTCGTAGACGCCGCTGGTCGCGCCCGCGATCCAGTCACCGGCCCAGCCGGCGTGACGCAGGGCCGGCACGCAGGCATAGGTCATGGACATGGGACAGCATACGCCGGAATCGGCGTGTCCCATCAGGATCAGCAATCCGGCATGCAGGGCGTGGCCAGCCTGATCGGTTTTCCAAGCCGCCGCCGAAACGCCGGACTTGAGCCCCAGCGCCATCAGTTCGTGATAGGCGGGGTGAAACTCCAGCTCATCCACACGCTGACCAAAGCGGTCGAAGGGTTTGAATTTGGGGGGATTTTCATTGGCGAGCCGGCCCTGCTCCTGGACGGTCTGGCTGCCCGCCGCCGCGCCCAGCGCCGACAGGCTGGCAGCGTGAATGCCTGCGCCGGCCCGGCTCAGCGCCTGGTTCAGCATGATATCGTCATCATGCCAGTTCACGCCGGTCAGCGGCGCTGACTGGTTGAAGACGGAATGGGTGGCAAGCTCGGTGCGGGGCGCGTGATGGGTCATGGGCGACACAAAAGCGCGCGAGGACGTGTCTGTCGATAGGCGAGACGCGCCCTCCATGACCGGAAATTCACACCCGCTCCCGCATCCATATGGCATCGTGCGCGCATCATAAGGGTGACAGGCGCGCTGATCGCGGCGCGCGCAAGGGAGGTTTCCATGATCAGGGTTTGCACAGCAGGACTGGCTTTGTTGATGACGGGTGCTGCGCCCGGCGCGTTTGCGCAGGAGGGCCAGGCGTTCGATGCGGACACGGTCCAGATCATCAATTTCATTGGCCGCATCGAGATCCGCGAAGGCGGCGAGTCCATCGTTGTCGAAGCGCGTCCGGGCGCGGGCGGGGACGCGGCGGCCCAGCTACAACTCACGGGCGGCGTGGTGGCTATTGATGGCGGGCAGACCGTGTCGCGCGTCAATTGCCGGCGCCGCGATGGCGAGGCCTGGCTGGGCGGCGGCGGCGGCTGGTTCGGTTTCGGCGGCG
This sequence comes from Hyphomonadaceae bacterium BL14, assembly GCA_027627705.1. Lineage (NCBI taxonomy): Bacteria > Pseudomonadati > Pseudomonadota > Alphaproteobacteria > Hyphomonadales > Hyphomonadaceae > Hyphomonadaceae bacterium BL14. The sequence continues at coordinate 682,992 of CP091242.1, forward strand.
GCACCGCCCGGCCGCTCAGCGATTACCCGTCGCTGGTCATCACCGCCCCGGCCTCGCTGGGTCTGGTGATCCGCGACAGTATTTTCGAAGGCGAGGCGGGCACCCTGGGCGAGGCCGACCTGGCCGTGCGCAGCTGTGGCCACTTCACGGCAGGCGACGTGTCGGGTGCGCTCACCGCCGCCATGTCCGGATCCGGCGCGCTGACTGCAGGTACCGTGGGCGCGGACGCGGATATCGCCCTGTCCGGTGCGGGCCGGGTCATGACAGGTGATATCGGCGGCGGTCTGGACGCGCGCGTGTCCGGGTCGGGCGATATCCGTACGGGTGATGTGGCAGGCGGCGTGCGGGCGATCGTGTCCGGCTCGGGCAGCCTGACCGCCGGATCGGTGGGCGTGCTCAATGCCGTGGTGTCCGGCTCCGGTTCGGTGCGTACCGGCGAACAGACCGGGGCCATGTCCGCGCGGATTTCCGGTTCCGGCTCCGTGCGGGTGGAATCCGGCCGGGCGCAGCCCTTCAGCGCGGCGGTGTCAGGCTCCGGCTCGGTGCGCCATGGCGGCGAGGCGGTGGATGTCGACGTTGCGATTTCCGGCTCGGGCGGCGTGCGCGCCGAGCGCTTCAGCGGCGAGATCCGCTGGCGCGGGCGCGGCGCTCCGGCGTCCAGCAGCTCTAGCGCTTCGGATTGATCCTCGGGTCGTGGCGGGAGGCCTCGTAAAGGGCCACCGCCGCGGCCGCCGAGACATTCAGGCTTTCCGCTTTGGGTCCCATGGGGATGCGCGCCAGCGCGTCGCAGCTGTCGGCCACGCGCGGCCGCATTCCCGTGCCCTCCGCGCCCATGACGATCACCAGGCCCGGCCCGGCATTGGCGGCGATCAGATCGCCCAGGGATGCCTCGGCCTCGCCCGCCAGACCGATCACGAACCGGCCCGACTTGCGCAAGCTGAGCAGGGTGTCGGCGATATTGGTCACCTGCACATGGCCGATCGCTTCCGCGCAGCCCACCGCCGCCTTGCACAGCGCGCCGAACAGAGGCGGCGACTTGCGGTCCTGGGTGATGACGGCGCGCGCACCGAAGGCGGCGGCGGAGCGGAAGATCGCGCCGGCGTTCTGCGGGTCTGTGATCTGGTCGAGCACCACCAACAGGCCATGGGTGGGTTCGGCCACCGCCTGCAGCAATTCGGGCTCCAGTGCGCCAGCTTTCAGGGCAAAACCCTGATGCACCGCGCCGGCGGGCAGCTTGGCGTCCAGCTCGCCGGGCATTTCGATTCGCGCATACGCGCGGTCAGCCTCGGTGAGGTCATTGGAGGCGTTGCGCGTGACATGCAGCGAGATGCGTCTGCGGCGCTTGTTGGCGAGCGCAGCCAGCACCGCATGACGGCCCCAGATCCAGCCCTCATCGGGGTTTTCACGCAGGCCTGAACCGCGCGCTGCAACGGGCTTGCGGGGCGTATTGCGCCGTGTAGGGGTCATGACTATAGTCCGCGCTCCAAATCGAGGAGCCGCCTCGTTAAAGCGCCTTGCGCTTCAGTGCAATGACGCTTGAACGGGGTTGTTTTTTGAATTGGCCCGGCGACCCGGCTCCGGCCGGTCAGCACCGCAAGGCTTGCGGACCCTTGGAGGGGTGGGAGAGTGGTTAAATCCAGCAGACTGTAAATCTGCCCGTTTCGGCGTACGTTGGTTCGAATCCAACCCCCTCCACCATTCGCAGCCGGTCTGCCGCAGGCAGAGAAATCGATCCGGTGGATCGATTTCAGACGTAGAATGCCCCGGCAGGGGCCTTCGCTCGCTGACGCGAGCTTCGGCTGGGCAAGCCCGCACCTCGCATTCGAGCTAAGGATGTCGCGCCGAAGCCGCAGGCGAACTAGGGTAGCGTCCAATGCAGTTTTATACCCCAACTTTCCGCTACGGCGCGCTCGTCAACAACAGGTATGCCGTAGTTTTTGGGTCGCCATTTTTCGCCATTGAAGTTCTTCCATTCTCTCTGCTGCTCGGCCCAATGATGTAGTTCCGTTTCACAGGCCAGCCTAAGCGCATCGTCATGCAAGCGGGGGTCGGTTGAAAGAGCAAATGTCTCTAATCCTATGTCGCCCCAGTCTTTTGCATGATTGGCATAAGGGCCAACGCGCCCGGATCGGCTTCCAGTCCCGTTTTTCATGCTTCGCATCCAGCTCGCATGAGACCTATGTCGCCCCCAGATATTTTTCGAAATTCCAATCCGAATAGAGCGAACTGGCCAAATAATTTCGCAATAGATCCCACATTCTCGCGGAAGAGCCCCGCTTGGGCTCGCTCCTTCGATCCAATCCATGTTGAATTCAATTCCGTGGATGTGCATTTCAGCTCCAAAGGCAAACCGTTGGTGAGTTCGTGAACTTCGCCAATTCAGACCATCAACGCCAGCGCCGTCACCAGGGGCAGGGTGATCGCGCTCGTCAGGACGGTGAGGGTGATCATGCCCGCCACCAGGCCCGGTTCAGCCTTGAAGTCGGCGGCGAAGGCGTAGGTGACGGCGGCGGCGGGCGCGCCACCGGCGAGCGCCAGCAGGGCGGCTTCCTCGCCGCGCAGTCCGAAGCCCAGCGCCAGCGCCAGATAGATTGCGGGCGAGATGAGGCTGCGCAGCAGCGCGGCGGCGGCCAGCGCACGCAGACGGCCCTTGAGCGCGGCGAAATCGAGGCCAGCACCCATGGCCAGCAGGATCACGGCCATGGACCCCGCCGCCGTCATCTCCAGCGGGGTGAGCAAGGCGGGAAGGCGGGCCAGACCGGCGAGATTGGCCGCGACCCCCGCCACGCAGGCGATCAGCACGGGGTCGCGCACGATGCGGATCAAGGCCGCGCGCGGGCCCGCCCCCTGGCTGATGGCGAACCCGGCTACGGCTGCGCCTGCGCCCAGCAGCACGCCGGGCAGGACGACCGCCGCGCCGGCGGTCTCCGGTCCGAACAGGCGCTGGGCCAGCGCCATGGTCAGCACCAGGTTCCACAACGCCGCCACAGCGACCAGCCCGGCCGTTTCGGGCGCTTTCAGCTTGAGCAATCGTCCGGCAGCCAGACCCAGCGCAATCATGATCAGCGAGCCCAGCGAGGACGCCAGCACCAGCGTGCCGGCATTCCCTGCGCCAAACTCGGCCCGCGCGATCAGCACGAACAGGAAGGAGGGCAGAAGGACCCGGTGATTGAGCGCGTTGACCCCGCCCCATAGCGGCCGCCCCATCAGCCCGCTGGCGCGTACGAACCAGCCCAGCACGATCATCGCAAACACCGGCGCGAAGGCAGAGGCGATCATCAGGCTCATCCGCCCGCCGCCCAGACCCAGAACGGCATGGCGATGAAGGCCAGCAGCGTTGTCGCGGTCACATGGCCGGCCATCAGGCGCGCATCCCCGCCCATTTCACTGGCCAGCACGTAGGAGGCGGCTGCGCCTGGCGTCGCCCCCACGGCCACCAGCACGGCGAGGGCCACACCCTCCACCCCGAACGCCAGGCCCAGCGCATAAAAGGCCAGCGGGGCCACAATCAGTTTCAGCGCCACCGCCAGCGTCAAAATGCCCGGCTGCGCGCGCAGGGCCGAGAAATCGAGGCCGGCGCCGATAGTCAGCAGGATCAACGGCAGCGCCGCGCGCCCGACCAGCGCGGCGGTGTCGGCGATGGGGCCGGTCTGGAACACGCCGGACAGATTGGCGGCCAGGCCAGCCAGACACCCCAGAATCAATGGATTGGCCGCGATGCGACGGGCCACGCGGGCGAAATCCGGCGGCTCGTCATGGGCACCCCAGATCGACAGCACCGCCACGCACATCACATTGATCAGCGGCACGGTGGGCGCAAACACCAGGGCCGCCAGTGCCGCGCCCTCCGCCCCGAAAGCGGGGGCGGCCAGCGCCAGCAGGACAAATCCGTTCCAGCGCACGCCGCCCTGGAACAGGCTGGTGAAGGCCGGGCCGTCATGGATCACCGGCTTGAAGGCCATGGAGACGATCGCCATCACCACAAAGCCCAGCGTCACCGCAATCAGGAAGGGCCCTGCGGGCAGGCCGTCATAGTCTGCGGTGGCGATGGTGCTGAACAGGAGGGCGGGCAAAAGCGCCTGGTAGCCCAGCCTGTTGATCCCGCCCCACAATTCGGCGCGCACCAGATTCGACCGGCGCAAGGCCCAGCCCAGCATGATCACACCAAAGACCGGGATCAGCGCCGCGGTCAGCGCGTTCACGGAGTGGCTCCGCCACGTGCGATCTCGTCCAGCGCCGCGCGCAATATGCTGGCGGCAGCCTCGGCGTCGATGCGCGCTTTTTGTTCGTGCAGCTTCACGCCGGCTTCGGACAGGCGCTCCGATGCGTCAAACGTGGTCAGGCGCTCGTCCTGATAGCACACCGGCAGGTCGCGCAGACGCAGCAGATTGGTCACGAAGGAGCGCGCTGACTGGGAGCGCCGCCCGTCTCCGCCATCCATGTGCAGCGGCAGGCCAACCACCAGCCCGGCGCAGGTGCGCGCATCATAGAGTTTGAGCAGGGCGGCAGCGTCCTCGGTGAATTTCGTCCGCCAGATCGTGGTCAGGGCCGTGACCAGCGTGCGGTCGCCATTGCACACCGCCACGCCCAGCGTCCTGGCACCGGGATCAACCGCCATCAGGGGGCCTTTGGGCAGATGGAGGGGCGTCAGGAACAGCATAGGTGCCCATGTACGCCTCTGCGCGCTTGGCGCAAAGAGGGCGGATGCCATTCTTGCGCAGACCGCACACATGATTAACGCCGATTCAATCAAACACAGCAATACTCACACCACATCAACTGGGTGGGGTGTTCAAAATGAACATGTTTGGCGTGACTGTGTCGGCGGTTTCAGTAATGGCGTCGGCGGTGATTGTAACTGCGCCCTCGGCGGCATCTTCTGCCGAAGAGGCCTCGCAGGCTTCGTTCGGTTTGTCGGGGTCGCTCCGGCTTCGTCATGAAACCTTGAACGCACGCTACCGTGCTGGTGGGTCCGGGTCTGACCAGCACGCGTCCTGGGCTCTGCGCATTCTGGGTGAATATGACGCCGGTCCCGTGACGTTTGGCGCAGAGCTACTGGATGCGCGTACCTGGATGACCGATTCCGGGTCTGTGCTGCCAGCCAGCTCGGTGAATGCGCTGGAGCTGTACCAGGCCTATGTCATTGTGCGCCCGGCCGAAGGCACGCGCGTTCAACTGGGCCGGTACAATGTGACGATCGGGTCAGGACGCCTTGCCGCGCAGAACGGCTACGTGAACTCGCCCAACAGCTTTGCCGGCGCGCGCCTCGGGCACAAGTTCAACGATGACTGGACGCTGGATGCCTTTTATGGCTCGCCCGTGCCCATTCTGCCGCGTGACCGCAATGCGCTGCTGAACAACACCGCCCGTCTGGACGAGGTGGACTGGGACACGCGGTTCTGGGCCGCACACTTCACGCGGGCCAACCTCCCCGGCGGCCTGATCGCGGAAGGGTATCTGTTCGGCCTCAATCATGCCAACGGGACCGACACGTATTCGCCGGGTGCGCGCCTGCGCCGCAATGCGAGCCCCGGCCACACCGATTTCGAGGCGGAAGCGACCTTCCAGACCGGGTCGCGGCCTGTTGCGGGCGGACGTCAGGACATCCGGGCCGGCATGGTGCACCTGTCTGCCGGCTATACTTTCCAGGATGACTGGCGCACGCGGGTTTCGGCTCAGTTCGTCTATGCGAGCGGCGACGAGACGGGTGGAGACTTCAACCGCTTCAATTCGATGTATGGTGGCCGCCGGGGTGATTTCGGCCCGACCGCCATTTTCGGGCCGGTGGGGCGTGAAAACCTCGTCACGTCGGGCGTTCGCTACCAGAGCCGGCGCGGGCCGGTGGATTTCCAGGCGCGTGTCCAGGATGTCCGGCTCGCCACGTCTGATGACTCCTGGGCTAAGGCAGGGCTGCGCGACGCCACAGGCCAGAGCGGACGCCGCATCGGGATCGTGGCCGATGCCTATGCCGGGTATAACTTCGCTTCGGCCAACACGCGTCTTGAAGTGGGCGCGGCTGTGCTCGCCAAGGGCCGGTTCGCCCGGAATGCTCCGAACGCCCCGGATTCCAGCGATGTCGTCTACACCTATATTGCACTGACGCGCAGCTTCTAAAGTGCTGTCAGATGAAGCGCGCCTGGTTGCGCGTCATGGAATGGCTACGCATCGCTCCCCTGGTGCCATCGCGTTGAGCTCCGGCTCGGCGCGGTGGCGCTAGCGCGTTACGGCCAGACGCAGATAGGCGATACGGCCGCGCGCATCATGCACCTTGGTGTCATAGCCCAGCGGCGTCGGCACGGACGGCGCGGCCTCATCGGTGATGTTGAGCGCGCCCAGCGTCACCTGATAGCCGCGCCCGTGGGTCTCAACGCGCCAGCCGGCCTGCAGATCGGCCACCGTCCAGGCACCCACGCGTCCGCCTGCGCCTTCATCATTGTCATAGGCGGAGATGTGGCGGGTCTGCAGGCGTGCGCTCCACGCGCCTGCGCTCCAGTCGAGCCAGGCTGTGGCGCGCAGGCGGGGCAGTGAGCGGGCGGCGTTGGTGAAATTGCGGTTGCCGGCGGCCTCTATGGTGCGGTTCAGCACCGGATCGGCAAAGCTGTAGCGCTCGATCCACACGCCCTCGAAACCCGCGCCGAACGCGCCGAAGCGGTTGGTCTCGATGGGCGCGCGCGTCAGCATCAGGTCCAGCCCTTGAGTGGTGACCGACGGCGCATTGACATAAGCCGCGCGCACCAGCGTTACATTGCCAGCGGTCGACACCTCGACACGCGGGTCATTAAAGCCGCCCGCGCCATCGCTGGCGGCGATCAGAATGGCCTGCGCGCTTTCACGCACGATCACGTCCTCTACCTCGATGCGCCACAGATCGAGCCGCGCGTTCCACCCGCCCGCCTGTGCCGCGGCACCGGCGGTAAAGGTGTCGGCCTGTTCCGGGCGCAGGCCCGGCGCGCCGACCGTACGCACGGGCAGGAAGCTGCTGGCCGCGCCGGTATTGAGCGATTGCAGCGAGGTGGTCGCTGATATCTGCTGGTGCAGCGACGGCGCACGGAAGGACCGCGCCCAGCCCGCCGACACGGTCAGGGTCCCGCTGACATCATGGGCAATGGACAGCTTGGGATCGAGCGAGGAGAACGAGTCCAGCGCCTCATGCCGCGCTGCTGCCTGCAGGCGGGTGCGCGTGGTGAGCGGGATCAGGGTTTCAGCGTACACGCTGGTCACGCTGCGCGAGCCGGAAAAGTCCGGCCCGCCGACGATGAACTGGAAGGCGTCGGCGTTGAACAGATCGCTATGCTCCACCGACAGGCGCTCGCGGCGCACCTGCGCGCCCACCGCCAGCGAAACCGGGCCGGCGGGCATCGTGAACAGGGCAGGGGCTTGCGCCGAGGCGTCCAGCACGCCGAGGCTCGCTTCGGACTGACGCAAATCCTCCTGCACCAGCCAATCCAGCAGCGCCGGATCATTATAGCGCGGGTCAGACGGGTCGGTGACCAGCGCGCCCGACCCGAACGGGTTGAACCAGAAGCATCCGGAATCGCCGGCCGCCGCGCCCGCCGGACAGGCCGGCCCGCCGACGCCATTGAGCGCCAGCGACAGGCGTGAGGCGACAGTGTCGGTAATGGTGGCGTCCAGCGCATTGGCCGACCAGCTGGCGCTGATCCGCCCCTCCCAGTCGCGCGCAAAGGCGCTGAACGGGGCGGTGAACTCGCTGTCCAGGCGCCAGGTCAGATGCTCGAACTGGCGCCGGGCTGCGCCGGCATTGACCCCCAGCGGACGCCCCAGCCAGGTCACATCCGCGCCCAGGTAATTACCGGGATTGGCAACCGGAATGGTGGGAAAGTTCAGCGCCGGGAGTGATGGTGAATTGCCCCGCGACAGCTCTGAATAAGCCAGCCCGGCCCGCACTGTGAGCACCGCCTCGCCCAGATCTGCGGTGAGGGCGGAAAGGGCATTGATCCGCGTCTCATCCGGAACAAGCGAGAAGAACTGGCCGAAATCCAGCTGGCACAGGCCCGGATCACCAAACGGCGTCGCCGCACCCAGCACCAGCGGCGAGCCGCCGGCCGCTGCACAGTCGCGGTCCAGGACCGGCACCGGCCCGCCGGACGGATTGGTCAGCGCAAATCCGCCGCCTGGCACCTGGATGTAATAGGAACCCGGCTGGCCCAGCGTCGAAATGCCGGTGCCCGGGACGAAATCAGTCTCGAAGCCCTCCACCCCATCGGTGCGGCGCGCCGAGACGGCACCCATCAGATGCACCGCGCCAAAGCCGCGTCCGGCGATCATCGCTGCCTGGCCGCTGGCGCCTGCGCCGCCGAAGCTGTCGGGTCGGCGGCCCTCCAGAACCAGCTCGAGGCCTTCAAACCCATCGCGGGTGATCACGTTGATGACGCCGGCCAGTGCGTCCGATCCGTGCAGCGGCGAGGCACCGTCTTTGAGGATTTCCACGCGCGCTATGGCGATATCGGGCACCAGCGCATTCATGTCCACAAAGGTCGAGCCATCATCGGCGGCCACGCTGGTGATGGTCTGGCGCTGGCCATTGATCAGCACGAGAGACGCGCCCAGCCCCAGCCCGCGCAGATTGACGCTCGCCGTGCCCGACGTGTTGTTCTGGGTGCCCGGATCATCATTGAATTCCGAGCCCGCAATCACCGGGTTGAACACCAGCGCCCGGCCCAGATCCTCCTGGCCGCTCGCGCGCAAATCGTCCCGGGTGAGGCGCGCCACGGGCCGGTCCAGCGCGCCTGCGCCCGATGCCCGCCCGGCTGTAATGGTGATCACATCGCGTGCCGTTCCAGCTGCCTCGGACGTGGCCTCCTGCGCCCCCGCCGGCGCGGTGGCGGCACCGATCAGGGCCGCCAGGCTGACAGCGGCACACAGGCGGACACGGGCGGACGGGACAGAACGGATCATCGAGGCCTCTGGGGATGACGCGACCGGGACAGATCGCTGAAAGGATTCAGCCGGCAAACAGGCCGGAGGCGGGTACCAGTCCCGCGCGGGCGAGGCAAGGCCGGGCGGGCCGATCTGTCTGTTTGCACACCTGCCGGGCGTGACGGTGAGCGCGGATGGGGCAGGGCACCGGAGCGCCGCGCGCGCATCTGCCCAAAGGGCATGGACAGGCCAAAAGCCCCGCCCTATAAACCGCCCCCTAGCGCGGCGCGCCACCGGCCCGCCCCGCCGCCCAGGTAGCTCAGTTGGTAGAGCAGCGGATTGAAAATCCGCGTGTCGCTGGTTCGATTCCGGCCCTGGGCACCATTTTTCTTCTTTTGTTTGTGCTCCACCGCTCCGCTCGGTCGATCCTCGCTGACATTGCGGGCGCGCAGGTGCGCTCTCACCTCGGCGAACCCTCACCGGATAGGGCTTTAGCCTCCCCACCCTTGCATGTCCGGACAAACCCGCCATCCTGTGCGCTCTGACGCGCAGGAGGTGATCATGATTAGAGTTATCGCGGTCGCGACCGCATCGCTGGCTCTGGCGGTGTGCAGCGGGGCGGTGCAGGCCAAAGATGGGGCGGACCGCGCATCAGCCTCCATCTCCAACCCCAGCCCCTTCATCGCCGCGACCGGCCGTGGCTGGCAGGAGGCGGTGGTCTCGGTGCGCGATCTCGCCCCGATCCGCGACTTTATGGTTGATGTGGCCGGGTATGAGGTGCGTGCGTCCGGTGCGCTGGCACCGGACTGGCTGGCCGCCTGGGGGCTGGAGGGCGCGTCGGGCGATTACGCGCTGATGGCGTCGCCAGGCAAGGATGTGGGCTGGGTGCGCCTGGTGCGCATTGCTGGCGTGGAGCAAGAGCTGATCCGCCCGGGCGCGCAGGTCTGGGACCAGGGCGGTTTGTTCTCCCTCATGGTGCGGTCACACGAGGCCGATGAGGTGATGGACGCCGCCCATGCGCGCGGCTGGAGCGTGTTTGACCAGCCCCAGGTGTTCGATTTTGGCGGGCTGATCATCAAGAATGTGGTGGTACGCCTGCCCGACGGGGTCAATCTGGCGGTCTACTCGCGCGTGAACCCGCCCATCGAAGGCTGGGATGACCTGGACGGCTTTTCCTATCCGTTCAACACCATGGCCATGGTCCATGACCTGCCGGCGGAGCGGGCATTCTTCGTGGAGGGCCTGGGTTATGCGCCATTCTGGGAGGGCGATTACATCGACCCCGAGCCCGTGAGCACCAATCACGGCCTGCCCAACAACTTCTCCCACATCATCCCGCGCCGCACGGCCATCCTGCAGCAGCGCCCGGGCGAGGACGGGCGTATAGAGCTCATGCATTTCGACGGATTGGACGGCGATGATTTTTCGGACCGTGCGCGTCCGCCCAATCTGGGGATTGTGGCGGTGCGCCTTCCCGTGAATGATCTCGATGCCGCGCTGGCGCGTCTGGCGGCCCTGAGCGTCGTGCCGTCCGCGGGGCCGATCACCTTGACCCTTGAACCCTATGGCCAAATCCGCTGGGCGGCGGTGCGCTCGCCGTCCGGGATCATTGTCGAGTTGATCGGACAGCCGTGACGGCGCGGTGCGCAAATGTCACATAAGGTATATCAATTCGTCCGGACAAATTGACGCGGGGCGGCGCTGCGTTAGACTTTGTGGCACCACACACCCGGAAAACCGGATGATTTGTCTCAACAGGGGAGACCGCCCATGACCCGACTGTTCCAAGCTGCCTTGATGGCCAGCGCCGCTCTGCCGGCCTTCGCCGCAGCCGGCTACGCCCAGGAAACCGAGACTGCGGCACCGCGCGGCGTGGACCGCATTACTGTGACGGCGCAGCGCCGCGAGGCGGACTCCCAGGACGTGCCCATCGCGCTCACCGCCATCGGCGCTGAAGAGCTGGAGCGTCAGGCGGTCGAGGAGATCACCGATCTTCGCTTCACCGCGCCCAATGTGAACATTCAGAAGAATACCGGCGTGGCCAATGCGGCCCAGGTCTATATCCGCGGCGTGGGCCAGGATGAGTCCTCGCTCTTTGCCGAAGTGGGCGTGGGCATCTATCTGGACGGCGTCTATCTGGGCAAGCAGAACGGCACGACCATCGATCTGCTCGATCTGGACCGCATCGAGGTGCTGCGCGGGCCGCAGGGTACCTATTACGGGCGCAACACCAATGGTGGCGCGATCCGCTTCATCTCCCGCCGGCCTGAACTCACCGGCACGCGCGGTATTCTGGACCTCGCCGTGGGCACCCATGACCGCCTCGATGCGCGCGCGTCCTGGTCGTCGGCCATTGTGGAGGGCGTCAGCGGGTTCAAGATCGACGTGTTCAGCCGCAATATGGGCAGCGATTTCGACCTGCTCAATGCGCCTGCCGCGACGGCAGGACCCTTCACCTACCAGCCCCAGTCCGAGGTGAACAATGTCGAGCGCTACGGCGCGCGCGCGTCCTTCTTGTGGGAGCCGTCCGGTCAGGACCTTTCAGTCTATATCGTGGGCGACTGGACCATCGACAATTCGGGTGCTTTCATTCCGACCCCGATCCAGCGTCAGGCCGATGGATCGGTGACCGAGCCGTTCGGGCGGCGTGCGGGCAATATGTCCATCGCCCCCTTCCATGAGTATCGCGGCGGCGGCATCAGCGGGGAGGTCCGCTTCGGCACGGCGCTGGGCGATGTCACCTCCATCACCGCCTACCGGACCTTCTCCCAGGACCTGACGGCGGACCTGGACGGTCCGGGCATTGTCGATCTCTATCAGGAGCTTGACCAGTGGCAGTTCACCCAGGAAGTCCAGCTGGTCGGCGGCAATGAGCAGGTCGACTATGTGCTGGGTGCCTATTACTTCCGCGAGAATGTGGAGCAGCTGGCCAATAACCGCTTCAACCAGATATTCTCCTTCCTGATTGGCCAGCCTTTCGGTCTCAACGATGATGTGCAGGACACCACCTCCTGGGCGGTGTTCGGCGAAAGCACCTTCCATCTCAATGACCAGCTGTCCTTCACGCTGGGCGGGCGCTACACCTCGGACGAGAAGACCGCCGAGCGCCGCCTGCTCAATCCCACCACGCTGGCACCCATCTGGGACGTGGATCCGTCCTTTGACGATACCAATTTTTCCTGGCGGGCGGTGGCGCAATACCGCCCCAATGACAATCTGATGGTCTATGGCTCGTACTCGACGGGCTACAAGGCGGGCGGCCTGGCCGGCACGCGCCCGATCACCCAGAATGTCGCCTTCAATATTTACGAGCCTGAAGAGCTGTCCTCGTGGGAGCTGGGCCTGCGCTCGGACCTCGCCGACAACACGCTGCGCTTCAATGCCACCTATTTCTACTCGGTCTATGACGCGCTGCAGCTGTCCGTGCTGGAGCCTGCCACCTTCCAGTTCGGCGTGATCAACGCCGACGCCATCGTCCACGGCCTGGAGCTGGAGGGCGTCTGGGCGCCCACAGACCAGTTCCAGCTGTCGGGCAATCTGGGGACCACCAATTTCGAGTATGACGAAGGCGCGCGCGTCGACCCGGCGGTAGGCATTCCCTTCAACACGCTGGAGGGCAAGCAATTCCCCGACCTGTCAGCCCGGCTGAACGCGGTGGTCTTCCAGCCCACGCAGCTGGGCGAGTTCGCCTTTGGCGGTTCGGCTACCCATTCCAGCGCGTTTGCCCGCAATGTGGGCAATTCACCGGCGATCTTCTCTGATGAGGTGACCACGTTCGATCTGTTTGCCCAGCTCACCTCGCCCGACGGGCGCTGGCGGCTGAAGCTGGAGGGCAAGAACATCACCGACGAGGATATTTTCCTGGCCGGTAATGCGCCGGGTGCCGCGGCGGGCTCGTTCGGCAGCCGCTATTACACCTACGGGTCCATCTGGAGCGCCAGCCTGCGTCTCGAGTTCTGATCGGTCCGATCGGAGCCTGAAACGAAAAGCGCCCCGGCCATCTGGCCGGGGCGTTCTTCTGTCCGGCTTCGTGAGGCCGGAGGGCGCGTCAGTCCTCGCGTGCCGCGTCCGCCTCGGCCGGCGCCGTGGCAGCAGCCAGCCAGGCGATCAGATCATTGCGGTCGCTCTCATGGCGCAGGCCCGCAAAGCTCATCCGGTTGCCCGGCAGGAAGTCGCGCGGATTGGTCAGCCACTCATCCAGCGCCTGCGGCGTCCAGACAAAACCTGCGCCGGCGACGACGTCGGAGTATCGGAACCCCTCTGCAGTCCCGGCCTGACGCCCGAACATGCCATGCAGATTGGGACCCACCAGATGGCGGGCACCTTCATTGACCGTGTGGCAGGACTGGCAGCGCCGCCACAGCCGCTCGCCATTGGCCAGATTGGCGGACACATAGGGCTCGCCCAGCGCGGCCAGGGTGGCGGCGGCAGCCGCATCGCGTGCCGGATCTGCGGGCGAGGGCGCTGCGGCCGGGGCCGATGCGCCGTGTCCCTGAGGTGCCGCGCCTGGCTCACCGCCTGTTTCAGGCTCGCTGCACGCTGCCAGCGTCATCAGGGCGGCGGTCAGGCCGGGCAGGGCGATGAAGAGGAATGGGCTGCGCATGACAGGCTCCTTGTCGATCAGTGTGATAACCCGGTAGCGCGTCGCGGCCCGGCGTTCAACGCGCATCGCGCCGCATACCCTCACCCCCGGCCTTCACGCCGGCTTGAGGCCGGTGCAGAACACCAGCGCCTGGTCATGATAGCGCACGCCGGGCGTGCGCATGAAGCGGGCGGCGAGGGCTGCCGCGTCATTAGCGCCGGTGAGGCCGGCGATGATCTCCACGTTCTCGGCCTGAAACCGCGCCCAGTCCGATCCGGTCTCCACCACGCGGTCAAAGCGCTGCGTCTTTACCTGGGTCAGTCCGGCATCGCGCATACAGGCGTCCAGCCGCGCGCCGAACGCGCTGTCCATGAGGCCGGAGGCATCCATGGCCGTGCGCAAGCCTGCCATCGCCGCGGCGACGGCCTGCATGTCCGGCGTGCTCACATCCACCGGGACAGACGTGGAGCAATCGAGATCGGCCAGCGCCAGCACGCCTCCGGGCTTCAGCCAGTCCATCAGGCACGCAATGGCGGCTTGCGGGTCAGGCAGATGGCCGATCACCAGACGCGCATAGACCAGATCGAACCGCCCCGGCTCGGCTGCGGGCGCGTAGAGGTCCGCCTGCATCAGGCGCACAGGGGGCTGCGGCGGGTCGGCGCGCGACAGATCAATGTCCACGCCCAGCACATCGCCGTCAGGACCGGTCTTCTGCGCAAACCAGGCCAGCATCCGCCCGGACCCCGGCCCGAACTCCGCAACCGCCATGCCCGGCGTGAAGCGCACCGCCTGGTCCAGCCACGCCTTGGTGGGGGCGGCATAAAACCCGTCCAGCCGCTGCAAGCGCTCAGCCTCATCGGCGGCGCTGCGGGCGGATGCGAAATAGACAGAACTCAGCTCACCCATGTCCGGACAAATATCGGGAAACGGGGGTGGCGGCAAGCGCGATGGGGATCGCCTGAAGTCCTATTGAAGTCTGGTATCGAGGCCCAGACCTCCATAGTTGAACTCGCCGACCATCCGGCAGTCCAGCGAATGTCCGCCCTCGCACCCGAGCCTGCAGAACGCCGCCGCCCGGGTCAGCTCGTGCGCCACGCCGGGCTCGCCCAGATGATGGCGCATCGCCTGCCCGGCGCTGTCCAAAGGTGGCTCGCTTAACATCCCGTCATGCTGTTTTCCGATATCTGCGTGCCACATGAAGAGCGAAGGCCCAGCACTGTGGGTCAGTGAGCCGGGGTGGTGGCGCCGCCTTTCGGCGCTTGGCATGCTATGGCGCATCAAGCGGAGGTGGACATGACCACCTCCGTTCAGTTTCCGGTCAACGGTTCCCATTCGGCCCGTAGGCGGATCCGCTGACATGAGGTGTGATTGGCGCCCGTCAGTGCTTGCCCGGGCAACTTAAGTCAGAGCCGGCTTCAGACAATTCGGGTCTAACCTTGATTTTCATGGTCTTGGGCAGGCTCGTCCCGATTGCTTGCAGCCGGGCCACAGGGCTCTCCGAGCATGGCGTCGGTTTCTTCACCCGGCCACCCTATCGCGGCGCGTCGCGCTTCAAGGTTTTCGGGTTCATGAACCGGTGGCTCAAATCGCCATTCGCCGTCCGTACAGGCAAGATGGCTACCGTAGAGCTGTCGGTCGCGTTTGCCGATTTCGTACCGGTCGATCAGGCCGCCATAAGGAATTGAATGAATGGCACCCTCAGAGAACAGCACCTCGTTCCACGCCAATGCCTGTTCAATTAACTCAGGCCCCTGATTCTCCCCAGGAAATGAATGGGTCACAATGCTGTTGTAGCTCAGATACGCCTCCCGATGATTGCGAATCAAGTTCCGCACACATTCAAGCGACGCAGTTTCAAGAACGAACGAGCTACTAGGTGCTGTTGACAAAGTACCGGAACCACAGGCGGATTGAAGCGAGATGGATGAAGCCGAGATAGCTGTCGGCGGTCTTGTCGTAGCGTGTGGCGAGGCGGCGTGAGCAGCGCAGCTTGTTGAAGCACCGCTCGATGCGGTTTCTCAGCCCATAGACGAAGTCGTCGATCTGGACGGGGTTCTTGCGGTTTCGGCGCGCCGGGATCATCGGCACTGCGCCGGCGGCTTCCAGCGATGTTCGGATATTGTCGCTGTCATAGCCTTTGTCGGCCAGCAGGACGCGCGGGACTGAGCCATGCGCGGCCATTACCGCCTCATAACCTTTGTAGTCGGAGACTTCACCGCCGGTGATCTCAGCGGCTATGGGCAGCCCTTCAGCGTTGGTGCGAAGGTGTATTTTGGTCGTGAAGCCACCTTTTGAGCGCCCAAAACCCTGTTTTTGAGTCCCCCTTTAGCGCCCGCAGCCTGATGGTGCGCGCGAACGATAGTGGAATCGACCATTTGAAGACTGTCGGGTACGGCCCCGCTCTCGCCCAGCGCTTCCAACATCACCTCCCACACGCCTGACAGCGTCCAGCGGCGGAACTGGCGGTAGACCCGCGTCCACGGACCGAAATAGTCGTGAAGATCACGCCAGGGCGCGCCGGTGCGCGCGATCCAGAACACGCCGTCCAGCACGCGGCGATGATCAGAAGGCGGGCGGCCCCGCTTGCCTCCGGTCGCCACCACGAAAGGCGCAAAGAACGCCCACTCCTCGTCCGTCATCAAACCGCGAACCAAGACCACCTCCCAAAAGCCAGTCTTGAATCACGCTTCGGGCGGGTTGGGAATCCACTTCGTCAACAGGTCCTAAGCACGCGAATGTCTCCAAGAGATCTTCGTGCAATCAACTCGTTCTGTTGATCGCCCTCCCGATAGTGGGCTCGCCAGACTTGAATCAGCGCTGCATCCGCGCGGTCAAGTGCTGTGAGAGCCCCCGGCCAAGCGTCGGATCCGCAACGCAGCGCGGACACAACAGTCAATGCGATTGTTATCAGCCCGATAAACGCAGTCACGCCTTTGTCTCCCAAGCGCCATGCACCATCATACCATCGATCGCCTCGGCGACGCGGCCAACACTACCCTCCTGATCTCCAAGCCACCCCCATTGGCCATCAGGATTGGCTTCCAGAAAAAATAGATCATTTCCATCCGAGACAAAGTCAAAACATATTAAATTCAAACCGGTCGCTCTTACGTACGCTTCAATCAGGGCAATCAGATTTCCGTTAGGCTCGAACGGGTCCGAAAAGTCATCCAAGCGGTTGTGCACCTCATATACATAACGCCAATCGACCAAGTCTTTTCCAAACATCTCCATAATTTTGCTTTTAGAAAATATCCTCGCAAAAATACGGCCAAAAATGTAATTTAGGCGAACTTCGTACTTTTTATCAACAAATGACTGAATGTATGTTACTGAACGAACTAGCTCCGAATCTTCTATTTCATTCAAATGTGACTTGGTAAGTTCAGACGTGCTTAAAAATTCATCTTCCCCGGCAGAGTTTTTTATGACAGCTATACGCAAGGGCTTTACCACGTGCCTATGCAATTCCAAACACTGTAAAATAGAGCTCCTCTTGTTTGTGCATATTGATTCAAGAGATTTGAACCCTATTGATCGGGCGATATTCGTTTGTATGAGCTTCTCATTATATCTGACGGCGTTGTCGTATTTATGAACTGAAACGTGCTCATTAAACAACCATATAGACTTTAAAAGACAGTTCCATTCAAGATTTTGATAAGACTCGTGGTCGCCGCTTCTGCGGAATTCGTTATCGATGTAAGGCTTCCATCTCCACCATACGCAGCCTATACTATATTGAACGCCCTCCAACATAATTCCGTCAGGACGGTTTGGATCGAAGCACATTTCGAACGGACGCGAAGGATCAAATAAGATGCACTTGTGCCCAAAATCGCGCTCAACGACTTTCAAAACTTCATTTAAATGCCAATCGAGCCTGTAACCGATAAATAGAGCTATTTTCATGTTAGGTGCGTGGCGGCAGGCCGAACCTGCCGCCACTCTCGCTTAGTCAATGCACTGCCAGTCACATTTATCGGGTCCGCCGCCTGTGCCGGGGGGGGTATCCCTGCAGCCAGCAGTGCAGTCAGGGTTCGACGATTCAGAATTTGCACCGGCGACCCTATCAATCTCCTCTTTGGTAAGAGTGCGATTCCGGTTTTGGGCTACTCGAGTCAAAGTTTGCATGATGCGACCTCAGGACGTTTGCGATGTAAATAAAATACCCCAAAGGGGTGTGCGGTGCAACCAGGAAATAGGCCAATGTGATAAATATTTTTGGTTCCACTGCGCCTGTCATTGCGTGCGCCGGTAACCAGTTCTCAATCGGTATTCGAGGGGGGGTGGATATAGCTGGTGTGCGCTGACTTGGCCTCTTGCGTTGCCTGAAAGGGCGGGCATTTCATGCGGAGCGAGCAGTGGGTTGAGTCGCCCAATGTAGCCCGCAAAAAACCGCTGCCAGGCAGCACCTTCAGGAAGCAAGAACACACGCAGATCGAACCTATCCCGGTCGGCGACGCAGCGAGGATGCTAGCGTTCTGATTTTGCCAAGAGAATCAGGAGAGGCTCATGCGCCAGGGTGCGCTAGCGGCATCGTGCGCTTGCAGCGATAGCGAGGATCGACCGATAAGACGAGAGATTGTCACCCATGTCTTAGGTGCAATCCGTTACCTATGTCTCCGGGCCGTACAAGAGAAAAATGGTGCCGGCTGAGGGAATCGAACCCCCGACCTTCGGTTTACAAAACCGCTGCTCTACCAGCTGAGCTAAGCCGGCACCGGGCCGCCCTCCAACGTCGGGGAGGAGGGCGGGATGTCAGGTGTGAGCTTAGCCCACAATCTCGTGGCCGGCGAAGAAATAGGCAATTTCTTCTGCTGCAGTCTCAGGCGCGTCGGAGCCATGCACTGAATTGGCTTCGATGGATTCGGCAAATTCCTTGCGGATCGTGCCCGGCTCGGCATTGGCCGGATTGGTGGCGCCCATCACCTTGCGGTAGGTCGCGATGGCGTCTTCGCCTTCCAGCACCTGGACCACGACGGGGCCGGAAATCATGAAGGACACCAGCTCGTTGAAGAAGCCGCGCTCACGGTGAACGCCGTAGAAAGCCTCGGCCTGGGCCTGGGTCAGGTGCAGGCGCTTCTGCGCCACGATGCGCAGGCCGGCGGCCTCGATCAGGGCGTTGATCTGGCCGGTCAGATTGCGGCGCGTGGCGTCGGGCTTGATGATGGAGAAGGTGCGTTGCAGCGCCATGGTGGATGTCCCTTCAAGGATCTGGGGAGGAATGGATTGCGGCGGCTTATAGCGGCGCTTCCGCCCCCTGTGAAGGCATGCTAGGCGCATCGTCCATGCTGCACGTCAATGACCTCACCCACCGCATTCAGGGCCGCTTGCTGTTTGATCAGGCGACGCTTTTTCTGCCCGCGAAAACCCGCATGGGGCTGGTGGGGCGCAATGGCACGGGCAAATCCACCCTGTTCCGCCTGATTTTGGGCGACGCCTCGCCTGAAAGCGGCGAGGTGCGGGTGCAGCCCGGCGCGCGCATCGGCACGATCGCGCAGGAGGCGCCCGCCGGGCGCACTAGCGTCATGGACTTTGTGCTGGCCGCCGATGTTGAGCGCGCGGCACTGATGGCGGAAGCCGAAACCGCCAGCGATCCCAACCGCATCGCCGAAGTGCAGACGCGCCTGGCCGATATCGACGCGCACTCGGCCGAGGCGCGCGCCGGCGCAATCCTGAACGGGCTGGGCTTTGACACGGCGGCGCAGGCGCGCGCGTGTGCGGAGTTCTCTGGCGGCTGGCGCATGCGCGTGGCCATGGCTGCGACGCTCTTTGCCGGGCCGGATCTGCTCCTGCTCGACGAGCCCACGAATTATCTCGATCTGGAAGGCGCGCTCTGGCTGGAGACGCACCTCTCGAAATTTCCCGGCGCGGCGCTGATCATATCCCACGACCGCGAGCTGCTGAACGCCAGCGTTCATTCGATCGTGCATCTGAAAGACTGCAAGCTGTCTGTCTGGGAGGGCGGGTTTGACGCCTTCCAGCGCCAGCTGGCCGAGCGTCAGCGCGTGCAGATGAAGATGGTTGAAAAGCAGGAGGATGAGCG
Source organism: Hyphomonadaceae bacterium BL14 (assembly GCA_027627705.1). Classification (NCBI taxonomy): domain Bacteria; kingdom Pseudomonadati; phylum Pseudomonadota; class Alphaproteobacteria; order Hyphomonadales; family Hyphomonadaceae; species Hyphomonadaceae bacterium BL14. Next base: position 702,500 of record CP091242.1, read on the forward strand.
CCGCCGCCTGCAGGGCTTCGTCGACCGGTTCCGCGCCCAGGCCACCAAGGCCAAGCAGGCCCAGTCGCGCGTCAAACGTCTCGAAAAGCTCGCCCCCATCGCCACCATGGTCGAGGACCCGGTAGCGCCCTTCGAATTTCCCGGCGCCGAGCGGCGCATGGGCAATCCGCTGGTGCGCTTTGACGAGTGCGACACGGGTTATGACCCGGACAAGCCGGTGCTGCGCAAGCTCAATCTGCGCATCGATGTCGATGACCGCATCGGGCTGCTGGGCCGTAATGGCGCGGGCAAGTCGACCTTCGCCAAGCTGCTGACCGGCGCGCTGCCGGTGACCTCCGGTGCCATGCGCATGCACAAGAAGGCGGTGGTGGCGCACTTCGCCCAGCACCAGATCGACGCGCTGTCGCCGGACCATTCGGCCTATGACCATGTGTTTGAGCGCATGGAAGAGAAGACCGAGGCTCAGCGCCGCGCGCGCCTGGCGCGTTTCGGCCTGCCGCGCGACCGGCAGGAGACGCCGGCCAGAACCCTGTCAGGCGGCGAGAAGGCGCGCCTTCTGATGAACCTCATCACGTTTGACGGGGCGCACCTCCTGATCCTCGACGAGCCGACCAATCACCTCGATATCGACAGCCGCGCGGCGCTGATGGACGCCATCAACGAGTTTCCCGGTGCCGTCATCCTGATCAGCCACGACCGCAGCCTGATCGATACCTGCGTGGACCGGCTCTGGGTGGCCGAAGGCGGGACGATCAAGCCCTGGGATGGGGACCTGGACGATTACCGCAAGCACATGCTGCAAAGCGAAGCCAAGCCCCGCCCCAAAGGCCAGCCCCCGGGCGGGCAGAAATCGGCTGACCGGCGCCAGACCGCGGCCGCGCGCGACCAACTCAAACCGCTCAAGGCCGAGATTGCCCGTTGGGAGCGCGAGATTGACCGGCTCAAGGGCGTGCTGGACAAGATCGATGCCGGCCTCGCTGTCATGGGGCTGTGGGAGAAGGATCCTGGCCTCGCTACCGACCTCACCAAAAAACGCGCGCGCTGTGTGGAGCTGATCGACGCAGCGGAGACAAGCTGGCTGGAGGCGTCAGAAGCCTATGAAGAGGCGCGGGCCGCGACGGGGGTTTAGGGGCGTCTCTCAATCTTTCTCTCCCCTTGATGGGGTGGGTGGGCCGGGGCGTTAGCCCCGGGCCGGGTGGGGTGATGGCGCCGCCCGGTGAAGGACTTTAGTTGCCGCCTGACGGCGGCGCCCCCCACCCCGGCCCTCCCCCGGTGGGGGAGGGAGGATATCAGGGCAGCCTCAGATTCTTTCCCTCCCCTTGAGGGGAGGGTCAGGGTGGGGTGATGGCGCCGTGCGGTGAAGGACTTTAGCAGCCGCCTTCGGCGGCGCCCCCACCCGGCTTTGCTTCGCTCAGCCCGTTCGGCCGGTCGTCTAGTCCCCGGACCAGACTTTGCGGCCTCACCCCCACGAGTGGGAGGGGAAAAGAGCGCCCCGCGCCCGGCTTAATAGCCGCTGAGCCTTGCGACCTCGCCCGCATTGAAGGCGTCATCGCCCAGATATTCGCCAGCGGCCTGGGCGCGCTTGTAGTACAGGCCGATATCGTATTCATCGGTCATGCCGACGCCGCCGAACATCTGGATGCCTTCGCTGGTGGACAGGCGTGACACGGCGGTGGCCTTCGCCTTGGCCGCGGCGCACCAGAGTGGTGCCTGGCTCGGCTGGGTGTCCAGCGTGGTGAGCGCGCGGCGCACCAGCGAGCGGGCCAGCTCCAGCTCGCCATACAGGTGGGCGGCGCGGTGCTGCAGGCCCTGGAAGGTCCCGATGGCGACGCCGAACTGTTCGCGCTCACGGATATAGTCGAGCGTCATATCAAACGCGCGCTGGCCCACGCCCAGCGCCTCGGCGGCCTGGGCGGCGCGGCCAATGTCGAGGAGATGGCGGTAGGCCGCCTCCCTGTCCTCAGCCCCGCCCAGCAGCGCGTCGCCGTCCAGCTTCACGTCGTCAAAGGCGATATCGGCAGGCACATGGCTGTCCAGCGTTCGACGGGACGTGCGGGTGACCCCGGCGGCGTCCGGCGAGACCATAAACAGATTGATCTGGTCATCCTCGGTGCGCGCGGCCACGATCAGCAGGTCCGCGCCGGCACCATTGACCACATATTTCTTGGTGCCCGAAAGGCGGAAGCCATTGCCGTCCTTCACCGCTTTGGTCTGGACGTGGGACGGGTTGTGACGCGCCCGCTCGTCCAGGGCGAGGGCGATAACGGTCTCGCCCGCGGCAATCTTGGGCAGCCAGGCATCTTTCTGGGCGTCCGTGCCCGCCAGCTTGAAAGCACTGGCCCCCATGACCGCGGTGGACAGGAAGGGCGAGGCGGTCAGATTGCGCCCGATCTGTTCGAGCACCAGGCCGGCGGCGGCGCAGCCCATATCGACCCCGCCATGGTCTTCACTGACCAGAATGCCGCACCAGCCCATCTCGGCCATGGCGGACCACAGATCGCGCGAGAACCCTGCCGGGTCGCCGGCATCGCGCAGCTTGCGCAGGGCGGTGACCGGTGCCTGCTCTTCCAGGAATTGCTGGGCACCATCGCGCAGCATGGTCTCTTCTTCGTTCAGGACGAATGACATCTTGGGTAATCCCCTGACTTAAATGGCTTCAGGCGCTCGGCAGATTGAGCACGCGCTTGGCAATGATGTTCAGCTGCACCTCGCTGGTGCCGCCCTCGATGGAGTTGGCGCGCGAGCGCAGCCAGGTCCGGGCTGCATCCCCGTCCGTGGGCTTGTCGCCTTCCCACAAGAGGCCGTCCGTGCCCAGCGCTGACATGTTGAGTTCGTGGCGGCGCTTGTTCAGCTCGGTGCCGACATATTTGAGCATGGAGGCGCGTGCGCCCACGCCCTCCCCATGGTCGCCCTCTTCCTTGGTGCGGCGCAAAGTGGCTTCAAAAGCAAGGCCATCGATGGTCAGGCGGGCGACATCGCCGCGCAGGATCGGGTCGGCCAGGCGTCCGGTTTCGTCCAGCTCGCCGGACTGATGGGCGGCAGTGACGGGGTTCAGCCCGCCAAATGCGGCTTCGGACACGATGCCCGCGCGTTCATGGCTGAGCAGGTACTTGGCGATCTCCCAGCCCTGGCCGGCCTTGCCCAGACGGTTGGCCACGAGCGCCTTGGCGTCATCAAAGAAGGTCTCGCAGAAGGGCGATTTGCCGGAGATGAGCTTGATCGGCTTGGTCGTCACGCCGGGCTGGTCCATGTCAATGAGCAGGAATGAGATGCCCAGATGCTTGGGCGCGTCGGCTTCGGTGCGCACCAGGGCGAAAATCCAGTCGGACTGGTCCGCATAGCTGGTCCAGACCTTCTGCCCGGTGACCGTGTAGTGATCGCCTTGCAGCACGCCTTTGGTGCGCAGTGAGGCCAGGTCAGAGCCTGCGCCCGGCTCGGAATAGCCCTGGCACCAGCGGATTTCACCCCGCGCGATGGGGGGCAGATGCTCCAGCTTCTGCTCGTGGGTTCCGTATTTCAGGAGGGCCGGGCCGAGCATCCAGATGCCGAAACTGTCCAGCGGCGAGCGCGCCTTGATGGCCTTCATTTCCTCTTTGAGGATGAAGGCTTCTTCCTTGGACAGGCCTGCGCCGCCGTATTCCTTGGGCCAGGTCGGGACCGTCCAGCCTTTTTCCACCATGCGTTCGAGCCAGATTTTCTGATCTTCGCTGGTGAAGGTCCAGTTGCGGCCGCCCCAGCAGATATCGGCTTCGGAAGCGATGGGCTGGCGCAGGCTGGCGGGGCAATTGGCCTCCAGCCAGGCGCAGGTGTCTTTGCGGAATGTGTCGAGCGGCATGGTATTTCCTCCCTTACGTTGACGTAAAGGGTAAGCCGAAGCCGTGCGCCTGACCAGTCCCGCCGTGCGGACGCTTTGCGGCGAAACGGCGCGGGTGCCTTGCCACGCGCGCCCCAGCCGATAAGTAGCGGCAGACCGATGACCACCCCTGCGCCCGTCCGGAGCCGCCGCCCATGTCCAGCGCCATTCTGTCGATCCCGAAAGCCTATACCGAAACCGGCACGGACCGGGCGATGTTCTGGTGGCTGGTGATCATCGCGCTGTTCGTATGCGCCATGATCGTGGTGGGCGGGGCGACGCGCCTGACCGATTCCGGCCTGTCCATCACCGACTGGCGCCCGATCACCGGGGCCATTCCGCCGCTAAGCCAGGAGGGCTGGGAGCGCGAGCTGGAGCGCTACCGCCAGATTCCCCAATACCAGGAAATCAATCGCGGCATGTCGATGAGCGATTTCCAGTTCATCTACTGGTGGGAATGGGGCCACCGTCAGCTAGGGCGCACGCTGGGCCTGGTCTATTTCCTGCCCTTCGTGTTTTTCCTGTGGAGCGGGCGTGCCCCGAAACGCCTGCGTCCCCGGCTCTGGGTGCTTTTCGTGCTGGGCGGGCTGCAGGGCGCGATCGGCTGGTGGATGGTGGCGTCCGGGCTCACCGAGCGTGTCGATGTCAGCCAGTACCGGCTCGCCACCCACCTCACCATGGCGTTCCTGATCCTGGGCCTGACCCTCTGGACGGCGCTGGAATTGCGCCATGGCCAGACAAAGCTGGCCGTACGCTCACCCCTGTTCAAATGGAGCGCGATCTTCTGGGGTGCGGTGATGGTCCAGGTCGCGCTGGGCGCTTTCGTGGCCGGGCTCAATGCGGGGCAGATCTATACCAGCTGGCCGGGCTTTAACGGCCAGCTCTGGCCGCAGGACTATCTCTCCGGGCTGCCGCTCTGGCAGGCGGTGTTTGAAAGCCGCCCGGCGGTGCAATTGCAGCACCGGTGGGCGGGCTATGCCCTGGCGGCAGGCGGGCTGGCGCTGGCCTTGCTTTGGCGGCGCAGCGGCGATGTGATCATGGGGCGGTTTGCGCTGGTGATGCTGACCGCGCTGTTCGCCCAGATCGCGCTGGGGATCCTGACCCTGGTGAATGCGGCACCGCTGTCGCTGTCGCTGGCTCACCAGGCGGGCGCGATTGTTCTCTTCCTGACTGCTGGAGCAGCGGCCTGGGCGTCCGCGCGGGCGGTGCGGGCCGGGACGGCCTAGCTGTCGTCGGCCAGCACGGTGCGCGTGATCACTTCGCGGGCAATCAGCTTCAGGCTGCCGTCGCCGCGGTCATAAGCGGCGGCTATGCCCGATGCGAAGGCACCGCCGCCAAAATTGGCGTCGGTGACGGCCAGGGCGGATGGCTCGTTGAAGCCCGGCGCGCCCAGGCCCGCATCGAAGCGGACCGTGGCGATGAGCGCGAGATTGCGTGCATCCAGCACCTGCATCAGCCCGGTATCGGGCGACACCATCAGGGCTGCGGGCCGGCCCAGCAATTCACTGTAGGCGATGTTGGAACCGGGCAGGCGATCGGTGCGGGCACGCACATCGCCATTGGCGCTGATGCGCGCCAGTCCGGCGGTGGGACCGCCTATGATGAGATCACCATCCGGTGCCGCGGCGCAGGAGCGGGCCGGGAAGGGTAGGGCGCGGGTTTCGCGCAGGCGCACCTGCAGGCCGTCGCCGCCCGCATCGCTCAGGCGCACAATGCGTGCTTCCTCGCCATCGCCCAGGATCGCCAGGTCGACATAGCCGATCCCTTCGCCGAACAGGCACAGGCTGGCCCCGCCCGGCATGTCGCCTTCGAGCGGCAGCTCGATCACGTCGTCCACCGCACGCACAACCACGAAAGCGCGCAGCGCGCCGTTTTCGTCCATGGCGAAAATCATCGGCAGGGTCTCGCCGCGCAGCGGGAAGCCGCCTGTGCCGGCCAGGCCATTCAGGCGCGGGCCGGACCCTGTGATCACTTCGCGCCCGTCAATATTGAAGACCGAGATCCCGCCCTGCAGGCTGGCTGCCGCGAGCAATCCGTTGCCCGGCGATTCCGCATCCGCCAGAAAGGCCAGGTCGCGTGCGCCGCCCGGGGCGCTGAAGGAGCCCGTAACAATGGCGGTGCGTTCAGTCTCGCCGGGATCGGCGGCCTGTTCCTCGCCCGGAAAGAAGTTGCATCCGGCCAGCGCGGCCGACAGCGCGGCAGCGGCCAGCACACGGGTGAGGGGGGCGTGACGCAGGCGGGCGGACAGGGCGGCAGGCAGCATGATCAGATATCTCGGCTCGATGCGCCCGCGCAGTGACGGGCTGACTGGGCAGCAATGGTACATGGCGGCGCGCGCGCCGTCACATGCCCGATGTATGTCGTATCAGCCGCGGATCGAGGGGCTGATCCCGGCCTTCGAATGATGCGGTATTCCAATACCTGGTTCTCAAGAGCATGATTTCACATGCGTTTCACAAGCCCTATTGACCCGTGCAGAAGTCGCGCGTAGACACCGCGCCAGATCGCGTCCGGGATGGTCCCGAAACGCGGGTCAAGTCTGTCTCTGAGGCTCCTGTTATGAAGACCTTTACCGCCAAGCCAGCGGACGTCGAGCACAAATGGATCGTGATCGATGCGGAAGGCGCCATTGTCGGCCGTCTCGCCGCCTTCATCGCCACCCGTCTGCGCGGCAAGCACCGCCCTGATTTCACGCCGCATATCGACACGGGCGACCATGTGATCGTCATCAATGCCGAGAAAGTGGTGTTCACCGGCCGCAAGTTCGCCAACAAGCGGTATTACCGCCACACCGGTCATCCGGGCGGTATCAAGGAAACCTCGCCCCGCCGCATTCTGGAGGGCCGTTTCCCCGAGCGCGTGGTCGAGCAGGCCGTCAAGCGCATGCTGCCCAAGGAAAGCCCGCTGGCACGCGCCCAGTTTTCCAAGCTGCGCGTCTATGCCGGCGGTGAGCATCCGCACCAGGCGCAGACCCCTGAAGTCCTCGACTTCAAATCCCTGAACGCCAAGAACGCGCGGAGCTGATCATGTCCGAACAAACCCGTTCCCTCGAGGACCTGAAATCCGCACTGCAGGACGCCGGCTCGCCGGTCGTTCCCGAAGCTGTGTCCGAGCAGGTTCTGGCCGAGCCGAAAATCGACGAGCATGGCCGCGCCTATGCCACCGGCAAGCGCAAGAACGCCGTGGCGCGCGTCTGGATCAAGCCGGGTGCCGGCAAGATCACGATCAATGGCCGCGAGCAGACCGTCTATTTCGCGCGTCCTGTCCTGCGCATGCTGCTGCAGCAGCCCTTCGAAACGGCCTCGCGCGTCGACCAGTATGATGTGGTCGCTACGGTCACCGGCGGCGGTCTGTCGGGCCAGGCCGGCGCGGTGCGTCATGGCATCTCCAAGGCGCTGACCTACTATGAGCCCACCCTGCGCGGCGTGCTCAAGGCCGGCGGCTTCCTGACCCGCGACAGCCGCGTGGTCGAGCGCAAGAAGTACGGCAAGAAGAAAGCCCGCCGGAGCTTCCAGTTCTCCAAGCGCTAGACACTTTTTGCTTGCACACCATACCAAGGCGGGCGGCTCCATCGGGCCGCCCGTTTTTGCGTTGCGGCTGGTGGAGCGCGCGCGGCAGATCGCGCCTCCCCTTGATGGTGGCCGCATGCTATGCCGACCCTTCACGATCCGGGCGGGGGCCTCCGCCTTCGCCTTCATTGAGCCCTGGTGCTGATGACCCGATCTGTCCCGTTCCCGCGCCTGACCGTGCTGATCCCGGCGCTGAACGAGGCCGACAGCATTGACGCGGTCGTGCGCGAGGCCCGCGACGTCATCACCGCCGCGATTCCCGAGACCGATTTCATCGTCATTGATGATGGCAGCACGGACGGCACCGCAGACGCGCTGACCGGCCTTATCGCTGAAGACACCCGCATCCGTCTGGTCCGCCACCCCAGACGCTCGGGCAAGAGCGCAGCGCTGCGCACCGGCATGATCGCCGCGCGCTCGCTCTGGGTCGCCACCATGGACGGGGACGGGCAGGACGATCCACGCTCCATTCTCGACATGGCCGCCGAGGTCGATCTTGAGTCTGTGGGCGAGCGCGCGCTGGTGGCGGGCTGGCGCGCCAACCGCACGGACGGAAACAGCCGCAAATTCGCCTCGCGCTTTGCCAATGGCCTGCGGCGCAGTCTCCTCAATGATGATTGCCCGGACACCGCCTGCGGGCTGAAGCTGATCGTGCGCGATCTGTTTCTGGCCATGCCCTTCTTTGACGCGCTGCACCGTTACATCCCGGCCTTCACCAAGCATCTGGGTTTTGGCTATGTCAGCGTGAAGGTCGTCAACCGGCCAAGAGCTGCGGGCGAGTCGAAATACACCAATCTCGGCCGAGCTTTCGCGGGGCTTTTTGATTTGATGGGTGTGATCTGGCTGATGCGCCGCACGCATACACCGGGTCCGCAGCTTCTGCTGGGCCGCAGCCCAAGTGAAGGGTCAGGCCGATGACTGCCGGGTTCGCTGCCTTGCTGACGCCTGGCCCCAAGGGCGGGCTGAACCCGGCGGCGTTCGCCTGCCTTCTGGTGCTGGCGCTGGCGGCGATGTTGCCGGGATTCTTCACCATCCCGGCCATGGATCGCGATGAGTCGCGCTACGCCCAGGCCAGCCGTCAGATGATGGAGACCGGTGACTTCATCGATATCCGCTTCCAGGACGAGGCGCGCCACAAACAGCCCGTGGGGTCCTATTGGGCGCAGGTCGTCACCAGTACGCCGTTTGGCGGCGCGCAGGCGCCGATCTGGGCGCACCGCCTGCCCAGCCTCTTCGGGATCATCGCCGCCGTGCTGATGACGGGATGGCTGGGCGCGCGCCTGTTCTCCCCGGGGGTGGGGCTGGCCGCCGGAATCGTGCTGGCTGTGTGCCTGACCGCCCAGGTGGAGGCGCGCACCGCCAAGACCGACGCGCTGCTGCTCGGCTTCGGCATGCTGGCGCAAATCTCGTTGGCCATGCTGGCGCTGAAAGTGACGCAGGTCAGACCCCGCTTCATCGGGTGGCCGCTGGCCCTGTGGGCGGCGACCGGGGCGTGCATCCTGATCAAGGGTCCCATCTTCACGATGGTGACCGCGCTCACCCTGGCCGGATACATCGCTCTGACGCGCGATTTCGGATTGCTGCGCCGAATTCGCCCGGGGCTGGGCCTGCTGACGGCCGCGGCTATCGCCGCGCCCTGGCTGATCGCCATCACAGTCGTGACCGATGGCGCTTTCCTGGCCGAAGCTGTCGGCTGGTCCATGCTGCGTAAGGTGTCCGAAGCCGCCGAGAACCATACCGGCCCGCTGGGCTTTCACCTCATGCTCTCGCCGGTCACGCTGTGGCCTGCCGCCGCGCTTCTGGGTCTCGCGGCGCTGGCCGCCTGGCGCCATCGCGCAGACCGCACGGTGCTGTTCCTGGTCGCCTGGATCATCCCCACCTGGCTGGTGTTCGAGCTGGTAACCACCAAGCTGCCCCACTATGTGCTGCCGGTCTTCCCCGCCATCGCCATCCTGATGGGCCTTGCCCTGGGCGATGCGCGCGGCCTGCTGGCCGGCTGGCGGTCGCGGGTGTTTCATGGCGTCGTGGCCGCCGCCGTGCTCGTGGTGTCCGGCGTTCTGATCGCGCTGCCGATCGCGGGCCATATCGAGTTTAACGGTGTGATCGGCCTGACGGCCTGGATTGCCGCCGGCGCAGGAGTGCTGGCCCTGATCACCGTGCTGGCGCTGGTTTTCGCCCCGTCCCTGCGCACGCTGACCGCGTCCGGCGTGGCGGCCACGGGGCTGTATGCGGCGATGTTTGGCGTGGTGATCCCGAACATCGACCCGATGTGGCCGTCCGAGCGGATCAGCCAAGTGGTGAGCACGCTGGAAGGATGCGACGCTCTGACCATCGCCACGCTGGGCTATCGCGAACCCTCCAATGCCTTCTATCTCGGGACAGAGGCTTTGCTGGCGGATAATGCCGACGCCGCCGCCGGTGTGCTGGCCCGCGACCCCGCCTGCGGCCTGGCCATCGTGGATGGCATTGAACGCGAAGGCTTTGACGCGGCGCTGGCCGAACGCGGCCTGACCGTGCGCGAACTGGCCACGGTCTCGGGCCACAACCTGGTCAAGGGCACAGAGCTGGAGATGACGCTGCTGGTGAGTGCGGGCTCGGCGCTGCGGCTGGCGGAGTAGGGGGCGGCTGATCCCCTGTTTTCCCGGAACTTGCGCTGCAAGTATCCGGGACCCAACACGATACATCTCAGCGGCGTCGACAATGGACAAGCCCGGTGGATGGCTCCCGGATAGCCGCTTCGCGGCTTCCGGGAAGGCAGTGTGTGTTGGTTTGATCACCGTCACCTGTGACATCCGCCCACGCTGACCCGCCGCGCGGCCTGAAGCCGGCGGGGAGGGCGGGGTGCGCGCGGCAGGTCCCTTAAGGACCGCTGCGTGGCTGTGGCCTGGCCGCAAGGCCAGGCGGTATGGCCGGCGGGTCCGGGGGGACCTGCCGCGCGCAGCGGCGTTATCCGGGCGTCGGCTCCCGCAGATTATCCCCGCAGGACTTGGCTGCCGAACGGGCGTGGACGGGGCCGATTGCACCCCGCCGCGTCACGCATCATCAGGTCCGCCGGTGATGCCTGGTCTCAGCGCCCGCCCCCCGCGGCCTAGAGCCTTGCCCCCGGGCCCTGGCTGCAGGGCGTGACCCGAAGGCCGGGCCTTGCAGCGGGGACTGGCGGCGCGGCCCAGTGGCTGGGCGGGAGGAATCGTCCTCCGGGCGCGTCCGTACGGACATCACCGGCGCCTGACCGTCCGAACAGGCCGTGAGGCGGCGGCCAGGCCGCCTCGCCCGCTCTTTTGCGGCCGGGCGCGTCACCCGGCCGCTTGAGGCGCCGCCCCCGCCCCGCGCAACTGTGGACGCCTCCGGCAGCGCCCCCGCCTGCGGGGCGAGTGAGGGGAGTATGCAGGCGCAGGGAGAGGGCGGGGATAAGGGGGGGGTGGGGAAGTTCGGGAGCAGGAATTCTGGCAAGATGATGGCCTGGCCCAGCTCCCAGTTTGCAATTTGCCAAGAGGGACTTATCCATCGATTGTAAATCCGGGATGCTCTTTCCAAGAGCGATCGGCAATGCTTTTGGAGTGCCTCAATCCCTTGCCGCCATCTACCTTTTCGTGTTGCTTTGAAAAGGCTATCAAAGCCCAATGGCTCATGTTTATGCTGGAGCTCACATTTAGCGAATGACGTCGAATGCAGCCAACAGTTTGGGGGTTTGCTCGTGAAGAGCTTTGATTCAAGAACGTATAGCATTAATGATTTTATCGAATGGGATAGGCAAAAACAGCTTGAGCTTAATCCAATATTTCAGCGCCGCAGTGTATGGAGCGATAAAGCCAAGAGCTATCTTATGGATACAATAATTAGAGGAAAGCCAATACCAAAAATTTTTATTAGACAAAAAATAAATGTATCAACTAAAACCTCCATCAGGGAAGTGGTGGATGGACAGCAAAGATTGCGCACAATATTATCTTATGTTAAAGATGGCTTCACAATATATAATAAGCAAAATAAGGAGTATGGGGGTAAGTATTTCAGCGAGTTGCCTGAGGAGATTCAGTCGCAAATTTTATCCTATGAAATTGCGGTTGATCTTCTTATAAATCTTCCCGATGCAGAGGTTCTTGATATATTTAATAGATTGAATTCATATGCTGTGGTTCTTAATGACCAAGAACGTATAAATGCATCCCATTTTGGAGAGTTCAAAATTTTAGTTGATGGAATAGCCCATAAATACTATGATTATTGGATTTCCCAAAAAATTCTGACCCCTCAGCAGGTGCTTCGAATGGGCGAGGTTACGCTTGTTGCAGATTTATTGATATCGATAATAGACGGAATACGATCTAAGAAACAAATTAAGAAGTACTATGATCGATATGAGCGAGAGTTCGATCAAGATGCGGATTTGATTGAGCGCCGATTTGATGCAAATATTTCAATAATGCGGCGTCTTTTCTCAGAGGGGCTTGCGGGCACTCAATTTAGAAGAATACATATATTTTACACGTTGTTCAATGCTATAGACCACGCCCAATATGGAGTGGAGCGCTTGGTAGCTCCGAGGCCAAGGCTCGTTTCGGAGCCTGAGCTCCAATCGGCTCGCCACAAACTTGATCGCATTGAGGAAATTTTTACGGAGCCTGATGTGGGCGCGCTTACTCCCAGCGAGCGTCAATTCCTGCAGGACAGTCGGCGAGCGACCACTGATGAGGCGGTGAGAGAGCGCCGTGCGAAATTTTTGCTCGGCCTAATGGGGTAGAGAGCGCGTGTCACTATCGCAGACACTGGCTGATTTCCAAGCCTCAGCGGCGCAGTGTGATAGTCTCATTGCGAATTGCCACGCGCGCGACGCAGCGGGTCAGCCCTTGCTGCCAATCATCGACCAGAGACAGATTGCGGTGGCGGCTTTCTTGAATCTTTTCAGAGGATGGGAAGCTTTTCTTGAAGGGGCGATGACGAAGTATATGGCGGGAAGAAAGTCAGCGCTTGGGAGGCGCCCTCGGAAATATGTGAGTCCAAAAGACATTGATAGAGCATTAAAAATATTGATTGGGACGGGGCGATATTTTGATTTTGCCAATCATGAAAATGTTAAGCGTGTTGCGTTTCTTTACTTTCATGATGGTCGGCCATTCGAGCCGCATATAAGCAGCATAACAACTGATTTGTCAGATTTGAGGGCTATGAGAAATGCATCTGCTCATATTTCCAGCACCACACAAGCATCCTTGGAAGCAGTTGCAGCAAGGGTATTGGGCTCACCAAGCTCAGGTATTGAGCTATATGACTTCTTGATGGCGCAGAATCCAAATTCCTTTGCTGGAGAAACGGTTTTCTCAACCTACAAGGACAAGCTTTTGGTTGTAGCTGAGCTCATCGCAAATGGGTAGTTTGCTATCAATCGGTCGTATCTCGCTAAACGAATGAGTTTGAGGTCCGTACCTTTTTGGCGTCGACTGTTTCCGTTAGATTTACTGAACGTATTTCGCGAGCGGTGAAGGCAAATAAGAGAGCGCCCCCTAACTGCGCACCTTCACATATTCCCCCGGCGCCGGGCAGACCGGCTTGAGCTTGCCGCCGCCGGGCTCACGGGCGGGGACCTGCGCGTCATTCATGGACCGCAGCCAGTCTGTCCAGTGGGGCCACCAGGAACCGGGGGTTTCGGTGGCGCCGGCGAGCCACGCTTCGCGGGTTTCGGGCAGGGCCTTGTTGACCCAGTGCTGGTATTTCCTGGCGTCGGGGTGGTTGACCACGCCGGCGATATGGCCGGACCCCGCCATCATGTACTGCACCGGACCGCCAAACAGGCGCGCCGAGCGGTAGACGCTGTCGGCCGGCGCGATGTGGTCTTCCTTGCTGGCCTGCATGAACACCGGAATGGTCACGTTCCTGAGGTTCAGCGTATGGCCCGCCATCTCCAATTTGCCTTCGGAAAGAAGGTTCTGGCGGTAGAAGGTGTCGAGATAATACAGGTGCAGCCGCTTGGGCATGCGCGTCTGGTCGGCGTTCCAGTAGAGGAGGTCGAAGGCCTGGGGCTGGCGGCCCAGCAGATAGTTGTTGATCACGAAGGACCACACCAGATCATTCGAACGCAGCATGTTGAAGGTGTCGGCCATGGTGCGCCCGTCCAGCACGCCGCCCTGGGCGTCCATCAGGCGCTCGATCTCCCTGAACCATTCCTGATCGATGAAGACCAGGAGCTCGCCTGCCAGCTTGAAATCGAGCTGGGCGGCGAAGAAGGTGGCCGACGCGATGCGGTCGTCACCCTCGGCCGCCATCAGCGCCAGCGCCGTGCCCAGCATGGTGCCGCCAATGCAATAGCCCACCGTGTCCACCTGGCGCTCGCCGGTAATGGTCTCGATCACCTCCAGCGCGGTGAACAGGCCCTTGCGGATATAGTCTTCCAGACTGGCGTCCTTCAGGTCGGCTTCGGGGTTCACCCAGCTGATCAGGAAGACCGTGAAACCTTGTTCTGTGAGCCAGCGGATCATCGATCCCTGGGGCCGCATGTCGAGAATGTAGAACTTGTTGATCCAGGGCGGCGCGATCAGCAGGGGCCGCTGGCGGACCTGCTGCGTGGCGGGCGCGTACTGGATCAGCTCCATCACCTCATTGCGCCAGACCACAGCGCCGGGCGTGGCGGCCAGATCCTTGCCCACCTCAAACCCGTCCATATCGGTCTGGGACAAAGCGAGGCGGCCCTGGCCGCGCTCCAGATCGCTCATCAGCTGGGTCAGGCCGCGCGTCAGGTTTTCACCCCGCGTGCGCACTGTCTCCTCGATCACATCGGGATTGGTCATGGCAAAATTGGTCGGCGACAGGGCGTCGATCATCTGGCGGGTGACGAAATTCACTTTGCGGCGCGCCGGTTCATCAAGGCCCTTGGCCCCCGCCAGCAGGGTCAGCATGAAGCGCTGATTGAGCAGATAGGACTGCTTGATGGCGTCAAACACCGGATGCTCGCTCCACGCTTTGGAGCGCCAGCGCTTGTCACCCGGTTCCGGCATGATCGCCGGATCGGCGGCGTCGCCCGACAGCATCCGCCGGTTGGTGGACGACCACAGGTCCAGATAGCTGCGATAGAGGTCTGACTGGGCCTGCAGCAAGAGCTCGGGATCGGACAGAATCGATTCCCAGGCCTTGATCAGTTCGGGCGCGGCGTGCAGCGGGTCAGCGTTCGGGGCCAGAGACGGGTCGCCCTCCAGCGAGCGGCGCATGACATCGCTCATCAGCTTCTGGCTTTTGAGCGCGGACTGCATGAGATTGCGCGAGACCGTCTCCAGCCTGTCCAGGTCTTCCGCGCCAAGCACACCCAGGGATGCGGCGGCCTCTGCGGCCTGACCGGTTGCCGGTTGCGGCGCTGATCCGGCTTTGGCCGCCGGTGCCGCGCCGGATTTCGTCGCAGGTTTGGCGGGCGCTCCGGTCGTCCTGCCGGGCTCTGCGCCGGTCCTGGCCGGTTTGGGCGCGGAGGCCTTTGGTTTGCGTGTCCGCGCGGGTTTGCCGGAGCGGGCGGGTGTTTTTTTCTCGGCCATGGTGCGCAACGCCTCCCGGGAGGTGACAGTGATGCGCAGAAGCGTATAGAAAGCCGAAGCCCCATCCAATGGCCGGGAGGCGCAAGGCGCGTCATGATTCTGCGAATGCTCGCCCTCGCTTCGGCCGCCGTGTTTGCCGCAGGCTGCGCGGGGAATGCCCAGCCGGACGCCGACATCAGCAGCTGGAGCGCGCAGCGCCTGTCCGGCGGGGACCCGGCGGGTGGTGCCGCGCGTGCACCGGGCTTTGTGCCCGAGCGTGTCCTGGACGCGGGCACGCTTGCCTCCATGGCCGCGTCCGAGCGCGCGCTTCTGCGGCGTGGCGCGCAGATCCGTGACGCCGCCGACAGCGTGTCCGACCCGGAAGAGTCTGCCGAAGATTATGCTGTGCGCCAGCGCGCGCGCGCCAAACCCCCTGAATGATCACCGCCAACGCCTTGCGTTGGTGGCCCCTGAACGGACAAGGAAATGAGCATGTCGAACGCCAAGGGGCTGGAAGCCCTGATGAATGATGCGGTGAACGCCGCCGAGCGCGCAGCCATCGCTGCGTCGGCCCTGGTGGGGCGCGGTGACAAGATCGCCGCTGACCAGGCGGCTGTGGACGCCATGCGTACCGCCTTCAACGCCATGGAGATGCGCGGCCGCATTGTGATCGGCGAGGGCGAGCGCGACGAGGCGCCCATGCTCTATATCGGCGAGGAAGTCGGCACGGGGCAGGGTCCCGAGATCGATATCGCCCTGGACCCGCTGGAAGGCACGGACGTGACCGCCAAGGGCATGCGCGATGCGCTGGCGATCCTGGCGCTGTCGCCCCGGGGCGGGCTGCTGTACGCGCCTGACACGTATATGGACAAGATCGCCATCGGGCCGGGCTATGCCGAAGGCGTGATCGATCTGGACGCAGAACCCGCCGACAATATCCGCTCGCTGGCCCGCGCCAAGGGCGTCGACCCGTCGCAGATTACCGCCTGCGTGCTGGACCGCGAGCGTCATGAGGGTATCGCCGCCTCGATCCGCAAGGCGGGCGCGCGAATCACGTTTATCGGTGACGGCGATGTGGCCGGCGTGATGATGGCCGCTGACCCGGATGTGGACGTGGACATCTATATTGGCCGCGGCGGCGCGCCCGAAGGCGTTCTGGCGGCGGCGGGGCTGCGCTGCGTCGGTGGCCAGATCCAGTGCCGCCTGCATTTCCGCAATGATGACGAGCGTGCCCGCGCCCGGCGCACCGGGATCGAGGATCTCGACCGCAAATACACGCTCATGGACATGGCCAGCGATGACTGCCTGCTGATCGCCTGCGGCGTGACCGATGGCCGGATGGTCCATGGCGTGCGCCACGGGGCCGGCTGGGTGGAGACCCAGACGCTGGTCTACTCCTCCATCTCGGGCGTGCGGCGGAAAATCTCGACCCGCCGCCCGCTGGCGCGGTGACCGGCAGCGCGCTGTTCGGCGTCACGCACTCGCTGGGCGGGCGCGCCTGGGCGCTCAAGCCTGCAGACGACCGTGTGGCGGGCGAGATCGCCCGCCTGACCGGTGCCAATGACGCCTTGGCCCGCCTGCTCGCGGCGCGCGGCCTGACGGCGGACACCGCGCCGGGCTTTCTGGCCCCGCGTCTGCGCGACAGCTTTCCCGATCCGTCCAGCTTCAAGGGCATGGATGATGCTGCGCGCCTGATCTGGGACGCGGTGGAAGCGGGGGTGCGCATTGCCCTGTTTGCTGATTATGACGTGGACGGTGCCACCTCCGCCGCCCAGCTTTCGCGCTGGCTGGCCATGGTGAGCAAAGCGCCCCTGATCTATGTGCCCGACCGGATCGAAGAGGGGTACGGCCCCAGTACGGCGGCGTTCGAAACGCTGAAAGCTCAGGGCGCAGGCCTGGTGATCACGCTCGATTGCGGGGCGGCGGCCGTGGTCCCGCTGGCCGGGGCGCGTGCCATGGGCCTGCCGGTGGCGGTGATCGATCACCATCTGATGGACGGCGCGGCACCGGACGCCGAGGCGCTGGTGAATCCCAATCAACCCGGTGATCCGTCAGGCTGCGGCCATCTGGCGGCCGCGGGCGTGGTGTTTGTCCTGCTGGCGGCGCTGAACCGTGAAGGGCGCACACGCGGCGCGTTTGCAGCCAAACCCGAGCCGGACCTGCTCGCCTTTGCGGATCTGGCGGCTCTGGGCACCATTTGCGACGTGGTGCCGCTGACCGGTTTCAACCGTGCCGTCACCGCGCAAGGGCTGAAAGTCATGAGCGCATGGTCGCGCCCCGGCCTGGCGGCGCTGGCAGAGGTGGCGGGCGTGACGGGACCTGCGGGCGTGTATCACGCCGGCTTCCTGATCGGACCGCGAATCAATGCCGGGGGACGGGTGGGCAAGTCCGATCTGGGCGCGCGCCTGCTGACCACCGATGACAAGGACGAAGCGCGCGCCCTTGCACAGGAGCTTGACCGTCTCAATGCCGAGCGCCGCGAGATCGAGGCCGAGGTGCTGGAGGCCGCCCTGGCGCAGGTGGAGGCGGCGGGTGTCAGCGAGGATGCGGCGGTGCTCATCGCCGCAGGTGAGCACTGGCATCCCGGCGTCATCGGCATCGCCGCAGGACGGTTGAAAGACCGGTTCAACCGGCCCTCCATCGTGATCGGGATTGATCCCGAAACGGGCCTCGCCAAAGGCTCGGGCCGGTCCTGCCCCGGGGTCAATCTGGGCGGCGCGATTGCGCGCGCGCGTGAAGCCGGGCTGCTGGTGGCCGGCGGCGGACACGCCATGGCGGGCGGCCTGACCATAGCCGCGGACCGGATCGATGACCTGCGCGCTTTCATGGAAGCCGAGCTGGCCGCCGAATGGGCAGGCGCGCACGAGGCGCGCACGCTGCAGCTGGACGCTGTCGCCCATCCGGCCTCGGTATCGTTCGAGTTTTGCGAGGCGCTGAGCGCCGCCGCGCCCTTCGGCCAGGGCAATCCGGAGCCGCGTTTTGCGTTCAGCGATCTGCGCCGCACCTTTGCCAAGCTGGTGGGAACCAACCATGTGCGCGTCACGTTCGAGGCCGCCGGCGGCGCGCGCCTGCAGGGCATTGCGTTTCGCGCCGCCGACAATCCCATGGGCCACGCGCTGCTGGCTCCGGGCGAGGCGCGTTTCCATGTGGCGGGCAAGCTGCGCGCCGAGGACAATCGCTATGGACGGCGCGCCGAGCTGCACCTCGAAGACCTTGCGCCCGCAGGCTGACCGCGGCGCAGCGCGATGTGAAGAAACTCCCTGCCGAGCGCTTGCATAAGGGGGAGGGGGTGGATATATCGACGCTCCACGCGTTCGCGGGCCCTTCGTCTATCGGTTAGGACGCCAGGTTTTCAACCTGGAAAGAGGGGTTCGATTCCCCTAGGGCCTGCCACGCGTGTTTCTCCCTGTTGATGTCTGACGCCGTGACGCTTGTTTCCAAGCGCACTTCCGGCGGTGATTTGCGGGCGGGCCGCTCGGGACAGAAGCCACTGCCGCAAACGGTATGAAGCTGATATCAGTGATCATTCCCGTCACCGTCCCAGCCGGGCGGGTGCCGGGCATGTCTGAACACCGGCATTGAAACCGGATACGGAGGATCACCTGATGCATGCCGCTCACCACAGGGTCAGTCCCTGGCGTTTTCTGGCTGTGGTCACAGCGGTTTGTATGGCCGCGGCGGGCTTCTGCACCGCCGTGGCGGACGCCGGCATGGATGTGGAACCGGCGGGCCAGGCCTGCGCCCGTGAGGGCGCGCGCGTGCTCTTCATCGGCAATAGCTACACATTCGGATCAACCTCGGCGGTGCGCTATTACCGGGCTGAGACGGTGCAGGACCTCTACAACACGGATTTTGGCGGCGTGCCGGCCCTGGTCGGCGTCTTTGCCGATCAGGCGGGCGTGGCGCTTGATGTCAGCCACGCCACGTCGTCCGGTTTCGGTCTGCACGATCATGTGGAGGCCGGACTCGAGCGCTTTGACCGTTCATGGGACTGCGTCGTGATGCAAAGCCTCTCCATGCTGGACCGGGCGGCACCGGGCGATCCGCGGCGTCTGGTCGAGGCGTCGGCCACCCTCGCCGATACGGTTCGCGCAAGACATGACGCGGTCCAGATCCTGTTTCTCGCGACCTGGCCGAGAGCCGATTACGTCCACCTGGACGGGCGGCCCTGGTCTGGACAGGGGCTTGACCGGATGGCGGCCGACATTCGGGACGGCTATGAACTGGCCGCAGCCCGCGTGGGTGTGGACGGTGCCATCATTCCCGTGGCGGACGCCTGGCTGAAGGCGATGGAGACAGGCCTCGCCGTGGAAAACCCCTATCAGGGCGTGCCTCACGGCCAGGTCAGCCTGTGGAGTTATGACCAGCATCATGCCAGCCAGTACGGCTACTACCTGTCTGCCCTGGTGGTTTTCGCACACCTGACCGGGCTGGACCCCCGGTCGCTGGGCGAGACCGAGCTGGCCGCCTGGGAGCTGGGCATAGAGCCGGGCCTGGCCGCCGGCCTGCAGGCAGCCGCGCGGGAGGTGACGGGTGGGGACGGCCTGACCGCCTTTTCCCCTGTGCCGGGCAGTCAGTATCGCCCGGGGCGCCGTGGCGTGGCCACAGGAATTCCGGCTGACCCCCGCTGACGGAGCGCCGCGTGCGCTGGCGGCGGACATCCTGCCCGGGCCCGGCCGCGTGTCGAGGGGCGCGGCACCTCCCCGGTGCCCCGTCGCCCGCCCTTGACGCTACATCCCCGGTCCCGGATTGGGCAGGGCATATTCGCACAGCTCGTCGACGATGTAGGTGTACGCCTCGTCCACGCTGTCGGTGCGGTGGATGAGGTCAAGGTCGGCGGCGTTGATGGCACCGAACTCGACCAGAGCCTCCAGATTGAGCACCTTGTCCCAGTAGTCCGTGCCGAACAGCACCACGGGCAGGCGCTTTTTCATCTTTTTGGTCTGGAGCAGGGTCAGGGTCTCGAACAATTCGTCCAGCGTGCCGAACCCGCCGGGCATCAGGACCAGCGCCTTGGCCGGATACAAAAACCAGAATTTGCGCGTGAAGAAGTAGTGGAACTCGAAATTGAGGTCCGGCGTCACATAGGGGTTATTGGCTTCCTCCATGGGCAGGGTGATGCCCAGGCCCACCGTCTCGCCGCCCGCCTCCATGGCGCCGCGATTGGCCGCTTCCATGATGCCGGGCCCGGCACCGGTGCACACCACAAAGCGCCGCCCGCCGCACGGCTCGAGATTGAGCGACCAGTGGGTGAGCCGCTTGGCCAGCTCGCGCGCGTCTTCATAGTAGCGCGACATCATGACGGCACGCTGCGCCAGCTTCACCGCGTCCTCGCCGCCCTCAGCCTGCGCCGCGTCCAGACGCGCCTGCGCCACATCGGCGGGCAGGACGCGCGCCGAGCCAAAGAACAAAATGGTGTCGTTGATCTCGCGCTGTTCGAAGCGCTCCTTGGGCTGAAGATATTCAGCCAGGATGCGCAGAGGCCGCGCTGTCGGCGAGTTCATGAAATCGGGATTGAAATAAGCCTCCAGCGGATCGCCCGGCTGGGTCTCCACTGGCAACTCGATCATACGCTTCATCAACCGTCTCCTCGCACTGCATGTCCGGGGTGTAATCACACCATGCAGGCGGCGGCGAGGCGAGGGCGGCGCTCAGCGCCGCCCTGCTTGCATGACGGGTCAGCCGGCGGTCTTGGCCCGCTCGATGGAGTCCAGGATCATTTCACGCGCGCGCTCGACGCCGTACCAGCCCTGGACCTTCACCCATTTGCGCGGTTCGAGATCCTTGTAGTGCTCGAAGAAATGGGTGATGCGCGCGATCTGCGCCTGGTGCACATCGGTATAGGTTTTCATCTCTTCATACAGCGGCGTCAGCTTGGCGTGGGGCACGGCAAGGATTTTCTCGTCCTGACCGCTCTCGTCCTCCATCACCAGCACGCCGATGGGGCGCGCGCGCATCACGCAGCCCGGTACCAGCTCGGTCTGACCCAGCACCATCACGTCGATGGGGTCGCCATCCAGGGACAGGGTGTGGGGCGTGAAGCCGTAATTGCACGGATAGCGCATGGGTGTGTGCAGATAGCGGTCCACCCAGAGCGTGCCGGAGCTCTTGTCCAGCTCATACTTCACCGGCTGGCCGCCGAACGGCACTTCGATGATGACATTGATATCGTCGGGCGGGTTCTGCCCGATGGAGATGGCTTCAATGCGCATATGTGTCGTCCCCCTTAATGGCGTATCGTTCGACGCGCTAACAAACCTGTGCGGCGCGCACAGGCAAGCGCTTTTGTGCAGTGCACACGTGTGCCGCGCCCCACAGGGCCATCAGCGCAACACCGATTGCGTCCCGCGCGGTGCGAGGCTAGCTTCCCTTCCATGAACATGATCGCCCCCGCCTTGTCCCGCTTCGCCGGCGCGTTTGCCGCGCTGTTCCTTGTGTCGGCCACCTGGGCCCACGCCGATCCCACTGCGCGCGAGACGGTGGTGGAGTATGGCGGACCCGACCTTGTCGTGATCGACACGGCGGACGGCCCGGTCGAGCTGATTGTGGAGGTCGCCGCCAGCGACGACGCGCGCCAGCGCGGCCTGATGCACCGCGAGTCGCTCGATCCCGACGCCGGCATGCTGTTTGATTTCCAGCGTGAGCAGATCGTCTCCATCTGGATGGAGAACACGCTGATCCCGCTGGATATTCTGTATATTCGCGCCGACGGGCGCATCGCCAAGATCATCGCCCACGCGCAGCCCATGTCGCGCCGCCAGCTCTTGTCGGACTTTCCGGTGCTCAGCGTGCTGGAGATCAATGCGGGCCGCTCCGCCGAGCTGGGCATTTCGCCCGGCGACATCGTGCGCCATGCCCTGTTCGGCAATGAAGCCACTGTTCAGCCCGAGCCCGAGCCCGAGCCCGAGGCCGGTCCGGGGCCTGAAGGCGATGACGGTGAGCCGGGCAATGACGAACCGGGTGATGAGCCTGGCGAGGGTGAGCCCGGTGAAGAGCCGGCAGACGAAGAGCCCGCCGGTGATGGCGGCGAGGGCGGGGATAACCGCTGAACCTGGCGTTCGCGCCGCTTGCGCCGCCGGGCGCGCGCGCGTAAACCCCGCTCATTCGGGGCGTAGCGCAGCCTGGTAGCGCATCTGGTTTGGGACCAGAGGGTCGCTGGTTCGAATCCGGCCGCCCCGACCATCTTACCCGCGCAAGCGGGATGCCGTTTGGGAGTTCGTCTCGATGTTCGCCAAAATCTATCGTCCGGCGAAAACCGCGATGCAGTCCGGCCGGGCCAAGACCCATGACTGGCTGCTGGAGTTTATCCCCTCCATGGCCAAGCGCCCGGACCCGCTCATGGGCTGGGCCTCGTCCAATGATACCCGCCGCCAGATCCGCCTCAGCTTTGAGACCCGTGACGAGGCCGTGGCCTATGCCCAGCGTCACGCCATCCCGTTCCAGGTCTTCGAAGCGCGCGAAACGCCGCGCCGCATCAAAACCTATGCCGGCAATTTCGCCTATGAGCGCAAGGAGCCCTGGTCGCACTAGGCGCGAGCGCCAGTCACCGGCCCGCCTTGCGCCCCAGGCCCTGTAGCTCAACTGGATAGAGCACCGGACTTCTAATCCGACGGTTGCAGGTTCGAGTCCTGCCAGGGTCGCCAGTTTGCTGTGTGTCCGATCCCGGTGAGCCGCGGTGCCCCCGCCATGCCATCTGAACCCGGTGCTTATCTGTCCAGATATTTAGCTGCGCACCCCCGTGGCCTCTGATATTGGCGGTGCAACGGGAAGGGGTGACCATGGCAGACGATCGCAGAGACCAGCTTCAATCCTTGAGCATAGACCGGGGCGGCGAAGCGCACAGCGCCGGGCCGAATGTGTTGCTTCAGGTGCTGATTGCCACGGTGTCGATCGCGATTGGCGTGGCACTGGCCTGGTTTTTGATCCCCGTCCTGACGTCATCCGATGAGCCGGCACCCGCCGCTGCGCCGCAGATTGTGGCTGAGGCGTCTGGCGTTGAAGCCGCTGCGCCCGCGGCCCAGCCCGCGCCGCGCCCCGCCGCGCGGGCGTCCGGCCTTGTGGCGTCGGGCTATGTCACGGCGCGCCGTCAGGCGACCGTGTCGGCGGAAATCACCGGCCGCATCCGCGAAGTGCTCATTGAGGAGGGCACAGTTGTCTCTGAGGGCGAGGTGCTCGCCAGGCTGGATGATGAGCGCGCGCGGCTGGACCTCGATCTGTTCGAGGCGCAGGCCCAGGCCGCCGAAGCACGCGCGCGCGCCCTCGGCAGCCAGCGCGCCGAGGCGCAGCTTCAGCTGGAGCGCGCGCAGCGCCTGGTCACCTCCGGGTTTGCCACAGAGGCCTCGATCACCGCTTTGCAGTCCCAGCGTGATTCGCTTGGCAGCCAGATCGCAGCCGCCCGCGCCGACTCGGCGGCGGCCCGCGCCCGTCTGGCCAGCCAGCTGGATTTTGTCGACCGCCATGTGGTGCGCGCGCCCTTCGGCGGCGTGGTGATCGCCAAGAACGCCCAGGTGGGTGAAATCCTGTCGCCGGGGTCTGCCGGTGGCGGATTCACCCGCACAGGCATCGCCACCATTGTGGATATGAGCAGCCTGGAACTCGAAGTGGACGTCAATGAGGGGCAGATCCAGCGCGTTACTGCCGGGCAGACTGTTGAGGCAGTACTCGACGCCTATCCGGACTGGCGTATCCCGGCGCGGGTGGAGGCAATCATCCCAACAGCCGACCGGGCGCGCGCCACGATCAAGGTGCGCGTGGCGCTACTGGAGCGGGATGCACGGATCCTGCCCGACATGGCGGCGCGCGTGACATTCGTCGACGGGTAGTGAACGCCCTATTGATATAATGTGCTTTATTATGTAAAGTTCAATTCGTAAGACGGATCGGGAAGGGATGCCTATGGCCGAGGCGCTGTATCAGCTCAACAATCTTGCCAAGCGCTACACGCGCGGGCGCGAATCCATCACCATTTTCTCCGACCTCACGATGACCATCGGTCAGGGCGAGTTCATTGCGATCATGGGGCCGTCCGGTTCGGGCAAGACCACCCTGCTCAACCAGCTGGGCGGCATCGACCGGCCCAGCTCGGGCGAGGTGTTGTTCGACGGCGCGCGCATTGACAATATGGCCCAGTCGAAACTGGCCAAATGGCGCGCCGCGAATGTCGGTTTCATCTTCCAGTTCTACAATCTGATGCCCACGCTGACGGCGGCCCAGAACGTGGAATTGCCGCTGCTGCTCACCAAGCTCTCGGGCAAGGAGCGCAAGCGCCGGGTGCAGACCGCCCTGGATATCGTCAAGCTCGCCGACCGCTCCGGCCACAGGCCCCGCCAGATGTCGGGCGGTCAGCAACAGCGCGTGGCCATTGCGCGCGCGATCGTGGCCGATCCCAAAGTGCTGCTGTGCGATGAACCGACCGGTGATCTGGATCGCACCACCGCCGACGAGGTGCTGGGTACGCTCCAGCTTCTCAATGACGAGCTGGGCAAGACTATCATCATGGTGACCCACGACCCGGCTGCCGCGAAATATGCCAAGCGCGAACTGCACCTGGACAAAGGCCGGTTCGTCGAAGCTGCAGGCGCGCCCGCATGAACGATGCCACGCTGATCCGCAAAAGCCTGTTCCGCAAGAAGACGCGGGCAATCCTGCTTGTGCTGTCGATCATGACAGCCTTCCTGATCTTCGCCGTGCTGGGTGCCTTTTCGCGCTCGCTCAATTCCGGTGTCGATACTGCGGCGGCGGACCGCCTGGTGACGCTGAACGCGATCAACTTCACCCTGACCATGCCCTACGCCTATTGGGGGCGCGTGGCGCAGGTGGACGGCGTTCAGGCGGTCACCCACGCCAGCTGGTTTGGCGGGTATTATCAGGAGCCGCGCAATTTCATCCAGGCCTTCGCCGCGGACATTGAGAGCTATCTCCAGGTGTATGCCGAGCTGGAGCCGGTGGAGGGCGAGCTGGAGACCCTGTTCGCGCGCCGCGATTGCGCCGCGGTCGGCGCCGATCTGATGAACCAGTATGGATGGACCCAGGGACAGCGCATTCCGCTGAACTCAAACATCTGGCGCAAGGAAGATGGCTCACAGGTCTGGGATCTCGAGCTATGCGTTGTCTTCGACGCACAGGATCAGGACGTTCCGACGAACTATATTTTGCTGAACTACGATTATTACAACGAGGCGCTGGCCTTCAACCGTGACCAGATCGGCTGGATCATTCTCACCACCGGGGATCCGTCCATCAATGACCGGGTCGCCCGGGAGATCGACGCGCTGTTCGCCAACTCGCCGGCGGAGACGGAGACGTCCACAGAGGCGGCGTTTGGCCAGGCCTTCCTGGAGCAGCTGGGCAATATCGGCCTTATTCTGACGCTGGTGATCGGCGCGGCCTTTGCCACGATCCTGATGATCGTCGGCACGACCATGGTGATGGCGATCAATGAGCGCACCAAGGAAGTGGCGGTCATGAAGACGCTGGGCTTCGCCCCGCCGCGGATCTTCATTCACGTGCTCAGCGAGTCGGTGCTGCTGAGCCTGGTCGGCGGATTGATCGGGCTCGGTTTGGCGGCACTGCTGCTGGCCGGCGTCGGCGCGATGCTGGCCGGTCAGCTGCCGGGCCTGCGCATGACGGGTGAGATAGCAGGCCAGGCCATTGCGCTGATGGTCGCGTTCGGCCTGGTTACCGGCTTGATGCCGGCGATCAACGCCATGCGGATCAATATCGTTGACGGTCTCGGGAAGGAGTAAGGGCGATGCTCAGACAGATCGGGGCCGTCACGATGATCAATCTGCGCTCCATCCCGCAGCGATGGGGCATGTCATTGGCGACCGTCTTGTCAGTGGCGCTGGTGGTGGGCGTTTTGCTGGGCTTCCTGGCGATGGCCAACGGCTTCCGGGCGACGGTGGACGGTACGGGGTCGGATGATGTGGCGGTGGTCGTCGGGGCCAATTCCCAGACCGAGCTCAATTCCGGGCTGGGCCGCGATGCGGTGCGCCTGATCGAGGCGGGACCCGGCATCGCCGTGGACGCGTCCGGTGATCCGATTATATCGGCAGAGCTCTATGTCGTCGCCAATGGCCGCAAGCGGTCATCGGGCACGGATGCGAACCTGCCCCTGCGCGGGGTGGGCGAGAATGCGCCATCGCTGCGCAACGGCTTTTCGCTCACTCAAGGCCGCATGTTTGCGTCCGGCTCCAATGAGCTTGTGGTGGGCGAGGGCGTGCTGCGCGAGTTTGCCGGCTTCGAGTTGGGCGAAACAATCCGGCTTGGCCCCAATGAATGGCGGGTGGTGGGGATATTCTCCACGGGGGGATCGGTTTTCGATTCAGAAATCTGGGCCGATCTGGGCGTGATCCAGAATCTCTATCAGCGCACCGGGACCGTGCAGTCCGTGCGTGCGCGCCTGACCAGCCCGCAGGCTCTGGCCGAGCTGCAGGCCTATGTGGAGAACGAGCCGCGTCTCGAGGCCGACGTGTCCAGCGAGCGCCAGTTCTTCGCGTCCACCGCTGGCGGCACCTCGAATATCATCCTGTTCCTGGGCTGGCCGCTGGCCATCATCATGGCGGTTGGGGCGCTCGCGGGCGCGTGGAACGCCATGTACGCGTCTGTCGATGCGCGCACGCGCGAGATCGCGACCCTGCGCGCCATCGGGTTTGCCGGCTTTCCGGCCTTTGTCGGCACGATGGCGGAATCGCTGCTGCTGGCCTCCATCGGCGGACTGATCGGCGCGGGGATCACCTATCTGGTGTTCGACGGTGTATCGGCCTCCACGCTGGGCGGCGGCTTCACCCAGATCGTGTTCTCCTTCGCCGTGACCCCGGCCGCGATCGTCTCTGGCGTGGTGCTGGCTCTGGTGGTGGGTGCCGCAGGCGGCTTCTTCCCGGCGATCCGGGCCGCGCGGGTGCCGATCCTGAAGGCGCAGGGCTAGGCGGCCGCGAGCGCCTGCTCGAGATCGGCCCACAAATCCTCCACGTCTTCCAGGCCCACGGAGAGGCGCAGCAGGGCGCCGTCCGCTGGCCATGGGGTGGCCGTGCGGATGAGCTGGCGGTCGCAAGGCAGGATCAGGCTTTCAAATCCGCCCCAGGAAAAGCCCATGGCGAACAGCTGGCAGGCCTCGGCGATGGCCTCGCCTTGCGCCTGGCTGGCGTCCTTCACGGTGAAGGCGAAGCAGCCGGCGGGGCCGTGGAACTGGCGGGCATAGACCGCGTGGTCGGGACTGGAGGGCAGCGCCGGGTGCAGCACGCGGGCGATGCGCGGGTGGGATTCCAGGCGGCGCGCGAGTTCCAGACCGCTTGCCCCCGAGCGCTCGATCCGCAGGGGCAGGGTGCGAAGCCCGCGCAGGCACAAAAACGCGTCATCGGGTGAGACATGCAGCCCGTTGACCGTCTCTTGCGACTTGAGCCGCGCGGCGGCTTCGCCTTTGGCCGCCACCGAGCCCATCAGGAAATCGGAATGGCCACCGGCGTATTTCGTCAGCGCCTGGGCGGCGTAGTCGACGTCCAGCGCCAGCGGGTTCATCAACCAGCCCGCGCTCCAGGTGTCGTCGATCACGGTGGGCACGCCGGCCGCGCGCGCGGCATGGGTGATGGCGGGAATGTCCTGCAGTTCGAAGGTCAGCGAGCCCGGGCTCTC
Organism: Hyphomonadaceae bacterium BL14; assembly: GCA_027627705.1. Taxonomy (NCBI): domain Bacteria; kingdom Pseudomonadati; phylum Pseudomonadota; class Alphaproteobacteria; order Hyphomonadales; family Hyphomonadaceae; species Hyphomonadaceae bacterium BL14. The sequence continues at coordinate 730,045 of CP091242.1, forward strand.
CAGTGCGATCATGCGGGTGGACGGCGTGATCAGGCCTGCAATGTCCGCGCCGATGCGCGGATCGTAATAGCGCGGCGTGACGCCCAGGCGTGGCAGCTCTTCGTCACAGAAGCGGCGCACGGGCCGGTAGACCGAATCGGTGATCAGCGCCTCGCCGGGCCCGTTGATGGCCGCGCGCATGGCCAGCACCACGCTGGCGAGGCCTGACGGTGCCAGCGCCACATGCTCCGCGTCATAGAGATCCGCGATGGCCGATCGCAGTTCGTCATTGGGGCTCAGACCCCCGCGCCCGTAGTGATGATTGCCCGACGCCGGGGCGTACAGTGCCTGCGTGGTCTCGCCCAGGACGGTGGAGGCGCGCCGTACCGGCGGGTTCACCAGATGCAGGTCGTCGGCGCAGCGGCCTGAATGAATGAGGCGGGTATCGCGTTTCATGTCGACGCGGGCCTTTGCTTTGGTTACACCACAAGGACTTTTCAGCGTTTAGGGTGGTTGGAGCGATGACGCCAGCGTCTTTGTTCGACCTGTTTGCACCGCGCCGGCTGGCGCGGGCAGCGGCGGCCTTCGCCATGGGCTTCACCGTATCCCAGAGCCAGTACGAGGCGCTGGGCTCGGGGCTTGCCGAGATTCGCGAGCGCGGCGTGCTGGTCTGCGGGGTGGATACGGGCCTTGCGGGGTTCGCCGAACGCGATGCCGACGGGCGCTGGCAGGGGTTCGAGATTGATCTGTGCCATGCGTACGCCGCCGCCTTTCTGGGTGATGCGGACCGGGTTCGCTTTGTGCCGCTGACCTCCGCCGAGCGCCTGCCGGCGCTGGAGGAGGGGCGCATCGACATTCTCCTGCGCTCAACCAGCTGGACCTTTACGCGCGCGGCCCAGATGCCGGTAACATTCGCCGGCACGTATTATTATGACGGGCAGGGCTTCATGGTGCCGGCGGATCTGGGCGTGGCCAGCGCGCGTGAGCTCGATGGCGCGCGCATCTGCGTCCAGGCCTCGACCACCAGCATTCTCAATCTCACCGACTTCGCAGAGACTTACGGGCTGACCCTTACGCCTGTCCTTGCCGAAACGCCGCTGGCCGCGCGCGAAGCCTTCGAAGCCGGGCGGTGCGATGTCGTCACAGCGGACGTGTCCGCGCTGGCCGGTCTGCGCCGGGCGCTGGCTGAGCCGGATGCGTTTGTGATTCTCCCGGACGTCATCTCCAAGGAGCCGCTGGGCCCGGTGGTGGCGGCGCGTGATCCGCGCTTTGCCGAAGCCACACGCTGGGTGCTGCACGCGCTGATCACCGCAGAGGAATACGGCGTCACCGCCGCCAATGCGCGCGAGCTGCGCGACATCGGCCGCAGTCCCGTCGTGCGCCGCCTGCTGGGCGCGGAAGGCGCCATGGGCGAAGGGCTGGGCCTGGACGCCGACTTCGCCCTCAACGCCATCACCGCGCGCGGCCATTATGGCGAGCTGTTCGCCCGCCATCTGGGCACCCAGTCGCCCCTGCGCCTCGAACGCGGCCTGAACGCCCAGTGGAATGAAGGCGGTCTGCTCTACGCGCCGCCGTTCAGGTAAGGCCTTAGTCCGTCAGCCAGGGCGGTGTGGGCAATCCCTTCTCTCGCAGGAAGGCGGGGTTGTAGAGCTTGGACTGGTAGCGTGATCCGTGATCGCACAGGATTGTCACGATGGTGTGGCCCGGTCCCAGCTTGCGCGCCATGTGCACGGCGCCTGCGATATTGATCCCCGCCGATCCGCCCAGGCACAGGCCTTCGTGCATGACGAGGTCATAGAGGATTTCCAGCGCTTCCTCGTCGGGAATGCGGAAGGCGTCGTCGATCACCGCGCCTTCGAGATTTTTGGTGATCCGGCTCTGACCGATGCCTTCGGTGATGGAATTGCCTTCGGCTTTCAGTTCGCCATGGGCATAATAGCCGTACAGCGCCGCGCCGCCGGGATCGGCCAGTGCGATGCGGACATCTGAATTCCGGCTCTTGAGGGCGTCTGACACGCCTGCAATCGTCCCGCCCGAGCCCACAGCGGCGACGAAGGCGTCGACCTTGCCGCCGGTCTGGGTCCAGATTTCCGGACCGGTCGTCTCGGCATGGACGCGCCGGTTGGCGGTATTGTCAAACTGGTTGGCCCAGATCGCGCCATGGGGCTCGGACGCATTCATCTCCTGCGCCAGCTGGCCTGAATAGCGCGCATAATGGTTCGGGTTGGCATAGGGGACGGCGTCCACCTCGATCAGTTCGGCGCCCATGAGGCGGATGGCGGCGGCTTTCTCGCGCGACTGGGTGCGCGGGAACACGATGACCACCCGGTAGCCGAGCGCGCGGCCGACCATGGCCAGGCCAATACCGGTATTGCCCGCCGTACCCTCGACAATCGTGCCGCCGGGTTTCAGCGCGCCGGAGCGTTCCGCATCACGGATAATGCCCAGCGCGGCGCGGTCCTTCACGGAGCCGCCCGGATTGAGAAACTCCGCCTTGCCCAGAATCTCGCACCCTGTGGCGTCGGAGACGCGGTTGAGGCGCACCAGCGGCGTGTTGCCGATCAGATCGATGACGGAACGGGCGGGGGCTTGGGTCATGGCGGGCGTCTCCAGGCGGGCTCGCGATGTCAATGCCAGATAGGGCGTTGATATGCGAGCCTTACACGCAAAAACCTCAGACGCGCGTGTCAGGCACGGCCCCCAGCGCACCATGAAGGTGAGTATCGCGGCACACCTGCAACAGGCTGACAGGATCGGTGGCGGGTCATGCCGCCCGGCTGGAGGCAGACGGCCGGGCGGGCGCACGACGAGGTCGTGATGCCAAAGCCGCGTGATGGGAACCGGTCATCGCGGGTGCAGCAGGCTAGCCGCCGCGTGCGAAGATCACCTCGCGCACGGTGCGCACCAGAATGACGCAATCGCGCCACAGCGACCAGTTGCGCACATACCAGGCGTCCAGGCGCGCGCGTTCGGCAAATGTGGTCTGGTTGCGGCCGTTGGTCTGCCACAGGCCGGTCAGGCCGGGGCGCATGCGGGCATAGGCGGTCATATAGTCACCATAGGCGCTAATCTGGGACAGCGTCATCGGCCGCGGCCCGACCAGGCTCATATCGCCCCGCAAGACGTTGATCAGCTGGGGCAGTTCATCCAGATTGGTCTTGCGGATCAGCCAGCCCACCGGCGTGATGCGCGGATCGCGGCGCAGTTTCTGGAAGGCGTGCCACTCCGACGCGATGGCCGGATTATCGCGGATCAGTTTGTCCAGGCGCGCCTCTGCGTCCAGCTGCATGGACCGGAATTTCAGGCAGTCAAAACTCCGCCCGCCGCGGCCGACGCGCCTCTGGCGGAACAGGGCCGGCCCGCCATCGGCGCGTACGGCCAGGGTAATGGCGGCCAGCACGGGTGCCAGCAGCACCAACAGCCCTGCGGATGCGGCCACATCGAACACGCGCTTGGCTATCTCCGCTGCCGGACGGGCCAGCGGGTCACGCACATCGATGAAGGACACGTCTTCCAGCGGATAGTTGAGCACTTCGGCCTGGGTGGGCAGGGGACCGATCTGGGGTGCCAGCAGGAAGGGCACGCCCTCCAGGACGAGGGCGCGGATCACGTCGTGCTGATCCTGCTCATCGGGCGCGGGCGCATAGACCACGCCTCTGCCCGAAATGGAGGCGCGCCGCATCGCGTCGATCAGGCGCGCCTTGTCCATGTCGTCAGTCGCTACCACGCTGTCCACATGGACGCCCAGCGCGTCGTGCCTGGCGATCACCTCGCGCACCGCGCCCGATCGGACGGCTGCCGTGAAGAGGACGGCCGGGCTGGTCCACAGTCCGGCCGATCTGAGCGCCTGACGCGCGGCCAGGCGCGTGCCCGCCAGCGCGGGTGCCAGAATGAGCCAGTGTGTGGCGGTCAGCACGCGTGAGCCGACCTCGATGGTGGCGAACTGAATGGCCCCCGCGCCCAGCATCGCCACCGCGCACCCCGTCAGGATAGCCGGGAGCTGGTCCGTTAACGCCTCGCGGCGGTGATAGTGACCCTTGGAGCGCAGCCAGACCAGCATGACGAGACTGAATGCGCCCGCGATCGCGAAATGCAGGCTGAGCCCTGCCGGATGATCGGACAGCGCGGGATAGCCGGCCATGGCCCGCAGCAGATCGGTGAGTCCATAGGCCCCCACCGCTGCAATGGCAAAAGCGGTCAGATCAGCCCAGACCAAGGCAGCGGACTTGATCGACTGAAGGCTGGCCGATTTGAACTGGTGCCGGGTCCGGCCCCGAAACTGGCCCCGGAGCGGTCCCGGCGTGCCGGAAGCGGTGTTCGCCTCGCTGCGTGCCTCGATGCCCTGCATGATCACCTGCTCCATCCGGACGCATTCTGCGTGCATGAAGCGGAGCGGATGCAAGACCCATTCCATCCGGCGCAGGTGCCGGAACGGGCACAGAGGCGCGGGCTGCAGGTCCTAGTGGTAGCGGCGGATCAGGCCGACGAGCCGGCCCTGAACCTTCACCTCTCCGGGACCGAAAATGCGCGTTTCGTACGCCGGGTTCGCCGCCTCCAGAGCGATGGAGCCGCCCTTCTTGCGCAGCTTCTTGAGCGTGGCTTCCTGATCATGAACCAGCGCCACCACGATATCGCCTGTATCGGCGGTGTCGGCGCGTTTGATGACGACCAGGTCACCCTCCAGAATGCCGGCGTCGATCATGGAATCGCCGCGCACTTCGAGCGCGAAATGCTCGCCGCCGGAAATCATCCCGGCAGGTACGGACAGGCGGTCCACCTCGTGCTGGATCGCCTCAATCGGCACGCCCGCTGCAATGCGGCCAAGCACCGGCACGTCAACACCGGCCTCACTCTCGCGCCCGCGGCGGAAATCAGCCTCGACCACATTGCCGGAGGATTTGGGTGCGGCGCTGTCCGGCATTTTGAGCACTTCCAATGCGCGGGCCCGGTGGGCCAGGCGCCGGATGAAGCCGCGCTCTTCCAGCGCGCTCACCAGACGGTGCACGCCGGACTTGGACGCGAGCTGCAGCGCATCCTTCATCTCGTCAAACGAAGGCGACACGCCGTCCTCGCTCAAGCGCCTGTGGATGAAGAGCAAAAGCTCGTGCTGTTTCTTGGTGAGCATCGCGCCCTCTCAGGTATAGAACAAAACCGGAAACCCTGTAGATGTTCTATGCCTGTTCCGGATTAACGTCAAGCTAACGCGGCGCATTTCCCAGAAGTGTGCGTGTGGCCGCCTCGACATCGTCCTGACGCATCAGGCTTTCCCCTACCAGCAGAGCTTTGGCCCCTGCAGCCTGCATCCGCAGCGCGTCTGCGCGGGAGAAAATGCCGCTCTCGGCCACCAGACAAACGTCCAGGCCTGCCATGGGCGCAAGGGTTTCAAAGGTTTCCAGAGACGTGTCAAAGCTGCGCAGGTCCCGATTATTCACGCCGATGAGGGGCGAGGGCAGGGCCAGCGCCCGGGTCATCTCGGCGGCGTCATGGACCTCCACGAGCGCGTCCATGCCCAGCGCCGATGCGGCCTCGATCAGGTCACGCGCCAGGGAATCGTCCACCGCGGCGAGAATCACCAGGATGCAGTCAGCGCCCAGCGCCCGCGATTCGACGACCTGCCAGGGGTCGTAGAGAAAATCCTTGCGCAGAACGGGCAGGTCTACGGCGGCGCGCGCAGCGATCAGATAATCTTCATGGCCCTGAAAGCTCGGGGCGTCGGTCAGGATGGACAGGCATGACGCTCCGCCCGCCTGATAGGCGCGCGCCAGGGCCGGCGGGTCGAAGTCGGCGCGGATCAACCCCTTGGAGGGGCTCGCCTTCTTGACCTCGGCGATCAGGGAGAGCCCGTGGCTGGCATGGCGGGCATTGAGCGCATCGAGAAATCCGCGCGGTGCCGGCGCGGCCTTGGCGCGCGCTTCAAGGGCTCTCAAGGAAATGGCGGCCTTGCGCTCAGCGATTTCCACGCGCTTGTAGGCTTCGATGCGTTTGAGGGCGTCGCTCATCACGGCTGTCCCTGACTGATGGCCGCAAGCCGCTCCAGCGCGGACTTGGCGCGGCCGTCATCAATCGCCGCCGCCGCCAGGGCCGCGCCGTCTTTCAGATTGGCCGCCAGCCCTGCCAGGCGCAGCGCGGCCGCCGCGTTGATCAGGACAATATCGCGATACGGTCCCGGCGCGCCGTCGAGAAGGGCGCGGATCGCCGCTGCGTTCTCCGCCGGTTCTCCGCCCTTCAGGTCGTCCAGCGACGCGCGCGGCAGGCCGGCGTCTTCGGGGGTGATCTCATATTGCGCGATGGTGCCGTCCGCGTGCAGCTCGGCGGCGTGAGTTATGCCCGTGGTGGTGATCTCGTCCAGCCCGTCTGCGCCGTGGACGATCAGGGCGGTTTCAGCGCCCAGATCACGCAGTGCTTCGGCCATGGGCATCAGCCAGCCCCGGTCGAACACGCCCAGAAGCTGGCGGCGCGCACCGGCGGGGTTTGAAAGCGGGCCCAGAAGATTGAACACCGTGCGCACACCCAGGATTTTGCGCGCAGGCCCCACATGACGCACCGCGCCGTGATGGGCAGGCGCAAACAGAAAGCCGACACGCGCCTCATTCAGCCCGCGCTCGATCCGGTCGGGACCCGCCGTCAGGTGCACGCCCAGCGCTTCGAGCACTTCAGCGGATCCGGATTTGGACGAGGCGGCCTTGTTGCCATGCTTGGCGACCACCGCGCCTGCGCCCGCTGCCACCAGCGCGGCGGCGGTGGATATGTTCCAGGTGCCGCGCGCATCGCCGCCTGTGCCGCACGTGTCGATGGCCCCCGCAGGCGCGCGGACAGGCGTCATGCGCGCGCGCATGGCTTCTGCACCCACGCGCAGGGTTTGCGGGCTTTCACCGACCGCCGCCAGTGCCAGCAGGAAGCCGCCGGTCTCCACCGGGTCGGCCTGCCCATCCATCAGGGCGTCGAACGCCGCGCGCAGGGCTTCGGCGTCAGGTTCCCGTCCGGCCGCCAGGGCCGTGATGGCCGCGCGCATGCCGCCCATCACGCTGCCTCCGCCTGGAATCCGGCCAGGGCGAGGAAATTGGCCAGCAGGTCATGTCCGTGCTGGGAAGCGATGCTCTCAGGGTGAAACTGCACGCCGTGAACCGGGCGCGTCTCATGAGCCAGTCCCATGATCTCGCCATCGGAGGTCTGCGCTGTGACGCGCAGCGGGCTGCGTTCGGGCAAGGCCACGGCCAGCGAGTGATAGCGTGTGGCCGTGAAAGGCGAGGGCAGGCCGGCGAACACCCCTGTTGCGTCATGGGTGATCGCACTGGTCTTGCCGTGCATGATCGACCGTGCCGGCACCACCTTGCCGCCGAACACCTGGCCGATGGCCTGATGGCCCAGGCACACGCCCAGGATCGGCAGATCATCGGGCGCGGTGCGGATCAGCTCCAGGCAGATGCCCGCCTTGTCGGGATCGCACGGTCCAGGGCTCAGCACCACCGCGCGCGGATCCAGCGCCAGCGCCTCGGCGGCGCTCATCACATCATTGCGGATGACGCGGGTGCGCGCCCCCAGCTCCTCGAAATAGTGCACGAGGTTGAAGGTGAAGCTGTCGTAATTGTCGATGATAAGCAGCATGAGCGCGCGTGATCCTTCCGAGCAGGAGCTGGAACTTAGGCAAGCACGCGCCGTGCGCCAACCGCGACTCGCTGTAGACATCAGTGATGATCCGATGCGCAGCCTATGCGCCGCATCTGGGCGCTGCGCTGGGCGCAACCCTGATGGCGGCTGCCGCTCTGGCCTTCAGCGCGGGCGCAGGCCCGGCGCCGGTGGCGGATATTGCTGTGCCGGCCAATGAGATGGCGGTTGGGCAGGCGCCCGTTTTCACGCCCGTTCCGGGTACACCGGCGGCGGACAAAGCGTTGGGCGCTGGCGTCCACGCAGGGGCGCAATCGGTCGCTCATCAGCCTGCCGATCCGGCTCCAACCCACCGCCCCATGCTCGCGATCATCATGGATGATGTCGGGCCGGATATCGCCGTGGCGCGCCGCCTGATGGCGCTGGAGCCGCCGGTGACGCTGGCGATCCTGCCCTATGCTGCGGCAGCACCGGCGCTGGCCCGGGAGGCGGCGGACGCTGGCCGCGAGGTGTTCGTGCATCTGCCCATGGAGCCGGGCGGTCTCGATGATCCCGGACCGTGGGCGCTGAGCCGCGCGCAGGATGGCCAGGCCATTGGCGAGCGCGTCCGCTGGGCCTTTGCCCGTGTGCCGGGCGCGGCGGGCTTCAATAATCACATGGGCAGCGGGTTCACGTCCGACGCGCAGGCCATGGCGCGGGTGTTCGCAGCGCTGACCGGGTCCGAGGCGCTGATGTTCGTCGACTCGCTCACCGGCCCGCGTTCGATTGCGGCGAACAGCGCCCGCGACGCCGGCTTTCCGGCGCTGCGCCGCGATGTGTTTCTGGATACAGATCGCGACGAAGGCGCCATCGCTGCGAGGCTGAAGGACGCCCTGGCGCTGGCCGCCTCACGCGGTCACGCCATCGCCATCGGTCATCCGTATCCGGAAACGCTTTCTGTGCTCGATACGCTGGCGGACCGCGCCGCCGCCCATGGCGTGGAGATCGTCACCGTCAGGGCGCTCGCGCAGGCGCGGGGCGCCCGCGCGCCACCCTGAGACTAAAGGCCTGCGCCTCCAAGAGGTTCCGTCTGCGCGATCTGCTCCATGGAGGCGATCAGCGGGCGTCCGCGCTGAATGGCGGCCTGTACCGAAGGCAGCGACAGCGATGCCGTGTGGGCGTCCCGGCTGTCCCAGACTTCGGTGATCCAGAGCGTGTCCGGCGCGCCGGGATCCGCCGCGACGACGTAGGACCGGCAGCCCGGCATGTTCCGCAGCCCGTCCAGCAGGATGGCCGCCAGCTCATCGCGGCGGCCCTCGGCCGCGATCATCTTGCCGATCAGTCCGAACATTGGTGTCGCTCCCGCCGCACACGCCGCTGGCGCCACCGCGATCGCCAAGCCTGACAGACAGAGGTGACGCCGGTCGAGATCCATACATTCAGCGTGATCAACCGTGAGCTCCGGGTCAACCGATGAAGGCCGGCCCCGGGCGCGCCGGTCAGCGCATATGCTCGGGTGGCACCACAGGCGCTTCACGCAGCAAGGTGATCGACAGGCGGCGATTGCCCGCCAGATACGGATCGTCGGGATAGAGCGGCTCGGCGCCGGCGCGACCGCGCACCTCGGCGATGCGATGGTCGGGCAGGCCGGTTCCCGCCAGCACGCGCAGCGCCGAATTGGCCCGGTCTGATGACAGCTTCCAGTTGGTCGGCGCGCCGGGCGGTGTCGGGCTGGAATCGGTATGGCCTGAAATGGTCACCCGGTTGGGCAAGCGCGCGGCGATCTCACCCACGGCGCGCAGCAGGACTTGTGCGCGCTCGTTGGGCTCGGTGGAGCCCGGATTGAACATCGGGCGGCCTTCCTGGTCGATCAGCTGGATGCGCAGGCCTTCTTCAGTCATCTCAATCAGCACGTGATTGGACAGCTCTGCCAGTTCCGGCATGTCCTGCAGGGCCTGACGCAAAGATTGCTCGGCGCTGGCGAACTCGGCGGTCTCGCGCCGTGACATGGCGCTGGCAAGTGCCCCCATGCTGACCTGCGGCTCATCTCCGGCAGAGGCGCTCGACGAGGTTTCCTGCTGGTCGCGCTGCTCTTCCGCCGGGCTGGGCGCGAGCCGGTCGACGATGGACGCCGTGCCCGAGGCCCGCGAGCCTTCCTGGCCAAAATTGGTTCCGCCCAGCACCCCGCCTGAACCCGACATGGACTGGCTGACGCTGGCGGGCGCAAAATAGTCCGCGATGCCGGCGCGCTGTTCGGGTTCGGTGTTGTTGATCAGCCACAGCATCAGGAAGAAGGCCATCATCGCCGTGACGAAATCGGCATAGGCCACCTTCCACGCGCCGCCATGGTGGCCGCCGGAAACCTTCTTGATCTTCTTGATGATGATCGGTCTGTTAGTCGCCATTCCAACCCACCCGCAACGCCTTATGTATTGCGCGTATCATGACCTGTCAGGGTTAAGGGCGGGTTTCCCCAAAGGGCAGGGAGCGATTTGTGACTCAAGACCGGGCCTATCGCGACGCGCTGGGATGCTATCCCACCGGCGTTGCGCTTGTGACGCGTGCCGACCAGGGCGGGGCACGCGCCATGACCATCAATTCCTTCGCCAGCGTGTCGCTCACCCCGCGCCTGGTTCTGTGGTCCCTGGATCGTGGCAGCGACCGGTTCGACGCCTTTCTGGCCGCAGAGCATTACGCCATCAATGTGCTCGCCGCTGATCAGAGCCAGCTGTCATCGGCGTGTGCCATGACAGACGATCTGGGGTCCGCTGGAGGGCGCTGGGCACCGGGTGTCAATGGCGCGCCGCTTGTGGCAGGGGCCATCGCGTGGTTCGAGTGCACCCGTGTGGCGGTCCACCCCGGCGGGGATCATGTCATCATCGTGGGCGAGGTCACCGGCTTTGACATGCCGCGTCAGGCCCCTGCGCTGGTCTTTCACAAATCTGTCTACGGGCAATCGGGGTAGGGTGATGGCGCGTACAGCGTTTCTGGGACTGGGCGTGATGGGCGCACCCATGGCGGGCCACCTCGCCCGCGCCGGCCATGAGGTGACGGTCTGGAACCGGACGCCGGACAAGGCTGCACGCTGGCTGGACGATCATGCCGGGGCCGCCGCTGACACGCTGCAGTATGCGGTCACGGGCACCGATATTGTCTTCATGTGCCTGGGCGATGATCCCGATGTGCGTGCGGTCGCTGATCAGATCCTGCCGGTCATGGGTGAGGGCGCTGTTCTTGTCGATCACACGACGGCCTCCGCGGCTCTGGCGCGTGATCTCGACGCTGCCTGTTCGCAGCGCGGCATCCTGTGGCTCGATGCGCCTGTGTCGGGCGGGCAGGCGGGGGCTGAAAACGGTCAATTGTCGATCATGTGCGGCGGGACAGAGTCGGCGTTCGCTGCCGCAGAACCGGTGATGCAGGCCTACGCCAAGGCGATCACCCATGCAGGCCCCGCCGGGGCGGGCCAGCTGGTCAAGATGGTCAACCAGATCTGCATTGCGGGACTGGTTCAGGGCCTGGCCGAGGGGCTGCATTTCGCCGGTGCTGCCGGGCTCGATCCCGACACGGTGATCCGTGCGATCTCCAAAGGCGCCGCCCAGAGCTGGCAGATGGAGAACCGCTGGCGCACCATGACCTCGGACGAGTTCGCGTTCGGCTTTGCGGTGGACTGGATGCGCAAGGATTTGCGCATCGCTCTGGACGAAGCCCGCAACAACGGTGCGCAATTGCCGGTGACCGCCCTGGTCGACCAGTTCTACGCCGAGGTGCAGGCCATGGGGGGTGCCCGCTGGGACACCTCCAGCCTGATTGCGCGGTTAAACCGCGCGGGGAAGGGGTAGGGGGCGCAGCCGCCTGCCGTCTGCCGCCTGCCTTAGAAGCTGCCGATCTGCATGGCCGCGCGCACCAGGGCGGCGGTGGAGTTGACGCTCAGCTTGCCCATGATGTTTTCGCGGTGCTTGCGCACTGTCGATGGGCTCATGCCCAGCGTCTGCGCGATCACGTCAACAGATCGCCCCTTGGCGATCTCACGCAGCACGGCGCGTTCGCGCGGGGTGAGAGCGCTGGCGTTGAGCACGCCGGACCGGTCGTCATCTGCAGGCCCCGGCCGGGCCCTGACCGGCTGGGCGGCAGCAGCCCGGATCGCCGCCACCAATGCCTCGCGCCCGGCTTCCTTGTGCAGAAAGCCTTCGACCTGGCGTGCAAGCTGCGCGCGCTCGGTCTCGTCCAGGGGCGCTCCGGTCAGAAGAAGCACGCGGGGGCGCCGCCCGGCGGCGTTCAATGCGTCCACGACATCAATGCCGGTCATGTCCGGCAGGGAGAAGTCGAGCAGCACGAGGTCCGGACCCAGGGCGCTGCACAGGGAAAGTCCGTCCTGCCCGTCGCCCGCCTCGCCGGAGACCTCGATGTCCGGCTCCAGGGACAGAGACTGGACCAGCGCTTCGCGCACCAGGCTGTGATCATCTACGATCAATACCCGGATCAGTCCTTGAACTGCATCCATGCCCCCGCCCCCTTCCCCTGTAAGGATTGCTAACTAGTCGCCGCCCAGACAAGATCAAGCAGAGTTTTACGGGGGGCAGACCATGACCGGGGCGGACACGCCGCGCATCAGCCGTGTAAACGGCCGCTTCGCGGATCACGAACTTGAGACGGCCTATCGCGAGGATGTCTGGCCGGTCCAGCGTACACAGATCGCCCTGACCATGGCCGGTCTCGGAATCGGGTTGCTTGTCACACTCAGTTCCGACTTTCGCTTTCTCGCCGGCACGCCATGGTTTCTTCCCACCGCCGGACTTCGCGGCGGGGCCGGGCTTGGGGGAATTCTGGCCTGCGCCTGGCTTCTGATTGCCCGGCCACACTGGACATCGCCTGGCGCATCAGTGGTGATTCAAGGTTGGCTCGTTGTCGGGCTGATGGCGGCGATCGTGGTGGCTTTCGCGTTTCCGGCCGTCGAAACGACCCCGGACGGGATCAGCGATGTGCTCGTCTTCACGTCTTTCTGGATGTTCATTTTCGCAACTGTGGTCGGCTTTGGCATCTATACCTATCCCAATGCCGTGGCGGTGTTCTGCTCCGGACTGGCGCTGACCTACATGACCTTGATGGTGCTGTACTGGAACGTGGGTGCATATCCCATGATCTCCCAGGGCGTTCTCGTGCTTATGGGCTGCGCCTTTGGCTGGATCATGGCGATCGTGAGCAATGTCGGCGCACGCCGGCGGTTTCACGTCACACGCTTGTATGAAGCCGCACGTCTGGCCGCAGAGAAGAGCGAGGCGTTCCAGACCTTCCTTCTGGCTGCCAGCGGGCATGATATTCGCCAGCCCCTCTACGCCCTCGACCTGAACGCCAGCTCCCTGGAGGCGATGGCGGAAAAGGGCGATCTGGAGCAGGTGCGCCGCCTTGCGCGGCGCCAGAAGGCGGTGGCGCGCAACATGTCCGCCTTGCTTGCCGCGATGATCGAGCTGTCGACGCTCAACCGCGGCCGCCGGACCACCCAGGCCAGCGCCTGCCGCATCGATGAATTGCTTGGCGACGCCGCCGACCCGCTGCTCGGTTTGGCCGATGACCGGGGGATCGCCGTGCGCCAACTGCGCAGCCGGCTTTGCGTCGAGGCCGATCCGGGTGTCGTCATCCATGTTGTGTCCAACCTCCTGGCCAACGCCATCAATCATTCAGGCGGTACGCGCATCCTGCTGGGTGCCCGCAGGCGCGGGAGCGAGGTGCAGTTGATCGTGGCCGACAACGGCAAGGGGCTCAGCCCGCGTGCGGCGCGGTTGAGTTCGATCACGGATCTCCGCGACGAGGAGCGTGAGACCCGGCTGCACGCCGGGCTTGGCATGGAGATCATGTTCGGTTTGTGCGAACGCGGCGGGCTTGACCTGACCATCGTTTCGAAGCCCGGCAGCGGCGTGATGGCCGTGATTACCTGCCCGCGCAGCCTGGCGGCGGGCCCGAGGGCGCATTCCGGGCAGAAAACGCCCTGACTACGCCAGCTGTCGTATTCTAGCGGCGGGGGTAATCTGGCAGCGTGCCGGTCCATCGGGTGGGGGATGGAGCGTCATGCAGCTGATGAACGAAAACAAGGACACGCTGTGGCCCGTGCGGCGGGCGCGCGAGCGTTCCGCGGCACCAGTTTCAAACAGCGGTGCGGACGCCAATGACAGGGCGGACGCGTTCATGCGGGTGCAGCAGGCGGTGCTGTCGCAGTTTTCCCGCCACCCGTTTCACAAGGTTGGCATGCGCGATGTGGCGCGAGAGGCGCGCTGCGGGATCGCCGCTCTGTACCGGTTCGCCGACACCAAAGAGGGCCTCCTGACCGTGTGCCTGGCAGCGGATTTCGAGGCGCGGGCCGAGCGGATACGGGCGGCCTCCCGGCGTGAGGTCGGCACCCGGGCACGGCTGCGCGCCTGCATCGGCGAACTGGTCCGGTTTGACCTTGACCGACCTGATTTTGTGCGGATCGTGAGGCTGAACACGCCCGCGAGCCTCCTTCAAGACGCGGCACAGAACGGCGGACCTGAAGAGGTCATTGAAGAAATTCTGATGCGCGGCGCGCGGGACGGCTCCGTGCGCTCCGACCTTGACCCGGGTGCGCTCGCCTCATTGGTGTGCGCTCTGACCGACGGCGCCCTGGGGCGCTGGGCAAAAACGGATCGCGATGCCGTTCCACTGCTTCGCGAGCGTCTGGGTCAGGAGCGCGCCGAACTGGTCTGGGCGGTGATCTGGCCTGCCGTCTCGTCGGCCTGATGCAGCCGGTCAGAACAGCGCGGCGTCTGGCGCCGCTGAGGAGCGGTTCGTGACGCATCACCGGATCAGCGCCGTCATCGCACGGACCTTCAGGACCCTTGTCCCGGCATTGTTCTGCGCAGCCGCGGTCGCAGTCTTCTACAGCGGCTAGGCCGCGCCCTGGGTGCAGGCGGCCGGCGTGCCGCGCCACTGGCGTCCGCGCGTGTTCACCGATACACCGGCTGCGAACCGTCCCAAGCCAGCCGGGCCACGCCCGCCCGCGCCGGACTGCCGCGCAGCGGAGCGCAGTGATGAGCGTCGCGATTGTCTTTTACATTCTGGATTTCGCCGGGATTTTTTTCTTTGCGGCTACGGGCGGGATTCTGTCGGCGCGCAAGCAGCTTGACCCGTTCGGCGCCGCCGTGATCGGCGCGGTGACCGGGATGGGTGGGGGCACGCTGCGCGACATCGTGCTGGGCAGCCTGCCGGTCTACTGGGTAGAGGCACCCGAGTATCTGGCGATCGCCGCCGCGGGCGGGCTGATCGGCTATTACGGCTCGGAGATCGTGCGCGGCGAGGTGGGCGCACGGCGCGTTGCGATGGTCTGGGCAGATGCCATCGGCCTGTCGGTGTTCTGCGTCATCGGCGCGCAGGCTGGTCTGGCGGCCGGGGCGCACTGGTCCATCGCGGTGCTCACCGGCGTCATGAGTGCTGCCTTTGGCGGGCTGCTGCGCGATGTGATCCTGAATGATGTGCCGCTGATCCTGCGCGCAGAGATCTATGCGCTGGCGGCGCTGTTCGGTGCTGCGCTCTATGTACTCAGCGTCTCGCTCGGTCTGGGCGAGGGCGTGGCTGCGATCGCCGGGGCCCTGGGTGCCTTTGTGATCAGGGGATGCGCCATCCGCTTCGGCTGGAGCATCCCCTCGATCGGCAAGCTGGACTAGTTCAGCCCATCGGTGTCCTGATAGGTTCCCCGGCTGGCGTTCATGAGCGTTGAGAAGAAGACCGCGTTCATCAGCAGGCGCTCCGTGCCCGGATAGGTCCCGCGAAACACCGGATTGTCGGCGAACAGGATCACCGCGCCGCTGCCCCTGCGATAGACGCTCACCGCCGGAGAGCCAGCGATCTCGTCGAGGCGGCGCTGGGAGGCGTATCCGCTCATCAGGGGGCGCTCGGCGTACTGCACGGGCACGGCGTAGGGGTCGGTCGGGCGGGTCAGCGTGAAGCTGGTATTGCGGTTCACCGGCAGGCGGCGGGCCTGATAGCCCCAGCCCAGCGGGTGAGAGACATCGAGATCGGTCTCGAAAATCGCGCCGGCCAGAATGTGCTCGGCGTCGCGCACCTGCATCTCGGAGAAGTTCAGGCGTTGCGGCGTCTCGCTCGGCGTCTCTTGCGTGTCAGTTGCCTCGATCTCGAGCAGGCTGCGCTCGGCCCATTGCGCCGCCTGGCGCGTTGCGACCAGCGTGCCGCCGCCGCGGACCCAGCGGTTCACCGCAGCTTTGGTCGCGTCATCCAGCGACGCGTTGCCGCCGGGCAGGATGAGGTGGGTATAGCGGCTCCAGTCCAGCGAGGAGAGCCGGCTTTTGGGCACAAGCAGCACCGCCATCTGATGCTGGTGGTCGAGCGTCCACCAGATCTCCCCGGCATCATTCCAGGAAATGCCGTCATCAAACGCGATCACGACACTGGGGGCGGTGAGGGTGCGAAACACGTTCCATGCACCCAGATCGCGGCCGGTATTGCGCGTCAGGCCTGTAGAGGCTGCGGCCACCGGGACGCCGTCTTCGCGCGCAATCGTTTCCATCACAGCGTGAATCTGCGACGGGGTCATGTCCTGACGGGCCAGCGGTACGAAGACGGAGCCGCGCGCGAAATCCTGATCGCCCTGCGCAGTCACCAGGGTGAATGGCTCGCTGGCCGCGCGCGCCATCAAGCCGGCTTCCAGGATCCGGTTCAGGGCCCGCGGGGCAAAGCTGTGTGACCAGTCGAACACATAACCATAGGGTGCACGGTCCGGAGCCGGGGCGCTCTGGAACGCGCCGTCGGCAGGCTCGCCCAGCGGCAGGGACTGAAACATCCCGCCGGCGAGACCGTCATATTGAAGGTTATAGGCCAGCGGCAGCGTCCAGCCGGAAACGTCGTAGAAGACATTCTCCTCAAACTCGGTGAAGCGCTCGAAGATGCCGCGGATCAGCCGGTGTTGCAGCTGCCGGGCGGGCACAATGTAGGATTCGGCGGCCGGGTAGGTGCCGCTGCTGGCGCGCACATCGCGTGCCGCGCGGTAGACCTCGATGCCATGGGTGCGCAGAAGCCGCACGAAACGGCGCGCCCGTTCGGGATCGCCCGGCGCGGTGAACACCCAGGCCTGTGCATTGGCGCTGGCGGCCTGCCGGGCGTTCTCGGCGAAGAAGTCACGCTGGAAGTCGATCAGCTCTTCGCGGATATCGAGAGCACCCTGGATGGTCGTCAGTGCGGTGCGGAACTGCGTGCGTACATTGTCGGCATTGGTGACCAGGCCGTGTTCGGACTGGATCTGACCGCCGCGCGCCGCGCCGGCCTCGAACAGGATGCCCAGCGAACCGGACAGCTGGGGATAGGTCGAGCCCTTGCCGATATAGAAATTATCGAAGACCTCCTGGGTCGCGTAGAGCCGCGCCTCGGAATCCATGAAGGCGGCGTGGCGCCGGGCGATTTCATAGGTCAGCTCGCGCGCCCGCACCTGGATCAGCGGATTGCGCCGCGTCTCCGTGCCGGGATGGAAATAGTACGGCGAGTTGTGGCCCATCTCGTGATAATCGGCCGTCACCATGGGCTTCCACGCCTGCCAGGCGGTGGTGATCGCGACGGACTCCGGCTGGGTCAGCAACAGCCACTGGCGGTTCAGGTCGAAGCCGTAATGGTTCACCCGCGCCAGGCCCCACAGATTATGGATTTCATGGGCCTCGTCGGTGACGGGCATGCGGCTCGAAAAGCGCTCCACATGGTCAATGCGCCGGGCATGGCCGTCGGGATTGTGGGTCACGGCGGCCAGGATCACGGTATTGGCCAGCACCTCGTCAATCGTCTCGCCACGTCCGGCTGCGAAGTGATGCAGAAACGGGATGGCCGCATCCATGGATGAGGTTTCCGCGCCATGGACGCCGTAGTTGATCCACACCACGATGGGTGCCGCGTCGGCCGGGGCATTGCCGCGCAGCCGCGCCAGGTGCGCGTCGCGGATGTCGCCGATGCGCGCGAGGTTCTCCGGGCTGGAGATGGTGAACTGCAGGATCGGACGGCCCTGGTGCGAGCGTCCGATGGTCTCCACCGTAATCCGGTCTGAGGTGTCGGCGAGATAGGCCGCGTAGTTCAGAAGATCATCATAGCGCACCACCCGTTCACCGATCTCATAGCCGGCATGGTCCTCGAACACGGTGATCGACGGATCATATGTCACGCCCTCCACCTGGAAGAAGCTGGCCGGCTCGGCGATAGCAGCCGGCGCAGCGATAACAGGCAGGATCAGCGCCAGACTGGCGGCGCGCAGCGTCTTGAACATGGTAACTCCCCGGATACGGTCGGCTCTGACAGGCGCCTGGAGGGCGCTCTTGCATGGAGATCTCATCCTAGCGGATGCAATGGGCCGCCGCCAATGCTGGCGCTGCGGCCCGTGCGCCTGTATGACACGCGGCAAAAGGCCTCCCGCCAGAAGGAACTCCCCATGACCGCTCCGGTCGAGCGCATTCGCAATATCGCCATCGTGGCCCACGTGGACCACGGCAAGACCACCCTGGTCGACAAGCTCCTGCGGCAGTCCGGCACGTTCGCCGACCGCGCGGTCGAGGTCGAACGGGTTATGGATTCCAATGATTTGGAGAAAGAGCGCGGGATTACCATCCTGGCCAAGAACACGGCTGTGACCTGGCGCGACTACAATATCAACATCGTGGACACGCCCGGACACGCCGATTTCGGCGGCGAAGTGGAGCGGGTGCTCTCCATGGTCGATTCGGTGCTTCTGCTCGTCGACGCAGTGGACGGGCCGATGCCCCAGACCGCGTTCGTGACCCGCAAGGCCCTGGCGTTGGGGCTGAACCCCATCGTCGTGGTCAACAAGGTGGACCGCCCCGGCGCACGGCCTGACTGGGTGGTGGACCAGACCTTTGATCTGTTCGACCGTCTGGGCGCGACGGATGAACAGATGGATTTCCCCGTGGTGTATGCGTCAGCCCTGCAGGGCTGGGCGACGCTGGACGCCGACAAGCCCGAACCCGATCTGACCGCGCTGTTCCAGACCATCGTGGACCGCGTGGCGGCACCGAAAGTGGACCCGCACGGGCCGCTCCAGCTGCAGGTCTCTGCGCTGGACTATTCGTCCTATACCGGTGTCATCGGCATCGGGCGCATCACCCGCGGTACGCTGGCCAAGAACCAGAACGTCATTGTGGCTGCTCCGGACGGCAAGACACGCCGCGCCAAGGTGCTGCAGGTGTTCGGCTTCCACGGGCTGGAGCGTGTCGAGCGCGACCGTGCGAGCGCGGGCGACATCATCACCTTCAACGGCGTGGACCCGCTGGGTATTTCCGACACGCTGTGCGATCCCGAGCATGTCGAGGCGCTGCCGCCGCTGACCGTGGATGAGCCTACAATCTCGATGACCTTCCAGGTCAATGATTCGCCCTTCGCCGGCCGCGAAGGCAAGTTCGTCACCACGCGCCAGATCAAGGACCGGCTGGACCGCGAGCTGATCCACAACGTGGCCCTGCGCGTCACGCAGCAGGACAATGCGGACAAGTTCACCGTGTCGGGCCGCGGCGAGCTGCACCTGTCAGTGCTGATCGAGACCATGCGCCGCGAGGGCTTCGAGCTGGCCGTGGGCCGGCCGCAGGTGATCACCAAGGAAATCGACGGCAAGATTTGCGAGCCGTATGAAAACCTCACCATCGATCTGGAGGAAATCCACCAGGGCGGTGTGATGGAGCGTCTGGGCACGCGCAAGGCGGACCTCAAGAACATGGTGCCGGACGGCAATGGCCGCGTGCGCCTGGAATACATGGCGCCCACGCGCGGCCTGATCGGCTTCCGGTCCGAATTCCTGACCCTGACCCAGGGCTCGGGCCTGATGTTCCACACGTTTGACCACTATGCCCCGCGCGCGGCGGGCGAGGTGGGCCAGCGTCCCAAGGGCGCGATCATTTCCATGGAATCGGGCAAGGCACTGGCCTTCGCCCTGTGGAACATCCAGGAGCGCGGCAAGCTCTTCATCGGCCATGGGACCGAGGTCTATGAGGGCATGATCATTGGCATCAATGCCCGCGACGAGGATATGATCGTCAACCCGCTCAAGGGCAAGAAGCTCACCAATATGCGCGCTTCAGGCACGGACGAGGCTGTGGTGCTGGTCACGCCAATCCGTCTGACGCTGGAATATGCGCTTGAATTCATCAATGACGACGAGCTTGTCGAGGTGACGCCCCAGACCATCCGCGTGCGCAAGAAGCTCCTGCTCGAGCACGAACGCAAGAAGGCCAGCCGCGCGAGCGCGTGACAGGCATTATTCCGGCTTGAGCGGGACAAGGGCTGGTGCCTCGTGCGCCGGCCCTTGCCGTGTCAGCCCTGTTTGTGACGGCGCACATCCAGCGCAACCCAGGTGACGAGGAATCCGGCGATTGCGCCCGCTACCGGCAGCGTCAGGCGTTCTGCGCCTGTCCCCGGGATTGCCAGCGCCAGGCCGTAGCCGGTCACCGCACCCGCCGCCGCCCCCACAAGGGCATCGCGGTGGAGCTGGCGCGCGAACGGATCCTTGAACAGATCAAACACGCCCGCCTTGCGGGCATGCAGGGCCTGGCCCAGCAGGATGATGGCGCTGACGATCCACAGGGCCAGCCCGATCCCGGACAGGACAAAGCCTGCTCCGGCAGGGAGCCCCTGAAGCTGCGCTGCCAGAACTTCACCGCCGCGCCAGCTCACCACTGCGCCCGCATTGATCAGTGCAAACAGACGCACCCGCGCCCGCAGCTGGCGGGCGAGCGCAGTCATTTCAGGCCGATCTCGCGCAGCCGCTCCAGCAGATAATCATGAGCCGTAATGGCGTCGGGATACCGGTCATGATTGTTCGGCGTAATGCAGCCGGGCAGGGTGCGGATCTCGAAATCGGGATTGAAGTGCAGGAAGAAGGGCGTGGAAAAGCGCGGGAAGGCCATCCGCTCACGGCTGGGATTGACCACGCGGTGAGTGGTGGACGGCAGTACATGATTGGTCAGGCGCTGGAGCATATCGCCGATATTGACCACCAGCGCGCCTTCGGGCGGCTGGATCGGCAGCCAGTCGCCTGACCGCGTCCGGGCCTGCAGCCCGGCCTCTTCGGCTCCCAGGAGCAATGTGATGACATTGATGTCTTCATGCGCGCCGGCCCGCACGCCGTCCGGTTCGCCGTCTATGGGCGGATAGTGCAGGAGGCGCAGGATGGAATTGCCCTCGTTGACCGTGGGTTGGAACCAGTCATCGGGCAGGCCCAGATCGCGCGCGATGGCTTCCAGCAACACCCCGCCCATGGCGTCGAGCGCCTCGAACAGGGCTTTGGTGCTGGCGTCAAAGCGCGCAATCTCGGCGACCGGAACATTGGCGGGCATGAAGGGTTCAAAGCGGTGACCGGGGGGTAGATCACGGCCGCGATGCCAGAATTCCTTGAGATCCTTGCGCGCCTCGCCCTTGGCGTTTTCCATGGCGAAGGGCGTGTAGCCGCGCTGGCCGCCGCCGCCCTCCTGGAAGTACTGGCGCTTGACCGGCTCGGGCAGGGCGAAAAACGCCTGGGTGTCGGCTACAGCCCGCTCGATCACGCCCGGATCCACCGGGTGGTCGCTGACCACGGCGAACCCGGTCTCGCGAAAGCTGCGCCCGAGTTCAGACGCGAATCCGTCCGGGTCGCGTTTTGCGCTGGCGAAGGAGACGGGGCGGATGGTGTCTTCAAGGATGATATTGCTCATAGCCGCGCTTTTATCGCGCTCTCACGCGGGCGTGAAGCGCCACGCGCTTGACCGTGATGTCGCAGGCCCCGACATCTGGCCCCTCACAAGACGCAACGGAGAGCGCCCATGACCGCCCCCATCGAGCTGCACTACTGGCCGACCCCCAATGGCTGGAAAATTACCATTGCGCTGGAAGAAATGGGCCTGCCCTACACGCTGAAGCCGGTGAATATCGGGACGGGCGAGCAGTTCCGGCCTGAATTTCTGGCCATCAGCCCCAATAACCGCATGCCCGCCATCATCGATCCCGACGGCCCGGACGGCGAGCCGGTGAGCGTGTTTGAAAGCGGCGCGATCCTGCAATATCTCGCCCGCAAGACCGGGCGCTTCTATGGCGGCACGCCGCGCGACCAGATCGAGGTGGACCAGTGGCTGTTCTGGCAGATGGGCGGGCTGGGCCCGATGGCCGGTCAGGCCCATCATTTCCGCGGCTACGCGCCCAAGATCGAGCCGGACCTGACCAAGCTGGAATACGGCAAGGCGCGATACACCAATGAAGTGAACCGGCTTTACGGGGTGATGGAACGGCGGCTGGGCGACCGCAACTATCTCGCCGGGCCATACTCCATCGCCGACATGGCGTCCTGGCCGTGGATATTGCCCGAAGGTCAGGGCCAGTCTCTGGATGAGTTTCCCAATCTCAAGGCTTGGCATGAGCGTGTGGGCGAGCGTCCGGCCGTCAAGGCGGGCCGCGCTGCGGGCAAGGAGATGCGCGTGTCGCTGGCCGACGACAGCGAAGAGATGAAAAAGGCGCGCGACGTTCTGTTCGGTCAGCGCGCCCGGACCTGATTGCCGCATTGGCCCTGGACCGGCTAAGGTCACAGCGAGGGTGGATTGAAGCGGGGGCTTCATCTCGGCATGACCGCAAACGGATACAGCTCGCGCTACGGGGCGCGCGACCCATGGCTTGCGCCCTGGCCGCGCACCGCAGTTTATCTGCTCTGGCGCGTGCTAATGGCCAGCGTGCGGCCGGTCATGTTTCTGGCCCTGGCGGCCGCGTCGGTTGCGTTGGTGTTCGCGGCGCTCAGTGAGTCCCGGGCCGTGCCGCAGCAGGTCCAAACCCCTGACAGCGCGGGGCTGGCCGCCTCAGGGACGGTGATCGACAGGCGGTTGCGGGCATCTTTGCCTGCCGCCATCGCGCCGCGCACCTTGTGGGAAACCGAAATCGCCCGGGCGCTTGATGCCGGCGCGTGGCGCACACCGGATCTGGCGCTGGCCGAGAGCCTGGCGCTGGCGCTGCCCGCGATCGAGGGCGCGGACGCCCTCGCCTTTTCGGTGCTGACAGAGAACCGCAGCGCCGCCCATGTGGAGGCGGAGTTGCGGGCGCGGCCCTCGTGGGCAAGGCAGCAACAGCTCAGAGCCGCGCTCGACGCCCGTCTGGCGCAAGGCGCAGGGCTGGAGCCGCGCTATCTGATATTCGCCAGCCCGGACCTCACCCGCCGTCTCGACCGGGCCCGCACCCTGTACGGGCCCGCCCGCGACGCGGCCGAAGCCTGGTTCGCCGGCCCCCGCGGCGGCGCGATTCATCTTCCATCCTTGCCGGGCTGGGCCGGCCAGACACCCGTCACCCTGTTCGGCGATGCGCGTGATCTGGTGATCCACGGCTGCGCGTTCGCGGCACAGGCCGGGCGCAGCATTCCGGCGTGCGCTACTGTGCCGGAGGGGTCGCCGGACCCCGTTCTGTCCGGGCTGGTTTTTCAGGCTGCCGCCATGCCGGGCGAGGGCGGTGCGGGGCGCCGTCTCGTCGCTGCAGCCTATGCATCCGGCCACCTGGACACAGGACTGGCGCAACAGCTCGCGCTTGGCCCGGACCCGGCGCTCGGCCGGGAGGTCTTGCTGGCTGCCCTGACCCCCTTGCTTGTCGAGGCACCCTATGTGAACCGCGAGCCCTGGCGGTATCAGGCGCAGAGTGAAGGGGCAGCGCACGCGTATATGCGCGCCGTCCGCCTTGAGTTTTCCGAACATCACACTGTCGCAGACGCCCTGAACACGGTGCGCCGGACCGATGGTGCCAGCGCGGCGTTGCGCGTCGCCGGCTGGCTGGAAAGCCCGCAAGACGCCGCGCCCCTTGTACGCATGTCAGCCGCGCGTCCCGGGCACTTGCTGGCATTCGATGCCCTGGCCGGGCCCGGGATCCTGGATGCGGCGCGCGAGCCGGCATCGGCCCGGCCCGCGCCGAAAACCCCGCGGCGTGCAGTGCTGGCCGGGCTGGCGCTGCTGCCGGGCGTGCTGGCACTGGCGATGGTCGCGGCGGCCCTGAACGGGGCGTCGAACGGCCGCCGGAACCGGCGTCCGGGCAGGCTCACACGCCTGGATGCGGCCATGACCGTGTTAATTCTCGGCAGGAATTCCTAACGGATTTAAAGCGTTAATTCGCATTATTCCTGATTTGCCTTAACCCTGCGCTTACCGTCCTGGCGCATGATCCTGCTCGTACGACCGGCTCCGAAGAGGCTTGGCGTGCATGGTGGGATGACGGGCGCACACCGGAGACACATCCGGGTCGCCTGTCCAGATGCAGGGAAGACGACAATGGCATTTACCGATGTGGAAACCGCCCAGGCGCACGACGCGATCACCATGGATCCGACGGGCGAGGATCTGTGCAAGCTGGGGCTTCTGTACTCGACCGGGCAGTGCGGCGTGATCGACTATGTCGAAGCCCACAAATGGTTCAACCTGGCGGCCCTGATGGGCTCTCCGGCGGCCAAGCACTATCGTGCCGAACTGGCGATGGAAATGGATACCGGCCAGATCGCCAACGCGCTCACCGCTGCCCGTGAATGGCTCGCCACGCGTCACTAGCCCGCATTTGACGGGCGGGCCGGGCACTGCGGCTCAGTCGTTGAACAGCGAGTTGGTGAGCGCGAAGGCGAACGCGCTGTCGATAGGCAGGATGTTGCGCACGTAAAGCTCGATGAAGTCATTGACTTCAGCGATGCCGCGCCGCGGCGCGAACACGATGTCGAAGCGCGAGAGCGGGACCGTATCTGCGGGCTCGCCACGCTGGGCGCGTGACAGATTGACCGTGCGCATCATCAGCCCGCCATTGGCGGCGCGGCGCAGCACGACAATCTCGCTGCGGCGGGCGCGGACGGTGAGACCGCCTGCGAGCACGGTCGCCTCGAGTGCGCCAATGCGCCGGGAGGGCAGCTCGAACAGGCCGGGACTGGCCACCTCGCCGCCGACCAGGATGCGCTGGGAGCCAAAGGCGGCCGGGCGCACTTCCACGATCGGGTCGCGCAAGGTGCGCACATAGCGCTGGGCGATCAGATTGGCAGCCTCGGGCGCTGTGGACCCGGCGACCATGACTGCGCCGGCCAGCGGCAGGTTCGCGCGGCCATCGGGCCCCACCAGATAATCACCCGACAATTCCTGCGCGGTGTGGACCGTGACCGTCACCGTGTCGCCGGGAAAGACACGGTAGGCCGACGATCCGGCCTCCCAGGGCTCAAACTGCGCCGGTTCAAATCCGCCTGCAGGCTGCGGACGGCGCTGGCTGGCGCAGGCGGACAGCGTGAGCAGGGCCAGGGCACCGGTCAGGGTGCCGCGCCGCGATACGTCTGTCATCTGATGGCCTCTCCGTTCAAACGTGTGACAGAGCTTAAGCTGGCGCGCTCCGGCTAAGGAAAAATTAAGCGCGTTGCAGCCACATGCGGTCATGGCAAGTGAAGCACGCGATTCCGATGGACGCGGCGGCGGGGCAGGCGGCTCCCGGCGCGATCTTGACCTGTTTGACCTGATTGCGCTGCTCTGGGCCCAGAAAATCCTCGCAATCCTGATCGCGCTCCTTGTTTTCATCCCCATCGCCCTCTTTGCTGTGACGCGGCTTGCGCCCAGCTATGAGGCAGTTTCGCGGCTCCTGGTGATTCAGGATGATGACGACCTCGCGCCCGGTGCCGCGGGTTCGGGCGGGGCCTTCACCCTTGACCAGGTCATGCAGTCAGAGGCCGAAATTCTCAATTCCGACGCCGTACGCCGCCTGGCCATCGAACAGCGCAGCGGTTCGGTAGGGCCACAGCAGCTCAAGCTGTTGAGGGATGGTTTTTCGGTCAGCCGGTCACCCAGCGCCAGCCTTCTGACGGCGACGTTCGAACATTCCGATCCGGTTGTGGCCGCCAATACGCTCAATGCCATTGTAGACGCCTATCTGGCCTACCGTATCGAGGTGCTCATCGGGGGTATTGAAGGCGGGGTGGAGGAGCGCCTGGCGCGCGCCGAACGCGTCTCTGCGATGGCGGAAGCGGATTTGCGCCGCTTCCTTGAAGAGCACGGCATTTCCGATTTTGCCACCGAGCGGGCGGGCGTGCTGGCGCGCCTGTCAGACCTGGAGGCCCGGCGCATGGCTGCCGAGGCGGAAGCGGCGCAGGCGAGGGCCCTGGCGGCCGCGCTCGCCTCACGGCTCGCCGGCATTTCCGATACAATTGAGCTCTATGTGGAAAACGCGGTAACCGGGCAGCTCCTAGACCTGCAGGTGCGCCGCGTCGACCTGCGCCAGCGCTACCAGGACGATGCCCCGCCTGTTCAGGCGGTAGAGCGCGAGATCGAGGCGCTCGAGCGTTTCATTGCAGCTGGCGGAGCAAACGGGCAGGGGCAGCGCCGGACCGGCGTCAATCCGGTGTGGCAGGACCTGGAATCTGCCCGCTTGCAGCAAGAGGCGTTCGCCGCTGGCCAGAACCAGCTTGCCGCATCGCTGGCCCGCCAGATCACCCAGGCGCGCGCGGAAGCCGATCGCCTGCGGGCACTTGGCCCCGAGCATGACCGGCTCGTGCGGGCGGCCCAGGCGCGCGCCGAGGCCGCAGGGCGCCTGTCTGCGCAAGCGGCCAACGCCAGTGCGCGGCGTGCTTTGCCACCGGGCGCAGCGGATTCGGTGCGCATCGTGGAGCGGGCCGAGCCGCCGTCAGAAGCGCGGTCCATGCGCAATATCGTGCTGGCGGCCGGGTTCATGCTCGCCGTGGCCATCGGCGCTTTCGCCGGACTGGTGCGCGGGTATCTCATCGACGTGCGCGAGGTGCGCCCGGCGCCCCGGGCGCCGCAGCCGCCACGCCGGGATCCGCCGCCGCAGCCTGGCCCGGCGGTGAACCGGCAGCCGGCTCCTGCGCCGGCCCCCGCTGCGCCGCACCTGCCCGTGCTGGCGCGGGTGTCACGTCAGTCCGCGTCAGCGGCTCGTTAACCAGTTTGCTCCTAGGGTTAACGCTCCTCTTGAGGCGCGCGCATGACACTTGAACTGGAACTGGACGGGCTGGCCCGAACGCTTGTCTCGCGCGGTGCGCGCGGGGCGGCTGTCATGGTGGTCCCCGTTGCGCCCGGTGCCGGGGCGAGCTTCATCGCCCGCGCGCTTGCTCAGCGCTGCGCCCGTCTGGCTGACGGCCAGGTCTGGCTCTACGATCTTGATTTTGCACGCAATCCCCAATCAGCCGGCGCGGAGTTCAGCGCTGATGGCTATGACGGTGCGCTGCATGGATCACGCTTCTGGCGGTGCGAGCCGGAGGGTGCCGGGCGGCTGGCGCTGCGCCGGCCCGATGGCGAGCGCATCTTCCTTTCCCGCTTTGAACGGGAACCGGGTTCAGTGCGCCGGGTGGAGTTCCGGTCTGCGCCCGAATATTGGGACAAGGTCCGGCGCGCGTGCCGTCTGGCGATTCTCGACGCACCTGCGGGCAGCCCTGCCATCACTGCCCTGGCGCGGGATCTGGACGGGGTGGTGCTGGTCGGAGATGCAAGTAGCACAAGGCGTTCCCAGGCCGGGGCATTGGCCGGCCGCATCGAGGCGTCGGGCGGGCGGGTGCTGGGTGTGGTGGTCAACCGGGTGGATTTAAAGGCAGTTTCATGAGTGCCCTGGCGCAGGCCGCGCGGTGGCGCGAGGCTGCGCCGCGCCTCACGCTCTGGCCGGTTATCGAGGCCGGACTGGCGCTAAGTGCTTTGCTGCTCTACTCAAATGCGCTTCTGGCACCCTTGCTCGCGGACCCGGCGCGGCCGGATGATGCGGAGGCATTGCGGCTGATCTGGCCGCCGGTCTATGCGCTGACCCTGATCCTTATCACCCTGTCGCCCGGCGCGGTGTGGCGGGTCGCGATGCGGTCCTGGCCGCTGATTCTCTTGGGTGTTTTGACCATGGTGTCGGCGCTGTGGTCGCTCGATCCGGAGGTGTCTGTCCGCCGCGGGCTGGGCGTGGTGATGACGCTGGCCTTCGGGCTGTGGTTGGCAGCCCGCTATGACTGGCGTGATCTTATCCGATTGATTGCACTTACGTTTTCAATCCTTGCGGTGGGCAGTTTGCTGGCCGGGGCACTGGCGCCCGGATTCGGCGTGATGCAGGAGGTGCATCCGGGCGCCTGGCGGGGATTGTGGTGGGAGAAGAACACACTGGGTGCCATGATGGCCTGGGGCGCGCTGGCGTTTCTGGCCGCCGCCTTCAGCGCGAAAACCCAAGGCGAGCGCTGGGTTTGGCTGGCGCTCATCCCGCTGGCGCTGGCGCTGGTGGTGCTGGCCACCTCGCGCACCGCCTTTATCGCCACAGGGATAGCGGTGGGGGGACCGGTGGCGATTGCCCTGGTCCGCCGCGGGTTCGGTTTTGCCTCTGTGGGAGTTCTGGGACTGGTCTGTGGAGTCATCGGCGCCGGTTTTGTGGCCGTCATCGGTCCTGGCGCGGTGCTGGAGCTGCTGGGACGTGACGCCACCCTGACCGGACGCACCGATATCTGGATCGCGCTGGGCGACGCCATCGCGCAGCGCCCCTGGACGGGGTTCGGCTATGGCGCGTTCTGGGAGGTGGATAATGGTCCGGTGCACTGGGTGCGCCAGACCACAGCCTGGCCGGTGCCCACCGCGCATAATGCCTGGCTGGAGACGGCGCTGGCGCTGGGTATCCCCGGCACGGCGCTGGCCGGGTGGGTGTATCTGGCGGGGCTGGGCCGCAGCGCGGGACGGCTGTTTCAAGGCGTGGAGACTTACTGGGCGCTGCCGTTTCTGGCGGCCTGGGGTGTGATCAGCCTGTCAGAGAGCAATCTGTTGCAGCAAAACGGATTTGTCTGGCTGCTCTTGTCGGTGACGCTGGCCAAGCTGGCGGCGGGCCGCGATCAGGCCTGGCGGGCCGAGACGCCGTAAAAGCGCGGCGCGGCAAAGTCAAAGAACACCATCTTGCCCGACCCCTGCACCAGCCGGTCGAGGCAGGCGGCCGCAGGCACCGGCCCGGCGATCAGCGCCACGGGCAGGGCGAGTGTGAAGCCGGCGGTTTGGGCGGCGCCCGCCGCGACCCACATTGCCAGCGCGCCAAAGCGCCGGGATTTCAGGGCGGTCTGGCTGGGACCCTGACCATAGGCGAAGCTGCGCCGGGCGGCGTGGCCCAGCCGGGCCCGTGATGCCTCGACATGCTCGACCACATCGGCCCCGGGCGCCCAGGCGAAGCGCACGCCTGCCAATGCCAGCGCCGTGAACAGAATATCGTCTTCACCGCCCGTCTCGTTGGCGGCGGCGTCAAACACCGGCGCGGGCAGGGTGCAGCGGTCCCGGTCGATCAGGCTGTTGCCGCAGCCATACGGCTTGGCGATCAGTCCGGCAGGGTGATCCGGCGCGCGCGAATACAGACGGGTCAGCCAGGCCGAGAGCACCGGTCCGGCTTGGGAGGACAGGGCGTGGACCGGGCCGAACGTGACCCCGGCACCGCTGGCATCATGCACCGCTTCAAGGGCGCCGAGCCAATGGGGCGGGGCGCTTTCATCATCATCAAGCTGGGCGATGCGCGGCGCGCTGGCCGCCGCGAAGCCGGCATTGCGGGCATTGGACACGCCAGGCGCGGGCGCATGGACATAGATGAGCGGGCAGGGCGCGCTGGTTTGCAGGGCTGTAACGCGCGCCCGCGCCGATCCGGCCGGGTCATTGTCCGAGACAATGATCTCGTCGGGCTTGCGGGTCTGAACAAAGACGCTGCGCAGGGCGCGTTCCAGGCTGTCCGGTCGGCGGAATGTCGGGATGAGGACGCCAACAGGGGTCATGCCGTCGCCTCGACATGATCGAGCGCGCGCGCCACCGGGCGAACATCCAGCCCTTCGCAGGCCTGACACACCGTCTCCAGAAAGCGCGGCGAGCAGCCCCATGGGCTGGCATTGTCACGGACATCATGACCGAAGAAGATCAGCCAGCCCGGCTGCGAGCGGACGTCGGCGATGGCGCGCAGCGCGCGGGCCAGGCCAAATTCACCGCCATCCAGCGGCACGGCTTTCAACAGGCCGCGATCGGCCCGCCCGCGATTGACGCCCGGACGAATGCCGCGCAGAGCGCGGTATACGCCCAACAGGCTGCGCTTGGCCGCCGGGGTGGCTTCGCCATAGGGAAAGGCGAAGGTTTCAAAGGGCTGGGTGCCCTGAAAACGCGCATGGGTATCGCGGTTGCGGGCGCATTCGGCCAGCGCGCCGGACGCGCTCACCCGCGACAGATCGGGATGGGCATAGGTGTGGCAGGCAATCTCGTGCCCGCGCGCGGCCAATTCCGACAACAGCGCGAAATCATACATTTCGCCCATATGGGTGACCCCGCCCTCGAACCCGCCCGCAGCGTAGTAAGTGGCGCGCCAGCCCGAGGCCTCGAGCATGTCGGCGCCGGCTTCACCGGCCGAACGCGGGAAATCATCAAAACTGAAACTGATCAGCGGCCGATCCAGCGATACGGTCAGGGGCGTTACGCCCAGAAGCCGGGCGGACAGGCGGCGCAGCTTGCCCTCAAGACCGCCTGCAGGCGTGTACGGCGCGGTGGCGGTCATGGTCATGGCAGATCCCCGGCGGCGGCAGCAGCGCGAAACAGTTTCAGCCCGAGCGCGCGCACCCGCACGGGCAGAAGGGCGAGGCGTGCAATCATGGCGCCAGCGGCCCGCGCCGGCGCGGCGAGCCGCCAGCGGTTCAGCGTCAGGGCCAGGCGCGCGCCGGGCCGCGCGGCATAGTCCGGATGGCGGGCGAGCAAGCGGGCAAAGTTGGGTCCCGCCGCGCCGAATTTCGCCAGCAGGCGCTCCACGCTCTCCAGCCCGCCATGCCCGGCGGGATTGTCGGCATGGGCGACGCGGCCCCTTTCAGCGGCGCGCAAGGCCCAGTCCACATCTTCCCAGCCCCAGCCTGAATAGGTTTCGTCAAAAGGCACTTGCGCGAAAAACCTGCGACGCACGGCGAGGTTCGACGAACACACTGCCACCGCGCCGAGTTCATTGCGCTCTACCGCGCTGCGCACGTCAGACACATGGGCCAGCGCGGCATGCACGGCTTCGGCCGGGCTGGCGGGCGCACACGGCTCATAGCCGCCAAAAACCGCGTCAGCCGGGCTTTGGCTGAGGATGTCGATCCAGCGCGGCAGGAAGCGGGCCGGCGGGCGCATGTCGGCGTCGAGGAATAACAGCCAGTCTCCACGCGCCAGATCGCCCAGACGATTGCGCGCGGCCGAACGTCCCTGATTCGTCTCTGCGGTGATCAGGCGGGCCGGGATCGGCGCGTACAGCACGGCTGCGCGCAGGACTTCGGACAGGTCCGGGTCGGGCGCGCCGTCTTCGTAGATGATGATCTCAACCTCGTCGGAGCCATCCGCCGCGAGGGCGGCCAGCAGCGGGCGCGGATCATCGCGATAGGTCGGCACCAGCACGGACAGGATCGGGCTTGCGGACTGGCGTGCCGCCTCGTTGATCGTTTCGCGGATCGCGCTGCTCATGCCCGCACCCCGGTCAGGCGCGCCAGGACCGGCGCAGCGATGAGCGTGCGGCAGCCCGCAGCGTCGAGTGCGAGGGCGAGCAGCGCATAGACGCCAGCCCCGGCCGTGATCTTCAGTGCCAGCTCGGCCGGTGCGCTGTCCAGAGAGGGCAGGGCGAGGATAACGCTGCCCATCACCAGCGCCGCCCCGCCCGAGCGCACCCAGTCAGACACCGGGATCGGCAGGGCGAACACCGTACGGCCATGGACGATGCACACGGCCAGCGCCGCGCCATAGGCGATGACGGTGGCCAGCGCCGCGCCGGTCAGGCCCAGCATCGGGATCAGGATGATATTGAGCCCCAGATTGAGCGCCGCAGCCCCTGTCATCACCACGGCCATGGCGCGGGGTTTGCGGCCCAGCACATAGGCCTCGTGGAAATAGAAGGTCATGATGCCGTTCATCAGGCCGGACAGGGCGATGAAGGGGATGATGCGCGCAGCCTCGCCCGCGATCTCCGCCCCGATCAGCCAGCGCGCGACCGGTTCAGCCACCAGCGCCAGCCCGACGGCCGCGGGAAAGCCGAGCAGGCCCATGAGCGCGCCCGTGCGCCGGGCGACGGCCTGGGCGGCGGCCCGGCCCTGATGCTCCAGCGCAGCGACCAGCAAGGGTCCGGTGGTGGTTCCCAGCCACAGGAAGATGATCGACAGGGAGCGATCGGCCACAGCGTAGCCGGCAGCGTAGGCACCTACCGACGCCTCGCCCATGAAGCCCGCAATCAGGAAGCGGTCACCCACGGACAGCAAATGCTCGAAAATCAGCGAGAACGCCACCGGCCCGCCATAGGCGAAATAAGCCATTGCGCGCGGCCCGTCGGCGCGGTCGCGTTTGGCACGCGACAGCAGGACCGGCGCGTCAATCAGCAAAATGACCAGGCCCGCCAAGGCCATGCCGGCGAACGGACCGGCGGCGCCCAGCCCGGCATGGGCGAACACCACGCCGAGCCCAAAGCCGGCGGTGAGGGTGAAGCTTTCCATGGCGCTGTAGCGGCCCGCCTGACGCGCGGCGCGGCGGGTTTCCAGCGCCAGCGTGACGCCGGAGCGGATGATGGTGTGGGCCAGCGCAAAGGCGCAGGCGGTGCGCAGGGCACCATCCATGGGGATGACGGCGATCACGCCCCCCGCGATCACGGCGGCGGCGAGGGCCAGCGTTGCGTATATGCGCCAGGCGGTGAAGGTGTGGCCGGGCAGGCGTCCGCGTGCGTCGCAGCGGGCGTGATGGCGCGCCACGGCGGCGTCCAGCCAGGTAAAGACGGCTGTGCCGATCAGCGCCGCGCCTGCGAGCAGCAGCATGTAGCGGCCATACTCTTCCGGGCTCAGAAGGCGCGTGAACACGATCACGGCACCAAAGCCCACAACCGCCTGGGCGGCGTAGACCGGCAGATAGGCCAGGAGGTGGCGGTTCAGCATGATACGTCCACGAGTAAGGTCACCGCTGCCCATGCAAGCCATCTGCCGTGCGCGCCTGTTGGAATGAAGTATGCATGAGCAGGCTGAAGACGCCCTTAACCAGGCCCGGATCAGAACAGGTCAGGGCCGGATCGGATGCGATGCCATGTTGAACGTGACGATGGTCAAACCGGCCGACCTGACGCCCGCCGAACGCGAGGCATGGCAAAGCTTTGTGGATGCGGATGCGGCTCTGGCCAGCCCGTATTTCTCGCTCGGGTTTCTGGATGCGGCCGGCGCGGCGCGCCGGGATACGCGCGTGCTGGTGGCGCGCCAGCGCGGGACGGTCACGGCGTTTCTGCCGCTCCATGCCGGGCTTATGGGGCATGCCCGTCCGCTGGCCGGGCCGCTGGGCGACCATCATGGGCTGATTGCCGCCCCGCAGATCGATCTGGATCTGTGCGACATGCTCAAGGCAGGCGGCGTGGGGGTGTTTGGCTTCCATGGCGCGCTGGCGGGCCAGGCGCCGTTCCGGCGCCACGCGCTCCAGCGCGATGGCAGCTGGGTGATCGATCTGTCAGCGGGGTATGATGCCTTTGTAGAGTCACGCGCGGCGATCGACGCGAAGGCCTTCCGCAATCTGCGCACCCGGCGGCGCAAGCTGGAGGGGGCTGAGGGCGGGTTTGCGTTCCGGGTCGACGATGACCGGCCCGAGGTGCTGGCGGCGGCGCTGGCCTGGAAGTCGGCCCAGTACAAGCGCACGGGCGTTTTCGATG
This sequence comes from Hyphomonadaceae bacterium BL14, assembly GCA_027627705.1. Lineage (NCBI taxonomy): Bacteria > Pseudomonadati > Pseudomonadota > Alphaproteobacteria > Hyphomonadales > Hyphomonadaceae > Hyphomonadaceae bacterium BL14. The sequence goes on from CP091242.1 coordinate 763,231, forward strand.
CGTTTTCGGTGCGTTGGACCGTGGACCTGCTCAATAATATCAAGGCGAAAGATTGCCGCCTGCTGGTGTCGAGCCTGGAAATTGGCGGGCGTCTGGCCGCCGTCCATGTGGGCATGCGCACGCAGCGCGTGCTGCACTATTGGTTCCCGGTCTATGACCCCGAGTTCTCCGGTTTCGGACCTGGCCTCGCCCTGCTGATGGACATTTGTCAGGCGGTGGCGGCAGACGGGGTTGCCGAAGTGCATCTGGGGCCCGGCGAGTATGAATTCAAAGCGCAGCTGGCCAGCTGGCAGATCGCTCTTGTGTCCGGTTTTGCCGGGCAGGGCGCGCCGCTGGCCGTGCAGCGCGCGGCGCGGGCTCTGGAGTGCAGCGCCGAGCGTCTGCCACTGGGCATGGTGGCCAGACTGCCGGGCAAGGCGTTCCGGCGCATTGATCTGCTGGCCGGATTTCACGCGGCATGATCACACGGCGCAGGCTTCTGTCAGGGGCTGGCGCGGGGTTGATGCTGGCGGGGACCGCTGAGGCGGTTCCGGCGGGCCTGCGCATCAGCCGGACCAAGCATGATTTGTGGACCCTGGCGGGCGGACCGCACTTGCGCGGTGCGGTGATCGTGCAGCGCCGTGTCTATCCGTCTCTGGATGGCGGGCAGTTTCTGGGGTCCGGCGTGGCCGGCGCGCCGGTGACGGATGCGGCGCTGGCGGACCTGGCCGGGGCGGGTGCCAATCTGATCAGCTGGTCTGGGCCGGGTCCGTTTGCAGAAACAGCGCCCTACAGGGTGGATCCCGCGATGGTGGATCATATCGGCACCTGGCTCGACCGCTGCCGGGCGCACGGGCTGTATACGGTGTTGTGCCTGCGTTCGGGGCCGGGGCGCAGCGCGTTCGCGTTTCACCCGGGCGAAACCTGGTATCCGGCTGAGCTGAAAGATGTTTCGGTCTGGACGCGAAGCGAGGCCCGGGTTGCCTGGGCGCAGATGGTGGTCTGGACGCTGCGCGAGTTTGGCGGCCATCCGGCGCTGGCCGGCGTGGTGGCGATGGACGAACCCAACGGGTTTGATGAAGGCCATGCCGGCGTGTGGGAGCCGTTCGCAGCGCGCATTGCCGGGGCCGTGGCGGCGGCGGACGCCGACCGGGTGACACCCTTGCTCTTGAGCCCCGACCGCTGGGCGCGCACCGCCCACGCGGCCGATCTGCGCGCCGCCGTGGGACCGGGGCCGATCCTGGCGCTGCATGATTACGAGCCCTGGGGCTACACCCATCAGGGACGCGATGAGCGTCAGCGTTTCAGTGCGCGCGAAAGCCCGCTGGACCGCCCCGATGCGTCGCTGGGGGCCTGGGCGATGATGGAGTTCGGCGCGGTGCGCTATGCCCCGGACGTGACGGACTATCTGCACGACCGCATCACGCAGTTCGAGGCGGCCGGCGCCAACTGGGCCGCGTTCCGCTGGACCCATGGCTGGCGGCCCTACGAGGCGCGCGAAGATTCCATGACGCTGGCCCACAATGATCAGATCATGGCCCTGATGCGCCGGGTCTGGGCGCGCAATACACGCCGGCCGGACTAGGCCAGGGCGTCGATCAGCAGCTGCAGGGCCGTCTCCACGCTGGCGGCGCGGATGCCGGCGCGGCCGGGCTCGGTGAAGCGCTTTTCCACCGTGATCGTCGCGCCGCCGGTGCGCGCCAGAGCAAACCAGACCAGTCCCACCGGCTTGTCCGCTGAACCGCCGCCGGGTCCGGCGATGCCGGTGATCGATACGGCGAGGTGGGCGCTGGACTTGGCCAGCGCGCCCTCGGCCATGGCGGCCGCCACCGCTTGCGACACCGCGCCATGGGCCGCGATCAGCGCCGGGTCCACGCCCAGCATCTCGTTCTTGGCGGCGTTGGAATAGGTGACAAAGCCGCGATCGACCACATCCGAGGCACCGGCCGGATCGGTGAGCGCGGCCATGACGAGCCCGCCCGTGCAGCTTTCCGCCGCCGAGATCATGATCCCGGATTGCAGCGCCTTATCAAGGACTTGCCGGGCAAGCTTCGCGCTCATGACAGGCTCATGGTGACCACGGCCTGGGCCGCCAGGCCTTCGCCGCGGCCGGTAAAGCCGAGGCCTTCGGTGGTGGTGGCTTTGATGTTCACCCGTTCGGGGCGCAGCCCCATCAGGGCGGCCAGGCGCGCCTTCATGGCCCCCTTGTGCGGGCCGATCTTCGGGCGTTCGCAGATCAGGGTGACGTCGCAATGGACCGGCGCCAGCCCGGCCTCTCCCGCCAGCTCCAGCGCATGAGAGAGGAAGCGGGCGGAATCGGCCCCTTTCCACTGCATGTCGCTGGGCGGGAAATGATCGCCGATATCGCCAAGCCCGGCGGCACCCAGCACCGCGTCGGTGACCGCATGCAGGCCCGCGTCCGCATCGGAATGGCCCACCAGGCGCAGATCGCTGACGATGAACACGCCGCACAGATGCACCCCGTCGCCGGGTGCCAGGCGGTGCACGTCAAATCCCGATCCCGTGACGGTCCCGGCGCCGGGCCTGGCCATCAGCCGCTCGGCGCGGTCGAAGTCCGCCGGCCAGGTGAGCTTGAAGTTCATCTCGTCGCCGGGAATGGCGCGGACCTCCAGCCCGTGAGCGCGGGCCAGAGCCGTCTCGTCGGGGAAGTCGCCTCCGTCTGCGGCCTCGAACGCGTCGCGTAGTGCATCGGTGCGAAACGCCTGCGGTGTCTGCAGCCGCATCAGCCCATCACGTCCGACCGGGGTGAGGCCATCATTCGCTTCGCGCGCCAGCGCATCGGCCACGGGCAGGGCCGGCACCGCGCCCGGCGCGTGGGCGAGCGCGTCCAGAAGCGCGTCGATGGTCTGGGCGGTGAGGAAGGGCCGCGCGGCATCGTGGATGAGGACATGATCGCAGCTGACCGAGGCGAGGCCTGCGCGCACCGAGGCTGAGCGTGTTGCGCCGCCGGACGCAAAGCGCGCGCGCGCGGACAGATCGCCCAGCGCGGCCATGATGGCCTCACGCTGGCCGGGTGCGTGGACCACGATCAGCTCATCACAGGCCGGATGATCAGCGAGCGCCTGCGCGCTCCAGGCCAGAACCGGGCGTCCGGCCAGCCTGCGCAGCTGCTTGGGCAGACCGCCTCCGGCGCGCTCTCCGCGCCCGGCGGCCATGATGCAGGCGGAAAATCGCACCGTCACAATGCTCTCCCCATGTGCTGGCCCAAGGGCTGGTGTCATCCGTTAAGGCGTCTGGCCGCGCGCGTCCAGACAGGCTATCTGCTCATTCCATGACAGAGCGCGGCGCAGCCCTGAACGGTTTCAAGATCGGCCCGGTCCGGGTGGACCGGCCGGTTGTGCTTGCGCCCATGTCCGGCGTGACCGACTGGCCGTTCCGCCGCCAGGCCTGGCGGTTCGGTGCCGGGCTGGTGGTGACCGAGATGGTGGCCTGCGAGACGCTGGCCCAGGGGCGCAAGGACGTGATCCGGCGCATGAAGGCCGATGGCGGCTGCGGCCCCCATGTGATCCAGCTGGCCGGGCGCGAAGCCAAATGGATGGCCGTCGGCGCGAAACTGGCCGAAGAGGCCGGTGCTGATGTCATCGACATCAACATGGGCTGCCCGGCGCGGCAGGTAACGAAGGGCCTGTCCGGATCGGCGCTGATGCGTGACCTCGATCATGCCCAGAGCCTGATCGAGGCGACGATTGGCGCCACGTCCAGACCGGTCACCGTGAAGATGCGGCTGGGCTGGGACCATGACAGTCTGAACGCGCCGGATCTGGCAGCGAGGGCCGAACGCGCGGGCGCGGCGATGGTCACCATCCATGGCCGCACGCGCCAGCAATTCTATACCGGACACGCCGACTGGTCCGCAGTGCGCGCGATCAGGGAGGCGGTGAGTATCCCGGTGATCGTCAATGGCGATATCACCACTCCCGATGATGCCCGCCAAGCGCTGGCGAGGTCAGGCGCGGACGGCGTCATGATCGGACGGGCGTCTCAGGGCCGCCCCTGGCTGCCCGGTGCCATCGCCGATGCGCTGATGGACGGCGGTGATCTGCGTGAGCCGCCGATCGCTGTCGGCGCACAGTCGCTGTGCGAGGCGCTGACCGACAGCGTGACGCTGTACGGTGAGGAGCTGGGCGTGCGCATGATGCGCAAGCATCTGGCGAGCTTTGTGGACTGGGCGATGGGCGATGTGGATGCCGCCCGCGCCTGGCGGGCCAGTGTGTGCCAGCCGCGCACGGCCGATGAGGTGCGCGCGGCCATGGATGCGTTCGTGGCCCGTCACCGTGACCGCGCCGCCGCATGACAGGCGACATCACCGATCGGCTGGGCGAGGCGGCGCCGGTCGGGCTGGTCCTGGTGGATGGCGCCGGGATTGTGCTGCATCTCAATGCCCGCGCGGAAATCCTGTTTGGCCGCTCCCGACGCCGCCTGACCGGCCAGCCACTCGCCTCCTGCGGGCCGGCGGGCGCGGCTGCGGCACCGCTGGCACAGCGCGCTATTGCGGAAGGGCGCGAGGTGTTCGCCCATGATCTGCCGGTCGCGACGCAGGACGGGCCCATGCGTCTGGCGGTCGACGCCGCGCCCGATGGCGAGGGTGCCTGTCTGAGCCTGCGTCCATGGCCGGAAAGTTCGGCCAGCCCGCGCGGCGACACGGCGGCCAGCGCGGCGGCCGGCTTTGGCCGCATGCTGGCCCATGAGCTGAAAAACCCGCTGGCGGGGGCCCGCGGGGCCGCGCAACTGATCGCGGCGGGCGGCGATGAAGAGACCCGTGAGCTCGCCCAGCTGATCATGACCGAGACCGACCGCGCGCGCCGGATCGCCGAGCGCTGGTGTCATATCGGTGATATCGCGCCGCAAGACTTTGCCCCGGTGAATTTGCATGTCCTGGTGCGTGAAGCCGTGCGCTCGGCGATGGCGAGTTCCGGTACCCAGGTGAACTGGCAGGAGCGGTTTGACCCTTCCATTCCCGATGCCCTGGCCGATCGGGATCTGGTGTTGCAGGCCGTGCTCAATCTGTTGGTCAATGCCGCCGAAGCGCTGGGTGAGGCTGGCGGCGATGTGGTGGTCACAACACGCTACCGCCAACCCAGGCCCGGCGCGCCGGCCCCCGATGCGCGTCTGGAGATATCGGTCCATGATGACGGGCCCGGCGTGCCCGATGCCTTGCGTGAGGCTGTGTTCAATCCGTTCGTGACCGGCAAGCCGGCCGGCGAGGGCCTCGGCCTTGCCCTGGTGGCGCGCATCGCGGACATTCATGGGGGCGGGGTGGAATTTGACAGCCGCCCGGGACGGACCGTGTTCCATCTCTATCTGCGCGACGCCGGGAGCGAGGCCCCATGACACGACGTGTGCTGGTGCTCGAAGATGATGATTCGCTGCGCTTTGTGATCTCCAAGGCCCTGTCGCGGGCCGGGTTCGATGTGCGCGCCACGGCGTCGCCCGACACGGCCATGGACCGGATGATCCGGCGTGAAGCCGACGCGCTGGTGGCCGACGTGCTGCTGGGCCGGGAGAATTTTCTGGACCGGCTGGACGAGCTGGCCCGGCTGCGCCCCGATGCGCCGGTTGTGGTGATGAGCGCGCAGACAACCGCGGCCACCGCGCTCGGGGCCACCCGCCGCGGCGCTTACGAATATCTGCCAAAACCGTTTAATCTCGACGAGTTGGTGGAGATTCTTGACAAGGCGCTCAAACCTTCTGGCTCCCGCGCGTCAGCGCGCGAGGAGGACATGGGCGGGCTGGTGGGCCGCGCGCCGGCCATGCAGGAGGCGTTTCAGGCGCTGGCCCGTCTGGCGCGCACGTCTGCGCCGGTCCTGATCACCGGGCCTGAGGGATCCGGCCGCGCCGCGGCGGGCCGCTGGCTGCATCGCCAGTCCGGCGGGTCTGCCCCGCTGGTGGAGGCCGGGCCGGACCGGGCGCGCCGCGACGGGCCGGTCCTGCTGGGTGAGGCAGCGGGCGGTGTGCTGCTGCTGCGCCGGGCCGAACGCTGGACGCGGGAAGTTCAGGACTGGGTGCTGGAAGCGCTTGAAACGCGCGGTGCATCGACGCCCCGCCTGATCGCGACTGCGGCTGCGGACGTGCGCGACCATCTGGCACCGGCTTTGATCGACCGTCTTGCGGTCGGGTTCGTGACCCTGCCCGCCGTGCGCACGCGCGGCGATGACCGCGCGCGTCTGTTCGCCTGGTTTCTGGAAGAGGGCGGGCAGGGCGGCTGGACGCTGAGTCCCGAGGGTGCCGCCTTCGTCAATGCCCAGGCCTGGGAGGGCGAGGTACTGCAGATCGAACGCACCGCTGCGCGCATCCGGGCGCAAGGCTTGCGGGGCGAGGTGGGGCCGGACGACATCGCGCGGGCGATGGCCGGGCCCGCGCCCCCGGATGCGCGCGAAGCGCTGGAAGACGCCGCTGTGCGCCGGCTGGCGCAAGCCTGGGCCGCCGGATCCGCTGAATCCCTGCGTGATGTGCTGGAGACAGCCGAGCGCGCGGCCCTCAGCGCGGCGCTGGAGGCGGCAGGCGGCGTGCGTCAGGACGCGGCCCAGCGCCTGGGCATGAACCGCAATACCTTCGCCCGCCGCCTGGCGGCCCTGGGGCTGGACGGTGAGACTGCGTCCTGAGCGTCACAGGTGTTGAATCCCGGCCACAGCTCGGTCATGATCCGCGCCGACTGGATCCGGGAGTGCCCCTTTGACCGCAGCGCTGTCCGCGCCCGCTGCCATGAAGCGGATATCGATCTTCGCCGTTGTGTTCGTCATTGCGGCCGGCGGTGTGATTGCTCTGGCGCTGATGTCGGTGAGCTCCGGCACGGTCTGGGAGCCGACCGGGCTTCTGTTCCGCTCCCTTCTGGCCCTGACCATCCTCGTGGTCGCCGGGCTGGCGATCGCCGTGGCGCTGCGTCTGGGCCGCCAGCTGCGCGGGCGCAAATTTGCCGAACCCGCGCCACGCCTGCAGATGCGCTTCATCACCCTGTTTGCTGTCGCCGCCATTGCGCCGGCGGTGCTGATGGCCGGGTTTCACGCGCTGGTGCTCAATCGCGGTATTGAATTCTGGTTCGGCGAGCGGGTGACGACCCTGGTGGAGGCCTCCGCCGAGCTGGGCCGGGAATGGCCCAATGTGGCGCTGAGCTTTGTGCAATTGCAGATGGGCTCGCTGGCCGAGGATTTGTCGGACCCGGCGGCGGTGCAGGGCCTGCAGGAAAGCCGCATCCTCTACCGCAATTATCTGACCCAGCAGGCCATGCTGCGCAATTTTCCGGCGGTCTATGTGATTGACAGCCAGGCGACGGTGCTGGCGCGCAGCGACGAGGCACCGGGCACGCCGCCTTTCGCAGCCCCCACGCGCTTCATGTTCGACGTGGCCGATGACGGCGATATCGGCGCGTCCGATCCGGTGACGCGCGCCGACGCGCCCGACTATCTGCGCATGATCATCGCCATGCCCGAATATGGCGACGCCTATCTCTATGTCGTCTGGTTCGAGGACTTTTCGCTCCTGTCCGCGCCGCAGGCGGCCATTGCGTCCTTCCGCGAGGCGGTGCAGCGCGAACAGCAGATGCGCGGCAGCTTCTTCGTCGTCTATGCCCTGGCGGCGATCCTGATCTTTATTGGCGCGGTCTGGCTGGCGCTGAGCGCGTCACAGCGGGTGACGGCGCCGGTCAGCCGGCTGGTCTCGGCGGCCGAGCGCGTGCGCCGGGGCGATCTGGACGTGCGGGTTCATGTGGCGCGTGAAGATGATGAGATCGCGGCGCTGGGGCGCGCGTTCAACCGCATGACCCGCCAGCTGTCCAGCCAGCGCAAGGCGCTGGTGGAGACCAATACCGAAAACGAGCGCCGCCGCGCCTTCATCGAGGCCGTGCTGACCGGCGTCAGCGCCGGGGTGATCGGTCTGGACGCCCACAGGCGCATCACGCTGATCAATCGCGCGGGGGCCCAGATGCTGGGCCATGAACCCGAGGAGCTGGTGGGCCGGCCGCTGCACGAGGGCGCATCAGTGTTTCTGGATGTGGTGGACGAGGTCGTGCGCCGCCCCCATGAGATCGCCGAGCGCCAGATCGACATTCCGAATGCCGACGGTGCGGTGATGAATCTGAATGTGCGTGCCGGGCCCGACGAAGAGGGCGGGGTGGTGCTGACCTTTGACGATGTCACCCGTCTGGTCGGGGCCCAGCGCAATGCCGCCTGGCGCGATGTGGCCCGGCGCATCGCCCACGAGATCAAGAACCCGCTCACCCCGATCCAGCTGTCGGCCGAGCGTCTGCGGCGCAAATACCGCCGGACGGTCAACGCGGACGATCTGGAGATTTTTGACCGCTGCATCGACACCATCGTGCGCCAGGTCAGCGATATCGGGCGCATGGTGGACGAGTTCTCGTCCTTCGCCCGCATGCCGGCACCGAATATGGAGGCGGCTGACCTCAGCGAGATCGCGCGCTCGGCCGTGTTTGCCCAGCGCGTGGCGTCGCCGTCCATCCGCCTGACACTGGACGGGCCGGAGCCCGGCCCGCTGGTGGAGTGCGACTCGCGCCTGGCCGGGCAGGCGCTGGCCAATATCCTGAAAAACGCCGCCGAAAGCGTCGCCTCGCGCATGGAGCGCGACAGCGCCAAGGTGCCGGGCCAGATCGCGGTGAGGGTGTTCGAACACGAAGGCTTTGGCGTGGTCGAGGCGCGCGATGACGGGCTGGGCTGGCCCGTGGCTGACAAGGCGCGCCTGACCGAGCCCTATATGACCACGCGCGAAAAGGGCACCGGGCTTGGCCTGGCGATCGTTCGGCGCGTGATGGAAGATCATGGCGGGCGCCTCGATCTGGACGATCCTGCGCCGGGTGAAACCGGGGCTGTGGTGCGTCTGGCCTTTCCCTTGCTTGAAACGCGTGCGGGGCTCGACAGCCCGGCGGCGCGTGCGGAGGCGTAATACTGATGTCGCGGGATATTCTGATCGTGGACGACGAGGCCGACATCCGGGAGCTCATTGGCGGGCTGCTGGAGGATGAAGGCTATGAGGCGCGCTATGCCGGCGATGCGGACAGTGCGCTGGCTGCCGTACGCCAGCGCCGCCCCTCTCTGGCCATTCTGGATGTCTGGCTTCAGGGCTCGCGGCTGGACGGGATCGAGCTGCTGGACGAGATCAAGCGCACTGATCCGCTGCTGCCCGTGGTGGTGATTTCAGGTCATGGCACGATCGAGACCGCCGTGGCGGCGATCCGCAAGGGTGCCTATGATTTCATCGAGAAGCCGTTCAAATCCGACAAGCTTCTGATCACGGTGGAGCGCGCGCTGGAGGCCAGCCAGCTGCGCCGCGAGAATGCCGAGCTGCGCGCGCGCTCGGAGATGCAGACCGAACTGGTCGGGCGCTCGGCCGCGATCCTCACCCTGCGCCAGACCATTGACCGGGTGGCCCCCACCAATTCGCGCGTGCTCATTTCAGGTCTGCCCGGCACGGGCAAGGAGCTGATCGCGCGCATGATCCACGCCGCGTCCAGCCGCGCGAAGGGCGATTTCGTGCCCGTCAGCGCCGCGCTGATGGACCCGGACCGGGTGGAGCTGGAGCTGTTCGGCGCCGAGCGCGACGGCGTGGTGGAGCGCACCGGTCATCTGGAAGCGGCCCATGGCGGGACACTGTTCCTGGACGAGGTCGGCGACATGCCGCTGGCAACCCAGGGCAAGCTGTTGCGCATGCTGGTGGAACAACGCTTCCGCCGGGTTGGCGGCGCGGCGGATGTGGAGGTGAATGTGCGCGTGCTGTCATCGACCGCGCGCGACCTGCGCAGCCTGATCGGGCAGGGCCGGTTCCGCGAGGATTTGTATCACCGCCTGGCGGTGGTCCCCATCGAGATCCCGACCCTGGCCGAGCGGCGTGATGACATTCCCCATCTGGTGGAGCATTTCATCGAGCGCCTGACCGCAATTACCGGCCTGCCCCGCCGGCGGATCGGCGAGGATGCCATGGCCGCGCTGCAGGCCCATGACTGGCCGGGCAATGTGCGCCAGCTGCGCAATAATGTGGAGCGCCTGCTGATCCTGGCGTCGGGCAATCCCGACGAGCCGGTGACGCTGGATCACCTGCCCGGCGAGGTGGCCGGCCGCTCTGCGAGCGCAAGCACCGGCCTCGATGCCGAGCGCATGATCGCCCTGCCGCTGCGCGACGCGCGCGAAAGCTTCGAGCGGGAATATCTGCGCGCGCAGATCAGCCGGTTTGGCGGCAATATCTCGCGCACGGCCTCGTTCATCGGCATGGAGCGCTCGGCATTGCACCGCAAGCTCAAGACGCTGGGCGTCGCCGGGCCGGGACGCGGCGATGACGAGACTGACACGGACATCCCGTCATGAAAGCGGTTGTGTGCGGCGCGGGACGCGTCGGTCACGGGATTGCGCGCGAACTGGCCAGCGAGGGCAATGCCGTCACGGTGGTGGACTGGTCGCGCGAGCTGATCGACAAGGTGACCACCGATCTCGATGTGCGCGGCGTGGTCGGCCACGGGGCCCATCCGGATGTGCTGGAACGCGCCGGGATCGCCAATGCCGACCTGCTGGTCGCTGTCACCTATTCTGACGAAACCAACATGGTGGCCTGCCAGGTCGCCAAGACCCTGTTCGACACGCCCACGCGCATCGCGCGGGTGCGCGCCCAGAGCTATCTTGACCGGCGCTGGGGCGATCTGTTCTCCACCGGCGGCCTGCCCATTGATGTGACCATCTCGCCGGAGCTGGAGGTCAGCCGGTCGATCCTGCAGCGGCTGGAGACGCCCGGTGCCTTTGCCACCGCGCCCTTCGCCAATTCGCGCGTCCAGATTCTCGGCCTTCGGGTCGATGAGCAGTCACCGGTGGCAGGCAGTTCGCGCGACCAGCTGCTGGAACTGTTTCCCGATCTCGGCTTCGATCTTGTGGGCATTCAGCGCGACAAGACGATCTTCATTCCCGGGGCGACCGACCAGCTGATGCCCGGCGATGACGCCTATGTCAGCGTCAAGGCTGCCCACGTCAAACGCGCGCTGGATGTGTTTGGCCGCTCGGCGCAGCGCGCCCGGCGTGTCGTCATTATCGGGGCGGGCAATATCGGCCTGTATGTCGCGCGCGCCCTCGAGCGTGTCAGCGGGGTGCGGGTGCGCATCATCGAACGCGACAAGGCCCAGGCCGAGCGCGCCGCCGATGTGCTGCGCAAAACGGTGGTGCTGCACGGCGATGGGATGGACCGCGACATCCTGCGCGAGGCGGGCGTGGAGGACGCCGAGCTGGCCCTGTGCCTGACCAATGACGACAAGGTCAATCTGCTCAGCGCCGTCATGGCCAAGGGCGAGGGGGCCGAGCGCTCGGTGTGCCTGGTCAATGAAGAGGCGTTCAAGTCGGTGCGCAGCGCGCTGGGCGTGAATGTCATGATTGACCCGCGCGAAGTGACCGTCTCCACCATTCTTCAGCATATCCGCCGCGGCAGGATTACCGGGCTGCAATCGCTGGCCGGAGGCGCGGCAGAAGCGCTGGAAGGCGTGGCGCTGGCGACCTCGCCGCTTGTGGGCAAACCCCTGAACGGGCTGGAGCTTCCCGAGGACGTGGCGATCTGCGCCCTGGTGCGGGGCGATGCGGTTCATTTTGCCCGGGACGCGGTGCAGATTGAGGAGAATGACCGGGTGGTGTTCTTCGCGCTGAAGGGTGCCGTGCCTAAGGTCGAACAATTGTTCCGGGTCAGCCTGCAGTACTTCTAGCCCGTTTGGGGGACGCGTCATGACCCAGTCACCGCGCCTTGTCAGAGCGCTCGGCTGGTGCGCGCTGTTCCTCGGCGCGGCCGCCACGCCCTTCATCCTGTTTGCCTGGCTGGAGGGTGCGCCGCGCGAAGCCGAAGGTTTCCTGGCCACCGCGCTGGGCGGGGTGTTTGCCGGCGGGGTCACGCTGGCGGGAACGGCCGGAACCGCGCGTCCGGCGACGGCGTCCGCATCGCTGCGCCTGGCGCTTCTGCTCTGGCTGGCCGCGCCGCTGCTGGCGGCCCCGCCGCTTATGGCCGCGTCCGGTGACATCATGACCGGGTTGTTTGAATCCTATTCGGCGCTGACCACGACCGGCGCCGTGCTGTACGGGCCCGAGGAGCTGTCGCGTGCCGGCGTGCTGTGGCGGTGCCTGCTGGCCTGGCTGGGCGGGCTGGGCAGTCTGGTGCTCGCCGTGACGGTGTTCGCTGCCCTGGAGGACCCGGGCACCGGGCTGCGGCGCACCAGCCTTCTGACCATTGAACGTGCAGACCTGTTCACCAATTTCGGACCCGCCCTGAGGCGTCTGGGGGCCGCCTATCTCGTGGTGACCGCTGCCGGGTTAGTGTTGCTCGCCGTGACCGGCGCGGACGCGTTCGAGGCGCTGTGCCTGGCGCTGTCGGGCATGTCGACGGCCGGGCTGGCCCCCCAGAGCGGGCCACTGGCCGGATGGCTGCCGCCGGGGGCGATTTTCGTTCTGGCCCTGCTGTGCGTGCTGGGCGCGTGGAATTTCGCCGCCTTCTACGAGATCCTCGTGCGTCACCGCGCCCGCAGCGCGTCGGGCGAGCTGCGCGCCATGGCGCTGATCACCGCCGCCATCGCTGCGGTCGCCGGGCTGGCGGCGGGCACGGGGGCGATTCTGCCGGCGGGTCTCGATGCGGTTTTCGCGATCACCACCAGCGGGTATCAGGCCACGCAGCACTTTGTCCTGCCGGTTCCGGTGCTGATCTTCCTCGCGCTGATCGGCGGCTCGGCGGTGTCCACAACCGGCGGGCTGAAACTGACCCGTGTGCTGATCCTGATGCGCCGCGCCTGGGGCGAGGTGACCTTGCTGGCCCACCCGTCGGCTGCCGTGCGCAGCCGGTATGGCGGGCGCACGCTGACCGACACGGCGTTCGCCAGCGTCGCGGTTTATGCCCTGGCCTACCCGGTTGCGCTGGGGGCAGGGGCGGTGCTGCTCGCCGCCACCGGAACCGGGTTTGAGGACGCGTGGCGCGCGGCAGGGGCGGCGATCGCCAATGCCGGGCCGCTGGCCGGGGCGGCCTATGAAACCATGCCGCCGGCAGGGCTGGCGATCGCCATATTGCTGATGGTGATCGGACGGCTGGAAATTCTGGCTGCCTTCGCGGCCCTGGGGGTGATATTTGCAGGCGATTGAGCCTGCGCCATGCAGGTGAACATGGTTGCAGTGCAGCGAAACCGTGGTTACCTGTTGCGTCGTGGGTCGGCCGTGGGCCGGACAAGCTGGGCGTTGCGGGGCTGATGTCTAACGATAAGAAACAGAACCTTCAGGATGTCTTCCTGAATACAGTGCGCAAGAACAAGACCGCCTTGACCATCTTTCTGGTCAATGGAGTCAAGCTGCAGGGTGTTGTGACCTGGTTTGACAACTTCTGCGTCCTTTTGCGGCGCGAAGGGCAAATCCAGCTGGTATACAAGCATGCCATTTCCACCATCATGCCGAGCCAGCCCGTCCAGCTGTTCGACAAGGATGAGGCGGACGAAGAGAACGCTGATTGATCGAACGTCAGGCTCAGGCCGATCACGCGCTGGTCTTGCTGCCGCTGGTCGCGAAGATGGATTCGGCGCGGGCTGAAGCGCGTCTGGAAGAGGCTTGCGGGCTCGCCGAGGCGCTGGATCTGGTCACGGTCGAGGCGCGGATCGAACCGGTCCGGAAGCTGTATGCCGGTGCCTATTTCGGCTCCGGCAAGCTGGATGCGCTGGCCGAGCGCGTCGCCGAGCTGGAAGCCGGCGTGGTGATCATCGACACCGCGCTCAGCCCCGTGCAGCAGCGCAATCTGGAAAAGCGCCTCAACGCCAAGGTGGTCGACCGCACCGGGCTGATTCTCGAGATTTTCGGCCGCCGCGCCCAGACCCGTGAAGGCCGTCTGCAGGTCGAGCTGGCGCGCCTGTCCTATGAGCGCTCGCGCCTGGTGCGCACCTGGACTCACCTGGAGCGCCAGCGCGGCGGGCGCGGCTTCCTGGCCGGGCCGGGCGAAAGCCAGATCGAGACCGACCGCCGGCTGATTTCCGACAAGATGGCCAAGCTGCGCCGCGAGCTGGACGAGGTTGTGCGCACGCGCACGCTCCACCGCAAGAACCGGCAGGCAGCGCCCTGGCCCACGGTGGCGCTGGTGGGCTACACCAATGCGGGCAAGTCCACCCTGTTCAATCTGCTGTCGCGCGCGCAGGTGCTGGCCAAGGACATGCCCTTCGCCACGCTGGACCCGACGGTGCGCGCCATCCGGACGGGATCGGGGCGCAAGCTCCTGATCTCTGACACGGTGGGCTTCATCACCGATCTGCCGACCGAACTCATTGCTGCCTTCCGCGCCACGCTGGAGGAGGTGAGGGAGGCCGACGTCCTGATCCATGTGCGTGATATGGCCGATCCCGACAATGAAGGGCGCAAGCGCGATGTGCTCGACGTGCTCGAGGCCCTGGGCGCGGGCCCACAGTCTGGCCAGACCATTATCGAAGCCTGGAACAAGGCGGACCGGCTGGACGCGGATGTACGCGAAGACCTGATGTGGCGCGCACGGGCGGCCAGCCACAGGCCCGAAGAGCCCCATGCCGTGCTGACCTCGGCCGTCTCCGGCGACGGGGTCGAGGCGCTCATGAATCTCGTGGACAGCGCTCTGTCCGAAGATGACTTCATCCTGCGCGTGAAGGCCGGACCGGGCGATGCCGCCGCCATGGCGTGGATCCACGAGCATGGCGAGATTCTCGATGAACGCTCGGAAGCCGATACCGGGCTGGTGCATGCCGTGGTGCGCCTGAGCCAGGCCGATGCCGGCCGCTTCGGCACGCGCTTTCCGGGGCTGGGCCAGGCGGTTCGCGAGCGGTCCTGATCGGCGTCCGGGTGACGGCGCGCTCTAGCCCTTGCGCTCTTCCAGCTTGGCCTCGAGCCAGTGGGATTCCATCACATCCAGATTCACATCGCTACAGGTTTTGCCTTCTGCGGCAAGGCGTTGTTCGATCCAGCGGAAGCGGCGCTCGAATTTGGCGTTGGCGCTGCGCAGCGCCGCTTCAGGGTCCACCGACAGCTTGCGCGACAGGTTGGAGATGACGAAGAGGAGATCGCCCAGCTCTTCGGCCACATGGTCCTGATCGCCCGAAGCGATGGCCTCACGAACCTCGCCAAGCTCTTCATCCAGCTTGGAAAACACCTCTTCGGCTGACGGCCAGTCGAAGCCAACGCGCGCGGCGCGTTTCGTCAGCTTTTCCGCGCGCACCAGGGCGGGCAGGGCGAGGGGTATATTGGCCAGCAGAGACGTGTCGGGCGAGCCTTTGCTGGCGCGCTCCTGTGCCTTTTGTGCCTCCCACGCGCGGGTCTGGCTGGCCGCGTCGCGTTCCTCGCCATCCCCGAACACATGAGGATGGCGCCGCAGCATCTTGTCTGAGATGCCGGCAGCGACATCCTCGAACCGGAAATAGCCCGCTTCCTGCGCCATCTGGCTGTGGAACACGACCTGGAGGAGGAGATCGCCCAGCTCCTCGCGCAAGTCTGTCATGTCGCCACGCTCAATGGCGTCGCAGACCTCATACGCTTCTTCCAGCGTGTAGGGCGCGATGGAGCGGAAATCCTGCTCCAGATCCCAGGGGCAGCCGCCCTCGAGATCGCGCAGCGCCTCCATGATCGACAGGAGGCGCGCGATGGGGTCTGCGGCAGGATCAGTCACCGGCGTGCATTTGCGGCGCTGCTGGCGATTGAGCTGCGGATCAGCCGCTGAAGTCATCTCATCCATGCTTTCTATCCATTTGCCTTCAGGAAGGGGTGCGCAGATTGGGCCCGGGCGTCAACTGACGCTGGCTGAAATGCCTTGCGGGTCTCTCAGCCCGAACGACGCAAAACCGCGTGAGAGGCGAGCCTTGGATACCGGAATCACCTTAGCTAGAATGGCGGACCATGGTCTCGCTGGAACCTCTTTCCCGCGGCGAGATAACGCCGCTTGGGCCACCGTTCTCGCAGCCGATGCGGCTTGGGCGGGGCTGGCTGGTGGCTGTGCTGCTGGCTGTGTTGATCCACATTGTCGTGGCCCTGGCGCTCGTTCTGATCCGGCCAGAGCCCATGCCCCGGATCGAGCCTGCGCCCGTGACGGTCATGGTCCATGTCGAAGCGCCCGCCGCCGAGCCTGTGGAGCCGGTTCAGGTCGTGGAGCCTGTGCCCCTGGTCGAGCCTGAACCGGTGCCGCCCCAAGTCCGTGTCGAGCCGGAGCCTGTCGCCGTCCTGGCGCCGCGCGAAACGCCTGTTCGCGAGCCCGCCGCCGAGGCGGCTGGCGAACCCACCGATCCAGCATCGCCGTCCGTTTCGGGCTCATTCAACATCCTGACGGCCGAAGGCGGCCGCACGGATCTGGGATTGGTGACGCCGCAAGACGGCAATGCCTTGCGTGGCCTGTTCTGCGCCACAGGGTCACGCGACCTGCGGGTGGCGGCCGGATGCGACATGCTGGGCGAGGGGGCGCAAGGCATCACAGGCTATGGCGACAACCTGCCGCCCGACCAGCTGCCCCGGGGCTTCTGGCTGCGGGAGGAGGGTCCGGGATCGCCTCAATTTACCGTCAATGCCGCCGGCCTCGCGCGTCCTGGCCAGATTTTCAGCCAGCATTCCCATTTCGTGCGCGGCGCCCACACGGCGTTCGGACAGCTCCCGGTTCCCGAAAAAGCCCGCGATCCCGGCTTCGGGGATTTGGCATCGCACGAGGCCGGGGGTGTGGGCCGTGGCTGGTTTTCGGACAGGTCCGGGCGCAAGGCGCGCGCGCTCAAATATGCGCATAAGATATATTATGAGAAATATTGGATGGGTCAAAAGGCGTGGGAACGGGTTTGGGCTCGATTGCCTGCCGCTGCGGCCCGCCAGCGCACTCAGGCCGGGCTGACATGGCTCAGGCGGCCATCGTCCAGAATGATCTCCATGCCATCGAAGGCTGGCCGGACATGAACTGGCAGCCGCCCGCGCAGCGCCTGATAATCGAGATCGATATGGAGATTGGTGAGCACGCCAAGCTCCGGCCGGACGGTCTCCAGCCAGTCCAGCGACAGCGCCAGATGCGCGTGGCTGGGATGAGGTTTCTCGCGCAGCGCATCCACAATCCATACGGTGCTGTCTGACAGAGATTCAAACGCGGCGGCGTCCAGACCGCTGACATCGGGCGTGTAGGCAAAGCCCCCGGCCCTGACGCCGCTGCATGGCGATGATCCGTGCGCCACATCGAACAGGGACAGCGCGATAGTGCCCCCATCGCCCGTGATGGAGAAAGCCTCGCCGGCGGCCGCGTCACGGGCTGTCATCAGGGGCGGATAGGATGAGCCTTCAGGGGTTTGGAAGATATAGTCAAAGCGCGTTGTGATCTCGCGCCGGGTGGCCGGGCTCATCCAGGCTGGCAGTTTTGCGCCGCGCCGGTAGACGATGGCGCGCACATCATCAATGCCATGGGCCTGGTCGGCATGGGCGTGGGTGAACACGACGGCGTCCAGGTCGCCGACGCGCGCTGCCAGCAGCTGGGCGCGCAGATCGGGCGATGTGTCGATGAGCACGCGCGTAACCTGGCCGGAGACCAATTCTTCAATGGAATGAGCCGCTTCCAGCAACAAGCTGCAGCGCAGGCGCTGGTTTTTCGGCTCCGCCGGATCGCAATCACCCCAGTCGCCATCCACGCGCGGCACGCCGCCCGACGAGCCGCAGCCGAGAATGCGTGCGCGCAACACCCCTGCCATCAGGCCACGCGGATCCGGTCAAACAGCGCCAGGGCATTGCGCGTGGTGCGCTCAGCCGTTTCCTGCGCGCTCCATCCGTAGAGCGCGCCCAGCGCGTCGGCGACATGGGGCAGGAAGGCCGGCTCATTGCGCTGGCCGCGCTTGGGAACCGGCGACAGATAGGGGCAATCGGTCTCGATGATCACCCGGTCGTGCGGCACCACGTCGCGAAACACGGCCCGCACATCGTCAGCCTTCTTGAAGCTGATAATGCCCGAGGCGGAGAACCAGACGCCCAGCGCGGCCGCGCGCCGGGCCAGTTCCTCGCCGCCCGTGTAGCAATGAAGGAGAGCGCGGAACGCCCCCTGCTCCATCTCTGCCTCCAGAAGATCGGCCATCTGCGTATCGGCCTCGCGGCAATGCAGGATGAGGGGCAGGCCCGTGATCCGCGCCGCCTCGATATGGGCGCGCAGGCTGGCGTACTGATCGTCGGCGGGCGAATAATTGTAATGGAAGTCGAGCCCGGTCTCGCCAATGGCCACGACCTTGGGATGGCGCGCAATGTTCGCCAGCTCGGCAGCCGTGATATCGGGCCGGTCCTTGGCGTGATGGGGGTGCGCGCCGATCGTGCACCACACATCATTATGCGCATCAGCAATAGCCGACACAGCCTTGAAATCACTCAGCTTGCAGCAGATCGCAATCATCGGCGACACGCCCGCCGTCCGCGCGCGGTCGAGCACCGCGTCCAGATCGCCGGCATAGTCCGGCCCGTGCAGGTTTACGTGTGTATCGATGAGCATGGTGTGGTTATCCGCTGGCGGCCGCGGTGCGGACGAGGCTCAGGGCGTAGTGAATGGACTGGCGCGGGTCGAGATAGAGCGTTTCGGTATCGCTGGCCAGACGGGTGAGTTGATCGCCCGCCTCGATCCAGGCATCGGCACCGCCCGGCCCCGCCAGCGCCGCGCGGCGCGCCCGGTCGCGCACATAGACGATCAGAAAATCCATGAGCGTGCGCCGGACCGCCTCGCCGTCCTTGCGTGCGGCGCTGTCGGCCAGCTTGCGCGCGGCGGCCGGATCAATCTCGGGCAGCTGGCCCAGCGCTTTGTCGATGACCTCTTTCAGCGCGGCTGCGCCCGACGCGGCCAGCGCCAGCGCCCGGCCCGGCGCGCCATTGGCCAGCGCCGCCGCGCGCGCCGCGTCCACCGGGTCTATGCCATGAACATCGGCCAGCCAGCGCGTGGTGGCGTCCACCGGCGGCGGGCGCAGGGCCAGGGTCCGGCAGCGTGAGCGGATGGTGGGCAAGAGCCGGCCCGGCGCATTGACGATCAGCAGCAGAAGGCCCCGGCGCGGCGGCTCCTCCAGCGTCTTGAGCAGGGCATTGGCCGAGTTGGTGTTGAGCTCGTCGGCACTGTCGATGAGGCAGACCCGCCAGCCGCCCTCGCCTGCGCTCTTGGAGAAGAAGTCCGGCGCACGCCTTGTTTCTTCAACCGGAATCTCCGCTTTCAGCTTGCCGGTCTTGTCATTGTAGGGTCGGCGGATCAGCAAGAGATCGGAGCTCGACAGCGCCTCGATCCGGCGGCAGACGGGATCAGCCGGGTCGGCGGACAGCGGCGCCGGTCCCGAAGCGGGTGCGCCCAGCATGCGCCGCGCCAGACGCCAGGCCAGCGTCGCCTTGCCAACGCCCTTGGGCCCCGTAATCATCCAGGCGTGATGCATGCGCCCGCGCGCCAGCGCATCCTCCATGGCCGCCGCTGCGGCGTCCTGGCCGAACAGGTCATAGACCGTGCGCGGATGGGGCAGCTCGCCTTCGCGATCGGCTTCCGGCGTATCGCTCATGGCAGGCCGAGCCGGCCGGCAAGGACCGACAGCGCGGCACCCGCGAGGGCCCGCGGAGGAAGGCTGGCGTCCAGCACCGCGCAGCGTTCCGGCTCTGCGGCGGCGATGGCCAGAAACGCCGCGCGCAGGCGGGCGTGAAAGTCTGCGGATTTGGCTTCAAACCGCGTCACCGCTTCGCCGCGGGCTGCCGCGCGCGCCAACCCGGCCTCAGGCGCCAGGTCGGCGATGAGGGTCAGGTCGGGCTTGAAATGGCCCAGTGCCGCCGTCTCGACGGCGTCGATGAGGGCCGCGTCCAGCCCCCCCGCCGCGCCCTGATAGGCGCGGGTGGAATCAGAAAACCGGTCACAGATCACCCAGGCGCCGCGTGCCAGAGCCGGCGCGATCAGGCGGCGCACATGATCCTCGCGCGCAGCGTATAAAAGCAGGGTTTCGCCCACCGGCGACCAGCGGCCGGGATCGCCCTCGACCAGCAGGGTGCGCAGCGCCTCGGCATTGGGTGTGCCGCCGGGCTCGCGGGTCAGCACGATCTCCAGCCCGCGTGCGGTCAGCGCTTCGCCCAGGGCGCGCGCCAGCGTGGTCTTGCCCGCGCCCTCGCCGCCTTCCAGCGTGATGAAATATCCCCGGCCCACGCGGGTCAGCCGCCCCGGATGATGCGCACCAGCCCGTCTCCGGCCCGGCCGAACATTCCCTTGCGCGGCACATCGGCACCGGCTTCCAGCGGAACGGAGAACACACGCCCGTCGGGCGTGGTGACTTCCAGCTGCGCCACCACGTCGCCTACAGCGACCGGCGCGCGCAGCGGGCCCTGATACACGATCTCGGCGCGCACACCAGCCCGGTCGCGCCGGTGCACGCCGAAGCTCAGGCCTTGCGTGGCGCGCAAAGCCACATCCGGGGCGCGGCCCAGATAGACATCGGCGCGGCCGGTCTCGGTGCCCGCTTCGACCAGATTGAGCAGCTCGAACTCGGTGAAGGCGGCGCGCATCAGGCGCTCGGCCTCGTCGGCGCGGGCGCGTTCGGTCTCCATGCCGTTGAACACGATGATGCGGCGCTGGCCGTCGCGCACGGCCGACGCGGTCAGGCCGTATCCCGCTTCGCTGGTGCGCCCGGTCTTCAGCCCGTCCGCGCCTTGCATGGAGCCGATCAGCGGATTGCGGTTGAACTGGCGGATGCCATTATAGGTGAACACCGGCTGGGCGTAGAATTCGTAATATTGCGGATAGTCGCGGATGATGATCTGCGCCAGGCGCGCCAGATCCAGCGCCGAAATGCGGTGCTCGGGATGCGGCCAGCCGGTGGAGTTGGCGAAGTTGGCGCTGTCCAGGCCCAGCTCCCTCGCCCGCTCGGTCATCATCAGGGCGAAATTCTCTTCGGTGCCGCCCAGCGCCTCGGCCACCACGATGCAGGCGTCATTACCCGACTGGACGATGATGCCCTGCAGTAGATCGCGCACGCTGGCGCGCGAGTTCAGCTCGAGGAACATGGTGGACGAGCCCGACGCGGCACCGCCCCGGCGCCAAGCGGTTTCACTCACCGGCAATTCGTCATCCATTGTCAGCCGCCCGTCCTCGAGCGCCTCGAACACCATCAGCGCCGTCATTAGCTTCGACATGGACGCCGGCGGCATGGGGATATCGCCATTCTTGGAGAACAGCACCGCGCCGGTATCGTAATCAAGGATCACCGCATGGCTGGCGCGCGTGTCGAAGGCGCTGTTCTGCGCCAGGGCAGGCGCGGCCGCAAAGCTCGCGAATGCGGCGATGAGACAAGCAAATTTCACGAGTGTTGCGGGCATGGCGCGGTGCGTCTCCGGCGGCTGGAACGAAGCATCAGGCAGACTAACCCCGCCCGCCCCGCGCCGAAAGGCTGTGCGCCAGCTTGGACTACTGCCGGCTGGCGTGCCGGGTGATCCCGGGGCCGCGCACGATGTGCGACACCGCCGCGCGATCCTGCGGGTCAGCGGGGCCGAGGGCCTCCACCCTCACTTCGGTGACGCCCAGATCGATCATGCCGATGGCCTCGGCAGCGGCCCGGCTGAGATCAATCACCCGCCCCGCGATGAACGGCCCGCGATCATTGATGCGCACGATGACGCTGTCGCCGGTATCAAGGCGCGTGACCCGCGCCAGAGACGGCAGGGGCATGGTCGGGTGCGCGGCGGTCAGCGCGTGCTGATCAAAAATCTCGCCGCTGGCCGTCTGGCGGCCATGGAACGGGTCGCCATACCAGGACGCCACCCCCTCCTCTGCCCCGCGCACAGGCAGGCGCTCACCGGCGATGTCGACGAGGGGAACATCCGGCGGCGGGGCCCATGAGCTACCCGATGACGCGGGCGCGGACAGTGCCGTACCTGCGCGGACGGCGGCTTCGTTTTGCGGCGACACGCAGGCCTGAAGCACCGCAAGGGCGGCCACAAGCACAGGGATCACGGCGTGTCTGGATCGCAAAGGCAAGGGCGAACGGCTCCCGCTGGCGGACAGGCGCGATACCCTAGCCGCTGCGCACACCGGCGCAAGCCCATCGATCTTGCGCACCCCCCGCCCCGCCGCTAAACCGGACGCGCCGGAGGAGTGGCAGAGCGGTTGAATGCGGCGGTCTTGAAAACCGTTGAAGGTTAACGCCTTCCGGGGGTTCGAATCCCTCCTCCTCCGCCAGACACTAAAAGTCATTCAATGAGACAGCGCGCTGAAGGGCAAGAATCCTCAGCTTCTGTTCGGTTCTGCCGATAGCAGATAAAATCCTGAGACAGCCCGACATGCCATGAGTGGCCTCTATGCGGCTTTTGTCGCTTCGTGCCTAAACCTCGCTCCTAAAGTTCTGGTCCCCGATGCCTGGGCCGCCATCGGCGCGGATTCCATATGGCAAGCCACCATACCCGGTCGCGTGTGACCATCGATTGGCTGACGGAATCGGCAGCTTGAAAAAACACCACAGTGGTGCTATCAAGGCCTATGCCTGAGAAGCGAAAGCCGACCTATGACATTGAAGCGGTCAAAGCGATTTTCTCGGCGGTCGAGAAGCTCAATGTAACAGGGTCCGCTCTGAGAGGGGCTGCCTCGCTTGGCTTTGGCCGAAGCGAGATCATTGCAGCCATACAGACAATCGAGCGACGCCATTTTTATAAGTCCATGACGTCCTTTTCTGATCATCGGGTCTGGCAGGACGTCTACCACGTCCCTTCGGAGCAGGGGGTTTTGTATGTCAAATTCACGGCCGATGCCGTGACCGAGTTTTTGCTTCTGTCGTTCAAGGAGAAAGACAATGACTAGCCCCACTTGCCCGCAGACGGGCCAGCCGATGTTCCGTGACGTTCGTCCGATGACCATCGCCTACAAGGGACACGAAGCCACCTTAGACATGCCCGGCTGGTATTGCGATGTGAGCGACGAGAGCATTCACACCGGCGAAGACATGAAGATGTCGGATCGGGCCCTGAACCGGCTTAAGGCGCAAGTCGAGGGCCTGCTTGCGCCAGAGGCGGTGCGACGCATCAGGAAGCGTCTGGATCTCACCCAAAAGGAGGCTGGCCACCTGATCGGTGGCGGGCCAAATGCCTTTCAGAAATACGAGAGCGGAGACGTGGTTGTCAGCCATGGGGTGATGAGCGCCCTGCTGCTGCTCGACAGGGATCCATCCGGGCTCTCTGTCCTAAAGCAGCGGGCGCACCGGAAGGAAACTGCATAAGATCCTGTTGTAATTGATTATCCTCGATCGCTGACCAAAACCTTTTGCAGACTCGCTGTCCGCCTGGACGCCCTTTGGCGAGAGAGTTCGTTTGCAAGATTTCTCTCCGCAATAGGCTCCTATGGTCTTATCCGGATAAGAAATGCGACTGCGTTTTTTGCAGGCACGCCTCATGGAACCCCCTGATGATCCGCACCCTCACCGCCGCCGCCCTCGCCTTCACCGCCCTCCTCGCGGCCCCGGCGCTGGCGCAGGCCCAGTTCACTCACCCCTTCGGCTTCCCCCAGCCGTCTGAGGGCGAGGAGTTTTTCGTGGTGATCGAAATCCCGGCCGGGTCAGCGACCAAGTATGAGATCGACGCCGAGACCGGGCTTGTGTTCGTGGACCGGTTTTTGTCGATGCCGGTGGTGTATCCGGCCAATTACGGGTCGATCCCGTCCTCCATGGGCGAGGACGGCGATCCGCTGGATGCGCTGGTGCTGACGCGCGAGCCGATTGTGCCCGGCGCGCTGATCCGGGTGCGGGCGATTGGCGCGCTGATCATGCTGGATGATGGCGAGGTGGACGACAAGATCATCGCCGTGCCGGCGTCCGATATCGACCCGGCCTATGACGCGATCCGGTCCATCGAGGATCTGCCCGCCCTGGAGCGCCGCCGGATCGAGGCGTTTTTCCGGGTCTACAAGCAACTGCCCGATCCGGCCGATGCCGAGGGCGTGGAGCTGGGCGGTTATCGCAGTGCGGATGACGCAGCGGCGCAGGTGCGCGCCGCGATCAACGCGTCCCGGGAGGCGCAGGCGCAGTAGAGAATTCCGTGCGCCTTCAGCGGCGCTGGACGGACAGCGCGCCGTCCGGCCCGGCGGGGTCCTTTACTGCTCCGGCAGACGCCAGTGCAGGCGTTCGCCGGCGTGGAAGGGGGTGAGCTGCTGGCCGTCGGGATCGATGCGGGCCGGGACGTCCAGCCCTGTGCGCTCCAGCGTGACCGTGCCTTCATTGAGCGGCAGGCGGTAAAAACGCGGGCCGTGCTCGCCGGCGAAGGCGGACAAATGCTCAAGACAGCCCAGCTCCTCAAAGGTCTGCGCATAGCTTTCCAGCGCCACCGGGGCGGAGAAAATGCCCGCGCAGCCACAGGCGCTCTCCTTGTCGCACCGGGCATGGGGCGCAGAATCGGTGCCGAGGAAGAATTTGGGATGGCCGGTGGCGACGATGGCGCGCAGCGCTTCCTTGTGCTGGCGGCGCTTGGCCACGGGCAGGCAGTAGAGGTGGGGCCTTATGCCCCCGGCCAGCATGTCGTTGCGGTCGATGCGCAAATGGTGGGCGGTGATGGTGGCGGCGATGTTCTCGCCCCCGGCCCGCACGAATTCGATCGAGTCGGACGTGGTGATGTGCTCCAGCACGATCCTGAGATTGGGAAACCGCTCCATGGTCGGGCCGAGAATGCGCTCGAGGAACACCCGTTCGCGATCGAAGATGTCGATGTCGGCGGTGGTCACCTCGCCATGAATGAGCAGCGGCATGCCGATCTCGCCCATGGTGGCCAGCACTGCGTCAATCTTGCGAATGTCCGTGACGCCTGATTGCGAATTGGTGGTGGCCCCGGCGGGATACAGCTTGCAGGCGGTCAGGATGCCGGCCTCGAAGCCGCGGGCAATCTCCTGCGGGTCGATGGTGTCGGTCAGATAGGCCGTCATCAGCGGCTCGAAATCACTGTCCGGCCCGGCGGCGTCACGGATGCGCTCGCGATAGGCGTCGGCGGCAGCCGCAGTCGTGATCGGCGGCACGAGATTGGGCATGACGATGGCGCGGCGGAACTGGCGTGCGGTGTAGGGCGCCACCAGCTTGAGCATCTCCCCGTCGCGCAGATGCAGGTGCCAGTCATCAGGCCGGCGGATGGTGAGGATGTCGGCCATGGCAGGCTCCGGAGGATCGCGCGGTCACAGGTCGGGCGAACAAGGTTACAAGCGCCGGTGCCTGTCAAGACGCCCGCCGCCATCGACAGGTCCCGGCGGATCGGTACAGCCCGGATCCCATGCAGCGGTCAGGATGGACGCGTTGCGCCCGCCCGCAAGGCCCCGGCAGCGCCTTGGCGTGCAGGCCTTTGCAGGACGGGCTGCCGGCGCGTTGCCGCCCTACCCCGCCCGGCCTAGCAGCTCTGACAGCGCCGTCAGGCGCGACTGGTCGCGGCCTTCGGCGCTGTCTGCGGCGCTGGCCAGATCGCGGGCCAGGCGCGTCATGGCGCGGGCATTGACACGGCCCTGGGCCCACTGGTCGACCGCCGCGCGGGCGCGTCCGGCCAGATCGTCTGCGAGGGCTTCAGAGCGCGCCAGCTGGTCGAGATAGGAGCGCGCCACATCGGGGTGGTCTTCCCACACGATGCGGGTCTGGGTCTGGGGATTGACCTGATCCTCGATCACCCGCTCGGCGGCGGCGATTTCGGACGGAGAGAGATGCTCGCTGGGGGCCAGGCGCAGCACGTCGAGCCCGCGGGCGATCTCGGCCCCGTAGATGCGGCCATTATACCAGTAGGCCGACCAGTATCCGGCCACCACCAGACCGTCCGGGTCCACCGGGCCGCGGTCGAAATAGGCGATCTCGACCGGATTGGCCGGATCGGTGAAGTCCATCACCGTGATACCACCCTGATACCAGGACTGCACCATGATATCGCGCCCCGGCACCGGGATGAGCGAACCGTTATGGGCAACGCAGTTCTCGGTCTCACCCTGGATGGTAGGCAGCTTGAAAAAGCTTTGCCCGTTCAGCTGGCCATCCTCCACCGTGGCGATGAGATTGGCACCCCAGGTGACCGGGTCTTCGGCGCGGCAACGCGCCGCCGTGCCACCACCCCATTCATCCGTGAAGACAACGACATCGCCGGTATTGTTGAACGTCGCCGAGTGCCAGTAGGCCATGTCCGGATCAAACAGGTCGGACAGGCGCTGCGGGTTTTCCGGATCGGAAATGTCCAGCAGGATCCCGTTGCCGCTGCAGGCACCCGCAGCCAGATTGAGCTCGGGGTAGACCGTGATGTCGTGGCAGTGATTGGTCTGGGCGGTGCGCTGGGTGGCGACGCCGAACCGGCCGCCGCGCCACAGGCCGGCAATCTCGCCGGTGTCGCGATCAGCGAAGATGCGCGGACGGTTGACGATAGCCGCCTCTTCCGGCGCGCTGAGCGCCACGCGGATGACATCGATGGAGTACAGCGCGGTGTCCGGGTTCTCCTCGGGCTGACCGGCCGAGCAGATGTCCAGCTCGTCACCCTCGCGCACGAAGGAGGTGCCCGAATTATAGATGTAGAGCACGTCCGGATCGGACGGATGGGGAACCAGGGTGTGGGTGTGCGAGCCGCGGCAGGTCTGGACCGCAGCGATCTGGCGCGGGGCGTTGAAATCGGAGATGTCGAAAATCCGGATGCCGCGGAAGCGCTCCGGGTTCACATCGCCCTCTGCGCCGGACGTCCCGCAATCGAGGCGGCCGCGATTTTGCTCCACCGACACAAACAACAGATCGCCATGGATGGACACATCGCCCTGCCCGCCCGGGCAAACGACGGAGAGGGCCAGTTCCGGCGCGCCGTCACCATTGGCGTCGTAGATATTGAAGCCGTTATAATTGCCCACGATCACCCGCCCGCCGGCGAAGGCCAGATCGGTATTGGACAGGGCCAGCGGGGTGAAGGCCGGTGTGGGCGGCTCCTCGCCGCGCTCGCGAGCGGCTCGCATGGCCTCGCGCATGGCGCTGGGATAGAACAGGGCCTCGGGATCGAAAAAGCCCGGCGGCGGGGTGATGGCGTGCTCCAGCTGCAGGTTCCAGGCTGCCTGCTCGGCATCATGCAGTCCCCCGGCCAGCGCGGTGCGCGCGTCCGGCTCGAAGGCGCGTGGCTGCTGGGCCTGGGCGCTGACGCCGGTGAACAGGACCGCCAGGGCGGCGGCGGAGGAGAGCATGGTGGAACGCAGGGTCATGACAGGGTCGGCTCCAAGGCTGGGAACGGGATTTCAGGGATCAGACGTCGGACAAGAGCGACTGCATGCGCAGGATTTCGGCGGACTGGTCTGAGACCACATGGGACAGGAAATCGGACAATTGCGGGTCCTGGGCGCTGCCCGGAAGGCGAACGAGATCATTCACCATGTCCAGCGCGCCCTGGTGGTGCACGATCATGCCCTCCAGAAACAGGCGGTCGAACTCCGCCCCGTCTGCAGCGGCGAGCGCGGCCATCTGGTTGGGTGACAGCATGCCGGGCATGAGCGGTGTGTCGCCAGGACCGGGCGCGGCGGGCGCAGGGGTATGGTGACCATGATGCGCGTGCGCGCCTGCGCTGCCATGGGAGCCGTGTGCGCCATGATGCTGTTGATGGCTGGCATGGCTCTGGTGCGCGGTGTGACCGGCGTGAGGGTCATGACCAGAATGCGCCCCGCCATGGTGGCCGTGGGACAGGTGCGGATCGTCCGCTGCCTGTCCGCGCTGTTCCAGCCAGGTGCGCATCATATCCATTTCAGTGGCCTGGTTGGAGGCAATGCGCTCGCCCAGCCGGCGCACGCCGTCATGAGCGCCGCGGGTCTCAAGCAAAGCGACCATCTCCACCGCCTGGGCGTGATGGACGATCATGTGCTGCATGAAAACGACGTCCGCCGGCACAAAACTGGACCGGCTCAGGGCCAGCGCGTCGTCCGCGGCGATCTCGCGTGAGGGCTCTCCGGGCGCGCCGGGTTGAAAAATCGGCGACGCCTCGCTGTCGGCGCACACAGCGGCAAGGCCAGCCAGAAGCAGCAGAACGCGAACCATTTCAGAGACCTCTTCGAACCCACGTGTAGTGAAAACCGCAACTGCATGATGGCGCAAGCGCAATCGGACGCCAACCCGTTCAAATGCCAGCGGGTGCTGAAGCGGCCCCTGCCCCGCGCCCGGTGCGCGGCACCCCGGCGTCAACTGCACCGGTTTCGCCGTTTCTCCATTGGAAAGGCGCGCTCATGCGCTACCCTATAGCGCCACTGGATAGCGACGGGAGGCTGCAGCATGTTCGCGTGGACGCACTTGGCGCGGTGGATGTCAGCGCTTGCCTTCGGGCTTGGTACGGCCGCTTTGGCGGGCGCAGCCCTCACCCAGGAGCGCACGGACGGGGCTCTCATCAAGACGGCCGCGCTGACCGGCGTCATCGGTCCGGCCAATTCGGGCTATGTCAGCCGCGCGATCAGAATTGCAGACCGGGAAGGCGCGGCCCTGCTGGTCATCGAGATGGATACACCCGGCGGGCTCGATACCGCGATGCGCGACATCAACCGGGCCATTATCGGTTCCGACGTGCCCGTCGCCGTGTTCGTGCACCCTTCAGGGGCCCGCGCCACCAGTGCCGGGGCCTATATCCTTTATGCCAGCCATATCGCCGGTATGTCGCCCGGCACGAGTGTCGGGGCTGCCACGCCCGTGCAGATGGGCGGCGGGGAAGAGACCCCTGCCCCGCCGGACGACCTGCCCGGTGCGGACGACGAGAGCGGTGAGGGCGCAGACGGGCCGACCAGCCGGGACAGGTCTGCACCGTCCAGCGCCCAGGCCATGCGCAACAAGGTGGTCAACGATTCGGTCGCCTATATCCGTTCTCTTGCCGAGATGCGCGGGCGCAATGCCGACTGGGCTGAAGAGGCTGTGCGCGACGGTGTCAGCGCGTCCTATTCGGAGGCGCTGGCCCTGGGTGTGGTCGAAATCGTCGCCGCCAGCCTCGACGACTTCGCCGCGCAAGCCGATGGCCGCGAGGTCACGATGAGCGGCGGAGAGACCCGGGTCCTGGCGCTGGAGGGTGCGCGCTTTGAAGCGATCGACAAGACTGTGTCGGAAGAAATTCTGGCGGTGATCACCGATCCGAATATCGCTTTCCTGCTGCTCAATCTCGGTTTTATCGGCCTTCTGGTGTCGTTCTATAACGGGCTTGAACCGGTGACCGCCATCGCGGGGGTGATCTTCATCATCGTCGGCTTCTA
This sequence comes from Hyphomonadaceae bacterium BL14, assembly GCA_027627705.1. Classification (NCBI taxonomy): domain Bacteria; kingdom Pseudomonadati; phylum Pseudomonadota; class Alphaproteobacteria; order Hyphomonadales; family Hyphomonadaceae; species Hyphomonadaceae bacterium BL14. Next base: position 792,364 of record CP091242.1, read on the forward strand.
TGCGCTCAACACCCTGCCGGTGAACTATGCAGGCGCGGCGCTGATCATATTGGGACTGATCCTGCTGGTGGCCGAGGCGTTCCTGGCGTCATCCGGCCTGCTGGCTCTGGGCGGGCTGGCCGCCTTCGCCATCGGCTCCGTGATGCTGATGGACACCGAAGTCGAGGGCTTGCGCGTGGACTGGCGGGTCATCGCGGGAGCCACATTGGCTCTGGGAGCGGCGAGCTTCCTGCTGGTCAGCTACGGCCTCGCCGCCCAGGCGCGCAAGGTGACGACCGGCGAACAGGGCCTGATCGGCCTGACCGGGCACGTCCTGTCTTGGAACGGCGCAACCGGTTACGTCATGGTGGACGGCGAACGCTGGCGCGCCGTCTCTGCGGACGCCCTCAAGGCCGGCGACGCCATCAAGGTGGTCAGCCTTGATGGGCTGACCTTGAAGGTCAAATTGCTCAAATAGACGTGTGACGCAATAGCTACCCCTGGAAGGAGACTCGGCCATGGCCGAACTTGGCGTGAACATCGGTTTCTGGATTGCGACCGCGGTGATCATATTCACGATCATCTCGTCAGCCATCAAGATCCTGCGCGAGTATGAGCGCGCGGTGGTCTATACACTCGGGCGATATACCGGCACGTCAGGTCCGGGTCTGATCCTGCTGATCCCCTTCATCCAGCAGATGGTACGCGCGGACATCCGTACCGTCGCCGAGGACGTGCCCAGCCAGGACGTGATCAGCCAGGACAACGTGTCGGTGAAGGTCAATGCGGTGATTTACTACCGGATTGTCGACCCCGCCCGCGCGATCAACCAGGTGGAAGACTTCCGCATGGCCACCAGCCAGCTGGCCCAGACCACGCTGCGGTCGGTGCTGGGCAAGCATGATCTCGACGAGATGCTGTCCGAGCGCGACAAGTTGAATGACGACATCCAGTCAATCCTGGATTCCCAGACCGAGGCCTGGGGCATCAAGGTGGCCAATGTCGAGATCAAGCATGTCGATCTCGACCCGTCCATGATCCGCGCCATCGCCAAACAGGCCGAGGCCGAGCGCGAGCGGCGCGCCAAGATCATCTCGGCCGAGGGCGAACAGCAGGCCGCGACAAAACTGGCCGAAGCCGCCCAGATCCTGGGTGGTCAGGACGGCGCGCTGCAGCTGCGCTATCTCAGCACGCTGACCGAGATCGGGGGCGAGAACAATTCCACCATCATCTTCCCGATGCCGATTGATCTGCTGGCCCAGCTGTCCGGCTTCATCAAGGACAAAGGCTAGACGCTTAGACGTCCGAACGACCATCCGGGCAAAGAAAAACCCCGGCCTGCGTGTGCAGGCCGGGGTTCTTTCTGGCCGTCAATCTGCGCGTCAGAAACGCGTTGCCAGCACCGCCAGCATCAGGAGCGCCACGATATTGGTGATCTTGATCATGGGGTTCACGGCCGGACCGGCGGTGTCCTTGTAAGGGTCACCCACCGTGTCGCCGGTCACGGCCGCCTTGTGGGCGTCAGAGCCTTTGCCGCCATGATGGCCGTCCTCGATATACTTCTTGGCATTGTCCCAGGCTCCGCCGCCCGACGTCATCGAGATGGCGACGAACAGGCCCGTAACGATCACGCCCAGCAGCATGGCACCGACCGATACGAGCGCATCGCCCTTGCCCGCTTCATTGAAGCCCAGCGCCCCGCCGCCGACAAACCAGATCACCGCGAACAGCACGATGGGCGAGAGAACAGGGAGCATGGACGGTACGATCATTTCGCGGATTGCCGCGGTGGTCAGCATGTCCACCGCCCGGCCGTAATCGGGCTTCTCCTCGCCGCGCATGATGCCCGGCTTCTCGCGGAACTGACGGCGCACCTCCTCCACCACCGCCTGGGCGGCGCGGCCCACGGCGGTCATGGACATGCCGGCGAACAGGAAGGGCAGCAGACCCCCGAACAGCAGGCCCACCACCACGTAGGGGTTGGACAGGTCGAAGTTCAGGTTTCCGGTATCGGCGAAGAACGGATAATCGCGCGGATTGGAGGCGAAGTACTTGATGTCCTCGGTATAGGCCGCAAACAGCACCAGCGCACCCAGGCCTGCCGAGCCGATGGCATAGCCCTTGGTGACCGCCTTGGTGGTGTTGCCCACAGCGTCGAGGGCATCGGTCGTGTCGCGCACCTCGCCTTCCAGGCCCGCCATCTCGGCGATGCCGCCGGCATTGTCCGTCACCGGACCGAAGGCGTCGAGTGCGACAACCATGCCGGCCAGGGCCAGCATCGTGGTCACGGCGATGGCAATGCCGAACAGGCCCGCCAGATTGAACGTCACCAGGATGGCGATGATGATCACCAGGGCGGGCAGCGCCGTGGATTCCATCGATACCGCCAGGCCCTGGATCACGTTTGTGCCGTGGCCGGACTCCGAGGCCTTGGCTACCGAGCGCACGGGCCGGTAATTGGTGCCGGTATAATACTCGGTGATCCAGATGATCAGACCGGTCACCGCCAGGCCGACCACGCCGCACAGGAACAGCGATGCGCCGCTCATGATCAGGCCGCTGCTGGCGGTAAAGGCAGTGTCAAAGCCGATCAGAAAATGGGTCGCCAGTGCAACCCCGCCCAGAGACAGCACCGCCGACGCGATGAAGCCTTTGTAGAGCGCGCCCATCACATTGGTGGACCCTTTGGACAGGCGTACGAAGAACGCGCCGATGATCGAGGCGATGATGCATACCGCGCCGATGGCCAGCGGATAGACCATCATGGCGTCGAGGCCCGCGTCACCGCGGAAGAAGATCGATGCCAGCACCATGGTGGCCACCACCGTCACCGCATAGGTCTCGAACAGGTCGGCGGCCATGCCCGCACAGTCGCCGACGTTATCGCCGACATTGTCGGCGATGGTGGCCGGATTGCGTGGATCATCCTCGGGGATGCCCGCTTCCACCTTGCCCACCATGTCGCCGCCCACGTCAGCACCCTTGGTGAAGATGCCGCCGCCCAGACGGGCGAAGATGGAGATGAGCGAAGCCCCGAAGCCCAGCGCCACAAGACCGTCAATGATGGTGCGCTGGGTGCCGGAAGCCGCGAAGCCTTCGCCCCCGGTCAGCACCAGGAAGTAGACGGTCACCGACAACAGGGCGAGGCCGGCGACCAGCATGCCGGTCACCGCGCCCGCGCGGAAGGCCATGGACAGGCCCGCCTGAAGCGAGGTTTTGGACGCTTCGGTGGTGCGCACATTGGCACGCACCGACACCAGCATGCCGATAAAGCCTGCCGCACCCGACAAAAGTGCGCCGATCAGGAAGCCGATCGCCACGACCAGGCCCAGCAGAAGCCAGACCAGAACGAAGATCACCGCGCCCACGACGGCGATGGTGGTGTATTGCCGGCGCAGATAGGCGTTGGCGCCTTCCTGAATGGCGGCAGCGATTTCCTGCATGCGCGCCGATCCCGGACTGGCCGCGAGGATCGAGCGCACCTGAATGATTCCGTATGCAATTGCGATCAGGCCTGACGCAACCGCCAGCCAGAGCCAAAGCTCATCCATAGCCATGTAATATCCCCTTGTACGAGGCGTTGGTTGTTATGTTGAACGCCAGCGGCACGTTGGAGATAGAATCAGTCGCGCCGTCAGGCCCTCCCCGATGGGCCGAACTATGGACCATGTCAGCGCGGACACGCAATACGAGCTTAGTCGGGGATATATAGACCTGAAAAACAGGACGTTGCGGGCTGTTCCGCTAGCGGCGCATCAGCCGGAAGTCATCGCCCTGAAGGCCGATCGCGGTGACATCGCCGGGACCGTACACCGCTGCCAGCGCCTCACGGAACGCCGCTTCGGCGTCACTGCGGTCAACGCTGCTGTCGGGCAGAAGCCGCAGCGGGCTGCGCTGGACGGCGCGCACCAGGGCATCCGTCAGGACATGCTCTTTTTCATGAAAGTCCAGAGCCGAGTATGAGCGCGCCAGGCACACCCTCGGTGTGAGGAAGGCATAGCCGGCCAGCCGGCCCTCTTCCGCCACGATCGGCGCGACCAGCTTGTTCGCGCGGACGCTCTCGCTTTCCGCGCAGTCATCCGCTTCCGCAAAGGCAGACGGGGCCCCAAAAAGGGTGACGATCAGGGCAAGGGCGAGCGCTTTCATGAGGGCAGTATCGGCGCAGCGCGTCAAAAATGGGTGAATCCCTTTTTGGTCAGTTCAACGGCGTCTCCGTCCCATGTCACCTGAAGCCCCGCCGGACCGTCACCGAACTGCCCCGCCACGGTCAGGGCCAGCGGTCCGGCGGCCGCGCGCAGGGCCTCAAGCCGGTGGGGCGGCACGGCCAGCGCCAGCTCGTAGTCATCCCCGCCCGCGGCGAGCTCGAGGCGGGCCTGTCTGGGTTCAGGCTGCAGGGCCAGCCAGGCCGCGGCGGCAGGCGACAGGGGCAAATCCTCCAGCGCCAGCGTCAGGCTCAGCCCGCTGGCCTGTGCGATATGCTCGAAATCGGCAAGCAGCCCGTCACTGACATCGATAGCCGCACTCGCGAGGCCGCGCATCGCCGCCGCCAGCTTCAGTCGCGGCTCCGGCCGGGTGAAGCGCTGGGCCAGATACTCTTCATGGGCGGCGTCCAGCCGGTTACGCCCGCCCAGCCGGGCGTGAAGGCCGAGCCAGGCATCGCCGATCGTCCCGGTCACCACCGCCAGATCCCCGGCCTGCGCGCCGCTGCGCCGGACCGCCCCGCCAAGTGGCAGCGCTCCAAAGGCGGTAATGGTGATCATCCACGGGCCGGGCGAGGATGTCGTGTCGCCACCCATGAGGTGTACGCCGAACAGGGCCTGCTCGGCGGCCAGGCCATCGGCAAACCGCTCGCGCAAGGCGGCATCTGCTCCGGCGGGCCAGGCGACGTTGAGCATGTAGGCCAGCGCGCGAGCCCCCATGGCGGCCAGGTCGGACAGATTGACCCGCAGCGCCTTGGCGGCCACCAGTGCCGGGTCTTCATCGGCCGGGAAATGAACGCCGCTGATCAACGTGTCAGAAGTGACGGCGAGCTCATGGCCCGGCGGTGGTGCGATGACGGCGCCGTCATCGGTCAGGCCTGCAGCACCCGGGAATCCGGCGCTCAGCGGCGCGAGGCGCCGCGTGATATAATCGAATTCGCCGCCGCTCACGCGTCCGCCGGGCGCATGGTGCGGGCCAGCGAGTCGAGGGCACCGTTCACCACGCCCGGCTCCGTGCCTTCAAAGAAGGCATGGGCCACATCGACATATTCGTTGATGACCACGGATGTGGGCACGTCGAGCCGCGCCAGCAGTTCAAACCCGCCGGCCCGCAGGATGGCCCGCAAGGTCGCGTCAAGGCGTGACAGGCGCCAGCCGGTCTTGAGGGTCGCGGAAATGTGGCCGTCCACCTCGTCCTGGCGCTCGACTATGCCGATGAGGAGGTTTTCAAAGAAATCCTCGTCCACCTCCATATACTCGCCCGGCTCGCCGTCATGTCCGAAGCGGTGATCGCGGAACTGGCGCACCACAGTGCCCGCCCCCTGCCCGCTGATTTCCATCTGGTAGAGTGCCTGAACCGCACTCAGCCGTGCCGCGCGGCGCAGGCGGGCGCGGGTGTCGGAGCGGCTGGCAGCGTCGGTGGTCATCACGACGAGAACTTGTGCTTGAGCGCATTCATGGCCAGCGCGGCTTCGGCGGCGTCCTTGCCCTTGTTCTTCTGGTCGACATGGGCGCGGTCACGGGCCTGGCGGATATTCTCCACCGTCAGGATGCCATAGCCCAGCGCCACGCCGGACAGGCTCAAATCCATGAGGCCGCGCGCGCTTTCCCCGCACACATAGTCGTAATGGCTGGTCTCGCCGCGGATCACGCAGCCCAGCGCCACATAGGCGTCATAGGGGTCGCCGCCGAGCCAGGACATGGCAATGGCCCCGGGGATTTCGAACGCGCCGGGCACCTGAACGGTCTCGTGCTGCGCGCCGGCGGCGTCGAGCGCAGCGCGCGCGCCCTCCAGCAGCTGTTCGGTGATGTCTTCATAGAACGGCGCGGCCACGATCAGGACGCGGGGTTTGTCAGTCATGGCGGGCTCCTTCAAGATCGCGCTGTTCAACGACTTGCAGGCCGTATCCGTCAAGCCCGACAATGGTCTGAGGCGCAGTGGTCAGAAGGATCATCTGCCGAACCCCGAGGTCCAGCAGGATCTGCGCGCCGACACCATATTCGCGCAAGCGCCGCGCTTCGCGCGCATCCGGCGCGTCGGCGGGCGCGGCGCCGAAGCGCTCTGTGATGGCCGAGCGGTGGGTCTCGCGGATGAACACCATGACGCTCGGGCCGTCATGGGCCTGGAGCGCTGCAATACTCTCCTCCACCAGTCCGCTGCGGCCGCCCACTGCGCCCAGAACGTCCTCGGCGAAGCTGACCTTGTGCATGCGCACCAGCACAGGCTGGTCGGCGCGCACCTCGCCTCTCGAGATCGCGACGTGCTCCACATCGTCCACCAGAGACCGGAACACGGTCAGGCGGAAGGGGCCGCCCCAGCGCGTGGTCGCTTCGGTGTCGAGGCGGCGCTCGACAAAGCGGTCATGCTGGCGGCGATAGGCGATGAGGTCGGCGATGGCACCGATCTTCAGGCCGTGAAACCGGGCGAACGCCACCAGATCGGGCAGGCGCGCCATGGTGCCGTCTTCATTCATGATCTCGCAGATCACGCCGGACGGATTGCAGCCCGCCAGCCTTGCGATATCGACCGCCGCCTCGGTATGGCCGGCCCGCACCAGCACACCGCCATCGCGCGCCACCAGCGGAAAGACGTGACCGGGCGAGACAATGTCCTCGGCATCCTTGGCCGGGTTGACCGCCGTGGCGATGGTCAGGGCGCGGTCATGGGCGGAAATGCCGGTAGACACACCTTCGCGCGCTTCGATCGACACCGTGAAATTGGTCGTGTGGCGCGACTGATTGCGCGCGCTCATCAAGGGCAGTTTGAGCTGATCGGCCCGTGCGCGGGTCAGGGTCAGGCAGATCAGCCCCCGGCCATGCTTGGCCATGAAATTGACTGCCTCCGGCCCGGCGAACTGGGCCGGTATGACGAGATCGCCCTCATTCTCCCGGTCCTCGGCATCCACCAGGATGAACATGCGCCCCTGGCGCGCATCCTCGATGATGTCGGTGATGGGAGATAGCGGCGATGGTCCGGATGGCGCGCTCACGAGACACTCCCTGACGGGCGGAATTCGATCAGGCGAGCGGCGTAGCGCGCCATGACATCGACCTCAAGGTTCACATGCGCTCCCGGCTGCAGGTGGGACAAGGTGGTGACCTTAGCGGTATGGGGAATGATCATCAGATCGAAGGCTGCGCCGGCTACCGCGTTGACCGTCAGCGAGACGCCATCCACGGCGATGGAGCCCTTCTCCGCGATGAAGCCCGCCACCGCTTCGGGTGCCGCGATGCGCAGGCGCATCCAGCCATCGGTGTCGGTACGCTCAAGCACCTCGCCCACGCCGTCCACATGGCCCTGGACGATATGCCCGCCGAGCTCGTCGCCCATTTTCAGCGCACGTTCGAGATTGATCGGGGTGCCAACCTGCCATCCGCCCAGTGTTGTGCGCGCCAGGGTCTCGGGCGAAATCTCCACCACATGGCGCGCCCCGGTACCGTCGGGCTCCACTGACACCACGGTCAGGCAGGCCCCGTCATGGCTGATCGAGGCACCCAGCGCGATCCCGCCGGGCGCATAGATGCTGGCGATAGTGGCGCGGCGCAGAGGGCCGTCTTCAAGGGCGATCACCCGTCCGATGTCAGTGACGATCCCGGTAAACATCGCTCAATCGCACTCCCACGTTTCCCATGTATCCGCGCCGCATTCTCGCAGATGTGTGCGGCGGAACATGGGGGCACCATCAAGGGTCTCAAGGCCAAGCGCCGCTATCGCTGGCAGCGCGTCGCCCCCTAGAAGCACCGGCGCGCGGAACCATTCGATCCGGTCGACTATCCCTGCGCGGATGGCGGACGCCGCGACACGGCCTCCCGCCTCAATTAAGACACTGCCCAAGCTTTCTGACGCAAGCCATTCTATGACATGATCTATCGAGATCCCGGTTTGGTCTGATCGCCGCGCGACGCAGCGGGCTCCTGCTGCTTCCAGCGCCTCGCGCGCCGCGACCGGCGCACCGGATCCGTGAAACAGAACCGCGGGTCCCTGCGTCAGCAAAGCGCAGTCCGGCGGTGTGCGCAGCCAGGTGTCCAGCACGGCCCGTATTGGCTGATGCCCTGAGAGCGCGCCGCCCGGCCGGGCCGTCATCTGCGGATTGTCGGCCAGAACGGTCCCGACCCCGGTCAGCACGGCGTCGTGACCGGCGCGCAGCTGATGCACGGCCGCGCGCGCCTCTGGTCCGGTGATCCATTTGGACTGCCCGCTGGCAAGAGCGATCCGGGCGTCCAGACTGGTGGCGAGCTTCAGCGTGACGCGCACAGGCGCGCTCATGCGCCGTCCTCATCAGGTGCGGGTTCGTCAGCCGCCGGACGCTCGGTCCCCATCAGGCGCTCGCCCTTGATGAAAGTGGCAAAATCCTCCACCTCCCGGAAGTCCTTGTAGACTGACGCATAGCGCACATAGGCCACGGTATCGAGTGCCCGCAGACCGTCCATCACCAGACGGCCGACCTGTTTGGACGGGACATCCGGATCACCCCCGCTTTCCAGACGGCGCACGATGCCCGAGATCATCTGTTCGATCCGGTCGCGATCGATGGAGCGCTTCTGGGTGGCCAGCAGCACTGACTTCATCAGCTTGTCGCGCTCGAACGCCTCGCGCTTGCCATCCGATTTGATCACGTGAAGGTCGCGCAGCTGGACGCGCTCGAACGTGGTGAAGCGCGCGCCGCAGGACGGGCACTGGCGGCGGCGGCGAATCGACCCGCCATCCTCAGCGGGACGGGAGTCCTTCACCTGGGTATCGTGATGACCGCAAAACGGGCAGCGCACGCGTCAGCCTCCGCTCTCAACCCAGCTCGGGATAGATCGGGAAGCGCTGGCACAGGGCGATCACCTCGTCGCGCACACGCGCTTCGACAGCGGCATCGCCGTCACGGGATGCGCTCAACGCATCGAGCACCTCTGCCATCATCTCGCCAATCCGGCGGAACTCCGCCGCGCCAAAGCCGCGCGTTGTGCCCGCGGGCGATCCGATCCGCAGGCCCGATGTCACGGTGGGCTTGGCCGGGTCGAACGGTACCCCGTTCTTGTTGCAGGTGATGTGCGCACGCTCCAGCGCGGCTTCGGAAATGTCGCCGGTCAGCGATTTGGGACGCAGATCGACCAGCACAAGATGGCTGTCTGTCCCGCCGGAAACCAGGGCATACCCGGCCTCGGTCAGCGCGCCCCCCATAGCGCGGCAGTTCTCGATAACTTCGTGTGCATAGGCTTTGAACTCCGGGCGCAACGCTTCGCCGAATGCAACTGCCTTGGCGGCGATGACATGCATGAGCGGCCCGCCCTGCATGCCCGGAAAGACGGCGGAATTGAACTTCTTGCCCAGGTCGGGGTCGTTGGACAGAATCATGCCGCCACGCGGACCGCGCAGGGTCTTGTGGGTCGTTGTCGTGCACACATGAGCGTGCTCCAGCGGGCTGGGATAGGCACCGCCCGCCACCAGACCGGCGAAGTGTGCCATATCCACCAGCAGATGCGCCCCGACCTCGTCGGCGATTTCGCGGAAGATCTTGAAGTCGATGATGCGCGGATAGGCCGAACCGCCTGCAATGATCATCTGCGGACGCACCTGGCGCGCAGTCTCGCGCAGCGCATCATAGTCGATCAGCGCATTGTCCTCGCGCACGCCATAGGCATGGGCTTCAAACCACTTGCCGGACATGTTCGGGCGTGCGCCGTGGGTCAGGTGCCCGCCTGCGGCCAGATCCAGCCCCAGAATGCGGTCGCCCGGCTTCAGAAGGGCCAGGAACACAGCCTGGTTGGCTTGGCTGCCCGAGTTCGGCTGCACGTTGACATAGGCGCAGTTGAACAGAGTCTTGGCACGCGAGATTGCGAGCTCTTCGGCAATGTCGACAAACTCGCAGCCGCCATAATACCGCTTTCCGGGATAGCCTTCGGCATACTTGTTCGTCAGCGGCGAGCCCTGCGCCTCCAGAACCGCGCGGCTGACAATGTTCTCTGAGGCTATCAGCTCGACCTGCTCGCGCTGGCGGCGGATCTCGCGGGCAATGGCGTCGGCCAGCTCCGGATCGGCGGCGTTCAAGGGCCTGGTGAAAAACGAGTTCGCTGTATCGCTGGCGTGCGCGTGTTTCATGGGCCGTTCCCTCCGGAGCAAGACTGTGGTGCGGGTAGTCATAGGCCGGGCGCAGGCGCCCGACAACCATGACGGACGCGATGACGCACATGAGCACCTTAATGCTGGGTTGCATCTGTTACTCAATAAAGCGCGGTCACAAGTAATGCCTCTGAGAATATAATCACCAGATTACTTGCTCTGTGACCTGTGGAGAATTATACAGCGAGTGGATCATAGCGATTCCACGTCCCTGTCCCTGTTGCAGAAAAAGGATACCCCTCGTGAGCGAAGACACCTTCCCCGCCGTCGACAATGAAGAGCTGATGCGGATGACGACCGACATTGTGGCGTCTTTCCTGACGCACAATTCGGTGCCCGCCGAAAGCGTGCCGGAGATGATCAAGTCGGTCCACGCCACCATGAAAGAAATCTCTGGCGGCGAAGCCAAGCCTGAGCCGAAGGCCAAACCGGCCGTTCCGGTCTCGAAATCTGTCACGGACGACTACATTGTCTGTCTGGAAGACGGTAAAAAGCTGAAAATGCTCAAGCGTTACCTGCGCTCGCAGTATGATATGAGCCCGGACGATTATCGCCGCAAATGGGGCCTGCCGGCCGATTATCCGATGGTCGCGCCGAACTACTCCAGGCGCCGGTCCGAATTCGCCAAGGAAATCGGTCTGGGCCGCGGCGGCCGCAAGAAGTAGCGCCAGACCCGGTCTGGTTCAGACGATGACGCCCCGGCCACCGCGCCGGGGCGTTTTTTTGGGGTCTGCCCCTTGGATGCGGGCAAGGCGGCGCAGGAGCTTGCGCAGGGCGACCCGCTCAAGATCGCCGCGGGACGCACCCGCCGGGCCGGAAATCACCACTTCCTCACCGGTCGCCACATCCACCGCAGCGACGCGTGTACTTTGACCAAGCGTGGTGAATTCAAAGATCACTTCACGGCCGCCGGAACGCCCGTGCGGATCCATCAGGCCACCTTGACCCCGGCATGGCGCGCATAGACATCGCGCAATGCCTCGACCAGTGCGTCCAGCATTGCATCATCATGCATGGGGGTTGGCGTGAAGCGCATGCGCTCCCCGCCCCGCGGGACGGTGGGGTAATTGATCGGCTGGACGTAGATGCCGTGGTCTTCCAGCAGCGCGTCCGTCATCCGCTTGCACAAGATCGGATCGCCGACATGCACCGGCACGATATGGGTTTGATTGGGCATCACCGGAATCCCGGCGTCGGACAGGCGGCGCTTCAGCTGGGCGGCGCGTTCCTGGTGCGCCTCGCGCAGACGATGGGCGCTCTTGAGATATTCCACGCTGGCCCGGGCTCCCGCCGCAATGGCCGGGGCCAGCGAGGTGGTGAAGATGAAGCCGGGGGCCATGGAGCGCACGGCGTCAATAATGACCGAATCAGCCGCGATATAGCCACCCATGAGGCCGAACGCCTTGCCCAGCGTGCCCTCGATAATGTCGAACCGGTCCAGCAGGCCGTCGCGCTCGGCGATCCCGCCCCCGCGCAGGCCGTAGAGGCCGACTGCATGCACTTCATCGAGATAGGTGAGCGCGTTGTACTTGTCGGCCAGATCACACACCGCTTCGAGCGGGCCGATATCGCCATCCATCGAGTAGACCGATTCCAGCGCGATCAGTTTCGGGGCACCGGCCGGCGCTGCCTTCAGAAGCGCTTCGAGATGGTCCACATCATTGTGACGCCAGACATGCTTCTCGCATCCGGACTGGCGCACGCCCTCGATCATGGAGGCGTGATTGAGGGCGTCGGAAAACATGATCAGGCCGGGCAGGATCTTGCCCAGCGTGGAAAGCGTCGCCTGGTTGGAGATATAGCCCGAAGTAAAGAGGAGCGCTGATTCCTTCTGGTGCAGATCGGCCAGCGATTGCTCGAGCTCGACATGGTAATGGGTGGTACCCGAGATATTGCGCGTGCCGCCCGCCCCGGCCCCGACATCGTCGATGGCCTGTTTCATGGCACCGGTGACGCACGGGCTCTGTCCCATGCCCAGATAGTCGTTGGAGCACCAGACCACGACGTCGCGCACATCGCCGTCCGGCGTGCGCCAGTGCGCGCGCGGGAATTGTCCACGCACCCGGCGCAGATTGGCGAAGACCCGGTAGCGGCCCTCGGCGCGAACCCGCGCGACAGAGGCTTTGAAGGCGTTGCGATAATCCATCGGGTCTGCGCCATGCCCGCAAGAGCAATGGCGGCTCTCCTTTACTGACCTCAACTGTCCGGAAAATGACATAAACCGGACGGTGCGTCCTGACCTTAAACAGGGGCGTAATGTCGCGCTTTCTATTTGAAAACGCTTCGCAAACTCACCCTTTTCAGACCAGGTTCTCGCCTGCGATCATTTTGATTACGCCGGAAAAATCAAGCCGGTCGCCGCCCATATCCACAAAGCGCTGATAGATTTCGGCTGCCTGGGCCCCTAGCGGTGTCTGGGCGTCCGCGGTGCGCGCCGCTTCCATGGCGAGCATCAGATCCTTGAGCATCATGGGGGCGGCGAAGCCGGGTTGAAAATCCCGGTTCGACGGTGCCGCCGGTACAATGCCGGGCACCGGACAATAGCTGGTCAGCGACCAGTTCTGGCCGGACGACCTGGAGGCAATGTCGAAGAAGTTTTGCGGATCCAGCCCCAGACGAATCGCCATGTTCATGGCCTCGCAGGTGCCGATCATGTGAATGGCCAGCAGCATGTTGTTGCATATCTTGGCCGCCTGCCCGGCTCCGGCTCCGCCGGCGCGGATCACCGCCTTGCCCATATCGGCGAGATAGGGCTCAGCCTCGGCGAAAGCGGCTTCGGGTCCACCGACCATGAAGGTCAGTGTGCCCGCGTCCGCAGCGGCCATGCCGCCGGACACCGGCGCGTCAACAAAGGCGAAACCGCGTTCGGCAGCGATCTTGCCCACGTCGGCGGCGCTTTCCACGTCGATGGTGGAACAGTCCATCAGGACGGCGTGGCCGGAAGCGTGCGCCAAGACGCCATCCTCGGCAGTATAGACTTTGCGCACGTGCTGGCCGGCGGGCAGCATGGTGACCACGGCGTCCGCGCCCGACACTGCCTCAGCGAGCGATCCGGCAGGATGCGCACCCTTGGTGGCCAGATGCGCCACGGCGGCCGGATTGAGGTCAAACGCGCGCACATGGTGGCCAGCCTTGACCAGATTGGAGGCCATGCCACCGCCCATATTGCCAAGTCCGATAAACGCGATTTCCGCCATGGCGGTCTCCCTCATCAGCGTGGCGGGTGTTCTAACGCAGCGCGCGCGTTTGTCGACCGGGTCAGGACACGAAGACAATTTCCGGTGCCGGACGATGGGCTGCTTCCACATTCAACAGCATGGCCTCGGCCGCGCGCAGAAACGCCTTGGCCACAGGCCCGTCGCCGCTGGCCACCAGGCGCCCGGCGTCCGAGGCTTCGCGCAGTTCAGGATGCAGCGGAATTTCGCCCAGGAAAGGCGCGCCGATCAGCTCGGCTTCCGCGCGTGCGCCGCCGCGGCCGAAAATCTCGGTCCCCTCGCCGCAATGGGGGCACAGGAAGAAACTCATGTTCTCGATGATTCCGAGAATCGGAATCTCGGTCCGGTCAAACAGCGCCACCGCCTTGCGCGCGTCGTCCAGGGCGAGCGTCTGGGGCGTGGACACGATCACGACACCGGAGATCGGCGTGCCTTGCGCGATCGCCAGCTGGGCGTCGCCGGTGCCCGGCGGCATGTCAATGATCAGAACGTCGAGATCGCCCCAGTCCACCTCGTTGAGGAATTGCCGGATGGCGCCGGTCACCATGGGGCCGCGCCAGACGACGGGATCGCGTTCGCCCACCAGGAAGCCCATGGACACCAGCTTCACGCCATGCGCCTCCAGCGGCTGGATGCCGGCATCGGTCTTGCGCAGGCCCGGTGCGTCCGACAGGCCAAAAATCCGCGGCGCGCTGGGGCCGTAAATGTCGGCGTCCATCAGTCCGGTTTTCAGGCCCAGCTTCACGCACGCCCCTGCCAGATTGGCCGCGACGGTGGACTTGCCCACCCCGCCCTTGCCCGATGCCACGGCGATGATCCGCCGGGCGGGCGGACGCGCCGGGGCGGGCACCGCTTTGGGCTTGGCTTTCGGAGCGGAGGACAGCTGGGTCTCGATGATCACCCGCGTGCGCGTAACGCCGTCTCGCCCCTCCAGAGCGGACGCCACGGCGGCGCGCAGGGCGTTGATATCCTCGCCCTGGGGTCCTGGCCGCAGGACGATGGTGGCCACGCCGTCGCGCAAGTCGAGACCGCCAACGCGTTGCGCCGCGCCCAGAGTCGCGCCGGTGGCGGGGTCGATGACGTCATTGAGGGCTTTGGACAGGGCGTCGGTCATGTCCCTGAAATAGACCCGCGGCGCGCCGGGGGGAAGCGCCCCGTATGCAGACATGGGCTGACTGGATCCGGGCGATCGGGACTGGCGCGCCCCACGATCAGCAGCCTCTAGCGCACGCGCGGCTTGATCGCGCTTCACAAAGGCGGCTAAACCGGTCAGTGGAGACGTGGCCGAGTGGTCGAAGGCGCTCCCCTGCTAAGGGAGTATACCTCAAAAGGGTATCGTGGGTTCGAATCCCATCGTCTCCGCCACTTTTGTGGCCTAAGTTATTGTTATTAAATAAGGCTTGGATATCTCTTCCCCCAATTTGCCCCCCTCAATGATAGACGCAACACGGCCTTGGTTATGGGCAGCTCACATAACTCGCGGTCATTCAGCGGGGTCGGCGAGAGGACTGAGCAATATCCGCTCTCGGTGCAACGCACTTCATTCACGCCTCCAAGCAGGTTGCGGATTCAGTTGACAAATCAAGCACCGCTTTGATGGCTGTCTGATGTGTGCCTTGGAAGTCCTCCCTGTGACGCAAGACACGGCCGCCGCCTATGACCTGGACGTCGATCTGGAGCGGCCACAAGGGTTCAAACCTTGAGCCTGCGATGGTTCAGCTGATCTCTCCAGCCGCCACAGCATGCCCCTCGAAGGCCTCGAGATAGAAGTCAGCCAAGGTGAAGGCTGTGTTCACTGCGAGCTTGGCATGATGCCTCTTAGCAGCCAGCAGTCGTGGGTGGCGGTCGCCAAGCTTGTTGCTGGCCCCTGAGAGCCCGCCAATCACCGTTTCGAGACCGCGTAGCAGCTGCTTGACCGTCTCCGTCTCAGGTTCCCTACCCGCAGAGAGCAGTCTGTGAACCCGCTTCTGCAAACGCGGAAGGTCCCCATCGTATGAGCTAGCGGACCGATCCAGCTCACGCTCGATATCTATGAGCACCTGCTCGACAAGAGTTCTGGCGTTCGTGATCGCTCCGCTGAAGTCCCCGGCACCGAGCTTGTCGCGGCACTTGTTCATGTACTCATGGACAAAGTCCTTCGAGGCGGCGCGATACGCCTCCACCGCCTCGGGTTCGACCGCTCCGCCATCGACCGTGCTCACTCGCACCTGGTTGCGGTCCAACACCAAGCGGAACCCGTCGCGTTCGAACGCTGCGTTGAGGTGCGCGAGGGTTGTCTGCACATCGCTTGGGCGGTCATAGCCCAGCGGATCGAGCACCGTTACGATGAGGCGCTTGAGGTCAGGCGTTCCATTGAGAGCCTGCAGCTTCTCGTCGGTGTACATCCAGCGCGAGGGGAAGCCTCCACCCATGGGGTACACGTCATCAGCGCCGAACTCGTTGAAGAGTGAGACAAGCGCAGGACCGGAGCGGTAAGTCGGGCCCACTTCGGTGTCACCATTGATCGCTTCGCGCAATCGCGTCAGAGACCGCTGCGAGAGTTTCATCATCACACCCATCGGCTGATCATGGCTTGCGCCCTAGGCGCGCATGCGATGTTATCTCGATGATGTACCGGGGGAGAAGCCTGAATGGTCGACAGTGACATCGCCACACGGCTCTGGGCGACGGCGAACAAGCTCTGGGCGGACACGGGGCTGCGACCGTCACAGTTCTCAGGTCCCGTCCTGGGACTGATCTTCCTGCGCTACGCCGAGAAGACCTACGCCGAGGTCGAGGCCAAGCTGGGGCCGGTGGGCGGCGGCGGCCGTCGCACGGTCACGAAGGACGACTACAAGGCCGAGGGCGCCATCTTCCTGCGCCAGAACGCCCGGTTCTCTTTCCTGCAGAGCTTGCCGGAGCAAGCAGACATCGGCCATCAAGTGAACGAGGCCATGCGGGCCATCGAGGAAGAGAACGAGGACCTCGCCGGCGCCTTGCCGCGCACCTTCACCGACATCCCCGACAAGACCCTGATCGAGATGATCCGCCTGCTGGCGCCCATCGAGCTGTCCGGCGACGCCTTCGGGAAGGTCTACGAGTTCTTCCTGGGCCGCCTCGCCCGCGCCGAGGGGCAGAAGGGCGGGGTGTTCTTCACGCCGGAGAGCCTCGTCGATCTCATCGTGGAGATCGTGGAGCCCTATCACGGGCGCATCTTCGATCCGGCCTGCGGCTCGGGCGGCATGTTCGTTCACTCTGCCGAGTTCGTGGAGCGGGGCAAGAAGGCCGCCGCGAACGAGATCAGCGTGTTCGGGATCGAGAAGGACCCCGTCACGGTGAACCTCAACAAGATGAACCTGGCGGTCCACGGGCTGTCCGGGGACATCCGCAACGCCAACAGTTACTATGACCGGCACACCGACCTGTTCCCCACGGTGGCCGAGGCGGGCGGCTTCGACTTCGTCATGGCCAACCCGCCCTTCAACATCTCCGGCGTCGACAAGGAGCGCCTGGAGGGCGACGGCCGCTTCCCCTTCGGCCTGCCCACCACCAACAACGCGAACTATCTCTGGATACAGCTGTTCTGGTCGGCGCTGAACGATACGGGCCGGGCCGGCTTCGTCATGGCGAACTCGGCCGGGGACGCCCGCGGGGCGGAGCTGGAGATCAGGAAGAAGCTGATCGAGACCGGCGGCGTGGACGTGATCGTCTCCGTCGGGCCCAACATGTTCTTCACGGTCACCCTGCCGTGTACGCTGTGGTTCTTCGACCGGGCCAAGGCGAAGACGGACCGCGCCGACCAGGTGCTGTTCATCGACGCCCGCAACATCTATCGCCAGATCGACCGCGCCCACCGCGAGTTCACCCCCCAGCAGACCGAGTTCCTCGCCAACATCGTGCGCCTCTGGCGCGGCGAGGAGATCATGCTGTTCCACAAGAGCGATGCGCTGCTGGACGAGCACGGGCTGCGCGAGGGCTATGCGGACGTGGCCAGCCTGTGCAAGGCGGCAAGCCGCGCCGAGATCGAGGCCCAGACCTGGTCGCTGAACCCGGGCCGCTATGTGGGGGCTGCTGAGGGCGAAGACGACGAGGTCGAGTTCGAGGCGCGGATGGCCGAGCTGGCGGAGGAGTTCGAGGTGCTGAGTGCTGAGGCGCATGAACTTGAGGGGCGCGTCACGCGAACCCTGGGCGAGGTCCTTTGATGGCTTCGGAGAGGTGGTCGCTCAAATCAATCGACGAACTCGGCACTGTTGCGCGGGGACGGTCTCGACACCGTCCAAGAAACGACCCTCGCTTGTACGGCGGCGCCTACCCATTCTTTCAGACAGGTGATGTCAAGGCGGCTGAGCTTCACCTGAGAAGACACACGCAGACCTACAACGAGGCTGGCCTTGCACAGAGCAAACTGTGGGAGCCAGGGCCGCTCTTGATAACCATCGCAGCCAATATCGCTGAGACAGCAATCCTTGGGGTGAAGGGCTGCTTTCCAGACAGCATTGTCGCGTTTAACGCCTACCCGGACCAGGCGGACAACAAGTACGTGAAGTACATGCTGGATACATTGAAGGGGTCGATGGCCGCGGTTTCTCAGGGAGCAACGCAGGGAAATCTGAGCCTCGAAAAGCTTCGGAGCTTCAAGTTCAGCGTCCCGCCCGTTGGGACCCAGCGCCGCATCGCCGCGATCCTGTCGGCCTATGACGATCTCATCGAGATCAACACGCGGCGCATCGCGATCCTCGAAGAGATGGCGCGGCGGGTCTATGAGGAGTGGTTCGTGCACAATCGCCGGCCAGACTGGCCTGAGGCCCGAGCCGATGAGGTCGTGTCGTTCAACCCTCGGACACCCGTGCCGAAGGAGGGAGTGAAGCTCTTCGTTCCAATGGCCGCTCTGAGCGAGACGTCGATGGTGATCGACGGTGTCGAGACTAAGGCCGGAAACGCAGGGGCGAAGTTCCAGAACGGAGACACGCTCTTCGCGCGCATCACGCCCTGCTTGGAGAACGGCAAGACAGGGCTTGTCGACTTCCTTCCTGATGAACAACCGACTGCCTGTGGCTCCACCGAGTTCATCGTAATGCGCGAGGCGGTCTACTCCAGAGAGATGGTGTATCTTCTTGCCCGGTCTGATCCGTTTAGGTCTGCCGCCCGCCAAAGTATGAGCGGCGCCACAGGTCGCCAGCGGGTCCATCTGGCGGCACTCGAAGAGTTCCCTGTCTGCCGCCCAGACGACGCGACGATCCAGCGGTTCACGGCAATGACCCGACCGATGTTCGAACTTGCTGGCGTGCTCTCTTGCCAAAACGCCAACCTCCGCACCCAGCGCGACCTGCTCCTACCCCGCCTCGTTTCAGGCAAGCTCTCGGTAGACGATGCCGAGCGCCAAGTCGAGGAGACCGCCGCATGATCATTCCCCTCGCAATCGTCGCCGCTGCGGCTGAACTCACGCTGGTGTCTTCTACGGCTCAGTTCTCTGGCTACTGCTACGAGCCCAGCGAGCCCTATTGTGTGCGAGAGTTCGGAGAGTTCATGGATGAGTACGAATTTCAAGACTGCCGGCGTGCAGTCGAGCGCTATCAACGCGAAGTCCAGGATTACCTCGTGTGCGTTGAGAACGCCGCCGTTGATGCGGTCAACGAGGTCATCGAGAAGTTCAACTGCCGCGCTCGCGGCGACAGCTTCTGCTAGGGGCCAGCTGGGTCGAGGTTTGGCGGGGCTCTGGAGGATTTAAAAGCGGAATGAAGAAGCAAGACAGCGAAGCGGACATCAGGGAGTTCTTCGCTTGGTCTGAACTCTTAGATCATTTTGTAACGAGGCCGCTTTCCCACATCGCGCCGAATTGGGAGCTTACCTGGGACCACTCCGGCCAGTGCTACATGCCAGAACCCGACAGTCTTGCATCAGATGTGAACAAGGTCATTGAAATAATTTCCAAACTTCCGCGGCCTCAGAATTATCATGATCACGAGGATGAAGTTGCTCGAAGGCTAATCGGGACGAGTGGTTGGCCGATACAGAAGAAGATGGGGCGGTGGATCGGAGCAGATTATAGGTCGATCCTCGAAAATGGTGGGTTCGAGGATTATGGGCAGCTCGAGCTTCTTGCGTCTGCAGCTGGACGAACCCATGCCGCGTTAGATTTTGGACAAAAGCACTTTGATGCAATGGAGGAAGGGCACCTGAACATGCTCGCTGCAGTGCTCACGATCATTCTGTACCACCGCACATGTGATGGAACCATATTGATGGCCCCAGATGACGAATAGCCCCAACTACGGCGAGCCGCCAAGCTCCGGCCGCGGGGAGTACGCTGAAGACCCCGCGGTGAAGGACCCCACGATGCTCCTGCTGGGTGCCGTGGGTTGGGAGGAGCAGAGCGATCTCCTCCAGGAGTGGGGCTCTGGAACCTCATCTGAAGGCCGGCGGACCATGAAGGAGGCGATCCTTCTGCCGCGGCTGGAGAAGGCCCTGCGAAACCTCAATCCGGACATGCCCGAAGAAGGCCTTGAGAAGGCCGTGGAGGCGCTTCTAGAGGACCGCAGGGCGATGCCCCCACAGGAGGCCGCACGGGCCTTCCACGGGCTTTTACGGGGCGGTGTGAGGGTGCGGGTGAGCGATGGCCGAGGCGGCTTCGAAACGCGCACCGTGAAGGTCATCGACTGGGCCCAGCCGCGCAACAATCACTTCTTCGCCGCGACCGAGTTCTGGCTGCAGGGCGAGGTCTACAAGCGCCGCGCCGACATCGTCGGCTTCGTGAACGGCCTGCCGCTCCTGTTGTTCGAGCTGAAGGCGCCCAGCGTGAACGTGAAGCACGCCTTCGACGACAATCTGCGCGACTACAAGCAGACCATCCCCCAGCTGTTCACGCCCAACGCCATCACCGTGCTGACCAATGGCGGCGTCACGCGGATCGGCTCGGCCTTCGCGCCCTGGGAGCACTTCTACGACTGGAAGAAGGTCGACCGGGAGGACGAGGAGGGCGCGGCCACTCTGGAGACAGTGATCCGCGGCGTGTGTGCGCCGGAGCGACTGCTCGACATCGCGGAGAACTTCACGGTCTTCGAGGAGACCAAGGACGGCCTGATCAAGAAGGTCGCGAAGAACCACCAGTATCTCGGCGTGAACAACGCCATCCGGGCGGTGGAGAGCCTGACCGCGGACAAGCGCCAGCTGGGCGTCTTCTGGCACACGCAAGGGTCAGGCAAGTCGCTGTCCATGGCGTTCTTCTCCGGCAAGGTGCTGCGGAAGATGCCGGGCAACTGGACCTTCGTGATCGTCACCGACCGCACCGAGCTGGACGATCAGATCTACAAGACCTTCGCCCGCACCGGCCTCGTCACCGAGCAGGAGGCCCATGCCACCTCGGTGAAGCACCTGCGCCAGCTGCTGAGCGAGGATCACCGCTTCGTCTTCACGCTGATCCACAAGTTCCAGACCCAGGGCGGCGAACCGCACCCCGTGCTGTCTGAGCGCGACGACATCATCGTGATCACCGACGAGGCCCACCGCAGCCAGTACGACACGCTCGCCATGAACATGCGCCAGGCCCTGCCGAACGCGGCCTTCCTGGGCTTCACCGGGACGCCCCTCATGGCCGGCGAGGAGAAGACGCGAGAGGTCTTCGGCGACTACATCTCGGTCTACAACTTCGCCCAGTCCATCGAGGACGGCGCGACGGTCCCGCTCTACTACGAGAACCGCATCCCGGAGCTGCAGCTGGACGAGGAGGTGTTCCAGGAGGAGCTGAACGCCATCCTGGAGGACGCGGCGCTGGACGAGGACCAGGAGCGCGAGCTGCAGCGCCAGTTCGGACGCGAGTATCACCTCATCACCCGACCGGACCGGCTGGAGAAGGTGGCCGCCGACCTGGTCGATCACTTCCTCGGCCGCGGCCATCGCGGCAAGGCGATGATGGTCTGCATCGACAAGGCCAACGCCGTGCGGATGTACGACCTGGTTCAGGTCCAGTGGAAGGCTCGGATCGAGGCTCTGAAGGCTGAGCTGCCCAGCCTCTCCGGCGACGCTGCGGAGAAGCTGAGGGCGAAGATCGCGGAGATGGAGGCCACCGACATGGCCGTCATCGTCTCCCAGGCTCAGAACGAGGCGGCGCTGCTGGCCGAGAAGGGCCTCGACATCACACCGCACCGCAAGCGGATGAACGACGAGGACCTGGACGAGAAGTTCAAGGACCCCGCCGACCCGCTGCGGCTGGTCTTCGTGTGCGCCATGTGGATCACCGGCTTCGATGCCCCGTCGATCTCGACGATCTACCTGGACAAGCCGATGAAGAACCACACGCTCATGCAGACCATCGCACGGGCGAACCGGAACTTCCCCGGCAAGGAGGCCGGCCTGATCGTCGACTATGTGGGCGTGTTCCGGAACCTGCAGGCCGCGCTGGCGATCTACGGCCAGCCGACCGGCGGCGGCGATACGCCCATCAAGGACAAGGCCGCCCTGATCGAGCACCTGGTGGGGCTGATCGACGACGCCAAGGCCTTCTGTGAGCGCGTGGGTGTGAACCTGGACGCCGTGACGAAGGCCCGGCCGGGTTCTCCTGAGCGCCTGGGCGCGTTCCAGACGGCGGTCGACGGCCTCATCTCCCCGGAGGAGACCCGAAAAGCGTTCCTGCGATCCGCCGCGGCCGTGAACAAGGTCTACAAGGCGATCCTGCCCGATGAACGGGCCGCGCCCCATGCCCCCGCCGCGATCCTCCTGTCGACCCTCGCCAAGCGCATCCGTGACGATGTCGAAGGTCCGGACGTGTCCGAGGTCATGGGCCGGGTGGAGGCGCTGCTCGACGAGACGATCTCGGCTGAGGACTACCACATGCCGGGCGACGAGCCTCAGGCGCTGGTGAACCTCTCCGAGGTGGACTTCGAGGCGCTCCAGGCGAAGTTCGACAAGGGCAAGAAGAAGACCGAGGCGGAGCGGCTGAGGGCGCTTCTGGAGACCAAGGTCCGCGAGATGGTGCAGCTCAACAAGAGCCGCGCCGATCTCCTTGAGAAGCTCCAGGCGCTAATCGACCGCTACAACACCGGCAGCCGCAACGTGGACGGCTTCTTCGAGGACCTGAAGGCGTTCATGGGCGAGCTGAAAGACGAGGACAGCCGCGCCATGCGGGAGGGGCTGACCGAGGAAGAGCTAGCGGTCTTCGACATCCTGACCCGCCCCGAGCCAGAGCTGACCGACAAGGAGCGCGAGCGGGTGAAGACCTGCGCCAAGGAGCTGCTGCAGACCCTGAAGGCCCAGAAGCTCGTGGTGGACTGGTGGAAGCGTCAACAGACCCGCTCAGCGGTCCGCAGCTCCATCGAGACCCTCCTCGACAAGGGCCTCCCGCAGACGCCCTATGACCGCCGCGTGTTCTCCGACAAGTCAGAGCAGGTGTACACGCACGTGTACGAGAGCTACGGCGGAGTTCGAGCGCAGATTTATGCTTGAGGTATACGAGTTTCGATGCACGCGGGGACAGCGCCTAGCTTCACCCACTGTAGGGCCGGCTTTGAAGGCCAGAGGCCCGGTCGCCCTCAGCCAGCCCACGCCGATCTACTGGCTCCGTGAAGCACGCTGAACGGCAAGATTATTTTCCGGGCTAGACCCTGAATAGAAAAATCGCGTATCTGTAACGAAACATATACGAGGCAAAGTTCGTGATCATTCGTTTGTCAATAATTCCAAGTCTGATCAGCAGCTTATTGCTAGCAGCTTGCGCAACGACCGGCGGACCAAATTACGCCCTAAACCCGACATTTGGCGGGCGCATCATCAGCGATGAAATAGCCACCGAGGAACGTGTCGGGATCATAGCTGGTGGTGAGCATAATGCGTCATTATCCGTGCGGAGCGATTGCGGTGGCTTTATTGCTAGCGCCCCTGATTATCGGCTGGACTATCAATATCGAGGGGGCCCTTTAAGAATTCAAGTAGATTCATCGGGAAGCACAAGCCTTTTGATTAATGATCCTTATGGCGTCTGGCACTGTGATGATAACAAGGGTAATGGCCCGATGCCTGAGGTTTTATTTGATTTACCACCTCAAGGCCAATATGATATTTGGGTTGGCTCGTACAACACAAATCTATTTATTAATGCCGATTTAGTTTTTATAGCCGGATCTAATGCTGATCGATCACAGACCGGACGTCCGTCAGACACGCAGCGCGCTCCCATTAATTTCGATGGCGGAGGTAACGCCTCTGATGTCGCAATTGTCGATGCTCGTCCTTCCGGAACAGGCTTTTTTATTAGCTCAGATGGGTACCTTGTAACAAGCGAGCACGTTATCCGAGGCCGCAGTCGAATTTTCGGGCGAGTTAATAATGTATTGGTCGAAGGGCGTGTCGTTTTGACCGACGCGGCTAATGACATTGCACTCGTGAAGTTCAATCTGTCATCACAAGCTCTTAGCCTCTCAAGCTCCAGAAGCGTTCGTCGGGGAGAAGATGTTTTCACACTCGGATACCCGTTGTCCTCGATTCAGGGGTCGACGCAGAGAGCGGCATTTGGTCGCGTGAACGCGACTTCAGGACTGGGTGATGACCATCGATTTTTACAGATTGATGCGCCTGTACATCCCGGCAATTCGGGAGGCCCAGTGATAGGCCCAAGCGGTGATGTCATTGGTATTGTGACCTCACGTTTGAACGCGTTGGCCGTTCTCTCGGCAACAGGTTCGCTCCCTGAGAACGTCAGTTATGCGATTAAGTCTGACTACCTGATTGCCATGCTACCGATTGAAGTGCAGCTATCGAACATCAGCACTTCTGGCGACCTTAGCGAAATGGTGTCTATGGCTAGTCCTTCTGTCATTCAAATATTTACATATTAGCAAGGCTGTGCCGTTCTGGTCCTGCTATTCCAGAACCGCCTGGCGGGTCAACTCGGTGCCTTTGTCCATTGCGAGGGTGTTGACGTGACCCCCATCTTTCATCCAGCCGAAGCGAGAGTCCGGGGGTGATTTGATCCTTGGTTGATCGGGGTTGCAAGAGGCCGGGGCGCGGAGCCTTGGCGTAGCGCAGCGCCCCGGCCGGCGGTGGAGAGCTGGCGACGATATTCAGCAGGCGTCATCCAGCTGAGTTTTGAGTGAGGGCGATCCTCGTTGTAGTCGCGGCGCCAGCCGCTCAGGACGGCGCGGGCATGCGGGAGTGAGTCGAAGAGGGTCTCGTTGAGCAGCTCGTCCCTGAGCCTGCCGTTGAAGCTCTCCACGAAGCCGTTCTGCATGGGCTTGCCCGGCGCGATGTAGTGCCAGCCCACGCCAGAACGGTCGGCCCAGGACAGGATGGCGTTCGAGGTGAACTCGGTCCCATTGTCGCTGACGATCGTTCCCGGCTTGCCACGTTCGGCGATGAGCACATCCAGTTCACGGGCCACACGCCGCCCTGAGAGCGAGGTGTCGGCGATCAGGCACAGGTTCTCGCGCGTGCAGTCGTCGACCACCGCCAGCATCCTGAACCGGCGCCCGTCGGTGAGCTGATCAGACACGAAGTCGAGGCTCCACCGCTCGTTCGGCCGCACCGGCGCCTCGATGGGCCGCCGTGTTCCCAGCGCCCTTTTCCGCCCGCCGCGCCTGCGCACCATGAGCTTCTCTTCACGGTAGATCCTCTGGACCCGCTTGCGATTGACCTCATGGCCCTCGCGGCGAAGCAGCACGTGAAGCCGCCGATAGCCGAACCGCCGGCGCTCCTGGGCGAGCGCCTTCAGCCGGTCGCGCAGCTCAGCATCATCCCCGCGCTTGGGCGCATAGCGGATCGAGGTCCGGTCGCTTCCGATCACGCGGCACGCCCGCCGCTCGCTCATCTCGAAGGCCGTTCGCAGATGCGTCACGGCCTCGCGTCGAGCCGCGGGCGTCACCACTTTTTTCCCAGAAGATCCTTCAGCGCGGTGTTGTCCAACATCGCATCAGCGAGCATGCGCTTCAGCTTGTTGTTCTCGTCCTCGAGCGCCTTCAGCCGCTTGGCCTCAGACACGCCCATCCCGGCGAACCTGGCCTTCCACTTGTAAAACGTGGCCGTACTGACGCCGTGACGGCGACACACCTCCGCAGTCGGTGCTCCCGCCTCCTGCTCGCGCAGGATCGCAATGATCTGTTCTTCGCTAAATCGTGACCGTTTCATCGTTCGTCCCTTCCTTGGGCCGAACTCTACCCTTCCGTGGAGGAATTTCAGGGGGTCACGTCAGCGGCGTCATCAAGCCAGCAACCGGAGTATGAAGCTCTTTGGCTTCAGCTCACAAAACCGGGTCTTGTAAGCCATGCCGGACTGGATGGGACCGAAGTGCTGGAGCTGCGCTCCTTCATCGCAGAGCCAGCGCGCGGTGTCGACGTGCATCAGGTTGCCGACACCAAGGGCCGCCACTTCCTCGACATAGCTGGTCTGCTGGCCCCTGTATAAACCGCCGATCAAGCCGCCAAAGCAGAAGCCGACATCACGTTCATCCTCTCGCGCGAAGATGATGCGGGCCTGATTGTGCAGGGCGTAGCGGTGGAGCAGCGCCCCATAAAACTCCTGCACCGCGATCAGTCCCGACCGACATTTTCCCTTCCAGCTCATGCGCTCGACAGAGAGCATTCTGGCGTAGGCGTCGTTCGCTTCATCCTGTGTCGTCGGCGCACAGCGCTCGAACGTCAGTCCTGCGGCCTCTGCTTGCAACGTCGTTCGCCTCAGGCTCCGCCGAAACCCGGCGGTTCGCCTCGAGCGCCAGCCTTCAATGCCACCATCAAGCGATGCAGCAGCGTGACTGAAGTGCTCCCGCCAGGAACACGGATCGAACCGCCTTGTCAGAGCCCTGGGCGGCTTACCTTCAGGCAAACCGCTCACCTCGATAGAGATGGGAACATCCGGCAGGCGCTGGCGAAGATCGCTCACCGTCTCATCGAAGAGCTCCACGCCCGCTTCTCCGAGCAACGGGCTGGCGAACTTCCAGTGGGCCTCCCAAGCCTCGAGCTTAAGTGCCTTGCCGATGCGGCTCAGCGAGAACGCGATCTGCCCCTGCGGCGTTTGACGGAAGATGACCGGGTTCACTCGCCTGCGCGAGGCACCCAGCGCACTGATCTGCCAGGCAGAGCCGCCTGAGGACGCATCCGGCAGGTCTTCCCGCGCGGCCATGCCATCCCATTGGACAAGAGCTTCATCGGGCAGGTCGGTGTCCTCAGGGGATCGATAGACATGCGGCGCGTCCAAGAGGCCCGACGGCCACCCATTGAGCGTTGGCGACCCACAGTCACGCGCAGGTTCTGTCATGGCGGTTCAGAGCTCCCCATCTTTGCTCCGTAAGGAGCCGCATCGCTTGTCCACCGCTGCCAGGAGAGGCCGGTTGGAGGGACGCAGGGTCCGCTCTTGATGCAGAACGATGTTAGCCCAGGAAGGCTCTCGTACTCAAGCGAGCAGATACTGCCTGCGCAGACGCCTCTGCCCTTGACGCGAACCGCTATGAAAGTGTTAACGGCCTGCCAATTGATAAGGACATGCTAAGCTTTTGCGGCTCCGCTGCGCGAGGAAATCATCGCCGGGCGGCCTGACCCCAACACGCGCGCGCACGCGCGTTAGGACTGTAATAATTCAGACCCTCGGGCCGCCGAACCGCGCGAGGAGCACCGGATCTGTCCCCCCGTAATACGGCGCCACCTCGCCCCTCTGACGGCGCGCCTCATTGGCAAGAAGCCTCATGAGGAGCGCGTCGCGATAGGCTTGGCGCACCTTTACCCAGCCCTCAGCCGTCTTCGGTCCAGTGCTGAGCCCACCATGCATCCGGCAGCGAGCCCTGCCCTTCACGACCGGCGCCTGGCATGGCGCGCCCTTTCGGGTACGGGCACCGCAGCGATTGGACAGGGTCATTTCGGCGACGCCTTCGATGTTGGCGCAACCATTCCAGTGTGGCAAATATGCATCACAAGCCCGCGCGCCCTCAGCACCTCCTCGGCCCGCCATGCCCGCGACGCGCCCCAGCGCAGCGCAAGCGACGCGGCCCCGTAGGTTGTCGGCCCGTGTGTTTGGATATGCGCCAGCAGAGCCGCCGCGTCCGGGTCCAGCCCATCAGCGCGAATAGGGACGGATGCCGTTCCACCCTCTCCGGACAAAACCGACTTAACTGACAAAACTGGCTCCGGCTGCGGTTTTGTCAGTTTTGTCCCGCCCTCAGTCGCCGTCAGCGCGGCGCGCAGCCATCGGGTCATCGCTTGGCCTCATGGATTGTCGGGTTCACCAGAAAGAGCTTTTGCGGCCGACCGCCTTGCGGACTTGCGGGCGGTTCAACCTCGCGGATGCAGTCGCCTTCAACTAGCAACAACAGCGCGGGGTCGAGATCAGCTTTTCGCCCGAGCCCTTCGCGGTCGAGCCGCATCACCTCACGCGACGTGAATTCTTGCCAGCCATGTTCGCGTATGATGCCCACCAGCCGCCGTGCTGCGCGCTCGGCCTTGGGCGTCGCCGCGTCCGCATAAGCCCGCCGCGCCATTGGCAAAAGGTAAGCCTCCACCAAATGAGCCGCCCGGCCAAAGTGAGCCGCCGATATGTCTCGCGGTTCGTTCGCGCCATCAGCCGCCCAGTCGAGACAGGCGAGCACCAGCCCCAGCCGCGCCGCGAGCCCCGGCAGTTTGCCCACAAAGGAAAGCATCAGCCCCTCGGCCTCGCTTTCCCATCCTCGCACCGCCACGCGAAACTCATCCAGCAGGGCGCGCGCCTCATCCGTGAAAGGCACAAACCACGGGCGGGCCCCTCCATCTTCACCCGCAACAAGCTCCAGCGTCAGCAGGCGCGCCAGAGCGTTTTGCATCAGCGTCTCATCAGCCCAGGCACGCGGGCGTCGAACGGGCGCAAGGTTCGGCCAAATGGGTAGAAAGCGCGCCAGCAGCCCATCATCATCAGACTTGAAAAGCAGAGTTTTCAGGCGGTCGGGTTGGATGCCACCCAGAACGCCAATGGTCAGGCGGTCAATGGTCAGAGGCTCGCGCCCCATCCGCTCCACTGTGTAGCCCCTGCCTCCGAATGCCTCTAGCCAGAACGGACGGTCAGAGCCCCCGCCAGAATAGCGCGACATGCCCTCCAGCCACCCGGCCAGTTCATCGCGCATTTGCAGCGTTCCGCGCGGCTGGGCTGCGAGGATCGCGCCGAGGCGCTCAATTGTACTGTCATTCACCACCAGCCGGGGAATATGCGGGGGCGGTCCAGCGTCGCAGCCTTTCGGCCTTTCCGGGGGCGTCTCGCCGGCGTCGATTGCCGCCTTCACCGCCTTCTTCCACGTGAATTCAGCCAGCTTGGCGATTTCGGCCTTTTCGCGCCATGCCGCCATCAGGGTTTGCGCCGCCTCACGCATTGGGCGCTCCGCCTCGCGCAAAGGCGTCACCGCTGCATCAATCGCGGGGGATTTACCCGCGCTGGGCAGTCCTACGCACATCGCCCAGATCACAGGCGGTTCAGCCCAGCCCTTCCAAGGTGAAGCCCAGCGCGCATTGCCAATGGTCGCACCCGCAACGGCCAGCAGAGCCGCGAACACATAGTCCGCAGGCGCGCCCTTGGATTCAGCCGCATCGGCCACCCATTGTGCTAGGCGCGGCCCCAGCACGTCATCCAGCGGCAGATGCGGGGCCGGTGGCAGAACGGTCCTCAAAAGGCGCACATCAGGGTCAGCCCATGTCGAGGTGAACGGTACTTCGGTCAGCCTAGGCGCGGTCATGCGAGCACCGCCTTTCCGTTCAAGATGTCATTGAAGTCCGCACCGTCGCCAGGGTCCGCAATCGTTACGGCCCAGCCCTGCGCGTGCGCGCGCTCGGCCAGAGCGTGAGCCGCAGTGCGTCCGGGGGTGTCACCGTCGCACGCGATTGTCAGGCGGCCCGGCTGTATAGGAAGGCGCAGGGCGCGAAGGCCTGACGTTGAAAGCCCAGCCCACATCGCCGTAGGGGCGTCCAGAAGCCCGCACAGCAGCGACAGGGCGCTTTCGAGGCCCTCTGCCACCACCAGCCGCCCATGCCCCTCAGCGAGCCGCACAGCGCCCCCAGAGCACCGGCCCAGCATCGCCTTCGCGGGGTCAATGTCCGCCTTGCCCGAGCCGTCCGGGCGGATCCACGTCCGATGGATCGCGAAGCCCTCGCCGCCCTCCACAAGCGCCACCATCGCAGGCCAGCAGCGGTCGCTGGGCGCGTGCCAGCAGTCAGGATGAAACCGAAGAGACAGGGGCAGCGGACAGGTGATGCCGCGCGAGCGCAAATAGGTTTCCGCCAGCGTGCCCTCAATCGGCTGGGCTTTCCACCAGAGCCGCCACGCTGCTTCGGACTTGCGCTGGGTATCGGCTCTCGTCTCAACCTCACGTCGCGCTGCCTCAGCTAGGTCCGGGGGCGTGAAGCTCTTGGCCCGCAATCCAGCCGCCGCGAGAATGTCCGCGAAGCCGCAGCTCGATTTCTTGCAATCCAGCAGCAGCCCGGCCCGGCCATCGGCCAGCACCAGGGCGCGCTGGTCCCGGCGCCGTTCGGGTTGACATACCGGGCACGCCGCGACGCCATACCGGCCAGCCCAGCGCCCGCCGAGCGCAGCGGTCAATTCCTGTGCGCCGGTGGTCGTCCAGTTCGGGCTCATTGTGCGCGCTCGCGGCTTGCGAGCCACGCCTCCACATCGGAACGGCGCCAGCCGACTGCGCGTTCGCCGAGCTTGATCGGTGCCGGAAACTTACCGGCTTTGACGTGCTCATAGAGCCAGGTCTGGCCCATGCCGATGAGCGCCAATACGCGCGGCTTTCGAAGAATTTCGTATGACATTGTTTGTGCCTTTCTGCGTCCAATTGGGGTCGCAGTGACACATTCGGTGATGCTGATCAGGGGCGCATGGAGCGGAAATTATTTAGTTTTCGCCCCACAAGTCGCGGTCAGCCTGGGCAATGGCTCTGCTAACCTCCACCCAGATTTTTTTCACGCGGTCGAAGGAGGTTGGCTTTAGTTCGAGATTGCTGAGCGCTTGGGCGACCGCATCGCAAGCGCTGGTCTCTTCACTGGCTTCATTACGTGTGGCCGTCATGCCAAGGCGTTCGACGAGCTCCTGGACGGCGTCCCAAATCGCGACCCGCAGCCCTGTGTCGGAAGGACGCCCCTGCCTTTTGGTCGGACGAGGATGGCTGCCCCGTAGGTAATCTGCGATCCATCTGCGAATGATCTCTGGCAGCGGCGCATCCATCTCCGTGTTTTCGGCGAGCACCTTCAGCACTGCCAGGTGATCTGCCTCACTACGGTCTGAAAGCTCCAAAAGTTTGTCCGGCGCGGTCTTGAAGTAGTGCCGGTATATGAACAGCTCAGCGACGGAGATGTCGCGGCTCAGGCTGGCCGATATGATTTCTTGAGCGCGCTTTACCGCTTCATCAAAGTCGCCATCCCAACTCTGTCTCGCCCCCATCAAGAACGCTCTGGTATCTGATAGGTGTGGAGGTGGTTGGCCCATGCCTCCATCATGGCGCGTCTGCGCTCAATCAAATCGCTTCGCTGGTAGGCCCGCTCCACCTCGCTATCACGCGCATGGGCCAGTGCAATTTCCGCCATATCGGACGTATAGCCCTGTTCGGCAGCCCATTGGCGGAATGTCGAACGCAGGCCGTGAGGAACCGCAGGACGCTTGTTCTCGGGGTCGAGATACCCTACCCCTCCCGCTTTCACGTCTGCCTCCTGCAGCCGCCGCATGACGGCGCTGATGGCCATGTCGGAAAGCGCTCCCCCTCTTGGCGCGAAAAACACAAACGGAGAGCCCTCCAGCCGGGGCAGCTTCTCAAGCAAGGCCACCGCTTGCGCTGGCAGGGGCACGCGATGGGTCTTACCCATTTTCATGCGCGCCGCCGGTATTGTCCAAATCGCCTCGCCGCCCTCGGTCGAGAGCTCATCCCATGTCATGCCCCGCACCTCGCCAGAGCGCGCCGCTGTAAGGGCCAGAAACTCCAGCGCCCGCGCCGCCATCCCGTCGCGCTTGGACAGGGCGGCCCACCAGCGCGCCACGTCGCGAAGGGCCAGCGCAGGCTGGTTTCCAGTGTCGGCCACCTTGGAGGGCTTGGGCAATAGCTGGTCCAGATTGCCGCGCCAGCGCGCCGGGTTGTCGCCCTCGCGGTGTCCCGCCACGGTGGCCCACGCCAGCACCTGCTCGATACGTCCGCGCAGCCGCGAGGCGGTTTCCGTCTTGCTGGTCCAGATGGGCTCGAGGACGCGCAGCACGTCGGCCACCGCGATAGCGCGCACCGGCATGGAGCCCAGCGCCGGGCGGGCGTAGTTGTCGAGTGTCGAGCGCCATTGCTTCTTGTGCTTTTCGTTTTTGAACTCATCCAGCTTGGAGGCCAGGTACTTGTCCACCGCATCGCAAAAGGTGAGAATGTCTCGCGCACGCCTACGCTCTGCCAGCGGGTCGCCGCCATGGTACGCTATGCGCTTGTTCTCCAGAGCGGTCTCACGCGCCTGCGCCAGTGTCACGAGCGGCCAGCCGCCCAGCCCCAACTCCCGGCGCTTGCCGTGAATGGTGACACGTTGGATCCAGAAGCGCGTCCCGTTGGGGTCCACGCGTAGAAGAAGGCCGGTCCCGGTGCGGTCATGATACTTGCCCGGCCCGGCGGTTTTCACCTTGGCTACCGTGAGGCGACCACCTTTCGCTTCCGTAGCCATACCCCCAATCCTTCCCCCTTTTGATCTCGGATTGTACCGTATCAGGGCGAGGCGTAACGGACAAGAAAATTCAATAGGATATTGTTTTAAAAGTTGTTTTGCGTTCCTTCGCGATTGCAAGCGAACCACACTCTGGCGGCCATCGTCTCCGCCACAAACCATATCGTGGCCTTGAAGCACGCTGGACCGTATCAGGTCCCGCGCCGGTTGATCATCTGCATCGCCAGATAAAGCACCGCGCCCGCCACGAGGAAGGCGGCGGTGATGGCGATGGAGCGCAGGGGTACCTGGCTCAGCAGCACCAAAGAGCCGAGGACCGCCAGAACGGGAATGGTCCAGCCCAGCGGCAGGCGCATGGGGCTGGCTGTTTCGGCCGGCATCGCCCTCACCCGCGGCATGGCCAGGATGCAGCCCACATAGATGATCACGCGCACGAACGCGCTCATCGCTGCCAGCGCAAAGAAATCGCCGACGATCGCCAGAATGGCCGCCAGTACCGCGAAGAAGGCGATGGAGTTGACCGGCACATGGGTGCGCGGATCGACCTTGCCGAACCAGTCCGGGAGCGTCTTTTCCAGCGCCAGCGCATAGGTCAGGCGCGGCGTGGTCACCACAGTGCCGGTGGCGTTGCCGCCCACGGAGACGATCACGCCCAGCGTGATGAAAAGCGCGCCGGCGGGGCCGAACAGGATCGACCCGGCATCCACCAGGGCGCGCTGGGAATTGGCGAGATCGGGCACCACTGCCACGCATACGATCTGGATGACCACATAGAGCAAGGCCACGACGGCCAGGGCGCTGAACAGGCCCAGCGGCATGGCCCGACCCGGCTCGCGCGTCTCGCCGGCCGGGATCACCGCCGATTCCCAACCCACAAAGGCGTAGATGACCAGCAGGATCGCCGCGCTCCATTGCGCGCTTTCAGGAAAGCCCAGCGAACTGTCCGGGAAGAGCGACGGGTCGATGTGGAACAGGCCCACCATCGCGATGGCCAGCAGCGGCAGGAATTTGAGAATGGTCAGCAGACCCATGGCGCGCATGGCCGACCGGGCCCCGGCCATGTTGATGCCTGCCAGAGCCGCGATGATGGCGAGGATCGCGAGGATGCGCAAAGGCCCGTCGCCAAGCGCCGGTACGAAGAAGGCGATGGAGGCGACCATCAGGTTCACGTTGGCGGCAAACGCCGTGATGCGGGTGGCGTAGACGGCCAGGCCCGTCTCGAACCCGGCGAACCGGCCAAAGGCGGTGCGCATGTAGAGCACCGGACCGCCCGTGGAGCTGAACCGGCTGGCGAGCTCGGCATAACAGGCCACGATCAGGCCAAGCAGAACCGCGCAGACCACATAGACCAGCGGGCTCCACAGGCCCATCAGCGCCGCTGCGCCGCCGGGCACGGCGAAAATCCCCGCCCCGATCATGCCGTTCACGGCCAGAAGCCAGATACCCCGCGCCGTGATCTGCCGCTGCAGCTGTTCTTCACCCGCCATGCCCGCCCCCTCACATTGTCAGGGGCTCAGACTTGTCTGCTGCGCGGCGATAGGCAAGCCCGGCGGGTGACGCGCGCCTTCAGCGCCGGATGAGACGCAGCAGCAGGAGCAGGATAATCGCGCCGATGGTGGCATGAATTATGGACCCCACAATCCCGGCGCCGATGGCGATCCCCAGTTGCGGCAGCAGCAGGCCGGCCAGCAGAGCGCCGACGATACCCACCACGATATTGCCGGCCAGGCCGAAGCCGTAGCCCTTCACGATAACCCCGGCCAGCCAGCCGGCGATGGCACCGACCAGCAGGATGATGAGAATGCTTTCAAGCGTCATATCGGGTCCTTTCAAGGACAGGGCCCCGGACAATCGTCTGCCCGTCACCGGTCCGGGAGACGCGGCGGCGGGAGGCGCAGACCCGGACGGGCTCGCGGCGATTGAACAGAATTCAGGGTGCCGAATCCGCACCTGCGAACAGTGGTGTTCCTTCGGGCGGATCGAAATATTTTATAACACGTGCCACGGGCTATTGATAGGGACAATACAAATCAATGCTCCCAACTCTTTTTGCCACGAGAAATCCAGTTTGCGTTTCAACGCTGTCGGTCCGCGTCTGGACGCAGAGAACCAGTCATCCGCTCACACGCAGGCTTGCGCCCAGACAAATCCCGGCTTGCACGCGCAGACCGGAGACTTCACCCTCATCAGCTTCCAGGGGCATGCAGCATGCGCCGTCAAGAGAAGGAGACGTCAGATGGTCCGGTCCGTGATCCTGATGGCCATGCTGGCCTTTGCGG
This sequence comes from Hyphomonadaceae bacterium BL14, assembly GCA_027627705.1. Lineage (NCBI taxonomy): Bacteria > Pseudomonadati > Pseudomonadota > Alphaproteobacteria > Hyphomonadales > Hyphomonadaceae > Hyphomonadaceae bacterium BL14. The sequence goes on from CP091242.1 coordinate 826,738, forward strand.
CCGTGGCGGGCGTGGCCCATGGCCAGCACACGCCAACCCAGCCCGGTGCCCAGATACAGGCTGTCCAGCCCCCGCCACGTGCCATTACGCATCGCGTGTCTTTCCTGGCGCCCCGGCAGATTGCCTGCGTGACCCCGGCGAACATCAATGTCGCCGCGCCCAGCTGCGCGCCGGAAGGGAGTGCCTACTGCCCGGCGCGGGTGGAGTGGCGTCTGCCCGGGCGGGCGCAGGTGCAATCGTGCGCGGCGCGCTGCGAACTGCAGACGCCTCCTGCGGGCCGGTTTGCGGCGGGTGGCGAGCCGCGCTGCGACTGCACAGTGGCGATGTCTGACTGCCGTTAGTAACGGCAAGGTGCCGGGGGGCGCGTCAGGACGTGTGCCGCGCCTTCAGCACCTTGGCCACATCGCTCAGGCTCAACCCGCGCGCCTTGAGCAGGACCATGAGGTGGAAAACAAGATCGGCGGATTCGCCCAGCAGCGCCGCGTCGCTTTCGCCGACGGCGGCGAGCGCGGTCTCCACGCCCTCCTCGCCAACCTTCTGGGCGATCTTGGCGATGCCTTTGCTGAGGAGTTTGGCGGTGTAGCTGGCGTCCTGCCGGGCGCTGGCGCGCTGATCGATGACCCGGCCGAGCTGGCCCAGAAAGGCGATATCGGAGCCCGGATCATCGCCCCAGCACGTCACCGTCCCGAGGTGACAGGTCGGGCCCGCAGGCCGGGCCTGGATCAGGATCGCGTCCCGGTCACAGTCTAGCGCCAGTGATACGAGATGGAGCACATCGCCGCTGGTTTCGCCCTTGGTCCACAGGCGGTTCTTTGAGCGTGACCAGAAGGTTACGAGGCTTCTCTCCTGCGTCGCAGCAAGGCTATCCGGGTTCATATAGCCCAGCATGAGCACTGCACCGGTATCAGCGTCCTGCACGATGGCGGGGGCGAGACCGTCCCCCTTTTCCCAGTCCACATCCAGGCTCATGGCCGTATCTCCACGCCCTGGCCCGCGAGCCAGGCTTTCAGTTCGCCAATCGCGATCACGCCTTTGTGGAACACGCTGGCGGCCAGCGCCCCATCCACATGGGCCCGGGTAAACACATCGGCGAAATGCTCGCGTGCGCCGGCCCCGCCGGACGCGATCAGCGGCACCGGACACAGCGCGCGGGCGGCGGCCAGCTGGGCGATGTCATAGCCTTCGCGCACGCCATCCTGATCCATGCAGTTGAGCACGATCTCACCGGCGCCACGGTTCACGGCTTCGGCGATCCAGTCGAGGGTGGCGCGCGCCTCCTGAACCGTCTTGTCCGGATCGCCGGTATTGCGGTGGACCCGCCATGTCCCGCCGATCTCGCGGCTGTCGATCCCCACCACCACGCACTGGCTGCCGAACTCGCGCGCCAGAACATCGATCAGGCCTGGGTTTTCCAGGGCGGGTGAGTTGACCGAAATCTTGTCGGCGCCCGCAAACAGCCGCGCGCGCGCGTCGTCCACCGTGCGGATACCGCCGGCCACACAGAACGGAATATCGATCTCGCGCGCCACCCGGGACACCCATTCAGGCTCCACCGTGCGGGCCTGCGGGCTGGCGGCGATGTCATAGAAAACGAGCTCGTCCGCACCCTCCGCCGCATAGCGCGCCGCGAGGCCCGTGATGTCGCCGACATCCTCGTGATCGCGAAAGCGCACGCCCTTGACCACGCGGCCATCCTTGACGTCCAGGCAGGGGATGATGCGCCGCGCTAGCATGCCAGCGCCTCCTCCAGCTTGAACCGGCCCTCGAACAGGGCGCGGCCCATGATGGCACCGCAGAGACCAGCCTCTTTAAGCGTGCGCACATCGTCCAGCGAGGACACGCCGCCTGACGCCTGCCAGGCGATGTCCGGGCGCACGGCGATCAGATCGCGGTAGAGGCCGGTGTTGGGGCCCGACAGCATGCCGTCGCGTGCCACATCGGTGACCAGGGCGTGGGCAAGCCCGGCGAGGCGATAGTCAGAGAGCAATTCAGGCAAGGTGCGCTCGGCGCGCTCGGTCCAGCCTTTCAGCGTCGGGTACACAGCCCCGCCCTCCATCTGGACATCGAACGCGGCGGCGATGCGTTCATGGCCAAACCGGGCAATCCAGCCGATCACGGTCTGCGGATCGCTGACCGCCAGGCTGCCCACCACCACACGCGATGCCCCGGCGTCCAGCAGCGCCTCCACGTCTTCAGCCGAGCGCACGCCGCCGCCGGTCTGTATCTGCAGGCCCGCCGCCACCACGGCAGCAACCAGGCCGGTCTGGCGCCGGGCGCCAGCGCGCGCGCCGGACAGATCGACCAGGTGCAGCCAGTCTGCGCCCGCTGCGCGCCAGGCCTGCGCCACCGCCAGCGGGTCGCCGCCATAATCGGTGACGGCGTTGAAATCGCCCTTGGCCAGACGCACTACACGGCCGTCCAGCACATCAATCGCCGGGTAGAGGATCATGGGCGCGTCTCCAGAAAATTGCGCAAAATCTGCGCACCGACCGCGCCGGAGCGTTCAGGGTGAAACTGGCAGCCGGCGATATGACCGCGCCGGGCGATGGCCGTGACCGGTCCGCCATAGCGCGTGCGCACATGCGTGTGCGGCCCTTCCGGGACATAAAACCCGTGTACGAAATAGGCATGGGCTCCGTCGGCAACGCCCGCCATGAGCGGCTCGTTGCGCACGGTCTCCAGCGTGTTCCAGCCCATGTGCGGCCAGGGACCGTCTGCGCCCGGGTCCAGACGCACCACCCGGCCCGGGATCAGGCCCAGCCCAGCGCAATCGCTCTCGTCGGAATGCTCGAACAGGAGCTGCATGCCCAGACAGACCCCAAGCACAGGCCGCGTCTCACGACGCAGGGCGTCTGCCCATCCAGAGGCTTCAAGCCGCGCCATGGCGGGGCCGGCCGCTCCCACTCCGGGAAGGATCAGGCGTGCCGCGTCGGCGGCCTCGCCCGGTGCCCGGGCCAGCACGGGCTCAATGCCCAGCCGCTCCAGCGCAAAGCGCACAGATGCGATGTTCGCCGTGGAGGTGTCGATGATGGCAAGCGTCATCTAGAGCACGCCCTTGGTGGACGGCAGGGCGTCACCTTCAATGCGCGCCGCCATGCGCAGAGCCCGGCCAAAGGCCTTGAAACAAGATTCTATCATGTGGTGGGCGTTCTCGCCGTCCACCGAAACATGGATCGCGGCCTTCATGGATTCGGCCAGCGAGCGGAAGGCGTGGGGGCACATCTCCACGGGAAAATCACCGACGCGCTCACCGGGGATCACGCCGTCAAACCGCGCAAACGGCCTACCCGACAAATCGATCCATACCCCGGCGCGCGTCTCGTCCATGGGCGTTTCAAAGCCGAATCGAGCAATGCCGCGCTTGTCGCCCAGCGCCTCGCGCAGCGCCTCGCCGAGCGCCAGGCAGACATCTTCGATCGTGTGGTGGGCGTCCACTTCCACATCGCCTTCACAGGCGACATCCAGACCGATGCCGCCATGGCGGGCGATCTGGTCGAGCATGTGGTCAAAGAATTTCACGCCGGTATCCACCCGTGCGCCCTCGCCATCAAGATCGACGCTGAGCGCGATGTCGGTCTCTTTGGTGGTGCGGCGTACGCTGGCGCGCCGGCCGGACGCCTTTGCCCCCAGGTGCGCCGCCAGGGCGCGGGCCGTGGCGGCGTCCGGGATGGTCAGCAGACCGTCCGGCGCGCATTGCAGGGCCAGCGACGCGGCTTTGGCGGGGTCGATGCGCAGGCCTTCTTGTGTCCCCTCGCCGCCCACAAGCACCGAAAGGCTGGCCAGAATGCGATTGCGTTCGGTGCGATCCGCGCGTGCAGCTGCCCGCGCTGCCGGGCGCAGGGCGTCAAACCCGGCCTCGATCAGCGCCAGTGGCGGCGTGGCCAGGCTCACAGACAGCGCGGCAGCTGCCTGATTGTCCGCAAGGATGATCGCAGTGACCGGTGCCCGGTCCGGACCCAGGCGGATCAGGGCTGGTGCGGTAATCGCGCGATCCAGCTGTGAAGCGTCCAGCTGCGCGGCGGCCGCCAGACCGGGATCTGCCCGCAGCGCGTCAGCCGGCGAGGCCGCCAGGACAATCTGCTCAGCGGGAATTGTCAGAATCCCTGCCAGCTGCGCCTTCAGTGCCGCCTGGGACTTGGCCTGCCTGTCAGTGACCGAAGTTGATAAATCCAGCCAGCCGGTCATGACGCACGCTCCCGGCGCACCGCCATGGCCAGCCTGTGGGCGTCCAGCCCTTCCAGCGCGGCCAGGCGCTCCACAGTCGGTGCGATGGCTTGCGCGCCGGACCGGTCAAGCTCGAGGAGGGTTGTGGTTTTCTGGAACATTTCCACTGACACACCGCCATAGGCACGCGCCGCGCCCGATGTCGGCAGAGCGTGATTGGGGCCACCCGCATAGTCGCCCGCCGCTTCGGGCGTCCAGGGGCCGATGAAGATCGATCCGGCATGGCGTACCTTCTCGGCGAGGGCGCGCGGTTCGCGCGTCTGCACGATCAGGTGTTCGCTGGCATAGGCGTTGGCGGCTTCAATGGCTTCGGCCTCGCCCGACACGATGATCGCACGCGAGTTGGCAAGCGCGGCGCGGGCGGTGCCGGCGCGCGGCAAGCGCTCCAGCCAGCGGCCGATCGACGCCTCGACCCTGTCAACAAAGCCGTCTGACCACGCCACCAGCACGACTTGCGCCAGAGGATCGTGCTCGGCCTGGCTTAACAGATCGATGGCGACAAAGTCAGGATCGGCCTCATCGTCAGCGACCACCATGACCTCGCTGGGCCCGGCAGGCAGATCGGTCGCCGCGCCGCCAGACGATTGGGCCAGCAGCGCCTTCGCCGCGGCGACATAGGCATTGCCCGGCCCGAATATCTTGTCGGCCTTGGGCAATCCAGCCAGCCCGTATCCCAGCGCCGCGACGCCGTGGGCACCGCCAATGGCGTAGACCTCGTCGAGGCCCAGAAGCTGCGCACCGGCCAGAATGGCGGGGTCGACCCCCTGCCCCTTGCGCGGCGGGGCGATGACAGCAATGCGCGGCACGCCCGCGATCTTGGCCGGCACAGCCAGCATGATCAGGGTGGAGACCAGCGGTGCCGTTCCGGCCGGCACGTAGAGCCCTGCCACATCAATGGGCGTGGCGCGCCGCTCGGCGCGGGCGCCGGGCCAGGTTTCGACGCTGATGGGCCGGTAACCCTGCTGCTGGTGGAATGCCTGAACGGCACCCGCTGCAGCGCGGATCGCCTCCGCATCCCCGGCCGGCAGCGCCCTGGCGGCGGCTTCAAGTTCGCTGGCCGGGACGCGAAAGCCCCCGGCCGGCACCCATTGGTCAAAGCGCCGGGCATAGTCGCGCACCGCCACTTCGCCGCGCGTGCGCACATCATCCAGGATGGCGCGCGCCGTGTCCATGGCGTCAGAGCCCTCTGACGGGCGCTGCGCGAACTGCTCGCGCCCGCCGGCTTCCATCCGACTCCAGATCGATCTCTGCAACATGTCAGGCCATCATCTTTTCTATCGGCATCACCAGAATGGAGCGCGCGCCGGCGGCTTTCAGCTTCTCCAGCGTCGACCAGAACACTTCCTCGCGGCACACGGCATGGACGGCCACCAGATCGTCGCGTCCGACGACCGGCGCGACCGTGGGCGATTCCGAGCCAGGCAGCACGGCGCGCACTTCGTCCAGCCGGTCGCGGGGCGCGTTGAGCAATATGTATTTGGTCTGGCGCGAGGCGATGACGCCCTTGAACCGCTCGATCAGCAGATTGGCGGTATCATCGGCGGCCGCCGCACGCGGGCGGGAGCCGCGCACCAGAACGGCTTCGCTTTCCAGCACGGTTTCAAACGCAGTCAGGCCATTGGCTTCCAGCGTCGCGCCGGTGGAGACCAGATCACAAATGGCATCAGCCACACCCATGCGCGGGGCCAGTTCCACGCTCCCGCCCATTTCCACAATGTCCACCGTGACGCCACGGGCCTTGAGAAACTGCGCTGTCAGGCCGGGATAGCTGGTGGCGACGGTGCGCCCCTCCAGATCCTCGACCCGGGAAATCTCGCCCGATCTGGGTGCGGCCAACTTGAGCGAGCAGCGCGCAAAGCCCAGACGCAGCGCGACCTCCAGGCCCTTCAGGCGCGTATGGCGCGCCTGGGCTTCGTAGAGCACGTTTTCGCCCACGATCCCGTAATCACACGCGCCCGAGGCGACGAAGTTCGGAATGTCATCATCGCGGATCAGCATGAGGTCCAGGGGCAGGTTTTCGGCCCGGCGCAGCAATTCATCGCGCCCATAGGCGAGCTTCACCCCGGCTTTGGCCAGCAGCTCGAACCCGCCTTCGGCCAGGCGGCCCTTTTTCTGGACGGCGAGTGTAAGACGGTCGGTCATGCGTGTGTCTCCCGGGTCCGGTCCAGCACCAGCCGGTACCCCTGATGATCTTCCTGAGTGAGAAACCGCGCGACGCGGGTGACCGTTGTCGTGCTCACGCCTGTCTCGGCGCTGATATCGCGGTAGGATTTGGCACCCTCGTCCAGCATGCGCGCGACGCGCCAGCGCTCTGCCAGCGCCTGCATTTCGCCCGGTGTGGTGAGGTCGCGCAGAAAGCGGCGCATTTCGTCTTCGGAGCGCAGCGTCAGCAGCGCGCGGCACAGCGCGCCCACGTCATCGGCCGCGTCCGGTCTGACATCATCTTGTCGGGTCATCACACACGGCTCCGCAACATTTCGAGGCCGTTCTAACGTGACATCGTGATAACACAAGCGTGCAACGCAGCCGATCAGAGGGTTAATCGAAATTTCACGCTGGACGGCGATTTATAAGCTTTATGAGGGTCCGATCATGACATGCTCTGCCTGCCGTGATGGTGTGACGGCTCCGTTTGAGTTCACCATGGCATTTCAACCCATTGTGAGCTTGTCGCAACGCAAGGCCTGGGCGTATGAGGCGCTGGTGCGCGGCCCCGAGGGCCAGGGCGCGATGTGGGTGCTCGATCAGGTGACCGACGAGAACAAGTACGCGTTTGATCAGGCGTGCCGGGTGAAGGCCATCGAGCTGGCGGCTGCGCTGTTCAACGCCGCCGGCGGCCCCATCCTGTCGATCAATTTCCTGCCCAATGCCGTCTATGTGCCCGCCGCGTGCATCCGCACCACGATGGAGGCGGCAGATCGCACCGGGTTCGCTGCCGACCGGATCATGCTGGAGTTTACCGAAGGCGAGCGCATCACCGATGTGGCGCACGTCAAGGCGATCATCACCGAGTACAAGGCGCGCAATCTGATCACCGCCATTGACGATTTTGGCGCGGGCTTCTCCGGACTGGGCCTGCTCGCCGATTTCCGCCCGGATGTCATCAAGCTCGACATGGGTCTGATCCGCGGGATCGACCAGGACTCGGGACGTCAGGCCATTGTCAGCGGCATTGTTTCGACCTGCAAATTGCTCGGCGTCAAAGTCATCGCCGAAGGCATCGAGACCGTGCCGGAGATGCAGGCACTCTCGGGCATGGGCATTGATCTGATGCAAGGCTATCTGTTTGCCCGCCCGGCGGTGCAGTCCGTGCCCGAAATCAACTGGCCGGAGACCGTTCCGGTCCGGCCTGCGCTACGCGCCTAGGGCTTCCCCGACGGCGTTTCCGGCGCTTCGTCCCGGCCATCCCATTCGGCTTCATCGGCCGGCTCCATGGGCAGCTTGGTGAAGCCCGACAGATCGGACAGCTCAAAGCTGTCGCGGCCGATCTCGACGCGGCTCAGCGCATAGGCCCGGATCAGGCGCGCCACCGAATGCAGCGCGTGAATGTGGATGCGCTCATAGCCGTGAGAGGCGTCAATCCCGAAGGTGACCAGTGCGGTGCGCACGTCGGCACCTGCCTCGATGGCGCTGGCGCTGTCGGAACGGTAGTAGCGGAACACGTCGCGCTGGTGCTCGATCCCCCCGTCGCGGCACAGGCGCAGGAGTTTCTGGGTCAGGTGATAGTCGAACGGCCCTGTCTGGTCAGCCATCGAGATGGTCACGCCGAATTCACGGCTGTTCTGCCCCGGCGCGGTGGTGCCGTTATCAATGGTCACCATGGAGGCAATGTCCTGAGACAGGATGGAACTGGCACCGTGGCCGATTTCCTCGGTGATGGTGAACAGGAAATATGTATCCACCGCGAGCGGCTCATCGCCTTCCACGATTGATTTGAGTGCCGCCAGCATGGCCGCCACGCCGGCCTTGTCGTCGAGATGGCGCGAGACGATGAAGCCGTTGTCGAGAAACTCCGGCTGCGGATCGATGGCGACGATATCGCCGATATTGAAGCCCAGCGCTTCGAGATCCGCCCGGTTGTTTGCCACCACATCCGGCCGCAGCTCCACATGGGTCCAGGCCACGGGCTGGGAATCAATCTCCTTGTTGAACGTATGCCCTGAGGCCTTCAGCGGCAGGATCGACCCGCGAAACGCGCCATGTTCGGCTGTGAACACCGTGCAGCGTGCGCCTTCGGCAAAACGCGATGACCAGTGACCGATGGGCACGACCTCCATGCGGCCGTTATCCTTGATCGATTTGATCTGGGCACCCAGCGTGTCGATATGGCCGACAATCGCGCGCGCTGGCTTGCGCCGTCCGCCCTGGATGCGCGCCCGGATCGCGCCGCGCCGCGTGATCTCATACGGCACGCCCAGCGCGTTGAGCTCCTCGCAGCACACCCGCGTCACCGCGTCAGTATAGCCCGACGGGCTGGGCGTATCGAGCAGGCGGGCGAGACATTCCTTGAGATAGGCGTCGTCGATGACAGGCATGAACAGGGGTCCTCAGGTCTTGCGCGGTGCCGATAGCGGAAACAGCAGATCGATGAAGCGCTCGGCTGTGGGCTGGGGCTCGTGATTGGCCAGGCCCGGGCGCTCATTGGCTTCAATGAAGACATGGTCGGGCGCATCGGGCGCAGTCACAATGAAGTCCACGCCTACCACCGGGATTTCAATGGCGCGCGCGGCAGCCACGGCGCTGCGCGCGATCGCGGGATGCAGCTTGTCGGTGACGTCGTGAAGCGACCCGCCTGTGTGCAGATTGGCTGTGCGGCGCACCTGGATGATGCCGCCAGCCTCGGGAATGTCATCCAGCCGATAGCCGGCGCGCGCGACATTGCGCTCGGTTTCAGCGTCCAGCGGCACGACAGATTCTCCGCCCGTCACCGCAGCACGCCGCCGCGACAGTGCTTCAATGAGCTGACGCGCGCTCTTCACGCCGTCACCGCGGATGTGCGGCGGTTTGCGCAGGGCGCCTGCCACCACCGCGTCATTGATGACCAGGACGCGCAAATCGTCACCGGCTACACACTGCTCCACCAGCACCGCACCGCCATGGGCGCGCGCATCCTCGAACGCGGCTTTGAGATCTTCGGGTGTTTCAATGCCCACCGACACACCCCGGCCCTGCTCGCCGCGCGCCGGCTTCACTACGACGGAGCCGTGCTTTTCCAGAAAGGCCTCAGCCTCTGACAGATCGGCAGTCTTGGGCGACAGGCTCAGCTGCGGGGGCGTGGGCACGCCCGCCTCGATCATCAGGCGCCGGGTCACGGATTTGTCGTCGCACCGGCTCATGGCGACGGCGTGGGTCAGTTCGCTCAGCGACTCTCGGCACACCACAGAGCGCCCGCCATGGGTCAGCTTGAAGAACCCGCCCTCGGCGTCGAGCACCTCCACACCAATGCCGCGGCGGCGCGCTTCATCCACGATGATTCGCGCATAGGGGTTCAGCCCCTGCTCGGGCGCAGGCGCAATGAAGAGCTTCTCATTGATCGTGTTTTTGCGTTTGAGGGTGAAATACGGCGCGCGCCGGAAGCCCAGTTTTTCATACAGCGCAATGGCGGACTCGTTATCGTGCAGCACCGACAGGTCCATGAACGCGCAGCCGCGCGCCAGGAACAGTTCGGCGAGGCGGCGCACCAGCGCTTCGCCAATGCCGGCATGGGGTGCGCGCGAATCCACCGCCAGGCACCATAGCGAGCTGCCGTGCTCGGGGTCCGCGAAGGCGCGTCCGTGGTCGATGCCGGTGACAGCGCCCAGCACCTCTCCGGTCTCGGTGTCTTCGGCCACCAGATAGGTCTGACTGCGGCTGTCGCGCTGGCGCCAGAAAAAGTCAGGGTCCACAGGCACCATGCCGCGTCCGGCATAGATGACGTTGACGGCCCGCGCGTCGGCTTCGGAGCACAGCCGCCGAACGAAAAACCCCTTCAGCTGGCGGCGCGAGGCGCGATAGGTGGACAGATCCAGCCGGAAGGTATGGGACGGGTCCAGGAAGACCTCCTGGGGTGCGGCCGCCATCGCCACATGGGGATCGCGTATATACACGGCGATGTCGCGCTTGCCGCTCTGCTCCTCGCGCAGCGCTTTGATGACCGGTTCGGCACCGTCAAAGGTCTGCGCGAAGATCAGACGGCCCCAGCCCGCATCCACCACGGCGTCCCGGTCGGGCTGGCCGCGGTCCTGACCGCTGATGGGCTGCTTCAGGCCATGTTCGCGCATCCGCTTCAGCCGGTGGCTGAGCGCGCTGCGCGGCGTGTCGGCATTGCGTCCGGCCATGCGCCCTCCTTTGAGAGAGTCAGCCAAGGTCGTGAGCCTCCAGCCACATCGCCAGCAAGCCGATCTGATAGAGCTTGGAGGCGCGCAGCGGCGTGATATGGGCTTCGGGGTCAGCCAGCAGGGTATCGACATAGCGGCGCTGCACAATGCCGGCGCCTGCAAAGCGCTGCGACGTCACCGCGTCGCGCACACGCTCCAGATAGGGTCCGCGCAGGTATTTCAGCGCCGGAACCGGGAAATAGCCCTTGGGCCGGTCGATGACCTCGTGCGGGATCACATCACGCCCGACATCCTTGAGGATGCCCTTGCCGCCCTCGGCGGTTTTGAACTCGCCCGGCACGCGCGCGGCGGCTTCCACCACTTCATAGTCCAGGAAGGGCGTGCGCGCTTCCAGGCCCCAGGCCATGGTCATGTTGTCGACGCGCTTGACCGGGTCATCGGTCAGCATGATCTGGGTGTCGATGCGCAGTGCCTTGTCGATAGGCCGGTCAGCACCCGGCCGGGCGAAGTGTTCAGCGACAAAATCGCGCGGCGTGTCGCCGTTCAGCCAGCGTTCCTGCAAAAGATCGCCCATCTCGCCGCGGTCCCGGTCGAAAAAGGCCTTCGCGTAGGTATCCAGCGGATCGTTGGTGTCCAGCATGGGCGGATACCAGTGATAGCCGGCGAATATCTCGTCGGCGCCCTGCCCCGACTGCACCACTTTGACGTGGCGTGAGACTTCCTGGCTGAGCAGATAGAAACCGACGCAGTCATGGCTCGTCATCGGCTCGCTCATCGCGGCGATGGCCTCCTCCAGCGCCGGCAGCGCCCGGTCCGTGTCGATGCGGATCTGGTGGTGGTCGGTCTCAAAGCGTTTCGCGATAATATCGGAGTACTGGAACTCGTCGCCCTTCTCCTCGCCCACACTTTCAAACCCGATGGAGAAAGTGGACAGGCCCGTCTGGCCCGCTTCAGCCAGCAATCCCACGATCAGGGAGCTGTCGAGGCCGCCTGAGAGCAACACGCCCACCGGCACGTCGGCCACCAGGCGGCGCTTGACGGCCAGACGAAGGGACTCTGCGACCACATGCTTCCAGTCGGCGCGGGTATAGCCGCGCTCGTCATCGCGCGGACCGAAGCTGACATCCCAGTACTGGCGCGTGGTGCGGCACCCGTCCGGCTCGATGCGCATCAGGGTCGCGGGCGGCAGCTTGCGCACGCCGCGCACCATGGTCCAGGGTGCCGGCACGACCGCGTGGAAACTGAAATAGAAGTTCAACGCGTCCGCATCGAGCGACCGGTCCACATCCTTGTAGGCCAGCAGCGCCTGCAAGGTGGAGGCAAAACGGATCGCGCCGGGTGTCTCGGCGTAATAGAGCGGCTTGATACCCAGCCGGTCGCGTCCGATCAGCAAGCGGCCGGTATCGCGCTCGGCAATCGCGAAAGCGAACATACCGTTGAGACGGTGGACGAAGTCGTCTCCCCAGGCGTGATAGGCCTTCACGATGACCTCAGTGTCACCGGTGGAGAAGAAGCGGTAGCCCTTGCCTTCCAGCTCGCCACGCAGTTCACGGTGATTATAGATGCAGCCGTTGAACACCACGGTCAGGCCGAGCTCGGAATCCACCAGCGGCTGCTGGGCCGCGTCGGTGAGATCAATGATCTTCAACCGGCGGTGACCAAAGGCGATGTGGTCCTGTGCATGCAGGCCGGAAGCGTCGGGCCCGCGCCGGTCCATCGATGCTGTCGCCCGCTCTAGGGCCGCCAGATCCGGTCGCTGATCATCAAATCGCACTTCACCGGCGATACCGCACATAGACGTCTTCCTTTCCCGGATTTTCTTGCACCGGCCTGCAAATGGCTCGTGAATTTCCAATGCCCCTGCGGATGCCTTGGCGGGCTCTATGTCGTGAAATTCGATTGAGATTGCAAGTTTTGCGTGGCAATTGCGGGAAATCACACCGCTTTTCACCTGATATTGCACTGCGTGATGTTGACGTGGATCAGCTTCTTCCTACGTTCTCCCTGTCACGACATTTGTGAAAGTTTGTGGAGCGCCATCAGAGGCGCCAGGAGGAAATGTGGCTTTTACCCGACCGTCCAACCGTCCCGACCGTATTGACCTTGCCCAGATCGGCGAGGCCGGAGACATCGCCGTGCTGCTCGCAGACGGATTCGATGCGTCAGACCTGACCGAAGTGGCGACCGCCGCCGAGCGCGGCAGCTACCGCACCGTCATCGTCAGCCCGAACAAGTCGCTGGTAAGCGGACGGTCTGCGGCCAACGAAGAAATGAATTTCGTGGTGGACAGCCATCCCGGCGAACAACCGGCCAGCGCCTATGCCGGACTGCTTGTCCCCGGCGGCGAGCGCGGGATCGCGCGCCTGATTGAAGATCAGGAATCGCGCCTGTTTATCCAGGCCTTCCTGTCGGCGGGCAAACCCGTGCTGGCCATGGGTGAGGCGGCGGCCTGGGTCACCGAAGCCGCCGGCAAGACGCCCAATGACAGTGGCGACGCCGTGCTGGCGCTGCGCGGCGACCTGTTCGCGGCTAGCGGCGAGGATGGGCGCACCGACGCCATCTCCACCTTCGTCAAAACACTGAGCATGGTTGAAGCGGCGGCCTGACGGGCGCGCCCAACGCCTTAGAACAAGAAGGGCGGCTGTGAACACACAGCCGCCCTTCCGCGTTTGAGATGGCGACGACGGTAACCTTATTTCTCCCAGTCCCGCTCAATGGTGCGTGACGCCAGCAGGAAGAGCACGCCGGCAACGGCGTAGAGTGATGCGCCGATGGCGATGGAATAGCGCAGCGATTCCTCGCCGAATGTCGGGGCCAGAAGCGTGGACAATTCGCCCAGCACGTAGACGCCGACCCCGATGCCCAGAAGGTTGTTGATCAACAGGAAGATAGCCGATGCCATTGATCGCATATTGGACGGGGCCAAATGCTGGAACGCTGAGAGAACCGGCCCAAGCCAGCTCAGGCCCAGCGCCGTCGGGATCAGAAACAGAAGAACGGCATAGAGCGGCGTGGGCGCGAACGTGCCCAGCACATACAGAGGGAAAGCGGCCAGGAAGGCGAGCGCTGGGACGATGGCGTAGGCGGTTTTCTTTGCCTTGCCCAGCTTGTCGCCCAGAATGCCGCCAAGCAGAATGCCCAGGCTGCCGCCAAAGAACAGAACCGTGCCGAACACCCAGCCAGTGTCGATTATGCCCAGTTCATAGGTGCGCGAGATAAAGCTCGGCATCCAGAAGAACACGCCATACCCCATCATGGACGAGCACGACGCGCCCAGCGTCAGGAACCAGAAGGACGGTTTCTTCAAGAGAATGCGCAGGACATCAAAGATGCCCGGCTTGCTTGCAGCCTCCTCGATGGCCTTCCCCGCGAGGCCTTCGCCCTGTTGCGGCGGGTGTTTGGCGATAGCCGCGGCTTTTTCCCGCTCGCTGACAGGGTCCAGCCCGCCGCGCTTGGGCTCGCGCATGGTCAGTTTGAAGATCGGCGCGATCAGCACGCCGGCGAGGCCGACAATAATGAAGGCAGCGCGCCAGTCGAGGTCCTCGCCAATGGCGCCGCCCGCGATCTGGGCGCCGGCCACCACGCCAAACGCGCTGCCGATGGGAATGCCCAGCGAATAGATGGCCAGTGCGCGTGCGCGGGCATCGGGCGGGAAATAATCGGCAATCAGCGAATAGGACGGAGCAACCCCGCCCGCCTCGCCGACGCCCACCCCGACCCGGGCGGCGAAAAGCTGCCAGAAATTCTGGGCAAAGCCGCACAGGGCCGTAAAGCCGCTCCACACGGTCAGGGACGCCGTGATGATCCAGGTCCGGTTGGACCGGTCAGCCAGCCAGGCAATCGGGACGCCGAGGGTGGAATAGAGTGCCGCAAAGGCAATGCCGCCCAGAAGGCCCAGTTGCCGGTCATCCAGCCCCAGGTCCTCACGGATCGGGATCGCGAGGATCGAGATGATCTGGCGATCCAGAAAATTGAACGCGTACACGATGAAGAGCATAAACAGCACCCAGGCGCGATAGCGCGTGGTGGGTGGCGCGGGCTCGGCTGCCCCCGGAGACTGGTTGGCGGCTGTCATATCGCTCCCCTGGTCTGTCTTTCTTGGCACCGGATGGCGCAGATCGTCATGATGGAACCGAAGTATCGGTTACTGCAAAGAAAAAGCGCCGCTGGCCCGATCCCGGGCGCAGCGGCGCTTGTCCCCCTGCCGGCCCCTAGTAGCGGAATGCGATGGTCGCGGTGACCGTGCGCGGATCGCCGTAGAAGGCGGTCAGCGTGCCCTCAAGGCCAAGGTTCGGCGTGCCGTTCGCATTCATGAAGTTATAGCCCGACACCTTGTACCGCTCGTCGGTCAGGTTGCGGCCGTGGACGCCCGCCTGCCAGCGGCCATCATTGGAGTTCCACACCGCAGAGGCGTTCCACAGGGTGTAGCCGTCCTGATCCAGCGTCGCATTGGGGATCTCGAACTGGCTGTACGCACCGCGATAGGCCAGCGTGTTGATGATCGAGAGCGCCCCGTTGGACACCGGCACGGTGTAGTTCAGCGTGCCCGCAGCCATCCACTCAGGGGTGTTCTGGATCACGGCCGTGTCGGACACGTCCACGCCGAACGCGTTGATGAACTGGTCATACTGGCCGTTCAGGTACCCAACCGCCCAGTTGAAATCGAGGGTGTCGCCGCTTCTGAACGCGTCGTCGGCCAGACCCAGGGCCCCTTCATACTCGAAGCCCCAGATGGTCGCCGCACCGGCATTGGTGGTGACGCCCGAGAAGGTGTCAAACACGCCGTCGCCATCGGTGTCCACCCCGATCGAGCCGGGCACCTGGACGTCGGTGTAGTCATTGTAGAAGAAGGCCAGCGAGTGACGGTAGGCACCCTCGGCAAACTTCCAGCCCGCCTCGTAGGCGTTCACGGTTTCAGGTTCGAAGCGCATGAATTCAAACACATCGATCCCGGCGCCGATGGCAACGGAAGTCTGGCCACGCGGATCGAAACTGCCGCCTTTGAAGCCCTGGGAGAAGCTGGCGTAGAAATTGTTCGCGTCGTCAGGACGGTAGGAGACCGACAGGCGCGGGCTGAAATCAGTCCAGCTTTCGGATCCGTTGAAGTTCGACGTGGTCGCGATCAGCGTCGGATTGCCGCCGAAGAACTCCGAGAAGCCGCCGATATAGGTCCGGCGCAGCACGATCGAGGACCGTTCGTCATGGGTGTAGCGCGCACCCAGCGATACCGACCATTGCGGGGTCAGGTCGTAGGAGAAGTCGCCGAAGATCGACCAGGTTTCCGTGCTGACATCGCCGAAGGTCTGGGCATTGAGGCCCGGCAGTCCGATCAGCGCGCCGGTATTGGCCAGCACCACGTCAAACACGGTGGAGGCTTCCGCGTCGAGATAGTAAGCACCCAGGATGCCGTTCAGACGCTCGCCGGTATAGACCAGCTGGAATTCCTGGCTGAACTGCTCGTTTTCATAGATTGCGGGCACATCCAGGTCCGCGGACGGCAGCGAGTCAAAGTCGATCGGCGTGACCGAGCTGTCTTCGCGCCAGGCGGTGATCGAGCGGAAGGTCCACTGATCGTTGATCTCGAAGTCACCCGACAGCGACAGGCCCTGCGCCTCGATTTCCTGCTCGACCACGTTCAGGCCCGCTCGGGTGTCATACACATTGTCCAGCACCGGCGCGCCGGTAAGGAGCGACGTGATCAGACGGTGGCCACCGCGCGGATTGGAGGTGTCCTCGGTGCGATCATAGACCGCGCGGATGAAGATACGGTCCGTGGGTTCAAATTCGGCGGAGACCCTGCCGGCCCAGACATCCTTGTCGTAATTGTCTTCGCCATTGGTCAGATTCGTGCCGTATCCGCCGCGGCTGAGACGGGCGAGCGCGCCGCCGACGCGGAAGCTGTCGCTGAGCGGTGCCGAACCGCTGACGATCACGTCGCGCTGCTCATAGCTGCCGATGTTCAGGCGCGCCGAGAAGCTCGGCTCGGTATCCAGACGGCGCGTCACATACTTCACCGCGCCACCGACCGTGTTGCGGCCGTACAGCGTGCCTTGCGGCCCGCGCAGGACTTCGATGCGCTCGACGTCGAAAATGTCCAGCACCGCGCCCTGGGGCCGGTTCAGATACACATCATCGATATAGATGCCCACGCCCGCCTCGAAGCCGGCGACCGGATCCTGCTGGCCCACGCCGCGGATAAACGCTGACAGCGTCGAATTGGTGCCGCGCGACACTTCCAGCGTCACGTTCGGGGTGGTCTGGGCGATTCGGGTAATGTCCTGGGCGCCAATGGCTTCCAGCTGGGCACCGGAATAGGCCGTCACAGAGACCGGCACGTCCTGAAGGGATTCTTCACGGCGCCGGGCGGTGACCGTCACGACGTCGCGGCTGGCCGCATCGCTTGCGCTGGCTTCCTGGGCAACCGCCGTAGCGGCGAACGGCAGGCATGATGCGCTGGCCAACAGGACAGCAGCCGTCGTAAATTTCTTGAGCGTGGTCATTGAGCATCCCTCCCTGGTATTGCCCGTGCGCCCGACTGACGGGGCGCTTCGGTCGCGATAATTTCAACGTTGAATGAAAAGTCAACGGCAATTAGACTTTCCTCAGACGTTGAGACAAATCTGTGAGGCGTACGCGCCACACTGTCCGGACCCGGAGCGACCGTCCCAAACGCTCCCAACTCAAGTGAGGCCGCATGGCAGTCGCCCGCAAACTCGGCCGCGGTGAAGTCACTCGCGAGAAACTGCTCGACGCAGCCGAGATGCTCTTCGCGCTCAAGGGCTTCCACGGCGTCACCGTCCGGGCAATCGCCCGCGAGGCCGACAGTGACCCGGCGCTGGTGACCTATTATTTCGGTGGCAAGCGCGAGTTGTTTGACGACGTCCTGCTGCGGCGCGCCGAGCAGCTCAATCAGGTCCGCCTGCAGGAGCTGGAGGCCTGTGAACGTGAAGCGGGCCCCGACGGACCGACGGTCGAGCAGATCATCGCCGCCTTCACCCATCCCCTCCTGGAGCGGTCGATCCACGGCGATCCGGGCTGGAAAAGCTATTTCGCCCTGCTGGGCCAGATCACCAACGCGCCCGACTGGGGCGGCGCTGTGATGTCGAAATACTATGACCCGATCGTGCGCCGTTTCCTGCAGTCGATCCGCAAGGCGCTGCCCGATTGCCCTGAGGAAGAATTGTTCTGGAGCTATCACTTCCTGTCCGGGGCGCTGGTGCTGACTTTCGCCGAAACCGGCCGAATCGATACCTTGTCGGACGGATTGTGCAAATCCACCGACATCAAGGCGGTCGCCGACCGGCTGCCTGATTTCATCGCCGCCGGTTTCCGCCGGCTGTGCGCCAAGGACGCCGAAGCGCGCGCCGAACGTGAAAACCAGAGCCCGGGACACCCGACCGCATGACCCAGTATACAGCCCGCACCTACACCGCGCCCGATGGCGTTAGGACGTGGTACCGCCATTACGATACCGGAACTGACCGCCTGCCGGTGCTCTGCATGCACGGGCTGACACGCAACAGCCGGGACTTTGAAGAGGTCATTCCGGCCATCGCCGCCGCGGGACGGTCTGTGATCGCGGTGGACGTGCGCGGACGCGGGCATTCTGACCGCGATCCCGTGGCGGAAAACTATAATCCCGGTATCTATGTCCAGGACATGTTCGGCGTGCTCGCCCAGTCCGGCTGGAACCAGGTGATCACGCTGGGCACGTCCATGGGCGGGCTGATGAGCATGGTCATGGCGGCAGGCCGTCCCGGTCTGATCGCAGGCGCAATCATCAATGATATCGGGCCTGAGCTCGATCCCCGGGGGCTCACCCGTATCCAGGGCTATGTGGGCGGAGCCGCAGGACCCTTCGTGGACTGGGCCGCGGCGGCGGAGGCCGTGCGCGCCATCAATGGCGAGGCCTTTCCGAAAGAGACCGGACACGCATTCTGGGGCGCGTTCGCCCGGCGCACATGCCGCGAGTTGGAAAGCGGCCAGGTGGTGTTCGACTATGACCCGGCGATTTCAAAGCTCGCGCGCACCGGCAATGTGGCACCGCCCGATCTGTGGCCGCAGTTTGAAGCGCTGGCGGCGTCGCCGCTTCTGCTGGTCCGCGGCGCGATCACCGATCTGCTGGCCAGCGCCTGCGTGGACGAGATGCGCGCGCGCGCGCCGCACATGGCCTATGCCGAAGTGCCGGATGTGGGCCATGCGCCGCTCCTGACCGAGCCTGAAGCGGCGCGGGCCATTCATGCGTTTCTCGCCGGGCTCGACTGAGTCTGGGTTTCAAGGATGATCTCCATGTTGCTGCGCATTCTGGGCGCTCTGATCCTGATCGCGATCCTGTTGGTCGCCGTCTTTGCCTTCCTCTCCCGCACAGGCGGGTCCGACGTGCCGGCGGCCGGTCTCCAGACCGGCGCAGATCGGCTCGTGGACGCTGGCGGCGAGACCTGGCGTGTGCGCGAGGACGGACCGGCGGACGCCCCGGCGCTCGTGCTGATCCACGGCTTCAGCCATTCGCTGGAGACCTGGGATCAGTGGGCGGACGACCTGTCGGCCGACTACCGTGTGATCCGGTTTGATCTGCCCGGGCACGGTCTGACCGGCGCGCGCGCCGACGGCGCCTACAGCGTGACAGACACGGTCACCCAGGTCAGCGCCTTGCTGGACGCAGTGGCACCGGACCGGTTCGTGCTGGGTGGCTCATCGCTGGGCGGGCTGGTGGCGTGGCGCTACGCCGCCGACCATCCGGACCGGGTGGAGGGGCTGGTCCTGGTCAGTCCGGGCGGGTACCCGATGCATGGCGTGGGCGATGAACCGGCACCGATCCCCCTGCCCGTGCGCCTGTACCTGAACACGGCACCGGAAGTCGGCGTGCGCGCCGCGACGCGCGCCCTGTATGCAGACCCGTCCAAAGTCACCGATGAACAGGTCGCGCGAATTCGCGCCATGATGACGACCCCGGGTGTTCAGGACGCGCTAATCGCGCGCCTGGAACAGTTCACCCTGCCTGATCCGGAGGCAGATCTGGCACGGGTCGAGGCCCCGGCCCTGGTGCTGTGGGGCGCGACGGACGTGATGATCCCGGTGGAAAACGCCGGCCGTTTCGAGGCAGCCATGCCCGATGCGCGCGTGGTGGTTCTGGAGAATGCCGGTCACATGCCCATGGAGGAAGCGCCGCAGGAGAGCGTGATGGTGGTGCGCAATTTCCTGGCCGGCCTGGGCGAAGACCGGCTCGACTAAGCCTGGTCCGGCGGCCCTGAGGCGGCGGCGGGCAGCGCTTTGACATGCAGGTCCATCTGCGGGAACGGGATTTCGATCCCGGCCTCGTGCAGCGCGTCCCAGACCGCCAGATAGACATCACTGCGCACATTGGAGAGCCCGGCCTCGGGGTCCGCGATCCAGAAACGCAGATCGAAGTTCACCGCGCTGTTGCCGAACTCCATCACATTGCAGACCGGGTCCTTGTCCGTGACGACCCGCGGCACGCTGGCGGCCGCCTTCTGGGCCAGGTCCTGGACCGCGCGCAAGTCACGCGTCTTGTAGGACACCCCGAACGGCGCATGCAGGCGCACAACGCGGTCAGAATGGGACCAGTTGATCACACCGTTGACGATGAAGTGCTCATTCGGGATCAGCATCTCGGTGCCGTCGCGCGTGCGCACCGAGACATAGCGCGACTGCATCGCGCTGACCCAGCCGAACGTGCCGTCCACCTCGATAGCGTCGCCCGGCTTGATGGATTTGTCGGCGAGAAGCGTGAACCCGGCGGCGAAGTTCGCCACGGTCTTCTGCAGGCCCAGGCCCACGCCAATACCCACCGCGCCGGAGAAGATCGCCAACGTGGCCAGGTTGAACCCCGTCATCTGAAGTGCGATCAGCAGCGCGGTGACGGGCAGAAGCACGCCCAGCACCTTGGAGATCAGCGCCTTGAAGGCGGGCGACAGCTCCTCGGTCTTTTCAAGCTGGCTATTGATTGTACGTCCGGCCAGCGAGGCGAGCCAGAACAGCACCCCAAAATAAACCAGCGTGCGCACGATATCGAACAGGGAGAGCTGGATCGCCGTGCCGTCATCGGCCATACCCAGAGGGATGGCGAAGGCCTGCATCTGCTGGGTCACC
Organism: Hyphomonadaceae bacterium BL14; assembly: GCA_027627705.1. NCBI lineage: Bacteria > Pseudomonadati > Pseudomonadota > Alphaproteobacteria > Hyphomonadales > Hyphomonadaceae > Hyphomonadaceae bacterium BL14. The sequence continues at coordinate 847,389 of CP091242.1, forward strand.
GGAACCAGCAGGCCGAATACGTCCAGCACAGCGATCGGCCAGGCGATATAGAAGGCGACGTTGGACCAGAATTTCGACTGGATGATCAGCGACACTGCCCGGATCACGATCCAGGCGGTCATCAGGCTGGTGGCGGCGTTGAGAAGCGCGTAGGGGCGCTCCAGCACGGCGAGGACAAGCTGGATCAGCGTCAGCACGAGCAGCAGCGCCAGCGGCGTCATCAGCCGGGACACGGCGTTGATCAGTCGGCGCGCCAGCCCGGCTTTCAAAAAGCCCGATGTGGTCTGAATAACCAGCTGGCGCAGCTTTGGTCCAAAGATCAGGGCCGGGGCCAGTGCCGCGGTGATCAGGGCCAGCTGAACCCCGTTATCGAGATTGAGAACCGTCTGCTCAAACCAGTGGAACGCCTCGAGCAGGCGCGCCTGGATTTCGTCAAGCGCCAGCAGATCATCAATGGCTGATTCAGGCGCAGCCTGCGGCGTGGTCATCGGTTCTTGGCCCGGGTGCGATGCATTTGTCAGAGCGTTGCGCGCTCAGGCGCATTTGTCGAGACCAGGCGCGGCGCGCGGAGCCGCCGACAGGGGCAGGCGTGCGCGCACCCTGTTCCTATTTCGAGGGCGCGCCGCTATGCATGCGCCCTAACCATCTTGCCTGAACGGACAATCGCCATGGCCCGCATTCTCGTCACCAGCGCCCTGCCCTATATCAACGGCGTCAAGCATCTGGGCAATCTGGCCGGTTCCATGCTGCCCGCCGATGTGTATGCGCGTTTCCAGCGGCTGCGCGGCCATGAGGTGCTGGCCATCTGCGCCACAGACGAGCACGGCACACCGGCCGAGCTGGCCGCGGCGGCCGCAGGCCAGGACGTGCGCGCCTATTGCGACGAGCAGCACGAAATCCAGAAAAGCCTGGGCGAAGCGTTCGCCCTTCAGTGGGACTGGTTCGGGCGCACCTCCCGGCCCCAGAACGCGGCGCTGACCCAGCACTTTGCGGACGTGCTGGAAGCCAAGGGCCTGATCGGCGAAGTGACCGAGCGCCAGGTGTACTCGGTGGATGATGCGCGCTTCCTGCCCGACCGCTATGTGGAGGGGACCTGTCCCAATTGCGGATATGAGAAGGCGCGCGGCGATCAGTGCGACAATTGCGGCAAGCTGCTGGACCCGATCGACCTGATCAATCCGTATTCGGTGATCTCCGGTTCACGCAATATCGAGGTGCGCGAGACCCGCCATCTCCAGCTGCGCCAGAGCGTCATGGCTGACCGGTTGCGTGCCTGGGTGGATGCCGCCGAAGGCTGGCCGTCCCTGGCCAAGTCCATCGCCTATAAATGGCTTGATGAAGGCCTGCGTGACCGCACCATCACCCGCGACCTGGCCTGGGGTGTGCCGGTGACCAGGGACGGCGCACCGCGCCCCGGGTTTGAAAACAAGGTGTTCTATGTCTGGTTCGATGCGCCCATCGGCTATATCGCCGCGACGCACGAGTGGGCCGACGCGACGGGCGGCGACTGGGAAAGCTGGTGGCGCACCGACAAGGGCGCGGGCGATGTCAGCTATGTCCAGTTCATGGGCAAGGACAATGTCGCCTTCCACACGGTCAGCTTCCCGGCCACGATCCTCGGCTCTGAAGAGCCGTGGAAGACAGTCGACAAGCTGAAGGCCTTCAACTGGCTGACCTGGTATGGCGGCAAGTTCTCCACCAGCAGCAAGCGCGGCGTGTTCATGGACCAGGCACTGGACCTGCTGCCCGCGGACTACTGGCGCTGGTACCTCACCGCCTACGGTCCCGAGGGCGCGGACGCGCAATTCACTTGGGAACATTTCCAGAGCGCGATCAACACCGATCTTGCCAATGTGCTGGGAAATTTCGTCAACCGAATCACCAAGTTCGGCGCCTCACGCTTTGGCAGCAAACTCCCCGATGGCGGCGAGCCTGGCGAACACGAAGCCTGGCTGGAATCCGAACTTGACGCGCGCCTGAAGACAATCGCCGCCCATTACGAGGCGATGGAGTTCCGCAAAGCAGGAGCGGAAACCCGCGCCCTGTGGGTGGCTGGCAACGAATACCTCACCCGCGCCGAGCCATGGGTGAAGTTCAAAACCGACCCGGAGGCTGCGGCCCTGGGCGTGCGCACAGGGATCAATCTCGCGGTCATCGCAGCGATCGTGGCGCAGCCGGCAATCCCCGAAGCGGCCGCGAAGATACTCGATGCGCTGGGCGTTCCTGAAAAGAACCGCACCTGGCCCGGCGGCCCTGCCAAGAACCTGCTGGACGCCCTGCCCCGCGGTCTCCACTTCACCCCGCCGCCGATTCTATTTGCCAAGATCGAGGATGAGCAGGTCGCCGAGTGGACCGCCCGGTTTGCGGGCGCCGACGGTGAATCGAGCGCCTCGCCCTCGGCCTAGACCGGCAGCAGGGCTGCGTAGACGCGCCGCGCCTCGCCGGCCAGCAGATTATAGGCGCGGCAGGCCGAGCCCGTATCCATCACTTCCAGACCGATGCCGGCATCGCGAAATGCCTTGCGCACGGCGGCGGGCGGATGGGTCAGGCGCTCCCCGGCGCCCAGTACCACCATGTCGGGGCGCGCCTGCGCATTCAGCAGATCGGAGAAATGCTCCGGCGTAAGAGCGGTGGCATTCCCGGGCGCATCGCGCCAGGCGCGCGCTGCGCCATCAAAAATCAGGGTCGCGCCGTCCTTGCGTACGCCGCCAATACGAAACCCGCCATCGCCATACGCGTCAATCGCTGGCGCGCGCACATCATGGGGCAAGCGCAGCGTCCTCTTCACGGCTCTCGCGCTTGACTCCGGTCAGGGTGAGCAAGGGTGCCGCCACAAAGATGGATGAATAGGTGCCGATCGCCACGCCCCAAATCAGGGCAAGGGCGAAAACCTCCAGCGCCGGTCCGCCAATGACCGCCATGGATATGATGGCGACGAGCGTGGTGCCCGACGTCAGGATGGTGCGCGACAAGGTTGCGTTGATCGCAAGGTCAAGCACTTCAGGCGTCGGCTTGCTTTTGAACTTGCGGAACATTTCACGGATGCGGTCATACACCACCACCGTGTCATTCATCGAATACCCCACAATGGTCAGGATCGCCGCAATGGTGGGCAGGTTGAACTCAAGCTGGGTGACAGCAAAAAAGCCAATGGTCAGCACCACGTCATGGATCAGCGCCACCACAGCCCCGACTGAATATTGCCACTCGAAGCGGAACCAGATGTAGAGCAGCATCAGCAAGAGCGCGACGATCACAGCGGTCGCGCCGGCCACGACCAGCTCGCCAGACACCTGGGGCCCCACCACCTCGACGCTCAGGTATTGGACCGATGTCAGGCTCTCATTGAGCGTTGCCTGCACCACACGGCGCACAGCCTGCTGAGCCGCCTCGAAATCCTCGACCGGGGCCCCGGCCACCCGCTCGGCGGTTTCCACATCCACCATCGCGACGCGCACGAGCACGTCAGACGCGCTGCCAAACTCCTGCACCTGAACATCGCCCAGATTGAGGCCCGCCAGCGCTGCGCGGATCTGACCAAGATCGGAGGGCTCCGGCGCGGTCGTGAGGGCGATTGACGTGCCGCCGCGAAAATCAATGCCGAGATTAAGCCCGAAGGTGAAGAAGGCGCCCACCGAGCCCAGGACCATCACGAGGGCCAGTGCGAAGGCGGCGACCCGCATCCGGATAAACCGGAATTGCGTCTCTTCCGGGAGCAGGCGCACCAGAGGGAAAAAGTTCATGACGGGCCGCTCCTACATCGCCAGTTTTTTGGGCCGCGCAACCCGCAGCCAGGTCGCGATCAGCAAGCGAGACAGCACGAACGCCGTGAAAACAGAGGTGATGATCCCGATGCCCAGCGTCACCGCGAAGCCGCGCACCGGTCCCGCGCCCAGCATGTAGAGCACGGCGGCCGCGATGAAGGTCGTGATGTTGGCGTCCAGAATGGCCGAGAGGGCGTGGTTGTAGCCATTCTCGATCGAACTCGCGAGCGTGCGCCCGTTCTGCCATTCCTCGCGTATGCGTTCATAGATTAGCACGTTGGCATCCACCGCCATGCCGATCGTCAGCACGATGCCTGCAATGCCCGGCAGGGTCAGCGTCGCCTGGAGCCCTGACAGAGCCCCCAGCAACAGGAAGATATTGGTGATCAGTGCCGCCGTGGAGACCACGCCGAAATAGCCATAAGCCAGCCACATGAACACGATCACCAGACCGAACCCGATGAGGATGGCGATCTGGCCCCGCTCGATGGAGTCTTGCCCCTGGCTGGCGCCGACCGTGCGCTCCTCGATCGGTGCCAGGCGTGCCGGCAGCGCGCCTGCCCCGATCATGGTGGCCAGGTCCGTGGCCGTGCGGACCGTGAAATTGCCCTGAATGATACCCGATCCGCCCAAGATGGCAGAGCGGATCACCGGCGCGGTGATGATAACGTCATCAAGCACCACAGCGAAGCGCCGCCCGATATTGGTCTGGGTGGCTTCGCCAAACGCACGCGCGCCGGACTGATTGAAGGTGAAGGCGACCACGGGCTGGCCGTTTTCGTCAAAGCTCTGACCGGCATTGGTGAGCTGCTCGCCCGTCACCAGGGCGCGGCGCTGAACCGCCAGGCAAGGCTCGTTGGGATCGTCAGTCGGATACACCACGATGCCCGGTGGTGTGCGGCCGCGGCAGTCAGGACCGACATCGACGCCCGTTTCCACCATGTGGAAGGTCATGCGCGCCGTCGTGCCGACCAGTTCAATGATGCGCTGCGGATCACTCTCTCCGGGCACCTGGACAAGCACCCGGTCATCGCCCTGGCGTGCGATAATGGGCTCGGTCGTGCCCATGCCATCGATACGGCGGCGGATGATGGAGATGGATTGCTGCACCGTACGCTGGCGGATTGAGTCCAGCTCAGCATCAGTGATTTCGATCATGATGGTTCGCCCGTCCCCGGAATCACGAATGTTCAGGGTATTGGCCGTGCCCGCCTGGCCGCCGGCGGCGGTGACCCGCTCATTGATCTCGTCGAGGCGCTCAAGCGCCCGGCTCATGTCCGCCGGGTCCGTCAGCCGCACCACCACCTGGTTGTCGATGACAGCTGGCGGGGCCGACAGGATCGGCTGGGCGCGCCGGAACAGGGATCGCACATCGTCCTGAAGATTGTTCAGCCTGTCCTGGCGCACTTCATCCAGATCGACCTGGAACACCAGATGCGAGCCGCCCTGGAGATCAAGGCCCAGATTGATGGTCTGGTTGGGCAGGAACGACCACGGTGCACTCGCCTGCCCGTCGCGGTCATACCGGACGGACTCCGGCACGAAGTTGGGCAGGGTGAACAAAAAGCCGACGAGGATGACGGCCAGGATCAGCACCGTCTTCCAGGGGGGGAAATACAGCATGGGCGTTCCGGTCTGACTGGCGCGGGAGCCGGTGATCAGCCCCGCGCGGCGCGCTTATTCGGACGGCGTATCGCCGGCGGGCTTGGCCGGGGCCTTGCGGGCGGCGGGTTTGCGCGCAGCGGGTTTCTTGGCGGCAGGTTTCGGCGCGGGCTTGGTCTCGCCGTCATCATCGTCTCCGGCGTCATTGGCCGGCTCGGTGCGGGTGCGCACCTGAGTGATCGTGCTCTTGATGACCTTGACCCGGACGCCCTCAGACAGCTCCAGCGTCGCTTCATCGTCGGTCAGGCGCGTCACCTTGCCGATCAGACCGCCGCCGCTGACCACTTCGTCACCCCGGCGCAGATTCGCGATCATCTCACGATGACGTTTCACCTGCTGCTGCTGGGGACGCATGATGAGGAAGTAAAAGATGGCGATAAACGCCACAATCATCAGGAGCGTGCTGAGAAACTGAGAGCTTCCGCCTGCTGCGGCGATAAGGAAAGTGTCGGTCGCGACGGTCATAAGCGCTCCACGGTTGAGGGGGATTGAACTGCGCCGCGACTATATCGGGGTGCGCCCGCGTTGCAACAAGGCCTGACGGCTGATTTCTAACGCCTGGGCAATTGATCAATCGGATTGACCGGCGTCACTCCGCGGCGAATCTCGAAATGCAGCACCGGCCCCTCGCCAGGCCCGGCTCCGCCCGCGTCCGCGATATGGTCGCCAGCATTCACCCGCTGGCCCTGCTGCACCCGCAAGACAGAGTTGAGCCCATAGGCGGTCACCCAGCGGTCCTCATGACGGATCAGCACCAGCTCGCCATAGCCCTGCAGTTCATTGCCGGCGTAAACGACTTCCCCGGCTGCCGCGGCGCGCACCGGTTCACCGACACGCGCCGAAATCCGGATGCCGTCGAGGCGCCGGCCAGACGTGTTGCCGAACTGCGCCACGACCGGTCCCTGGAGGGGCCACACGAATGCCGGTGCCGTGGCGCTCGCCGGCGGCGGGGGTGGAGGTGGTGGCGGCGGACTGGCCGTGACAGGCGGCCGCGCAACCGTGCCGCCGCCCGTGGTCTGGCGCGGCGGGGCCTCCGCGACCGCCTGACGCGGCGCGCCGGATACCCGCAATTCCTGCCCGGGATGAATGGTCGTGTTTTCGCTGATACCGTTGAGCCGGGCGAGCTCCCGCGTGCTCATGCCGTGATTGAGGGCAATCCGGTACAGATTGTCGCCGCGCCGCACTCTGTAGACCGACGGGCCGGGGATACGCAGCGTCTGACCCGCTCGCAAGGTGTACGGCGACGAGAGGCCGTTCTCGGCTGCCAGCGCCTGGATTGTGGAGCCACATCTCACGGCAATTGCGCTGAGCGTGTCGCCGCGCTGCACGGTCACGGAACGTCCGCAGGACGCCGCAGGCGGGCTGGACAGATCGCCATGGTCAATGGGTGCCGGCGCGCGCGGGGCGGTTCCGCACGCGCCAAGCGCCAACACCACACTTCCAAGCAACAGGCGCCGGGCGCTCTGACGCATGGCTGGAAACCCTCGCCAATGATCCATAGTCACACGCGATCATGACGCGGGAGCGTTAACCGCGCGTTGACTAATAGTTCGTTTCTCCGCCCGCCGCAGCGGCCGGTTCCACGCGCTCGAACACACCAAGCCCGCAGGCACCCGCCTCCATGCGTGACCCGGTATCAATGACGCGGACGATCTCGCCCCGGCACAGCTGGCTGCCTGACACCTGATACTGGAGATAATTGAACGAGCTGGCCGCACCGTGGCAGCCGCGGCTGACCTGGTTGATATACGTGCCGCCGCCGCGCATCGTCACCAGCCACCGCGTATCATCAATGGGCGTGATGCTCCGGATACGGGTTGTCGACAGGCAGGTGGTGGTCTCGCCGGTCGCTGTGAACTCCGCCAGACGCGCTTCGGCGCGCTCCTCTGCGGTCTGCCCGAGGGCGGCGGCACTGACACCGGCAGACAGGATGGCGGCGCAAATCAGATGCTTGATCATAGCGGTCTCCTCAACGTTCGCGCCGATGCAAAGCCATCGTCGCGTGAGCTGATGATAGCATTGTTTCGCGCCATTTCCTCCCGGCGAGTTTCGATACCTGATTAATTCCCACTCAGATTGCTTTCATGCCGGAGCGCAGGGGGCGGCATGAACGTTGCGGTCAATTGCACATCGCCCTGATCCATTGCGGAAATGCGCACCATGATGAAACACCTCATCGTTCCCATCGCTCTCGCCGTGTTAGCCAGCGCCAGCGCAGCAGCCCAGAACCCTGGCCAGATCGCACGCGCGCAATCCGGAGCTGATTGCCCCGGCTGCAATCTGTTCCAGGCCGATTTGTCCTATCGCGCCCTCGACCGCGCAGATTTCTCTCGCGCCCGGCTGCGTCAGGCCGATCTGAGCCTGTCGACCTTCAATGACGCCCGCTTCGACGGTGCCGACCTGGTGACAGCCAATCTGTTCGCGGCGCGTTTCACCGGTGCCAGCTTCATGAATGCCGATCTCAGCCGCGCGACCCTGGTCGGGGCTCATTTCGGCGGCGCCAATCTGGCTGGTGCGCGCCTGGACGGAGCGAATATGTCCGGGGCCGAGCTGGCCGGGGCCCGCGGCCTGACGCAAGCGCAACTCGCTGCCGCGTGCGGCGACGCCGCCACCACCCTGCCCGCTGGATTGAGCACGCCGCCGTGCCGCATGACCGGCCTTACTGCGAATTAAGTCGCGTCCTACGCCTGTGCGCGCTAGCGTTGGCGCTATGATCCTGCGTGTCTCACTCGCCATCACGTGCGCCTTTTTTGTTGCCGCGACCCAGGCCGCGGCGCAGGAGCCCCATCGTCGGCTCGTGATCAGCGGCGACTGCTTGCAGTGCGACTTTGCGGGCAAGAATCTTGCGGGCATTCATATTCTGGGCGGGGATTTTTCCGGGACGACTCTGGCCGGAGCTGAAATGCTTGGGGCACGGATCCTGGACGTCCGGCTGGAGGGTGCCGATCTGTCGGGCGTCTCGCTGGCCGAGGCACACCTGGCCGACACCTCGCTTGAAGCGGCCTCACTGACCGGTGCCCGGCTGGACCGGGCGCGCCTGCACCGGGTCAATCTTCAAAATACCCGTATGGACGGGAGCCGGCTGGACGGCGCAGTCATGCTGCTGACCGACCTGTCAGGTGCCCGGCTGCGCGAGGCCAGCGCGGTCGGGGCGGTCTTGCGCCAGACCAGTCTCGAACGCGTCGATGCCCGTGAGGCGAATCTGAGCGGTGCCCATATTGTATCAGGCCGCCTGGGCGGCGCTGATCTGCGCGGCGCGATCATGACCGACATGATTATCGAAAATTCCGATCTGACAGGCGTCGATTTGCGCAGTGCCAGCCTGACTGGCGCGCGCTTTATCGCCGTCAACCTTTCCGGTGCCGATTTTCGGGGCGCTGAGGGTATGGATGCAACAACCTTCCGCCTGGCTTGTGGCGATGACCAGACACGCCTGCCGGATGCCACGGCACTGCCTTCGTGCAGTGAGCCCATTCAGATAGCCCGCTATGTCACGGCGCAGCGCTCGGGCCGGTTGTCTGGCGACCAGCGAGCCCGGATGCATGATGTGCGCACGGCACTCGAGCAGGCGCTGGCCGAATCCGAGCGCGCCTTCATGTCGCGCCACCATGCGCCGTCCGAAGCCTTCGAGGCCGCCCGTCAGGGCCTGCGCGCTGCCGCCGAGGCCATGGCCGCCGCCGAGCTGGATGCCGAACAGACCACTTGGCGCTTTGAAATGCGCCGGTCGGAAATCGGCGAGCCGCTGCGCGTCATGATCGAACAGTCGGCCACACCCCGGCGCTCAGCCTTGACGGCGGAGCCGGTGCGCCCCGCCCAGCCGCCCGAGCCGCGCCGGGACCGGCCGGACCGCTAGCGCGCAACCGGCCTGCCCAGGGCATTCCCGATCTGTTTCAGGCCTTCTTCGGCTCCGGTGCCACCGTGCGCAGGTGCAGTTCGCGCAGCTGGCGCAGTTCTGGCTCGGCGGGCGCATTCATCATCAGATCGCGCGCCTGCTGGTCTTTGGGGAACATCACCACTTCGCGCAGATTCTCCACGCCCGCCAGCAGCATCACGATGCGGTCCACGCCCGGCGCGATCCCGCCATGGGGCGGTGCGCCGCAGCGGAAGGCGTTGAGCATGCCGCCAAACGCCGTCTCGACAGTTTCGGGGCCGTAGCCGGCGAACTCGAAGGCTTTCAGCATCACGTCCGGGCGGTGGTTCCGGATGGCGCCGGAGGAAAGCTCCACGCCGTTGCACACAATGTCGTACTGCCAGGCGTTCAGGCCCAGCAGCGTCTCGTGATCGTCCGGCCTGAGCGCCATGAAGGCGTCGGCGTCCATTTGCGGCATGGAGAACGGGTTGTGGGAGAATTCCACCTTCTTGTTCTCCTCGTCCCACTCATACATCGGGAAATCGATGATCCAGCAGAATTTGAAGACATTCTCCTCAAACAGGCCCAGCTCGCGCCCGACCACGTCGCGCGCCTTGCCCGCAAAGCTGTAGAACGCCTTGGGGTCACCTGCTGCAAAAAACACCGCATCGCCCGCTTCCAGGCCCAGCTGGGTGCGGATGGCGTCGGTGCGCTCGGGACCAATATTCTTGGCGATGGGGCCGGCCCCCTCGAGCGCACCGGCCTCCTCGCGCCAGAAGATATAGCCGAGCCCCGGCTGACCTTCTTTCTGTGCCCAGGCATTCATCCGGTCGCAGAAGGCGCGGCTGCCGCCGGAGCTGGCCGGGATCGCCCAGACTTCCACTTTCGGGTTCTTCTCGATCATGCCGGCGAACACCTTGAAGCCGGACCCGGCGAAGTGCTCGGTGACCGCCTGCATGCGGATAGGGTTGCGCAGATCGGGCTTGTCCGACCCATAGGAGCGGATCGCCTCGGCATAGGGAATGCGCGCGAACGCCTCGTCGGGGACATGGCGGTCACCAGCGAATTCCTGGAACACGCCGTGGAGCACAGGCTCTATGGCGTTGAACACGTCTTCCTGGGTAACGAAGCTCATTTCCATGTCGAGCTGATAGAACTCACCCGGCGCGCGGTCGGCGCGCGCGTCCTCGTCGCGGAAGCACGGTGCGATCTGAAAATACCGGTCAAAGCCCGAGACCATGATCAGCTGCTTGAACTGCTGGGGTGCCTGGGGCAGTGCGTAGAACTTGCCCGGATGCAGGCGCGACGGCACCAGGAAGTCGCGCGCACCCTCCGGCGAGGACGCGGTCAGGATCGGGGTCTGGTACTCGGTAAAGCCCTGATCGACCATGCGGCGGCGCAAAGAGTCGATGATCTTGCTACGCAGCACGATGCGCTTGTGCAGGCTGTCGCGGCGCAGATCGACATAGCGGTGCTTCAGGCGCACCTCCTCGGACCAGTCAGGCTCACCGAACACCGGCAGGGGCAATTCCTCGGCGGCTGACAGCACCTGCACGTCGGTGACCCGCAGTTCGACTTCACCTGTGGGCAGACCAGCGTTCACCGTGTCGCCGGTACGCGCCACCACCTCGCCTGTGACGCACACCACGCTCTCTACCCGCAGGCGCTCCAGCGTGGCGAAATGGGTGTTGTCCGGCTCCAGCACGCACTGGGTCAGGCCATAGTGATCGCGCAAGTCCACGAACAACAGCCCGCCATGGTCGCGCTTGCGATGGATCCAGCCGGACAGGCGCGCGGTCTGGCCGACATCGGCCTTGCGCAGGGCGCCGCAAGTATGAGTGCGATAGGCGTGCATGGCGTGATGATCCGATCCGGAGTGGCGGGAGTGACGTGCAGGCAGGCGAGCGCGGGTTTTGGCGGCGCCTGCGCGCGCTTGTCAAGGAAGGCGCCGCCGTCTTGTGAAGCGGCAAGAACCTCTCCAGCATGCGCAGCCATGCGTGCACACATCTTCAACGCCGGTTTCTGGGCTCTGTCAGCCCTTGCGGTGCTCCTCTTCTCGCCTGTCCTGCTGCTGCCCGGCCGGGGCGGCGTGGCCTTCGCCATTCACTGGCATGCGCGCGCGTTTCGGCTGTGGCTGAAGGCCTGCGGCGTCAGCGTGGAGTATCGCGGGCTGCACCACGTGCCTGCCATCCCCGCCCCGGTCTTCGCAGCCAAGCACCAGAGCTGGGGCGACGGACTCTTGCAGGTCGCGCGTGATTCTGAGCTCGCCTATGTCATCGGCGACCACATGCTCGCCTTCCCCCTGGCGGGGCGGTATCTGCAGAAAGCCGGCGCGGTCGTGGTGGACGCGAGCGCCGGCGGGCGCCGCGCGCCGGGTGCATTCGAAGCCGGCGTGGAGCGCCTGGCGCGCGAGGGGCGCGCCGCGTTGATCTTTCCCGAAGGCGGCATTGCCGAGGTCGGGACGCGCCTGCGCTACCGCAAGGGTGTGCACAAACTCGCGCGCGCCCTGGACCGCCAGGTGATTCCCGTGGCGACCAATCTGGGATGCTTCTGGCCGCGGAAGGACTGGACGCTGACGCCCGGCAAGGCAGTGGTTGAATTTATGGCCCCCATGGCCCCCGGCGATGACGCCATCGCTTTCGTCAAGCGGATTGAGGACGTGATCGAGACCCGAACACGCGCGCTTGAGGCCGAAGCACGCCGCGCAACGTGGTGAATGAGCGCTCACTCATTTTTCTATTGACCGGCCGGTTTTGTCTCGATATTGAATGAGTGAACGCTCACTCATGCGCCCAGCGAGGCCAAACATGTCCACGCCGTCAAAGCCTGCAACCGAAACCGCAGTCCCAGCCGATGCCGACAATCGCGGCGTCATCGCCGCTGACGGCACGCCCATGGCGCGCATCGAGCGCGCCGCGCTGGTTCTGTTTGCCGCCAGCGGCATTGACGCGGTTACCACCCGCGCGATCGCCACGCGGGCGGGTGTCGCTGAAGGCTCGATCTATCGCCATTACCCCAGCAAGGAGGCCCTCGCCCGCGCCCTGTTCGACGCCATCCACGGACGGCTCTATGCGCTGGTCGAGGACGCCATCACCGGTGCAGGCGACGATTTCGAAGCGGCGGTGGCGCAGGTTGTCGCGGTCTATTGCGAAGCCGCCGACCGGGACCGCATCCTGTTTGAATACCACCTCACCCACATGTTCCGGTTTGCCCGTGCTGAGAGTCCCGGGCGTCCCGACCCGACGGCGCTGATCGTGACGCGCGTCCACCGTGCCATGGCCGATGGCGATTGCCCGCGCGGCGATGCCGAACTGAAAGCCGCAGCAGCGCTGGGCGTGGTCCTGCAGCCCGCGGCGCACCGCATGGCGGGCCGTTTCTCATTCGGTCTGTCGGAACAAACCGAATCGCTGGCACGCGCGGCGCTGGCGGCCTTGCACGCGGCCTAGGCCGCTATTCCTGACATTCGCCAGCCCCGGCTGGCCCTGTTTCACCCTGGAGCGATCTCATGATCCGCAGCCTTGCGCATGTCATTGCCTACTGGCTCATCACCCCGGTGGCGGCGATCGTTTGCGCCCTGCTCGCGCTCTGGCCCGGGCGTGGGCCGCTGGCTGCCGCCATTCGCCTCTATGGCATCGCTCAGGTGCTGGCTTTGCGCTGGATCGCCGGCGTGCAAATCGACGTGCGCGGCCGCGAGCGCCTGCCGGACGGTCCCACCGTCATCGCGGCCAAGCACCAGAGCTGGGGCGACGGCTTCGTCATGGTGGCCGAGATACCGGGCCTGGCCTTCGTCGCCGGAGATCATCTGCTCAGATTTCCGCTGATCGGCTGGATCCTGAACCGGCTGGGCACCATCGTCCTGTCCAACAATGGCGGCGAAGCCGAGCGTCAGCGTATGCAGACCGGTGTTCTGGGCCTGAAGCGCTCGCACCGGTCTGTGCTGATCTATCCCGAGGGCCATCTGGCGGCACCCGGTGAGGCGCACCGTTACCGCAAGGGCGTGTTCCACCTGTATGACGCGCTGCAACGCCCCTGCACGCCCGTGGCCACCAGCCTGGGGCTGGGCTGGGACCGCCAGAGCTTCCGCAAACGCCCCGGGCGCGTCACTGTGGAATTTCTGGACCCGATCGAGCCCGGCCTGGGCAAGGAGGACTTCATGTCGAGACTTGAGGCCGTCATCGAGGCGCGCACCCACGCCCTGCTGGCGGAGGGCCGCGCATGAGCCCGCTCGCGACGTTCGCATTGCTGGGCCAGAGACGCTACTGGCCGATCTGGGCCGGACAGGTTCTCGGCGCTTTCAATGACAATCTGTTCCGCTATGCGCTGGTGACGATGGCGGCGTTTCAGGGCCTGTCTGTGTTCAGCATGACGGCAGAAGAAATGGCGCCCATCGCTGCGACAGCCTTTACCCTGCCGCTCTTCGTGTTCTCCGCGGTCGCCGGCCAGATTGCAGACAAGTTCGACCGCATGAAGATCATGAAGGTCACCAAGGTCGCCGAAATCGTACTGATGGGGCTGGCGGGGATCGGATTCCTGCTGGGACAGGCCTGGATCCTCCTGGCGGTGCTGTTTCTGATGGGGGTGCAGACGGCATTCTTTGTCCCGGCCAGGTCCGCCGCGATGCCCAATGTACTGGAGCGCCAGGAGCTCGTCGGAGGCAATGCGCTGCTCTCGGGTGCCATCAACATCATGATCCTGGCCGGTGCCATTGGTGGCACCTTGCTGGTGGGAGAAGCCTGGGGCCCCGGAGCGCTGGGCGCGATCTTAATCAGCTGCGCGGTGCTGGGCTGGCTGGCCATGCGTGAAGGCGTGCCTGCGCCGGCCAGCAATCCGGCCTTGAAAGTCAGCTGGAATATCGCCGGTCAGACCTGGCGCATTCTCGTCTTCGGGCTGAAAGACCGCCTGGTAGTGGGGCCGCTGCTGGGTGTGGCCTGGTTCTGGCTGCTCGCCGCCGCCGTGATCACGGTTCTGCCGGTGCTGACGGCGAATGTGCTGGGCGGCGCGCCGTCCGTGGTTGCGCTGTTCCAGCTCATGTTCACTGTCGGTGCGGCGCTAGGTGCTGTCCTGTGCGCCGTGCTGGCGCGCGGCGGCGAGGCGCGATGGCTGTCCATTGTGGGCGCGGCAGGCCTTGTCATCTTCCCGCTGGACCTGGCGATCCAGGCGCTGGGCCGCACGCCGGGGCCGGAGCTCATCGACGCCGTCACCTTCCTGAATGCGCCGGAGAATTTGCGCTTCCTGATCGGGTTGACGCTGGCGGCGGTCTCCGGCGGCCTGTTCCTGGTGCCGCGCCAGGCCATGATCCAGGGCCGGGCCTTGCCGGAGCGCCGCGGCCGGGTGCTGGCCGCCAGCGGCGTTCTGAACGGCGCGTCCGCGACGCTGGGCCAACTGGTGCTGCTGGCACTGGCCTGGCTCGGGGCACCGCTGCCAACCGTGTTCATTCTGATCGCGGCCGGATCGGCTATTATCGTGCTGACCGATATTCTGCGCCCCAGCGGTCCGCCCCCGCGCCGGAGCGAGTGATGAGGCCTCTCGCCAAATCGCAGCGGCGGGGCTAAGCCGGAAATCATGGAGTGGATATCTGACACAGCCCGTTTGGCCGACGCGTGCGCCGAAATGCGCAAGGCCGAGTTTGTGGCGGTGGACACCGAGTTCATGCGCGAGACGACGTTCTGGCCCCAGCTCTGCCTGATCCAGGCAGCGGGCGGGACACGCGAGGTGCTGATTGATCCGCTGGCCGAAGGGCTGGATCTCACCCCTTTTCATGAGCTGCTGACCGATCCGTCGGTGGTCAAGGTCTTCCACGCCTGCCGCCAGGACCTTGAGATTTTCTTCCACTCGGGTGGCGGGCTGATCCCGACGCCGCTGTTCGACACCCAGATCGCGGCCATGGCTGTGGGTCTGGGCGATTCGATTTCCTACGACAATCTGGTGCGCGCCTATCTGGGCCAGGGCGTCGATAAGGGATCGCGCTTCACTGACTGGTCGCGCCGGCCCCTGTCGGACGCCCAGAAAATCTATGCGCTGGCGGACGTCACGCTGCTGCGTGACCTGTTCCCGCAGCTGCGCAGCCAGCTCGCCGAAAGCGGGCGCGAAGGCTGGCTCGCCGAGGAAATGAAGACGCTGACCGACCCGGCCACCTATCAGATGAAGCCGGAAGACGCCTGGAAGCGTCTGAAGCTGCGCAAAACCACGCCCAAATGGCTGGCCGCCCTGAAAGCCGCCGCCGAATGGCGCGAGATCGAAGCCCAGACCCGCGATATACCGCGCAGCCGGATCATGAAGGATGACGGGCTCTACGAGCTCGCCCAGGCCGCGCCGCAGAGCGTGGAGGAGCTGGGCGTGCTGCGCGCCGTGCCCAATGGCTTTGAACGCTCCAAGCCCGCCGAGCGCCTGATCGCACGCATGCAGATGGCCTTGGCGGACCCCAAGGCCTATGCGCCCAAGCTTGACCCGCTCACCGCCGTGCCGCCCAATCTCGGCCCGGTCATCGAGCTCCTCAAAGTGCTGCTGAAGGCCGTCGCGGAAGACGCCGATGTGGCGCCGCGCCTGATCGCCACCATGCCCGATCTCGAACAGATCGCCGCGTTCGACGACGCAAAGGTCGCCGCCATGAGCGGCTGGCGGCGCAAGGTGTTCGGCGACAAGGCCTTGCGCCTCAAGCGCGGTGAGCTGGCTCTGGTGCTGGAAAACGGCAAGGTCGAAGTGGTCGAACTGGAATAGCGCCACGCGTCCCGGTCTGCCACACTGCGTCCATGACGACGCAACCTGCTCCTGTTGTCGCGCAACGCGCCCGCCCGGCTGGCGGCGCCATGGCGCGTGCGCTCCTGACTCTGGGTGTGGTGTGTTTTCCGCTGGGCATCACCCTGCCGGTGATGGAGACGACACGCTTCTGGGTGTTTCGCGACAGCTATTCGCTGTTCGGCGCGGTCAGTAAGCTGCTTGAAGCGGGCGAGTGGCGGCTCGGACTGTTGGTTGCCCTCTTCTCCATGGGGGCACCGCTGGCCAAGATGATGCTGGTGGCGGCGCTGCACGCGCGCCCGGCCGGGGCAGACGGTGGCTGGCTCGCACGCTGGGTGGAGCGGCTGGGCAAATGGTCCCTGACCGATGTGCTGGTGGTCGCCTTGCTGATCGTGATCTGGTCCGGCGGTGCCATGGTGACGGTGGTCAGCCAACCCGGCCTGTGGTTCTTCGCCCTCAGCGCGATCTGCCTGATGCTGGCGTCCGGGCGGATCATGCGCGATCTGACGCCGTCACCACAGCCATAACCGCACGCCGCGTCACGGCAGTTCTCTGGAATGAAAATGGTCGGAGCGGCCGGATTCGAACCGGCGACCCCTGGTCCCCCAGACCAGTGCGCTAACCGGGCTGCGCCACGCTCCGATACCAAGTCGTCCGGGCAGTGCCCGGTCCCCGGCCCTCGGTGCCGGGAGGCGTCTTATAGGCGGGCCGCACGGCTGCGGCAACCGGGCGCGGCACCCGCCTGCAAACGATATCCAGGTGTCCCGTCAGCCCGCCGGGCCAAGCACCTGATCAAGCCGCGCACGCGCCGCCTGCACATGGTCCAGCGCCCGTTGAGCGGCGGACCGCTGGGCGGGTGTCAACTCCATGGAATGAGCCGGGATGGGACCGGAGGCGCGGCCGGGGGCAACGGCCCGGGGCCAATCCTCATCGTCACGCATCTCCACTGGCTGACGCGCGCGCGCCGGCGGTGTCTCGATCTGCGGGGCCGCGCCGGCGGCATCAGGCGCATCCGCCCCGCCGGGCGATGCGGGCGCGACGGTGCCATCAGCGAGCGCGCAGACCCCGGCCACGCCGTGATCCTTCAGGTATTTCTGGGCCCCCTTGATAGTATAGCCTTCTTCATAAAGAAGATGCTTCAAGCCCTTGAGAAGATTAATGTCATGGGGACGATAAAGCCGCCGCCCGCCGGCTTTTTTCACCGGCTTGATCTGGATGAACTTGCTCTCCCAGAAGCGCAGCACATGGGCCGGCAGTCCGGCTTCCTCGCCCGCTTCGGAAATGGTCCGGTAGGCGTCAGCAGACTTGCCGCTCATGCGCGCTTCCTAGCGTGACAGAGCCGTATCGACCCTGTCCTTGAGAACCTGGGAGGGTTTGAACACCAGAACGCGCCGCGGTTCAATCGGCACTTCCTGACCGGTTTTCGGATTGCGTCCGACGCGGCCATTCTTGTCACGCAGCACGAACGAGCCGAACGATGACAGCTTCACCGACTCGCCATCCACCAGTGTCTCGGCCACCATATCCAGCACGGCCTCTACCAGTTGCGCGCTTTCCTGCCGGGAGAGCCCAACCTCCCGGTTGACGGCATCGGCCAGATCCGCCCGCGTCAGTGTCTTGGAACCCATATGTCATCCCCTAACCTGTCCTGTGCCCCACACGTTACGGCGAGCACCGCGGCAAGGTCAATGTTAACCATAATCACAGGGTTAGTACCGCGCTAACGCCGCGCCCCAAGTGAACCCGCCACCCATGGCTTCCATCAGAACGAGATCTCCCCGTTTGATGCGCCCGTCCCGCACCGCCACGTCAAATGCCAGCGGAATCGAGGCAGCCGATGTGTTGCCGTGCAGGGCGACGGTGGAGATGACGCGCTCGTGCGGAATGTCCAGCCGGTTGGCGACACCCACCAGAATGCGCTGGTTGGCCTGGTGCGGCACGAACCAGTCAACGTCGGCGATGGCGATTCCGGCCATCTGCGCCAACTCACTCATGGAGCCTGCGATCTTGTTGACCGCGTGGCGGAACACCTGATTGCCCTGCATGCGCAGATGCCCGACCGTCTTGGTACGCGACGGCCCGCCATCGACATAAAGCATGTCGCAAAACTCGCCGTCCGATCGCAGGTGGGTGCGGATGATGCCTTTGTGCGCATCGCGCGACCCGGTCTCGGCAGTGAGCACCACCGCTCCAGCCCCGTCGCCGAACAGCACGCAAGTGGTCCGGTCGGTCCAGTCGAGAATACGCGAGAACGTCTCCGCGCCGATCACCAGGGCCGTCGTGGCCTGACCGCAGCGAATGAAATTGTCGGCGGTCGCCAGGGCATAGAGAAAGCCCGAACACACCGCCTGCACATCAAACGCGCAGCCGCGCTTCACGCCCAGTTTTTCCTGAACAATGGTCGCAGTGGCCGGAAAGGTGAGGTCCGGCGTGGCGGTGGCCACGATGATCAGGTCGACATCCGAGGCGGACAGGCCGGCATGGTCCAGCGCCCGGCGGGCCGCTTCCACGCCCAGATCGGACGTGTACTGCCCCTCCGCCACGATATGGCGCTGGGTGATGCCGGTGCGTTCGCGGATCCACGCGTCCGTGGTTTCCACGATGGCTTCCATCCCGGCATTGGTCAGCACCTTTTCCGGAAGATAGGATCCGATGCCGGCGATGCGTGAATAAACGTCTGTCACGCTGATTCCCTTTGCGCCTGATCCGTGCCGCCCTCGCCCGGCACCTCAATGGCGGCCAGACGCGCCAGATTGGTCTCGATTTCTCTGAGAAAGGCGCTGTCGGCCATCTCCAGTGCGATACGCAGTGATGTGGAGAAACCGGCAGCATCGGTTCCGCCGTGGCTTTTGACCACCACACCGTTGAGGCCCAGAAAGACCCCGCCATTGACGTTGCGCGGGTCCATGCGGGCGCGCAATTGCTTGAGGGCGCCCAGCGACAACAGGGCCGCGCCGGCCTTGGCCAACAAAGAACTGGTCATGGCTTCCTTCATCCAGCCCCCGACCAGCCGCGCGGTGCCTTCAGCGGTCTTCAGCGCCACATTCCCAGTAAATCCGTCGGTGACGACCACATTGGTGGTGCCCGCCGAGATATCGTCGCCCTCGATGAATCCGCGATAGTCCATGTCCAGCCCGGCCGCACGCACCAGCGCATCCGCATCGCGGATCACCTGGCTGCCTTTGAGCTCTTCCTGACCGACATTGAGCAGGCCCACGGTCGGGCGCGCCGCGCCATGCATGGCGCGATGAAAGGCTTCGCCCAGCACGGCAAACTCGACAAGCTGAGAGGGTGTGCAATCCACGTTGGCACCCACATCCAGCACGGTGGAAAACCCGCTGGGGGCCGGCCAGCTGGCGGCAATGGCGGGGCGGTGGACGCCCGGCTTCATGCGCAAAATGACCTTGGATATCGCCATCAGCGCGCCGGTATTGCCTGCCGATACGGCCACCTGCGCCTCGCCGTCCTTGACCGCGTGCACAGCGTTCCACATGGAGGACCCGCGCGAGCGGCGCACCGCTTCGGACGGTTTGGCGGACATGTCCACCTCGGTATCGGTGTGGCGGACCTCGCTGGCATCGCCCAGCACGTCATGGCGCGCGATCAGGGGTGCCAACACGTTTTCATCGCCATGGAAAATGAGGCGGACCTTGCGTCGCCGGGCGCTCAGAAACAGCGCCGCGCCGTCCACGACGCTTTGCGGCGCGTGATCGCCCCCCATGGCGTCAAGCGAGAGAACCAGTCCTGTTGTCATATCAAATCCGGACAAAATGAATGGACATCGCGCCTGAATGCGGGCGGCGCGCGCACCTTACCTTGCGCCCTTCGCGATGCAAACCGCGCCAGCTCAGCCGATGAGCGATCGCGCAAAACGGGGCGTTTCGCCTTCAATCAGCGCCTGCGGTGCCTGATCGGCCAGCTGTGCGGCGCAGGTCATCGCATAACGCGCGAACGCGGCCGCCTTGGGGCCGGCACCGGCATCGCCATCAAACATGTTGCGCGACATGGCCTCGGCCAGGGCGCTTTCGTCCCCGGCGGCAAGTGCGGCTTCATAGGCTTTGGCGCGGCCATAGAACGCCTCGCCCATCGCCTTGATTCGCTTGCCGACAGACAGGTCCCCGGTGCCCATTTCGCGCAAGGCCGCATCCATGTCATCGAACATGATGTCGAACACAAGCTGGGCCAGGCGCTTGCCCGACTCGCCCCCGTCGCGCAGCCGCCGCAACAGCAAAATGGCATGCAACACGATCAGATCGAAGCGCCCGTCCACCGTGTCCGGCGCCCCGTTGGCACCATACAAAGCCGGGCGGCGCGCGGCCTCGAGCACCGCGTCATACAGGACGCGGGCACGCGCCTTGAGAGGGTCTTTTGCGAACAATCGGCCGAACATGCGCGAACATCTCCCAATCAGGCCCGCTTGAAGCTATGGTCGCGTCACGGTACGTCAATACGACAAGCCGCAAGCCCGCTTGCGGCCTTTTGACAGCGTTTGCAGGAGAGTTCCATGGCCTTTCGCCGCGCCCTCATCGCCTCCGCCATCATTCTGGCGGGCGGGCTCGTCACGGCCTGTAACCCGACCCTGCGCAGTCACGGTTTCCGGTTTCCTGATGGCGAAGTGCCAGTCATCACTGCAGGCGAGGACACCCAGGCAAGCATTCTGGCGACGCTCGGCAGCCCGTCCACGCGCGGCATGTTCGACGACAACACCTGGTATTATATCGCCGATACGCGCGAGTATCTGGCCTATCTGCGTCCCGAAACCCGCGAACGCCGCGTTATCGCCGTGCGCTTCGACGAAGCCGGTGTGGTCAGTGCCGTCGACGAGTACGGGATGGAAGACGGCCGCATTGTCGCCTTTGTGGGCCGGGAGACGCCGACGCGTGGACGCGAACTGTCCGTGCTCGAGCAATTGCTCGGCAATGTGGGTCGTCCCTCGGCTGATCAGTTTGGCGAACAGCAAAACCTGCCCGGCGGCGCCGGCGGCCCGCGCCGTCAATAGGATTCCAAAGCGATGGATCTGGTGATTCCCGCACCGGCGCTGGTTACCGCGCCGGTCGAAGGCGGCGGCGATTTTCCAGTGCGCCGGATTTACTGTGTCGGGCGCAATTATGCTGACCATGCCCGCGAAATGGGTGCCGACCCCACACGCGAAGCCCCGTTTTTCTTTTCCAAGCCGCGCGATGCACTGGCCGCAGGCGGCTACATCCCCTATCCGCCCGCCACCGCCGATCTGCACTATGAGGTCGAGCTGGTCCTGGCGCTGGGCAGCGGCGGATCCAATCTGACGCCGGACGCAGCGGCAGCCTGCATCTGGGGCGCCGCGGTCGGGATCGACTTTACCCGCCGTGACTTGCAGGCTCAAGCCAAAGACAAGGGCCGCCCCTGGGATACCGCCAAAGGATTTGACGCCTCTGCGCCCATCGGACTGATCCGCCCCGGTTCTGCACCGGGCAGCGGTGCCATCACGCTGAGCGTCAATGGGCAGATCCGCCAGAGCGGCGATGTCGCCGACATGATCTGGTCATCTGCGGAAATCCTCAGCCATCTGTCTGCCCTGTTTGACCTGGCCGCCGGCGATCTGGTTTTCACCGGCACCCCTGCGGGCGTAGGCCCGGTCAGCATCGGCGACACGCTGGATGCGCGCGCGGGCGATTTGCCCGGCCTTCAGCTGACGATCGCGCCGCGCACCTGACCTTGCCGCATCCCATGGGCAGGTCTAGACCGGCAGGCCATCTGCGAGCGGAGCATGTCATGAGCGAGCGCATTCGCACGTCAGTCGACCTCGAAGGCGAGAACATTCACTGGGACCCGCGCGACGGGCTGTCCTACAGCAAGTATCTCGGTATTGACGCCCTTCTGGCGGCCCAGACACCACTGACCGATGAACATGACGAGATGCTGTTCATCATCATCCACCAGGCCAGCGAGCTGTGGCTGAAGCTGTGCCTGCACGAGCTGAATGGCGCCATCGCCCATGTCCAGCGCGACGAGGTGGGCCCGGCGCTGAAAATGCTGGCGCGCTTCGCCCGCATCCAGGAGCAGCTGTCCCAGTCCTGGGCCGTTCTGGCGACGATGACGCCATCGGATTATCTGCGCTTTCGTGACAAGCTCGGGCACTCTTCAGGCTTTCAGAGCTGGCAGTACCGTTGCATGGAATACCGCCTTGGCAACAAGAACCCGGCCATGGCGCGCGTGTTCGCCAATGAACCCGACGCCCAGGCCCGGGTGATGACGGCGCTCAATGCGCCCAGCCTCTATGATGAAACCCTGGCCATGGCGGCACGCCGCGGCCTGCCGGTGCCTGCCGCGGTGCTGGAGCGGGATTTTGCGAGGGCCTATGAGCCTTCACCTGGTGTCGAGGCGGTCTGGCGTACAGTCTATCACGACACTGCGCGCTGGTGGGAACTCTACGAATTTGCCGAAAAGCTGGTCGACGTCGAACAGAAGTTCGCGCAATGGCGCTTCAATCACATGAAAACCGTTGAACGCATTATCGGTTTTCGCCGTGGCACGGGGGGTAGCTCGGGCGTGTCCTATCTGGTTAAAGCCCTTGATTTGCGCGTCTTCCCCGAACTGTGGACCGTGCGCACCGCGCTCTGACACGACAAGGAAACTCCATGCATTTCGGCGTGTTCGACCTGTTCAAGATCGGTGTGGGTCCGTCAAGCTCCCACACCGTGGGGCCGATGAAGGCAGCGCGCAGCTTTCTAGAGCGCATTGAGGCCGAGCACGGGCTGGAGGCGGTGACACGCATTCAGGCCGAAGCCTATGGATCACTGGCGCTCACCGGTTCGGGCCACGCCACGGACCGCGCGATCCTGTGGGGTCTGGAAGGAGTGCGGCCTGAGGAGGCGGACCCCGACGCCCTGCCTGCCATCATCGAGCGCATACTTGAGGCAAATGAGCTGCGTCTGCTGGGCGGGCATACAATCGCGTTTGATCGTCAGCGCGATTTGCTGATGAAAGGCGAAGTCCGCCTTCCCTTCCATTCAAATGCCATGAAATTCATTGCCTTCAATCAAGAATGCGATGTGGTGCGCGAGGAAATCTGGTATTCAATCGGCGGCGGTTTCGTTATCGATGAAGCCGAGGCCGGACGCAATTCCGCCGCCGAGGCTCATACCGGCGAGCCCTATCCTTTCGACAATTGCGACCAGCTGCTGGCGATCTGTGACCGCGAGGGCCTGTCCATTCCCGACGTCATGATGGCCAATGAAACCGCCTTCCGGCCCGAGGCCGACGTGCGAGCCCATATCGCCGGGATCGCCGCGGCCATGGAGGCCTGTATCGAGCGCGGCACGCGCATCGACGGCGAACTGCCCGGCGGCCTGCGGGTGCAGCGCCGCGCACCGGGCATGCGGCGCAAGCTGATGGCGGCAGCGGCCCGCGCCGAGACCGACCCGCTGGCGTCCATGGAATGGGTGAATCTGTGGGCCATGGCGGTCAATGAAGAGAACGCCGCCGGCGGCAAGGTGGTCACCGCGCCGACCAATGGCGCGGCAGGGATCATTCCGGCGGTCGCGCGCTACTACGACCGGCATCACCGGCGCAGCGAAGATCACAACGCCATGGCGCGCTTCTTCCTCACCGCCGCCGCCATCGGCGCGCTGTACAAGAAGAACGCGTCCATTTCCGGTGCAGAGGCGGGCTGCCAGGGCGAGGTGGGGGTGGCCTGCTCAATGGCCGCCGGCGGGCTGGCCGCGGCGCTGGGTGGGTCAAATCGCCAGATCGAGAACGCCGCCGAGATCGCCATGGAGCATAATCTGGGTCTGACGTGCGATCCGGTGGGCGGGTTGGTGCAGATCCCGTGCATCGAGCGCAATGCCATCGGCGCGATCAAGGCGATCAACGCCGCGCGCCTGGCCCTGATCGGCGATGGCGCCTACAAGGTCAGCCTTGATCAGGTGATCGAGACCATGCGCCAGACCGCGCTAGACATGTCTGACAAGTACAAGGAAACCTCCACCGGCGGCCTGGCCGTCAATGTGCCGGTGTGCTGAGAGGTTCGGGACCGGACCCACGCTCGGACACAGGGCCAAGATTAGCCGTCACGAGCGCCGATTCCATGTACGCGCCGCGGAAAATGTGCGTACTCAACGCGCTGAGGATCAGATACGCGCCTGCGCCGGCCCATGAGGATGGTATGTCTCCGGCGGAACCGGCGAACAGAGCAATTGACTGAACCGGCACGCCACGTGTCAGGTCGAACAGGACCCAGACCGCCGTATTGACGGCGGTGAGGACAAAGAGTGCCCACGCAAACCCCCACAAATGCCGTTGCACGCCTGAAAATCCGGCGAAGACCGACATGCGCCCCTGCACGATTGTGAGGGAGACCCCGCAAATAAACCGGTACGCGATGAAGGCCACGATCAGACCTATCGGCGCCACGATCAGCCCGACGACCGGGGGCGGCGCGCCCGCGCCCTGCGACAATAACAGCCAGAACGGCCCCAGCACGGCGAAGGTGCAGATCAGCAGCACACCAATCAGAATCAAGGCCACCACCGAGGCGCCGAACACGAGCCCCTCCTCATGCCACAGCCGCCAGGGCAGTCCGGCGCGGGCCGGCTTGCCAGCCAGAAATCTCTGCCAAGCCGTCTCCCACATCAAATACATCAGGAGCATGGCGACGACCGCACACGCGGCCAGCGGCCCCTCCTGCCAGCCTGGCGGCTTGGTCGCCATGAAGGCGGGCCAGGCGAACAGGAAAAAGCCCAGGATCAACCCGATCGCGACGGCGTCCATGGCGAACAGCCGCGCCGCCTCGGACGGGCGGTCCGCGACCGTGCGCACGAACCGGGTCAGCGCACCGGCGGCCGAGAAACGGTGGGTCGTGTAAAGGTCAGTCATCGCCGCTCCGTCTGTCAGGGGCGATCGTGCATCAGCGATACGCCTGCATCAATCCGGAGATTGCGTCTCTTGTACGCTTGTTGTGTCATGGCGACGCATCGCAAACACGCCTAGCGCGACCACCAGAACTGCCATCGCGGCCATCTGGCCGAAGACCTGGGGCGGCAGACCGGTCCCCTCGCCGCCCGTACCGGTGGCGGAGGTCAGGACGCGGGACAGGATCTCGCCTGCGTCAAGGTCCGGGCTTACGGCGTAAAGCGCGATGGCCGGCACCGCCACCGCGAGGGCATTGAACATGCCATGCGCACCGCACGCCTCGATGATCGAACCGCGCCACAGGCAGAGCATGGCGAAGACCAGCCCGGTCAGCCCCAGCGTGACCAGAGCCGAAATGCCGAACACCAGCCCGGACACCAAAACATGGGCGTGCAGGAGCATGAAAGCGGTGCTGGTGACAATCACGCCTGTGCGCAGGCCCCAGCGCGCGACCAGAGCACTCATAAGCCAGCCACGAAACACCAGCTCCTCGACTGCGCCCTGGATAAGAAAGCCGAGCGCGACCAGTCCCAACAGGCCTGCGAACGCCAGCGGGACCGACCGTGTATCCGCTGCCGCCACCAGTGCGGGACCGTCAGCCGGTGCCATCACAGCCATTGCTGCCAGCCCGCCAAGGCTGGTGAGTGTCAGCATGAGGATGCCGACCAGCAGGCCAACCGCGAAGCGGCCGCCAGCGCCCCGCCAGCTGAGGCCGAGGCTAGACGCCCCACGGCGCTCCACAAGGCCGGCCCACAACGCTGTCAGCACAGCCCACAGCACGAACTGGCCGAGCAGCAGCGGCAGCAGGTCAACGACAGAGGGCTGTGTCCCGCCTGCCTGCAGCGTCAGGATGACGGTTCCGATGATCACCGGCAGGCTGGACAGGACATAAGCCACCACCAAAACGCCGATCGAGGCCAGACCCGGCAGGCTGCGCGCACCCTCGGGCCAGGGCGCGTAAAGGGCAGCGCGGATCAAGAGGCCCACCCGGAACGGAGCACGGCCACCATCATCCGGCGGACGGCTCGGGTGCCGGGTCCGGCGCAGCAGCCGGCGTATCGGCCGCCACCGCCTCTGCCACCGCGCCATGGCGGCGCGCGACATAGGCCCCGACACCGTGCCACAGGCCCTCAAACGCGATCTGGAACGCAAACTGGGTCACAACAATGATTGCCACCAGCACCATCCCCATCGGCGATGTCAGCGTCTCGCCCAGGATTGCGAACACTTCGGATGCATCCGGTTCGCCCGCCCCGTCCATCGCCATAAACGCCGCCACCAGATCCGAGGCGGCGAACAGAAGCGCGACCTGCTGGATCATCGACACGACAATGGCCCCGGCGATCCAGACACCGACCAGGACGAGGTAAGACAAGAACATCATTCCGGCGACGCCTTTGGACGCGGCCACCGCGCCGAACAGCCGGAAGCGGCGGTCATGAACTGACATCGCCGGTGCCGCTGCAAACCGCAGGCAGATTATGATCAGCACCACGACGGCGATCAGGACGGCAATCGTGCCGGCCAGCGCCCCGACCGCAATGCCGCCAGCACCATCCATGGCTCCGATCAGGACGGCACCGCCCAGGAAGGCGATGGAGAGAACCAGGTAAACGGCAAACCAGAACGCGATGAAGACGAAATTCACACCGAACAGGCGCAGTTCATCAAGGCCCAGACGGAAGGGAATGACGGGGCGCATTTCATCACGCGTCAGAAGCCGCAGCCATGCGCCTTGCGAGGCCAGCGACAGCAACAGCGCGCCCAGACCCAGAAGCATGAACCAGCCGGACGATTGCAGCAATGTCTGAAGGACAAGGGCCTCATCATTCATGTCGGTCTCGGCCGCGAGTGTCAGCAGCGGCCAGAAAGCGGCGAAAAACCCCGCCATCAGCGCACAGATCAGCACCATCTGCAGGAAGCCGATCCAGAGCGCGGCCATGGGGCGGCGGGCGACCACCTGGAAAAACTGGAAGGTCGCGGCCAGAAAGTCATACGGCGGTTTGGTCATGATAGTCCCCCCGGGATCAGTTGAAACGCTCCGGAGGGGAAATCTATCGCCCTGAACGCGACGCGTCTCGCCCAATCAGGCTGTGGCTGTCGTATCTGAGGGAAATTTAATGTAAAGCGCCCCCAGAGCCACAGCGCCCGGTGCGATCACCAGCGCCAGCTTGAGGGCGCCATGGATCGCACCCAGCAGCGTCACGGCGGCCAGCGAGCCCGCTCCGGCACCGAGATGGGCGGCCCCCGGCCAGACCCCGAACAGCGCCTGCGCCGTAAGATTGAAAGCGATCAGGATCGCCACGCCCGGTGCAGCAGCGGCCAGCAGAGTCAGGCTGATCTCGATCCAGCGTTTTGACGAGACCGGCCAGATCGACAGGACCCGTACCCGCCCGCTGTGCAGCGTGGCAGGCAGGCTGACGGCAAGGCGCGCGACAAGCCAGAGCGAAAACCCGACAAAGGCGATGAGCAGGAACCCGGCCACAATCCATTCGCCAATCCCGAACAGGGCGTAGATATCCACCATCCCGGCGGGTGGCTCCGCAGCGACATCCACATTGATGACCGCCAACGCTGTGAGCATGAACATCAGGGCGAGACCCGCCGTGCCCAGCACGGTGAACAGCAGCACCCAGATCAGCGCCATCACGCCCAGTACGCGCCGCTCGTCATCGCCAACGGCCAGGCGTCCCGCCTGTTCGAGACCGATGCGGCCGAAGGCAGCAAGCGCCGGGACAGTGGCAACGAAGCCGATCACCATAGCGCCAAGCCACTGCCACAGCGGTGCCTCGCCTGCCGCCAGCCTGAAGGCGGTCAGGGACTCCAGCGCGTAGGCGAGCGCGTAGATCGCTGCAGCCACAAGCGCGATGCGGCCATGGCGCAGGACGCTGACGATTCCGGTGCGGGCGGAGGGGAGATCAATGAGGTTCATGGCGCGGGACGTAGACCGAAACCGCGGCCGGGCCAAGCGGGTGCGCGCTCAGGGCGCAGGTGCGCGCCCGATACAGTTCGCCTCCGGCCAGCGCGCCGCGCCATCAGCCGGGTAGCGGGGCTCGTTCAAGACAGTGCGCACCACCCGCCAGCGGGACCACTGGAAGCGGTCTGCGGTCGCGGTGTTCCGCTTGCGCCAAGGGGCCGGTTGCGCGCACGCTCCGCCCGGCTTGGGTCCGCCTGCGCCACGACCCAGAGGCTGTGCCGCCCACAGACAGACACCGGCATCCCGCTGCAACGCCCCCCACACGCCGGGCGCAGGCCGGGGCTTTAAGCCGGTCGCCCCGGCGCGTATATCTCGGCCCCATGACACACCCGATACACATTATTGGCGGCGGCATGGCCGGATCGGAAGCGGCGTGGCAGGCGGCTGAGGCCGGTGCGCGCGTCGTGCTGCACGAGATGCGCCCGGTGCGCACCACCGAAGCCCATCAGACCGATGGCCTGGCCGAGCTGGTCTGCTCCAACTCGTTCCGCTCCGATGACCATGAGACCAACGCGGTCGGGCTTCTGCATGAGGAAATGCGGCGCGCCGGCTCGCTGATCATGGCCAAGGCGGAGATCGCCCGCGTGCCCGCAGGCGGCGCGCTGGCGGTGGACCGGGATGTGTTCAGCAAGGCCGTGACGGGTACGCTGGAGGCCCATCCGCGCGTCGAGATTGTCCGCGAGGAAGTCGCGAGCCTGCCGCCCGAAGACTGGGACAGCGTGATCATCGCCACCGGCCCCCTCACCTCGCCCGCACTGGCCGAAGCGGTGCACGGACTGACGGGCGAAGGCGAGCTCGCTTTCTTCGACGCCATCGCGCCCATTATCCACGCCGACAGCATCGATATGGGCGTGGCCTGGAAGCAGTCGCGCTATGACAAGGGCGACACGGAGGAGGACAAGGCCGCCTATATCAACTGCCCGATGGACCGCGACCAGTACGAGGCCTTCATCGATGCGCTGATCGCCGCGCCCAAGACCGAGTTCAAGGACTGGGAGAAGGACACGCCCTATTTCGACGGCTGCCTGCCGGTGGAGGTGATGGCCGAGCGCGGGCGCGAGACCCTGCGCCATGGTCCCATGAAGCCGCGTGGCCTGACAAACGCTCACAACCCGGATGAAAAACCCTACGCCGTCGTGCAGCTGCGCCAGGACAATGCGCTGGGCACGCTGTTCAACATGGTCGGCTTCCAGACCAAGATGAAATACGGCGCGCAAGCCGATGTATTTCGTATGATTCCGGGGCTGGAGAACGCGAGCTTCGCGCGCCTGGGCGGCATTCACCGCAACACCTTCCTCAATTCGCCGCGCCTGCTCGACGGCCTCATGCGCCTCAAGGCGCGCCCCAGCTTGCGCTTCGCCGGTCAGATCACCGGGGTGGAGGGCTATGTAGAGAGCGCGGCCATGGGATTGCTGGCCGGGCGTTTTGCCGCCGCCGAGCGGCTTGGACTGGCTTTGACGCCCCCGCCGCCCACCACAGCGCTGGGCGCACTGCTCACCCACATCACCACCGGCCATGTGCCGGGCAAGAAGGGCGCGTTCCAGCCCATGAATGTGAATTTCGGCCTGTTCCCGGACATGGAAGGCCCCAGCCGCGGTCCCAACGGCGAACGGCTGCGCGGCGCGGCCAAGGCGCAAGCCAAGAAACGGCTGATGAGCGCACGCGCCCTGGCCGATCATGAGGCGTGGCTGACGGGCGCGATTGCAGCGGCAGCAGAGTAGCAGCGCCCGGATCAGACCTGGCCTGACGCCCGGTCTGGCTCGCTGGTCGCGGTGAGGGCCTCGGCCACCGCGCAGTGTGCGCGCGTGGTGTTACGGCAGGTGCGCAAGGACGCCTCCAGCTGCGCTTCTATCTCGCGCAGGTCTGCGATTTTCGCCCTTACGGTCTCCAGGTGCCGCGAGGCCAGCGCGTCAATCGCGCCGCACTCGGCCTGCCGGTCTTCCAGGAGGTTCAGGAGGTTGGACACGTCGGCCAGGGCAAAGCCCAGGCTGCGCCCACGGCAGATGAAGCGCAGCCGCTCCTCCTCGGCCCGTGTGTAGGTGCGGTGCCCGCCCTGCGTGCGCGCGGGCGCATTGATCAGGCCCAATTGCTCATAATAGCGGATCGTCACCACCTTGCAGCCGGTGCGGCGCGCCAATTCTCCAATGGTCAGAACCTCGTGCATGACAGGCTTGAACCTATAGCGGCTGTAGAAATTACGCTGTGCCCGACTCGGCCGCTCAAGAATCCGGCCCGCGCCTGAGACGGGGATTGATCGCATGACGCTGCGCATTTGCCTACCGGAACGCTTGCACCGGTTCCTCTTGAGCGCTTCAAGCGCCGCCCTCTTCGGCCTCGCAGCGGCTGGCCCCGCCCCCGCTCTCGCATCATCCGATCCGCATCCCGGACACGCAGAACACGAGGAGGAGGATGCGCACGATTCGCACGATGGACACGACGCGCATGACGAGGACGTCGTCACAGTCAGCGCCACCCGGTCACGCCGCCGCGTGCAGGATGATCCGATCCGCGTCGAAGTGATCGGGCGTGAGGAGATCGAGGAAAAGATCATCATGTCGCCGGGCAATATCTCGGTATTGCTGGCCGAAACCGGCGGGCTTTGGGTGCAGGCGAGTTCGGCGGCGCTGGGTTCGGCGGGCATCCGCGTCCAGGGGATGAGCGAGCGATACACCCTTCTGCTCGCCGACGGCCTGCCCCTCTATGGCGGTCAGGCGGGCTCCATCGGGCTGTTGCAGATTCCGCCGACAGATCTGGCGCGGGTAGAGATCATCAAGGGCTCCGCCTCGGCGCTCTATGGCGGGTCAGCGCTGGGCGGGATGATCAACCTGATCACCCGGCGGCCGGGCGATGCGCGCGACGGCGATATCCTGATCAATCTCACCAGCGAGCGGGGTGCGGACATCACCACCTATGCCGCCGCGCCTCTACCGGGCGGCTGGGGCTATTCGGTCACGGGCGGCGGCCACTGGCAGGATGTGCGCGATCTGGACGGGTCAGGCTGGGCGGATATTCCATCCTATGAGCGCTATACGCTGCGCCCGCGCCTGTTCTGGGACCGGGCCGCCGGCGGCGGTGCCCTGTTCACATTTGGCTACGCTCAGGAAACCCGCAGCGGCGGGACCCTGCCCGGCCGCACTGTACCCGATGGCGATCCGTTCGCGCTGGGCCTGGACACCCAGCGCCTCGACGCCGGGTTCAGCCTGGATCTGCCGATTGGCGAGGATCTGGACTTTGGGGTGCGGGCCTCCGCCATGGAGGCGCGCCACCGTCACCGGTTCGGCACCGCGATGGAGCGCGATCAGCGCCGCACCCTGTTTGGCGAAGCGACACTGGCCTGGTCTCATGACGGGCACAGCCTGGTGGGCGGGGTGGCGGTGCAGGCCGATGCCCTGGACACGGACGATTTTCCAAGCCTCGACTATAGCTTCACCGTGCCGGGCGTGTTCATTCAATATGATCGCGAACTGACCGACGACTTCACGGTGTCGGGCAGCCTGCGCGCGGATTCACACAGCGAATATGGCGACTTCCTCAGCCCGCGCCTGTCAGTGCTGTGGCGCCCGGGCGTCTGGACGCTGCGGGCGTCAGCCGCACAAGGCTTCTTCGCGCCCGGCCCCTTTATTGGTGCGATTGAGGAGACCGGCCTGTCGCGCCTTGATCCCCTGACAGGTCTCGAGGCCGAACAGGCAGAGAGCCTGTCCTTCGATATCGGGCGCCGGTTCGGGCCGGTTGAAGCCAATATCATTGCGTTCCAGACACGCGTGACCGACGAGGCTTTGCTGATCCCCACCGGCGCGGTCATGCCCGATGGCACAAACCGGCTGCGCATCGTCAATTCACCGGGCGAGACCGAGACGCGCGGTGGCGAGTTCCTGCTGCGCTATCGCTATGAGCACTACGTGGTGACGGCGAGCTATATGTACACCCAATCAGACGCCCGCGATCCGCTCACCGGCCGGCGCAGCGAGACGCCCCTCACCCCGCGCCATTCGGCCGGCTTGGTCGCCATGTGGGAAGATCATGATCGCGGCCGGATCGGGTTCGAGGCCTATTACACCGGCGGACAGGCGCTGGAGGACAACCCCTACCGCGCCCGGTCGCGGCCCTTTGTCAATATGGGGGTCCTGGCCGAATGGCGCGTGGGACGGTTCAGCGTGTTCGGCAATGCCGAGAACATCCTCGACATCCGCCAGAGCCGCTACGACCCGCTGGTGCGCCCCGCGCGCGGATCAGACGGACGCTGGACCGTCGACGCCTGGGCGCCCACGGACGGATTTGTCTTCAATGGCGGGGTGCGCGTGCGCTTCGGGGCGGCGCAGTGAGGACGCATCCGGGGCTGAGGCAAGGCCGTCGCACTTGACCGCTGAGCGCTTGCTCCCTCCCCTTCAGGGTATTTGGACCGGGCCTATCAGTCCTCCCTCCCCCACCGGGGGAGGGCCGGGGTGGGGGCGCGCCTTTTCAGCAACCCTGACGCTACCCCTTACCGCCGCACACCCCANCCCCGTCAGACGCCTCCGGCGTCTGACCCCCTCAAGGGGAGGGAAAAAGTGCTCAACGCTCAAATGCGATAGCCCTCCCCCAGCGGAGAGGGAGAGCCGCCTGCACGGCTCCACCCAAACCTGACTAAGCCGTCCAAAAGCGATCATCCTCAGGGCTGAGGCGGGTGGGATTTAAGCCGCCACGCCTTCCTTCACCCGGAATTTCGCTTCGGTCTGGGCCTCGATCTGATCCAGCGTGACGCCGGGTGCCATTTCGATCAGCTCCAGCCCGCCCTCGACCACGTCAAACACGCCCAGCGTGGTGATGATGCGGTCCACGCACGCCTGGCCGGTCAGCGGCAGCGAGCATTCTTTCAGGAGCTTGGGTTCGCCCGCCTTGTTGGCGTGATCCATGATCACGACCACGCGCTGCACGCCCGCAACCAGATCCATGGCACCGCCCATGCCCTTGACCATTTTGCCCGGGATCATCCAGTTGGCGATATCGCCCTTTTCGGAGACCTCCATGGCCCCCAGGATGGACAGGTCAATATGGCCGCCACGGATCATGCCAAAGCTGTCCGCCGAGCTGAAATAGCTGGTGTGGGCGAGCTCTGTGATGGTCTGCTTGCCCGCATTGATCAGGTCGGGGTCCACCTCGTTCTCACGCGGGAACGGCCCCATGCCCAGCATGCCGTTCTCCGACTGCAAGGTGACATCCATCCCGTCGGGAATGTGGTTGGCCACCAGCGTCGGAATGCCGATGCCCAGATTCACATAGAAGCCATCCTGCAGCTCCCTGGCGGCGCGTTCGGCAAGCTCGTCGCGGGTCCAGGCCATGGTCATCTCCTTATGCGGGCGTGCGGCCAATTGACCGCTCGGGTGAAACTTACAGTGTTGGCCGCGCGTTACTGCGAGGCACCGCGCAGCAGGGTCGCCGCCTCGCGGTTATCCTGCGGCAGGTCGCGCCCGCCGGCGCGGGCCCGGTCGAGCTGGATACGCAGCGCCAGATCGCGCGCCGCCTGCTCGTTCGGGACGATATAGAGATTTTCAGTCCGGCACATGCGGGTGCCGGAGCGCACCGTGCGCGGAGCGCATAAAGCGGCGCTGGCGGGCAGGACGCGGCGGCCCACATCCAGCATGCGGCACGGCTCTTCGAACTCGATCAGCACGGTGCGCGCCTGACCGCTCACCTCCACCCAGTGGAAACGCTGTTCATAGACATCGTCGGTCAGCCAGGCTTCGCGGCGAAAATCATTCGGCGCGGGCAGGCAGCGCTCGGCAACTTTCAAGGAGGCAGGATCGACGTCCAGGTAATCGATGTCAGATGCGCCGGCCGGCGCGGACATCATGGCGGCGGCAACGGCGAGCGCGGCCAGACAGGTCAGGGATCGCATGTGCGCATCACTCCTCATCAGCGTTGTCAGCCCCGTCATCATGATAGCGCAAAGACCCGCGGATCGCTGCCCTTGAAATGTGACACCTGCGCCTGAGCTGGCGTCAGCTGCGCACCGTGCGCTGTTCGATGCGCTTCTCGTGGCTACCCTTGATCAGGCGCTGCACAAAAATGCCCGGCGTGTGGATGGCGTCGGAATCGAGCGCGCCTGCTTCGACGATCTCTTCCACCTCGACCACGGTGATCTTACCCGCTGTGGCCATCATCGGATTGAAGTTCCGCGCGGTCTTGCGGTAGATCAGATTGCCTGCGGTATCGGCCTTCCAGGCTTTGACCAGCGACACATCGGCGATGAGGCCGGTCTCCATGATATAGGTCTCGCCGTTGAAGTCCTTGTGCTCCTTGCCCTCGGCCACCAGCGTGCCGACGCCGGTCTTGGTGTAGAAGCCCGGAATCCCTGCCCCGCCCGCACGGATGCGCTCGGCCAGCGTGCCCTGGGGATTGAATTCCAGTTCCAGCTCGTTCGACAGGTATTGCTTTTCGAAGGTCTTGTTCTCCCCCACATAGGAAGAGATCATTTTCCGGATCTGGCGGGTGTGCAGCAACAGCCCGAGCCCGAAATCATCCACCCCGGCATTGTTGGAAATGACGGTCAGACCGGTGACGCCGCTATCGCGCAGCGCCGTGATGAGGTTCTCCGGAATGCCGCACAGGCCGAACCCGCCCGCCATCAGCGTCATGCCGTCGAACAGCAGGCCATCCAGCGCCGATGCCGCATCCGGATAAATCTTGTCAGCCACCGCGCCGTCTCCTTCAGACCCGAATTTCAACGCTCGTTTAATCTGTGCCCCGGTTATAGCGCCGGCACCGCAAAACGCCAGTAGGCTTAGCCCAGCGCGCCGCCCGCTTTCAATGCGGCGATGTCACTTGCGCTGAAGCCCCAATCGGCCAGGACCGGTTCGGTATCCGCGCCAGGCCTGGGCGCCGGTCCCTGAATGGCACCCGGCGTGCGTGAGAAGCGCGGCGCGGGGGCTGCCTGCATCACCCCGTCCACCGCTTCGAACACGCCACGCGCCTGCATGTGGGGATGGTCGCGCGCCTCGTGGATATCCAGCACCGGCGCAAAGCAGGCATCAGCGCCCTCCAACAGGGCCGTCCAGTGATCGCGCGGCTGGCTGGCGAAGGTATCGGCCAGAAGCCGGCGCATGGCCGGCCACTGCGCGGCATCAAACTGTTGGGCCATAGCGGGGTGGTCATGCAGCCCCAGCTTGCCGATCAGCAGGGCGAAAAACTCCGGCTCCAGCGGCGCAACTGACACAAACTTGCCGTCGGCGCAGCGATAGGTGTCGTAGAACGGTGCCCCGCCATCGAGCAGATTCTCCCCGCGCGGAGCGCTCCACAGCCCCATGGCTGACAGCTGGTGTACGGCGGCCAGGAGATGCGTGGTGCCATCCACTATGGCGGCGTCCACCACCTGGCCTTCGCCGCTGACACGCGCATGCAGCAGAGCGGCTAGAACGCCCACGGCGAGGTACATGGAGCCGCCGCCGAAATCGCCCACCACATTCACCGGGGGCACGGGGCGCTCTTTGGGGCCGATGGCGTCGAGCGCACCGGTCAGCGCGATGTAATTGAGATCATGACCGGCAGCATGGGCCAGCGGGCCGTGCTGACCCCAGCCGGTCATGCGTCCGTATACCAGCGCCGGATTGGCCTTCAGGCAGACATCCGGTCCGAGCCCGAGCCGCTCCATCACGCCTGGACGATAGCCCTCCAGAAGGATGTCGGCAGACGTGAGGAGCTTGAGACAAGCCACTACAGCTTCAGGCTTTTTAAGATTGAACGCAACGCTTCGGCGCCCCCGTGCCAGCACCTCCGCCGCGCCGCCGCCACCGGCACCGGGCCGGTCGATGCGCACCACCTGCGCACCGAGATCGGAGAGCAGCATGGCGCAGAAGGGTGCCGGGCCCAGCCCGACAAACTCAATCACTTTAACGCCGTGCAAAGGCCCTTGTGCTTTGTTCTGTCGGGGCATTCTTTCGTCCCAGGCTGAGAAGTCAGGAAAACGGGTTGTGGCGCCGAAGCTGGACAGACACAATACACTCGGGACAATCCGCGGGGGGAGCATGGGCCGGGCGTATTCGATCCTGGTGATTGCCAAGGGCGACGCCGCTATCGACGCGGTCGCCGGTCTGCGCCCGTTGGGCTTCGATGTCACCATGGCCGGGCCGGACAACGCGGCACAGTCGCACGCCTTCGAAGCGGTGGTTTCTTTCAGCCCGGTGCGCGCCAGTGACATTGCCGACCGGGTCCATCTGGCCGTCGGCGATCACACGGCGTCCGGCGCCGGCGGGCGGTTGCAGGCCGGGGCTCATCCCATTCAGATTGCGGCACGCTTGCGCGCGCTGATCCGCCTGAGCGTGCTGGAAGACGCCGCCCGGCTGCGCGCCGAGGATGCGCGGGCTGCGGGCGCCGCCCCTGCCGCCATGCCAACCGGCACAGACAGCGGCGGCGTGCTGTTCGTCGGTGCCCCCAGCCCGGGCTTCCTGCGCCTGGAGCATGCGCTGCGCGGTGCCAATGTGGAGACAGTCGCAGCCTTCTCGACGTTCACCGCGTTCGACTATCTCCATGAACGCCCGTTTGACGCCGTGGTGCTCAACGCCGAGCCCGATCCCGATCTGGCCCACACGGTGTGCTCGGCCATGCGCCGCAATACGCGCCTGTACCACACGCCCGCGGTTCTGATGACGCGCAGCGATTCTTATGCCGGCGCGGACGAGGCATTTGCGCGCGGGGCGTCGGATCTGGTCTCGGCGCGCGCGGACGACACCGACATGCGCACGCGCATCACAGGCCTGGCCGCCGAGCGCCGCCGGCGGCGGCGTGCCAAGACTTTGCTGGAAGCCTGCCGGGCCCCCGGCTTTCTCGACACCCACAGCGATCTGTTTGCATCCGGGTTTGGCGAGCGCCACCTGACATCGCTGCTGATGCGCGCCCAGGATCGCGGACAGGCGCTGGCGCTGGTGGGCCTGACCGCCGAGGCGCCGGCCGATTGCGGACCGGCCCACGCGTCTGCTGCGCTGAACCAGTTCGCGGCCATGCTGCGTCACTGCGTGCGCGCCGAGGACCTCGCCGTGCGTCAGGGACCGGGACGCTTCTGGCTCGCCCTGCCCAATACCCGCACTGAAGACGCCCGGCTGGTGGCCGCCCGGGTCGCAGCCATCGCCGAATGTACGGCCTATGAGGGCAGCGACCCGTTGCGTCCGTTCCTGCTGGATGTGCGCAGCCAGGTGTGTGAACCGCCCGCCGGAGCCGACGCCAAAGCCGCCCTCGCCCTGGCGTTCGCGCCCGAACCGGCGGCCCGCGCCGCTACCGGCTAGGCGGCGTCGCGGGCGCGCCTCGCCGCATCCGCGATCGGCGCCAGCAGGCGCTGCACGCCCTTGAGGCGGTCGATGATCTCCGGGAAATCGCCCCGCAGCACGATGGAATTGTCCGGGCGCAGCTTGTAGTCCAGCGGCCGGCGCGTCATCAGATCCACCAGAGCGGCCGGATCGGCGAAGGCGTGCTCGCGGAAGGTCGCGACCGCGCCCTTGGGCCCGGCGTCCAGCTTGGACACCCCGGCGCGCTTGCACAGACCCTTGATGGCGACCACCTGCATCAGGCTCTCCACCTCTTCAGGCAGCGGGCCGAACCGGTCGATCAACTCGGCGGCGAAGCCTTCGCGTTCAGCCTTGGTCTCCAGCCCCGACAGGCGGCGGTAGAGCGCCATGCGCACGTCCAGATCGGGCACGTAATGGTCCGGGATCAGCACCGCGGCACCCACATTGATGGCCGGCGACCAGTCGCGATTGTCTTCCGGGGCCTGCCCCTGCAGCGAGGCGACGGCCTCTTCGAGCATGGCCTGATACAGCTCCACTCCCACATCGCGGATATGGCCCGACTGCTCCTCGCCCAGCAGATTGCCGCCACCGCGCAGGTCCAGATCATGGCTGGCCAGCGTGAAGCCCGCGCCCAGATTATCCAGCGATTGCAGAACTTTGAGCCTCTTGTCCGCGCCTTCGGTCATGGACTGGTTGGCGGGCGTGGTCAGATAGGCGTAGGCGCGCGCCTTGGAGCGGCCGACCCGTCCGCGCAGCTGATAGAGCTGGGCCAGGCCGAACCGGTCGGCGCGGTGGACGATCAGTGTGTTGGCGGTGGGAATATCGATGCCGGATTCCACGATGGAGGTGGACACCAGAACATCGTACCGGCCCTCGTAGAACGCCGTCATGATGTCTTCCAGCTGGCTGGCCGCCATCTGGCCATGAGCCAATGTGAAGCTGACTTCGGGCACCTGCTCGCGCATGAAGGTGGCGATCTCGTCGAGATCGGTGATGCGCGGTGCCACAAAGAAGCTCTGACCGCCCCGGTAGCGTTCGCGCAGCAGCGCCTCGCGCACGGTCACCGGATCAAACGGCGTCACATAGGTTCGCACCGCCAGGCGGTCGACGGGGGGCGTCGCGATGATGGTCAGATCGCGAATGCCCGACATGGCCAGCTGCAGCGTGCGCGGAATCGGCGTGGCGGTCAGCGTGAGCACGTGCACGTCGGTGCGCAGCTCTTTGAGCCGCTCCTTGTGCTTGACCCCGAAATGCTGCTCCTCGTCGATGATCATCAGGCCCAGCGATTTGAACTCGATAGTCTTGGCCAGCAGGGCGTGTGTCCCCACGACGATGTCGCATCGCCCTTCGGCCAGGTCCTTGCGTGTCAGTGCGGCGTCCTTGGCCGGGACCAGCCGCGACAGCTGGCGCACCTGGACCGGCCAGCCGCGGAATCGCTCGGCAAACGTGGAATAGTGCTGGCGCGCCAGCAGAGTCGTGGGCGTGACCACCGCCACCTGACGCCCGCTCATGGCGGTGATGAAGGCCGCGCGCAGGGCGACCTCGGTCTTGCCGAAGCCGACGTCGCCACAGATCAGCCGGTCCATCGGACGGCCCTTCTTGAGGTCCTCGAACACATCCTCGATGGCGCTGAGCTGGTCGTCGGTTTCCGCAAAGGGGAAGCGCGCCGCGAACTCGTCATACAGGCCGGACGGGGCCTCGATCACCTCGGCGTCCCGCGCATTGCGGGCTGCAGCGATGCGGATCAGCTGGTCAGCCATATCGCGCAGGCGCTTCTTGGCCTTGGCCTTGCGCGCCTGCCAGGCCGCGCCACCCAGCCGGTCCAGCTGCGCGGTCTCGCTGTCAGCGCCATAGCGCGACAACAGTTCGATATTCTCAACCGGCAGGTAGAGCCGAGACTCCCCGGCATATTCAAGCTCCAGGCAGTCATGGGGCGCGCCGGTCACGTTCAGGGTTTTGAGGCCCATATATCGGCCCAGACCATGATCGGCGTGGATGACCAGGTCGCCGGGGGTCAGCGCGCCGGCTTCGGCGATGACATCGCTGGCCTTGCGGCGCTTGCGCGGCCGGGCGAGGCGGTCGCCCAGAACATCCTGCTCGGAAATGACGACGAAATCGGGCGTTTCAAACCCGTGTTCCAGCGGCATGACGATGCGCGCAATGGCTTTGCCGGGCAGGCGCAACGCCTCGTCCCAGCTGCCTACGGCTTGAACCGGCGACAGTCCATGTTCACCCAGAACGCCACCCAGGCGCTCTGATGCCCCCTCGCTCCAGCTGGCGAACAGAACCCGCTTGCCAGTCTGGCGCACGCTGGCGGCGTGCCGCGCGGCAGCTTCAAACACGTTCTGGTCGCCCTGCCGCTCGGCGGCGAAGCTGCGGCCCTGCTTGCCGCCCGCGTCCAGCACGTGCTCGCCGGGTTCCTGAAAGCTGGTGAAGCGGCGCACCGAGCGCGCGCCCAGCGCCGCCTCCCACTCGTCTTCATCCAGGAACATGGCTTTGGGTTCAATGGCGCGATAGGCCGGCGCGCCCATGGCCCCGGCACCGGATTTCTGGGCCTCCTGGCGGGCCTCGTAATAGTCCCGAACCAGTTCCAGCCGCTCTTCCAGCGCGGGCCGTGCCAGCGGATCGAGGCCGATCAGCGCGTCTTTGCCCGCATAATCAAAGACCGTGTCGAGATGATCGTGGAACAGGGGCAGCCAGTGCTCGGCTCCGGCCGGGCGGGCCCCGGCGCTGACCGCGTCATAGACAATATCGCCTGATCCGGCCGCGCCGAAACGCTTCAGGAACCCGGTGCGGAAGCGCGAGATCGCGGCGGCGTCCAGCAGAACTTCACTGACCGGCGTGAACCGGACTGCCTTGAGCTGGCGTGTGGTGCGCTGGGTTTCGGGATCGAAGGCGCGCACGCTTTCCAGGCTGTCACCGAAGAAATCCAGGCGCACCGGCTCGGACGCATCGGCGGGAAACACGTCGATCACGCCGCCGCGTACGGCATAATCGCCGCGCTCGGTTACGGTGGCGGCGCGCACGTAGCCGTTCGTGGTCAGATGGGTCTTGAGCACTTCGCTGTCGAGTATTTCGCCCGGACGCGCAGACAAGCCGCCACCGGCCATCGCATCACGCGGCGCACACCGCTGGACCACCGCGTTGACCGTGGTGATCACCAGAAGCGGGCTGTCATTCGCCGTTCGTTGGGCCAGGCGGTGCAGCCCCCCTGCCCGGCGCGCGGCTGTGCGCGGGCTGGGGCTGATCCGGTCATAGGGCTGACAATCCCAGGCCGGAAGGCGCAGGCGGTCCAGATCAGACGCGAAGAATCGCACTGCCGCGTCAAACGCGCTGGCGCGCGCCTCGTCAGCGGCGATGTACAGGCCGAGCCCGCCGCGGGCCCGCAGCGCATCACAAAAGATCAGCGCATCAAACCCATCCGGCGCGCCACAGACTGTCAGCGCACCGGGGGTGCGGGCAATACGGTCAAGATCGTTCAAGGAGCGGCCCTTCCAGAACGCCAATGGGCCCGCGAGGCGAATATTCGCCCCCGGGTCAAGGCAGGTTGTTCAAGCCCCAGCCTGCGCGCAGGTCAAGACGCGAGGCGCGTTTATAGCTCGCAAGCCTCACGCAGAAAGGCCGCGTGCTGATCAAGGATGACCACCATGCGCCAATCTGCGCCCTCGGCTACCAGGCGCTCGCGCCAGTGGCCGATTACGGTCTCCTGGGTCATCAGCCAGTCACGCACGGAATCGGACAGGGGGCTCGGCCCGGGGCCGCGCGCCGGCCCTGCCCGCTGAGCCAGGCTGCGCGGGCCGGGAAAGGCGATGACCTGGGCGCTGGCATGAGGCATGGCGAGTCCTTCTGGCGTTCCGGGATCACCATCTTGCGACTCACTCGCATTCGCGTCAAGCGCAGGGCAGCAAAAAGCCCCTGCGCCGCAGCGCAAGGGCCTTCATGCCACGCTCAGGCAGGCGGCTACGACCTAGAAGCGGCGGACGTAGCCGAGCGTCCAGACATTCGCATCGCCGTCGAAGTCATACCGGGTGTAGTCGAAGCGAATCGCGTTCGGACCCGAGAACGCCCACTCGGCACCCACGCCATAGGCCGGGCCGTCATTGTCTTCCTGGATGGTGAGGCCGGACGCCGACGCGTCAAATTCACCCCACGCATAGCCGGCACGGGCGAACACGGAGAATTGCTCGGACACCGGGTATTGCGCTTTGGCAAAGCCAGCGAGGCCATAATTGAGGCCGACATCGGCGGTCAGTCCGCCACCGATCGCCACTTCGTCATCCTGAATGCCGATCTGGCCCTCGGCTTCCACGCCAAAGAACGCGGTCAAGTCGAACCCGCCGCGCACGTAAATGGCATTGAAGTTGGCACCGTCAGCGTCGAAATGGGCGACACCGCCG
This sequence comes from Hyphomonadaceae bacterium BL14, assembly GCA_027627705.1. Classification (NCBI taxonomy): domain Bacteria; kingdom Pseudomonadati; phylum Pseudomonadota; class Alphaproteobacteria; order Hyphomonadales; family Hyphomonadaceae; species Hyphomonadaceae bacterium BL14. The sequence continues at coordinate 888,917 of CP091242.1, forward strand.
CCGATATGGGTGCGGCCGTCTTGAGCCGAAGCGCCCGACGCCAGAACCAGCGCTGCGGCGGTGGAGAGGAGAATCGTTTTCATGAGTTGTTTTCCTTGTTGTTAGAACCGGAACGCGTCCGGCCCGTCACAAGACAAGCGCCTCCCGCCACGGGGCAGCAAGCCGCTCCTGGCATCTGTGACCGTTCTGCGAATGAGGTGGTGGCGAACAAGATACGCACACAGGCAGAAGTGTGGCTGAACCGACCTGAATGTGGCCCCTTTGTGCCCAACATAACCAAGATATTTCAGCTATTTAATTAAGTGGATGTCATGTTTGACATCAGACCGCGCACTGGCCACCGGACAGCAACCGCGCTAAGGCGCGCCCATGCGTCTGACCTTTACCGATTCGCTTCTCGACCATGCCGGCCTGCAGCGGGCGAACCCCGACTGGATGGCGCAGCAGCATGTGCACGCCGAGGGCCGCGCTGTTCTGTTCGCCGGAGGCTCCATCGCCCTGGCCGAGGACGGCACGCCGCTGGTTCTGCCGGCGGGCATCGCCTCCGGCCTGGCGCTGAAATGGCCCGGCCTGATCTTCATCGGCCTGCAAAACGGCGCGCCCTGGTTTGCTGGCGCGCTGGAAAACGGCTTTGCCGAGCGCGGCCCGGATTTCCGCATGACGGCCATGCAGTTGGCACCGGAGCTGGCTTGCGTTTTCGGGCGGGCCCGCTCCATCCTCATGTGGTCCGGTCGCAGGCGTTTTTGCTCCAATTGCGGGTCGAAGAACGAGTTCTTCGACGGCGGGCTTCGCCTGACCTGCCCGTCCTGCGGTATGGAGCATTATCCGCGCACCGATCCCTCCATTATCCTGCTGCCCTATTCGGGCGACCGGTGTGTGATGGGCCGCCAGCCCAGCTGGCCGCCAGGCATGTACGCGACGCTGGCCGGCTTCGTGGAGCCGGGCGAAACGCTTGAGGCGGCCTGTGCGCGCGAGACGGCGGAGGAAGTTCACCTCAAAGTGCTGCGCACCGAGTATGTGGCCAACCAGCCCTGGCCCTTCCCCTCCGCGCTGATGATCGGCTTTCTGGCCGAAGTCGAGGACGGCGAGGTGCAGCCGGACGACGATCTCGAAGACGCCAGATGGTTCACCCGTGACGAGGTGCGCGAACTCTATGACGGTGCGATGGCCAATTGGGCCCCGCGCCACTTCTCGATTTCCAGATTGCTGATCGAGCGCTGGCTTGGACGCGATGACGGCGCGACCCTGTGACGCGTCTTGTCCGCGGCGACTTGCGTTACATGGATTAGGCGTGTGTACCGGTTGCTTCGCCGGGCCGGGCGTGCCAAACACCCGGCCCGTAATCAATGAAATCTGTCGAGGGCGCTGATGGGCGATCTTTTCTTCAACAAGGTGGCGGGCGTGATCCTCGCCGTGGCCCTGTTCATGATGGCGCTGGGCGAGTTGTCCAACATCGTGTTTGGCGGTTCGAAGACCGCGGAACTCGCCTATCCGATTGATCTCGCCGCGCTGCAATCGGCTGCGCCGGTGGAGGACATCGAGAGCGGCCCGGTGGACTTCGGCCTTCTTCTGGCCAGCGCCGACCTGTCCGCAGGCGAGCGCGTCGCGCGCCGCTGCGCGGCTTGCCATACCTTCAACGATGGCGGCGCGAATGGCACCGGACCGAATCTGTGGGGTGTGATGGGCCGCGGCGTCGCAGAGGTGGCCGGCTTCAATTACTCCGGCGCCATGAACGCCTATGGCTCGGGCGGCACGCGCTGGCTGTTCGAGAACATGTACGAGTATCTCGAAAACCCGCGCGGCTATGTTCCGGGAACCTCCATGAGCTTCGCGGGCCTGCGGAACCAGGAAGAGCGCATCAACATCATTGCCTACATGCGCAGCCAGGATGATGATCCTCTGGCCCTGCCCGACCCTCTGGCCGCAGCGCCAGCCGGTGACGACAGCGTTGCCGGGCCCGAAGCCGAACCCATGGCGGCGGACGCCTCCCCTGCAGAAGCCGGAGACGACAGCCAGGAGCCTGCGGACGAGGATGGCGGCGCGCTTTAGGCCCCGCCCCTCACGACGCACACAAGAAGAGGCGCGCGCTGCACAGCGCGCGCCTTTTTCGTTTCTGCCAGGCCGGGATCAGGCGTGGAACACCAGAATGGTCCAGCCGTCTTGGGACTGCCCGGCCGCAGGGGTCAGTCCGGCCTTCACATACGCCTCACTGACACGGTCCGCCTGTTCATCCAGGAGCCCGGCAAGGATGACCCGGCCGCCCGGTGCCAGATGACCTGCAGACTGTTCAGCCAGGGTGATGAGCGGGCCAGCCAGGATATTGGCGAAGATCAGGTCGAACCGGCGCCCCTCGAACACCGGATGGTCATAACCGTCCGCCTCGATCGACTCGATCCGCGGGGCCACGCCATTCTTCTGTGCGTTCACCAGGGTCTCGGCGACGGATTCACAATCGATGTCCGTGGCGATGATCTGCGCGCCCGGCCACAGCTTGGCTGCCGCAATGGCGAGCAGTCCTGACCCGGCACCCAGATCCAGCACGCTGGCGGGCTCAAAGCCCTCGCGCTCGATGCGGTCCACAGCCTCAAGACAGCCACGCGTCGTGGCGTGATGGCCGGTGCCGAAGGCGGGACCGGCTTCCACTTCCAGACCGATGCAGCCTGGTGCCAGATCTTCCGCAGCATGGGCACCGTACACGGCGAAGCGACCGGCCTGCACGAGCGGCAGCCCTTTCAGGGACAGCGCGACCCAGTCTTCCTCGGGCAAGGGCGCGATGTGAACATCGATGGACACCGCATCCAGCCCCGGCGTCGCCGCCATGGCTTCGGCGGCGGTCATCGTCTCGCACAATATATCGAGGCGACCGGCCACTTCCGACCCGTCCTCGAACAGCGACCAGCTCAGGGCCAGAGGCTCTGGAACGGCGTCCAAAACAGCCAGAACCTCCCGCAGTGCGGCCATGGGGCCGCGCGCTTCAACCCGCCACAAAACACTCATTCCCTCACCTCATGCGCCAGCAGGCGCTCAATCTCGCCGACAATCACTGCCCAGGCCGGGGCGGCCGGGTCAATCAGTTCAAAATGCCCGGCCTCCGGCACGACGATCTCCCTCACCGGGTCACCGGCCGCTTGTGCGGTCCGGGCATAGCGGGTTCCCAAGGCCGGGGGAATGATGGCGTCAAGCTCGCCCGAAATGACCACTTGGGCCACGCCCAGTGGCAAGAGACGCGCCGGAGAGGTGTCCGCAAAACGGTCACCGCCGCGATCAGCGCCGGCCAGCGACATCACTGTGTCCGGTTCGCCGCAGCGTCCCGGGCCGTCGGCCGCAAACGCCTCGAGATCCGGAATGCCGGCCAGCGCGATGACACCCGCGACCGGCAAGGGCGCGTCAACGGCCAACGGTCCGTCCGCGATTCGCCCGCGCGCGGCCGCCCAGACTGCCAGATGGCCTCCGGCTGAATGCCCGGTCAGGACCATACGATTGAGGTCGATGGCATGGTCGTCAGCCAGCCTGCGGACATGGTCCACGCCGGCTGAGATGTCGAGAAATGTGCCGGGCCAGCCGCCTGTGTCGTGCCCGATGCGGGCATATTCCAGATTCCAGACCGCGAAGCCCCGTGCGCGCAGATCACCCGATGTCAGGTCCTGCAGTTCCAGCCCTGGCATGCTCGCGAGCCAGCACCCGCCATGGATCATGATCACCAGCGGGTGCGGTCCCGGCCCTTCCGGCAGCCAAAGCTCGCCAAATTGATGCTCGCCGGGTCCATAGGCGATCCGGTGATCGGCAGCGGGGCGCTCACGCTCCATCAGAGTGGTGAACCGGATCGGACGCTCCGCCGCGTACGGATCAACCGGCGCGTCGTCCGGCGCGCTGCGCGGCCCGCAGGCCGCCAGCAACGCAACCAGGATGATGAATGGCAGACGGCTGATCATGGCGCGTTCCCCTCATGGTCACGCGCCGCTTATGTCATCACAGCCCGGATTGAGAAAGCCGTCCGGGTCAGCGCCGCGTCAGGCCGCGCGCGCGTCCGACAGCATTTCGGCGAAGAAGTCGGTCTCGTCATCGACGACCTGGGCGTAATCAGGCTTGTTCGCCAGACGCAAGGCATCGCGATAGATCGAATAGACCAGCTTGTCAGCCGGAGCAGGCTTGGCGTCCGGGCTGTTGAGCCCATCATGGACCCAGCGCCAGAGCGCCAGTTTCGAGGTCAGATCATCCCAGTCGGCGCTGGGGACGCTGGCCACAGCGGCCAGAAGATGGGCCGGCGGCTGCGCGCCTTCGTTTTCCTTGACCTCACGCCACATGCGAAAAGCCAGGGTGATGAAGCGGCTGTTCTGTTCCATCGTTCAACTCTTTCTGCCCCGCTGCGCCGTCACCGCGCAAAGCTCAATCAGATACCAAGGCGGCAGCTCAGCGGCGCGCGTCTTGACAGGCCGCGCCGGCAAACTTGCCATGAGGCTGCAGACCCGCGCTGGGCACCTCTGCTGCCGCGGGCTTCCTAGAGACGAAAAAGGGCGCAATCGCGGCGAGTATGCGGCACTGCACAAAAACCATCATGAAAATGATGGAATGCCCTCGAGCCGTCGGCAAACCGCAGCGCCGCCCGCTTGCATCTGCACCGGCCAGCCCCGATAATCATTTATAGGAAGGTCGGCGGCGGACGAGCCCCTCGCCAACCCGGTCAGGTCCGGAAGGAAGCAGCCGTAACGAGTTTTGGTTCGGGTCGCCGTCCGGCCTTCCGCCACCTTCCGCCTCTTTCAAGGCCCGTATCGCCGGGTTCGCACGCGCGGGAGCCTGATATCCCATGATGGACGACGACGCGCCCGGCCCCGACGCCCCGGACAGCAGCGACAGCCCCGCCCTGCCCGGCTTCGAGCCGGCGCCAGCGGGACCGGCGGGCTATCAGGTGCTTGCGCGCAAATACCGCCCGCAGACATTTCCCGATCTCATCGGCCAGGAGCCGATGGTGCGCACCCTCACCAATGCCTTCGCCGCCGGGCGCATCGCCCATGCCTACATGCTCACCGGCGTGCGCGGGATCGGCAAGACCACCACGGCCCGCCTGATCGCCCGGGCGCTCAATTTCGAAACCGACACCATCAAGACACCGTCGATCAATCTGGATCCGCCGGGCATTCATTGCGCGGCCATCACCAAATCCTCCCATGTGGACGTGATGGAAATGGACGCCGCCTCGCGCACCGGCGTCGGCGACATTCGCGAATTGCTGGACGGCCTGCGCTATTCACCGGTCAGCGCGCGCTACAAGGTCTACATCATTGACGAGGTGCACATGCTGTCCACCTCGGCCTTCAACGCGCTCCTGAAGACGCTGGAAGAGCCGCCGCCGCACGTGAAATTCATCTTCGCCACCACGGAAATCCGCAAAGTGCCGGTGACCGTGCTCAGCCGCTGCCAGCGCTTTGACCTGAAACGCGTTGACCGCGCGGTGCTGGCAGAGCACCTGGCCAAAATCTGCGAGACTGAAGGCGCACCGGTGGAGCCTGAAGGCCTGATGGCCATCGCCCGCGCCGCAGAAGGCTCGGTGCGTGACGCGCTGTCCTTGCTGGATCAGGCGATCGTGCAGGCCGAAGGCGGCGGACCGGTGAGCGCCGCGCAGGTGCGCGACATGCTGGGTCTGGCTGACCGGACGCGGGTGCTCGACCTTCTGGCGGCTGCGCTGGAGCACCGCGCGGCGGACGCGCTCTCTGAGTTGCGCCACCAGTATGATTCGGGTGCCGACCCGGTCGTTCTGATGCGCGACCTGCTGGATTACCTGCACGCCATGACGCGCCTGAAGGCCGCCGGTCCCGACGCCGATCTGGGCGAGGCGAAAGAGACCATTGCGCGCCTTGCGGCCCTGTCTGACTCCCATTCGCTGGCCTCGCTGGGACGGCTGTGGAAGACGGCGCTGACCGGCCTTGATGATGTACGCACCGCGCCGGACCCGTCCTCGGCGGCGGAAATGGCCGTGATCCGCCTGATGAGTGCGGCCAGCCTGCCCTCGCCGGAAGACGCCGCGCGTCTGCTGGCCGGCGCCCCGCGCGCAGAAACACAGGCGGCGGCGCAGCCCGCCTTGCCCTCCGCACCGGCTCCGGATCAGCCGGAGGCGCGCGGGCCTGAAAACAAGATCGTGCCGTTCAGCCGCCCCGCCCCGCCCCCGCCTGCCGAAGCCCCGCCAGCCGACGACGCCGGGTATGACGATCACGAACCCATCGGCGACGCCCTGCCCGGGCCGGATAGTCTGGACGCGCTGATCGCCGATATCGAGGCTGCCCGCGAAATCGGGCTGAAGCTGGATGTGGAGCGCTACGTCAAGCTGGTATCCTTGCGGCCTGGGGCCCTGTCATATGAGCCGGCCCCCGGCGCGCCGTCCGATCTGGGCGGACGGCTGGCGCGCTTCCTTCAGGACGAGACCGGTGCGCGCTGGCTGGTGGACAGCTCGGCCAGGAATGGCCAGGAGACGGTCCATGACCGCCGCCGCCGCGAGGCCGAGGCCGAACGCGACACGGTGATGAAAGACCCGGCCATGGTCAGCGCGCTGGCCGCCTTTCCCGATGCCGAGTTGATCGCCGTGGAACCGGCACCCATGGCCGCCAAACCCGCCCAAGACCGCCAGGAGACCCAGCGATGAAGGACCTTGCCGGCCTGATGAAGCAGGCCCAGGAGATGCAACAGCGTATGCGCCAGGCGCAGGAACGGCTGGAGACGCTGGAAGTCACCGGTGAAGCGGGCGCCGGCCTGGTGCGCGTCACCCTGACTGCCAAGGGCGAGCTGCGCGCGCTGTCGATCGATCCGTCCATCGTCACGCCGGACGAAAAAGAAGTGCTTGAAGACCTCATCAAGGCGGCCCACGCCGACGCGCGGCGCAAGGCCGAATCCGCGCAGGCCAAGGTGCTGGGCGAGGCCACCAGCGGCATGTCCCTGCCGCCCGGTTTCGATATGCCCTTTGGGATCAAGCCCTGAGGCGCACGCCTGGTCGCTTTGCTATCCTCAAACGCGCTCTATCTTGCATGACAGACGCCAATTCGGGGACACGGTTTCATGGACTTACCGGTAGAATGGATCATCGCAGCGGCCGCAGCCGTGATTGGCGCGTGCATGGGGCTGTTAAGCCTGATCGTACCGCAATGGGGCGCGAGCGTGGTGCGCCTGGCCCCCGATCCGCGCTGGAAAGGCGGCTTCGCCGAATTTCGCGCCAGCTATGGCGGCGCGCTGGTGCTGGCCCATGGCGCGGTGCTGCTGACCCTGGCCATGAGCGGTCAGGCCGGGGCCGGTGCGGTGATGGGCGCCAGCTTTGCCGTCGCGCTGTACTGGGGCGGCATGGCGATAGGCCGGGCGGCCTCCATGGTGCTGGACCGCCACAAGGAGACCGTCACTGGCTATAATGCGGGCGCAGTGGGTTTTGAGACCGTGATGGCGCTGGCGCTGGCCGCGCCGTTTATCGCGCATCTGGGGTGAGGCTAATCGCTTAGCGCTCGAACTTGAGCCGTAGTGGCTTGGTGTGCCAAACTACGTGCTTGATGTTCCTGATTGCGGACTTTTCGTGCCGCCTTGTGGTGTTTGCTACGCAGAAGAACAAATATTCGCCAAAATCTAAGATTCCTCTTATTTCAATAAGGTTTGCTTGCGCATTTGATTTCGAAATCACACTTTGATGATCCGAATTTTGAAAGTGCGGAACCAATGTTGTTATAACGTCATTTCCGTAAAATGACCTTACCCTCATCACCATCATTGAATGAAGATCATCAATCGAATCGTTATTTTTACTTTTCAACCAAAAACCTACATACATGAAATTGGTGTGGTACAACGCACTCTCGAACGAGTGTGTGATAGGATACATAACTGCTGGACCCAACCCGTAGCGCGTACTGTCTATCACCCACGCAAATGGAGCAAGGAGTAGCGCGCCAGCACCCCCTGCATGAGGGATCCCGAACGCGCCTTGAAATTGACTGAGCTGTGTGGGCGAAAGGATTTCCAATTCAATGTTGCTGGAAAGGCTGGAAACCCGCTCATAGGCCGCGTCCGTATACCCCTTATTCGTAACAATTATAAATCTGTCGCAGCCAATATCTTCAGCCATACCAATGGCGGATTCAACTGTTTTAATGCTAACCTTCTTATTATAATATTTGCAATCTATCGCCGATATTATTTTATCAGTTCCAAATTTTTCAACGACGCAGACATCCACTTCTCTAACTATTTTTGATGTTTTGCCAGCCACCTTTGCATTCTTGGTGACAGTAGCACCGGGAAGCTTGAAACAGATTTCTTCATAAATGTAGTTTTCATAGTCACGCCACGTTCGAATATCCATCACGTGCGCCCCTCGCTCACGCCCTCTCCGCAATGCTCCACGCATAATCGGCCATCGGCGCCACCAGCGCGCCCAGCTCCTTGGCCCGCTCATTCGAGGCATTGCCCTGCACCGAGCGCGCATATACGCCCTGGGCGATGCCGGCCAGGCGGAAGATGTTGTAGACAAAATAGAAATCGAGATTCTCGATGCCGTCGCGTCCGGTGCGGCGGCAATAGGCGGCCACGTATTCATCTTCGGTGGGGATGCCAAGCGCCTTCAGGTCCACGCCGAGAAAGCCGGAACGGATTTCCTTGGGCGTGCGCCACTGCATCAGCTGGTAGGTGAAGTCGGCCAGCGGGTCGCCCAGCGTGGATAATTCCCAGTCCAGTACCGCGATGACGCGCGGCTCGGTGGGGTGGAAGATCATGTTGTCGAGGCGATAATCGCCGTGGACCACGCTGATGCGCTCCTGCGCCGGCGCATGGGCGGGCAGCCATTCGATCAGCCGGTCCATGGCGGCGATGGGCGTGGTCTCGGCAGCTTTGTACTGCTTGGTCCAGCGTGCGATCTGGCGCTCGAAATAATTGCCCGGACGGCCATAGTCAGACAGCCCCGCCGCCTCCACGTCGATGGCGTGCAATTGCGCCAGCGTGGCGTTGGACGCGTCGTAGAGCGCGGCACGCTCGGCCGGCGCCAGATCGGGCAGATAGGCGTCCCAGAATATCCGGCCCTCGACAAAATCCATCACGTAAAACGCCGTGCCGATGACGCTTTCGTCCTCGCACAGCGCATGCATGTGCGGGGCGGGGAAACCCTGCCCGCCCAAGGCCTTCATCACCTGATATTCGCGTTCGACCGCATGGGCCGAGGGCAGGAGCTTGCCCGGCGGCTTGCGGCGCAGGACATAAGAATGACGCGGCGTGGTCAGCTTGTAGGTGGGGTTTGACTGACCGCCCTTGAACTGCTCGACGGTGAGCGGTCCGGCAAAGCCCTCCACATGCTGGTCCATCCAGTTTTCCAGCGCGCGCTGGTCGAATTTCAGCGCGTCGGCGACCGCCTTGGTGCCGGAAAACGCGTCATCAAGCTGGGACATGCGGGCAGTCTCCTGAGCAGGCGGCAAAACGGAGCGGCGTCCGGCGTGCAGTTCACCCGGTTCGGACGCCCGCCTCAAGGGCGATGGTCATTCGGCATCGGCGCGCCACGCCACAGCGCCATCGATGACCGTCATCACAGGGCGGGCATCGCGCAGATCGAGGTCGGCTGCGGTCATCAGATCGGTGTCGAACACGCTGAAATCGGCGCGCTGGCCCACGGCGATCTCGCCCAGATCCCCGTCCAGATGAACCGTCCAGGCCGGCCAGAGGGTGAAGAGTTTCAGCGCATCGTCGCGGTCCAGCGCCTGATGCAAATTCCACCCCTCCCCGGCGTAGCCCTCGAGATCGCGGCGCACGGCGGCGGCGTAGAACTCGATGCGCGCTTCACCGCGTTCCACCGGCGCGTCGGACCCGCCCGCGACAATGGCACCGGTCTCCACCAGCGACCGCCAGGCATAGGCGCCCTCCAGGCGCTGCAGCCCGATGCGCGCCGGCGCAAAGTGCAGATCGCCGATGGCGTGGCTGGGCTGCATGGACGCGACAACGCCCAGCGCGCCGAAGCGCGCAATATCATCGGGGTGCAGCACCTGGGCATGCTCGACCCGCCAGCGCGGCTCAGGCCTCGCGCGTTCGCCGGCCGGCACGGCGTCCAGGGACGCCTCCATCCAGTCGAGCAGGCGGCGATTGCCCGCATCCCCGATGGCGTGGGCGGATATCTGCACGCCATCTTTCAGCGCCCGGCGCATCATCGCCTGGCTCGCCTCGTCACGCGCAATGAACAAGCCGGTCGAGCCCGGCGAGTCGTCATAGGGCGACAGGAGCGCTGCGCCGCGCGAGCCCAGCGCGCCATCCATGTAGAATTTGATCCCGTTGGCGGTCACCCGGCCGCCGGCCTCGACGCGCGGTGCACGCCCGGCCACCGCGTCATAGTGTTCGGGATTGGCGAAGACATGGACGCGCAGGGGCAGCCGGCCCTCTTGCGCCAGCTGCGCCAGAATATCCACGTCGTCATAACGCACCGACATGGAATGCGCGCCGGTCCAGCCGGACGCCGCCAGAACGCGCGCGCCCGCCTCATAGGCACGCACCCGGGCCTCGCCTTCCGGCTCGCGCAGGAAGATGGAAAATGGCGCCATGGCCGTGTCGATGATCATCCCTGTCGCCGCACCGGTCTCGTCGCGCAGGATTTCACCGCCATCGGGATCGGGCGTATCCGCCGTCACCCCGGCCTCGGCCAGCGCAGCCGAATTGGCCACCAGCGCATGCCCGTCCGCGCGCACCAGCACGACCGGGCGGTCCGGCACGACGGCGTCGAGATCGGCAGCGGTGGGAAAGCGGCCTTCGGGCCAGTGCGTCTCGATCCAGCCGCGCCCCGCCACCACGTCCACGGCCCCATCAGCGGCGGCCGCGACGCGCGCCTGCAGCTCGGCAATGGATCCCACGCCTTCCAGATTGAGGTTCAGCTCTCGCAGGCCCACGCCCAGGATATGCACATGGGCGTCCGTGAAGCCGGGAAACATCGCCGCGCCATTTAGATCGACGCGCTCGGTCGCGGGGCCGGCATGGGCCTCACAGGCCTCGGGCGCGCCTGCGCACACGATCCGGCCGCCCGCCACAGCGACCATGTCCACCTGACGGTTTTGCGTGCCACCGGTATAGATCACGCCCCCTTCAAAAATGCGCTCGGCAGCCGGCGTTCCGGATGCGGCGGGCAAATCCGGATCCTGGCAGCCGGCCAGCGCCAGAACCGCCAATCCTGTCAGAATGATGCGCATGTCTTCGCCTCCCCGCGAGTGAGTCCCTGCGCACGCTAGCGCGCCGGGGCCCGGACGCCAAATCGCCCGGCGGCCTGCTACCGGCCCTCCCGGCGCCAGGCACCGCCCAGCAGCCCCATCAGCACAATCGCCAGCGCCAGCCCGGGTGCCAGCGGCGTACGCTCGGCGCTGGTGACCACATAGGCCTCGTTGCGTTGCAGCCCGGCCCAGTTGGGTCCGGCCTGGCGAACGCCAGCGCGGGTGCGCCGCAGGTCCGGCACGCTGACCTCCGACCCCAGCATGAACACCCCGCCACCGCTGGCGTCGGCCAGCGCGGACAGACCTTCGGGGTCGGGACGCAAATCGGTGAACTCGCGCGGATTGAGCGGGCCGGACGCGGTCACTGCGGTGAGATCGCCCGAGCGCAGGCGCACCAGCCCCTGCTCCTCGGCGTCGGTGGCCGCTGTGAACCGCCCGGGCTCCACCTCGCTCATGTCCAGCACCTGGCTGGCACCCGACGGCCATTCGATCTCGAGCGGCGGTGCGGTTTCAGCCAGCGTGGTGCGCGTCACCGAGAGCTGCCCGCCCGACACGCTGGCGGTCAGGCGCTCCTCATCCAGCTCCGGCTCGCCCATCAGCCAGTGGGCCACCCGGCGGAACAATTCATCATGCGGCCCGCCGCCGTCATACCCACGCGCCCACAGCCAGGCCTGATCAGACAAAAGGATCGCCGCACGACCCTCGCCGGCCCGCGCCAGAGTCAGCAGTGGCGCGCCATCGGGGCTTTCCAGCACGGTCTCGCCTGCGACCGACCGCGCGCCGATGCGCCTGTGCCAGTCGCCCCAGCCCGCCTCACCGCCCGCCATGGGCGCGGTCACGGGATGACGCGCGCCGGCCTCGGAGATGCGCGGCGTGAAACGCGTCTCGATCACCGTGCCGTCCGGGGATGCCGGCAGAACGCCTGCCAGCGCCGTGCGCGCCAGGCTGTCAGGACCCGCAAACGGCGGCCCCGTGGTGACCAGCAGCGCGCCGCCTTCTTCCACGTAGCGGGCAATGTTTTCAAAATAGAGCGGACGCAGAATGCCGCGGCGGCGATAGCGGTCAAAGATGACCAGATCGAATTCGCCGAGACGCATCTGGAATAGCTCGAACACCGGAAACGCGATCAGAGCGAGCTCGTCAGCGGGGACTGAATCGTCCCGGTCGAGAGGGCGCAGAATGGTGAAATGCACCAGATCCACGCTCGGGTCAGACTTCAGGAGATTGCGCCAAGCCCTTGCGCCATTATGGGGTTCTCCGGTGATCAGCAGCACTCTCAGCCGGTCGCGCACTCCGGTCACGCTCACCGCCGCCCGGTTATTGACCAGGGTCAGCTCTTCTGTGCCCGGCTCCACGGCGATCTGGACCACATTGGTTCCGCGATTTCGGATTTCAGCCTGGACCTGCACCTCGCGGCCTATGGCCACGCGCGCCTCGATGGGTTCGCCGCCATCCACCGACAGGGTCACCAGAGCGGTCCCGCCCTCATCGGCTTCATCCTCGACGCGCAAGGTGAAACTGACCAGCTCGCCCACCAACCCGTAGCGCGGCGCTTCGGAAATGATCAGGCGGCGGTCGCGCGCCCGCGGGTCGCCGGTAACCAGGTGATGCAGGGGCGCGGTCAGACCCAGTGCATCGCCGTCGGCCGGCGCATCGTGGACCTGGCCGTCCGAGGCGACGAGCACCCCGGCCAGGCGCTCACGCGGTATGCCGGCGAGGCCGCGCTGGACCGTCTCCATCAGGCGCGTGCCGTCGGCGGCGCGCCCGCCGCGCACTTCCACCAGCTCCAGCGAGCCGTCACGGTCGGCCAGCGCACGCGCCGTCCCGGCCACGGCCTCAGAGGCGGCGGCACGCCCGTCCACCTCCATGGAGGCACTGTCATCGATCACCAGAAGCGCGATATCGGTCAGCGGCTCGCGCGCCTCGCGCACCAGTGCTGGGTTCATCAACGCGGCCGCGATCCCCAACGCCGCCAGCGTCCGCCACAGCCAGCCCTTGAGACCACGCGCCAAAGCCAGCCCGGCACCCGCCAGCGCCAGCGCCGCCAGCACGGCGATCACCGGGGCGGGGATCAGCGGCGCGAAGATCAGGCTGGTTGCATCCATCACTGGCGCCCCAGCCGCTGCAGGATGGCCGGCACGTGCACCTGGTCTTCCTTGTAGTTTCCGGTGAGCGCATACATCGCCAGATTGACACCAAACCGGTTGGCCAGCTCGCGCTGGCGCGCTCCGCCCTCGACCGGGGCCAGCGCCCGGCCCGCCTCATCCGCCGCCCAGGCAGAAGCCCAGTCGGCCGATCCGATGATCAGACCGGAGACGCCGTCGCGCGCCGACCCGTCGCGGCTGGCCTCCACCCAGACCTCGCCACCGGCATAGCGGCCGGGGTAATCGCTCAGGAGATAGAAGGTCTTGCCCAGGACATGATCGGGACCAATGCGCTGCAAGGGTGGCACATTGATGCGCTCCAGCGTGCGCATCAGGCCGGGATGGGGCTGGCCGGCACCGGCGCTGTCGCGTCCGTCGCGGGTGTCAAAGACGATCAGGCCGCCGCCCTGAAGGTACGCGCTGACCCGCGCCGCGGCTTCATCTGACAGCGCAGGCGCCTCCGGCGTCAGCGGCCAATAGACCATCGGGAAGAACAGGATGTCATCGGTCTCGATGTTCACCGCCGTCGGGGTGCCCGGCTCGACAGCACTGCGCCGCCGGGCTTCGCGCGACACGCCCTCCAGCCCGGCCCGGCTGATGGAGTCGATGCGGCTGTCGCCGGTGAGGACATAGGCGAAGCGCACTTCCAGCGCGTTGGCCGCGTCATCGGCTTCGGCCGGGGCGGGCAAAGCCAGGCCGGCCGCAAACACAAGCGCGATCGCGGCCGTGCTGCGCGGGACCGCCACCCGCGGCATCCGCCCCGACAGGGTCAGCGCGATCAGGGCGTCGATGGCAAGAATGAGCAACGCCAACGCCAGCAAGGCCCCGGCGAAGCGAAGCTCTCGCCCCTGGCCGCGTGCCTCGTAGACCGCCCCCGGCAGATCGCGCGCCAGCGGAGCCAGCGCATCGCCCTGGCGCATGACATTGAGCGGCGCACTCGCTGCCCCGATGGCATAAATGCCCGGCGGGGTGCGGGCACTTGCCCGTACCAGGTGAAACTCATCAGCAGGGACCGGGTCGGTATCAGCGCGTGGGTCCACCAGCGCTCCGGCCCCGTCCAGCATGCGCTCCAGCCTCCAGGCCCCGCCCTGCACCTGCGCGGGCTGGGCCGCTGCGCCGCCTGACAGGGCCAGGACGCGCTCCAGCATGGCCGGATACAGGCCTGACAAAGGCAAGCTGGACCAGTCAGGCCCCGCCGTGACGTGGAACAGCACCAGCCACCCATTACCGCGCCGGTCTGCGGTGACCAGCGGCGTGCCATCCTCCAACCGCGCCCAGACGCGCGCATCCAGCGCCGGTCCGGGTTCCGCGAGCACCTGACGCGTTACGCGCGCCTCGGGAGACGTCGCAAGGCCGGCGAAAGGACTGTCATCCGCAAAGGCCGCAATGCCCTGGGGCGCTTCCCAGGCCATCGCGCCACCAAACAGCCTTCCGCCCTCGCGCAGCGGGGCCGGCACCAGCTCGCCGCTGCGCACCGCCAGGCGCGGGCCGGCAAAACGGATGATCAGGCCGCCGGCTTCGAGGAATTCGACAAGGCGGGGGTCCTGGGCGCTGGCGGCATCCACGATGACGAGGGCGGCGGGTTCTGCCTCCAGCACCGTGTCGAGATCATCGGCCACGATTTCAGAAATGCCCGCAAGCGCCTGACGCGCATAATGAATATCGGACAGAAGTGGCTGGCCCTCGCCGCCCCCGCCTTCGGCTTCCAGCAGGCCCACGCGCGGCCGGCGCCAGCGATCGCCGGTCACCTGTACCGCGCCGGCGGACGCCTCGCCGTCGATCTGCACCCGGGTGATGCGATTGCGCAAATCCAGAGGCAGCCGCGCCTCAAGGCGTAGCGTCCGGGCACCGTCCGCCAGTTGACCACTGGCCACCGCCAGCGCTCGTCCATCCGCGCCCAGCGCGGTGATGGCGACCGGCCTCGTCCCGCTCCCGCCTGCGCGGGTGACCACAGCGGCAAAACCATCCGGCTGGGCTTCCACCGTGGACAGGCCCAGCGGTCCGGCACCCGGCTGCGGCATCAGCACCCGCAAGGGTCCACGCGCCTGCGCGGCCCGCGCCAGTCTCACATCGCCCTCGCCCCCACTCACGCCGTCATTGATCCAGACCGTCTCGATGCGCGAAGGCGCGCCGTCGGCGCTGAGCGCGGCTTCCAGACGCTGCGCGGCATCGGCGCGGTCTGGCGCCCAGGCGCGCGGCGCATGCGCGTCCAGCCGCGCGACCGCCTCGCGGGCATCCACAAAGCGGATTGTGCCGGCGCTGCGCGGTGTGGGCGCGGTAAACAGGATTGCCGCCGGGCGGCCGTCGGCGCGCGCCGCGTCGAGCCGGGCACGCGCTTCAGCAGCGGCACCGGGCCAGGCCGCAGCCGCAGTCCAGCCATCATCCACAATGACCAGAAGCGGATCGGTGGAGCCGGCGCCCGCATCGGGCTGCCAGACCGGCCGCGCCAGCGCCAGAATGATCATCGCTGCAAGCAGGAGCCGTAGAAGCACCAGCCACCAGGGCGTGGTCTGTGGCGTTTCCGGGGTCCGCGCCAGGCGCTGCAGCAAGCGGATCGGGGCAAACACCACCGTGCGCGGCGCCGGCGGTGTGGCGCGCAGCAGCATCCAAAGCAGCGGCAGGGCGGCAAGCGCCGCCAGCGCCCAGGGCGCTGCAAAGGCAAGCGGACCGAAGCTCAGCATTACACGCCCCCGTCCAGCGCCTGATAGAGCGCCAGCACGGCAGCACCCGCCGGACGGTCCGTACGGTGGGTGATCAGCGTCCAGCCAGTGCGCCGGGCCAGATCGCTCAAAGCCACTGTGTGCTCGGCCCACAGGCGCGCATAGCCCGCCCGCGCCGACTCAGCCCGTCCGAACATCAGGGACTCGCCTCCGCCCGCCGGGTCAAACCGCGTGCGGCCTTCGAAGGGGAAATCTTCTTCGGACGGATCGATGATGCGCAGCATGATGCCGCGCGCGCCTGCCGCAGACAGCGCAGCCAGCCGCCGAGCCCACGTCTCGGGCGGGTCCAGAAAGTCGCTGGCCAGCACCAGGCGCGCATGGCGGGGCAAGTCCGGCGCTTCGACACTGGCCAGCGCGCCGGGGCCATCGGCCAGCGCCCGGCCCGTCAGTTCCAGCCCCGCTTGGCGGGACCGCGCCCGGCCGGTTTCGCCCAGTGCTGCAATCCGCTCGCCGCCGCGCACCAGCAGGCTGGCGCAGGCCATCAGGCAGACCGCGGCCCGGTCGCGCTTGGCTGCAAGTCCGGGACTGTGCGCGTCCATTCCTGCGGACCCGTCGCGCCAGAGATAGACGGCATTGGCCGCCTCCCACTCGGTCTCGCGCACGAATAATTGATCACCGCGCGCCGAGCGCCGCCAGTCCACGGCGCGCGCGCCGTCCTCGGCGCGGTGGCGGCGATATTCCCAAAACGTTTCGCCCGACCCGGCGCGCCGGCGCCCATGGGATCCGAATGCCACGGTCGCGGCGATGCGCTCAGCCTGCGCCAGCAGCGCCGGAAAACGCGATGCGGCCTGCGCCGCGTCGCGGCGCAGGCGGTCATGGGTCCGGGGCGTTTTGGATACGGCCATGGACAGGTGTTCTGCCTCCTCGCGCGTCAGGCGGCTTCAGCGGCCAGGCGCCGGATCAGCGCCTCCACCGCCAGCCCGTCGGCGCGCGCGGCGAAGGTCAGCGCCATGCGGTGCTTGAGCACGGGCTCGGCCAGCGCGATGACATCCTCGGTCGACGGTGCCAGGCGGCCCTGCAGCAAGGCGCGCGCGCGCACGGCCAGCATCAATGACTGACCCGCGCGGGGTCCCGGACCCCAGGCGACGCCTTCGCGCACATCGGCGTCTTCAGATCGGTCTGGCCGCGCGCGCTCCAGCAGCGCCAGGATCGCATTCAGTACCGCATCGCCCACCGGCATGGCGCGCACCAATTGCTGCAGCCCGGCGATCTCATCGGGCGACAGCACAGCCACGGCCTCCCCTTCGTCGGTGCCGGTGGTCGCCAGCAGGATCGCCCGCTCCTCCTCGCGTGACGGGTACGGCACGTCGATCTGCATCAGGAAGCGGTCCAGCTGGGCTTCGGGCAGCGGATAGGTGCCTTCCTGCTCGATCGGGTTCTGGGTGGCCAGTACGTGGAAAGGTCTGGGCAGGTCATGGCGCTGACCGGCGATGGTGACGAAACCTTCCTGCATGGCCTGCAGCAGGGCTGCCTGGGTGCGCGGGCTTGCCCGGTTGATCTCGTCCGCCATCAGGAGGCGGCAGAAAATGGGGCCGGGAATGAAGCGGAAAGCGCGCTTGCCGCCGGGGGCTTCCTCGAGCACTTCCGATCCCAGAATATCGGCAGGCATCAGATCGGGCGTAAATTGCACCCGCTTGTCCTCAAGCCCTGTCACCACCGCCACAGCATGGACCAGGCGGGTCTTGGCCAGACCCGGCGCGCCGACCAGCAATCCGTGACCGCCGGCCAGGATCACGGCGAGCGTGCGTTCGACCACTTCGTCGAGCCCGATAATGGACCGCGCGATGGACGCGCGGGCCTCTGAAAGCCGCGCTGCGGCTGCGTCCGCCCGTACTGCAATGTCGCCGGAGTCTTTCATCGCGCTGGTCATAGCCCTAGATCCTTTGGAGCGAGACGTCCTTGGCCAAACATGGCCGCAGCCTGCCGAGGTGTCCATGGCCGGGCCTGACCATGACCAAGATGCAATGCAGTCGCTGATCAAAGCGGCCGAGGCCGCCAGTGGTGCAAACGGCTATCCGCCCGTGGAGCGCTGGGAGCCGGAGTATTGCGGCGAGATGGACCTCGTTATCCGACGGGACGGCAGCTGGTGGCATGAGGGAACCCGCATCGGCCGCGAGCGCATGGTGCGGCTGTTCGCCCGCATCCTGCGCAAGGATGCCGATGGCCAGACCTATCTGGTTACGCCGGTGGAAAAGATCCGCATCAAAGTGGACGCCGCGCCGTTTCTGGCGGTCGCGGTGGAAAGCACCGGCGAAGGCCGGCACCAGACCCTCGCGTTTCGCACCAATCTTGACGACGCTGTCATCGCGGACGCTGATCATCCCATCCGGGTCGAGACCGGCCCGGAGGGTGCCCCCGACCCCTATGTCCTGATACGTGGCCGGCTGGAAGCGCTGATCACGCGCGCGGCCTTCTATGACCTGGCCGCCCTTGCCGTGCCGGGCCAGGACGAGGCCGGCCAGCCCGTGATGGGCGTGTGGAGCCGGAGCGCGTTCTTTCCGCTGGGGCCGGCTGCATGAGCGCCTCTGCCGCCATGGCAAACCCTGAAGATATCCTCGCCCGTCTCCAGTCCGTTCTGGACCCGGTGGATGCGCGCATGCCCGCGCCCCGGCTCGGCGATGGCGATCTCAATGGCGAACCCTCGCCCAGCGGGCGGTTGCTGCGCCCGGCCGCGGTGCTGGCCCTGCTGGTGCAGGACGCCGACGCGCTGCGCATCCTGTTCACCCGGCGCGCGGACCACTTGCAGGCCCATGCCGGTCAGGTCAGTTTTCCCGGCGGGCGCCAGATGGCGGGGCGCGAGACCCTGGCCGAATGCGCCTTGCGCGAAACCCAGGAAGAGATTGGCCTGACACCGGACCGCATCACACTTCTGGGCCGCTGGGAGAGCTATGAGACGGTCACCGGTTTCGAAGTCACCCCCTTCGTGGGCGTGACCCGGGCGGGCTTCACGCTGAATCCCGATCCCGGCGAAGTGGCCGAAGTGTTTGAAGCGCCCTTCGACTTCCTGATGAATCCCGCTAACCACCGGCTGGAGGAGCGTGAATTTCGCGGCATGCTGCGCCGATATTACGCAATGCCCTGGCAAGGGCGCTATATATGGGGCGCGACGGCGGGCATGCTGCGCGCGCTCTCGCGGCGCTATGCCGAGGGCCGCCCCGGCGGCCCGCAATTCGCCGGAAAGGCCGCCCGATGATGCGCATGATCCTGATTTCCGCCCTCGCCTTCATCATCCCCTTCATCGTCTGGTACGCGGCTGCGCGCGTGCGCAAGCATGACGGCCACGCACCCATCGGCCTGTTGTCACTGGCCGGTGCGGCCTGTGTGATGGTGACGGTGACGGCTCTGGCGCTGGTCGCGTCGGACGATGGCGACGGGGCACAGGACTACGCGCCACCGCGCATTGAACGCGAGCGCACGCCGCCCGGTCATCTGGGGCCGAGAGGCGATTCGCCCGGTCAGCACCGGACCCCGAATGACCCCGGTCCGAGCGATCCGGATCTTGAGCCGGTTCGCGAACCGGCACCCGGGCCCGCCCCCGAACCCGCTCCCGCTCCCGATCGCTGAGGTGGGTCATGGGGGAGGTTCGGCTCGATCCGCATGCCCACCCCTGGCTGACCGCTCCGGCGGTGCGCGCGGTGATGGATGCCCTGAGCCCGGGTGCCAGTGACCAGGCACGCTTTGTTGGCGGATGCGTGCGCAGCGCCCTGCGCGGCGAGCCGGTCAACGATATTGATGTGGCCACTTGCCTGCGGCCCGAAGCAGCGGTGCACGCGCTGGAAACGGCCGGCATTCGCGCAGAGCCCACCGGCATTGACCACGGCACGGTTACGGCCATCGTCAGCGGGCAGACGATCGAGGTGACCAGCCTGCGCCGCGATGTCGAGACGGACGGGCGGCGGGCCATCATCGCCTATACAGACGACTGGGCCGAAGACGCCGCCCGGCGCGACTTCACCATGAACGCCGTCTATGCCCGGCGCGACGGGACGCTGTTCGATCCTTTCGGCGGCGTCGACCACGCCTGCACAGGCCAGGTGATCTTCATCGGCGACCCGCGCGCGCGCATCGCCGAGGACCATTTGCGCATCCTGCGCTTCTACCGCTTCGGCGCCTGGATGGGCGGGGCGCTCGACCCCCACGGGCGGCGCGCCTGCGAAGCGCAGGCAGATACGCTCAGGCTGCTGTCGGCCGAACGGATCTGGAAAGAGCTCAAGAAACTGCTCTGCGCACCCGACCCCGGCCCTGTGGTGGAGGCGATGCACAAAGGCCACGTTCTGGAGGTCTTCTGGCCCGGAACACTCGACTTCAAGCTTTTCTTAAGCTTAATTAACAGCGATCGAGGGAAGGTCCGGCCTGCTGACGCGCTTGTTCGCATAGCGGCCTTGGCCGGGCAGGATGGGGACACAGTGGCAGGCTTGAGCGCACGCATGAAAGCCTCGCGGGCCGAGACCGTCCGGCTGGCCGCCATGAGCGGACCGGTGCCAGCGCGCGCCGGCGTGGTGCGCGCGCGCATGGCCGATTGCGATCTGGACCGCGCGCTTTACGTGCTTGGCCCCCAAGCTGTCTCAGACCGGCTGCGTCTGGACGAGGCGCGCTCGGGAGACGACGCCTCACCTGCCCTCGCCCAGGCCGCCCAATGGACCCGTCCGCGCTTTCCTGTGACCGGCCATGATCTGATCGCAGCGGGTGCCGCGCCCGGTCCGGAGCTGGGTGCCCGTCTGGAAGCACTGGAAGATGCCTGGATCGCGTCTGGTTTCACCCTGCCGCGCGAGGCCCTGCTCGCCGGGGTGGACCGGTCATGAGCGTCACCGAGCTCTTCAGTCAGCGTTATCAGGCGCGGATCGGATGCGGGGATCTGTTCCACGACGATCTGCACCTGCATGACTACCGCGCCCTCGAGGAAGAGGCGCGCGACTTGCTGCTTCAGCCCGGTGACGCCGCCCAGCGTCATCTCGACGCCGAGCACGCCCTGCGTGCTCAGGTCCAGCGCGCCATTGACAACGCCAATGAGCAGCGCACCGTCAAGGACCTGCCCCGGCGCGCCCTCAGGCGCATGGCGGACGCCTATCTACAGGCGCGCCTGCCCGCCCACGCCGAAGCGGCGGAAGCGGGCGTAAACTGGCTGTTCGACCTCAGCGGTCCCGCCCCGGCCGGCCCTGTTTTCGAGCAGGGCCCCTACGGGGTCGCGGCAAACCTGCTGCTGTTCGATTTTGTCGAAGTGTTCTTCGACCTGTTACCCGCTGAAGAGCAGCTTGATTTCAGCCGGGATCTGAACACCCGCCTGCAGCGCGGCGCGTCACGCTGGTATTTCCAGCTCGGCCGCTGGCGGCGCGATGACTGGCCGCGCGATCGCGACGCCCAGTTCGACCTGATCCTGTTCTCTCTCAAGCGCCAGTCCGAAGCGGCGCTCACCCGGCGCGAGAACCTGGCCGACGCTGTGCCCGGCGTGAGCTTCGATGCACAGACGGCGTCGGATTCGCTGGAAGCCGCAGCGCGCAGCCTTTGGCAGGCTGACCGGCTGCTGTCGTCTGATCTCCTGTCAGACAAGGTGCGCCATTCTGCCGCCGTGCGCGCCGCCCGGCAGGCTTTCGACGCCTGCCTGCGCAGCTTTGGCGGGGTTGTCCGCGGCCCGTTCGTCGCCGCCAAGCCGCCGCGCGACACCCGCACCCGTATGGGCCGCCTGTTCGGGCCGGCGACGGAAAAGGTTTCGTCCGCCGCCCTGAAAGGCGTTGAAGAGCCGTTGGCAGCCGCCTATCGGATCAAGCGCCTGGGCGAGGCGCTGGCGCAAGGTCACGGCATTGACCGGGCCGAGCGGGTGAAGCTTCTGGAGCGGGCCAATCTCGCCGAGTTTGTCATGCGGCTGGTGCTGTTCGGCCTGCCCGCCGACAAGCCGGACGCCGAGGACGCCGAGTCAGACGAGGTGCGCCGCTATTCCAAGCTCACCCGCACCGATGCGCCCACCATCATCGCGGGCAAGCGGCTCAGCCACGGCGAGGGTGCGCTGCATTTGCAGCTCCACGAGAAGGCCACGGCGCGTCTGGCCGTCGATCTGATGGCGCGGCTCAGCCAGTTCGCGGCGGGCGCGGCCACCAGCCATCCCGGCGGCGACGCCCATGACTCCCTGCCCGACGCCGCCTTCGCCCGCCATCCCCGCCAGGCCGATCTGGCCCGCGCGATGTTTTGGCGGCGGGTCGGATTCGGCTTGATCATCACAGCGGCTGCCTGCGCGCTGGTAGCGCTGGGCGTGGCGGTTGGTATGCGGGTGTAGGCGCTAGCCCGCCTTCGAAAAATCCGGGGGACGGCGCTCCAGGAAGGCCGTGACCGCTTCCTTGAACTCCGCCGAGGCCAGCTGGTGAGCGAACACGTCGCCCTCGGCGCGGATCACATCCATCAGCGCCGACTGGCCGGCCAGGATCAGCGCCTTTGACTGGCGCATGGCGTCGGGGGCCTTGGCGGCCAGCGTGCGGGCGCGCGTCATCACCTCACCCTCGAGAGCCTCGGGCGCAAACACGCCATTGACGAGACCATAGCGCTCGGCCCGCGCCGCATCCCAGCTTTCGCCCAGCAAAAGCAGCTCGCCCGCCACGGCGCGCCCGGCGAGACCGGGTAGCAGCACGGACGACCCGAACTCCGGCACCAGCGCCAGATCGACGAAGGGCGTGCGGAAGACCGAACGGCCTGTGGCGTAGGCGAAATCGCAATGGAGCAGAAGGGTCACGCCGATACCGATGGCCAGGCCATCCACCGCCGCGATGACGGGCTTCTCACACCCCATCAGCGCCCGCATGAAATGCTCGACCGGCGGCGTCTCCGCCCCGCCGATATGCGGCGGCGACTCCATGAAGTCCATGAGATCATTGCCCGCGGTGAACACCCCGTCCGTGCCCGCGATCACCACCACGCGCACAGCCGTGTCGGAACTGGCGCTATCAAGCGCCTCAGCCATCGCCGTGTACATGGCGCGGGTGATGGCGTTCTTCTTGGCAGCGCGGTTGAAGCGCACAATGCGCACGCCGTCGGCATCCTCAACGCGGATATCATCAGTCATGGAACAATCCTTCATGGGATTCGCAAGTCAGCCTGCATAGGGGCAGACGAGCACATGCCCGTCAAACACGGCACCAACCAGAAGCCGGCCATCGTGCACAGCGCCGACGCTGGCCGAATTGATCAGGGACCCGTCATTCATGAACACGGTCCGGCGCTCGCCCGTTTCGGGATCCAGGCGCATGACCACTGACGGCGCGAGGGCCTCCGGGTCGGTCGAATGGGCCAGAAAGGCGAAGACATCCACATTGCCGCCGACATAGAGCGCGCCATCGGAGCCGATCTCAATATTGTCCGCGCCCATGGGCAGGCGGTGCGAGGCCAGGCGGCGCAGTGATCCGTCAGACGCATCGCGCTCGAACACCCGCACTTCACGGCCGAGGAATGCCGCAACGTAGAGCCGGTCGCCCGCGCCGCTCACATTGATGCCATTGGTGTAGATAAAGCCGCCGGCGACGATGCGCGCCGCCTCGCCGTCAAAATATGCCACACTGCCCAGCGGCAGCCCCAGAAAGGCTTCCAGAAAGCCCATGGGCGTGTCGCCAAAATACGTATCATTGGTGATGTAGAACTGGCGCGGCCCCACCCCGACCACATCATTGGGCGAGCGGATGTCCGGCGCGCTGACTGTCTCCAGATGTACCAGCGCCCCGCCCTCGCCCACATCATAAATCAGCACGCGGCTGCCACCCGCCGGGTGGCTGATCACGAACAGGCGGGCGATGTCTTCGCCGTCCGGCCCCCTACCGCGCCACAGGCTGATGCCGTGGGGTCGAAAATCGGCGGGCGAATCAATCGATGCCAGCGTCACCCGCGACGGGTCAGCCGGGTTGAACACATAGATGCCGTTGGTCTGGGCCATCGCGCCCGCGCGCCCGCCCTGGGTGGCCGCGCCTGCGCGCCGGTCCTGGGCTGAGACGAAGGCGAGACCGGTCACAGGGTCGACGGTCACGTCCTCGGTCCCGGGTGCCACCGCGACCCGCTCGCATCCCTGCGTCCCGATCTCGCTGACAGGCGTCAGCGCACCGGACGCCGGGATGACGATAAAGGCCATCCTCGCCGCAATCAGCAGCACGATCAGTCCAATCGCCCAGAGCCCGTAGCGCATCTCACCCTCCCCACATGCCCGAACCGGCAGAGCCGGCATTCAGGCCAAGCACCCTAGGAACCGGCTCATACGGCGTCCAGCACAATGCGGGCAGGTCCGGCACCGGATTTGCCATCCCGCAGTTGACAATCATTCGCACTTGCTGCTTGATGCGTTTGCGAATGATTTGCGGGAATGGCGTGCCGACCCCGCCATCGCCACAGACCAGATCAAGGACGCCGCATCCATGTATGTCTGCCTTTGCAACGCCCTGCGCTGCCGCGACATCAAAGCCGCCGCTGAAGGCGGCGCGCGCGATACAGCATCGGCGTTCAAGGCCTGCGGGGCCAAACCCCGCTGCGGACGCTGCCTGGAAGAGGCCGGCCGCATGATTGCGGCAATGGGGCCTGCGCCCGCTCACATGGTTCCGGCAGAATAAGCCCTAGCGGGCATACCGGACCACTGTCTGCTCAATCGCCCCGAAGATCGACTTGCCGGCTTTGTCCTGCATGTCGATGCGCACCGTATCGCCGGGGATCATGAAGCGGGTCTTCGGCGCGCCATCCTGGATGGTCTCGATCATCCGGATTTCGGCGATGCAGGAATACCCCTTCCCGCCATCCTTCACCGGCTTGCCCGGCTCATCGCCCAGCTTGTTC
Organism: Hyphomonadaceae bacterium BL14; assembly: GCA_027627705.1. Classification (NCBI taxonomy): domain Bacteria; kingdom Pseudomonadati; phylum Pseudomonadota; class Alphaproteobacteria; order Hyphomonadales; family Hyphomonadaceae; species Hyphomonadaceae bacterium BL14. Next base: position 913,772 of record CP091242.1, read on the forward strand.
GAGACCGTGCCCGAACCGACAATCGTGCCGGCGGTGAGCGGACGGGTTTTGGCCACATGGGCCACCAGCTGAGCGAAATCGAAATGCATGTCCACCTGGCAGTCCGGCTCGCCGAACAGCTCGCCATTGAGCCAGGAGCGAAGCGGAAGATGCACCCGGCGGCCGTCCCACGCCGCGCCGAGCTCGTCCGGCGTCACGGCTACCGGTGAGAAGGCCGTGGGCGGCTTGGACTGGAAAAAGCCGAATCCCTTGGCCAGCTCGCCCGGGATCAGGCCGCGCAAGCTGACATCATTGAGGATCATGATCAGGCGGATGGCACCGGCCGCCTCCTCCACCGAGCACCCTTGCGGCGCGTCACCCGTCACAACGGCGACTTCAGCCTCGAAATCGAGGCCCCAGCTGTCATCGCCCAGCGGGATGTCCTCACGCGGTGCCAGAAAGGCGTCAGACCCGCCCTGATACATCAGCGGATCGGTCCAGAAGCTCTCGGGCAGCTCGGCGCCGCGCGCCTTGCGCACCAGCTCCACATGATTGACGTAGGCCGAGCCGTCCGCCCACTGAAACGCGCGCGGCAGCGGCGAGAGCGCCTGGCGTTCGTGGAAACGCTCGCGCGGAATGGTTTCACGCTCCAGCTCTTCAGCCAGCGTACGCAGCGCCGGCTCGATGCGCGTCCAGTCATCCAGCGTGGCCTGCAGGGTGGGCGCGATATGGCGCGCATCGGCGCACCAGTTCAGGTCATGAGAGACCACCACCAGGCGGCCATCGCGGCCAGTGGACTTCAGACTGGCGAGTTTCATGGGATTTCCTCCGCGCGGAGCGCGTCCGCATCATCAAAGCTGACAGGGCGGAACACGCTGTCCTCATCCATCCATTCCAGCACGCCATCGGCGATCCCGAAACGGGCACCGTGCAGGCAAAGCCGGCCGTGCTCCACCGCCTCGGCCACGAATGGAAAGCCGATCAGGCGTGCCAGCGAATGGCGCACAGAACGCAGTTCCAGATCATCGCACAGCGCGTCCTCACCGGCGTCATCCCCCAGCGCATCGCGCGCTTCAATGCAGGCCGGCTGCAGCGGATCGAGCCAGCGCTCGATGAATTGCGTGCCGCAGGCCGATCCGGTCGCCGCCGCTTTCACGCCGCTGCACAGCCGGTGCCCCAACACGACGATATGATCCACCTGAAGCGACTTCACGGCGAACTCCAGTGCTGCAGAGACGCCGTGATGGGCCCCATCGGGCTCGTAGGGCGGGACCAGATTGGCCACGTTGCGCACGATGAACAGCTCGCCGGGGCCGGCATTAAAGATGGCGGCCGGATCGACCCGGCTGTCGGCGCAGCCGATCACCAGCGCCTTCGGGGACTGACCCATGGAGAGCCGCCGCCACAGGCGCTGCTTGTTTTCGAAATGCTCCGCACGAAACTGCGCGTAACCGTCTCTGAGCTGGCCGGGTATCAAACGCCCCTACCCCTTCCAGGAATTGACATAGTCGGGATTTTCCACCCGTGCGGCATCGGCACCGACATTGAGCGGATCGCGGGTGTCGATCATCACGGCGTACTCGTTGGTCGCCGGTTTGGACTGGGTGAGCATGTTTTTCAATGCCTTGGGGTGCGGCCCATGGGTGAAGCCCGACGGGTGGAAGGTCATCATGCCGGCATCGATATTGTCGCGGCTGAAGAAATCGCCGGCATGGTAGAACAGCACTTCATCATAGTCGTCATTATTGTGAAAGAACGGGACCTTCAGCGCCCCCGGATCGGTCTCGAACGGGCGCGGCGCAAAGGTGCACACCACAAACCGGTCGGAGAGGAAGGTCGTGTGGGCGCTGGGCGGCACATGATAGCGATGGCTCATCAGCGGGCGGATATGGCGCACATTGATGCGCACCGGATGCAGCTCGCCATGCCAGCCCACCGCGTCCAGCGGATTGTAGGGATAGGTGATGACGCTCACCTGCCCGCGCTTCTTCACCTCTACACGCCATTCATGATCAGCGTCCGCCTGCTGGGCGCGGAAGGCCTCGTCCATCGCGGGCACATCGAACATCGCGGGATCAAAGATCGCGTGCGGCCCCACCAGGCCCTTGTCCGGCAAAGTGTAATGGCTATTGGTCGCCTCGATCATCAGCACCGCGACCGGCTCTGACGGTGCCAGCCGCCACATGGTGCCGCGTGGCAGGACGACATAGTCGCCCGCCTCGACGGTCAGATGACCAAAGTCACAGTACAGCGACCCGGTCCCGGTATGGATGAACAGGATCTGGTCCCCGTCGCCATTGCGGGCCAATGCCGGCATGGCCGCATCAAGTTTCCAGAACCGAATCTCGCATGACGCGTTGTGCAGCACCACCGGGGCCGCCCAGGGCGAGGCGTCGTGCACCTCCAGCCGCGTCAGATCGAAGGCGTAAGGTTTCAGCGGGCCTTCAAAATTGCTCCAGCCGGTGGGCGGGCGTTTGTGGTGCAGGAAGGCGGCGGGGCCGAAAAACCCCTCCTTGCTCATCTCGCGCTCATACGTGCCTCCGGGCAGATCGGCGTGGGCCTGACGAGAGGCCGTGCCCTCCGTGCGCGAGGCGTAAATCCATTTTCGAGCCATGGGCGGTCTCCGTTCAGTCAGCGCGTCAGAACCAAATTTAGTTACAAATGAAACCAATTGGAAGCCGGGCGAACGCCTTGCCGCAGACCCTTCACACGCTTATACCGCGCCGACGCAATGCGCGAGGGCTCATGAACCGGACCGGTTTCAGCTACGATTTTCCCCACGCGAGCCTCGTTTCCATCGGCGATCTCAATCCGCTCGATGTGCGGATGATCTTTGAGCGCAGCGCGGTGCATTTTGATCATAACCGCGCCGGGGTGCGGGCCGAGCGCACGCTCGACGGCGCGACGCTGATCAATCTGTTTTTCGAAAACTCCACCCGCACGCTGGCAAGCTTCGAGATTGCGGCCAAGCGGCTGGGCGCGCATGTGGTCAATTTCTCGGCCGGCAGCGCCTCCATCTCCAAAGGCGAAAGCCTGGAAGACACCGCGCTGAACCTGGCTGCGATGCGGCCTGATATCCAGGTCGTGCGTCACAGCGCTGCGGGGGCCGCAGCACATTTCGCGCGGGTCACCGGCGTGTCCACGGTCAATGCCGGGGATGGTGCCCATGAGCACCCCACCCAGGCGCTGCTGGACGCCTTTACCCTCTCGCAGCGCTGGGGTGAGGTGGGTGGGCGCCGCATCCTGATCGTCGGCGATATCCTGCACTCGCGCGTGGCGCGCTCCAATGTGGCGCTGCTGAACATGCTCAACGCGGACGTGAGGCTGTGCGGCCCGGCGACACTGTTGCCGGAGGATGCCGACCGCTGGGGTGTTCAGGTGTTTCACGATCTGGACACCGCGCTGGAGGGCTGTGACGCGGTGATGGCGCTGCGCGTACAGCGTGAACGCATGAGCGGCGGGCTGATCCCGTCAGACCGCGAGTACCGCACCCTGTACGGCCTCGATCATGGCCGGCTGGAGCACGCCAAGCCGGACTGCCTGGTCATGCATCCCGGTCCCATGAATCGCGGCGTCGAGATTGACGGTGCCCTGGCCGACGACGGCGAACGGGCGGTGATCCTGGAGCAGGTCGAGGCGGGTGTCGCAGTCCGTATGGCCGTGCTGGAACTGATCAGCGCCGCCTCCCCTAACCAGCGCTATCACGACCGCACGCGAAGCGAGGCGTACTCATGAGCGCGATCCTGTTTCGCAAGGCCCGGGTGATCGACCCGGCGGCGCGCCATGATGCGCCGGGCGATGTGCGCATTCGCGGCGGCGTGATTGCGGAGATCGCGCCGTGCCTCGATCCGCAGAGTGGCGAGCGGGTGATCGATCTCGACGGCGCGGTGCTGGCGCCGGCGCTGATCGACGCGCGCTGCTGGGTGAACCCCGCAAGCACCGGGCAGTCCGGGCTGGATGCAGCGGCGCGCGCGGCGGCGGCGGGCGGAATCGGCACGCTGATCCTGGCCCCTGACAGCGGGACCGGGCTCAGCCGGCCCGAGCACTTCGCTGCCATCGAAGCGGCCAGCCTGACCAGCCCGGTGCGGCTGATGGCCTCCGGCCTCGCCATCGATCACAGCGGCGAGATGGGAGAGATCGGCCTGATGCTGCGTGCGGGCGCGGCCTATGTGGGCGATGGCGGACGACCCGAAGCCGATACGCGTCTGGTACGCCGGGTGCTGTCCTATGCCGGCGGGTTCGACGCCTGGACGGCGCTGATCTGCGAGGATGCCGCCCTGTCGCGCGGGACCTGCGCCACGGAAAGCGACCTGTCCATGCGCATGGGCCTGCCGGCCCGGCCCGCAGCCGGTGAGCGGCTGGCGATCGAGCGCGCCGCCTTGCTGGCTGAACTGACCGGCGCGCGCATCCTGCTGGACCGGGTGACCACGGCGGGGGGGCTGAAAGCCCTTGAAGCCGCTTTGGCGCGCGAGCTGGACATCGCCGCCACGACACCGATTACCCATCTCATCTTCAACGAGATGGATGCGGGCGGGTTTGATGCGCGCTTCCGGCTGGAGCCACCCTTGCGCCGCGAGGAGGACCGGCTGGCGCTGATCGAGGCGCTGGCAGGCGGGACGATTGCCGCCCTGGTGTCAGACCACCGCACCTGTACAGGCGAATCCAAGGCCCACCCCTTCCCCGAAGCGGCACCGGGCTCGGCCAATCTCGAAGCGCTTCTGCCGGCGCTCTGCACGCTCGTGGCTGAAGGCCGCCTCAGCCTGCTGGACGCGCTCTGGCCCGTCACCGCCGGACCGGCGGATTTGTTCGGGCTGGACCAGGGCTGTCTCGCGCCCGGCTCGCCGGCGGATCTGGTGGTCTTCGATCCCGATGCACCGGTAGTCTATGGCCGCGGCGAGCGGGTCTGCATCGCGTCCAGCGCGTTCGAGAACCGCCGCATGGCGGGAAAGGTCTTGATCACGCTCGTGGAAGGCGCGATCATCTATCAACCTGAAGGATAGACTATGCCGTTTGATCCGGTTCTGATCCTCGCTCTGACGGGCGGATACCTGTTCGGCTCCATTCCGTTCGGCCTGGTGCTGACACGGATGGCGGGGCTGGGCGATATCCGCACTATCGGGTCAGGTAATATCGGCGCGACCAACGTGCTGCGAACCGGCCGCAAGGATCTGGCGGCGGCCACGCTGGTGCTCGACAGCGCCAAGGCGGGCATTGCGTGCCTCCTCTTTACATTTCTGGTCTCCACACCGGCCGGCCTGATCGCAGGCGGCGCGGCCTTTTTTGGCCATTGCTTCCCGGTCTGGCTGAAGTTCAAGGGCGGCAAAGGCGTGGCGACGTTTCTGGGCGTACTGCTGGCTGCGGCCTGGCCCGTGGGCGTACTGACCTGCCTGACATGGCTTGGCATGGCCTTGCTGATGCGCATTTCCAGCCTGTCGGCGCTGGTCGCCGCGGCGGCTGCGCCGGCGCTGGCGCTGGCTTTTGACCGGCCCGACGTGGCTCTGCTCACGCTGGTGCTGGCCCTGCCACTGTACCTGCGCCACAAGGACAATATCGTGCGCCTCCTCGATGGCAGCGAGCCGCGCATAGGAGCGGCCAAGACGTGACGCCGGCGCGCCTGTCCGACGCCGGCCGGCTCGACTGGCTCAGGCTCGCGCGCACCTCCGGGGTCGGACCGGTCACGTTTCACCAGCTCCTCACCCGCTTCGGTACGGCCGACACCGCCATCGCCGAGCTGCCAAGGCTCGCCAGGCGCGGCGGCAGGGCGGGCCGTCTGCAGATTGTAACAAGTGATCAGGCGCGCGCCGAGCTGGACCGGCTCGACGCGCTGGGTGCCCGCCTGATCTGCGCCTGCGAGCCGGACTTCCCCAAACTGCTGGCCGCCCTCGACCCGCCCCCGCCCGTCCTCTCGGTCATCGGCCCGCTGGATCCGGACGCCCGCCCGTCCTGCGCCATTGTCGGCGCACGCAACGCCTCGGCGGTGGGCCTGCGTTTCGCGGGCGACCTCGCGCGCGAACTGGGCCGGCGTGGGGTCACCGTTGTTTCAGGCCTCGCACGCGGCATTGACGGTGCGGCCCACGCCGCCTCGCTGGAGACCGGGACCATCGCAGTCATTGGCGGCGGTCTGGCGCGGATTTATCCGCCCGAACATGCTGATCTGCACCACGCCATAGCCCGCGAGGGGCTGATTGTCAGCGAATCACCGCCCGATTACACCGCGCAGGCACGCGATTTTCCGCGCCGCAACCGGCTGATCGCGGGCCTGTCGCTGGGCGTGTTGGTAGTGGAGGCGGCGGAACGCTCCGGCTCCCTGATCACCGCCCGGCTGGCGGGCGAGCAGGGGCGCGAAGTGATGGCCGTCCCGGGCTCGCCGCTGGACCCGCGCGCCCGGGGCACGAACCGCTTGCTGCGCGACGGTGCGGCCCTGATCGAAAGCGCCGATGATGTGCTGGCCATCCTCCAGAATATCCGCCCGCCGCTGATGAAGGAGCCCGGCGGATACGACTATGAGAACGAGCCGGACGATGCGGCGTCAGCCGAGGCCGCAGCAGACACGGTGCGTGAGCGGATCGCAGAGCTGCTCTCTCCTGCCCCGGTGTCCAAGGACGAACTCGCCCGGCTGACCGGCGCGCCGGTCGGCGCGGTGCTGGCGGCTCTCGTGGAGCTGGAACTGGCCGGGCGTTGCGAAATCCAGCCTGGCGGCATGGTGCGCACGGCCTACCCTGAACCTTAACCGAGCCTTCACCGTGCCGCTTAACCTGGATTTGAGGCCGAACCTTCATGATTGGCAGCGAAGGAGCACGTCATGGCCAAAGCTGTCTTTCACAAGCACCAGCGGGTCTTCGTTCGCCCCGTCGGGACCTGGGCGCTGATCGAGCGGGTCAAGCCGCAATGGGTTAAGGATGTCGAGGAGCCGGTGCGCATCTATTATGATTGCGGGTTGGGGCGCGATTTCACCACAGACGAATTGTCCGCCGAAGCCATTGATCAAAGCGATCCGGGCCAGTGGCGCCTGATGCGCGCCCACAACAAATGGCAAACGGCTGAGGAGTGCGCCCACCACCCGCAACCGGGCACCTATCCGGTGGTGGTGACCGACGCCCAGAACTGGGGCGGCTGGCGGGTGCCGGGCGCCGAATATGACCGCGACCCGAACCGCATCGAGCAGCAGGCGCGCCTGATTGCACAAAGCCCGCGCCTTCTGGCCCTGGCCGAAGCGATCGCCCGTCTTGCCGCCGAGGACCCTGATGCCAGCCCGGACTGGGTCGCGCTCGCACGTCGTGCCAAGGATATGGTGCGGGCGGTGAAAGCCCGGCCTGACGCAGCCGCCCAGATTGCGGCTGCAGCCGAATAATCTATAACGATCATTAGGCGTCTCACTGCTTAAGGCATACACTTTAAGCGGGCGTAGCGTCCGGGAGAAGGCCGCCCTGTGATAACTGGTATCAATCGCCTGTCTGCACTGATCATTGATGACAATGCGCACATGATTTCCATTGTCCGCTGCATGCTTCTGGGCTTTGGAATCAACAAGACATGGGAATCGCGCGACGCCGCCGAAGCGCTCGAGATTGTCCGCCACGAGGCGGTGGACATCGTCATCACCGACCTGCAGATGCCCATGCTGGACGGGCTGGAGTTCACCCGCCTGGTGCGCACGAGCGATGATGTGCGCAACCCCTTCATCCCGATCATTATGCTGACAGCGCACTCCGAGCGCTCGCGCATCGTGGCTGCGCGCGATGCTGGCGTCACGGAGATTTGCGCCAAGCCGATCAATGCCCGCGAGCTTTGGTCCAAGATTGCAGCGGTAGTGAACCAACCCAGACCGTTTGTGCGCACGCGCAGCTATGCCGGGCCTGACCGGCGCCGGCGCAATGCTCCATACGAGGGCAAGGAACGGCGCAAGACTCAGCCGAGCGCCCAGGTGTGAGCCCGCAGGGCGACACCGCGCGCTCATTGAGCCGCAACCCGCTTACCAACGCTGGACGCGGATAGCAGCGGCGCTTTAGCTTCAAACTCATGATTCGCAAGCGCGACGCCCGACGCAAACGGACCGGCTCGGCTCAGGCAGGCCAGACCCTGCGCCGCGGTGCCTCGGCGCGCCTCGCGTTTGCCCTGGTTCTGGGCTTTGTGATCGCGTTCGGCGGAGTCATCGCCATCAAGCTCTGGCAGGACTGGCGCTCGGCGGAAGCCGAAGTGACCAGCACACAGGCCCGGTCTGCCGCCTTTCTGGCCGAACGCGTCGCCGGACGCCTGGCGGAGGTGCGCAGCGCGCTCTCCATGGCCGCCGTCCAGCTTGAGGCCATCGCACCCGAGCACGCTGCCCGGCCTGCACTGGAGACGCTGACACGCTCGCCCTGGGTGGAGAGCGCCGCTTTGCTCCTCCCCGATGGACGGGTGATCGCCACGCAGGACGCGTCCGCAGAGTCGTTGCGCGCCGCGGCTGACGCCGCGCTGGCGTCCAGCGCCGGCATGCATGTTCAGGCTGGCACCGCCAACCCCGTGGCCATCGCCTACCCGGCACGGCTTGCCGATGGCGCGGTGGGCGCGCTTCTGGCCCTGGTCGATCCGTCTGCACTGCTGCCGCGCCGGACCGAAGGCGAAATCGCACTGATCACCGACGCCTCCGGGCGGCTGATCGCGGTGCAACCGGCAGCACCGTTCGAGGGCGCGCCGCTGGCGGCGGAGCGGTTCGGGCTTGATCCGGCGGCAGTGGCACGCATGGCCGAGCGCGGCGGCGCGCTGCGCGGCGCCAGACTGGGGGGCGCAGACAGCGTTCTGGGTGCCGCCGCCATCGCCGGTTCACCACTCCATGCCCTGACACTCGGGCCGGGCGCGGTTGACAGTGCCGCCTGGCACCAGACCCTTCTTTTCAACCTGCTGCTGTTTGCCGCCACCCTGGGCGCGTCTGTCGCGCTGTTTCTGGTCCTGCACCGGCGCATGGGTGAGCTGGGCGTGGCTGAAGGCCGGCTGCTCGAATCCCAGAACCGCCTGCATCTGGCGATGGAAGGGGCCCGGGTGGGCGTTTGGGACTGGGACATCGATACCGACACTGTGCTCTTGACTGACTGGTTTGCACAGATTCTCGGGCGCACCCAGGCCGAGGAAATGTCCGGGCCGGAGTTTCTGTTGCTGCTCAGCGAGGAGGACCGCAACCGCGTGCGGGCCGCCCTGCGCAGTGCGGCGCAGTCTCATGATGTGGATGTGGAAGTGCGCGCAGCCCAGCTGCCGGTCTGGCTGCAGATGCGCGGACGGGTGATGGCAGGATCGCGCCGCCTGGTGGGCGTGGCCATCGATATCACCGAACGCAAGGGTGCCCAGGCACGGGTGCAAGCGGCCGAGACCCGCCTGCGCGCGGCGCTGGAATCCATGACCGAGAGCTTCGTTCTGTGGGATTCCCGGCGCCGTCTGGTGCTGTGGAACCGCAAGTTCCGCGACTTTTTCGGCCTCGCCGACACCGCCCTCAAACCGGGCATGCGCTATGGCGATGTGGAGGCGCTGGCAGCAAGCTCAATCCGGCATGTCCATGGCGCGGCCAGCGCCGAGTCCTATGACCTGGAACTCGCCGACGGGCGCTGGCTGCACTATTCCGAGCGTCAGACTGCTGATGGCGGTTTGGTCAGCGTGGGCGCGGACATCACCGCCCTGAAAACCCAGGAAGCGGCACTGCGCGACAATGAACGCGCCCTGCGTGGCACGGTGGAGAATCTCAAGCGCAGCCAGGCGCGCGTCGAAGAGCTGGCCAGCGCGCACCAGCAAGAGCGCCTGCGCGCCGAGGAAGCCAATCGCTCCAAGTCGGAGTTCCTGGCCAACATGTCCCATGAGCTGCGCACGCCACTCAACGCAATCAACGGCTTCTCCGAAATCATGACCGGCGAAATGTTCGGCCCGCTCGGCGATGAACGCTATAAGGGTTATGTCACAGACATCCTCAGCTCGGGCCAGCACCTCCTTCTGCTGATCAACGACATTCTCGACATGTCCAAGATCGAGGCCGGCAAAATGCAGCTTCAGCCCGAAGTGGTCCGTCCGGACGAGCTGATCGAGCAGTGCGTGCGGATCATGCGGGCGCGCGCCGAAGAGAAGTCCATCGCCCTGATCGTGGAGGCTGGCGCCCTCCCCGAGATCGAGGCGGATCCGCGCGCGCTCAAGCAGATCATGCTGAATCTGATGGCCAATGCGGTGAAATTCACGCCGGACGGAGGTCAGGTCAGGGTGCGCGGCTTCGATGCCGCCGACGGCGTGGTTCTGCAGGTGGCCGACACAGGCATCGGCATTCCCGCCGAACAGCTGCCAAGGCTCGGGCGCCCGTTTGAACAGATCGAGAGCCAGATCGCCAAGAGCCATCAGGGATCAGGCCTCGGTCTCGCCCTGTCCAAGTCGTTGATCGAGCTGCATGGCGGCACGCTGCGCATCGATTCGGTGCTGGGCAAGGGCACGACCGTGTCCTTCACCCTGCCTTCCCGCGTACGCTCCGCCGCTTCCGGTGAACGACCCGCCCTTGCGAACGTTCAGGCCGCCGGCTCGGCCTAATTGGCCCAGCCCGGTCGTGGCTTCACCGCATAGCGCTCGCCATCAAAACCGGTGAATAACTCCTGCGTGCCGGGATGGCCCACCGCGCCATTGTGGGCGTCGGGCAGCAAATTCTGCTCTGACACATAGGCAGTGTAGTAGTTCTGCTCGTTTTCAGCGAGCAGGTGATAGAAGGGCTGGTCCTTGGCCGGGCGGATCGCCTCGGGGATCGACAGCCACCATTCCTCGGAATTGGCGAACTCGGGATCCACATCGAACACCACGCCCCGGAACGGAAACAGCCGGTGACGCACCACATCGCCCGGCGCGAACTTCGCCTGTCTCATCGCTGAATCGTATGTGGTCATCGTGGTGGCCTCCCGGTTCTACAAGGTAGGCGATCCGCCAGCCGGTTCCAGACCCGGGTGCCGCCCGCAGCTTACGCTGCGCGTGAAGCGTGGTATGGTTGATGCCAATTGGAGACAGCGTTGCGATGGAATGCAGCGGGCTGCGCCCCCTTGAATGGCGGCGCGCCACGATTCCACCGCCCGCAAAGGGACGTGGAAACATGGCGAAGGATGCCGCCGGGGCCGATTCGCCCAAGCCGCGGCCGGATGGGGCCAACCGCCGACGGTCCACCGACCCGGTCTACGGGGCAATCGATCTGGGAACCACCAATTGCCGCATGCTGCTGGCCTGCAAGACCCACCACGGATTCCGTGTGGTGGACGCCTATTCGCGCATCGTGCGCCTGGGCGAAGGCCTTTTGTCGACCGGTCAGCTGTCCGAACCGGCCATGACGCGCGCCCTGGAAGCGTTGAGCGTGTGCGCAGACCGGGTCAAGCGCCGCAATGTGACGCGCCTGCGCGCCATCGCGACCGAGGCCTGCCGGGCTGCCACGAATGGCCCTGAGTTTCTGGCGCGCGCGAAAGAATTGACCGGGCTCGATCTGGAAATCATCACGGCCGAGGAAGAGGCGCGCCTGGCCGTGCAGGGCAGCCTGGACCTGCTCGACCCGGCCTACGACGCGGCCGTGGTGATCGATATTGGCGGCGGTTCGACAGAGCTGTGCTGGGTGGATCTTGCCGAGTGGCGCGCGCGCGGTGCCCTGAAATCGGGTGGACGCCCGCCCTTGCGCGGCTGGTCGACCATGCCGCTGGGCGTGGTGACGCTGTCTGACCGGTTCCCTGAACCGTCCGACCCGGCGCAGCGGGCCGCCTGGTATCAGGCCATGAAAGCTTGTGCGACCGAACATTTACGGCCACCCAAGGGCGCGCGGCGGCTGCGCCCGCTGTTTGAGTCAGGGCGGGCCCATATCGTGGGCACGTCGGGCACGGTGACATCGGTGGCCGGAGTGCATCTCAATCTGGACAAATATGTCCGCGACCGGGTCGACGGCATGTGGATGAGCACGCAGGACGCCCGCATCGCCTGTCATCGCCTGGCCACGCAAGGCCGGGCCGACCGGGCGCGCGAGGGCTGTATCGGTGATGACCGCGCCGACCTGGTGGTCGCCGGCTGCGCCATTTATGAAGCGGTGATGGATGCCTGGCCCACCGAACGCGTGCGGGTGGGCGATCGTGGCCTGCGCGAAGGCATTCTGCTGGGGCTGATGCGCCCGCGCCGGCGCCGGGGTGCCAGAGGCCGATCCGGGTCACGCAAAGGAAAAACGCCCTCATGAGCGGCTCTGACGACGACACCGAAGAACCGCGCCGGCGCCGCCAGTCGGGGCCGGTCACCGCAGGCGGCGACGCCCGCTCGGCCAAGCAGTTGCGCACACGGGTCAAAACCGCGCGCGGGCGCAAGCACTCCTCCCAGCGCTGGCTGGACCGCCAGCTGAACGATCCCTACGTGGCCAAGGCGCGTCAGGAGGGCTATCGCTCACGTGCCGCGTACAAGCTGATCGAGCTGGACGACAAGTTCCAATTGCTCCACCCCGGGATGCGCATTGCCGATCTCGGTGCGGCACCGGGGGGCTGGACCCAGGTGGCGCTCAAGCGTGGCGCCAGCCATGTAGCCGGCATTGACCTGCTGGAAATCCCTCAGATTCCCGGCGCGATCCTGCTGGAGTTGGATTTCACCGCGCCGGGGGCACCAGAAGCCCTCAAACAGGCGCTGGGCGGGCCGGCGGACCTGGTCCTGTCAGACCTGGCCCCCTGGACCACCGGGCACAAGGCAACCGACCATTTGCGGATCGTCGCCCTGGTGGAGGCCGCCGCCCTGTTCGCGATGGATGTGCTCAAACCCGGCGGCGGGTTCGTCGCCAAAGTGTTCCAGGGTGGTGCCTCGCAGGACGTGCTGGACGCGCTCAAGACCCGGTTCAAGAAGGTGCGCCACTACAAGCCGCCCGCCAGCCGGTCGGAAAGCGCAGAGACTTTCCTCATCGCCCAGGGCTTCAGGGGCTAGGACTTCTTCGCGTACGGGTTTTCGCCCGCCTTCACGATCAGCCGGATCGGCACGCCGGGCAGGCCGAACGCTTCGCGCAAGCCATTGACCAGATAGCGCTTGTAGCTCTCCGGCAGATAGGCCGCGCGCGACGCCATCAGCACGAAAGTGGGCGGGCGGGCCTTGGTCTGGGCCATGTATTTGGCTTTGACCCGGCGCCCGTCCACCGCTGGCGGCGGATGGCGCTGGGTCATTTCACCCAGCCAGTCATTGAGATCGCGGGTCTTTACCCTTGCATTCCAGTTGCGGTGCAGAGCTTTGACCTCGGGCATGATGCGGTCGAGCCCGCGCCCGGTCACCGCCGAAATCGGGATCAGCGGCGCGCCCTTGATCTGGGGCAGCAGCCGCTCGAACATCTCGCGCAGCTCGGCCAGGCGCGCCTGCTTGTCGGGCACCAGATCCCATTTGGACAAAAGCACGATCAGACCCCTGCCCTCCGCCTCGACGCGCGAGGCGATATTGAGGTCCTGGCGCTCGAAGGGCTGCTCGGCATCGACCAGCAGCAGCACCACTTCAGCGAACTTCACTGCGCGCAGCGTATCGGCCGCGCTCATCCGCTCGATGCGGTCATCCACCTTGCCGCGCTTGCGCAGGCCGGCCGTGTCGTGCAGGCGCACGCGGCGGCCTTCCCATTCCCACTCCACTGCAATGGCGTCACGCGTCAGGCCCGCCTCGGGCCCGGTGATGACCCGCTCCTCGCCGATCAGGGCATTCACGAGCGTCGACTTTCCGACATTGGGGCGGCCGACGACGGCAATGCGCAGCGGCGCACCCTCGTCCAGCTCCACGTCTGCGTCGGGATCGAAATCGGCGTCCACATGATCGGGTTTAACCGGGTCTTCCGGCGCGCCCGGCGCGGGCGGGATATCAAGGTCGATCTCGTCAATGACGGCCGCCAGGCGCACGAACAGATCACTCATGCCCTCGCCATGGGCGGCCGAAACCGGCACCGGCTCGCCCAGCCCCATGGACCAGGCTTCGTCCAGCCCGCCATCGCCGCGTGCGCCCTCGCACTTGTTCACCGCCAGAACCACCGGCCGGCCCGACCGGCGCAACAATTCGGCAAAGCGCTGATCCAGTGCGGTCACGCCCTCGCGGCCATCAATGAGGAAGATGCAAACATCCGCATCCAAAAGGGCGCGCTCGGTCTGGGCGCGCATGCGCACTTCAATACCGGTGGCGGCGTCTTCGTAGCCGGCTGTATCGATCAGGCGCAGGTCCAGATCGCCCAGACGGCCACGGGCCTCGCGCCGGTCGCGCGTGATCCCCGGCCGGTCATCGACGATAGCCAGCGGCTTGCCGGCCAGCCGGTTGAACAGGGTGGACTTGCCCACATTGGGGCGGCCGACAATGGCCAGAGCGGGCAGGCGTTTCAACAGAGACTCCGATCACCGCTTGGCCCGCCGCGCACCTAGCGCAGCGCGATCAGGCGGCCGTTATTGGTGACGACCACGACGGTCTCGGCAGCGATAACCGGTGCTACAAACACCGGGTCGCCGAGGTTACGCGTTGCGCTCACTGCGCCGGTGGCCGCGTCCACAATCACAAGCTCGCCACCTGACGACGCCAGAACCAGACGATCGCCAGCCAGTACAGGCCCGGCCCATGCAACGCGATCCCGGCGGCGGCGCTCGTTTTCGAACTGGCGCAGCTGGGTCAGCCAGCGCACTTCGCCCGTATTGCGATCAATCGCGGTCAGCCGGGCGTCCACGGTGACGAGAAACAGGAAATCACCCGCCAGCGCCGGTGTATGCACACCGCCAGCCGGCAGGGTCCACAGGCGCTGGCCGGAGCGCAGATCGAGCGCCGCCATGACGCCCGAATGGCTCATCGCATAGACACGGTCACCTATCACCACAGGGCTGGCAGCAATATCGTTGATGGTCGACATCGGCGTCAGACCGCCGGCACGCGTCAGTGCCTCGGTCCACAGCTCGCGCCCGTTGGGCACGCTCAGCGCCGCCACTTCGCCCGAGCTGTACGGCGCAATCAGCGTTGTACCCAGAACAGCGGGGCTCGGCGTTGCCAGCACCCGGGCTGTCTCGGCGATCGACCGGTGCGACCAGACCACCTCGCCGTTTGCGGCATCAAGTGCCAGCAGCTCGTTGTCATCCGTGGTCACGAACACGCGCCCGTCAGCAATCGTGGGCGCAGAGTGATACGGTGTCAGCGCGGTGCGCCGCCACAGCTCTTCCCCCGACCGCGCATCCAGCGCGACGAAGAAGCGCCCGCCTGTATGTGCAAACAACCGCCCGGAATCATACCCGATGGAGCCGCCGAAGGTCGGCGGCTGGGACGACCCGCCCATGAAGGGAATCCACGAGCCGCCCGCCGACGCGCTGCTTTCTTCGCGGACCTGGACGCGCCAGTTTTCAGCGCCGGTGTCCAGCGACCTTGCCGAAATCTGCCCTTCAGCATCCATCGCATAGACCACGCCGTCGGATATCACCGGACGTGCGCGCACGCGCCGGTCGCGCGAGGAGCCCGCGCCGATATCCACACGCCATACGCGGTTCAGATCACCGGAGGCGCGCGTGTGCTGCATGGCATGGGTCGGAAAACCGTCCGACTGCGGCCACGATGTGTTCACATAGGACCGTGGCAGCGTCACCGGAGCCGCGTCATCGGCAGCCGCCAGCCGGGCGTCAAGCTCGAGAACCGGAATCCGCTGATCGCGCGGCGGGGCGTTGGGATCGTCGCGCTCCTCACCGGAAAACGGATTGATGCGGCTGAGCTGCTCGCCCGCCCCGCATCCTGCCAGAGCCAGGCCCGCGCACAGGGCAAGCGTCAGGCGAAACAGTCTGGCTAGGCTCATTGCCCGTCCTCCTCATCATCAGCACCGGCATTGCCGGCCTGCTCACGCAGGCGCCGCAGGGCCTCGATCGGATCGTCTTCATCGGGTGCGGGCGCAGTTTCATCCATCACCCGGCGCAGGGAGTCAGGCAATTGGCCGTCCGTACCGTCGTTCGCCGCAGGCTGACCTGCATCGTCCGCCGGCGCGTCAGCTTCGGCAGGTTCCACCGCCATTTCGGCGGGGGCATTCTGTTCAATGAAGGCCAGGGCCTCGCGCGCCCGCCGCTGGACGCCGGCAGGTGCATCGAGCGCAATGGACAGCAGCTCATACCGGCGGCGCGCATCATCCCAGCGCTGGTCGCGCAGGGCCGCCGCCGCCATCAGTTCACGCGCGAGCGGACCCACCGCCGAATCCGAACGGGTCAACGGCTCCAGTCGCAGATTGAGGTCATCCAGAGACAACACATCGAACACAGCGAGGACCGCGCGATACCGCGCGATATCCCGGGTCAGCGGGTCCGGCGAGCGCTCTGCGGCTGCCTCGTAAAGGCGTGCCGCTTCCTCGGCGTCGCCGGCCGTCTGGGCGATCGCGGCACGGCGCATCAGGGCCAGGGTGGCGTACCCGCGCGGACCGGTGTCTGCGAGGCTGGCAAACGCGGCATCCGCTTCATTCAGCGCATCGGCTTCATAGAGCGTGGCAGCCGCCTGGTAGGCGTCGGACGCAGCGTCCGCAGCCTGCCTTGAGGTGGCGGTCCAATACTGGTAACCCGCCGCGCCCAGCACGATCGCCGCAGCAACACCGGCGACCCAAGGGCCCCATTTGCGCAGCATCGCCTGATAGCGTTCGCGGCGCAGTTCTTCTTCGACTTCGTCGAATGCGTCAGCCAAGACAGGGCTCCGGATTGATACTCAAAACAGTGCGCGCGACCCTAGCCGCGCCGTGTCCCACGGGCAACAACGCCGTGCCGCTCAGCGCGGGCTCATGATGGCTTGGGTTTGTAGACCTGATCGGGTCCGGGGAAGGCGCGTGACCGCACATCATCGGCATAGGCCTTCACGCCGTCCTCGACCTGCCCCTTGATGTCCGCGTAGCGCTTCACAAACCGCGGCGTCCAGTCGAACAGGCCCAGCATATCCGGGGTCACCAGAATCTGGCCGTCACAGGCCGCCGAGGCGCCAATGCCAATCGTGGGCGCTCTGACCTTGCCCGTGATTTCCGCGGCAAGATCCTCCGCCACGCCTTCGATCACGATGGCGAAGGCACCTGCCTCATCGGCCGCGATCGCTTCTTCCAGCACCTTGGCGCGGCTGGCCGCGTCGCGGCCCTTGGCCTTGAACCCTCCATCGGCCAGCGAGGCCTGGGGCCGCAGGCCGATGTGCCCGATCACCGGAATGGCCCGTTCAGCCATGAAGCGAATGGTGTCGGCAATATAGACGCCGCTTTCCACCTTCACCGCATGGCAGCCGGTTTCGCGAAGGATGCGCGAGGCATTGTCAAACGCCTGCTCCCTGGAGCGCTCATACGTGGAGAACGGCATGTCCACAGCCACCAGCGCGCGCCTGGAGCCGCGCATGACCGCCTGACCGTGCAGGATCATCATCTCCAGCGTGACGGGCAAGGTATTGGGCAGGCCGTGCACCACCATGCCGACCGAATCGCCCACCAGCAGCAGGTCGCAATGCGGGTCGAGCAACGCTGCCATGGGCGCGTCATAGGCGGTCAGACAGACCAGCGGCTCGCCGCCCTTTCGGGCGCGAATATCCGGCGGCGTGATGCGCCGCACATCGGGTTTGGATTGGGCAGACATGGATCGCCTCGCACGCCGCGCCGGGCTGTTTAAGGGTATGCGCCCCTAGAGGCCCGGAATTTCAGGCTCTTCCTCAACCGGCGCCGGAGCCGGCGTATCGCCGGTTTCCGCGTCCGGCTGAGCGCCATCCGCCTCATCGTCCGGCATGGTCGTAAAGTCGAACGGCAGCTGGTCGGTCTGTTGCCCGCCCATGCGGTCAATCACCGAGCGCCCGCTATCATCCACGCTCGCCAGAACGGCCAGCAGAATGGAATTACCAACGAACAGCGCGCCCAGGATCATCGTGGAACGCGTCAGCAGATTGGCCGCGCCGCGTCCGCTCATCATGCCGCCCGGCCCGCCACCGCCAATACCCAGTGCACCGCCTTCCGAGCGCTGCATGAGAATGACGGTCACCATCGCGGCGATAATCAGAAGGTGGATAATCAGGAGAACTGCAATCATCTCGGCGCGGCCCTGTGGTGCAAATGGCGCGCCGGGGCTCCGGCGCGCTTAACTTGCCGCGCGTTTTAGCTCAGCCGCAGCCGCAACGCCACTATCGGGCTGCGCCTTGCGCACAGACGCCTGGGCCATGCGTTGCTGAAGCAGCTGAACGGCCGATTCGATTTCGTGGCGCGACCGCTCGATCCCGTCATCCCCGGCGAACGCCACATAGGCCGCCATGGCCAGCTCGCGCGCCAGCGACAGATTGGCCACCGTGAAACCGCCCGGCTCGCGCAGCTCTGCAGCCACCTCACACAGCGCGTGGGCGACCCGCTTGGCCTCAGCCGACCGCGAACGGGCGAGCCGCGCGCGCACTTCGCGTGCGCCGCGCTCCAGATCGGACAAATCCATGACCGGTTGGCGCCCGGCATTCAACTCGGCCGCCGCCGCCTCGGCACCGATGACCACCCGCATGCAAAGCCTGCGCAGGCGCTCACCGTCCACGGTGCGGCGCGCCTCGTCGATCCAGACGCGCGCGTGCGCCAGGGCTTCAGCATCATTCTCGACGATCGCACGCAGAACATTGGGCGCATCAATCGGCTGCGCCGAACCTCCGCCGCGTGCCTTGTCGCGCCGGCGGTCCGGGCCGATGTAATCGCTGGTGACGATGAAGGGCTTGCGGGCGCGGACCAGGGTGCGCACCCGGTCTTCGGCAAAAGATGTTGAGAACGGGCGGATGATGACATCATCGGCACCCGACCCGATCGCCTCGCGCACCAGACCGGTGTCGCGCCGCCAGGTGGTCAGGAGGATGGCGGCGAACGGATTGGTCGAGACTTCGCCAGCCCGGATCGCCCGGACCATGCGGAATACGTCTGCCTCGTGGTTTCCGGTTTCGATCACCAGCAGATGCGGGGCCTCATCGGCGAGCCTGCGATTGAGCTCGGCCATCGAGTTGAGGGACACGATCTCCCGGAATCCGATTTCATGCAGCGCATATCGAGTTATGCGCAGGTTTACATGCACGGGATCGAAGAGCGCCACGGTTGCGCGGCGATAATCCAGTTCTGCCATCCGCCACTCCAGCGCCCGCTGTCCGGGTCTCGTGAGTTATGGATGACAATCCTATTCAGGAAGTCTGAAGAACGCCTTACCCGGCCGTGCGAATGATTGCCGCGAAGCTGGCGGCATCAAGACTGGCACCGCCGACAAGCGCCCCGTCAACGTGCGGGCGCGACAGAAGGCTGGCCGCATTGTCCGGATTGACCGAACCGCCATACAGAATGCGCAACTGGTCGCCATCGCCGGAACGCCAGGCCTCGCGGATGGCCCGATGCATCCGGTCAGCGTCCTCGGGACTGGCGTGCAGGCCCGACCCGATCGCCCAGACCGGTTCATAGGCGAGGATAACGCGCCCGGCGGCCGCGTCCGGCACGCTGGCGAACATCTGGCGCAGAACCACTGCCTCTGCCTCGCCGGCCTCGCGCTGCTCCAGCGTTTCGCCGATGCAAATGACCGGCGTCAGCCCGGCGTTCAGCGCCGCCTCGGATTTGGCGCGCACCAGCGCATCGCTCTCGCCATGTAGCCGCCTGCGCTCGCTGTGCCCTGTGATGACAAAACGCGTGCCGAGATCGGCGAGCATGGCCGCCGAAACATCCCCGGTCTGCGCACCGCCGGCCTCTGCGGCACAGTCCTGGGCCCCGACCGCCACCCAGCCCGGCGCACGTGCCTGCATTCCCGACAGCAAAGTGGCGGGCGGGCAAACCAGAACCTCACTGCGCGGCGGCACGGCCAACAGGCCGGACAACTGGTCCGCCCAGGCCAGATCGGCGCTGAGCCCGTGCATTTTCCAGTTGCCTGCAATCAACTTGCGCCGCGTCATGGGCTGCTCCCCCGCTGGTCCGGACGTCCCATGCGCCCCGCCGGAACTTCGGCGCGGAGCGATACCAGCCGGACGCCTGCGCCGCAATGCAGGGCGCGGCGCGCACGCGGCTTGCCGCTGCGGCGCCGCCCGGCTAGGTTCGCCCTCCTTTCAAACGGCCCTGGAACCGGTTCACCGCATGCTTACGCTCATCCGTCAAATGGCCAAGAACCCGCTCATTGGCGGGATCATCATTGCGCTGCTCGTCGCCGCCTTCGCCCTTTGGGGCGTCACTGACATCATTCGCGGCGGCGGCACCTCCGCCATTATCGTCGGGCCCGAGCGGGTCAGCGCACAGGAATTGCTGCGCACATACAACCGCCAGGTCGCTCAGGTTCAGCGCGAGAATCCGCGCCTGACCCGCGAGGAGATCGATGCCGCCGGGTTTGGCGAGCAGGTTGTCCAGCAGATGACGCTGCAGGCGGCCCTGGCCGGCAAGGCGAACGAGCTGGGCCTGTCGATCTCGGACCGGATGGTGTTCGACGCCATTCAGGAAATCCCCGCTTTCCAGAACCCGTTCACCGGCCGGTTTGACCGGGCGACCTTCCTCGAAGTGCTGTCCCAGAACGGATATGCAGGCGGCGCGATCGACCGCCAGTTCGAGCGCGATATCGCCCGCGAGCTTCGCCAGGGACAGTTTGTCGACGCCCTCTTGGGATCCGTGCAGGCTCCGGCGTTGTTTGCCGAAACGCGCCAGGCCTGGACCAATGAACGGCGCGCCCTGCGCGCGCTTCTGATTCCGCCCAGCCTGGCTGGCGATGTGGGCGATCCCGATGAAGCCGCACTTGAAGCGTTTATCGCGGACAATGCCGGCGTGTTTGAACGGCCCGAACAGCGCAGCTTCACGCTGATCCGCTTTGCGCCGGCGCTGTTTGAGCGCGATGCCGAGGTGAGCGCCGCCGACATAGAAGACCTGTACGCCTTCCGTCTCGACCAGGGTGATCTGGCCGATCCGCAGGTGCGATCCTACGAGCAGTGGGCCGCCCCCGACGAAGCCACCGCCGAAGCCGCCGCCACCCGGCTCGCGGCTGGCGAGGCGGCTGCGGACGTCCGCGCGGCGCTTGAGCTTGGCGAGCGGGTCGCCTTCACAGAGCTTCAGCAAACCCAAGTGCCCGATCGTGCCATCGCATCAGCCGTGTTCGCCATGAATGCCGGTGATGTGCGGGTTGTGGACAGCCGGCTCGGCTGGCGCGTCGTCCGCGTGACCGAGGCCGTCGATCCGCAAGCGCCGTCTCTGGATCAATTGCGCGATGAGCTTCGCTCGGAACTGGCCGCTTCACAGGCCGAAGACGACATGTTCACCGCCATGAGTGCTTTCGAGGACGCCCGCCGGCGCGGGTTTGATCTTGATCAGGCCGCGTCCGAAACCGGCGTTCCGATGGAGCGCTTCGACTTCATCACGGCTGACGGGTTCACGCTCGAAGGCGCGCCCGCGTCCTCTCTGCTTGAAGAAGGCGGCGACGCCATCCTGCAGCTGGTCTTCTCCCTCACCCCCGGCCTCGACAGCGAGCTGGAGCCTTATGGCGAGGGCAGCTATGTGGTCGTGCGGGTCGACTCCGTCGAGGCACCGCGTCTGCCGCGCGTGGATGAAGTGCGCGACGACGCCGAAGCGTTCTGGCGGCTGCGCACGGTAGACGAACGCCTGCAGGAGATTGTGGATGACGCGCTGGCGCGCTCGGAAGCGGGCGAGAGCCTCGAAGGCATTGCCGCACTCATCGGCGGCGGTGCCAGTGTCGAGATCGCCACGCTGGGACGCGAGGAAACGGCCGGACCGTTCAACCGCAATCTGGTCTCCCAGGCATTCAGCGTTGCCCCTGGTGGCCGCTTCGCTGCCCGTGCGGGTGATCAACGCACCCGCGCCATTGTGGTGGTGGACGAGGTCATCGCCCCGGCCGTGACCATGGCCGGGCCCGAGTTGCAGACAGCCATGCGTGAGGAGCTCGAAAACGATATCGCGATTGCGCTTCAGAACGCCCTGCTCGAGGCCTATGAAGTGCGTGCCGATCAGCGCCTGATCGATCAGGCGCTGGGCCGCATCGATCCCCAGCAATAGCGGCGCGGCGATGTCCCAGCCGGAATTTGCGCCTGATCTCGACGCCGCGCGCGCCGAGCTGGCCGCTGGCCGCCCGGTGCTGCTCACCGCGCGCCGGGTGGATGATCTTGAGACCCCGGTTTCGGCCTATCTCAAGCTCGCTGCTTCGCATGCGAACACCTTCCTGCTCGAAAGCGTCGAGGGCGGTGCCTATCGCGGCCGGTATTCGGCGATCGGGCTGGATCCAGATCTGGTCTGGCGCTGCACCGGAGACACAGCCGAACAGGCCCGGGCCCCGGGTTCCGGCATGGCACCGGGCCGATTCGAAGCCTGCGCCGAACCGCCGCTGGAATCGCTCAAACGCCTGATCGCCGACAGCGCCATGGACCTCCCTTCGGGGATTGCGCCGCTGGCTGCCGGCCTGTTCGGTTATCTTGGCTATGACATGGCGCGCCTTGCCGAGCGCCTGCCGTCAAACGCTGCACCCGATCCGCTAGGTACGCCGGACGGGTATCTCGTGCGCCCGCGCGTGATGGTGATCTTTGACGCCCTGCGTCAGGAAATCCTGGCCGCAGCCCCGGTACGCCCGGAGCCCGGCGCCGACCCGGCCCTTCAGATTGATGCGGCGCGCCGCCGGATCGAGGCCGTCTTCAACCGGCTTGATTCCCCGGCCCCGCTGCCTTCGGGTGCCAGCGCGGCCGCCACGCCGGACCCCCAGGCGAACATGAGTGAGGCCGATTTCCGCGCCAAGGTGCAGACCGCGCGCGCCTACATCAAGGCAGGCGACGTGTTCCAGGTGGTGCCCAGCCAGCGCTTCTCCACGCCTTTCACTGCGCCGCCGTTTGCGCTCTATCGCTCGCTGCGCCGGACCAATCCGTCACCCTTCCTGTTCTTCTTCAACCTGCCGGGCTTCGCCATCGCCGGTTCCAGCCCGGAGATCCTGGTGCGCCTGCGCGGGTCGACCGTCACCGTGCGCCCCATTGCCGGCACCCGCCCGCGCGGCGCCACACCGGAAGCCGACGCCGCGTTCGAAGCAGATCTCAAAGCGGATCCCAAGGAGCGCTCGGAACACCTGATGCTGCTCGATCTGGGGCGCAATGATGTGGGCCGGGTGGCGCGTCCGGGCAGCGTGCGGGTCACCGAGCGCGAGACGGTCGAGCGCTACAGCCATGTGATGCATCTGGTGTCCAACGTGGAAGGCGATCTGGCCGAGGGCGAGGACGCGGTGTCTGCCCTGATGGCCGGCTTCCCGGCGGGCACCGTATCGGGCGCGCCCAAGGTACGCGCCATGGAAATCATCGACGAGATGGAGCCGCACCGGCGCGGGGTTTACGCCGGCGCCGTGGGCTATTTCGGTGCCCAGGGCGATATGGATGTGTGCATCGCCCTGCGCACCGCGGTCATCAAGGACGGGCGCATGCACGTCCAGGCCGGTGCCGGCGTGGTGCTCGATTCCGATCCCGAAGCCGAGCGCCAGGAAACCGTGAACAAGGCCCGCGCCCTGTTCCGCGCCGCGGCCGAAGCATGGCGGTTTGTGTGAGCGCACGATCCTTGAAGTAAAAACACTCGCGTCCGGGCCCGCCGCTCGTATAGCCTTGCCGGCTTGAGAGCCAGACGGCCCCGAGGGACAGGCATGCCAGATTGGTTCACGCTAGACACGCTTCAGATGGTGTTCGTGCTGGCTCTGGTCGGCGCGGTATTTTTCGGATTCGCCCGGGAAATCCTGCCGCCGGACATCATTGCGCTGGTGGCCATGGGCCTGTTGCTCATCACCGGGATTCTCACCGCCAACGAGACCTTGTCGGTGTTCTCCAACGCCGCGCCGATCACCGTGGCGGCCTTGTTTGTCCTGTCCGCCGCCCTTGAACGAACCGGGGTGATTGACGCCGCCGCAAAGCTGGTGTCGCGCCTGTCCAAAGGCTCCCACCCGGCGACCGCCCTGATCGCGCTGATGGCGGGGGTGATCGGCATGAGCGCCTTCATCAACAACACGCCTATCGTGGTAGTTGTTATCCCGGTGGCCATCGGGCTGGCGCGGTCACTGGGCGTGGCACCATCGCGCTTTCTGATCCCTGTCTCCTTCGCCGCGATTTTCGGCGGCACCACCACGCTGATCGGCACCTCGACCAATTTGCTGGTGGACGGCGTGGCCCAGACCGGCGGCATGGCCGCGTTCGGCATTTTCGAGATCACGGCAGCCGGCGTGATCATGGCGGTGGTCGGCTGCATCTATCTGGCCATTGCCGGACCGTTTCTGCTGCCGGATCGCGATACGCTGGCCGGGCTTTTGCCCGACCCCAAGGAGCGCCGCTTCCTCGCCCACGTCGCGGTACCGTTTGATTCCGAGCTGATCGGCAAGACCCTGAACGAAGCCGGCCTGACCGCACGCAAGGGGTTCTCGATTGTGGACGTGGTCCGCAAACGCCAGTCCTTGCGCCACGCCCTGACCGATGTCGTGATCGAGGGCGGTGACCGGGTGGTGATCAAGTCACGCATGTCAGAAATGCTGTCGCTGCGGGACCAGGGCGATGTGGCGCTGGGCGTTACCGGCGGACGTCATGCCTTCGAGCCCATCGAGACCAGCGAAACCGTGATGCGCGAGGGCGTGATCGGGCCCAATTCGGGCCTGATCGGACGGCCTCTGGGACGGCTCGGCCTGGCCCGCCTGTATGGCGTCTATGTGCTGGCGGTACACCGGCGCGGCGAGAATGTCTCCCGCAAGGGCGAGGCGTTGCGCCTGGAAGTGGGCGATACGCTGCTGGTCGAAGGCACGCCGGTCGATTTGCGCACCATGTTCGATGACGGGCTGCTCAATAATCTTGCCGAACCGCAGGACCGCCCGTGGCGCCGGGAGAAGGCGCCCATCGCCATCGCGGCCATCCTGGCGGTGATCGCCCTGGCGTCGTTCAACGTGCTGCCTATCGTGGCGCTGGCGCTGATCGCGGCGGGCGCGGTGATCGCACTGGGCTGCCTCGATCCCAAGGACGCCTATGATTCCATCCAGTGGAATATCCTGATCCTGATTTTCGGGATGCTGGCGGTCGGGATGGCGCTGGAAAAGACGGGCGCGGCAGCCCTTCTGGTCGGCTTTCTGGCCCAGCACGCGCAGGGACTCGGCCCCATTGCCGTGCTGGCCCTGATCTATGTGGTCACGTCAGCGCTGACAGAGACGATCTCCAACAATGCCGCGGCGATCCTGATCACGCCCATTGCGATGGGTCTGGGCGTAGAGCTGGGCGTGGACCCGCGCGCCTTCGTGGTGGCGGTGATGTTTGCGGCCAGCGCCAGCTTCGCCACGCCCATCGGGTATCAGACCAACACGCTGGTCTATAATGCCGGTGGATACAAATTCATGGACTTCGTGCGAATCGGTTTGCCGCTTAACATCATCCTCGCCGTAGTGGCCGTGATCGTGATTCCGATCTTCTGGCCTCTGTGACAAAGGCGTGTACGGGCCGTTCTCCTATGCCTCCGCCCGCGCTAGGATGAGACTGACAGGACCATGAATAGCCAGGGACGCCCGTGACCCGACCGTTCAACACCCGCCAGCTGCCGTTCTTTCTGACAGCGCCCTCGCCCTGCCCCTATCTGCCGGGGCGGCTGGAGCGCAAGGTGTTCACCCGCGTCGATCCCCATGAAGGTCCCGGCCTCAACGATACCCTGACCCATGCCGGTTTCCGCCGGTCCCAGGCGATCCTCTACCGCCCGGCCTGCGAACGCTGCGCGGCCTGCAAGTCGGCGCGCATCCCGGTGGAGGCGTTTGAGCCCAGCCGCAGCCAGCGCCGAATCCTGCGCCGCAATCAATCCCTTCTGCGCCTGCCGCGCCATCCCGAAGCCACGCCCGAACAATACGCGCTTTTGAGCCGCTATCTGGACGGGCGTCACGGCGATGGCGACATGGCGGGCATGGATTTCTTCGACTTTGCCACCATGGTGGAAGAAGGCGCAGCGCGCACCGAGCTGGTGGAGTACCGCGACGCGGCGGGCACCCTTGTGGCCGCGGTGCTGGTTGACCGGCTCCAGGACGGCTTTTCGCTTGTGTATTCCTTCTTCGACACCACGCGCGAGCGCGACAGCCTGGGTGCCTTCATCATCCTCGATCACATTGCGCGCGCCCGAGAGGCGGGACTGCCCTACGTCTATCTCGGATATTGGGTGCAAGGCAGCCGGAAGATGGACTACAAAGCGCTCTACCACCCGCTGGAAGTGCTGGAGCCGTCCGGCTGGCGCCTGCTGGCCGAGAGCGACCGCCTGGCGGCACCCGAGCCGCTCAAGCAGGTGGGCTGAACGGTGCCCGGCTGCCGCCGACGCTAAAAAAACAAATAAACGGCTTTTGGGGGAGAGACATCATGGATCGCCGCACATTCCTTTCCGGTGCCGCAATCGTGGCCGCAGGGGCCGCCAGCGCGTGCTCGCAGGACGCCGGCACACAGAACGGACCCGCCGCGCCCGCCGTGGCGCGCCGGCGCACGCGGCGCCTACGCATGGTGACCACCTGGCCGGCGGGCTTTCCCGGTCTTGGCACGGCGGCGGAACGCACCGCGCAGTTCATTCGCGACATGTCCGGGGGTGAGCTGGATATCCGCGTCCACGGCGCGGGCGAGATTGTCGGCGCATTTGAAGTCTTTGACGCTGTCTCCGGCGGGGTCGCCGACATGTATCACGGGGCGGAGTATTACTGGCAGGGCCGCTCGCCCGCCTATAATTTCTTCTGCTCGGTCCCGATGGGCCTGACCGCTACCGAGATCATGGGCTGGGTGGAGTATGGCGGCGGCCAGGAGCTCTGGGACGAGTTGGCCGGCCAGTTCAATCTGATCGCTTTCCAGGCCGGCAATACCGGCCACCAGATGGGCGGCTGGTTCAAGCGCGAGATCAATGCCCTGTCCGATTTCCGCGGCTTGCGCATGCGAATCCCCGGCATCGCCGGCAATGTGATCCGCGAGCTGGGCGGCGCGGCGGTGGCGCTGTCAGGCGGGGAAATCTACCAGGCGCTCCAGTCCGGTGCCATCGACGCGACCGAGTGGGTGGGCCCATGGAACGACATGGCGTTCGGCTTCTATCGCGAGGCCCCGTACTATTACGGCCCCGGCTTCCATGAGCCCGGCGCGGCGCTGGCGGTGGGGATCAATCGCAGCGTCTGGGACTCGCTGTCCGCCGATCACCAGGCCATCGTGCGCGCGGCCTGCCGGGCGGCCAATAACCAGAGTCTGGCCGAGTTTACCTATCAAAACGGCCTGGCGCTGGAGACGCTGCGCACCCGCCATGGCGTGCAGCTGCGCGATTTCTCAGACGAGATCTGGCGCGAGATCGGACGCGTGTCCGAACAGGTTGTGGCCGACAGTGCCCAGAGCGATCCGCTGACCCGCCGGGTCTATGACAGCTATATCGAAGCGCGCCGGGTCATGCGGTCGTGGAGCTCGATCTCCGAGGCACCCTACCTGCAACGCCGCGACATGATCCTGGGAGGCTGACGGCATGCGCGCCGGCGACGCGCTGTTACTGGTATTGCTGGGAGCAACCCTGGCCGGACTGGCGGTGGACGCCGCCTCGGGCGGCTCCCTCGGCGCGTGGCTGCAAGCCAATTTGCCCGCACTTGGCCAAAGCACAGGCGCGGCGCTGGGCTGGATCGGGCTCATTCTCTCGCCGCTCCTGGCCATCCCCCTGCTCGCCGGGCTCTGGGGCCGGTTTGCCGGATTGCCAGCCCCTGTCGAAACCCTCCTGCGGCGGGGTGCGGGGTCTATTGATGCGGTGAACACCGCCATCGCCGACATGGTGCGCTGGGCGGCCCTGGCGCTCGTCGTCGTCACCGCTGTGATCGTGGTCCAGCGCTATGTGTTCGGCCTGTCGCTCTCACGCCTGCAGGAAAGCGTCATCTATCTGCACTCGGCATTGTTTCTGCTGACGAGCGCGGCGGCGCTGCTCAATGGCGGACATGTGCGCGTGGATATCATCTACTCAAAGCTCTCGGCGCGCGCCCGCGCCTGGACCGATCTGGCGGGCACCTATCTCGCTCTGATGCCGATGTGCTGGCTGATCCTGTACACCTCCACCGGCTATGTCGGCGGGGCCTGGCGCATTCTGGAGCGCTCGCGCGAGGGCGACGGCCTGCCGCTGATCTTCCTGCTCAAGACCCTGATTCCGGTCTTCGCCGTGCTGATGATCGTGCAGGGCGCGTCCATGGCCGCGCGTGCCGCGCTGACACTGGCCGGACGCACGGCACCTGCACCGCCCGGCGACCTGGCCGGACAGGAGCTCTAGATCATGGAACTGGTGATTGATCTCCTGCCATTCGTGATGTTCGCCGCCGCCTTCGCAGCGCTGCTGCGCGGCTATCCGGTAGCGTTCACGCTGGCGGGCGTGGCGATTGTCTTTGCGCTGATCGGACTGGCGCTGGACCTGTTCGATCCGCTGCATCTGCGCGCCTTCCCGCAGCGCATCTACGGCAACATCATGGAGATGGACAAGGCGATCCTGGTGGCCGTGCCGCTGTTTGTCTTCATGGGCGTGATGCTGGAAAAATCACGCATCGCGGAAGAGCTGCTCGAGGCCATGGGGGCGCTGTTCGGGGCCATGCGCGGAGGCCTCGGGATTTCAGTGGTGATTGTCGGGGCCTTGCTGGCCGCCTCCACCGGCATTGTCGGTGCGACGGTGGTGACCATGGGCCTGTTGTCCCTGCCCACCATGCTCAAGCGCGGCTATGATCCAGGGCTCGCATCGGGCACCATTGCCGCATCCGGAACCCTGGGCCAGATCATTCCGCCTTCCATCGTGCTGGTCTTGCTGGGTGATCAGCTTTCATCGGCCTATGCCGATGCCCAGCGCCGGCAAGGTGTTTTCTCGCCCGATATCATTTCTGTGGGCGATTTGTTCGCCGGCGCGCTGATCCCCGGCCTGATGCTGGTGGGCGCGTATATTCTCTATCAGGTGTTTGTCGCCATCACCCGGCCCGGCGCCGCGCCAGCTGCACCGCGCTCCGAAGTGAAGGCCGACTGGGGCAAGATCCTGGCCGCCCTCCTGCCCCCGCTTGTGCTGATGATCGCCGTGCTCGGCTCGATCCTGGGCGGACTGGCTACACCCACAGAAGCGGCCGCCGTCGGCGCGGTCGGCGCGACCTTGCTGGCGGGCTTCCGCAATGCCGGGGGAAGCGCCAACCCGCTGGCGGGGCGCGGCGTTGTCGCGATCGGGGCGCTGGCGCTGGCGGTCCTTATCGGATCAGTGCTGGTCATAGATTTGCGGTCGGGCGCTCCGGGCGCAGCGCTCACCGCAGGCTATGCCCTCGCCGCGATGGCCGCAGCGGGCGGTGCGTTTGCGCTCTGGCGGTTGCACCGCACCGGCGTGCTCGATGCCGTTATGCGCGCGACTGCCCAGATCTCGGCCATGGTGTTCGTGATCCTGATCGGTGCCAGCCTGTTCGCCCTGGTGTTCCGCGAACTGGGCGGCGACGAAACCGTGCGCGCCGCGCTGGAAGCTGTGCCCGGCGGGATATACGGCGCACTGGCCGTGGTCATGATCATCATGTTTCTGCTGGGCTTTTTCCTCGATTTCATCGAGATCACCTTTGTGGTGGTGCCCATCGTCGCGCCGGTGCTCCTGTTCATGGGCGTGGATCCGATCTGGCTCGGCGTATTGATGGCGCTGAATCTGCAGACAAGTTTCCTGACGCCCCCCTTCGGTTTTGCGCTATTTTACCTGCGCGGCGTGGCGCCGCCGCAGGTCACCACCGCAGCGATCTACCGTGGTGCCATGCCCTTTGTCGGCATCCAGATAGCGGCGATCATCGCGGTGATCGCCCTGCCCTGGCTGGCGACCGCTTTGCCAAGGATGCTCTATGGTTCATGACGCGCGCCGGCTGCAGCTTCAACGGGTCTTCATTGTCGCGCTCGCGCTGGGCCTGACCGCCGTTTTCCTGTGGATGATCCGAGATTATCTCGGCGCGCTGTTTCTGGCCGCCGTGATGGCCATTTTCCTGATGCCGGTTCAGCGCAGGCTTTCATCACTGCTGGGCGGGCGGCCCAAGATCACCGCGTCCCTGCTTCTGGTTCTGGCCGTGTTTCTGATCCTCCTGCCCCTGCTGGCAGTCCTTGCCGTGGTCGCCCAGCAAGCCGTGGAGGTGGGCCAGACCGTGCTGCCCTGGCTGCAGGGCGAGATCCGCAATTTCCGCGAAGAAGGCCTGGCCGGTCTGCCCGACTGGGTGCCGTTCAAGGACGCCCTCGCCCCCTATCAGGGCGAAATGGCCCGCCGGCTCAATGAGCTGGCCTCCGGTCTGGGCGGCGCGATGATCAATGGCCTGACCCGCGCTACGGGCGGCGCGCTGGGTTTTGCGCTGGGCGCCATCGTCTTCCTGTTCGCCCTGTTCTACCTGCTCACGTCCGGCGAAAGCTCGCTCAAGGGCGCCATGAACCTCCTGCCCATGCGCGACACCGACCGTGAATTGCTGGCTGAACGCACCCTGTCGACGATCCGCGCGACCGTGAAAGGGACCTTCATCATCGCCCTTATCCAGGGTTCGCTCACCGGCGGTGCCATGGCCATTGCGGGCGTGCCGGGCTCGGTGTTCTGGGGCGCGGTTGCGGGCCTCATTTCAATCATCCCGGCCGTGGGCACGCCACTGGTGTGGGGCCCGGCAGTCATCTGGCTGTTCGCCACGGGCTCGCCCATTGCGGCGGTCGTGCTGGCGATATTCGGCTTCGTCGTCATCATGCATGTCGACAACGTGCTGCGCCCGATGCTGGTGGGCAAGGACGCCAAAATGAGCGATCTGATGGTGCTGCTCTCCACCCTGGGCGGCCTGACCCTGTTCGGCTTTATCGGCCTGGTGATCGGCCCGGTCGTCGCCGCCCTGTTCACCTCGGTCTGGTTCATCTATGCGCGCACGTACGAGCAGCTGCTCAATGAGGATGATGCGCCTCAGACCCCGGCCCGGACCGACGATCCGCCGGCATAGGCTTCCAGCGCCGCAATCCGCTTGGGGATCGGCGGATGGGTCGTGAACAGGCCGGCAAAGGACGCCGTGTCATTGTCGAGGAACATCTGGCGCACCTCTTCGGGTGCCTCCTCAATCGCCGATCGCCCGGAAATCTTGCGCAGCGCCCCGATCATGGCGTCGGGATTGCGCGTCAGCTCCACCGCGCCGGCATCAGCCATGTATTCGCGTTTGCGCGACATGGCGAAGCGGATCAGGAGCGCCAGCACATAGCTCAGCGCCACAATGGCCAGCGCCACGAGGATCAGGACGCCCGCATTGCCGCCCCCGCCCCGGCGTGCCCCGCCCGCACGCACCATGGAGCCACGCAGCATGCCGCGCGCAAACAGCTGGCCGACGAAGGAAATGATCCCCACGAAGATCACCGAGATCACCAGCAGGCGCACATCGCGGTTGCGAATATGCGTCAGCTCATGGGCCAGCACCGCTTCGAGCTCGTCATCCTCAAGGCTGTCCATCAGCCCGCGCGTCACGGTCACCGCCGCCTGGCGCTCGCTGAGGCCGGTGGCGTAGGCGTTAAGCGCCGGCGTCTCGATAATGCGCAAGGCCGGCATGGTCAGCCCGCGCGAGATACACAGATTTTCCAGGAGGTTATAGAGCTTGGGCTCATCGGCCCGGCGCACGGTCCGCGCACCGGTGGCCGCATCGATCATCTTCTGGTAGCCGAGCCAGGCAATGATGAACCAGATCCCGGCCGCCACCAGCACGAAGGGGATGGCCGACAGCGTCCAGTCCAGCGCCAGCGCGAATTCCTGCTGGCCCGGCGCGTCCACCGAGTACGCGATAAAGAACAGCGTTCCGGCATAGGTCAGCGCCAGCAATAACAGCGGGAACCCTGCCATCAGGACGATGGATTTCAGGTTGTTGTTCCAGATATGCGTGCGCAGACCCGCCGCAGCGATCATAGGCGGCTCCTCCGGAGCGTGTCAGGGACCCCCAGACTAGAAAGACACAGACGGCGTCGCGCGCTCGGTCCCGCCGATCTCGAAGAATTCCTTCTCCGTGAAGCCGAACATGCCCGCCAGCACGACCGCCGGGAATTGCTCGATGGCCGTGTTGTATTCCGACACGGCGTTGTTGAAGAAGCGGCGCGCGGCGGCGATCTTGTTTTCCAGATCGGCCAGCTCGTTCTGGAGCTTGAGGAAGTTCTGGTTCGCCTTCAGGTCCGGATAGGCTTCCGACAGGGCGAACAGCTGGCGCAGCGCGCCCGACAGCATGTTTTCCGCCTGGGCCAGATCCTTGACCGAGCTCGCGTCCACCGCCTGCTGGCGGGCTTTGACCACGTTTTCCAGCGTCTGGCTTTCGTGGGCGGCGTAGCCTTTCACCGTCTCCACCAGATTGGGAACCAGATCGTGGCGCTGCTTGAGCTGGACGTCTATATCGCCCCAGGCCTGACGCGTCGTCTGACGCAGCGCGACCAGGCGGTTGTAGATCAGGACGATGACCAGGCCGATCACCACGATGATGGCCAAAAACACCATGAATTCCATGTCGCACTCCTCAAGCCCGGCGCGAGTCTGCGCCTCTTGCCTTATGGTTTAACGCGCAGGCGCGCCGACGCCAACTGACAACGCAGACAGGGTCAATGCCCCGTCGAGCACCCCGTGCCTACCGCCCGTCAAACCTCTTGGAAGAAAAGCCCTTGGGCGCCAGCTTGCCAGCCTGGGCGCGCCGCCCCTCGAAGAGACGCCAGTCCTCGACCAGATGCCTGCGGCCCGCCGGATCAATGCGCAGCAGACCTTCTTGGCTGGCGAACACTGCAATGTCGGCGAGCCCGGCCTGCTTGGAGCCGCCGATCAGGCGCACGCCCTTGCCGCGCACCATCTCGGGCATGTCGTCGAGCGGGAAGACCAGGAGCTTGCGGTTCTCGCCCAGCACGGCCACCCGGTCGCCGGCGACCGGCACAGCGGCCATGGCGCGTGCGCCGGCCCCCAGTGTCAGCACCTGACGGCCTGCCCGCTTGGAAGCAGGCAATTCCTTTTCTTCAACCACGAAGCCATGGCCCGATGTGGAGGCAAGCAGCAGCTTGCGCGCCGGGTCATGGCGCAGCAGCGTCACCGGGTCGGCATCGTCGGCGGCATCCACCATCAGGCGCACCGGCTCGCCAAAGCCGCGCCCGCCAGGCAATTTCGCTGCATCCAGCGTGAACCAACGCCCGTCTGTGGTGAACAGGAGCAGCTTGTCGGTGGTCTCGGCCTTGACCGCGAACAGGGTCTCGTCCCCGTCCTTGTGCTTCAGCGTCGACAGATCATCCACATGGCCCTTCAGGGCGCGAATCCAGCCCATGCGCGACAGGATGACCGTGATCGGCTCGCGCGCGATCAGCGCTTCATCCACCGCGTCGGACAGATCGGCGGACGGCGCGTCGGCGAAATCGGTGCGGCGCTTGCCCAGAGGCGTGGCGGGGCCGAAGCGCTTCTTCACCTCGGCAATCTCGCTATCCACGGCTCTCCACTGCACCGCCTCGTCAGCGATCAGCTCCTGCAGCGCCGACCGCTCCCCGCCCAGCGTGTCCGCCTCGGCGCGCAGCGTCATCTCTTCCAGCTTGCGCAGAGAGCGCAGGCGCATGTTCAGGATCGCCTCGGCCTGACGCTCGGTCAGGCTGAACGCCGCCATCAGGACGGGTCGCGGCTCGTCCTCCTCACGGATGATGCGGATCACCTCATCGAGATTGAGGAAGGCGATGATGTAGCCGGCGAGAACCGCCAGCCGGTCCTCCACCTTTTCCAGCCGGGCGCGGGCGCGGCGCACCACCACCACCTGGCGGTGGTCGAGCCAGATGCGCAGCGCCTCTTTCAGTCCCACCACGCGCGGCGCGCCTGTGGCGTCCAGCACATTCATGTTCATGGCAAAGCGCACTTCCAGATCGGTGACCCGGAACAGCGATTCCATCAGCAGGGCCGGATCGACGGCGCGGCTTTTGGGCTCGAACACCACGCGGATATCTTCCGCGCTCTCATCCATCACATCGGCCAGAAGCGGCAGCTTCTTGAGCTCCATCAGCGATGCAATACGTTCAATCAGGCGCGATTTCTGGACCAGATAGGGAATTTCGGTGACGATCACGCGCCATTGGCCGCGCGCCGCCTCCTCAACCTCCCAGCGCGCGCGCAGGCGGAAACCGCCGCGCCCGGTCTCATAGGCCTCCAGCATGGAGCCGGCCGGCTCGACGCACACCCCGCCGGTGGGGAAGTCGGGACCCTTGACGTAGTTCATCAAGGTCTCGGTGGCGGCGTTGGGGGTCTTGATCAGATGGCGCGCCGCATCGCACAGCTCGGCGGCGTTATGGGGCGGGATATTGGTGGCCATGCCCACCGCAATGCCCGCCGATCCGTTGGCCAAGAGGTTCGGGAAGGCCGCCGGCAGCACCAGCGGCTCCTCATCCTCGCCGTCATACGTGGTGCGAAAATCGACCGTGCCGGCGTCATAATCCTGCAAGATCAGGCGGGCGGCTTCGGTCAGGCGCGCTTCGGTATAGCGCATGGCCGCCGCGCCATCGCCGTCCACATTGCCGAAATTGCCCTGGCCCTCGACCAGCGGATAGCGGCTGGCGAAATCCTGGGCCAGGCGCACCAGCGCCTCATACACCGCCTGGTCGCCATGGGGGTGGAAGCGGCCGATCACATCACCCACCACGCGCGCGCATTTCTTGAAGGCCGAATCCGGGTCCAGCTTCAAAAGCCGCATGGCGTATAGCAGGCGCCGGTGGACCGGTTTCAGCCCGTCGCGCGCATCGGGCAGGGCCCGCTGGGTGATGGTGGACAGCGCATAGGCGAGATAGCGCGAGGACAATGCGTCCTCAAAGCTCTCTTCGAAAATCCGCCCGCCGTCTCCGGGAAACTGCTCGCCCATATCGTCCTCGCGATTCGATCAGGCTCGACTATACGCGGTGATGCGCGTGAGCGAGGGGTGCGCGGCGCAGCCCGTTCAACACCTCATCACGTCTCCCACGGCCGCCCCCGCCGCGCGTCGTTGGCGGTGCGCAGGCGGATGACGCGGCCGTCGCGGATCCACACTTCGGCCCCACCCAGTTCGTCGCGCGCGCGATCATCCAGCAGGATGGCGGCGCAGCGCCTTTTGCGCCAGGCGCTGGCACGGCCGTCAAACAGGATCAGGTCAGCGCGCTCGCAATCCTCCACCAGCGCTTCCGGGTTGCCTGTCACGGCCACCAGTACGCCTTCCACCGTGCGGCCCGCACAGCCCAGCCCGTCACAGGCGAGGCCGGCGCGCGCCACCGGGGCCCCGCCCTCCCCGGCCCGCTGCAGCAGGGCCGTGGCGGCAAAGCGCGCGCGGCGGGTATGGGTCGTCTGAAACCCGCCGCCGTCTTCAAAACGGGCCAGCACCACGCCGCCGTCAGCGATCATCAGATCAGGCGGGCTTTGCGCGCTCCACAGGGCCAGCGCCAGAAGCGTCACGGCCCCACCTGTCAGACGCGCCAGCCCTAGGCCGATGGTCAGCAGCGCAAATCCGGCCGCATACAGCGCCACAACCCGCCCGTCAGCGGCTGTCACCTGCACCGCCGCGCCGTCCAGCCGCGCCGTCCAGTGGGCTATGGCGAGCACGATGCGCAGACCCTGGTCCATGGCGAACAGGAACACACTCTCCAGCCCGAAGGGCGCAGCGGCCAGCGCCATCACGCCCGCCGGCATCACCCAGAAGGTGAAGACCGGCATGGCCAGCAGGTTAGCGACCATGCCGTACGCGGCCATGCGCTGGAAATGAAAGGCGGCGAAGGCACCAGTGGCCGCGCCCGCCACCAGCGATGTGACGGCGAGACCGGCAAAGCTGCCCATGGCGCGCCCGATCAAGCCGGGGCGGCCTTCTGGCGGGGGCCGCACCCGCATCCACGCCTCATACACCGCGATCAGCGCCGCCACGGCGGCAAAGCTCATCTGAAAGCCGGCATGAATCACGCTTTCGGGTGCGATCAGCAGCACGGCCAGCGCCGCCAGCGCCAGCGAGCGCAGGGAGAAGGCCCGCCGGTCGATCAGCACGCCGATGAGCACCACGCAGGCCATGATCCAGGCGCGCTGGGTCGACACGGCCGCGCCAGACAGGATGAGATAGGCGGTGGCCGCCAGGATCGCGATCAGGGCGGCGGGCTTTCGCGGATCATGGGCGCGCGCCAGCGGCTCGATACTCGCCAGCATGAACCGCACCGCGAAGAACACACCGCCTGCGAACAGCGCCATGTGCAGGCCGGAAATTGCCAGAATATGCCCCAGGCCCGACAGGCGCAGCGCTTCGGCGTCCTCTTCGCTGACCCCCGCACGCTCGCCGGTCAGCAGGGCGGCGGCCACAGCACCGGTTTGCGCGCCTGCCACCGCCTCGACCCTCTGGGCCAGCCGCCATCGCAGCCCCGCCAGCCATCGACCGAACCCGCCGCTCTCCACCGCAGCGGGCTCAAGCGCCACAATCGCGTAGCCCGTCAGCGCCACAGAATCGAACCACGCCGCACGCCCGCCATCATATCCGCCCGGCGCGGCCGGTCCGGACGGACGGCTGAGCACCGCGCGCAGGCGCACCCCGTCCCCCGGCGCGAAATCAGCAAGGCCTGCCCGCACCCTTATGCGCCGGGGCGGCTCGTCGGTGCCCTCCATGGCGGTGACCCGGATGCGCAGGCGCGGCCGCGAGCCGCCACGCTCCACCGCCTCGATCCAGCCCTCCACGGCGACGGCGCGCCCTGATGTTTCCAGCGGCGGGGGCGCGGTGCGCTCGGTGCGCATCTGGGCGTGGCCAAGCCCGAATACGAACACGGCGGTGAGAATGAGGACGTAGAGAACCACGGCACGGCTGCGCGCCAGCACTCCGCCCACCAGCAAAACGAGCGCGAGCGCCATCAGGGCACGCGCGGCCCAGGCCGGCGGTTCTTCGGGCAGCGCAAAATACGCCGCGGCACCTGCCGCTAAGGCGCAGGGCAGCCACAGGATCAGACGTGACGGATCCGGCGCGCTGAAGCCCGCAGGGGCGCCCAGCACGGCTACAGCGCTGCGCTCCCAGAAGCCAGGCGCGCGCCGGAAGGGATCAAAAACCGCATCCACACGGGAAAGTTTTGCGCCTGTGACGCGCCACGCGCAAGGCATGTTCGCGCGGCGCGCGAACCGGTTACGCTTTGGCGAAGAAGCTCTTCATGGCGCGCGCCGCCTGACGGATACGCTGCTCGTTCTCCACCAGAGCCAGACGCACATGGGTGTCGCCGCGCTCGCCAAAGCCCAGACCCGGCGCGACGGCCACATCGGTCTCTTCCAGCAGGCGCTTGGCAAACTCCACCGATCCCATATGGGCGAAGGGCTCCGGGATCGGCGTCCAGGCAAACATGGTGGCCGGGGGGCTGGGGATGTTGAAACCGACCCGGCCAAAGCTCTCCACCATCACGTCACGGCGTTTGAGATAGGTCATGCGTGCCGCCTCCACCCCGTCCTGGGGGCCGTCCAGCGCTGCCACAGCGGCAATCTGGATCGGCGTGAAGGCACCGTAGTCCAGATAAGACTTCACCCGCTTGAGCGCGTCCACCAGACGCGCCGACCCGGCGGCAAACCCGATACGCCAACCGGGCATGGAATAGGTCTTGGACATGGAGGTAAACTCCACCGCCACGTCGCGCGCGCCCTTGACCTGAAGGATGGAGGGCGGCGGCCCGCCATCGAACCAGATATCGGCATAGGCCAGATCAGATATGATCACGAGATTATTGTCGCGCGCCAGCTTGACCGCCTCTTCATAGAAGTCGAGGCCGACGACCCGCGCCGTGGGATTGGACGGAAAGTTCAGCACCAGGGCCGACGGGGCGGGAATGGAACGTTTGCACGCCAGCGCCACATCGCGCAGGAACGTCTCCGGATTGTCGAACCCCACCGGGCGCACCGCGGCACCGGCAATGATGAAGCCGAACATGTGGATGGGATAGGACGGGTCCGGCACCAGGATCACATCGCCGGGCGCGGTAATCGCCTGCGCCAGATTGGCCAGCCCCTCCTTGGAGCCCAGCGTGACGCAAACTTCGGTATCGGGATTAAGCGCCACGTTGAACCGGCGGTCGTAATAGCGCGCCAGCGCCCGCCGCAGCGAGGGCAGGCCCTGGCTCGCCGAATAGCGATGCGCGCGTGGATCGGCGGCGACTTCCTTGAGCTTGTCGATGACGTGCTGGGCCGGCGGCAGGTCCGGATTGCCCATGCCGAAATCAATGACGTCCCGCCCCGCCTTGCGGCTGGCGGCTTTCATCCGGTTCACTTCCGCAAACACATAAGGCGGCAGACGCCGCTCCCGGTAAAACACATCAGTCGGGGACGCGGTCATGGAAAGATCCGGTTGCTGCGCTGCCACATGGACGCCCAGC
Source organism: Hyphomonadaceae bacterium BL14 (assembly GCA_027627705.1). Taxonomy (NCBI): domain Bacteria; kingdom Pseudomonadati; phylum Pseudomonadota; class Alphaproteobacteria; order Hyphomonadales; family Hyphomonadaceae; species Hyphomonadaceae bacterium BL14. Next base: position 952,004 of record CP091242.1, read on the forward strand.
TTTCAGCCTCAGCGCCGCGCGCGTCAATGGCGCAATGCGGCGGGGGCTACTCATCCCTCGCCCGGAACACCCCGCTCACCGGGGCGTGCCGGTAGGCGATGCGCATGACCGCGCGCGAGACCGGCTCGGCCACGGTCAGCATGTGGAAAGCGTTGGCGTGAATGATCGTGTCCGGCGAGGTGAGAATGCCCACATGGCCCGGCCAGAACATCAGATCGCCGCGCTGCAACCCGCCCAGTTCTTCGTCGATGTCCACCTCGTCCCAGTGGGTACCGGCCCAGGCTTCCTGATCGCCGCTATCACGCGGGACCAGCACGCCGCAGCGCTCCAGCGCGGTCTGGACAAGGCCTGAGCAATCCAGCCCCAAACTCTCCTTGCCACCCCATTGATAGGGCGTGCCGACAAAGCGCTCGGCCACTGCGGCAAAGTCGGTTTCATGGGCACCCAGCGGTGCCAGATGGCTTTCGAAAACCCAGCCAAGGCGTTGTGCTTCAACGAACTTCCCGCTGCGAGATCCGGCGGATAACTTGGCGTTCATGGAGACAAGAAAGCGCGGGGCGGACTTCAGATCGGGCTCTGAGAAGACATAGGTGCGCAGCACGGAGACGGTGTGAGTGGGGATCAGCACCGGCGCGGACAAGGCCTCCATGGCGACCCAGCCGCGATAGCCGTCGAGGCGCGAGACGCCCTCACCCCATCCTGCCTCTTCCCGCTCGACATGAAACACTTCGCCCGCCAGCAGCTGGCTGATCTGCATGGCGTCGTCTTCGGGCGCCTTGCGGATCGGAGCGACGCCGGCCGTGACCTGGAAATCCGTCATCGCCTAACCCTTGTAACGTTGTTTCAGGAAATGCCAGAGCGCACGGCCACCCAGCAGCTCGCCACCGGCGGGGCGGCCGGGCCGGGCCGACGGGTTCCATCCGAAAATGTCGAAATGCGCCCAGGCGCGCGCCTCGCGGGCGAAGCGGCGCAGGAACAAGGCCGCCGTCACAGACCCGGCGAACTTGCCGCCCGTATTGGAGAGGTCGGCGATCGAACTGTCGAGCAAGGCGTCATAGCCGTCCCACAACGGCATCGGCCAGACCGGATCGTCCACGTCCCGCCCGGCGGCCGTCACGGCGTCGCGCACGCCCTCATCGTCGGTGTAGAGCGGCGCCAGTTCCGGACCCAGCGCCACGCGCGCCGCGCCGGTAAGCGTGGCCATGTCCACCACCAGATCAGGATCAAACTCGACAGCGCGCGTCAGCGCGTCGGCCAGCACCAGGCGCCCCTCCGCGTCGGTATTGCCGATCTCCACCGTCAGACCCTGACGCGAACGCAAAATGTCACCAGGACGGAAAGCATTGCCGGAGATGGCGTTTTCCACCGCCGGGATCAGCACGTGCAGGCGCACCGGCAGGCGCGCATCCATGATCATGGACGCCACGCCCATCACGCTGGCTGCGCCCCCCATATCCTTCTTCATCAGCAGCATGCCGTCGCCCGGCTTGATATTCAGCCCCCCGGAATCAAAGCACACGCCCTTGCCCACCAGCGCCAGTCGGGGGTGGTTGTCCTCGCCCCAGTGCAGCTCGATCAGGCGTGGCGCATCGGTGGAGGCCCGCCCAACCGCATGGATCAGCGGATAGTTTTCCACCAGCAGATCGTCGCCGGAAATGACCGACACGTCCGCCCCGAACCGCGCAGCCAGGCCGCGCACGGCCGCCTCGAGATGGCTGGGCAGCATGTCCCCGGCCGGCGTGTTGATCAGGTCGCGCGTGAGCATGACGCCCTGCGCCACGCGCATGGCTTCGGCCCGGTCCGCACCCGCCGGCAGGACCAGCCGTGCGGCGGCCCGGCGGGGTGCCTTGTAGCGGGTGAACTGGTAACCGCCGAGCGCAAAGGCCGATGCGAACACGGTCGGATCCCACCCTTGAGGCATATTCTCGAACCGCCAGTCGCCTTCGGGCAGGGTCAGCGCCGCGCCCGCCGGGTCAAACGGGCTCGTGCCGGGCCCGGCACCCACCAGCGCGTCGGCACCCGATCCCGGCGGCAACATCACCACCTGGCCCGGCGCAGCTTCGAATCCGCAATCAACCGCATGGGCGCGCGCCGGATCCGGCAGGCCGGCCAGCGCGTCGGCCAGCCCGTGCGATGTCACCAATCGCGCCAGCCGCCCCGTGGCAGAGGCGTCGGCGAACAGGTCCAGGATCTGCGTCATGTCAGGCATTCCATATCGGCTGGGGCGCGGCAGTCGTTAACCGCTTCTTGACCGGCGCGCGTGAGTACTGGGCAAAGAAGCGCTGGCAAAGAGGTAGAGCATGCGCGCGCCCGTATCCGCAATCGCCCTTGTGAGCCTTGTCCTGACCGGCTGCGGTGCCACAACCGGCGGCACCCGCCTGACGCCCCAGGAAGAATCACTTTCACAACAGATGCAGGCGCGCTCACTGGCACCGGCCACCGCCGATGAGCGGGCGGCGATCCGCAATCAGGACCTGCTCACCCAGTCGGCCTTCTGGGCCGAGGCCTATCAGATGAACCCGGCAGACCGCGAAGCGGCGCTGGAGCTGGCCACCGTGCTGCGCCAGCTTGGCGGCGCGGGGCGCGCGGCCGAAGTCGCACGCCAGGCCCTTGCCCTGTATCCCGACGATATGGCCTTGCTCACCCAGTTTGCGCTGGCCCAGACCGCGTCTGGTCAGGGCACACAGGCGGTGGAATCTTTCAATCGCGTGCTGCAATCACGCCCGAATGACTGGCGGCTTTACAATGCTTATGGCGTGGCGCTGGAGCAGGCCGGGCGCAGCGAGCGGGCCAGGGCCCTGTTCCTGGAAGCGCTGGCGCTGAGCCCGGGTGAACCGGCAATCCTGACCAATCTGGCCATGAGCCACATGCTGGCCGGCGATCCCGAAGAGGCCGAGCGCCTGCTGCGCCAGGCGGTTGATCATGACCGTGCCGCGCCGGAAACCCGCCAGAATCTCGCGCTTGCCCTCGCCCTGCAGGGCCGGTTTGCCGAAGCGGAAAGCATCGCCAGCAGCGATCTGCCCGCGGACATGGTCGCGGCAAACATGGAATTTGTGCGCGATCTGATGAGTTCGCCGCGCACCTGGGACCGGCTGCGAGAGGCTGATCTGCGCGGGCGGTAGAGGTCGCCGCACAGCCCGCCCGTCACCCGTCCGGACCATCAAGCGGCGACATGCACCGCAATAGGCTTCCGTTCGGATCGAGCAGGGCAAACATGCGATGACCTGACGGGTCGTCCCAAGGCGCAGTCAGCCGCGGGATTCCTTCGCCCGGGAGGCCGATTTTGGTCCACTCCCGATGCAGCGCATTGGCATCCGAAACCCGCACGCAGGCGCTGAACGCGGATTCGCGCGGGTTCAGATCGGGATAGGGAAAAATTCGATCTCGAGCGGGCCTCGGGAGAGAATCATCCAGCCCGCATCTCTGAAATCCACCGCAAAGCCGAGCCTTTCGTAAAACGCGACGGTCGCTGCAAAATCGATCGCTGGCAGATTGGCGCTAATCCGCTCGGTCATGGCACTCCCCTCCTGCAGGCCAAGCCGGGCTGCCCCTGACCTAAACCGTTCAGCTTTTGGCACCCGGCGCTGCATCCTGGGCAAGCGGGTGACCTTGCGGGATCACACCGGCCGGCAGCCGGTCCGGCTGCACGATCCCGAACGAGATGATCAGCTTGGCTGCCTCCTCGATGGTCAGGTCCAGCGGCACGGCTTTTGAGCGCGGAACGAACAGCAGGAAGCCGGAGGTCGGGTTGGGCGTGGTTGGGATGAACACACCGATCACCGGTTCGCCCTGGCCCACCACCTGGCGGATGACGCCCCGCCCTTCCGAGGCCACAAACGCCACGGCATAGCTGCCCGCCATGGGGTATTCCACCAGCACCACCTCCTTGAAAGAGTGCTGCTGACCCTGAAACACTGTTTCGATGATCTGTTTCAGCGCGCCGTAAACATTGCGGATAAAGGGCAATCCGTTGACCAGACGCTCGCCAATGGCGATGACCGTACGGCCCAGAATGTTCGCGGCCAGTGCGCCCAGAAGGGTCAGCGCCAGGATCGCGATCAGCACGCCCATGCCCGGAATGGCGAAGGGAAGATAGCTTTCCGGATTGTACTGGGCCGGAATAAGCGGCTTGATCGTATTGTCGATGAAACTCACCACGGTGACGATCAGCCAGACGGTGATCGCCAGCGGCGCGGCCACGGCGACGCCGGTCAGAAAGCGGGTGCGAAGCCAGCGCAGCACGGTTCACCAACCTCCAACAAGAACGCGACTTGCCATGATGATGTGTTTTGAGGCATTGGCCAAATCATGGCTGCACTTGCCCGGCGGGGCTTTGAGGGCTTAGCTGTCTGCCATGATCCCGGCCCCTTCCATCCCGCTTCTGCGCCGTTGGCTCTGGCGTCTCGTACTGGCCGGGGCGGCGCTGTTCGTTGTGCTGACCCTGATCGCCGCCTGGATCATGCGCGAGCAGATTTTCCAAACCTTTCTTGATCCGGGCATTCCGTTCCAGACCTATGAGCGCCCACCCGCGCCGGACTACGCCCTGGCCGAGGCTTGGGCGGTTCGACCCTCCGCACCACCCGAGGATCCGGACACAGCGGCGGTGTTCTTCGTGCACCCCACCACCTACGAAGGCGGCGCGCACTGGAATGCGCCTTTCGACCGGCCGCAGGAGGCTGAGGTCATCGCGCGCTCGGCACTGCCAAACTTTGCCGCCCCGTTTCTGGTCCATGACGCCGCGCTTTACGCCCCGCATTACCGCCAGGCGGCGCTGTATACGTTCCTCAACAATCGCGAGGACTCCGTACAGGCGCGCCAGCTGGCGTTCGAGGATGTGCGCGCGGCCTTCGACGCCTTTGCGCGCGAGATCGGGCCCGACCGGCCTTTCATCATTGCGGGCGCCGGACAGGGTGCCAGCCAGGCGCTGGGCGTGCTGATCCATCAGGTGGCACCAAACCCTGAGCTGCGCGCGCGTCTGGCTGCGGCCTACCTCATGGAAACGGCCGTGCCGCTGGACCTGTTCGCCGGACCGCTGGCAGATGTCCCGCCCTGCCACCGGCCCGAGGACGTGCGCTGCGTCATCGCATGGGCCGCCGCGCGGTCCAATGAGCGCGGGCGGATTGAAGCCATCACCCAGCGCGCCCGCGCATGGGACGCCAGTGGCGATCTGGTGCCAGTCACCGGCCGGGCCTTGCTGTGCGTCAATCCTGTGCTTTGGACCACGGCAGAAGATTACGCCCCGGCCCGCCTGCATCGCGGCGGCGCAGCGGCAGAGGGCCTCGACCTGACCGACACCCCCTCACCCATGGCGGGCCAGACCGGCACCCGGTGCGAGGACGGCGTGCTGATGATCGACCAGCCGCGCACCCGGGCCCTGCGCCGGGCGGCGCGGGTCGGTGAGGACCGGCGCACGCCTACCTCCAACCTGTTCTACATGGATATCCGCATCGATGCGGAGCGCCGCCTGGAGACGCTGGCGGGCCTGCTGGCGGAGGAACGCCGATGGGCCCCGCCACTGGAGGACATTGAGGAGATCGACGTGGCCCCGGTTGTGCCGATGCGCGGCGGCTAGCTGCCGGCAGCGCGAAAATCGTTCAGCGCACCGGACAGGGCATAATCGCGCGCGCCGACGGTTTCAAACCGGGTTTCGGCTTCTGTGCGGAACGCATTGATCAGATAGCGGATCGCGCGCGAGCGATTGGTGTCCACCAGCACCTGCAGGATCGGATTGCGGAAATGATAGCGGATCCAGAAATCCACAAGCGTCGATCCGTCCTCCAGCGCATGAAACCGCCACTGATTGGCCAGATCATCAAACGGGCCTGAGAGGTATTCCACATCGATCCGGCGCTCGAGGCGCTTGAGCGATACCCGGGTGGTGAAGCGCTCACGCACAAAGCGGAAGCGCACCCGCGCCTCGGCGTCGAGCTCGCCGACACCGGCGGTCACGTCCTCCCGCATCACCCGCATGGCGCTGATCAGGGGGATGAAGCGCGGATAAGCGCGCACATCGCTGACCAGATCGAAGAGATCGTCGGGCCTGTGGCGCAGGCGCAGGCGTTCGACGTGCTCAGAGGACACGGCTAGACCGCGCGCCCCGAGGCCAGCGCCGCCGCGCGTGCGGCGCGCAGGCGCTGGAAATCCTCTCCGGCATGATAGCTCGAGCGCGTCAGCGGAGACGCCGACACCATCAGGAAGCCCTTGGCACGCGCGATGGTCTCATAGCCCTTGAACTCGTCCGGTGTCACATAGCGCTCCACCGCCGCGTGCTTGCGCGTCGGCTGCAGGTACTGGCCGATGGTCAGGAAATCGACACCGGCTGAGCGCATGTCGTCCATAACCTGCATGACCTCTTCCTTCGTTTCGCCCAAGCCCACCATCAGGCCGGACTTGGTGAACTGGGAAGGATCGCGCTCCTTGACCCGCTCCAGCAGGCGAAGGGAGTGATAATACCGCGCACCGGGACGGATGGAGAGGTAGAGCCGCGGCACGGTTTCCAGATTGTGGTTGAACACATCCGGGCGCGCATCAATCACCTGTTCGGCTGCGCCGGCCTTGCGCAGGAAGTCCGGGGTCAGGATCTCGATTGTGGTCTTCGGCGTCGCGGCGCGGATCGCGGCGATGACCTCGGCGAAATGCTGCGCGCCGCCATCGGCCAGATCATCGCGGTCCACCGAGGTGATCACCACATGCTCCAGCCCCATGGTGGCAGTCGCCTCGGCGACGCGGCGCGGCTCGTCCGCGTCCAGCGCGGCCGGCAGGCCGGTCTTCACGTTGCAGAAGCTGCACGCGCGCGTGCACGTGTCGCCCATGATCATGAAAGTGGCATGCTTCTGGGACCAGCACTCGCCAATGTTCGGGCAGCCCGCCTCCTCGCACACGGTGACGAGGTTGTTGTCCTTCACCAGCTTGCGGGTCTCGGCGAACACGGCGCCCGCAGGCGCGCGCACGCGAATCCAGTCCGGCTTGCGCAGAACCGGCGTGTCTTCACGCTTCTGCTTTTCCGGATGGCGCTGGGCGCGGGCGGTGCGGGCGTCGATGAGCGTCGTCATGGCGCGCAAGATGGACCTCGCGCGCGGCAGGTTCAAGCGCGCCCTGCTGAAAAGGCGCGCCGCCGCGCCAACGGGGCGCAGCGGCGCTTGCAACACACGTCAGATCAGATGGCGTCGGGCGCGCCGGCCTCTGCCTCCAGGCCCTTGAGCGACTCGCGCCCGAAGATCGCCAGGGTCCAGGCCCCCAGACCGATGCACAGGACCACCGGAAGGATGATGAAGCCAAGCACCGGCACGGCACTCAGCGCGATGATCGCGATGATGGCCAGGAACAGCGATGCGATGCGCAAGCCCAGGCCTGCCCGCCCGCCCGAACGGTTCATCACCGCGTCGCCGATCACCACGCCGCCAAACGCGAACGCCAGGAAGTACAGGATGGGTGCCGCCAGGATCAGCAGCACAGCCAGCGGAATGCCGATGATCGTGATCATCAGGAGCACCATCAAGGTGGCAATCAGCACCGGCGACATGGCCAGCACCACCAGGCCCAGAAAGCCGGAGACCCACGGGCGGCGGCGGAAGGCCAGCGCCACGGCGGCGACACCGCGCGGCACGATCACCGATGCGAGAAAGCCCAGCATGAATGCGCTGGCACCCAGCACACCCCCGACCGCCCACGGCGACGGCAGGAAGCTCAGCGACACATCATTGCGCGCGTGGTTGTCCTCGACGAACGGCGCTTCGACATAGGTCAGCTCACCCATGACCGCACCTTCGGCCACCCGCGGCGGGTTGGGTGCGCGCACCGTCACCGGGCCCTCGATCCGCGCGCTCGCCGTAAAGCTGATATCGCGCCCCGCCATATCCAGCGGTCCGTTGACTGTGCCCGAAATGCTGATGTCGCGCGCCCCCAGCTTGCCGCCCTGGCCCAAGACGCCGTCGACAATGATCTCGCGCGCAGCAAAATCGGCTTCGCCCGAGACACGGGCTTCCCGCCCGATGGTGATGACGGCACCGCGCGCGCTCATATCGCCGCCGACCACGCTGAGCAGCGTGACATTGGCCCCCGCCGCGTCGAAATCGCCGCCCACAGGCGCATCCAGCGTGATGTTCGCCGCAATGCCCGTCACATCGCCATGGACGGGGCCGGCCACGGTGACATTCGCGGCGGCCATCTCCAGATCGCCGCCGATATCGGCACTGGTGAAGAAATCGGCAGACGCCACCGACACCGTGCCGCCGACCCGGCCGGTCAGGCGCACATTGGCACCGGCAATGCCGATATCGCCGCGTTCATCCAGGTCCAGCTGCAGATTGCCGCCGACATACTGCGCAGAGGCCGGCCCCGCCAGAACGGCGGCAGCGGCCAGGGCGGCCAGCGCGATCGACTTGAACACTTTGATCATAGGCGTCTCTCCTCGTGCGGTTCCGCCCCCGCCGGGTGCCGGCCTTTTGGCCTGGCGTCCCGTCGGGCAGGGCGGCAGTCTCTCGTATGGGACCAACCATATCGAAACTCGATAACATATCGAAACTCGATATCAAAGAGAAATTTTCCGAAAAACGATAAATTCAGCCTGCGGTTCTTGGCACCCGCGAACCGGCCTGTCGGCTAGATGTGGAGCGCGCGCCCATAGGCGTCCAGCACGCTTTCATGCATCATCTCGCTGAGCGTGGGATGCGGGAACACCGTATGCATCAGCTCGGCCTCGGTGGTTTCGAGCGTGCGGCCCACCGCGAACCCCTGGATCAGCTCGGTCACTTCCGCGCCGATCATGTGGGCACCCAGCAATTCACCGGTTTTGGCGTCGAAGATCGTCTTGACCAGGCCCTGATCCTCGCCCAGCGCAATCGCCTTGCCATTGCCCACAAAGGGGAAGCGGCCGATTTTGAGTGCGTGTCCGGCCTCCTTGGCGCGCGCCTCGGTCAGACCCACCGATGCGATCTGCGGGTGGCAGTAGGTGCAGCCGGGGATATTGGTCTTGTCGATGGGATGCGGATGAAGCCCGGCAATGGCTTCGACACAGATGACGCCTTCATGGGACGCCTTGTGCGCCAGCCAGGGCGCACCGGCGACATCGCCGATGGCATAGAGCCCTTTGACATTCGTGCGCCCGTACCCGTCGGCAGCGACATGCCCGCGCTCCACCGTCACGCCAAGGTCTTCCAGCCCCATGCCTTCCACATTGCCGGTAATACCGATGGCCAGAATCACCCGCTCGGCCTCGATGGATTGCGCCTTGCCGTCCTTGCCGGTGACCTGAGCCGTGACGGTTTTCGCACCCATTTTGAGGCCGCCGACCTGCGCCGACGTGAGAATGGTCATGCCCTTCTTGCGGAAGGTCTTTTCGGCAATGCCAGAGATTTCCGCGTCTTCCGCAGGCAGGATGCGGTCGACCATCTCCACAACGGTCACCTGCGCACCCATGGTGTGGTAGAAGCTGGCGAACTCCATGCCGATAGCGCCTGACCCGATGACCAGCACCGATCCGGGCATGGTTTCAGGGACCATGGCCTCCTTATAGGTCCAGATCAGCTTGCCGTCCGGCTCCAGCCCCGCCTTGGGCAGGGTGCGGGCGCGCGCACCGGTGGCCAGGATCACGTGATCGGCAGACAAGGTGTGCTGCTGGCCGTCCTTGCCGTTCACCACCACATCCGGGGCCGCCTCGCCCGGCTGCAGGCTGGCTTCGCCATCGAACACCGTCACCTTGTGCTTCTTCATCAGACCGGAGACGCCCGACGACAGGCGCTTGGCCACCAGGCGTGATCGCTTGACGACAGCGCCGAGGTCGAAGCGCACATTGTCCGCCGCCAGGCCAAACTCGTCTGCACGCTGGAACAGCTCGTACACATCCGCGCTGCGCAGAAGCGCCTTGGTGGGGATGCACCCCCAGTTCAGGCAGATACCGCCCATATGCTCGCGTTCGACCAGAGCGGTCTTCATGCCGAGCTGGGAGGCGCGGATCGCGGCGACATAGCCGCCCGGACCGCCGCCAATGACGATCAGATCAAAGCGCGTTTTGGACATGGGGGTCTCGCTCTGCGGACAGGTGTGCTGTGGTCATCCCCCAGCAGACATGGAAAATCAACCGCGCCACGGCGATGCGCGCCGCACCTCAGTCACGACGGGTCAAATCAAAGCTCGCCATGCCGGCCAGATTGACGATGTCAGACACGGGCGAGCCGACACGCGCGATCTGGACCGATTTCTCGAGCCCGATCAACAGGCCTTCGATCACCGTGGCCCCGCCCGCCGCCTTGAGAAGGCGCGTGGCGATGGAGGCCGAGTGCACTGCCGGCATGATCAGCACATTGGCCGCATCCGACAGGCGCGAGAACGGGTAGGCCTCATGATGGTCGGGATCGAGCGCGATGTCGGCGGCCAGCTCGCCCTCATACTCGAACGCCACGCCGCGCTCTTCCAGTATCTCGACCGCACGCTGGACCTTGGCCGTGCGTTCGCCGGGCGGGTTGCCGAAGGTGGAATAGGACAGGAAGGCGACCCGCGGCGACAGGCCCAGGCGCCCCGCCGCATGGGCTGCACCTTCCGCGATTTCAGCCAGATCCCCGGCGTCGGGAAACTCGGTCACATTGGTGTCGGCAATCACCAGCGTGCGGCCCTTGGCCAGCGCAATGGACAGACCGATGATCCGCCCGCCCGGTGCCGGATCGAGCACCAGGCGGATATCTGACATCGTGTTGGTGAAGTGGCGCGTGACGCCGGTGACCATGCCGTCTGCATCGCCAAACCGCAGCATGCAGGCGGAGAAGACATTGCGGTCATTATTGACCAGGCGCTGCACGTCCCGGCGCAGATAGCCGCGGCGCTGCAGCCGCTCGTACAGCCAGTCGGCATAGTCGGCATTGTGGTCCGACAGCCGGGCATTCCAGATTTCCAGATCATCCTCCGGCAAGCCCAGCTCTCGCATGTTGCGCCGGGCAATATCGTCGCGCGCCACCAGCACCGCGCGCCCCAGCCCCTGGGACTGGAAGGCGTGAGCGGCGCGGATGACGCTGGGCTCCTCGCCTTCGGCGAACACGATGCGCTTGCCGGTGCCCTTGATGGAAGCGGTGATGCGCTGCTGCAGAGCCGCCGTCGGATCGAGGCGCCGCGCCAGGCGCCGGCCATAATCCTGCGGATCTTTCAGCGCGATGCGCGCCACGCCGGACTCTACGGCCGCCCGCGCCACATAGGGCGGCACGAAGCTGAGCAGGCGCGGATCGAACGGTGAGGGAATGATGTAATCGCGCCCGAATTTCAGCGCGCCGGACTTGTTGGCGGCCGCAACTTCATCGGGCACATCCTGACGGGCCAGATCAGCCAGCGCGTGGGCGGCGGCCAGCTTCATCTCCTCATTAATGGTCCTGGCGCGCACATCCAGCGCGCCGCGGAATATGTAAGGAAAGCCCAGCACATTATTGACCTGATTGGGGAAATCGGATCGGCCCGTAGCCACTATCGCATCGGTGCGCACGGCGCGCACCAGATCGGGCATGATCTCCGGGGTCGGGTTGGCCATGGCGAAGATCACCGGATCGGGTGCCATGGATTTCACCATGGCCGGGGTCACAATCCCGCCCGCCGAGAGGCCCAGCATGACATGGGCGTCCACCATCGCCTCCTCCAGCGTGCGCAGCGGCGTGCGGCGCGCATGACGGCGCAGCCGCTCGTGCAGATCATTGCGGTCGGAGTGCACCACGCCCTTGAGGTCGATGATCGTGACGTTCTCGTCGCGCACGCCCAGCGATTTGAGCAACTCCAGCACCGACAGGCCCGCCGCGCCGGCACCGATCAGCACCAGGCGAACCTCCTCCAGCGTACGGCCCGTCAGGCGGCAGGCATTCATCAGACCCGCCGCGGCAATGATCGCGGTGCCGTGCTGGTCATCGTGGAAGACCGGGATGTCGAGCATCTCGCGCAGGCGCGCCTCGATCTCGAAGCATTCCGGGCTCTTGATGTCTTCCAGATTGATGCCGCCAAACGTGTCACCGAAGCCCGCCACACAGTCCACGAACCGGTCAGGATCGGTGTAGGCAATCTCCAGATCGAAGGCATCGATATCGGCAAAGCGCTTGAACAAGACCGCCTTGCCTTCCATCACCGGCTTGGACGCCGCCGGCCCCAGATCGCCAAGACCCAGAATCGCTGTGCCGTTGGACACCACGGCGACCATATTGCCCTTGGAGGTGTAGTCGTAGACGGCGTCGGGATTGGCCGCGATGGCGCGCACCGGCGCGGCCACGCCGGGCGAATAGGCCAGCGCGAGATCGCGCTGGGTCGCCATCGGCTTGGTGGGTTGCAGCGCGATCTTGCCGGCCGGTTCGGCGCGGTGAAACGCCAGCGCATCTTCATCGGTCTGGGACAGGCGTTCGATTTCAGACATGGCGCATTCCGGTCAGCGAGGAATAGAAACGAATAGCGCGGCAGCTATACGCTGGCCCTGCGCGCACGGCTACCGGGTGACGGCGAGGCGCTGCAGAGCCCGCACCCGCACGCGCCGGTCGCGTTCCCGGCCGAGCGCGTCAGGCAGGCCCGCCAGCACATCGCCCGCGCTTGCGCCCGGCCCCAGCCGCCGGCCCGCATCGCCATGCAGCCAGACGGCGGCAGATGCCGCGTCGAATGGCATCTGGCCCTGCGCCAGCAATGCCCCGGTCAGCCCGGCCAGCACATCGCCCGTGCCTGCGGTGGCCAGCCGCGCGCTGGCATGGACGTTGACCCGCACCGCCCCGCCGGGCGCGGCAATGACGGTATCGGGGCCCTTGAAGACGATCACGGCGTGGGCCAGACGCGCCGCCTCACGCGCTGCCTCGATCTTGTTGATCGCGCCCGAAGCCAGTCCGGGGAACAGGCGCTCGAACTCGCCGGCATGAGGCGTCAGCACGCAGCGCGGATGCAGCTGGCTGAAAAGCGTTTCCGGCGCGTCGGCGAAGACGCTCAGCGCATCGGCGTCCAGGACCAGCGGAATGCGTGCGGCGCAGGCCGCCGCGACGCGCGCTTTCAACGCCTCATCCGGCCCCGCGCCCGGCCCCAGCACCGCCGCGCTGGCACGCGCCGACGCCAGCGCCGCGCTGAAGTCGCCCTGCCCCAGAGCGCGCGTGACCAGCAGCGGGTCAACCGCTGCCTCCGCCACTGCGCCGGGCGGGCATGCCAGCGTCACGAACCCGGCTCCGCCGGTCAGCCCCGCCTTCGCGGCCAGCCGTGCGGCCCCGCTGGCACCCGGCGGACCTGACAATACCAGCAGCCGGCCACGCGCATGCTTGTGGGTGCCCGCCTCCAGCTCCAGCCCCGCCACGGGCCACAGATCGGGATGGTTGAGCTCGCCGCAAGGCACGGCCTCGTGCTCCCAGCCCGCCGGGATGCCGATATCGGCGCACACGATCTCTCCGCAGAGCGCCCGGCCCGGCTGCAGCACATGGGCGGGTTTGAGCCGGTGAAACGTGACGGTCAGAGCGGCCTGGAACACAGGCCCGCCGGCTTTGGCACCCAGGCCATCGAGGCCGCTGGGCACATCGGCGCTCACAACAATGGTGCCGTGTCCGCAAGCCGCCGCCAGCCGCGCTGCCTCACCGTCCAGCGGCCGGGACAGGCCGGCACCAAACAGCGCATCAATGACCAGGCCGAACGTCCCTGGATCGCAGCCGTCCAGCGCCTCCACCGGTCCGGTCCAGCCCTTCGCCGCGCCCGCCGCATCGCCTTTCAATGCCCCGACCGGGCAGGCGGAAAACACCCGCACCGGCCAGCCGCGTTGCGCCAGAAAGCGCGCCGCCACCCAGCCATCCCCGCCATTATTGCCGGGCCCGCACAGCACCGCGGTGGGTCGGGGTGCCCAGCGGGCCGATATGGCATCCGAAATGGCCCGGCCCGCGGCCTCCATCAGCGCTGCGCCTGACACACCCCGCGAGATCGCGAACTGATCCGCACGCGCCATGGCCCCAGGCGTCAGGAGGGCGTGATCAGGGTTCATAAGCGTCTCCTGCGCTTCACCGGCGTGCACGGGCGCCTCATGACAGGGCGCCGCTCAGCCATTGGCATCGAGGCCCGTGCGCAGACATTGCCTGGGCGCAGCGCCCGGCTAGCGTGCCCCACGATGCGGAGGCCGACATGAAAAAAATCGAAGCGATCATCAAACCGTTCAAACTCGATGACGTGAAGGAAGCCCTCCAGGAGATCGGCCTGCAGGGCCTGACCGTGACCGAAGCCAAGGGCTTCGGGCGCCAGAAGGGCCATACCGAACTCTATCGCGGCGCCGAGTACGTCGTCGACTTCCTTCCCAAGATCAAGATCGAGCTGGTGCTGCCTGACGCCCGGGTGGACGCCGCCATCGAGGCCATCGTTAACGCCGCCCAGACCGGGCGCATCGGCGACGGCAAGATTTTCGTCATGCCGGTGGAGGCGGCGATCCGCATCCGTACCGGCGAAACCGGCGATGACGCGCTTTGAGCGCCCGCCCCTGCCCTTACTAACCCCCTGACCGGAGCCCTACCTCAATGTCTGACAAGATCATGAAACTGATGGAAGAGCAGGATGTCGAGTATGTCGACCTGCGCTTTTCCGATCCGCGCGGCAAGCTGCACCACGTCACCTTCCACAAGGACATGGTCGACGAGGACTTCTTCGAAGACGGGCAGATGTTCGATGGCTCCTCGATCAATGGCTGGAAGGCCATCAACGAGTCGGACATGACGCTGAAGCCGGACGTCGACACCGCCCATATCGACCCGTTCTTCCAGCAGACGACGCTGAACATCATCTGCGACGTGCTCGATCCGTCCACCGGCGAAGCCTATAACCGCGACCCGCGCACCACCGCCAAGAAGGCTGAAAAATTCCTCGCGGCCTCGGGCATTGGCGATACCGCCTTCTTCGGCCCGGAAGCTGAATTCTTCGTCTTTGACGATGTGCGCTGGAGCGTGAAGCAGAACGATACCGGCTATATCCTCGACTCCGAGGAAGGCCCGTACAACTCGTCCAAGAAATACGAAGGCGGCAATCTCGGCCACCGTCCGGGGCCCAAGGGCGGCTACTTCCCCGTCCCGCCCATCGATTCGCTTCAGGACATGCGCTCTGAAATGCTGACCGTCATGTCCGATCTGGGCATGCAGCCGGAAAAGCACCACCACGAAGTGGCACCCTCGCAGCATGAGCTGGGCATGAAATTCGCCACGCTCACCACGATGGCCGACCGGATGCAGCTCTACAAATACGTCATCCACAACGTCACCGCCGCCTATGGCAAAACGGCGACCTTCATGCCCAAACCCGTCTATGCCGATAACGGGTCCGGCATGCACGTGCACCAGTCCATCTGGAAGGGCGGACAGCCCCTGTTCGCCGGCGACAAATATGCCGATCTGTCCGATATCTGCCTGTATTATATCGGCGGGATCATCAAGCACGCCCGCGCGATCAACGCGTTCGCCAACGCCTCGACCAATTCCTACAAGCGTCTGGTGCCCGGCTTCGAAGCGCCGGTTCTGCTCGCCTACTCGGCGCGCAACCGCTCGGCCTCGATCCGCATTCCGCACGTATCCTCACCCAAGGCCAAGCGCATCGAGACGCGCTTCCCCGACGCGGCGGGCAATCCCTACCTCACCTTCGCCGCGCTCCTGATGGCCGGCCTCGACGGCATCGAGAACCGCATCCATCCCGGCGAGGCGATGGACAAGGACCTCTATGATCTGCCGCCCGAGGAGCTCAAAGACATCCCCACCGTCTGCCGCTCCCTGCGCGAGGCGATGGAATCGCTCGATGCCGACCGTGACTTCCTCAAGAAGGGCGGCGTATTCGATGACGACCAGATCGACGCCTATATCGAGCTGAAGATGGAAGAGGTGACGCGCATCGAGCACCACCCTCACCCGGTCGAGTTCGAGCTCTATTACAAAGTCTGACACGCCTGGCGCGCCAGCCAACCGGCACAGCGGCCGGCCCGGAATATCCGGGCCGGCCGTTTGCGTGCGGGCCTGCGCCTGCAACCGCTGCCGCAGCGCCGCTGCAGTGTCGACGCCGGACGCATCATGGGCTAGACACTTGATCCGACGTTCTGTGTCTGCACGATGCAGGCGACCAGTCTGGAGACCCGCCGCATGCGCCGCAGCCTTCTCGCCGCCGTTTCGACCCTTGCGATCGCCGCCAGCCCGGCCCTCGCCCAGGAAACCCGCGTTGAGAACGAGCGCACCACCCCGATTGATACAGCCACCGCTGGCAATATCGTCATTGCGCCCAGCGGCCGTGTCACCCTGACCGGACAACCCGGGCCGGCCGTGCGGGTCAATTCCAACAACACGGTCACAACGAATGCCGGCTCACGCATCGAGATCGCCGATCAGGATGGCGCCGTTGGCATCCAGGTCGATCCAGGGACAACCGCGGACGTGGCCCATGGCGGCGTCATCGCTCTCAGCGACCCCTTTGTGGCCCCGGTCGACGAGGACAGCGGCGTTCCTGACGGGCCGTTTGCCGAAGACCAGAACAAGACAGGCATTCTCATTGGGGCTGTGGACGGCAGCTTTGATGCAGTCCCGGGCCAGGCCGCCTTTGACGGCTCGCTGGCCGCCGGGGTGAGCAGCGTCGTCGATGTCGCGGGCCAGAACAGCTTCGGCGTGCGCACCGTCGCGGGCGTCACCGGCGATGTCCTGCTGCAGGGCCAGGTCAATGTGCGCGGCGAGCGGACACGTGGCGTTTCGATCGAGAATGGCGTCGGTGGCGATGTCGAGATTCGCGCCGTCTCCGCCGTGACGCCGGACGGGTCCGGCGTGGTGGTCGAAGGCCCTGTCGGCGGCGGCATCCGTCTGACCGGCCCGATTGACGTCACCGGCTACCGCGTCCCCAGCCGGGTCGCACGTGACCTGTTCGAACAGCTCGCCGGCCTGGATGTGTCACAGAATGCCAACTCGGCCGTGATCATTGCCGGATCGGTGCAGAATGGCGTCTTCATTGGCACCTCGTCGGTCATCAGCCAGAGCAGCGGTCGCGGCAGCGCCGTCGAACTGCGCCCGGGCGAGGCCGCGGCACAGGACCAGGTGATCGGCGGGACGGTCCTGCCGGCCAATTTCGGTGTCGCTGAAGCCGATATTGACCCGAATGCCGGTCCCGAAGCGCTCGGCTACAGCGTCGTCAACCGGGGCACTGTCGCCGCCCGCGGCGTGTTTGACGGGCGTGACGCGACCGCTTTCCTGATCGCCGGACGCGATGTGAGCGGCGTGATGCGCGCCGTCATCCTGACCGAGACGGGCATGCGCAATGACGGTGCCATCGATGCAGCCGCCTTTGACGCAGACGCGACAGGCCTGCGCGTGGGAGCCGGCGCGCAACTCGACACGTTCCACAATCGCGCCGAACTGCGCGCAACGTCGAGCCTCGGCTTTGAGGATGACGGCTTTGATGACGCTGCGCATGGCACCGGCCGCGCGTTTGCCCTGGTCCTGGATGAGGGGTCCGATATCCGCCGCATCCTCAACGAACGCGGGACTATCTTCGCTCTGGTGGAGCGCGGCGGACAGGCCGCGACCGCAATCACGGTGAACACCCAGTCACTGGACCGCATCGATAACTCGGGCACGATTTCGGCCCGGGCGATCAATCTGGCCGATGGTGCTGACCCGGTGTCCACGATCGCCATCGACGCACGCAATCACGATGCCGGCCTGCTGATCCGCCAGACGGCCCCGGTCGACGATGAAGGCAATCCGGTTACTGATCTGACCGCGGCCATCATCGGCGACGTGATGCTGGGCGACGGCAACGACACAATTGAACTCCTGTCGGGCGATTTGCTGGGCGATGTCAGTTTTGGCGGCGGCAATGATACGCTTGTGATCAACGGGGCCCGGCTGACCGGCGCGATCACCAATGGCGGCGGCGAGCTGAATGTGTCGGTCACCGACGGGCGCATCACATTGACCGGTGCCAATGCCGTCGAGCTGACCAACGCCGTGTTCAATTCCGGCGGGGTCCTCGACCTGCGTATAGATTCTGCGGGGCGTACCGACGCCTTCATCAACGCCAGCGGCGATGTGTCCTTCCTGGACGGATCAGACCTGTCCATCAGCCTGGCTCAGCTGGTTGGCGGCGGGCGCGATTTCCAGCTGATCACGGCGCAGACCCTGACGATCAGCAATGAATCCGAGCTGCTGACCGTGGCCGATGCGCCCTACATCTACAATGCGTCAGTCCGGCGCGATGACACCGACCCCAATACGCTCATCCTGAGCCTGGAGCGCAAGAACGCCGACCAGTTGGGCTTCAACGCGAACCGGGCGGCCGCCTACAGCGAGGCGCTCGCCGCGTTCGATGCTGTGGACGGCCTGGGAACAGCGATCGCGGCCCTGCGCACCCAAAGCGAATTCTTCGGTGCCTATGACCAGCTCCTGCCTGACTATGCCGGCAGCGCCATCCAGTTTGCGCTGGCGTCCAATGATGCGGCGGCCGGCGCCCTGGCGGCCCGTCTTGAAAATGCGCGCCGCGCACCTGACCAGCTGGCGGGCATCTGGATACAGGAATTTGCCTACTTCGTTGACCGCGCGGGCGGCATGGTCACCGATCCGGGCTATCGCGGCCAGGGTATCGGCCTTGCTGCAGGCGTGGACATCCCCTGGGGGCCGTTCTACGCGGTTGGTCTCAGCGTATCGGGTGCCAGCAGCGACATGCGCCGCCATGAAGGATTCAATGATCCGATGGTGGCCTTCACCGGCCAGTTCGGTGCCTATTTCGGTATGGATGTCGGCGGGTTTGATGTGTCCGGCTCCGCCGGGGTCGGGTTCGACCGGTTCGAGACCGAGCGCAGTATCCGCATTCAGGACTTCAGCGCTCTGACCGTCGCGGACTGGAGCGGCTGGCACTTCACCGCTTCGGGCCGTGTGGGCCGCGACTTCACGCAAGGCCGCTGGGTGATCCGTCCGGAAGCCACCCTGACCTATCTGAGCCTGTTTGAGAGCGCGTTCAATGAGACCGCCGAAGGCCTGAACGCCGATACGGCTGCGCGCCTGGCGCTCTATATCGACGACCGGGAATCCTCGACGCTGCTCGGTGCGGCCACCCTCACCGCGGCGCGCCGGTTCGGCAATGACACGTCCTGGTGGCTGCCGTCCCTGCGAATCGGCTATCGCGGCGAGTTTTCCAACCGGGCACCAGACACCGTGGCCCGCTTCGGGCCCGACGGCGCGGCCTTCACGCTCAATCCGCGTGCAGTCCCGGGTTCGGGTGTTCTGCTCGGCTTCGGTTTGTCGGCAGGGTCGAATTATTCGACCTTCACCTTCGGTTATGACGCCGATGTACGCGATGACTTCATCCGCCACACGGCCCGCATCCTGATTCGCCTCGCCTTCTAGGCGATTTGTATTGCACCCATGAGGGTGTTCGCCTATCTTTGCAGGGTCCGGATAAACCAGTCCCCCATACGTGTTGCCCGGAAAGCTGGCGTGGCCGTTCCCCTTGCGGCCGCCGGCATTGGACCCGGTCCCCGGTCCCTGACACAGGGACCGGGGACCGTACCGGGCCGTTTTGAGCCCTTGTTAACCCTGCTGACGCACTCTCCGGCGCATGATCCGCTGGACCCACATTGTGCTGCTCGCCGCTGCACTGGCGCTGACAGGCTGCGCCTCGCGCCCGCCGGAGCAGGCGCATGATGCCTGTCTGCTGCTGGAGGATAACCGGTCCTGGTGGCGCGCCCTGCAGCGCACCGAGCGCCGCTGGGGCATTACGCCCGGCGTCCAGCTTGCCATCCTGAAGCGCGAATCCAGTTTCAACGCCCGCGCCCGCCCGGCGCGCCAGCGCCTGCTTGGCATTGTCCCCAGAGGCCGCCCGTCCAGCGCCTATGGATACGCCCAGGCGCTGGACACGACATGGGAATGGTATCAGCGCGATTCCGGAAACCGGCGCGCGCGCCGCACCGATTTCGCCGACGCTGTCGATTTCGTGGGATGGTATTCCCAGAAGAGCCGCCAGCTCTCCAGCATCGGGCTGGACGACCCGTACAATCTGTATCTGGCCTATCACGAGGGTCATACCGGCTTTAACCGGGCCACCTATCGCGGCAAGGACTGGCTGATCGGTGCCGCGCGCCAGGTGGAGCGAGATGCCCGCCAGTATGACCGGCAACTGGCCGGCTGCCGGCGCCTGCAGCGACGATCGCGGTTCTTCTGAGCGCTGCGCCCGCCTGCGAGAAGGCTTTCCAATCCGAAGCCCGCGCGTCCATTCTCGCTCCTATCATGGCTCACGATTCGCAAAACGATCTGTTCAATGCCGGGACCCCCGACCCGCACCCCAAGCCGCAGCCGGAGGCCCCGGCCACGCCGGTGACACCGGCTGCGCGCCCCGCTGCGCCCAAGGCAGCCGCGTCTGCCCCGGCCGCGGGCGGCGGCTATGACGCCTCGTCCATCGAGGTGCTCGAGGGTCTGGAACCGGTCCGCAAGCGTCCGGGCATGTATATCGGCGGCACAGACGAGCGCGCGCTCCACCACCTGTTCGCCGAAGTGCTCGACAACGCCATGGACGAGGCCGTCGCCGGCCATGCCGACCGCATCGAGGTGAGCCTCGATGACGAGGGTTTCGTCACGGTCGTGGATAATGGCCGGGGCATCCCGGTGGATCCCCACCCGAAATTCCCCGGCAAATCCGCGCTGGAAGTGGTGATGTGTACGCTCCACTCCGGCGGCAAATTCTCCAACAAGGCCTATGAAACCTCGGGCGGGCTGCACGGCGTCGGCATCAGCGTGGTCAACGCCCTGTCCGAGCGGCTGGAGGTGGAAGTGGCGCGCGAGCGCACGCTGTGGCGCCAGGTCTTCGAGCGCGGAGCGCCCCAGGGTCCGCTGGAGAATGCAGGCACAGTCTCCAACCGGCGCGGCACGTCCGTGCGCTTCAAGCCCGACGCCGAGATTTTCGGAGCGCGCGCCGCGTTCAAGGCCCCGCGCCTGTTCGCCATGGCGCGCGCCAAGGCCTTCCTGCGCCGGGGCGTCCAGATCCGCTGGCGCTGCCCGCCCCATCTGGTGGAAGGCACGGATATTCCGTCCGAGATCACGCTGGCCTTCCCCGGCGGTCTGGCTGATCGCCTCACCGAGCTGTGCGGCGAGTCCGGCCTGGTGCTCGACATCTTCGCCGGCCGCGTCGAGCGCGACGGGCGCATGGGCGCGGTGGAATGGGCGGTGGCCTTCGCCGAAAACGGCTTCGCCGAGGCTGACGCCTTCTGCCAGAGCTTCTGCAATACCGTGCCCACCCCCATGGGCGGCACCCACGAGCAAGGTCTGCGCGCGGCGCTGTCGCGCAGTATTCGCGGCTATGGCGAGCTGGCCGGCCAGAAGAAGGCCGCCCAGATCACCGCTGATGACGTGATGGGCGGCACCGGGGCGCTGGTGTCGGTCTTCGTGCGCGATCCCGAGTTTCAGGGCCAGACCAAGGACCGGCTCTCCACCGCCGAGGTCCAGCGCCTGGTGGATGCGGCCATCCGCGACCAGTTCGACCACTGGCTGGCCGCCCGCCCCAAGGACGCCGCGCGTCTGGTGGACTGGGCCATCGAGCGGGCCGAGGACCGCCTCAAGCGCAAGCGCGACAAGGAGGTCAAGCGCCAGTCCGCCACGCGCAAGCTGCGCCTGCCCGGCAAGCTCGCCGACTGTTCCCAGAACCATGCCGACGGCGCGGAGATTTTCCTGGTCGAGGGCGACTCGGCCGGCGGCTCGGCCAAGCAGGCGCGCGACCGCAAGACGCAAGCCATCCTGCCCCTGCGCGGCAAGATCCTGAACGTCGCCTCGGCCACGCCCGACAAGATCGCTGCCAATCAGGAGATCGGCGATCTCCTGCTGGCGCTGGGCGTCCAGCCGGGCAAGAAGTTCGATCTGGAAGACTTGCGCTATGAGCGCGTCATCATCATGTGCGACGCCGACGTGGACGGCGCCCATATCGCGGCCCTGCTGGCCACCTTCTTCTACAAATTCCTGCCGGGCCTCATCGAGTCCGGCCGCCTCTTCATGGCGCAGCCGCCGCTCTATCGCCTGACGCAGGGCGGCCGCACGCTCTATGCCGCCGACGACGCGGAAAAAGACAAGCTGATCGCCACGGAATTCAAGTCCGGCAAGGTGGAGGTCGGCCGCTTCAAGGGCCTGGGCGAAATGACCCCGCCCCAGCTCAAATCCACCACCATGAACCCGGAGACCCGCTCGCTGGCGCGCGTCATCGTCACGCCCGACATGCGCGAAAGCGCCGACGCGCTGGTGGAGACCCTGATGGGCAAGAAACCCGAACTGCGCTTCCAGTACATCCAGGATCACGCGCCGTTTGTGGACGCGGTGGATATTTGAGGATCGGGTCAGACCGCTTTCAGCGTGAACTCCGGTGCCCCGGACCAGACCAGCGTCCAGCTCGCGCCGGGGCGGACGTTCTGGATGATGCCGGGATCGAATGCGACGAAGCAGCGGCCGCCCGGATGGCGCACTGAGGGATATAGCAGGCCGCGATGGCCCTGCCGCCGCAGCGCACCGGCCAGCGCCTGACCCGCGCGATAGCCGGTCTCCGGGTCCGGGTGCAGCGCCGGATGGCCGGGCTCGCCGTCAAGATCGGGGAAATCCCCGATGAAGTCGGCCAGCAGCTCCACATATCGCGCTTCGCTCTCGAAAACGCCGATATAGCCAAGCTCGCGCGTGCGGTGATAGCCGACCTCGGCCGCCGAGGTCAGGATGGAATAGCTGCAATACCACGCGCCACGATCCCCCGCGTTGAAACGATTGCCGCACGCGCGCGTATAGGCGAACGCCGCATTGATATGGCTCTGGCCATAGACCCTGAGATCATGGGCGCGGCGCGCAAACGCCAGCTCGCGCCGGTCCAGCGCCGGGCCGCCTTCGCGCTCGGCGACAAGGCGCGCGCTGGTCTCGCCTTCAAGGCTGGCGAGAATTTCGGCTTCTTCGTCGCTATCGACCAGACCGCGCAGCACGGGCGGCTTGTGGCGGGTTTCCGAAATCAGCCGGATCAAGCCGCGATCATTGACCGGCGTGATTTTCAAACGCCGCCCCGCAAAGCGTCCACATAACCGCGCACGCGCAGGATTTTCGGCAAGCCGCCCCGGATCATGGCGTCCACCGGACGCTGGCCGTCAAACTCCGGTCCGAGATTGGGCAGCTTCACCCACTGAGCCGACAGCGGCGGGTCAAAATACAGCTCCAGCGATTTGTACAGCCCGGTCAGGGCGCTCAGCCGCAGCATCTGATCGCGCGTCAGCTCACCGGCATAGCCGGGCTTGCGGGCGCGCTTCCAGGTGGATTCAGACATGTCCGCCAGACCGGCCGCCTCCCGCCCGGTCAGCGACCACGCATCGGCGATCCGGCCAAAGGCCTTGAGCGCAATCGCCTGAACCTCAGCCGCAGCGCGCTCCCTGACAGCGCCATCCATGATCGGCCCTCCATATGACCATAATGATAGGGCCATATGGACCACAGAGCAAGAATGTTGGCCCGCCTACCCTCGCACCCTCACCCCAACGCTCACCTGTCGCGGCTCGCCGGGGAAGTAGCGGAAGTTTCCGAACGCGAAGTCGGCGCGTTCGGCGTAGCGAGCGTCGAGCGCGTTGCGCAGGGCGGTGAAGACCTCCACGCCCTCTCGCACCTGCCAGCGGGCGCGCAGATGCAGGAGGTCATGGCCGTCATAGCGCGCGGTATTGCCGGCATCGGCGAAGTATTCGCCCACATGCGCCCATTCGGCCTCGGCCTGGAACGCCTCTGACGGCGTCCACAGGAGGCGCAGATTGCCCAGCCAGTCCGGCGCAGTATCCACGCGCGCGCCGTCGGCGATCACTTCAGACAGATTGGTCAGCGGCCGGTCGAAGGCATAGGTGTGGCGCGCCCAGGTCAACGCGCCCGACAGGGTCAGCTGGTCCGTCAGCTCCAGCCCGGCGTCCAGCTCCACGCCCTGGTGGCGCGTGGCACCGTCGGTAACGTTGAAGCCGTCGGCGTCGCGGAAGAACACATGGCGCTTCTCCATGGCAAAGCCGGTGAGCTCCACCCGCCCGCGCGCCCAGGTGCGGCGCAGGCCCGCCTCCAGGCTGTCGAGGACTTCAGGCTCGATTCCCTCGATCTCCTGACCGGGCTGCAGGCGGTAAAGCTCATCAGTTTGCGGCGCGCGCACGCCCCGGGCGGCGCGGGCGAAGACCTGAACGCCCTCGGCCGCGTCCCAGACCACGCCGGCGCTCGGCGCAAACGTGGTGTAGTGGTCGCGCCGGTCCGCCGGGCGCAAATACCGCCCGGTCACGCCATCGGGTGCCGCGTTGACATAGTCGTACCGCGTGGTCTCCACCCGCGCGCCCGCCTCTACGCGCAGGCTGCCGGTCAAAGCGTGGCGTGCATGGACGAAGCCGGCGAGCACCGCCGCATCCACCGTGTAGTCATAGTGCAGGCCCTGCACGAACGGCCCGACCGTGGCGCGCGACTGAAACTCGTAGAGGAAGCCGCGTGTCAGCTCTGCGTCAATCCCGGCGGACAACCGGGTGGCCCCTGTGTCCGCGATGATCTGCGTCTGGGCACCCAGGCTCTGGTGACCCGTGCGCTCCAGCGCCCGCGACGGCAGGAAGTGAAGCAGGAACTCCATGGTATTGGCGCGCGCATAGACCACGCCCTGCCCCGTTACCCCGCCGCCGAAATCATGCTCGCCATGGAGCGCCACGCGCGCGGCGGTGGCGCGCCGGAAGGCTTCCGGATTGGGATTGCGGCGGGCGAGCGAACGGTCCCGGAAAGACCCCTCGCCCTGCACGAAGGTTGCCGTGTCCTGATCGAGATGGATCAGCGCCGCGCGCAGCGACCAGGCGCTGGCGCGCGCATCGCCATCCAGCCGGCCTTGCAGCGCGGCGCGCACCAGGCCCGCATTGTCGCGCCAGCCCTGTTCGGTGCGCACGGACAATCCGACCACGCCCGCGCCGATTTCATTGGGACCGCCCGCCTGCACGCGCAGGCGCGCCCGGCCATACTGGCCGACTTCAACCTCGGCCAGGCGCGCATCCCGGCGCGGATCGGCGCCGATGACGTTCACAAGGCCGTGAAGCGCGTTGGAGCCGTACTGGGCCGGACCCGGTCCGCGGATCACCTCGATCCGCCCGGCCAGATCATCGGCCGCTTCGAACAATCCGTTGACATTGGCGAAGCCCGCCGCGCGCAGCGGCACACCGTCTTCCAGGTAGAGAAAGCTGCCCGCCCCGGTACCGCCGGTCAGCACCGGAGAGCGGATGGCGGTGAGATGCTCGGCCCCGTTGCCACGGTGAATCATTACGCCGGGCAAGCGGTTGAGGGCTTCGCTGACATGCTGCGCGCCCAGCCGCTCGATCTCGCCAGCCTCCATCACCGCGACGGGCGCGGGGCTCGCCGAACGCAATTCTCCCGCCCGGCTGGCGGTCACCACAATGACATCGGAGGGGCGCGGCGTGTCCGCCCCGGTGCCCGCACCCGCTGCGCCCAGCGTCAGAGCGGCGGCCTGCGCCAGCATCATGATTGCCATATCCATCCCGCTTCCATTGCCACTCGCCGCGCCCTCACACATAGCGCAGTGCCCCGCAAACAGAACCCCGCCCGGTGCCGCGCGCTTGACCGGCCCCGTCCGGGGCGTACCGTGTCAACCCGTTTCTTGCTGTGACGCCCGGCCACGCCGGACGATTTGGGGAAGTTTCTGATCATGCTGCGCCTGCTCGCCACCGGTATCGCCGTGCGTCTCACCGCCCTTGTGTCTTCCGCGCTCGCCGCCAGCCTTGCGCTGGTCCTTACGCCGGCGTCCGCCCAGGACTATGAGCCCAAGCCTGTCGAGGCGCTGCTCAATCAGGACATCACCTATGATCCCGGCACGCCGCGCCCGGAACAGGTCACCGGCTTTGCGCTCGGCGACATCATCTGGACGCCGGCGATGCATAACGAATATGCGCGCGCTGTCGCTGCCTCGTCGGACCGCATGACCATCGAGACGGTGGGACGCAGCACGTTCGGCCGTCCGATCCAGCGGGTGATCATCACCTCCCCGCAGAATCACGCGCGGCTGGACGACATCCGCCAGACCCAGCTGGGCCTGATGCGTGCGGGCGCAGCCGCCGCTCCGGACGATCATCCCGCGATCATCCAGACCACGTTCGGCGTGCACGGTTCAGAACCGTCGAGCTATGATTCCGCAGCCCTGCTGCTCTATCACTTCGCGGCTGGCCGGGGCGAGGCGATCGACCGGATGCTCGATGAAACCGTGATCATCCTGGTAATCATGGTCAATCCCGACGGCGCGGACCGTTTTGCCAACTGGACCAATATGCACCGCGCCCGCACGCCCGTCGCCGATCCGCAGAGCCGCGAGCATTATCACGAATGGCCCTGGGGCCGGACCAATCACTACTGGTTCGACCTGAACCGGCAATGGCTGCCGGTCATGCAGCCCGAAGCGCGGCTTCTGGTGCGCGTGACCCATGAATGGCTGCCCAATATTGCTGCCGACATGCACGAGATGGGATCGAACACGACCTATTTCTTCTCGCCCGGCCCGCTGGACGGCCTGCACCCGCTGCTCAGCCAGGATGCGCTTCAGCTCAATCTCACCATGAACCGCTTTCTGCGCGACCAGCTGGACGGCGAAGGCCAGCTGTATGTCAGCGAGGAATTGTTCGACGATTTCTATCTCGGTTACGGATCGAGCTATCCCGGCCTGATCGGCTCTGTGCCCTACCTGTTCGAACAGAGTTCCACGCGCGGCATCCTCATGGACACCGATTTCGGCGTGCAGCGCTATGACGACAAGGTCGGCCAGCAGGCGCGCGCCCTGCTCGCCCTCTACCGCGCCGCCCAGCACCACCGCGCCGACCTGCATGCCCATATGCGCCAGTTCTTCAATGAAAGCCGGCGCCGGGCCGCGGCGGATCCCGTCAGCGCCTGGGTGTTCACCTCCCATGACCGGGCGCGCATGGCCGATTTCTTCGATGTGCTCGACACGCACCAGATCGAAGTGCGCGAACTGGCCCAGACCCTGCGCCAGAACGGGCGCGTCTACCGCCCGGGCGAGGCCTTCATCATTCCGGTGCGCCAGGATCAGTACCGCATCGTCCAGGGCCTGTTTGAATCCCAGATCGTCGACGACAAGACCGAGTTTTATGACGTGTCCGGCTGGACCCAGCCGCTGGCCTGGGGGCTGGAATATTCCGCCGTGCGCACCGGCCTGTTTGCGCCCACTCTCACCGGCGAGCGGATCACGCGCATCGAGCGCGCCGCGCCCGAGCCTGCCCGCGCCCGCATTGCCTATGTGATGAGCTGGGACAGCTATTACGCCCCGCGCGCGCTCTACCGCCTGCAGGCCGCGGGGGTGCGCGCCCAGATGGTCCCCGATCCGATCACGGTGGTCACCGATGATGGCGAGGTCGAAATGGCCCGCGGCGCCATCGTGGTGCCGGTCTCGCGCCAGCCGGTTGATGCCGACGCCCTTCACGCGCTGATGGCGCGCGCCGCACGCGAGGATTCCGTCACCATCCACGCCGCGCGTACATCGCACACGACGCGCGGGTCGGATCTGGGCGGGTTTGCCCTGTCGGCGCTGACACAGCCCTCCATCCTCCTGGTGACCGGACGCGGCGTGAACGTGAATGACGCGGGCGAGCTGTGGCATCTGATGGACGCCGAAATGCACATGGCGGTCTCGCAGATCGACGTCACCGAGCTCTCGCGCGCCGATCTCAGCCAGTATAACCGCATTATCATGCCGCACGGCAGCTATGGTGCCCTGCCCGACACGATGACGGCCCGGCTGGACAGCTGGGTGCGCGCGGGCGGCGTGCTGATCGCGACACGCGGCGGCGCGCGCTGGGTGATGGACCGGGAGCTGTCCTCGGCCCGCTTCGCCGAGCGCGGCAGCGGCGACGGGAGCACCCCGGAGCCGCGCGCCTATGAGGATATGAGCGTCTGGGACACCGAAGAAGACATCGCCGGCGCAATCTTCGGTGCCGAGGTGGATCTGAGCCATCCGCTGGGCTTCGGCCTGGGCGAGCCGGGCCTGGCGCTCCAGCGCATCGGCGAGGACGCGTTCGCAGCAGGCGACAACCCGTTCGCCCTGCCCCTGCGCTATGCCGGGCCGGACCCGCTGCTCGCCGGATACGCGTCACAGGCCAATCGCGATGCGCTTGCCGGACTGGGCGCGGTGCATGCCGAGCGGCGCGGATCGGGCGCGGTGATCCTGTTCGCTGACAACCCGGCCTTCCGGGCCTATTTCCGGGGCAGTTCGCGGGTGTTCATGAACGCGGTCCAGTTCGGTGACAGCTTCCGCAATCCGAGCCGCCGGGGGGAGTAAGTCCCGCCCCATGGCACCGCGGCCACAGCCGCCCGCGCACCGCTGCGGCGCGCGGGCGGACACATTGACTCACAATAGCCAGAGCGTATGTTGCGCCGCACGAAATGAGCGCCCCGAAGCGGCGCTAGGTACTGCCCGCCGGATGTCGGCTGGCCAGAGAAAGCACCCCAGAGGCGTATGACCTTCGAAGAACTCGGGCTGAGCCCCAAGCTGTTGTCGGCTATCGCCGATGCCGGATATACCTCGCCGACCCCGATCCAGGCCGGCGCCATTCCCTTTGCCCTGCAAGGCCGGGACGTGCTGGGCATCGCCCAGACCGGCACGGGCAAGACCGCCTCTTTCACCCTGCCCCTGATCGAGCGCCTGTCGCGCGGCCGCGCCCGCGCACGCATGCCGCGCTCGCTGATCCTGTGTCCGACGCGCGAGCTGGCCGACCAGGTGGCCGAGAACGTCAAGACCTACGCCAAGAACCACAAGCTCACCATGGCGCTGCTGATCGGCGGCGTCGCCTTCGGCCCGCAAAAGGACATTCTCGACCGGGGTGCCGACATCGTGATCGCCACGCCGGGCCGGATGCTGGACCATGTGGAGCGCGGCGGCCTGCTTCTGATGGGCGTGGAAATCCTCGTGATCGACGAGGCCGACCGCATGCTCGATATGGGATTCATCCCGGATATCGAACGCATCGTCGCCCTTTTGCCCGGCCGGCGCCAGACCCTGTTCTTCTCGGCGACCATGCCCAACGAGATCCAGCGCCTCGTCGCCTCGTTCCTGAACAATCCCGAGCGGGTTGAAGTGTCCCGCCCGGCCCATGCCGCCGATACCATCAAGCAGTACGTGGTGCGCGTGGCCGATGATCAGCCCAAGACCAAGCGCGAAGCCTTGCGCGCAGCGATCAATCGCGACGGCGTGAAGAACGGCATCATCTTCTGCAATCGCAAGCGGGACGTGGACACGGTGGCCCGCTCGCTCCAGCGTCACGGCTTCTCGGCCGCGCCCATCCACGGCGATCTCGACCAGTCGCTGCGCACCAAGACCCTGGCCCAGTTCAAGTCCGGCGAGCTGCGCCTGCTGGTCGCGTCCGACGTGGCCGCGCGCGGTCTCGACATTCCGGCGGTGAGCCATGTGTTCAACATGGATATCCCGCGCAACGCCGATGACTATGTCCACCGGATCGGGCGCACGGGCCGCGCGGGTCTGCTGGGCGAATCCATCACCATCGTGACGCCCGCCGACCGCAAGGCGCTGGCCGCCGTGACCAAGCTGGTCGGCAGCGAGCCTGAAACGCTGATGCTGGATGGCTCGGATGCGCCGGTGCGCGACGCCGCGCCCGCTCAGCCTGTCGCAGACGCCCCCACCCGCGCGCCAGCTGAAGACACGACGGCAGAGCGCCCCGCAGCCCAGGCTGACCAGCCCGAAGGCGATGGCCGCCCCGCCCCCTCCTCGCGCCGCCGCCGCGGGGGGCGCCGCTCAGGTGGCGGCCGCGACCGCTCTGGCGGCGAGCGGACCGGGCATGACCGGCCAGAGGGCGAGCGCGACGCCGATGCGCGGCCTTCTGCGGCACCCCGCCCCGGCACCGAACGCCCCGCCGCGGCACCGCAAACCGTACGGCCCGACAGCGCACCGCGCGCGCCGCGTGCGGATCACAGCACCCGCGATGGCGACGATGCGCCGATCGGGTTTGGCGATCACGTGCCAGACTTTCTGTTGCGCAAAGGCCTCTGATTAACGCCGCCGTTTACCCGATATTTCCTTTCCCGAGCCTAGTCTCCCGTCAAGCAGGTTGCAGAAAGCGGCCAGGCAATCAGTTCGGGGGACGCGGCGTGAGCGGCAGGCTACAAACATCCGAAGGCATCGAGATCGCGCGTAAAGCGCTTGATCTCATGGCGGAAAAGAGCGTCGCGCCGACGCCTCAGAATTACGCCCTCTTCACCCATTACGCCGCTGATTGGAACGGCGAGCTGTGCGCCGAGATGCGCGGCGCCCTCGATGCCGGCGGGCCGCTGGAAGCGGCTTTTCTGGATGAGCTCTATGATCGCCATTTCACTTTCAAGCGCATCCAGGACGCCGTGCTTGAAGTCGGTGGCGCGATGAGCCGCGAACTGGGCGCGGTCGTGAAATCGCTGGAAGCGGCCGAGCGCGACACCGCCGCCTATGGCCAGGTTCTGGCCGGAGCCACGGGCGAACTGGACTCTGCAACCGACGCCGCCTCCATGAAGCGCATGATCGAAGGCCTGGTCTCGGCCACCGCCCGCATGCAGCGCCGTTCGCGCGATCTGGAAAAGCGCCTGCTGGAGACCCATCAGGAGGTCAGCCTCCTCAAGACCAATCTTGAAAAAGTGCGCGAGGAATCCATGACCGACGCCCTGACCGGCGTCGCCAACCGCAAGCGCTTTGACGAATTCATGCGCGCCGCCCGGCGCGAGGCCGACCAGAAGAGCACACCCATGTCGCTGATCATGTGCGACATCGACCATTTCAAGCGCTTCAACGACACTTGGGGCCATCAGACCGGCGACCAGATTATCCGCTTCGTGGCGGCGTGCCTGGCACGCTTCTCCAAGGATTATCACGTGGTGGCGCGCTACGGCGGCGAGGAATTTGCCATCGTCATGCCGCGCACTGGCATGAGCGAGGCGCGCGACCTGGCCGAGAAAGTCCGCGCCACGGTGGAGAGCAAGCGCCTCCTGCGCAAATCCACCAGTGAGGATCTGGGCAATATCACCATCTCGCTGGGCGTGTCGCAGTATCGCCAGGGCGAATCCATCGAGGCCCTGATCGAGCGCTGTGACACCAATCTCTACAAGTCCAAAGAGACCGGCCGCAATCGCTGGACCGCCGATGGCAACGCCTCGTCCCAGGGCGCTGTAGCGGCCTGACCGGCCTTCCACCCCGGCTTTTCAAAGCGCCCGGTCCAGGCTCATCTCGCCTCCGGTCGCGACATGCAGGACGGGCTATGGTGCGGCACCATGATCTGGGCGGGGACGCTCAGCTCACCTGGCGCGCCGGCGACAGATCGCGCACCGGGACCCTGCCCGGCATGGCACACGGGCCAAAGCCCGGGTCCGAAAACCTGAAACCCGGACAGACCCCTAGGCGCCTGCAGGCGGCACGGTCTGGATGAAGCTGTCCCGGGCATCCCAGCGCGCGCAGAACTCGGCAAGCTCGGGATGACGGTCGCGCCAGCGATACTCGGCATAGCGCAAATCCATATAGCCCAGCGCCGCGGCCACCGAGAGCGCGCCGAGATCCACCGACCGCTCGAACTGGGCGCGCTCGTCATTGAGCGTGGTCAGGGTGCGGGCGATGGCGCGCTCCCAGCGCGCGGCCCAGAACGGGTATTGGAGGGCAGCCTCGCGGCCCATTTCGATGCGCCGGCCCATGATCAGATCCACCAGCCCGTCGGCCAGCGCCTGCTGGCGCAGCACGGAAAACCGGCTGGCACCACGCGCCGGGATCCAGTTCTCCTCGGTCAGGCTGTCGATGTACTCGCAGATCAGCGGAGAATCCATCAGCGCCGGGGCGCGGTCACGCTCCAGCACCGGCACCTTGCCCAGCGGATTGGCCGCCAGCAGGTCTTCCGGGTCGTCCAGCGGAGTGCACGATACGATCTCAATCCGGCTTTCCAGGCTCTTCTCGATGATCAGAGCCCGGCATTTGCGCGCATATGGAGACGTCGGCGAGACATAGAGCTTCACGAGTCACCCCCCTGAGGATCAGCGACGCCACAAAGCCCCGTCAGCCGATGGACTTCAAGCGCGCGGCGCAGAACTCAGCCGGCTGCGCTCGCCGCGGTCAGGGTCACGCTTTCGCCGCAGCCGCAGGCATCGGTCTGATTGGGATTGCGGAATACGAATTTGGCGTGCAGCGGCGTGATCTCGTAATCGAGCTGGCAGCCCAGAAGGAAGAGCAGCGAGCTGGCGTCCACGACAATCTCCACGCCCTTGTCTTCCACCCGCTCGTCCAGCGCGGCGGGCTCGGTGACATAGTCCATGACGTATTCCATGCCCGCGCAGCCGCCGTTTTTCACGCCGACGCGCAAATACCCCTTGCCCTCGCGCGCCATCAGCGTCTTGACGCGCTCGGCAGCAGCATCGCTCAGGGTCACGGCTTTGGGGCGGGGGCGGGTCATGGCTCGGTCTCCGGTCACAGCATGTTCAGTGTCAGGCGCGCTTCATCGGACATCCGCGCCGGTGTCCAGGCCGGATCGAAGGTCAGGCTGACATCGGCGCGCGACACACCGTCCACGCGCTCGCACGCATCCTTTACCCAGCCGGGCATTTCGCCCGCGACAGGACAGCCCGGCGCGGTCAGGGTCATCTCGACCTTCAGCACGCCTTCGGCCTCCAGGTCGACCTGATAGATCAGGCCCAGCTCGTAAATGTCGGACGGAATCTCCGGATCGTGCACCGATTTGAGCGCGGCGATCACATCCTCGGTGATGCGCGCGATCTCTTCAGGCGGCAGATCGGACTCCGCCGCGCTGGTGCGCGCCTGGGCAGGCGCATCGGCACCCGGCCCGGCCGCAGCCGCCGGGGCATTGAGATCGATGATATCGCGAGGGGCCGAAGCACCGGTGTCCATGGTCATGATCCCTAGATGAGGAATGTGATCGACTTGCGCAACGCCTCGAGGAAGGCGTCAGCGTCTTCTACCGTGTTGTATGCAGCAAAACTGGCGCGCACCGTGCCCGTGACGCCATAGCGCTGCATCAGCGGATGGGCGCAGTGATGGCCCGCCCGCACCGCCACGCCATACTTGTCCATGATCTGCGCCAAATCATGGGGATGCGCACCCTCTATGGTGAAGGAGGCGATGGCACCCTTGTCCTGGGTGCGCCCGAACAGGCGCAGGCCCTTGATATCGCTCAGGCCCGCCTCGACCCGGTCCAGCAAAGCGCGCTCGTGCGCCATCACCCCGGCCCGGTCCAGCGCCTGCACCCAGTCAATCGCCGCGCCCAGCCCGATGACCTCGGCGATCACCGGCGTGCCCGCTTCGAACTTGTGCGGCGGATCGGCATAGACCACGCCGGTTTCGCTGACTTCGGCGATCATCTCGCCGCCGCCCTGCCACGGTGCCATCCGGTCCAGCCAGTCGCCGGCCGCATAGAGCACACCGACGCCGTTGGGGCCGTACAGCTTGTGGCCGGTGAAGACATAGAAATCACACCCGGTCTCGCGCACATCCAGCGTCAGGTGGACGGCGGCCTGGGTACCGTCAAACAGGATCGGAACGCCATGGGCATGGGCGATGTCCGTCAGGCGCCGGGCCGGGTTCACACTGCCCAGCACGTTGGACATGTGCACCAGGCTGACAAAGCGCGTGCGCGGGGTGAACAGCGCCTCATAGGCGTCCATGTCCAGCGCACCGTCTTCGGTCACCGGCACCCATTTGATCACCACGCCCTTGCGCTCGCGCAGGAAGTGCCAGGGCACGATGTTGGAGTGATGCTCCATCTGGGACAGGATGATTTCATCACCCTCGACCAGCGTCTCGCCGATGGAGGCCGCCACCAGATTGATGGCTTCGGTCGCGCCCTTGGTGAACACGATCTCCTGCGCCCGCGCGGCGCCCAGGAAGCGCGCCGTCTTGCTGCGCGCCGCCTCGAAGGCTTCGGTCGCCTCATTGGCCAGCGTATGCAGGCCGCGATGCACATTGGCGTAGGAGTGACGCCAGACATCGGCCACCGCCTCGATCACCGCTTCGGGCTTCTGGGCCGAGGCCGCATTGTCGAGATAGACCAGCGGCTTGCCATTCACCTGACGCGTCAGGATCGGAAATTGCGCGCGCACCGCATGGGGGTCGAACATTGTTTCAAGGCATGCGGCCGCCGTCATGACAGGGCCTCCAGCGCCGTTTGCAGTTTCGCCAGCAGCGACGCGCGCATCGCCTCGTCCGCCAGCCGCTCCAGCGGCTCGGCCAGGAAGCTCTGGGTCAGGAGCGCGCGGGCGCGCGGCTCGGACAGCCCCCGCTGGCGCATGTAAAACAGCGCCGCGGCGTCCATGGCACCCAGCGCATTGCCGTGGGCACACACCACGTCGTCGGCGTAAATCTCCAGCTCCGGCTTGGCGTCGATTTCGCTGCGACCGTCGAGCAGGAGCCCGCGATGGTTCATCTTCGCGTCGGTCTTCTGGGCCGCGCGCTCCACATGGATTTTGCCCTGGAACACGCCGCGTCCGCCGCGCGCCGCCGCGCCCTTGAACAGTTCGCGCGTGGTCCCGCCCGGTCCGGTGTGGCGCACGATCCCGGTCTGGTCGAGATGCATCCCCTCGCCCAGCAGATACGCGCCATTCATCTCCAGCGACGCGCCCTGGCCGGCATGGCTGATGTCTGTTTCGAGCCGGGCGAGTTTCGCGCCGAAGCCCAGCGAAGTCTGGGCGGCGTGGGCGCGCTGGGACAGATCCATCGTCGTGGTGACCACGATCACCGCGTCGGGAGAGGCGTCCTGCTCGATGATGCGCGTGAGATGCGCGCGCGGCGAGACGGCATAGTGAATGTAGAGATTGAGCGTGGCGCCCGGTGCCGCACAATAGCGCTCGCGCACGACCGCGTGCACGCCGTCGCGCGCGCGCACCACGATGGCGCCATGTCCGGCGCCTGACGCTACTGAGGCGTCGAGGGTCAGTGTTTCGCCATTTTGCAGATCATACACCTGCGCCTGACCGCCCAGCGCGGCGGCCAGGCGCGCCATGATCTGGTCGGGCGCATCGATCAGGGGCCGGCGCGCATCAGGCGCGCGCGAGGCATCCAGGATCAACTCGCCTGAATCCGCCGGCAGGCGCGCCAGCGCCGTGCGCAGATCACTCCATTTCCAGTCTTCCACGCGACGGTGCGGCAGGCCGCGCGCCTCAAGCTCGGCGCGCAGATCGCCCGCCGGCAGCTGCGCGGCCAGAGCCTGTTCAAAGGCGGAGAGTTTGACGGCAATGGTCATCAGGCGGCCGCTCCGGCGTATTTCTCATAGCCTTCCGACTCCAGCGTCAGGGCGAGCTCCGGCCCGCCCGTCTCGACGATGCGGCCGGCGGCCATCACATGGACCACGTCGGGTTTGAGGTAATCGAGCAGGCGCTGGTAGTGCGTGATCACCAGCATGCCGCGCTCCGGGCTGCGCAGGGCATTCACGCCCTCAGCCACCACTTTGAGCGCATCGATATCGAGGCCGGAGTCCGTCTCGTCCAGGATCAGGAATTTGGGTGCCAGCATCAGCGCCTGGAAAATCTCCATGCGCTTTTTCTCGCCACCGGAAAATCCGACATTCACGGGCCGCTTGAGCATTTCGTTGGAAATATCCAGCTTTGCGGCGTTTTCACGCGCCAGCTTGAGGAATTCCGGCGCACTCACCTCCGCCTCGCCGCGCGCCCGGCGCTGGGCGTTGGCAGCTTCCTTGAGGAAGGTCAGCGTCGGCACGCCGGGGATTTCCACCGGGTATTGAAACGACAGGAACAGGCCCTTGGCCGCGCGTTCTTCGGGCGCCAGCGCGCCGATATCCGCGCCTTCGAAGACCATGGCGCCGTCGGTGATCTCATAGCCGTCATGGCCGGCCAGCACATAGGACAGGGTCGATTTCCCGCACCCGTTCGGCCCCATGATGGCGTGCACCTCGCCCGCAGGCACCGTCAGGTCCACGCCCTTGAGAATGGCCAGCGCCTCACCCTCGTCCGGGTTCACGCGCGCATGGAGGTTTTTGATTTCAAGCATGACAAACGTCTTTCAAGTTTTTGTTTTTATTGGGATTGAAGCGGATCGAACCCATCACCCCACACTCCCTTCCAGCGACACTTTCAGCAGCGCCTGGGCCTCGACGGCAAATTCCATGGGCAGTTCCTGGAGCACCTCGCGGCAGAAGCCGTTGACCAGGAGGGCCACCGCCGTCTCCTCGTCCAGGCCGCGCTGGCGGGCGTAGAAGAGCTGATCCTCGGAGAGTTTGGACGTGGTCGCCTCGTGCTCCAGCGTGGCGTGGGGCGTCTTGGCTTCGATATAGGGCACGGTGTGGGCGCCGCACTGATCCCCGATCAGCAGGCTGTCGCACTGGGTGAAATTGCGCGCGCCTTCCGCCTTGGCGTGCACCGAGACCAGACCGCGATAGGTCTGGTCGGAGCGCCCGGCGGAAATGCCCTTGGCGATGATGCGCGAGCGCGTGTTCTTGCCCAGATGGATCATCTTGGTGCCGGTATCGGCCTGCTGGCGGCCATTGGTCACCGCGATGGAGTAGAACTCGCCCTGGCTGTTATCGCCGCGCAGCACGCAGCTTGGATATTTCCAGGTGATCGCCGAGCCGGTCTCGACCTGTGTCCAGCTGACCTTGGAATTCCTGCCCCGGCAATCGGCGCGCTTGGTGACGAAATTATACACCCCGCCCTTGCCGTCCGCGTCGCCCGGCCACCAGTTCTGCACGGTGGAGTATTTGATCTCGGCATCGTCCAGCAGCACCAGCTCCACCACGGCGGCGTGCAGCTGGTTTTCATCGCGCATGGGCGCGGTGCAGCCTTCGAGATAAGACACATAGGCACCCTTGTCGGCGATGATCAGCGTGCGTTCAAACTGGCCCGTGCCTTGCGCGTTCATCCGGAAATAGGTGGACAGCTCCATCGGGCAGCGCACGCCCGGCGGCACGTAGACGAAGGAGCCGTCCGAAAACACCGCGCTGTTGAGCGTCGCGAAGTAATTGTCCGTAGGCGGAACGACGCTGCCGAGATACTGGCGCACCAGCTCAGGATATTCCTGCAGCGCGTCGGAGATGGACATGAAGATCACGCCGGCCTTGGTCAGTTCGGCCTTGAAGGTGGTCGCCACGGAAACCGAATCGAACACGGCGTCCACCGCCACGCGCGGACGCTCGCGCGCCTCGGCCGCCGTGGTGTCTTGCGCGCCTTCGACACCCAGCAGAACCTCGGCCTCGCGCAGGGGGATGCCGAGCTTTTTATAGGTCTCCAGAATCTCCGGCGGCACCTCGTCCAGGCTCTTGTACTTGGCCGCATCCTTGGGCGCGGCGTAGTAATACGCGTCCTGATAGTCGATCTTGGGATAATTCACATTCGCCCAGACCGGCTCGTCCATCTTCAGCCAGCGCGCGAACGCCTCCAGGCGCCAGTCCAGCATCCATTGCGGCTCGTTCTTCTTGGCCGAGATGAAGCGCACAATGTTCTCGTTGAGGCCCTTGGGCGCGTATTCCTGCTCGATCTCGGTGGTGAAGCCGTACTTGTACTTGTCAGCTTCCAGCTGACGCACGTCCTCGATGGTTTCTTTCACCGCAGCCATGTTATGCCACTTTCTTCATCGCTTCAGACCGCCACGGCCGCGCGCGGCCGTGCGCGTGACCGGGCATCCAGATAAGCCGTGGCGAATGCCTCGGCCTCGTCTTGTGTGCTCGACCAGCCAAAGCTGACCCGCAGGGCGCTTTGCGCGTGATCGTCGCCCGCGCCCATGGCGTCGAGAACCTTTGAGCGCCGCACCTTGCCCGACGAACACGCCGCGCCCGCGCTGACCGCAAAGCCCGCCAGATCCATGGCGATCACCTGGATCTCGCTCGCCCAGCCCGGCGCCGACAAACAGCTCGTGCCCGGCAGGCGCGGCGCGTCTGCGCCCCAGATGGTGATGTCCGCGCGCGCGTCACTCAGGCGCGCGTCCAGACGGTCGCGGATGGCGGCAATGCGCGCCGCCTCGCCTGTATCGGCCAGCG
The DNA here is from genome assembly GCA_027627705.1 of Hyphomonadaceae bacterium BL14. NCBI lineage: Bacteria > Pseudomonadati > Pseudomonadota > Alphaproteobacteria > Hyphomonadales > Hyphomonadaceae > Hyphomonadaceae bacterium BL14. The sequence goes on from CP091242.1 coordinate 989,946, forward strand.
CCGCGTCCAGTGCCGCGGCGAACCCGGCAATGCCGGGCAGATTTTCCGTGCCCGCGCGCCGGTAGCTTTCCTGACCGCCGCCGCGAATCTGGGCGCTGACGCCCGCATCGCATGCGGCAATCAAAGCGCCCACGCCCATGGGCCCGCCGCATTTGTGCGCTGACAGCGCCGCGAAATGGGCCAGCGATCCCGCAAAATCAAAGTCCGCCTTGCCCGCGATCTGCACCGCGTCGACATGGAACAGATGACCCGCCTCGCGCACCAGACGCCCGGCCTCGGCCACCGGCTGGATCACGCCGGTCTCGTTATTGGCCGCCATCAGCGCCACCAGCAGCCGCTCGTCGCCGGCCCCCGCCAGCCGCGCCTCCAGCCAGGCCATATCCACAACGCCCGTGCTCAAGACCGGCCAGATCTCCACCGGCAGGCCGCTGGCCGCCGCCGGCGCCGTCACAGCGTCATGTTCAAACGCCGCATGGATGATGCGCTGGGCGCCGGCGGCCCTGGCCGCCGCGATCGCCAGATTATTCGCCTCGGTGCCGCCGGAGGTGAAGATCACATCCTCGGCCCGCGCCGTCATCAGCGAGGCGATTGTGCGCCGTGCCGTTTCCAGCCGCGCCCGCGCCGCCCGGCCCGGCCCGTGGACCGAGGAGGGATTGCCGCACGCGCTCAGCGCCTCGCCCATGGCGGCAAGCGCCTCGGGGCGCAGGGGCGCGCTGGCGTTATGATCAAGATAGACCGTCACTCGGCCGCCTCGAGCATGAGCGGATTGAGCGCCGCACGCCCGGCCACGCGCTGGCGGATGACGTCATCCAGGCTGACGCCGGTGAGAAACAGCTGGATCTGACGGCCCAGCTCGTCCCACAAATCATGGGTGATGCAGCGCGCGCCCGCCGTCATGCAGCCGCGCACCGCGTGGCGGCAGCGCGTCACGTCCACCGGCTCTTCCACCGCCAGCATGATGTCCGCCACCCGCGTCTCGGCCGGCGTGCGCGCCAGGCGGTAGCCGCCGCCCGGACCGCGCACAGACTTGACCAGACCCGCCCGGCGCAGCTTGGCGAACAGCTGTTCGAGATAGGACAGGGAAATCTCCTGGCGCGAGGCTATATCACTCAGCGTGACGGGGCCTTCGGCGCCCATGCGGGCGAGATCGGCCATGGCCATCACGGCATAGCGGCCCTTGGTGCTCAGCTTCATGGTCTCATCCTTCGCTGGGGCGGGTACAGCACGCCCGGCTCGCACTGTGCGCCCGGCCTGTGGTAAGAGGCCGCTCCTATATCCAACCCGATGGCGCTATTGAGGATGTAAGTCTCCCAGTGCCGGAGTCAAGAATTGACGGCCAACTTCGCCAGAAGCCCTGCTGCGCGCCCGCGCGGACACCTGACTGGAAAGCTTGGTTATCTGAACACAGGACGCGTGAACCGCCCATGCCCGACGTGATCATTCCCGGCCCCGCGGGCCGTCTTGAAGGCAAGTACAGCCCCGCCAAGGATACCGGCGCGCCGCTGGCCCTCGTGCTCCACGCCCACCCGCGCGGCGGCGGCCATATGGAGACCCCGGTCTCCCTCATGCTGTACGACCAGTTCAAGGCGCGCGGATTCTCCGTGCTGCGCTTCAATTTCCGCGGCATCGGGCGCAGCCAGGGCAGCTATGACCAGGGGCTGGGCGAGCTGTCGGACGCCGCCACGGCGCTCGACTGGGCCCAGGCGCACAATCCCGGCGCCAGCTATTGCTGGGTGGCCGGCCATTCCTTCGGCGCCTGGATCGCCATGCAGCTTTTGATGCGCCGGCCGGAGATTGCCGGCTTCATCTCGGTGTCGCCGCCCACCAACATGTATGATTTCACCTTCCTGGCGCCCTGCCCGGCCTCAGGGCTGATCGCCCACGGCGAACACGACGCCATCGTGCCGCCCGACGACATGGTGCGCGCCATGGCCAAGGTGCGCAGCCAGAAGGGCATCACCATCTCCACCGAGATCATCCCCGGCGCCGGCCACCTCTTCCGCGACCATCTCGAGCCGCTGCAAGCCACCATCACCACCTATCTCGACAAACGCCTGCCCGAAGTGGCGCGCGAGAAGGCGGAGCCGGGGCCTGTGGGGAAGCGCTAGGCGGCGATGATCCGGACGGCGTCCCGCAAGGCCAGCACGTCATCTTCCGAGTTGAAGATGGCTGGGGTCACACGCACACACGCCCCGCTGGCCAGCCCGTCGCGCATAACGGTGAAGATCCCGAATTCATCAGCCAGGCGCGCCGCCAGAGCAGTGTTCTCCTGAACGCTGGTGCGCCCGGTCAGGCGGAATGACGTGATGCCCGCATGCAGGGCCGGGTCGGCGGGTGTGAGAATCTCCACGCCGGGATGTTCGCGCAGCGCTTCCGCCCATAGCCCGCGCAGATAGCGCAGGCGCGCCTCCTTCCGGGACGGGCCCAGCGCATGGTGCAGCGTCAGCGCTTCGGGGACCGCCAGCAGGGCCGCGAGATTGACGGTCCCGGTCTGCACCCGCGCCCGGATGCTCTGAGGTGCCGGATCGGACGCATTCATGTATGGCTCGATGTCGGCGATCCGGTCCCGGCGGATATAGATGGCACCCACGCCCAGCGGCGCGCCGATCCATTTGTGCAGGTTCAGCCCGACAAAATCGGCACCCAGCGCGTCCACATCGAAATCCACCTGCCCGAAGGCATGCGCCGAATCCACCAGCACGTCGGCATCGTAGCTGCGTGCCAGCGCCACCAGGTCACGCACCGGCAGCACCAGACCGGTGCGGTGGCTGACATGCGTGGCCAGGACAAGCCTGATGTGAGGATGCGCCTCCAGCATCGCCGCATAGGCGTCGAGAACGCCCTGATGGCTCGCCGGTTCGGGCAGTGCGACGCTGTGCACCCGGGCACCGCGCCGGCGCGACAGCCAGTCCATGGCTGTCTGCATGGACGGGTAATCGAGATCGGCAAACAGGACGCCATCGCCGGGCCGCAAGCGATGATAGCCGGAGATCAAGGCCTGCATCGCCTCGGTGGCGTTGCGCGTGAACACAATCTCGTCCTCGCCCGCACCCAGCGCAGCGGCTGTCTGCTGCAGGACGGCGCGCGCGTCGGCACCGAACCGGGTCCGAGCGTAAATGGCCGTGCGGGCATTGACGCTGGAGAGCGCCGCCGTGTGCGCGTCCAGCACAGACCGCGCCATCATGCCCCAGTTTCCATGTTCGAGATGGATCATCTCGTCGGTGATGTCGTAAAGACCGCGCACGCCGCGCCAATACCCCTCGTCGCGCGCCGCTTCGGCCGGATCCGCTGAAACGGAAGGCAGATCGGCAAGAGTGCGCGCCGCCGCCGGTCCGGCAGTAACGAGTGGCGCGGCAGCGAGCATGGCGCGCCGGGTCAAGTGCGTCATTGCGAAATCCCCTGTTGCAGTCACATGGCGAAAGGGCGGCGCTGGCGCGCCGCCCCTGGCCGTTTCATGTGGCCGGAACCCCAGCCTAGAATTCAGCCGTGAACCGGAGATACCATTTCCCGCCATCGGTGTCGTACGGCGCATTGCGTGAGTAGATCAGACCGCGATTGGCCTGATTGCGCGATTCATCGGGGAAGGTATTGAAGACGTTCTCCGCACCGGCCCGGACCTGAACCTGCTCGGTCAGGCGCAGGGACACGCCCAGATCAAACAAGGTCATCGCGCCGAAATCCTGGAACACAACGTTGGCACTGTCATCGATATCGGTCCACTGGCCATAATGGCGCGCGCGCGCCAGCAGACCCCAGCGCCCGCGATTATACTCGGCCGTGAAGACAGCGTTGTGCTGAGGCAGACCCTCTTCGAACAGTCGGCGCGAGACATCATTGAACACACCGGCAATGGCTTCGCGGGTGACTTCAGTCTCATTCCAGTTATACGCCCGCGCGCGGCGATTTCGCCGTCCTTGTCCATCGCCTCGCCGGTGTGGCTCTCGATCAGGGCATCAATCAGCCCGTTGCCGGGGCCGGTATCGAACGCGGTCAGCGTGCCGTCACTGCCGATATGGGTGATGTTGGCGACGCCGCCGATATTGATGATCGCAAGCGGCCGTTCAAGGCCTGACCATTCAGCCAGCGCCCGGTGATAGACCGGCACCAGTGGCGCGCCCTGCCCGCCTGCGGCCACGTCTGCCGAGCGGAAATCATAGACGACCCGGCAGCCCAGCCGGTCGCTGAGCGCCTGCCCGTCGCCGATCTGGAGCGTACGGCCCGGCACGCCGGCCTCGGGCCTGATCGCCAACGGCGAACACGACGCCATCGTGCCGCCCGACGACATGGTGCGCGCCATGGCCAAGGTGCGCAGCCAGAAGGGCATCACCATCTCCACCGAGATCATCCCCGGCGCCGGCCACCTCTTCAGCGACCATCTCGAGCCGCTGCAGGCCACCATCACCACCTATCTCGACAAATGCCTGCCCGAAGTAGCGCGCGAGAAGGCGGAACCAGGGCCGGTGGGGAAGAGGTAGCGGGGGGAGTATCCTTACGGCGTCCCGCAAACGGGAACCGAGGACACACACTCATTCTCCGGCCTTCACCCGCAGGCGGCCCGGCGGAATCGCGGTCAGACCACAGTAGAGCGCGTCATCAGCCTCGCAAAAGACTGTTGGCTGACGCCCGCTCCCACACTGCGTCACATGATGGGGCTGCCCCGGAACCACGATGCGTGCCGCGCGCGCCATCCCCGCACGCTAAATGCCATATCCGAGTGAAACACTCGCGCCCTACGCGCCCTACGCGCCCCTGACGGGGAAATAGGGTATGCTCACAGGCTACAATCCCGGCTCACAATAACGTAACTGGATGTCCTGAAAATTCTAACAAAATCAAAAAATTACCTCGCTCAGCATTCCCTGTCGACTCACGAAACCGTCATCAATTATACAATCAAATGTCAAATTAACTGTCGGAGGCCAGTGGGATCAATTCTGACTTGATTTCGCGTTGCGTATAAACCTAACCTGCTGACGGGGAATAATGGGAGGGGGGCTCATGGACCAGATTGCTTCGTTCTTACAGGAGCGGTTCCTGGTTGGTCTCCTTGAAAGCCTTTTCTACGGCTTTCTGACTTCCACCATCGTCGTCATCGGCACACTTGTCTGGCGCAACACCGTGAAGTTCTCCGACGGGCTCGGTCGTGGCTTTTCCGAAACGGTCGCCGTGTTCCGCGAGCGGCGCATACAGGCTGCACTGGACGAAATTGCGATCGTCGGTCGAGTGTACAAGATCCTAATCCATTTGGTCTTTATTCTGCCCGTTGTACTTTTCCTGGCAGCAGCGATCCACATAGTTGGGTCATTGTTCCTGTACGCCGTTGCAACAGATGCTGTGGTCGGATCGGCTTTAAACCTAACGCAAATAGGTGAGTGGGATTTCCCGGGATATCTGCTAGCCGTTGCTGTGGCGGTGCCTCTCGCATTCTGGGTCTTCCGAGGATGGGTCGTTCGCCTCATGCTTGGTTCTATAATGACGCTTATAGTGCTAATATTTGGTGGTGGTGCCCTTGCTATTTTCAGCCCGCTTGTTTTGTCGGAGGGCTGGGTTCTGCCCGCAATCGCTTATCTAAGCCCACTGGTGTCAGCAATTTTCGGGGGTTGGCTGGTTTATGTTGTGACCCCTGAATACTTGAAACAAGAAGCGCAATTCTCAGGCTTCAACATCTTTACCCCGATTTCCGCTCTGCCAGCTCTAATAGTTGGGATCTCTCGATCACCTTTGCTTTTAGGAGGTATTCAACATGGTTGAACGAGCGCTAGAGCTGATTGCTCAGGCAGGTCGTGATCAATTGGCGCAATTCATGTTCTTCGTGACCCTACTGACCATTGTGACCATTTCAAACTGGATCCTCGTGACCATTCGGCTCGTTGGTCGCGAATCTCTCGGGTTTATCAATGTTGCAAGATCGGCAGCGGTCGACTTCTTGGGTCGTTTCCGTCCGGACCAGCGGCTCAACTATCTGGCCGTATTTGCGCTGCCTCGAGCGCTCTTTACGATTGTCGCCAGCGTGCTTCTTTACATGCTTCCGATCTTGATCTGTATTGCCGCCGTCATGCTGGCTCTGTCGGTCATCATTGAACCAGGCTGGGCTTGGCTCCAATCGTCGGGATTTCGTGGCGTCACCGAACTGCAGCCTTATGTTGAACCAAGTGACGAACAGGTAGGCAGAACGCTGCTCATCCTTGTTTTGGTTGCGACAGGCATAGCGGTCGTGGTGCGACACTTGCCCGGTGTGAGGCAGGTTTTCAGTAATCTCGGCGCGGCGGCGGCCCTCATGTTGTACATGCCTGCTTTCGCCGCCGCAGCGATGCTGACGATCTTCGCACTTTCTGACTACCTCCTTGCCTCAATCTCGCCGCGCGTGTTCAGCGCTGAAGGCGATCAAGTCATCTTGTTCTGGGTTGTCGTCGCAGCCGCCGTGCTGGCGGTTCCGGTTTGGTATTTCGGGCGTGCGGCGTTCGAAGGGTGGACGACCGCCGCACGAGGCGTGAAACTTCCAGCGTTGTGGAGCAATCTAGCCGTCGTCCTTGTCGGCGCGGCAGCAAGCGTCGCTGGTTGGTTTGCGATGTATGATCACCTGTCTGCGGCTTCGTGGATGCCATTTTAGCGGCAAAAAGGGCTGCATCGAACCACAGCCGCCCAGGGCCGGAAGCTCGGTTGTCGCCGCGCTGGCGCGCACGGAATGCCCTCCGCCGCACCGGAACTCCCGCGTCCAAAGCCGCGCCTCAGGACACACGGCTCCCGCGTCAAATGACGCCCGAGCGCGGTCCGAATCCGGGGACACCGAATCCGGGGACACACACCTATTTCCCCCCCCCGGCGGCGACGATCCGGTGCTCATTCCTCCCCGTCGTTCCATGCTGGAAGAAACTCCAAAATGGCTCAGCAAGGAGCGATGGGGAGATGAGGTCGCATTCAGGGCGTCATCCTGCGCCCCCGCTGCCTTGGTGAGCCATCGCTTTTTGAGCAGGTTTGTCAGATTTGGGTGATGCCGGTTCGGTCAGCACGTCCTCCCCAAGGGGCGTAAACCAGGGACACCCCCCTACCCCCCACAACCCTCCCCCCGCTCATCGCCGCCTTCACCCCCGTGCTCCCCGGCCAGCTGATCGGCAGCCCCCGCGCGGTGCGCGCGGCCATCACGGGGCACGCTGCCGATCGCCCCTACGCAAACCGGGGAAAGACACGTGTTTTCCAGCCTCGGCACGCGGGCGGCCAGGCGGTCTAGCGGCCAGATCGCAAGTAGGGCGCGTCATCCGAATCGGTAAAAAGTGTCGGCTCGGGCCTGTTTTGATCAGGATGCCCGGCAAAGCGACGTGTGCCTTGCGCGCCATCCCTCCACACAAGTGAATATGTCGGTGATGGAAAACCCCGCAACGAGCCCATAGCTGGAAAATAGGTGTGTGTCCCATTTTCGGAAGGGTGACTTACTCAGGGGCCAAGGCTTCAGCGGCTTCAAAGTCAGGCGGGAGAATGTCGAGGCTCCAGATTTCGATCCATTCGGCTCTCTCCCGGCCGTGATAAACGCCCGCCTCTCGGCTATAGTCTGCAACCATCAGATGTTCGCCATCGCCCAGTGCCGAAAAGACCCTGGTTCCCGCCGGAAGTGAGGCAATAGTCCCCGGGGGGAACGTTCTGCCATCAGGTTCCAGGTAGAGCCGCGACCAACTCAGTGTGGGGGCGCCATCATCCACATAACCCGGGGGATCATACTCTCCGCGCCGTGAGCGTTGCAGATAGTTAAGCCCAGCAGCCAGGCGCTCGTCCTCGTAGCGACGTTTCACTGCCTGCCAGCGGGCAAATTCGACGCTCTCTGCCTGGCGTGCGCAATCATCGCCAAATCGTGTAAAAAAATCCTCTCCATACGGAGCAAGTTCGATGGTGCAGCGAATCTCAATCGCGTCTCCTCCCGTGGGCTGCCAGCTTGTTCCAGGTGAAACCCGCAAGGTCAAAACCGCGCGCCGGGTATAGTCCGCGTCGGTCAAGGCCAGGATCGCGGCATATCGATCGACCGTTTCACGAGCCATCGTGTCCAGCCGGCTGACTGTCCACATGGAGACTACGACGAGAACCAGCAACAGCCCCCGCCCCAGCCAGGTGGTCAGCATCCAGATCACAATTTTGAATGGGAGAACGAAAATGACCCATAAGGGAAAAATAAGAAGGGCGTTGAGGTTACCAAAGGCGGATCGGTCATTCACGCCTCGCCAGTACTCAGCACGCTCAATGCCCGACGCTTTGTCCCCCAAATGGCCGCCCGCCTTTCCTCTTTCGTAAGGTTCGGTCATTGAGCCCCCTTGGCATACACGCTGATCCCGGCTAAGTCCTGGTACTATCAACTCTTTTCCCGGCTCCACCCACAGGTCGACCTACGGATTGCCATCGGGCAGGTGCCCGTCCTGAGCGAAGACTTCGCGTTGATTAATGCTGAAGTTAGCTTACGGAGCGTTCTGGATCCGGGCAAGACCAACGCTTCAGAAGCGCCACCCTACCTATCCCCCCACAACCCTCCCCCCGCTCATCGCCGCCCTCACCCCCGTCGTGCCCGGCCAGCTGATCGGCAGGCCCCGCGCGGTGCGGGCCGCCAGCACGGCGAAGGCTTCGGCTTCGATGAGGTCGCCGCGCCAGCCGACGGCTTCGGCCGGGACGGCGGGCACGCCGCAGGCGGCGGCGATGCGGGCGATGAGGTCGGTGTTCTTGCGTCCGCCGCCGCACACAATGAGGCGCTTTGGGGCTTCGGGCAGGCGGGACAGGCCCAGGCCCACCGAGGCGGCGGTGAACTGGGCCAGCGTGGCCGCGCCGTCCTCCACGGTGAGATTGCGCGCCGCATCGATGGAGAAATCCCAGCGGTCCAGCGATTTGGGGCCGTCGAGGGCGAAATGAGGGTGGGCGAGGAGCTCGGCAAGGCCCGCCTCCAGCACCTTGCCCCTGGCGGCCAGCGCGCCGCCGGCATCCATGGGGGCGCCGGTGCGCTCCTCTACCCAGGCGTCGATGAGGCCATTGCCCGGCCCGGTATCGAAGGCGGTCAGCGATCCGTCTTTGCCGATCAGCGTGATATTGGCGACGCCCCCGATATTGAGCACGCCCAGCGGGCGCTCCAGCCCCGACCAGTCGGCCAGCAGGCGGTGATAGATCGGCGCCAGCGGCGCGCCCTGCCCGCCCGCCGCCATGTCAGCGGTGCGAAAATCAAACGCCACGGGGGCGTTGAGGCGCGCGGAGAGGCCCGCCCCGTCGCCCAGCTGCAGCGTGCGGCCAGGGCGTCCGCTGGCAGGCGGTTCATGCACGACGGTCTGGCCGTGAAATCCGATGAGATCGAGCGCGGACGGCGCGATCCCGGCGGCGGCGCAGACCGCCTCCACCGCGCGCGCATGGGCGTTGGTGAGCACGGTTTCCGCCTCGGTGAAGATCGCGGGCGCGGGACCTGAAAAACGCCAGGCGAGCGCCGCGTCCACGGCGGCCTTGAGCACCGCGCGCTCGTGCGGCGCAAAGGGCGTCTCGAAGCCGGGGCCGAAACGCGTGATGGTCTCGCCATCAGTGTCCAGTATGGCCGCGTCCACCCCGTCCAGCGAGGTGCCGCTCATCAGCCCGGCGATGATCATTCCGGTTCTCCTGGGGGCGGGGCGGGATCCTCCGGCGCGTCATCAGACTCGGCCTCGTCCGGCTCGGCGTCGTCAGACTCGACCTCATCCGGTCCGGCCCCATCCGGCTCAGCGGTGTCAGGCCCGGAACCGTCTCCGGCCCCGGCGTCCGGCCCTTCTTCCGGTACCGGTGCCGCGCCCTCCCCTGCGGCTTCGCCGTCCGTGTCCGCTGCGCCGGCGCGGGCCAGGCGCGCAGCCTCCAGCGCATCGAGCTCGCGTTCCGCCGACGTGCCTTCAAAAATCCGCCGCAGCACGCCCGGCGCCAGCGCCGACAGCGGATTGGCGGTGACGCGGGTGGAGTTGAACGGGCCGTTGACCGAGAAGGTGACGCCGATCACCCCCTCGCCGGCGCGCGAGGTGAGCAGCCCGCCAATCACCGGGAGTCCTCCGAGCACCGAATTGATCCCGTAGGAGGGCAGCAATGTGCCATCCATGTCCATGCGTGACCCCTCAAGGTTCACCACACCACTCCACGTGACCCCCAGAGACGGGCCGGCGGCGCGCGCCTCGCGCAGCTCCAGAACGCCGTCCTCCCAGACGAAATCGGCGCGAAGGCGTTCAAAAACAATCCCCTGCCCGCCGCCCATCAGGCTCGCCAGACCCTCCAGCGACCCCGCCGCCAGCACCCGGGTCAAAAGTGGCATCCGCTCCAGCGTAAACGCCTGCGCCTCCACCTCCCCGGCAAATCCGCCCGGCTGTCCACGCGGCGGCGCTGTGGCACTCAGGCGCAGTGGGCCGCCGGTGACGTTATCATAGCCGCCATAGGCGGTTAGCAGCTGGCCGGCGTCCGGGCCTGACGCGGTCAGGCGGCGCATCCCGGTCTCATCCGCCGCCAGTTCCACCCCGACCGGACCGCCCGCCATGTCGGCGTCCAGACGGAAGCGCTCCAGGTGCGCCTCGCCCGTCTCCAGCGACAAGTCCACATTGGTGAATGGCACGCCGCGCACGCGCACATTATCCACCGCCGCCTCAAGGATCACCGCCCCGCCCAGCCCCCCGCCGGGTCCATCCAGCGTCAACAAATCCCGGCTGTCGAGAAACGCTCCGGTCAGCACCAGGCGCAACGGGCCATCCTCGCCGCGCGGCCGGTCTGCGCGCGCGGACAGATCGAACCGGCCCTCCAGGCGGATGGTCGACGCATCCGCCGATAACAGGCGTCCATCGGGTGCCAGGCGCGCCGAGGCCTGGATGTCGACACCGTCTGCGGCAAGGACGAAATCGTCCAGCGCCACCGCATCGGGCTGCAGGTCCAGCGTGAAGCGCGCGGCAGCCGGTGCGCCGGGTGCCTTCTCCCACAAATCCGCCGGCAGGGCGACGGCGGTGCGTTCCAGATCCAGCTCCACATCGATACGCTCGAACGCCAGTCCGCGCCCGGTGACCGACGCCTCGACCCCGACAGCTCCATCCAGGAACTGCCGCACCGGCAGGCCAAGCGCATCGAGATCGCGGCCCGTCATGACCGAAGACAGCCGCATCAGGCTGGACGCCTCGCCCGGCTCCAGTCCAAAAGTCTCGATCCATTCAATATCAGCCCGCGCCGTCGCGATCCGCGCAGCCCCGGACGCGGTCAAGCCGGCCTCGCTGGCGCGGATCTCAACGTCACCGTCCTGGAAGCCGGGCCCGTCCGGTCCCAGTTCCGCCGACACGCCGGTGAAGCGTCCGCGCGCTGCAAAGCGCAGGTCTTCGGCCGGCACGTCGCGCAGCATCGGCCGGCGGATTTCAAACTCGAACGCACCGTCGCCTGCGAAGGCATCGGGCGAAATGCCATAGGAATCGGTCAGGCTGATCGGTGGCTCGGCCAGCAAGGTCAGCAGATCGCGCGCGCCGCCGCGGCCGGTACCGCCAAAACGCGCCAGTCCGCCACGCGGGTTGAGCCGCTCGATCTCGACAAATATCGTATCGGCCTGCAGGTCGCCGATCCGCCCCCCGCGCCCGTCCAGCGACAGCGAGTTGCCGCGCAGTTCCGCCGAGCCGGACAGACCGCGCAGCGGCGTCATGGTCGACACATAGCGCACGGCCGCATCGGCGAAATCAAAGCGCAACGAGAGCTGGTCATCGTCCAGCTGACGGCGCTCCAGCGCCTCGCCGGTCAGCTCGATGTCCAGCATCACCCCGCCCAGACTTCCGCCCAGCACGGCATCGCGGATCCAGTCACGCGCACCCAGGGCGAAATCCACCGGCCAGTGACGCAGCACATCGTCGCGGGTGAACCGGCCCTCCACCGGCCCGGTCAGCGCCAGCGCCGGGAACCAGCCGCTCTGTGTCTCGTCGGCCCCGATATAGCCGGTGAACTGCGCGGTAGCGCCGGGAATGGCGGCGTCGAACTGTTCGAAAGTGGCGCGCACTTGCGAGCGGTCGATCCGCCCACGCGCCGACAGGCTGTCCCAGCGCACGGCTTCGGGAAACACGCCCGGCGGGTCGACATAGCCCGGCCCCACATCCAGCTGATAATTGGCGAAGGTGGGCAGCGCGTCTTCAAAACCCGACAGATCGGTGATGGCCCCGCTCAGGTCAAAAGACACCAGATCGGACGCTATACGCCCTGTCTCGATCTCGATTACGCCGGCAGTGGCGTCGAACGCGGCGCGCAGATCCGCGCCTGCCAGCGCGAACGCCACGCCGCCGGCACGCACCTCGCCGGCGTCTGAGGAGAGATTGATATAGGCGGTGCGAAGCCCTTCCCCGGCAGATGCATCCACCACCAGCTCCAGACGCACCGGCGCATCGAGCCCGGCCAGCGCCGCGAATGCCCCGCGCTGCGGTGCCACGGCGGCGGGCACAAGTCCGGTCAACCGCAAATCCATGAAGACCCGGTCCAGATCGGCGCCCGTGCGCAGATCCAGCGCGGCCTCTGCGCGTCCGGCCGAAGTGATCAGCGCACCGGTGATGGCGGCGTCCACCGCGCCGCCGTCCAGACGCAGGCGCGCGCGGGCGTCCTGCACGATGAGCGCCATGCCGGTGACATCGTCGCGCACCTGTAGCGAAACGCCCGTCAGATCAATCTCGGTCAGACGCGACAGAAAGTCCGACCCCATGCGGCTGGCCAGCAATCCTGATGGCCCGACGCCCGCCAGGCTGCGCGCCTCCACCACGTCAGGCGCACCCAGGCCCGCTGCGACGGCCCCTGACGCTGTGCGGACAATCGCGAAGGCACCGCCCTCGGCGGCGATGCGCACCGGGGCTGCGCGCCCGGTCAGCAACAGATCCAGTGCCAGCGCCGTCTCGATGCGGCGCGCATTGACCAGGGTCAGGCCGTCTGCATCGCGCACGGACACCTCGCGCGCCGTGACCACAATGGCCGCCAGCGCCGGATCAAAGCGCACATCCAGCGTGCCAATGGCAGCCTCGTCGCCCTCTACTGCCTCCATCAGAGCCTGCGTGGCCCAGGGACGCAGAAGATCAGCATCGACCGGTCCGGCAGCCAGGCGCCAGAGCACGGCCGCGCCAACCAGAATCACCAGCGCCAGAAGCGCGGACACCGCCTCGAGCAGATAAAGCATGGCGAGTCGCAAGGTGCGGCGCATGGGCTTTCCAGGCTGCGCTGTCAATTCCAGTTCCGCCCCTTTACGGGACAGGTCTGGCGGACAATCTTCGCCGCCAGTTGCGGCGGGATCGGCCCGCCGGCCGAGGACAGGAGCAAGTGATGGGCGATATCAAGGCCGGGGACAAGGCCCCGGACTTCACCGCGCCGGCCGATGGCGGGCGCGAGGTGTCTCTGGCGCAGTTCGCTGGCAATCCGGTTGTCCTGTATTTCTACCCCAAGGATGATACGCCCGGCTGCACCAAACAGGCCATGGGCTTTAGCGAGCAGGCCGATGACTTCGCCGCGGCGGGCGCTGCCGTCATCGGTATATCCAAGGACAGCGCCGCCAAGCACGACAAATTCCGCGACAAACATGGCCTCAAAGTGATCCTCGCCTCGGATGCCGACAGCGACATCTGCGAGCGCTATGGCGTGTGGGTGCAAAAGTCCATGTATGGCAAGACCTATCTGGGCATCGAGCGCGCCACCTTTCTGATCGGGGCCGATGGCAAGGTCGCCCGGGTCTGGCGCAAGGTGAAAGTGCCCGGCCATGTGGAAGAGGTGCTGGAGGCGGTGCGCGCGCTTTAGGCGCGCTGCTGCCTAAAGGTCGAATACGCCTGTGATCGGCACGTGATCGGACGCCTTCTCGCGTCCGCGCACGGACGAATCGATCTGTACGGACTTGAGCCGGTCGCCGGCCTGCGGGCTCATGAGTAGGTGGTCGATGCGGATGCCGTTGTTTTTATTCCAGGCCCCGGCCTGATAATCCCAGAACGTGTACTGGTGGGCGCGCCCGTCCACCTGCTCGAACGCGTCGGCATAGCCCAGCCATTTGATCGCCGAGAAGGCGTCGCGCGATTCTGGCCGGGTCAGGGCGTCGCCCTCCCAAGCGGCCGGGTCGTGCACGTCGCTCTCGCGCGGAATGACATTGTAATCGCCGGCGAGAATCACCGGCTCCTCGAACGCCAGCAGCGCAGCGGCGCGCGCATGCAGGCGCTTCATCCAGGCGATCTTGTAATCAAATTTCGGCCCCGGTGCCGGATTGCCGTTGGGCAGATAGATGGACGCAATGCGCACCGGGCCGGACTGCGCGCTGATCACCGCCTCGATATAGCGCGCCTGGTCATCGCTCTCATCGCCCGGCAGGGCGGTCATCGCGACCTCCTCAATGGGCAGGCGCGACAGGATGGCGACCCCGTTATAACTCTTCTGCCCCACCGTCTTCACATTATAGCCCAGGTCTTCAAGCTCCATGGACGGGAAGGCCTCGTCCACGGTCTTGATTTCCTGCAGGCACGCGACATCCGGCCGCGCCGCCTTCAGCCAGTCGAGGACATTGGGCAGGCGCGCCTTGATCGAATTGACGTTCCAGCTGGCGACAGACAAGGTCATGGGCGGGGGTCCTGGGAGGGGCGGATGAGAGACGGTCTCGACACGGTGGTCACACCGCGCATCACGGTCATAGCAGTTGTCGCCATGGTGGTGGCAAGTCTTGTCGCCCTCCTCATCGGATGGGCCGGCTTCCAGCTGTGGATCCCCAACGTCATCACCTTCTCCAACCTGCAGGCCGTCAGCACCAGCCCCAGCGTGGAGCAGGCGGTGTACATCTTCCTGTCCGCCGGGCCGCTGATGGCCGGCGCCGGACTGGCGCTGGGCTGGGTCGCCTTCCTCATCTTCCGCAGCCCCGGCGCAGGCTGGCGCCTGGCACTGTTCACGCCGCTGATCTGGGCCGTGGCCGTGATGGCCTATCTCGCCCTGGTGTCGAGCGTGTGCGAGGGCCGGTTCGCCTGCGGGCTGTAATCCGCCGGCCTAGGCCAGCGCCCGCGCAAACAGGTCCGGCTCCACATTGCCACCCGACAGCACCACGACACTGAGGCCGGCCGACACATCCACCCGTCCTGCCAGCACGGCCGCCAGCGCCGCCGCGCCGCCCGGCTCCAGCACGATTTTGAGGTGTTCGAAGGCAAAGCGCATGGCGCGCAGTGCCTCCTCGTCGCTGATCACGGCAACGCCCTTGAGGCGCGGCTGATTGATGGCAAAGGTCAGCACGCCCGGCGTTTCCGACAGAAGCGCATCGCACAGCGAGCCGCTGCGCCGCGCATTGGTCTCGCGCCGGCCTGACACCAGCGAGCGGGCGGTGTCATCAAAGCCTTCCGGCTCTGCGCCCCAGATGTGCGTCTGCGGCGACAGGGCCCCGGCGGCCAGATTGATCCCACCGATCAGCCCGCCCCCGCCGACACAGCAGATCAGCCGGTCCGCAGTCAGGCCTTCATCGGCCAGCGTCTCGAAAATCTCCAGTCCCGCCGTGCCCTGGCCGGCAATGATATCGGGATGGTCAAAGGCCGGGATGACAACCGCGCCGGTGGCCGCGCTGATCTCGGACGCGATGGCTTCGCGGCTCTCGGTGTCGCGATCGTACAGCCGCAGCTGCGCACCCCGCGCGATCACGCCGCGCTGCTTGATGCCCGGCGCGTCGGACGGCATCACGATGGTGGCCTGCAGGCCCAGAAGCTGCGCCGCCTCGGCCACGCCCTGGGCGTGATTGCCCGAAGAGAACGCCACCACGCCGCGCGCGCGCTCGGCGGCATCGAGTTTGGACAGAGCGTTATACGCCCCGCGAAACTTGAACGACCCGGTGCGCTGCAACGGCTCGGCCTTCAGCCGCACGCTGCCCCCCGTCAACGCATCCAGCGCCGGACAGGACAGCAAGGGCGTACGCACCGCATGCCCGGCAAGCCGCCCAGCGGCGGCACGCACATCATCGAAAGTCGGGAGCGGGGGATGGGTCATGGCCCTCTTCCACCCCATCTCCCGTCCTGCCGCAAGCGGAATTCTGCGTGCGAGGGATTGCACTCACGCGCCTGTGCGCCTTTCATGTCGCCGAGCTCAAACATGAGATGCGGCGCGCCGCGAAAGGCGCGCCCGAGACACCCGGGGAGGAGACACCAATGCTGCACGGTCAGATGATGGACCGTCCGCTCATGATCGCGGACATTCTCAAACATGCGGCCCTCAACCACGGCAAGCGCGAGATCGTCTCACGCATGCCCGATACCGGTGAGGTGCACCGCTACGGCTATGCCGACTGCCATGCCCGCGCCCAGCGCCTGGCCAATGCGCTGACCGGGCCCATGAAAGTGAAACCGGGCGACCGCGTCACCACGATCGCGTGGAACACCTACCGCCATATGGAACTCTATTACGCGGTCTCGGGTGTGGGCGCGGTGATCCACACCGCCAATCCGCGCATGGGCCCCGAGCAGCTGGCCTGGGTGATCAATCACGCCAAGGCCAAGCATGTCTTCTTCGACGTCACCTTCGCCCCGCTGGTGGACGCCATCGCGGCCCACTGCAAGAGCGTGAAGAGCTGGGTGGCGATGACCGGCACGTCCACCAAGCCGGACATGAAGACCAAGGCGCAGGTCTATGAGACCCTGCTGGCCAATGCCGATCCGGTCTATAACTGGCCGTCGTTTGACGAGAATTCGGCCGCCGGGCTGTGCTACACCTCGGGCACCACGGGCGAGCCCAAGGGCGCGCTGTATTCGCACCGCTCCACCGTGCTGCATGCGATGGCGTGCCTGGGCGGGGATGTTATCGGGGTCGGCTCGCGCGGCGTCATCATGCCGGTGGTGCCGATGTTCCACGTCAATGCCTGGGGCGTGCCCTACGCGGCGGCCATGGGCGGTGCCAAGCTGGTCATGCCCGGTGCCCAGCTCGACGGTGCCAGCCTGCAGGGCCTGATCGAAGCCGAAAGCGTCAGCCAGGTGCTGGGCGTGCCCACCGTGTGGCTGGGCCTGCTGCAATACCTGCGCGAGAGCGGCAAGCGTATCGATTCGGTCCAGAACGTGCTGATGGGCGGTTCGGCCATGCCCGAATCCCTGCTGCGCGCCTATGAGGGCGAATACGGCGTGGACATGCAGCAAGGCTGGGGCATGACCGAGATGAGCCCGCTGGGCACAGTCGGCAAGCTCCTGCCCAAGCATGATGACCTGTCCGAGGACGAGAAGGTCCGCATCAAGCTCAAGCAGGGCCGGCTGATCTTCGGCGTGGAAATGCGCGCTGTGGACGATGACGGCAATGTGCTGCCGCGCGACGGGCAGTCATCGGGCCATATCCAGGTGCGCGGTCCCTGGATCATCGAAAGCTATTTCCGCGGTGCCGGCCCGGAAGCCTTTACCGATGACGGCTGGTTCCGCACCGGCGATGTCGGCTATCTGGACGAAGATGGCTACATGACCATCACCGACCGGTCCAAGGACGTGATCAAATCCGGCGGCGAATGGATCAGTTCCATCGATCTGGAAAATGCCGCCATGGGCCATCCGGACGTGCTGATGGCCGCCGCGATCGGCATGCCCCATCCCAAATGGCAGGAGCGTCCGCTGCTGATCATCCAGCCGCGCCCGGGCACCACGCCCACGGCAGAGTCCATCCGACACTATCTGGCCGAACGCGTCCCCAAATGGTGGCTGCCCGAAGGCATCGAGTTCATCGCCGAAATGCCGTTGGGTGCCACGGGCAAAATCCTCAAGACCAAGCTGCGCGAGATGTTCAAGGACTATCAATTCCCTGAGGAATAACGACAGCTTCGCCTGCGCGATCACGGCGGGCGGCGCGTGCGGGGTAGCCCTGCACGCGCCGCTTTTGTAGGGTTGTATTCCATGCAGCCATGACCGGGGGAAACAGGATGCCCGCCAGCGAATGGGGCGCACGCCTGAGAACCTTCCGCCAGCGCACCGGCCTGAAACAGCTGGCGCTGGCCGAGGAGTTGGGCGTCAGCCAGGCTTTTCTGTCGCGCCTTGAAACCGGCGCCACCAACCCGTCAGAGGCGCTGGCCGCGCGAATCGCCGCTTTGCTGGACCGGCCCCGCAACCGGCTCATTTTTGACGACTGGCGCGCCACTGTGGCGCTGTCTCCCGGCCTGTCGAGCCTGCTCAGCCGCCATCAGGGTGCTGTGCGCCTGTGCGAGTTTTCCGCCGGCTTCCGGGCCATGGGTGGCGCGTTCGAAACCTCACGCGAAGGCGACGGGCTGGAAGGCCTGCTGGGCGAGGATGCCGACCGCCAGTTCGCGGTTCTCACCGAGGCCGGCGCCTTTGACGGCGAGATCGCGGTCAGCGAAAGCACCTGGAGCACGCTCACCGCAGACGGCAAACAGGTCTGCTTTCACTCGGTCAGCGTGCCTGTGCGCGACGATTACGGCCACTGGCGCCTGCACTCCACGCACACCCCGATCAGCCTGGCGCACTATCGCAGCCGCATGGACTCCGGGCTGGAGACGGTCATCCGCGCACGCAATCCATAAAGCCCTTGCCAGCCCCGGTCAGCTCTCCTATCTTTATCGAAAATCGATAAAGGAGGCCTCCCCATGGAATTCATTCTCGCCGTCGTCCTGGTGCACTTTCTGCCGACGATCATCGCGCTGGCGCGCGGACACCATAATGGCTTCGCGATCTTCCTGACCAACCTCCTGCTCGGCTGGACGGTGATCGGCTGGATCATCGCCCTGATCTGGTCGGTGACGGCGATCGAGCGGCGGGTGGTGGCTTAGGAGGGGTCCCGTCCGGCTCCCCCGTCTGGTTGGGGGTCGAACTCAACCCACCCTGCTTTCCCGGACGGCGTCGCCGATCCGGGATCCATCCCTGAGCCTATCCACGGCTGCGAAGACAGCCAGGGTTCATGGATGGGTCCGGCGCGTTCTGCGGTCGGCCGGGACGGCCGGTGTCGTGATGGGCCCCGGCACCCGCCCTGTCTGCGGCGCAAGCTGCCCCCCTCACCGGAAATCGCAAATCCCGGCCAGCGGCTTCTTCACCGCGGCATGGGCCGGATACGCCGCCCCGTCCGCCGGATAGCCGGTGACGATCAGCATGACGGGTTTCTCGCGGGCCGGGCGCTCGCAGAGTTCTGAGAGGAACCCCATCGGGTTGGGCGTGTGGGTGAGCGTGGCCAGCCCCGCCTGATGCAGGCTCGCCAGCAACAACCCGCAGGCAATGCCGACGCTTTCGGTGACGTAGTAGTTCTTTTTGTCATCGCCCGGCCGCGGCCCGCCGCGCTTCTGGCCGAACACGGCGATGATCCACGGCGCGGTTTCCAGAAACGGCTTGGACGCGTCGGTGCCCAGCGGGGCCAGCGCCTCCAGCCATTCCTCGCCCGCCTTGCCGGCATAGAAGGCGCGCTCTTCAGCTTCAGCCGCCTCGCGCAGGCGGGCGCGCAGCGGTCCCTGACCCAGCACCGTGAAATGCCAGGGCTGGTGATTGGCGCCATTGGGAGCGGTTCCAGCGGTCAGGATCGCCGTCTCGATGATGGCGCGCGGCACGGCGCGGTCAGAGAAGTCGCGGATCGTGCGCCGCGTGCGCATTGCCTCATGGAAAGCCTGCGCCCGCATCAGCATCTCGGCCTCGGGCAGCGCCTCGTATGCCAGCGGCAGGAGGTCAGGCGCGCTCACCTCACACCCCCTGCCAGTCCAGGATCACCTTGCCGGACTTGCCCGACAGCATGGCATCAAACCCGGTCTGGAACTCTTTGGCCGGCAGCCGGTGGGTGATGAGTTTCGAGACATCGAGGCCCGATTGCAGCATGGCCAGCATTTTGTGCCAGGTCTCGAACATCTCGCGGCCATAGACGCCCTTGAAGGTGATGGCGCGCATGATCAGCGAGCCCATATCCAGGGTGAAAGGCTTGGCCGGCAGGCCCAGCATGGCGATCTTGCCACCCATCACCATGTGCTCGACCATCTGGTGGAAGGCAGGCTCGGCGCCGCTCATCTCCAGGCCCACATCAAAGCCTTCGGTCATGTTCAGCCGTGCCATCACATCGCGCAGATTCTCCAGGCCCGTGTTGACCGGTGTGGCGGTCGGGCAGACCGCTTCCAGCAGGCGCAACCGGTCGGGATTGATATCGGTCACCACCACATGGCGTGCGCCGCAATGGCGCGCGACAGCCGCCGCCATGATCCCGATGGGACCGGCACCGGTGACCAGCACGTCCTCTCCCACCAGATCGAAGGCCGTCGCCGTGTGCACCGCATTGCCCAGCGGGTCGAGGAAGGCGGCAATCTCCATCGGAACCTGGTCAGGCAGCGGCACCACGTTGAAGGCGGGCAGGCTCAAATACTGCGCGAAGGCGCCAGGCATGTTCACGCCCACGCCCTTGGTCTCGGGATCAAGGTGAAAGCGCCCGGCGCGCACGGCGCGGCTCTTCTCGCCGACCACATGGCCCTCACCCGACACGCGCATACCGGGGCGCACCCGCGTCACATCGCGCCCGACCGCTTCGATAACCCCGCCGAACTCATGGCCCACCACCATGGGCACCGGCACGTTCTTGCGCGCCCAGTCATCATATTTGTAGATATGCACATCGGTGCCGCAGATCGCGGTCATGTGGACGCGGATCAGCACATCATCCGGACCGATATCGGGCCTGGCCACATCCTGCATCCAAAGGCCTTCACGCGGCTCAGCCTTCACAAGCGCTTTCATGGTCTGGGACATGGCGGCGACCCTCCGGGTTCTGCAGGTTTCAACGGCGCGAGCGTTCTAGCGCAAACCGCTACGCTGCGCGACGGGGGCCGTCTGTAGCAAAACTGTGGTCAGGGGCCGGTATCACGGTGGCACAACCGCCCGGACGCCTGACGTGAAAAGGACGCCGCCATGATCCGCTCTTTGCTCGCCATTGCCCTGACCTGCACCCTCGCTGCGCCGGTCATCGCGCAGGCACCGGCACCCGAAGTGCAGCTGCCGGTGCCGGTGACCGATGCCCCGCGCGCGCCGGGCGCGCCCTTCCTGCCCGGTGGTGCCGCCGACCGCATCATCCTGACCCCCGGCGCAGACGCGTCGCGTGCCATGGCGGTGAGTTTCCGCACCCATACCGGCCAGACCGAAACCCGCGCAGAAATCGGCCTCGTTCTGGACGGTCCGGCCAGCGCCCGTGATCCGGTCGAGGTCACCGGAACCAGCCGCATCGTCGCTGATGCCGACGGTGCAGCGCGCTATCACCATGTGCGCTTTGATGGCCTGGAGCCGGCCAGCCGCTATGTCTACCGCGTGCACGGGCTGGACGGCTGGAGCCCCTGGCTGCCCTTCCGCACCGCAGCGGACGGCTTTGCGCCGACGCGCATCCTTTACTTTGGCGACATTCAGGACCGCATTGGTGATGCGGCCACGCGCGTGGTGGCAGAAGCCCTCACCCGGCCTCACGATATCGTTCTCCATGCGGGCGATCTGGTCGATGCGCGCCAGTCCATGGCCCATGACGATGAATGGGGGCTATGGCATGCGGCGGGCGGGCTGAATTATGCTATCCGGCCCCAGTTTCCCACACCGGGCAATCACGAGCATGTTCGCGTCGATCTGGCTGACGGATCGCGCACCCGCGTGCTGGTTCCCCACTACCCGGCCTTCTTCGCCGTGCCGCAGAACGGGGTTCCGGCGCTGCAGGACACCACATTCTTCGCTGATTATCAGGGCGTGCGCGTGATTTCGCTCGATTCCACCGCGGCCACCGAGCTGGGCGGGCTGGAAGCCCAGACCGCATGGCTGGAAAACGTGCTCAGCGATAATCCGGCGCGCTGGACCATCGCGCTGTTCCACCATCCGGTCATCACCTGCGCCCGGCCGGAGAACACGCGCTTCCTGTCCGACCACTGGGCGGCGCTGTTCGAGGCCCATGGCGTGGATCTGGTCCTGCAGGGCCATGACCATTGCTATGGCCGATGGAGCGCGCTGCATCTGCCGCGCGGCCCAGAGCGTGACGCTGCCAAAGAGGCGCTGGACGGGCCGGTCTATCTGGTCACCGTGGCGGGCTACAAAATGTACGCCCTCAATGACCGGGTCATGGATGAGGCCGACCGCTACGGTGCCGACACCCAGACCTTCCAGCTCATCGAGGCACATGAAGACCGTCTGACCTTCGAGGCGTGGACGCCGAGCGGCGCACTCTACGACGCGTTCACGCTGGAGCGCCGCGCCGACGGGCGAAACCGCCTCATCGAATCCGACCGCACGCTGGCGCCGGTGCGCCTGTGTGACGGCAATACCGGTCCTGATGGCGGGGTCTGTCACGGGCGGCCGCGCTAGCCACCTCCCGCCGTGACGCTTGGCGCAGCGGCGCTTGCGCGCGTATGATGCCTGCAGACACGGCCGGAGGGGGCTCCATGACACAGGAATTGCGGCGATGAGCCGGGCCGCGCCCGCCGGCGTAATTGCAGGCATTGCCCTGGCACCCGGCTTTGGCGCGCTGGTAGCGGTGGCGGGGATGATGACCCTGTCGGCCCTGCAAGGCTCGGCGGCGGCCAATCTGCCCCTGGGCCAGCTCGCCCCGCTGGCGGGCGAGGTGTGGCTGTACGCCCTCGCCTTCGCTTACCCGGCGGCGGCGGTCTTCCTGATCCTGTGGCTCGCCCTGCGCGGGCTTGGTGGTCTGGGCACCGCGCTGGCCGGCGCGCTGGCGGGGCTGGGTGCCATGGCCGCGTATCTGCGCCGCATTCATGACGGCGACTGGATGTGGGCACTGGCCGACGGGCGCGACATCGCCACCCTCACCTTGCCCGAAGCCCCCGGTGCCTTCGCCCTGCCCCTCACCGGCCTGATCGCCGGTCTGGCCGCCGCCTGGCTGTTCGGCGCGCTGGCGGGTCGAAAGTGAGCGGGGACAGCATTCCCGTCTGAGGGCGCCGTTTGACCACATTGTGGTGTAGTCTTGGCGCGATCCGCCGACGAAGACATGAATGCGGCGGTTTTGACCCCGTAAATGGCGGTTTTGACCCCGTAACGGTTGATTTTGAACCCGTAACGGGTGGTTTTGAACCCCTAAACTGCGCTCTGGAGCCCTTCATGACAGCCCTTTTCCGCCTGATAGCCGTCGCCGCAATCGGGGGATTTCTGGCGGCCTGCGCCAGCACTCCGGCACCGTATTACGGGCCCTCATCCATGTTGCGCGATGGCAGCGGCTTCTCAGACCTGCGCATCGAAGACCGCCGCTGGCGCGTCAGCTATCAGGGCGCGCCCGGCATGAGCGCGGGCGAGGCCGAGCGTCTGGCGATCCGCCGCGCGGCCGACATCGTGCTCAATAACGGCTTGGAATGGTTCACGATTACGGACAGCCGCGCCCTCCCGCCACCTCAGGTGCGCAGCGGCGGATCGCCCGTACGGGTCGGCGGGTCGGTGGGCCGCGGCTGGGGCTCGGGCGGGTTTCGCAGCTCCAGCGTCGGCGTGGGCCTATCCATGGGCGTAGGCAACACGTCCCAATCGGGCCCGCGTGCCGAAGCCATCATCGAAATCATTGCCGGCGCAGGTGAACCGCGCCCTCACGGGGCCTATGACGCGGCCATCATCGCCGCCGAACCGCTGAGCTGAGCCCGGGCTTGTCCCCGCTCAAATTGACGCTTGCCAAGCCGGGCTGACACCCTAGACCATGCCCGGCATGGATCCGCTCGCCGAACGCCTGACCGCCGGAAACCGCACTGCCCTTGCGCAGGCGATAACCCTTGTGGAATCAACACGCTCCGACCATCAGGCCCGCGCCCGCGCCTTGCTGACCGACATCATGGACCAGACCGGCCGTGCCTGGCGTATCGGCCTGACCGGCGTGCCGGGGGTGGGCAAATCCACCCTTATTGAATCGCTGGGAACCCATGTGACCGGGCTTGGCCGCAAGGTGGCGGTGCTGGCCGTCGACCCCTCCTCCAGCCGTACGGGCGGGTCGATCATGGGGGACAAGACGCGCATGGGCGCGCTGGCGACTAACCCCGCCGCCTTCATCCGTCCCTCACCCAGCGCCGGCACGCTGGGCGGCGTCACCCGCAAGACACGCGAGACCATGCTGCTGTGTGAGGCGGCAGGTTATGATGTTGTTATTGTTGAAACTGTTGGCGTCGGCCAGTCAGAGACGGTCGTCGCCGACATGGTAGATGTGTTCGTCGCGCTCATGCTGCCGGGCGCGGGCGACGAGCTTCAGGGCATCAAAAAAGGCCTTCTGGAACTGGCGGAAATCCTGTTCGTCAACAAGGCGGACGGGGATAACGCCACGCGCGCCCGGCGCGCCGCCCGCGACCTGGAAGCGGCGCTGCACCTGCTCGCCCCGGCCTCGCCCCACTGGACCGCGCAAGTGCTGACAGGCTCGGCCCTGACCGGTGACGGAATCGCCGGTTTATGGGACGTCATCACCACCCATCGCGACATAATGGAGCGCGCCGGGGTCATGGCGCAGCGCCGTTCGGGTCAACAGGTGCGCTGGCTGTGGTCGATGGTGGAGAGCCGCGTGCTGGACGCGTTCAAAGCCGATCCATCCGTCAAATCCGCCGCCGGGGAGCTGGAACGCGCCGTCGCCTCGGGCCGCCTGCCCGCAAGCGAAGCGGCGGAGAGATTGCTGACGGCGGGCGGGATAGTCAGATAACCCCCAGCTCACGCCCCACTGTCGCAAACGCCGCCACAGCACGGTCAATCATCTCTGGCGTATGCGCCGCGCTCATCTGGGTGCGGATGCGGGCCTGGCCCTTGGGCACCACGGGGAAGAAGAAGCCGATCACGTAGACACCTTCATCCATCAGCGCATTGGCCATACGCTGGCTCAGGGCCGCATCGCCCAGCATGACCGGGATGATCGGGTGCTCGCCGGGCAGCAGCGTGAAGCCGGCATCTGTCATGCCCGCACGGAAGCGTTTGGCGTTATCGAACAGACGCTTGCGCAGATCATCGCCGCGCTCCACCAGGTCCAGCGCGGTCAGGCTGGCACCGGCGATGGCCGGGGCCAGCGAGTTGGAGAACAGATAGGGGCGCGAGCGCTGGCGCAGCATGTCGATCACGCTCTGACGCGCGCAGGTGAACCCGCCCATGGCACCGCCCAGCGCCTTGCCCAGCGTGCCGGTGACGATGTCGATGCGGCCCATGACGCCGCAATGCTCCGGCGTGCCGCGGCCTTTGGCGCCCATGAAGCCGTGGGCGTGGCAGTCGTCCACCATGGTCAGCGCGTCATAGCGCTCGGCCAGATCACAGATCCCGGACAGGTTGGCGATATAGCCATCCATGGAGAACACGCCGTCGGTGACGATCAGAATGGTGCGCGCGCCGTCCGCCCGCGCCTGCTTCAGCTTGGCCTCCAGATCATCCATGTCCGAGTTGGCATAGCGGTAGCGCTTGGCCTTGCACAGGCGCACGCCATCAATGATGGAGGCGTGGTTGAGCGCGTCGGACACGATGGCGTCGTGCTCGTCGAGCAAGGGCTCGAACAGCCCGCCATTGGCGTCGAAGGCGGCGGCGTAAAGGATCGCGTCCTCGTGGCCTGTGAAGGCGGCCAGGCGCCGCTCCAGCTGGCGATGGACGTCCTGCGCCCCGCAGATGAAGCGCACCGAGGCCACGCCATACCCGTAGCGATCCAGCGCCGTCTTGGCGGCCTCGATCAGGCGCGGATCATTGGCCAGGCCCAGATAATTATTGGCGCAGAAGTTCAGGACATCCTGGCTACCGCCTTCAGACTGAACAGAAATCTGCGAGAACTGCTGGGAGGTGATCACCCGCTCGCGCTTGTAGAGACCATCGGCTTCGATCTCCTTGAGAGTGTCGGACAGACGCTCGTAGAAACTCGCGCTCATAGATTTCCTCCAGGGGCCTTGCCCCTCAATCGATTCACAATCGTCGTGGTGGACAGGCCGGCCGCCAACGGCGCCAGCACCACCTCGCCGCCACGCGATTTGACATAGGCCGCGCCGGGCAAATCATCCGCGATATAGTCAGCGCCCTTGACCATGACATGGGGATCAAGCGCGCGGATCAATGCCTCGGGCGTGTCGTCCTCGAACACCACAACCCGGTCCACCATCTCCAGCGACGCCAGCATCAGGGCGCGCGCCGCCGCGTCATTCACAGGCCGGTCCGGGCCTTTGAGGCGCGCGACAGAGGCGTCGGAGTTAAGCCCAACGACCAGCCGGTCGCAAACCGACGCGGCGTGACGCAGCACCGACAGATGACCCGGATGCAGCAGGTCAAAACAGCCATTGGTGAAGCCTACGCGCAACCCATCGGCCCGCCAGCGCGCGCTCAGGCGCGCCGCATTGTCCTGGTCCAGAATGCGCCAGTCCGGGGCGGCATGGCCACCCGACGCATCCTCGATCAGCTCATCAGGGGTCACCACCGCCGTGCCGGCCTTGCCCACCGCGACACCAGCGGCCAGATCGGCCAGCGCCATCGCTTCGGTCAGTTCCACGCCAGCGGCCAGGGCCAGTGACAGCGCGGCCAGGGCCGTATCGCCGGCCCCCGACACGTCAAACACGCTGCGTTGGCGCGAGCGCTGGTGATGCAGCATTCCGTCATCGGTGAGCAGCGTCATCCCCGCGGCACCGCGTGTGACCAGCAAAGCGCGGGTCTGCGGCAGGCGCGCCTGCAGCGCGCGCAGAGCGGCCTCGGTTTCCCCATCATCGCCCACAGGCAGGCCTGTCTCGGCGGCCAGTTCGGCGGCGTTGGGCTTGATCACCATCGCGCCGTCATAACGCTCATAGCCCGACCCGCGCGGGTCCACGCTCACCGGCACGCCGGCCTTGTGCGCCGCCGCGATCAGCCGGGCTGTCAACGACGGCGTCAAAAGGCCCCGTCCATAGTCTGACAGGATCAGCACTCCGGCCTCGTCCAGACGGCTTGCCGCCGCGTCGAACACCGCCTCGGCGCTCGGCGCGCCGACCGCAGATCCCGGGTCGCGATCCACGCAGAACATCTGCTGGTTCTGCGCCACATATCGGATTTTGGCGGGCGTCAGGCGGCCCGCTTCCGTCACCAGCAAGGCGGCCTCGCCACACGCCTCGCGCGCCAGAGCGGCGGCTTCTGCGCCTTCGGCGTCATCGCCCGCCACCGAAACCAGGATGGCGCTGCCGCCCAGGCTGACAATATTGCGCGCCAGATTGCCGGCACCCCCCAGCATCACGCTGCGGCGCGTTTCCGACAGGATCGGGACAGGCGCTTCACGCGAGATGCGCTCGGTGCGCCCGTAGACGAACCGGTCAAGGATCAGATCGCCAACCACCAGGGCGCGCTGGCCCGCAATGAGCGACAATAGTCGGGCGGCGCGCTCGCGCTGCATGGGCGCCTCCCGGGCTAAAGCGCTGTGACCGGACTGGATTTTGCCATCGCATCAAAGGCCTTGAGGTCACGCATGATGGCCTCGAACTTGTTGATCGGGATCATATTGGGTCCGTCAGACGGCGCATGGTCCGGGTCCGGATGCGTCTCCATGAACACCGCCGCAAGGCCCAGAGACACCGCGGCGCGCGCCAGATAGGGCGCAAATTCGCGCTGACCGCCGCTGGAGCCGCCCTGCCCGCCGGGTTGCTGGACCGAGTGCGTGGCGTCAAACACCACCGGACAGCCGATCCGGCCCAGAATGGGGATCGCCCGCATGTCGGTGACCAGCGTGTTATAGCCGAAGCTCACGCCGCGCTCGCATGCCATCACATTGGGGTTGCCGGCACTGGTGACTTTTTCGACCACGTTCTTCATATCCCAGGGTGCCAGAAACTGACCCTTCTTCACATTGATCGCCTTGCCAGTCTCGGCCGCCGCGATCAGGAGATCGGTCTGGCGGCACAGAAAAGCCGGGATCTGCAGGACGTCAACAGCCTGGGCCGCGATGGCGCATTGCTCGGCCGTGTGCACGTCGGTCAGGACGGGAAGACCCGTGGTCTCGCGAATCTCGGCGAAGATCGGCAGTGACGCTTCAAGGCCGAGCCCACGCTGGCCCTTCAGGCTGGTGCGGTTGGCCTTGTCGAACGAGGTTTTGTAGATCAGCCCGATCCCCACACGGTCAGCCATTTCCTTGAGCGCGGCAGACACTTCCAGCCCGTGGGCCCGGCTTTCGAGCTGGCAGGGACCTGCGATCAGGACCAGCGGCAATGCATTGCCGATTTCCAGATCACTGGTGCGCGGGCGGGCAAGACGGATGACGGCATTGGGTTCGACAGACACGGGCAGCGGCTCCAGGCGGCAGGCGAGGCGCGCAGCTGCACACGCTCGCAGCGGCGGATTGATCCGCCAGAACATGCCTTGCGTATTACGATACAAACGCTTTTTCGTCACCCGCCGCGCGCTGCTGAGACCTCATGACCTCCCCTGCCGCCCCCGTTCTGATCTGGTTTCGACAAGACCTGCGCCTGACGGACAACCCGGCCCTGCTGGCCGCAGCCGCCACCGGCGCACCTCTCGTGGCCGTCTATGTCCTTGACGATGTGTCACCCGGAGACTGGAAGCGCGGCGCCGCCAGCCGCTGGTGGCTGCACCATTCGCTGGTGTCGCTGGCGCGCGATATCGCGGCGCTGGGCGGCACCCTCACCCTGAAACGCGGCGATGCGCGTGAGGTGATCCCGGCGCTGGTGCGTGAGACCGGTGCCAAGGCCGTCTACTGGAACCGCCGCTACGAAGCCTGGGCGCGCACCCGCGACGAAGCGATCAAGACCACCCTGAAACAGGACGGCGTCGACGCCCGCTCCTTCAACGGATCGCTGATCGTTGAGCCCTGGAGCATCTCCACCAAAACCGGCGCGCCGTACAAGGTGTTCACCCCGTTCTGGAAATCACTGCTTGCCAATCATGAACCCTCAGAACCGGCCGGCCGTCCCAAGGCATTGAACTGGGCGGCGTTGCAAGACAGCACCTCGCTGGACTCGCTGCAGCTGCTGCCCACCAGGCCTGACTGGGCGGGCGGACTGCGGGACAGCTGGACGCCCGGCGAAGCCAGCGCCCGGTCCCGCCTGAGCGAATTTGTCGAGGCGCGCGTCAACGCCTATGCCGACACGCGAAACCTGCCCGCACAGCACGGCACCTCGCGCCTGTCGCCGCATCTGCATTTTGGTGAAATCTCGCCAAGACAGGTCTGGCAGGCCGTGCGCGAAGCCGGGCTGGCGCAATCCGATGGCGGGCGCACTTACCTGAGTGAAATCGGCTGGCGCGAGTTCAGCTATAATCTTCTGTACCACTTCCCCGAACTGCCTGACGCCAATTTCCAGCCCCGGTTCGACAAGTTTCAGTGGACCGGAACCCGTGACCAGTTTGCCGCCTGGACCCGCGGCGAAACCGGTTACCCGATCGTCGACGCCGGGATGAAGGAGCTCTGGCATACCGGCTGGATGCATAACCGGGTGCGGATGATCGTGGCGAGCTTCCTGATCAAGGACCTGTTCGTTCACTGGCGTGAAGGCGAGGCCTGGTTCTGGGACACGCTGGTGGACGCCGATCTGGCGAGCAATGCCGCCAGCTGGCAATGGACCGCCGGCTCCGGTGCGGACGCCGCGCCGTATTTTCGCATTTTCAATCCTGTGTCTCAGGGCGAAAAGTTCGATCCGGACGGGACTTATGTGCGTAAATGGATTCCACAGCTGGCACGATTGCGCGGGAAAGCGATTCACGCGCCATGGACAGTTGACCGCGCTACACTGGCGCGTGCAGGGGTGAGTTTGGGGACCGATTATCCTCTTCCGATCGTAGATCATGCCGAAGCGCGCAAGGCCGCGCTTGCGGCGTTTGAGACAATCAAGGACGCAGCATGACTTCTATCGAGCCGGTTCTGACCCGCCGTTCGCGGATCGCCGTCATTGGTGCCGGCGTATCCGGCCTGGGTGCCGCATGGGCGCTTCGCACCATGCACGACGTGACCGTGTTCGAGAAAGATTCCCGGCTGGGCGGCCACGCCAACACGGTGACCATCGATTATGACGGGACACCCATCGACGTAGACACCGGCTTCATCGTCTATAACGAACTGAACTACCCCAACATGACTGCCCTGTTCGCCGAGTTGGGCGTGGGCACGTTTCATACCGATATGAGCTTCGGCTTCAGCCTGGATCAGACGCTGGAATGGTCCTCCAATGGGCTGTCAGGCCTGTTCGCCGATCCGTCCAATCTGTTTCGCCCCGCATTCCTGCGCATGCTGCGCGATATCCTGCACTTCAACGCCTGCGCCCAGCGCGATCTGGCTGCCGGCAAGCTCGACGGGCTGACGCTTGGCCAGTATCTCGACCAGATCGGTGCCGCAGAGCAGTTCCGGGTCTGCTATCTTCTGCCTATGGGTGCCGCGATCTGGTCCTCGACCGAGAGCGCCATGGCGGACTATCCCGCTGAAGCCTTCGTCAAATTCTTCAACAATCACAGACTGATGCACGCCAGTCGGCCGAAATGGCAAACCGTCAAGGGCGGCAGCCGGCAATATGTGACGCGCATTGTGGCCGATCTGGATTCGGCCGGCTGCGCCTTCGCGGGTGCCGCCGCCAGCGTGCGCCGCGACTCCCGTGGCGTCGAGGTGACCGATGCCACCGGCACCGCGCACCGATTCGACGAAGTGATCCTGGCCTGCCATTCTGACCAGGCGCTCGCCCTGCTTGCCGACGCGGATACGGACGAGCGCGAACTGCTGGGTGCCATTCCCTACGCGGCCAATACCGCGGTTCTGCACCGTGACACCACGCTGCTGCCGCGCCGCAAGGGGGCCCACGCCGCCTGGTGCTATCTGCGTGAAGCGGGCCATGAGGGCGCGTCTGTGACCTACGACATGAACCGGCTGCAGGGGATCGACGCGGACAAGCCGCTGCTGGTCACGCTCAACCCGGCGCGCGAACCCGATCCGGACAAGGTGTTCGGACGGTATGAGTATGACCACCCGCAATTCACCTCGCCGGGCCTTGCCGCACAGCGCATCTTCAACCGCATCCAGGGCGTCAGGCACACCTGGTTCGCCGGCGCGTGGCTGGGATACGGCTTCCACGAAGATGGCCTGCGGGCCGGGCTGCGGGCCGCGCTGCGTCTGGGCGGTCAGGTTCCGTGGGCGTTTGCAGACGGGGACATCTCGGGCGGTGCGTGGGGGACAGCGGCCGCCGCAGACCGCTCCCAGCGCCGCACATCCGGTGTGACGGCCGCCGAATGACAGCGGTTCCTGCCCCGGTAGAGCTTTATGTCGGCCATACGGTCCACGAGCGGCGCGCCCCCTTCCTGCACAGGTTCCGCTACCGGATTGCCTCCATCCTGATTGATCTGGACCGGCTCGGCGAGGCGGGCCGGATGAGCCGGTTGTTTTCGGTAGAGCGCTTCAATCTGTTCGCTTTCCGCCAGCGTGATCATGGGGCCCGGGACGGATCGTCCCTGTCCGCCTGGGCGCGCGCGCGGTTTGACGAGGCGGGCATTGCCATTGGTGACGCCCGCCTGCGCCTGCTCTGCTCGCCGCGCGTGTTTGGCTATGTGTTCAATCCGCTCTCGGTCTATTTCGCCGAGGGGTCAGACGGCGTGCTGAAAGGCGTGATCTATCAGGTGCACAATACGTTCGGCGACCGGCACGCCTATGTCGCGCCCTGCGCCGGAACGACGCCCGAGCGTCAGGAGGCGGACAAAGTCTTTTACGTCTCGCCCTTTTTTGATGTGAGCGGACGGTATGAGTTCACCTTGCGCGCGCCCGGCGAACGCTTTCAGCTGACCATCCTGAAACACCGTGAAGACGGGCCGGATCTGTTGGCCACCATGGCCATGAAACGCACGGCGCTGACCGGCGCTGCGCTGGCCAGGCTGTTCGCGAGCCAACCCTTTTCCACGCTGAAAACCATCACCGCCATCCACTTCGAAGCCCTCAAACTCTGGCTGCGCGGGGCGCGCTATGTACGCCACCCCGAACCGCCTGACGCGCCCACCCTCGCCCGCCTGTCCGACGCGCGCCCTCCGGCTTCGCTTGGCCACAACCCGAAAAACCAGTAAATTCAGTCTCGAGCCGAGACGCGACGGAGCCTCCATGACCAAGCCCGCCGACATGACTGCTCACCAGGGTGCCCTGCGTGCCGACAGCGCCGCCATCGACAGCCTCAAGGGCGTGCCACGCATGGCGCGCTTCGCGCTGCGCATGCTGTTGAAGCTGAAAAGCGGCTCTCTGACCGTCGTCCTGCCGGACGGAACGGCGCTGCGCTTTGAGGGGGCCGCGACCGGACATCAGGCACGCATGGACCTGGCCAGCTACGCCATTGTGCGCAAGGTCTTGTCCGGCGGCGATGTCGGCTTCGCCGAAAGCTTTATGGACGGGGACTGGACCACGCCGGACCTGCCAGCCGTTCTGACGGTGTTTTCCGACAATCTCGACCAGATGCCGAGCATCGCAACGGGCGGCCCCGTGACCCGCTTCATGCACTGGATCTATCACCGCCTGCGCGCCAACACCAAAAGCGGCGCGCGCAAGAATATCGAGGCCCACTACGATCTGGGCAATGAATTCTATGAGCGTTGGCTCGACCCCTCCATGACCTATTCGTCGGCACGGTTTCCAACTGCCGAAACCAGCCTGGAGGATGCCCAGCGGGAGAAATATGCCGCGCTGGCCCGGTCCATCGACCTGAAGCGCGGCCACAGCGTTCTGGAGATCGGTTGCGGCTGGGGCGGATTTGCCGAGTACGCGGCCAAGGAGATTGGCGCGCAGGTCACCTGCCTGACCCTGTCGCCGTCGCAGCGCGACTATGCGCTCGAGCGCATGCAACGCCACCAGCTGTCCGACCAGGTGGACATCAAGCTGCAGGATTATCGCGATGAAACCGGGCGCTATGACCGCGTGGCGTCCATAGAAATGTTTGAGGCGGTCGGCGAAGAATACTGGCCGAGCTTCTTTTCCAAGGTGGGGGAGGTGCTCAAGCCCGGCGGCCGCGCCGGCCTGCAGATCATCACTATCCGCGATGATCTGTTCCACAGCTACGCACGCCGTACCGATTTTATCCAGCGCTACATCTTTCCCGGCGGGGTCCTGCCGAGTGTGACAAAGCTGCGCGAGCAATTCGATCAGGCCGGCTTGAGTTTTGACGCCATGGAGCAGTTCGGCGAGGACTATGCGCGCACGCTGAATACGTGGCTGCAATCCTTCCGGCATGCCTGGCGCGATCTCCAGCCGCTCGGATTCGACGAACGGTTCCGCCGGATGTGGGAATTCTATCTGGCCTATTGCGAGGCCGGCTTCCGGACCGGGCGCGTCAATGTCGCCCAGTTCGCCTTAAGCAAAGGGGCTGCGTAACCGCATCCAAACCCCATAGACCCTTGCTATCGAAGGCCAAGAAATTATCGATTTCATTTCTGAAGGGCCTGGTGCCAAAGTGTTCGGACAGTGGCGGTGCTGCAGCGTCCCCCAACCTCCGGCCGCCCTGTCAGGCGCAAGCCTGTGAACCCTGACTGCCTGACGCCCCCGGAGCTTGCCCAAGCTCCGGGGGTTGTCGTCTGGGCCTTCCGGGTGCTGTCAACCGCAGCGCACCGCGATCACGACGCCGCGCTCATCGGTGACGATGTTCAGACGGTCCGGCCGGTAATCCATGGTGACAGGATCGCCGTGCGCATAGATCCGCCGCGGGGACGGCAGGCTGTCTGTGTGAACTTCTGAAACCCTCTGCCCCACCAGGACCTGATACTGCTCGGCAGCGCACTCGCGCCCTTCGCCGGTGCGGTCAACGACCGGATAATCCGGCTCGGCGCTGTCAGTCGGGTCCGGCATGGTCTGGCACGCTGTCATGAACATCGCGGCAAGACAAATGGCGATCATGCGTTTCATGCTGACTTCTCCCAGCGGCCCGACGTGTTCTGTTTCCAGTAAGATACCGGCGTTTGAGACTTTTTCCGGGCGCTCCAGAGCCCGCGCGCCCAGGACATCGCCGCCTCGTCATCTGATTCAAACAGGATCACGACACGCTCCCAGCCCATGTCTGGTCCGGGATCAGCACCGTCGAGGCAGAACATCATGGTGGCCTCGTTCAGATTCTCTGGCACCTGTGACAGCACAACAGGGTGTTGCTCCGCACGCGGCCGGTCAGCGCGTCCGTGAGGCAGAAAGCTGTCATCGGCAAACGTCCAGAGATGCTGATCCAGACTGTCAATGCGTGCCTCAAGCGGGCTGACCACCACGGCTTTCCCGCCCCGCCCGAGCAGTTTCTGGAGCAGTTCAGGCAAAGTGTCGGCGATGCGCGCGCGCTCGTGATGATAGAACCAGAACTCGCTCACCGGATTATCCCGAGGCTGGACAGGCCTGCGCTCCGGCCCGCATGGCGGCACCAGAGCGCAGGGCTGACATCATGGTTCGTAATGATCGCGCACCAGACGGTCGAGCAGGCGCACGCCAAAGCCCGTGCCGAAGGTCGGCAGGCGCGGGTCCTTGGAGCCCGAATACATGCCCGTACCGGCGATATCGATGTGGCACCAGGGGACGTCATTGGTATAGCGCTTGAGAAACTGAGCCGCCGTTATGGACCCGGCCAGACGCCCCTGACCGATATTCTTCATGTCGGCAATGTCGCTGTCGATCTGGCGATCATATTCCGGCCCCAGCGGCAGACGCCACACGCCCTCGTCAGAAGCCTTCCCCGCCTTGAACAGCTGATCGGCCAGCCGGTCATCATTGGTGAAAATGCCTGCGTGCTCATGGCCGAGCGCAATCAGAATCGCACCGGTCAAAGTCGCCAGATCGATCATGAACTTCGGCTTGAATTCCTTCTGGGTGTACCAGAGCGCATCGGCCAGCACGAGCCGCCCCTCGGCGTCCGTATTGAGGATTTCGATGGTCTGGCCGGACATCGAGGTCACGATGTCGCCCGGACGCTGGGCTTTGCCATCAGGCATGTTTTCCACGAGCCCGATCACGCCGATGACATTGGCCTTCGCCTTACGGCCTGCCAGGGCGGTCATCAGGCCGACCACGGCGGCGGACCCGCCCATGTCGCCCTTCATCTCGTCCATTTTCTCGCCGGGCTTCAAAGAGATGCCGCCGGTGTCAAACGTGACACCCTTGCCGACGAAAGCGATGGGCTGATCGCCTTCTTTGCCACCCATCCATTTCATCACGACAAACTGGGATTCCTGCGCTGAACCCTGTCCGACACCGAGCAGGGCGTTCATGCCCAGCTTCTTCATGGCCGCTTCGCCCAGCACCTCGATTTCAAGCCCGAGCTTGTCGAGCTTCTTGACGCGGCGCGCATACTCTTCAGGGCCGAGGAAGTTCGGCGCTTCATTGACAAGGTCGCGGGCCAGTTCGACGCCGTCGCAGACCGGCTCCCATTCCTTCCAGACCTTCTTGGCGGCTTTCACGTCGGTGACGACCATTTCGAGCGCTTCAAGGGACGGTTTTTTGTCGTCCGAGAGCCGGGTGCGATATTTGTCAAAGCGATAGGCGGCCAAGCGGGCACCCAGACCGGCGCGCGCAACACCCTCCAGATCAGCTACGCCATCCATCCGCACCGACACCATCCTGGCACCGGTGGTCAAAAGGCTTTTCACAACGCCGGCCGCCGCCTGCTCGAGTGCGTTTCCATTGAGCGTCTTCTTGTCGCCCAGGCCAAACAGGACAAGGCGCGCCGCCGGCATGTCGGCCGGTGCCGACAGCGTCAACACCTGACCTGGCGCGCCGGTAAAGCGCGAGGTTTTCAGCGCTCGGGTGATGGCACCGCCTGCTTCGGCGTCCAGCGCCTTCGCAGCGTCCGACAGGGCCGCTCCGGTATAGACCGGTGCAGCAATCGCATCGCCTGTAGCGATTTCGTTGAATTTGATTTTCATGGGCTTCCTTTCGGCAATCGGACGGGACGCGCAGCAAGCAAGCCCTGCAGCGCATGAATGTAGCACGCCTTCGCCAGTGGTATCGCATCGCACGCCGGGTTAGAAGACAGGGTCATCACACGCACCTTCGCGCCCCTCCACTCCCGAGCCGGCCATATGACCCTGTTTCAGCGCTATGCTTTCCGACAGGCGCTCTGGCCTTTTCTGGGCGCGATCGCTGCACTGGGCGGGCTGGCCGTCCTCACGCAGTCGCTGTCCAATCTGGACCTGGTCGCTGACCAGCGCGACGCCGCCTTGCGCTTTGTGTGGATCACCCTGCTGGCGATGCCTCAGGTCATCGCGCTCCTGATACCGGTGGCGGTGTTCATCGCCTGCGCCATGGCATTCAACCGACTCAACAGTGATTCCGAACTGATCATCGGCGCTGCGGCCGGCATGAGCCGGCGCCAGCGGCTGACCCCATTCCTTCGGCTCGCCGCCTATGCGATTCTGCTCAATCTGGTCATCAACCTGTTCGTCCAGCCCGCCAGCTTCCGCCAGATGCGCGAACAGGTATTCGAGATTCGCACCGACATCGCCGCCAGCCTGATGCGCCCGGGCGAATTCATCACCATGGGTGACGGTGTCAGCTTCTATGCCCGCGAGATCGGCGAGGACCAGGTCCTGCATGGTGTTTTCATTGAAGACAGCCGCGGCGCATCAGCCACCGCCTATGCCGCGCGCCGGGCCTTCATCGCCCGCAGCGACCGTGGCCCGGTTATGCTGCTGGAAGACGGCGTCCTGACCCAGCTTGATGAATCCGACACGCTGGCGAGCCTGACTTTTGATCGCTACGAGTTCGGTCTGGGTGCCTTTATCGACACATCGTCGGCTTTCTTCTTCAAGGAAAGCGACCGGTTCCTTCCTGAACTCCTGCGCCCGAGCGCGGCTGACAAGGCCCGCGCCCGGCACCCGGCCGATCTGGCCGCCGAGGGACACTACCGCCTCGCCTCGCCGCTCTATAACCTGGCGTTCGCGCTGATTGCTGCCGCGGCCTTCCTTTCTGTGGAGCACCGGCGCACCGGCTATACCCGCTTCATTCTGATCGCTGGCGCTTCGGCGCTTCTGCTGCGTCTGGCCGGCTTTGCCGTGCAAGCCGGGGCCTCGAACAACACCGACCTCAACGCCTTGCAATACGCCGTGCCGCTCATCGGCGCGGCGGCGGCTCTTTGGCTCATTGCGCGGCCGAATCGCGGGATGCGTCAGAACCAACGCCCCGTTGCGGAGGCCGCATGATCACCACGCGCCTGTCCCGCTATATTTTCTGGCAAACCCTGGCCGGGGTGATCGGCGCTGCGTGTGTCATCGTCGCTGTCATCGTCCTGATCGATTTTGTCGAGACATCACGGGACATTTCACGGCGTGCAGATGTCGGTGCCCTGCAGGCGCTTGAGCTCACTTTGCTCAAAACCCCGCTTCTGGTTCAGGACACGCTGGCATTCATCGTACTGTTTGGGGTCCTGTTCACGTTTTTTCGCCTGAACCGGCGCAGCGAGCTGATTGTCATGCGCGCGTCCGGCTATTCAGCCTGGCGCATTCTCGCGCCGGCAGGCCTGCTTGCATTGCTGGCCGGCCTGCTGGGTGCGGCGGTTCTGAACCCGTTGAGCGCTGCGGCAAACGCGCGGTTCGAGAGCTTGCGCGACGCCTATGTCGACGCGCGCGCCGGGCCATCGGCATCCGATACCAGTATCTGGCTGCGCGAGGCAACGTCCGGCGGATTCATCGTGATCGGCGCGGCGGGCATCGACCCGGACGCCTCGACCTTGCGCGAGCCGGTGTTTCGCTACTATCTCGAAGACAGTGTCGGCATTCCGCGCCTCGAGCGCACGGTGATGGCCGAGAGCGCCGAGCTTCGCGGCGGGTTCTGGCTTTTGTCTCGGGCGCTTGAAGCCTTGCCTGGTGACCCGCTGCAGACGCTTGGCGATGTGTCCCTGCCGACCCAGATTGGCGGTCAGGCCTTGTTCGAGCGGGTGCGCTCACCCGGCGGTGTGTCGTTCTGGCGTCTGCCGTCCGTCATCGATTCCGCACGCCAGGCGGGCTTGTCGAGCCGGCCTTATGAGCTGCGCTGGCAGAGCTTGCTGGCTCAGCCCCTGCTCCTGTTCGCAGCGGCGCTGCTGGCGATTACAGCGACGTTGCGTCTCCACCGGCTCGGCGGCGCAGCCGGTTTTGCTGCTGCAGGGGCCGGGGTCGGTTTTCTTCTTTATTTCTTCCAGGAGCTTTTGCTGGGCCTGGGCTCGGCCGGCACGCTGGATCCGATAACCGCGTCATGGACAGCCCCAGCGCTTTTCACGCTGGCAGGCCTGTTCTTCCTCGCCGCAACCGAGGACGGCTGACCTGCAGCGTCCCGCGATTGCACCTGAGCGCGCAATGGGTATCTTGCGCCAGAGACCAAACAGGGTGGTTGACCGCATGCTTCTGAGCCGATTTTTGCGTTTCGCAATTCTGATCGCGGCGCTCGTGATGGCCGCGCCCGTTGCGCGTGCGCAGATCGTCGAGGGTATTGCGGCCGTCGTAAATGACGAGCCGATCACCACGCTCGACGTGCGCGACCGCATGCGCCTTATCCTGTTTTCGGCCGGCGTAGAGCCGACTGAGGAGATTCTGGCGCAGGTGCTGGACCAGGCCTTGCGCGGCCTGATCGAGGAAAGCATCCAGCTGCAGACCGCCGCCGAGTTTGAGCTGGTGGTCGAAGAGGAAGAAATCGACAACGCCCTGTCCAATCTCGCCCAGTCCAGCGGCGAGTCGCTTGAGGTGCTGCAGAACGATCTGGCCGGTGCCGGCGTTCCAATCGAGACATTGCGCCGTCAGGTGCGCGCCGAGATCGCCTGGCAGATCCTGACCAGCGGACGGTTCCGCCCGCGCATCCGCGTGTCCGATCAACAGATCGAAGTTGCCATGGAGCGGCTGGTCTCAGCCGCCCAGCAGCAGCAATTCCGCATGCTGGAAATTCTGATCGAGGCACCCTCCGGCGCGGGCGGCGAAGAGCGCGCGCTCGAAACGGTGCGCACGATTTACAGCATTATCGAAAGCGACGAAGTGCCCCTGCAGTCGGTCGCCCAGCAATTCTCCGCCGCGCCCAGCGCGGCGGTGGGGGGCGACACCGGTTATGTGACAGCCGCCTCCATGCGCCCGCAGGTGCTGGAAGTCGCCCGGCAGATGCCGCCCGGCTCCATTTCCAATCCGATCCGTGTGCCCGGCGGCTATATGATCGTGGCGCTCATCGACCGGCGCGAAGGCCGGGTGGTTGAACAACTGAGCTTGTATCAGGCGACCGTGCCGAACTCGCGCATCACCGATGCATCGCGGCCTGCGATGACGCGCGCTGCAGCCAACCTGACCGGTTGCGATGATGTGGCGGGTGCCATGTCGGGTGTCGAAGGCGTGATTGTTTCCAATCTGGGCGCTGTGGCCGTGAACGCTCTGGTGCCGCAGATCCGTGACGCGGTGAGCGGCCTTCAGGCCGGCCAGGCAACGAGCGTTCTTGAAACCGGTGCCGGGCTGCAGGTTTTTGTTATGTGTGGCCGCGAGCTGACCGGCCCCGGCGTTCCCACGACGCAGGAAATCGAGCGTCAGCTCATTGACCAGCAGCTGGGCCTTCTCGGCCGGCGCTGGCTGCGAGACCTGCGCCGCGAAGCGACGGTCGATATCCGCGACATTCAGTGACCACCGCACCGCTCGCGCTGACCCTGGGCGATCCTGACGGGATCGGACCGGAGATCGCGCTCAAAGCCTGGCAGGCGCAGCGTGATTGCGGTCCCCGATTTGCCCTGCTGGCCGATCCTGCTCATGCCTTTGAGGCCGCCCGCCTGCTGGATCTGCCGCGCCCTGAACCGGTCGCCAGCTGGGTCGAGGCTTCAGCCGCCTTTGCTGACGCCCTGCCGGTAATGCCTTTGCCCGCTGCAGACGGCGCGCGAGCGGCGCTCGATTCCATTGACGCCGGTGTGACAGCCGTATTGTCGGGGGACGCCTCAGCGCTGGTCACCAATCCGGTCTCGAAAGCGCGCCTCTACGAGGCGGGCTTCACGTTTCCGGGGCACACCGAGTATCTGGCTCACCTCACGGCGTGCGCACCTGTTACCGGACCACGCGGCCCGGTCATGATGCTGGCGGGCGGCGGGCTGCGGTGTGCGCTGGTGACCATCCACAGGCCGTTGCGCGAGGCGATCGATGCCCTCACACCCGAAGCCATTGTTCAGACCGCGCGCATCGTTGCGCATTCGCTCAGGCAGGATTTCGCGATACCCCGCCCCCGGCTGGCGCTGGCAGGCCTGAACCCCCATGCCGGCGAAGGCGGTGCGCTGGGACGCGAGGAGATCGACATTCTGGCGCCCGCGCTCGAGACGCTGCGCGCTGAAGGGCTGGACATCGCGGGCCCCCTGCCGCCGGACACCATGTTTCATGCAGAGGCCCGGGCGCGTTATGACGCCGCGATCTGCCTCTATCACGACCAGGGCCTGATCCCGGTGAAGACGCTGGATTTCCATGGCGGGGTGAATGTCACGCTGGGCCTGCCCATCGTGCGCACCAGCCCAGACCACGGAACAGCGTTCGATGTCGCCGGCCAGGGCATTGCCCGGCCTGACAGCCTGATCGCCGCCTTGCGGCTGGCCGCAGAGATGGCCGCCTGCCGGTCGGGGGCGCTGTCATGAGCCTCGACGCCCTGCCGCCGCTTCGTGACGTGATCGCGCGCCATGGCCTTGGCGCGGACAAGCGCTTTGGTCAGCACTATCTGCTGGACCTCAATCTGACCGGCAAGATCGCCCGGCTGTGCGGCGACATGACAGGGCTGGACGTGATTGAGGTCGGCCCTGGCCCCGGCGGCCTCACCCGCGCCTTGCTCGCCGCCGGCGCGCCGCGCCTGACG
This sequence comes from Hyphomonadaceae bacterium BL14, assembly GCA_027627705.1. Taxonomy (NCBI): domain Bacteria; kingdom Pseudomonadati; phylum Pseudomonadota; class Alphaproteobacteria; order Hyphomonadales; family Hyphomonadaceae; species Hyphomonadaceae bacterium BL14. Next base: position 1,030,530 of record CP091242.1, read on the forward strand.
GTCATCGAACGCGACGCCCGCTTCCTGCCTGCGCTGGAAGAGATTGGCGAAGCGGCACCCGGGCGACTGCACATCGTCAAAGCCGACGCGCTGCAAGCCGACGAGCCGGGCCTGATCGCCGGCCCCGCCTTGCTGGCATCGAACCTTCCCTACAATGTGGGCACCGCCCTGCTGATCAAATGGCTGGAAGCCTCGCCGCCCTGGTGGCGCAGGCTTGTGCTGATGTTCCAGAAGGAGGTCGCCGAGCGCGTCGTGGCCGCGCCCGGCGAAGAGGCCTACGGCCGCCTGGCCATTCTGGTCTCATCGGTCGCCCGGGCCCGTTACGCGTTCACCGTGCCGGCGCGCGCCTTTACCCCGCCGCCCAAGGTCGACAGCGCGGTGGTGGTGCTCGAACCCCTGCCCGACGCGCACCGATTTGGCGATCTGGAAGCCCTTCGCATCGTTACTGAAAGCGCGTTTGGCCAGCGCCGCAAAACCTTGCGCCGCTCGCTCGCACAGGCCGCTGCCCGGGCGGCAGTGTCCACAGAAGCCCTGCTGGAGGCCGCGGGCATTGACCCGGGGGTGCGAGCAGAGACCATTGCCCCGGAGGGCTTCATGCGGCTGGCGGTGGCCTGGCGCGCAGCGCGCGCCGGTGGCTAGCCCAGATCAGAAACCAGCGAATCGCGTCAGGTATCGCTATACTGCTGTGACAAGCCGGGGGATGAATGGCGCGCGCTGAGACTGTTTATGTCTGCCAGTCCTGCGGAGCGGTCCACGCCAAGTGGGCCGGCCGGTGCGACGCGTGCGGTGCGTGGAACTCACTGGCCGAAGAAGCCTCGGCCAGTGCGCCCCTGGGGAGCGGCTCCAAGGCCGCGCCTGCGCGCGCCAGCCGGCGGCCCAAGCTGGAGCTGGTCGACCTAGGCAGCGAGACACCTGACCCGCCCCGGCTTGTCACCGGCATTGACGAGCTGGACCGGGTGGCCGGCGGCGGCCTTGTGCCCGGCTCGGCAATCCTCGTGGGTGGCGATCCGGGAATCGGCAAATCGACGCTGCTGCTGCAGGCGGCAGCGCGCCTGGCATATGCGGGCGCATCCACCGTCTACATCTCCGGCGAGGAAGCGGCCGGTCAGGTCCGGCGGCGCGCGCGCAGGCTGGGCCTGGCTGATTCGCCGGTGCGCCTGGCGGCCGAGACCTCACTGGAGGTCATCCTGGATGGCCTGCGCAAGGAAAGCCCCGACGTCGCCGTGCTGGATTCGATCCAGACCCTCTGGTCCGATCAGCTGGCCGCCGCCCCGGGCACAGTGGCACAGGTGCGCGCCTGCGCTCAGGAACTCGTGCGTTTCGCCAAGAAGCGCAACACGGTTGTCGTGCTGGTGGGCCACGTCACCAAGGACGGCCAGATTGCGGGTCCGCGTGTCGTTGAGCACATGGTGGACGCGGTGCTCTATTTTGAAGGCGAGCGCACCCACCAGTTCCGCATCCTGCGCGCCGTCAAGAACCGTTTCGGCCCGGCTGACGAGATCGGTGTCTTCGAAATGGCCGAGTCCGGCCTGCAGGAAGTGTCCAACCCGTCTGCCCTGTTCCTGGACGGGCGCGGCGCGAACACATCGGGTGCCGCCGTATTCGCTGGCATGGAGGGCACAAGGCCTGTGCTTACGGAAATCCAGGCGCTGGTGGCACCGGCCGCCTTCGGCACGCCGCGGCGGGCCGTGGTGGGCTGGGACTCAGGGCGCCTTGCGATGGTGCTGGCCGTGCTGGAAGCGCGATGCGGCCTTGGCTTTGGCGGCCGTGACGTTTATCTCAACGTCGCGGGCGGACTGAAAATCGCCGAGCCTGCGGCGGATCTGGCGGTGGCGGCAGCCTTGATCTCATCCTTCCTCGACACTCCCCTGCCCGGTGATGGCGTTGTTTTCGGCGAGATCGCCCTGTCAGGCGATGTGCGCCCGGTCGGCCGAACCGAAGCGCGCCTGAAGGAAGCCGCCAAGCTGGGCTTCAATCGCGCCCTTGCCCCGCAAGGCGCTGACGGCGCGGGCCTCAGGATCGACAGCGTGGATACCGTGCAGGCGCTGGTGCGCCGGCTCGGCCAGGACCCGGCTTAAGCTCAGGGCCAGGAGGATCACCATGGATGCAACCCTGACCGGTTTTGATCTCTTCGCCCTGATCATCCTGTTTGCATCCGGCGTAATGGCCTTGATGCGCGGGTTCGTGCGCGAAGCGCTCACCGTTACCGCCTTCGTCGCAGCAGCCCTCGCAGCGCTGTGGACCCGTCCCGTGTTCGCCGGCTTGCTCCAGGGCGTCATCGCGTCAGATATCCTGGCCAATCTCATTGTGGTGGCCGTGGTGTTCCTGCTGGTCTATCTGGCGGTCAGCTTCGTCACCAGCTCCTTGCAGAAGGGGGTGAAGAGCGGCGAGGACGTGACCGTGATCGATCGTACAGCCGGCTTCATCTTCGGGCTCGCACGCGGCCTCGTGCTCCTTGGGCTGCTGGTGCTGGTGTTCAAGAATACGTTACCGGGTTCCGAACCGGCTTGGCTCATGCGATCTCAGGCCTATCCCTTGGCCAATGCGACGGCTCATCTGCTTCAGTCTCTGGCACCCGAAGGCAGCTGGGCACGCGACGGCGCTGCTGACGGACGGCAGGACGATGTTGACGAGGACGAGTTGGGGCGGCTTATCGAGCGCACACTCGACGGGAGCCGATGACATGAGCTTTCCCAGTCTCACCTACGACGCCGCAACTGATCGTCCGCGCGAGGAATGTGGCGTGTTCGGGGTGCGCGGCGCGGCGGAAGCTGCGGTTCTGACGGCCTTCGGGCTCCACGCGCTCCAGCATCGCGGCCAGGAAGCCTGCGGCATCACCAGCTACAATGCCGGACGCTTCCACTCAGAGCGTCATCTGGGCCTGGTGGGCGACCATTTCACCGACCCTGCACGCCTGAAGGCGCTGGCAGGCGACATGGCGATCGGCCATGTGCGCTATTCCACGTCAGGCGGCGCGGTGATGCGCAATGTCCAGCCGCTTTATGCCGATGTCCGCGGAGGCGGCGTGGCGCTGGCCCATAACGGCAATCTGACCAATGCCCGCGCTATCCGCGACGAACTGGTCGCGGGCGGCGCGATTTTTCAGTCCACCTCGGACACCGAAGTCATCCTGCAGCTTTCCGCCCGCTCCAAGAAGACCAAAGCGGTGGACCGTCTGATCCAGGCGCTGACCCAGATCGAGGGCGCGTTCGCGCTGGTGGGCCTGACCAATGACACACTGATCGGCGCGCGCGACCCGCTGGGCATCCGCCCGCTGGTCATGGGCGATCTGGATGGCGCGGTCATCTTCGCCAGCGAGACCTGCGCGCTGGACATGATCGGTGCCCGTCTGCTGCGCGAGGTGGAACCTGGCGAAGTGGTCATCGTGTCTGACAAGGGCATCGAGTCGCGCCGCTATGCGCCCCGCACTCCGGCGCGCCCATGCGCGTTCGAGTACATCTATTTTGCGCGCCCGGATTCGATCATTGACGGTGTGTCGGTTTACGAAGCGCGCAAGCGCATGGGACGGCGGCTGGCCGAAGAAACCCCCGCCGACATCGATGTGGTCGTGCCTGTGCCGGACTCGGGCATGGCCGCTGCGTTGGGGTTCGCCGAAGCGATCGGACGCCCGTTTGATCTCGGCATCATCCGCTCTCACTTTGTCGGGCGCACTTTCATCCAGCCAACCCAGGCCAAGCGCGACCTGGGCGTGCGGCGCAAGCACGCGGCCAATCCGTCTGTCCTGAAAGGCAAGCGCGTCCTGCTGATCGACGACTCCATCGTGCGCGGCACCACATCGAAAAAAATCGTGCGCATGGTACGCGAGGCCGGCGCGACGGAAGTGCACTTCCGCTCGGCCTGCCCGCCCATCACCCATCCCGATTTCTACGGCATCGACATGCCCATGCGCGAGGAGCTGATGGCCGCGAGCCACAACCCCGAACGCATGCGCGCCATGCTCGAGTGCGATTCGCTGGGTTTTCTGTCGGTGGAAGGTCTGTACTGGGCGGTGCGCGGCGAAGCGCGCGACCCGGACCGGCCGCAACTGGCCGATCACTATTTCACCGGGGAATACCCGACCCGGCTTGTGGACCGCGACATGGCGCGCTCCAACAAGGATGAACAACTCTCGCTTCTGGTGGATGCATGACCCAATCGCGCCCGTTTGAGGGCCGCGTGGCGCTGGTAACCGGTGCCTCGCGCGGCATAGGCTTTTCTGTGGCTCTGGCACTGGCGGGCGCAGGCGCGCACGTGATTGCCACGGCGCGCACCCAGGGTGGCCTGGAAGACCTTGATGACGCCATCCGCAAGCAAGGCGGCTCGGCGACCCTGGTGCCGATGGACATGACCTCGGCGGACGGCATCGAAAAGCTTGCCGAGGCTGTGGAGCAGCGCTGGGGCAAGCTGGATATCCTGGTGGTCAATGCCGGTGTGCTGGGCATGCTCACCCCCACAGCGCAGATTCCGGCCAAGGTCTGGAACGAGGTGCTGGCGGTCAATCTTCTGGCCCCGGCCCGACTGATCCGGGCATTCGAGGCGCTTCTGAAGGCCGCTGACGCAGGCCGCGCGGTCTTCACGACTTCGGGTATCGGAAGCCAGCGTTCACGCGCCTACTGGGCGGCCTATGGCGCGTCCAAGGCCGGGCTGGATGCGCTGGTCAAGAGCTGGGCCATGGAGCTGTCGGGCTCCAGCGTGCGCGTCAACCTCCTGGACCCGGGCAGTGTGCGCACGCGCATGCGGGCCAAGGCGGTTCCCGGTGAAGACCCGCAAAGCTTGCCCCACCCTGACGAGATCGCCCCGGCATTCCTGGCGCTGTGCTCGGCCGAAGAGACGCGCACGGGCGAGATTATTCGGGCCAGCGACACAGCTTAGCGCGGCCCGTCACCGCTCCGGTCGCGCCGCGGCCGGTCACGGCGCGCCACGGTCTCCTCGATAACGCGCCCGCGTGTCTGAGGATCCATGTCCGCGAGAGTCTCCAGGATCACCGCCTCGGATCGCGCTTCAAACCGGGCGCGCGCATCGCGCGCCGCGGCAGTGGCGGCGCGGGCGGCGGCAGGGTCAAAAGGCTCGGCGCGTAAAGCATCAAAGGCCGCCTCCTGTGCCCGCCAGGCCGACCGGCCAAGATCCCTCAACTCCGGTCCGGCCGCCTGAAACCGCGCCCGCACCTCGGCCCGGCTATCATCGGGAAGCGCGCGCATGAAAGCGCGCATGCTGAATGCGCCGCTTGGGCCGGACGGCCTGTGCTGCTGCGCCGTTTCAGGCACTGGCGCGGCCAACCAGGTACGGGCACCGGCACCGATCAGGACACCATTGACCAAGACCGAGACAATCAGAAGGATGATCCAGATATTGAGCTTGGTCATCGCGCCGCCTCCTCCAGCCAGTCAGTCTCATCTTCAGCCAAAACGGCAAAGGCGCGCTCAAACAGCACTTCGTCATCGGATTGGGGGGGCTCGGTGGTCAGCCAGCCGGCGCTGACGCCGACCAGCAGAGCCGCAGCCGCCGCCATTGCTGACCAGCGCGGTGCTGCGTCGTGCGCAGCCGGCGCACTGGCGATCACGGCGTCGTAGAGGGCCAGGCCCGGCACCGCATCACGGGCCGATTCCAGAAGATCATTCAGCGCGCTGACCTGCGCCAGCGCGGCGCGGGCCGCCTGCGGATTTGCGGCCATGAAGGCCTGCGCCGCGCCCCGCTCCGCCTCTGGCCAACGCGCCAGGTCCGGACCCAACAGTCCGGCCAGGTCTTCAAAGCGGTCAAGCGTCATCATGTCTCGCCTCCTCGCCCATCGCTGAGCGTGCCGATCATAGCGGCGGCCTCGTTAAGAAGCGCTGTTTTCAAACTCCGCCGCGCGCGCGCCAGCAGGGATTCCAGAGCCTCTTCGCTCACGTCAAGAATATGCGCGGCCTCAGCCTGGCTCATATCCTGAAAGTGGCGTAGTTCCAGTGCGATGCGCTGACGCTCGGGCAAAGCTGCCACCGCTGCGCGCACCCGGCTGGCGGCCTGGTGGGCCCCCATGGCCTGTTCTGCATCAGGCGCCGGGTCCGGCAGGTCCGGCGCATCATCGTCCGCCAGGGGGGATTCGCGGCGTTTGCGCAGGCGGTCGTAGCAGGTGTTGATGGTGATGCGGCCGATCCAGGTCTCCAGCTTGGCCCGTTCAGGGTCATAGCTCGAGATTTTGCGCCAGACCTTGACGAATACCTCCTGGGCAACATCCTCGGCCTCGCCGGGGTCACGCAACAGGCGAAGCGCCAAGCCGTAAACCATTGGAAGACAACGTTTTGTCAGGGCGGCGATCGCGTCACGATCGCCGCGTGCCACGCCGTCCGCCAAGGCCCGGTCTGCAAGCGTCTGCTTCCCGCCTGCCCCGGCGTGGGAGCCGGAGCGGCCTGTAATCAGGCGCAGGGCGGGACGCGTCATGACGGCTCCTTGGGGCGTCAGCCTCCGCGGCGTTGACCACGGCCGCGGCCTTCGCCATCGCCGCGGCGCTCGCGCATACGCTCACGCATCTGTTCGGCAGCGGCACGGCGTTCTTCAGCCGAAACAATACCATCGCCGTTCGCATCAACCCGGTCAAACATGGACAGGCTGCGTTCGATGAAGGCGTCGCGGGTCATTTCGCGGGGGGCGGCGTCTGCGCCCTCGCGTTCACGCCAGGCCTGGGCCCGGGGGCTGTTGCGCATGCGCTCTATCCGCGCCTGCTCCGCCGGAGAGGCGTCTTCAGCGGTCAGGACGCCGTCGCCATTGCGGTCACGGAAGTCGAACTCGGAACCGATAAACTCAATAAAATCTGTGCGTTGCAGGTCGGCATCTTCACCTCCGGCGGCGAGGCCCAGCATGCCGGCTCCGCGGGCGCCACGGCGGCCTTGTCCCCAGTTTCCGGCCGGACGTTCGGTGGCGGCGTGGTCGTCAGCGGTAAAGACCGCCGCTTCGACAGCACCGGCAGAACCGGCGGCGAGCGCGAAGGCGGCCATCGTGGTCAGGAGCTTGATTTTCATCAGATTTACCTTTCATGGCGAGGGCCCCAGCCCCCTCATGACAGGTGATACGCACCCCGCACGCCCTATCCGTCGCCGCCAGCCGCTATCCACGCCCCTGTGCTACAACCTATCCCCCGATGAGGGTACGAAAATGCTCCCGCACGGTACATGAATGGGCCTCCATGAGACGAACCAGCGCCTCCATGGAGTCACAGCCTGCAGAGCGCGCCAGGCGACGGGCGAAGGGGGCGCTGGCACCCGCCGGATCGAAGCCGCCGCCGTGGGCGGCCCGGATCAGCTGGGTCACCGCCGCATAGTCGCCATGCGCCGCGATCAGCGCTTCGGCTTCGGCCGGCTTCAGGGCTCCGGAGGCGGTCAGGGCGGCGAGGGCTGGCGCGGTGCCGGGGTCGGCGCGGCGTCCGGCAATGAGCTGGGCGGTCTGGGCGATGAACTCGATCTCGATCAGGCCGCCCTCACGCATTTTGAGGTCCCAGGCCGAGCGGGCCGGCTTCTCGCGCAGAAGCCTCGCGCGCATGGCCGCAGCGTCAGCGCGGAGGGTCTCGGCGGGAACCTTGCGGGCGATGGCCGCCGCCACGGCCTCGTCGAGCTCCGCGCCCAGCCCGCCATCGGCCACAATGCGGCCGCGCGTCAGGGCCATGCGTTCGAAGGTCCAGGATTCCTCGCTGGCGTAATAGGCGGCAAAGCGCGACAGACGCACCGCCAGCGGGCCCTGACTGCCCGAGGGGCGCAAGGCCATGTCGACGGGGTAGAGATCGCCCTCTTCAGTGGGCGCCGACAGGGCCGAGACCAGCCGCTGGGCAAAGCGGATGAACCAGGTCTCCACCCCCAGCGGCTTGGGGCCGTCGGAGCTGTCCGCGTCGGCTTCATAGACCAGCATGAGATCGAGATCGGAATCGGCCGACAACTCGCGCCCGCCCAGCTTGCCCAGACCCAGCACCGCCCAGCGCCCCGGTGCCGGGCCGTGGCGGCGGGACATTTCCTGCTGCGCGGAGATGGCCATGGCCGCGATGGCCGCGTCCGCCAGCGCCGCAAACGCGATGCCCGCCTCGGTGGCACCGGCGCGTTCCAGCAGGAGCTGGGCACCGATGCGCAGGCGCTCTTCGCGGGCGATGCGCCGGGCCGTGTTGAGCGCGTCCTCGAACGGCAGATCGGCCAGCGTGGCAAAGCGCTTGGCGATCAGGCCCGGCGGGTCCTCGCGCAAGGGCCGGACGAAAGACGGCTCCAGCATCACGTCCAGCAGGGCGGGACGCCGGGCCAGCAATTCGGCCAGACGCGGTGCCAGCCCCAGAATGACCATCAGCTCACGCGCCAGGTCGGGCTGATTGACCAGCAGGGACAGGACCTGAACCCCGCTGGGCAAGCCTTCAAAGAAGGCCGCAAAGCGCGCCAGAGCGGCGTCGGGATCGCCGGTGGCGGCGATGGCGGTCACCAGCCTGGGCGCAAAGCGCGAGAACAGCCGGCGCGCCCGTTCGGTGCGGGCCGCCCGCGCCCGGCCCGCCGCCCAGCCCGACAGGCGCGTCCAGACCTGGGCGGGGTCTTCGAACCCCAGCCTGGTCAGGGTGGCGATGGTGTCGGGCGTCGGCTCCACCCCGGTGAGCACCAGGCTGCCGGCGTCGGTGGCCAGACTCTCCCCATCCTCGAACTGGGCCGAGAACAGGGCATGGACCTCCTGCAAGGTGGCGCGGATGCGGGCATCGAACGCGGTGAGGTCCCCCTCCCCTGACAGCGCCGCCACGGCGCGCCGGGCGTCATTGGCCTCGGGCAGGGTCTGGCTCTGGGCGTCCTCGATCATCTGCACGCGGTGCTCGGCGTCGCGCAGGATTGTATAGGCGCGCGCCAGCGCCTCGGCCTCGCCGGCCTCGATCAGCCCCTCTGCGGCCAGCGCCGCCAGCGCATCCAGCGTCCCCGCCGGGCGCAGGGCGGGCTTGCGGCCGCCGAACACCAGCTGCAGCACCTGGGCATAGAACTCGATCTCCCGGATGCCGCCGCGTCCCAGCTTGAGATCATGGCCCGCCGCGCGCACTTTCGAGCGCTCGCCCACGGCCTGAATCTGCTTGGCCAGAGCCCGGATATCTTCAACCGCGGCGAAATCCAGCGCCCGGCGCCAGATGAAGGGTTTGAGATCAGTGAGAAACGCGTCGGCGCACGCCCGGTCGCCCGCGCACCAGCGCGCCTTGGCGTAGGCCGCCCGCTCCCAGTTCTGGCCCACCGCCTCAAAATACCGCCGCGCCATGTCCGCGCTCACCGCCGGCGGGGTCGAGCCCGGATCGGGGCGCAGACGCAGATCCACGCGGAAGACATAGCCGTCGGCCGTCACCTCCTGCATCAGGAAGGCGAGCTTCTGGGCCAGGCGATTGAAGCTCTTGGGCCGGTCCTTGCCGTCTGGGCCCTGCGCGATCTCCGGCTCCCAGGCGATCACAAGGTCCACATCGGAGGAAAAGTTGAGGCTGCGCTGGCCGTGCTTGCCGAGCGTCAGCACGAAATAGCCGGGCACAGGATTGGCGGGGTCATCCACCTCAAACCCGGTGAGGCGCGCCGCCGCCGCCAGAGACGCCTGCACGCTGGCATCGGCAAAATCCGACAGGGCGCGCGTGACGGTCTCCAGCGGCCAGGCACCCACCAGATCGGCCAGCGACACGGTGAGGTGCATGTCCGCCTTGGCCTGACGCAGCGCGCGCAGCACATCGGCCTCATCCTCCAGCGCGCCTGCGGCCCGCGCCGCGTCGAGCGCCCCCGCCAGCACGGTTTCAGGTGCGCCTTCGCCCAGCGCCTGCAGCGTGGCGGGCCGGCGCGCGGCGGTGCGGGCGAGATAGGGCGCGGCGGCGAATACGGCGTCCAGAAACGCCCCGCCCGCCTCCCAGGCCGCAAACGCCTCCGGCGCAATCCGCTCACGCCAGCGCGCCGCACGCGCAGGATCGATCATGGGCAGGGTGCGGGTGAGGCGTTGCGGCAGGGGCGCGGTCATGGCTGCCAAACTGGCCCGCTCCGCGGGGAACGGCAAGGCGCGCGATCCGGGCGGCGCCCCCCCGTTCAGCACGGGTTCATGGCGAGATTCCAATCTTGCCGCCCGTTACCCGGCCGGAACCCGGCGTGCTCAATTGGCAGCTCGATTTATCTTGGAGGCGCATGATGGTTTTGAGCTCTATCGCGCTGGCGATGCACCTGACGACCGCGCAGCCCGCCATTTCATGCTTTAGCGTCGCGCATCGCTTCTACACTGCGCAGCGGGCCGCCGAAATTTGCAGGAATGTTGGAAGCCAGTTCTGCTTCAGGCAGGCCTACAATACCTATACGCTCGAACGTTCAGCAGACATATGCCGCAATGTTTATAACGATGTCTGCATGCGTGACAGCTATCGCTACAATACTCTTGAATATTCGGCGCGGATGTGTGCGCACGTCAGCGCGAACGAATGCTACCAGACCCAGCGCCGGTATTATGGCATCCAGAGATCAGCGGAGCTTTGCCGCACACAATGACGGACGTCCGGTGATGGTGCTGCAGCGGCGGACGTGATTTTGGAGCCCGGCTTGAGCCCCCTAACACCCTAGGGCAATCGCATTTGGGCCTTGAGTACTTATTCCCTCCCCTTAAGGGGGTCTGACGCCGAAGGCGTCTGACGAGGGTGGGGTGTGCGGCGGTGACGGGTGACGAATCTGTGGTTGAAGCTGCATGCCCCCCACCCCGACCCTCCCCCAAGGGGGAGGGAGAGCGGACCGCGCCGTCTTCACCCAAATCCGGCAATTCCGGTCCATATGCGATTCCCCTGCCTAACACCCCGGGTTCAGCGCCACGCCCAGCCGGGCCATGAGGCGGCTGACCAACACCTCGCGGTCGGCGGCGTCCAGCGGCAGGGTGTGGAGCACGTCCGACTGCATCAGGCTGGCCAGACCATGCAGGCAGGACCAGGTGAACAGGGCGTCGTGGCGCGCCGGATGGTCCGCCTCCACAGCCACATCGCGCACATTCAGAGAAGTCAGCCGGTTTTGAAGGACGTCGAAGGCATGACGCGCCTTGGCCATCATGTCGGGATGATCGGAGGGCGTGGGCAGGGGCGCGTTGAACATCAGCCGGTATTTCAGCGGAAACGTGCGCGCATAACCCAGATAGGCCAGCCCCATTTCCCCCAGATCCGCCCAGCCGTCGTCATGACGAGGGCGGGCCTCCAGAAAGGCGGCGAACTCGGCGTAGCAGCGCGCCACCACGGCGGCCAGGATATGATCACGCGTGGGAAAATGCTTGTAGGGTGCCTGGTGGGAGACGCCCAGCCTGCGGGCGACCTCGCGCAGGCTCAGCTGCTCGACGCCATCGGCCTCGATGATCTCGAGCGCGGTGTCGATACACGCATCCTTGATGGTGTCAGGCCTTGCTCGCGTCGCCATTCGTGTGCCGGGTCATGCCTTTCATGATCGTGCTCATGATCCGCCGGCGGGCGAATCGCGGGAGCATCGCCAGACTGTAACCCAGCAGCTTGGCCAGCGCGCCCGGCCGCACCAATCCGGTCCGCCCCAGCGCCGCGAACGCGCCGCGCGCAATGCTCACGGGCCGGGCCGCGCCGCCCATCTGCATGCCCGCGCGCGCCGCAAAGCCCGAGTTGACGGGACCGGGCGCCACGGCCAACACGTCGATCCCGCGCGGGCCCAGCTCCATGCGCAAGCCTTCGGCGAAGACCTGCACCCAGGCCTTGGTCGCGGCGTAATTGGCCGAGCGGGCCACGCCCTGGAAGGCCACGATGGAGCTCATCAGGATGATGGCCCCCTTGCCGCGTTCCATGAAGCGCTTTGAAAACACATGGGTGAGCGCGGCCGAAGCGCGGCAATTGACGTCGATCATGCCCAGCTCGTCTTCGGCGGGGATATCGACGAAATCGCCCGAGGTACCGTACCCGGCGCAATTGGCCAGAAGGCCGATATCAAGCTCCGCCGTCTGGCCGGTCACGGCGCCCACGCCGGAGGCTTTGGCCAGGTCCGCCACGATGACGCGCGTCTGCACCGCGTAGGTCTGCATGAGCTGAACGCTGATATCGGCCAGCCGGGCTTCGTTGCGCGCCACCAGCACAACATTGAGGCGCCGGCGGGCGGCCTCGAACGCCATGGCCTCGCCAATGCCCGATGACGCGCCGGTGATCAGGGCCCAGGGTCCGTATTTTTTCTGAAAGGCTTTCGCGCCCATGGCGGCATCTCCGAGCAGGTTGACAGCGTCAACTCAATATGGGAGCAGGTAGACGCTGTCAACTGACGAGGCGTCCGCCATGACGAAAACCCCTGAAACCCTTGTCTATGTGTCGATCACGGGTCTGAGCGTGCGCCATCCGCACCACACAGCGACCGTGCCCGGCTGGGCCGATGTGCCCCGGCTGTGGCGCGAGCAGGGCCGAGACGTGTGAGCCGGTTCGAGAGGCGCCCCCCTACCCCCGCCGCAGCGGGATCGTCAGGCCGTGCGGTCCGCAAGCGCCCGCCTAATCCTCGCCCGGCGGGAAGGTGAGCGCGATACGCAGGCCGGGGCCGTGGCCGTCCACGGCGCCGGGGCCGTCATCCAGGGTGAGGCTGGCACCGTGGACCTCGGCGATGGCCTGGACCAGGGACAGGCCCAGGCCGACGCCCGGCAGGGAGCGCGATTTTTCCAGCCGCACAAAACGCTCCAGCACCCGCGCGCGATACTCCATTGGAATGCCCGGGCCGGTATCGGTGACGGAGATTTCCAGCGCGCCCGCGCCGGTGCGCCGGCCGCGCAGCACCACCGCGCCGCCGCCGGGCGTGTATTTCACGGCGTTGTCGAGGATGTTGGCCACGGCCTGGGCGATCAGCTCGCGGTCGCCCAGCAGCGTCAGGCCGTCCGGGCAGTCGCAGGCGAACTCCAGCCCTGTCTCCTCGCACACCGGCTCATAGAGCTCCGCCACGTCGCCGAGCAGGGCAGTGATGTCCAGGGTCTCGAACGCCCGGCGGCGCTCGCCGGCCTGCAGGCGGGCCAGCGACATGACGGCGTTGAACGTGCGCAGAAGCTCGTCAACATCACTGATGGCGCGCTGGAGCGCGGCCTCGCGCGCTTCGGCATCATCAGAATCGATCAGCGCGCCTTCGAGGCGCCCGCGCAGGCGCGTCAGCGGCAGGCGCAGATCGTGGGCGATGGAATCGCCCGCCGTGCGCATGCGCTGCATGAGGTGCTCCACCCGGTCGAGCATGGCGTTGAAGTTGGAAGACAGCTCGTCGAGATCATCGCCGGTGTGCGTGCGCGGAGCGCGGGTCTCGAGCCGGCCGGCCTTGATGGCGCGGGCCGCCGCATTGATGGCGTCGAGGCGCCGGGAGAAGCGGCGGCTGACCACGGCACCGGAAATGATCCCCAGTCCCAGCGCCAGAGCCGAGGCGAACAGCACGGCATTGAGCGTGTTGGAGACGAAGCGCGCCTCCTCCTCCACATCCATGCCGACAAACACGCGATGACCGCTGGCCAGCGCGGCGATCTGGCCGCGGGCATTGCGCGCTGCCCCGCCATCGGCACCGTCGGCGGGCGCGCGGTCATAGACGAAGCGCAGGCGCCCTTGCGCATCGGCAGGGGCAGCGGGCAAGCCCGAAATATTGCCCGACAGACGGCGCTGGTCGGCGTCCAGGAAGAGATAAAGAAATTCGCCGCCCCCCACCGAGCGCTGGACGATATAGCGGTTGGCACCCGCCGCGCCCCCGGCGGCATAGCGCGCCTCGATCTGGGCGATCTCGGCGGCGATGGCCGTATCGGCCCGGTTCATGGAGGCCCCGACGGTGGCCGCATAGACCAGCGCCAGGATCACGAAGCTCGACAAGGCGAACAGCCCCGCTGACAGGAGCGTCAGGCGGAAGGCGGTGGTCCGCAGGAAAGGCGGCAGGCGCCAGATGTGTCCTGCAGGCTGGGTCACGCCGCCTCCGGTTCGGGTCTTGGGGCCGGGCTGAGGGGTTATGTCACGGCTGGAGACGATAGCCCGCCCCGCGCACGGTGTGCAGCATGGAGGTGCTGAACGGCTTGTCGATCTTGGCGCGCAAGCGCGAAATGTGCACGTCGATCACATTGGTCTGGGGATCGAAGTGATAATCCCAGACCTTTTCCAGCAGCATGGTGCGGGTCACCACCTGGCCGGCATTGCGCATGAGGAACTCCAGCAGGCGGAACTCGCGCGGCTGCAACAGGACGGCCTCGCCGCCGCGCTTTACGGTGCGCGCCAGCAGGTCCATTTCCAGATCACCGACCTCCAGGCGGGTCTTCACCGCGTCCGGATTGCGCCGGCGGGCGAGCGCGTCGACCCGGGCGATCAGCTCGGACGGGGCGTAGGGCTTGACCAGATAGTCATCGCCGCCGGCCTTCAGGCCTTCGACCCGGTCATCGACCTCGCCCAGCGCCGACAGGATCAGCACCGGCGTCTTGTCGCCCTCCTCACGCAGGGCCGAGATCATGGACAGCCCGTCGCGCCGGGGCATCATCCGGTCGACGATGAGAACGTCGAACGCGCCCTCGCGCGCCAGCGCCAGCCCGTCCTCGCCGTCATGGGCGGCGTCGGCGACGTGCCCGCATTCGCGCAACATCTTCGCAATATTGCGTGCGACCTCCCGGTCATCTTCGACAATCAGAACCCGCATGGCGATCTCACATCCTGTGTCTATGCGCCAGCGCGCCCTGACGGGCCGACGCAGAGGCTTCTAGTCCATCGAGTCCAGATCCAGCGCGGCATAGCGCTGCTGACCGCCCTGCATGGCGACAAACACCAGCAGCGCCGCGCGGCCGCGCGCGCGGGCCGCTTCAGCCGCGGCGCGGAAATCCTCGATCGTGCGCACATCGCGCCCGCCTGCTTCCAGGATGGCATCGCCGGGCCGCAGGCCCTTGCGCGCCGCTTCGGAGTCCGGCTCCAGATCTGCCACGAGCAGGCCGCGCTGACCCAGTTCCAGCCGGGCGCGGTCCTGTTCGGACGGCGTCTCCAGTGTCATGCCGAAGAAGCGCGGCGACTCTTCAGGCTGGTCGGGCCGGGCCGGCGTTGCGGGACCGCCCGCATCGGCGGGACGTTCGGCCAGACGCACGCGCAATGTGCGCTCACGGCCGTCGCGCAGCACGCCCAGCGTGATCTGCGCGCCCGGCGCGAACGCGCCCACGCGCTGGGTCAGCACGCGCGCGCCCGACACGGCTGCACCATTGATGGTGGTGACGATATCGCCGTTCTGCAGCCCGCCCTGCTCGGCCGGCGTGCCGGCCAGCACCTGGTTGATCAACACGCCCTGGAGATCCTCGTCCAGGCCCATGGCGTCGCGCAGATCGTCCGTGAGGTCGGCCGGCGAGATACCCAGATACCCGCGGCGCACCTCGCCCCCTTCGATCAGCTGATCAACGATGGAGGCGGCCACGTCGGAGGGGATCGCAAAGCCGATGCCCACATTGCCGCCCGTGGGCGAGATGATGGCTGAGTTCACGCCCACCACACGCCCGTTGAGATCAAAGGCCGGACCGCCCGAATTGCCCCGGTTGATCGGCGCATCGATCTGCAGGAAGTCGATATAGGCCTGGGCCGGGCTCATCTCGCGTCCGATGGCCGAGACGATGCCGGCCGTCGCTGTGCCGCCCAGACCGAAGGGATTGCCCACCGCCACGACCCAGTCGCCGACGCGGACCTCCAGCTCGCGCGCCAGTTCCACATGCTGGAAGGGGCGCGAGCCCGGCTCGACACGCAGCAGCGCCAGATCGGTCAGCTCGTCGCGCCCGACCACCTCGGCATCGAAGCTGCGCCCGTCGCTCAGGGAGACGCGGATGGAATCAGCGCCTGCGATGACGTGGTTGTTGGTGACCAACAAGCCGTCCGCGCTGATGAAGAAGCCCGAGCCTTGCGAGCGGCGCGGGCGCGGTGCCGGCTGCTGGCCGGGCATGCCGCCAAAGCGCTCGAAGAACTCACGCAGCTGCGGCGGTACCTGGCTGAGATCCGGCGCGCCTTCGGGATTGACCACGCCTTCGGCCTCGATGGACACCACGGCGGGGCTGACCCGCTCGATCAGGTCGGCAAAACTCATCGGCGCCCCGTTGGGCGCGGCATAGGTCTGGGCATGGGCCGGAACGGCCGTCAGGGACAGGCCGGGCATGGCGGCGGTCAGAGCCAGACCGGCGGCGGCGGAGACGAGCAAACGCTGGGTAAAGGTCATTCGGTTGGCGATCCTGTCGCTGGGGACGCGCGGGCAGACCGGCGCGCCGTGTAGGTCACTCAGGCATGACGGAAGATGGGTCACCGCATTATTACGGCAACATTACGAATGGGCAATCTGGTCAGCTGTGGTCCGCCGCCGACGTTTCGATATGGCTGACGCGTTCCAGGGTACGGTGCACCGGGCATTTGCCCGCGATCTCCACAAGCTTGTCAGTGAGATCGCCTGCCCCGCCTGCCACGGAGATCACGCGGCTGAACATGTCGCGCGGCGCACCGGAGGCATCTTCGCCGCGCTCATGGGTCACCACAGTGCGGATGCGGCCCAGATCATGGCCCTTGCGCTGGGCATACATGCGCAGCGTCATGGTGGTGCAGGCCGCCAGCGAGGCGCAGAGCAGCTGAAACGGATGGGGTCCGCCCTCCAGCCCGCCCATGGCTTCGGGCTCGTCCACGATGAAGGCGTGCGGGCCAGCAGCGGCCCAGCTGTGATAGCCGCCAAGCCCGGTCTCCTCCACCACTGCTGATCCCTTGCCCTGCGGCGCCCGGGGCGGCTCGGGCCAATCACCCAGCCCGGCATAGCGCAGCGCCCACGCCGCAATGACATCGGCGGCGTGGTGGGCATCGGCTTCCTTTGAAAGAAGATGATCGGCGTGATCGAGGCCAAGAAATGTCTTGGGATGCCTGGCCGCCACGAACAGGCGCGTGGCGTTGTCGATGCTGACCGTTTCATCCACGGGAGAGTGGGCGATCAGCAAGGCGGCCTTGAGGCTGGCGACAATGTCGTCGAGCTTGTGACCTTCAATATCGTCCAGAAATTGCCGGCGGATGCGGAACGGCCGCCCGGCGAGCTTCACCTGCGCCTCACCCTCGCGCTCGATTTCGTCGACATGGTCCATGAACTGCTTGCGCACATGGGCGGCGTCGGCGGGCGCGCCGATGGTGGCCACGGCTTTCACATGGGCCAGGCGCGCGGCCGCTGCGATCACCGCTGCGCCGCCCAGGGAATGGCCGATGAGCAATCCCGGCGGAGCATGTTCCGCCGCCAGCCATTCAGCAGCCTTGACCAGGTCCTCGATATTGGAGCTGAAATTGGTGTTGGCGAAATCACCCTCGGACTGGCCGAGCCCGGTGAAGTCGAACCGCAGAACAGCAATGCCGTGACGCGTCAGGTGCCGGGCAATGCGTTGGGCGGCGTGGATGTCCTTGGAGCAGGAAAAGCAATGGGCGAACAGCGCCCAGGCGCGCGGCGGGCCGGCCGGACGCTCCAGACGCGCGGCCAGCGTTTCGCCAAGCGCGCCTTCAAAAGTCACCTTGTCCGTGCGCATGGCGCTGTGCCCCCGTGCTTCCATCCCCTCAAGGGTGGGGATGGCAAGGCACCGGGACAAGGCCCGCAGCGATCACGGCCGCGTGCGGGGCTTGCGCATTGCCGTGAAGAACAGCGCCCCGCCCAGCAGCATCAGGATCAGCGGCGCGATCCACAACGGCGCCGTGCGCGCATCAAAGGTGGGGCGCATCAGCACTTCATGGCCGAACCGCTCCACCATGGCCTGACGCAGATCGGCGTCGGTCTGGCCCACCGCCACCTGTTCGCGGATGAAGCGGCGCATGTCCTGGGCCATGGGGGCGTTGGAATCCATCACCGACTCGCCTGCGCACACCATGCAGCGGACCTCGCGCATCAGCGCCTGGGCCCGTGCTTCCTCTTCCGGCGGCAATCCGCCGGGCGCGGCCTGCAGGGCCAGGGCGAGCATGAGCGCCTTGACGATCATGCGCCCGCCTCCGCGGCATCCAACGGCGCAGACGCTGCGCCCGGCTCGGGCGTCTCTCTGCGCACCCGCGCCGGAGCGCCGGACATGAGCCGTCCGGTCAGAGCCAGACCACCGCCGCCCACCACCAGGAATGCACCAAATCCCAGCATCCAGACCAGCGGGTGATAGGCTGCGCGCAGCTCATAGACCATCACCCCATCTTCACGCAGGCGCGCTTCGCCCACGGACAGATAGAGATCGCCGCGCCAGTCTGACCGCAGCCCGACTTCGCGCGTGGTCTGGTCGGCGGCCGGGTAGAAGCGCCGCTCCGGGCTGACGGTGTAGCGGTCATCCACGCGGATGGTGGCACGGTCTGCCATGTAATTGCGGCCATCCGCGCGGCGCACGCCTTCCAGCGTCAGGGTCCGGCCCGCAATCGACAGGCTTTCGCCCGGGGCCAGCGAGCGGTGCAGATCGGGCGGGCGCGAGGCGTCGGCAGCGGCCCCCAGCGCAATGAAACCGACCCCGGCATGGGCCAGCGCCCGGCCGGCTACCGAGAAGCGCGCGGCCCGCGCCTTGGCGGCACGCCAGTGCACGCCCACATCCATGGCCGCGCCGCACAGCGCCCAGGCCCCCACGCCGCCCGCGACCACTGCCAGAACCGGCGCGCCAAAGGCGATGAAGGCGATGATGACGCCCGCCACCGGCACCAGCAGAAGCGCCGCCCGCATCTGCTTGAGACCCGGCTTCGCGCCGCCATTGGCCCAGGGCATGAAGGCTGCCACCGGCATCAGGGCGGCCGCCAGAATGAGCAGCGGCGTGGCCGAGGCATCAAAATAGGGCGGACCCACCGAGATCATGGGCCAACCCATGAGATCGACAAACAACGGGTAGAGCGTGCCGATCAGCACCACGCCCGCGGTCACGGCGAGCAGGAGATTATTGGCGCCGATGAAGGCCTCACGGCTGGTCGGTTCGAACCCGTCACCCTCGCCCAGAGAGCCTGCGCGCAGGGCGAAAAGCGCGAACCCGGCCACGGCGGAAATGCCCAGCATGCCCAGAATCCACGCGCCGCGTTCGGGATCGAGCGCAAAGGCATGCACCGAGGTCAGCACACCCGACCGCACGAGGAAGGCACCCAGAATAGACAGGATGTAGGCGATGAGCGCCAGGAAGACGGTCCAGCCGGGAAACGCGCCGCGCTTTTCGGTCGCGATGGCCGAGTGGACCAGCGCTGCGCCGAGCAGCCAGGGCATAAAGCTGGCATTCTCCACCGGGTCCCAGAACCACCAGCCGCCCCAGCCCAGCTCGTAATACGCCCACCAGGCCCCCAGCGCGATGCCGCCCGTCAGGCTGACCCAGGCGCCCAGCGCCCAGGGGCGCAGCGCACTGGCCAGTTCACGCCCGCCGGACTTCTGCATCAGGCCCGCCGCGGCGATGGCGAATGCCGCTGACAGACCGACATAGCCCACATAGAGCATGGGCGGATGGATCGCGAGCAGCGGGTCCTGAAGGATCGGATTGAGGTCCGCACCCTGGATCGGAGCGGGCAGAATCCGCTCGAACGGGTTGGACGCAAAGGCCAGAAACGCGAAGAAGAGCGAGGACAGAAGCCCCTGGAAGCTCACCGCGCGCGCGCGCAGCGCCGGGTCCTTCGGTCCGATGCGCGCCAGGCCCAGCCCGAACAGGACCAGAATCCAGCACCACAACAGCATCGAGCCTTCATGTCCGCCCCAGGTGCCGGAAATCTTGTACAGAAGCGGTTTGTCCACATGGGAGTTGGACGCGACATAGGCGATGGAGAAATCGGAGCGCACAAAGCTGATAACCAGCAGCAGGAAGGCGACACCGGCGGCGATCACCGCAATCTCCGCGGCCGCCGTGCCGGCCCGCGCCGCGCCCGAGCGTCCGCCCTGGTCCGCGCCGCGCCAGGCCAGAAGTGTCTGGGCGACACATGCCAGGAACGCCAGCGCTATGAGGAAGCGGCCAATCTCTGCGATCATCGGCCCGTCTCCTGAACACTGTCACCATAACTTGAAGCAGGCGCGTTTTCATCCTGCCAATAACCCGAATCGCGCAAGGCCCGCGCGACTTCAGGCGGCATGTAGCTCTCGTCATGCTTGGCCAGCACGTTGGCGGCCGTAAAGCGGGCGTCATCGCCGAACACGCCTTCGGCCACGATGCCCTGGCCTTCACGGAACAGGTCCGGCAGAGCACCGGCAAAAAGGATGCGGATCTCGGCATTGCCGTCCGTAACGGTGAAATTGGCACCGCCCGAGGACGGGCGCTCCACCGACCCGGTCACCACCAGACCGCCGACGCGTACGCGCTGGCCAGGCTCG
Source organism: Hyphomonadaceae bacterium BL14 (assembly GCA_027627705.1). Lineage (NCBI taxonomy): Bacteria > Pseudomonadati > Pseudomonadota > Alphaproteobacteria > Hyphomonadales > Hyphomonadaceae > Hyphomonadaceae bacterium BL14. Next base: position 1,050,767 of record CP091242.1, read on the forward strand.
GGCGGATTTTCCGCGACCATGGTCGGCGAATAGAAGAACACCATCGCATCGCGCATGGCCGTGAAGGCGAGCGTGGCGGCGAGGATGAGCACCGCGCCGGCGGCGGCGGTGATCCAGAGGCGTCTGCGGGCTTTGGTCACGCGTCGGTCTCCTCAAGTTCAAAAGCGGCGCCCAGCGCGCTGATCAGCGCGCGCGCGCCCGGGTCGTCGGCGAAGGCGGCGCGGCCACGGGCCAGCGCGCTGGCGGCGGCCTGCGGATTGTCCTGCATCATGCGCGCCCGCGCCAGCGTCATCCAGCCCGATACATCCGCCGGTTCGGATTCCAGCCGGGTCTCCAGCCGGGCGATCATGCCCTCGATCATCACCTCCACGTCCGGGCGTTCAGCGCCCTCGGTGAGGACCGCCGGATCGGCCCCGCCCATGGACGGGCGCGACAACAGATCGGCAGCGCGCGAGGCGATGGCGGCGCGGTAGGGGTCGTCCTCATCCAGCCGCATGATGATCCCGCCCCAATAGGAGGCGGCTGCCGCGCGGTCACCGGCTTCATAGGCGGCAGCCCCGAGAAAGAAGGCCGGCTCGGGCATGGCGGGGTCTTCGGTGTGGGCGGAGGTGAAGGCGCGCGCGGCCTCGGGCGTGACCGTGCCCTGGTTCAGCGTGACAATGGTCTGGCCAAGATCATTGAACAGGCGCGCCTGCGGGCTGACACGGATGGCCTGCTCGAAATGGGCGATGGCTTCCAGCTCGCGCCCGGTGGCCGCCAGAAACCGCCCGAGCAGGCGGCGCGCCTCGATATCGCGCCCGTCGCGGCGCACGGCATCGCGCAGCCATTCTTCCTGCTCCACCGGGCTCAGCGTTTCGGGATCGGCGCCGCGCAGCGCTTCCATGCGGGGCTGATAGGGCGCGCCGGGCGCGTCGGGCATGCCGTTGACCCAATAAGCGCTCAGCGCCCCCAGCGCCAGGAACGCCCCGGCCCCGACACCGATCAGGCGCGCCGCGCCCGCTTCCTGCAGCAGGGGCCGGGCGAGCCAGATCGCCGCCGCTGCGCCAATGCCCATACACACCAGGGTGAAGGCGATCATGACGCACTCCGTTGATAGCTCACGAGCCGGTTATGGGCCGGCATCTCCAGCCGGCCTGCCCGCTCAAACCCGCAGCGCGCCGCCAGTGCATCGACCGCGGCCAGCGCCCGCACACCCCAGCCGGGATGGCGCGCACGCAGGCTGGCGTCAAATTCCAGATTGGACGGTGCGGTGGCCTCACCCTCGAGGAAGGGGCCATAGAGATGCAGTTGCGCACCGGGCTTCAGGATGCCGCCGGCACCGGCAAACAGGCCCTCCGCCGCGGTCCAGGGCGCGATGTGGATCATGTTCGCGCAAAAGATGGCGTCGGCTTCGAGCGCAATCTCCCAGCCATCCCGGGTCACGTCGAGATCGCGCGCCGGGGCGATCGCCCCACCCGCGTCCAGAGCCCAGGCATCGATGCTGGCGCGCGCGTCCGGATCGGGATCGCTGGGCGTCCAGATGAGGTCCGGGCGCGCGGCAATACAGGCCAGCGCATGCTCGCCCGTGCCGCTGGCGATTTCCACGACACGCGCCCGCCCGGGCAACAGCCCGGCCAGAGCCCGGGCGATGGCGTCGCGATTGCGCGCCGCGCTCGGCGATGACAGGCGCGCGCCAGCGGCGGCGCGAGCTTCAAGAGCGGAAGGAAGCGATGATGTCATAAGTGTCTAGATAGAGCGGTCCGGGCCCGCTTTGAAGGAATTTACGCCGCCAGGGCTGCGGCGCCTCGGCGCAGGAGGACTGCGCCCGCCTCGCGCTGCCCCAGCGCGTGCATCAGCGCGGCAATGTAGTTGAGGCGCGCCGAACCGGCCTCACGGTGCTGTGCGTCCTGGCTGCGCAGTGCATCCAGCGCGCCCTGGCCAGCGCGTTCGAACGCATTCGCCAACTCGGCGATCACGCTGTTGTGCGCACCGCCGACCGCCGCACGGCCCGCGTCGTCGCGTGTCAGCGCGAGGAACAGACAATGCGCCAGCGCCTGTTCCATGTCCTCCTCACGCGGCTGGGTGAAGCGGCGCGGGCCCTTGTCAGCCTCCGGCAACACGCGCCCGACAGCGCGGCGGGCGGCTTCATGGATGGCCGTCATCTGTTCGCTGGCACGCGCGCGCAAATCCATGATGCGCTTGCCCCAGGGCCCGTCCTTGCGAATGCCGATTTCCCGGCTCATGCCCACGGTGACCGCCGCAAAAGCGGTCACTGCCGCAGCCGCGGCGCGCGCTTCAGCCTCGGTCCGCGGGGCGGCGCGGAAACCGGCAAGATGGTAGGCGGCATCGCGCAAGAGCACGTCACCGATCAGGGCCATGTCCGTCTTGCCCACCAGAAGGTCATCATCGCGATGCGTCAGACGCTCGAACACGCGCAACAGCCGCCAGGGCCGGTTGAAACGCGCCATGATGAGCAGCAGCACCCACGGACCCGCATCAGGGTCAGATGCCGCGGCGGCTTCGTACCGGTCACGAATAAATTCGCACTGGGCGTCATCGGGATCGTCGATCACCGGGGCCAGCCCCGTCAGCGCCATGCGCAGCACCGGTGCCAGGCGCAGCATGGTGGCCACGTCGCGCGCCTCATCAAAGCGCTCCACGTCCAGACGCGCCTGCAGGCGCTTACGCGCCCGAGGGTCGTTCTCGGCCTGCTTGAACGCCTCCACCATCAGTGCCGCACCGGCGGCGCGCTCCGGGTCCAGCTGGCCCGGCGTGTCCGGCGAACACGGGTCCAGGGCAATGGCGCGCACGCGCGCAGCGATATCAGGTGACAGCTCCTCACCCAGCCAGGCCCACAGGGCCCGCAACAGGGCGACCGGCACCACCGACACCGCGGGGCGGTCCGAACCGGGCTTTCCCGATAGCGGTGCAAGAGGGGCAAAGAATCGCTCGCGCGACAGTTCGTCAGGGTCGCTCAGGCAATTGCCCAGCAGACGTCCCAGCGCCGGATCGGCCTGCCCCGCCATGGCACACAGGCGCTGCGCCATATCGCCAGGAAGGCTGGCGAGAAGGCCACGCAACTGATCCATTTTCGCCGGCACCAACGGCCCCATGCGACACTCCTGCCAACACAACTGAATGCGTTTAGCCCGAAAAGGGTTAACAGGACTTGAGCTAGCCCCCGGCACCGCCTGGCAGATCGAGGCAGGCGCGCAGCCCCCCCAGGGGCGAGCGGTCCAGTGATAGCGTCCCGCCATACGCGCTGGCCAGATCCGTCACGATGGCCAGACCCAGCCCGGTGCCGGGTGACTGTTCGTCCAGGCGCACGCCGCGGGCCAGCGCCTGGTGGCGCTGGTCCTGCGTCAGGCCCGGCCCGTCATCATCGACGATGATCTCGAGGCGCCCTGCCAGGGCAGGCAGGAGCGTGACATGCACCTGGCCGGCGGCCCATTTGCAGGCATTGTCCATCAGATTGCCGGCCAGGTCCTCAAGGTCCTGGCGCTCGCCACGGAACACCGCGCCAGGCGCGGTATCCCAGTCGATCCGCACGCCCCGGCGCTCATAGATGCGCCGCAGCGTGCGGCCCAGATCATTGATCACGGCGTCGGCGGGCGTGCGCGCGCCGATGGCGCGGGCGTTCGCGGCGGCGCGCGCGCGGCGCAGATGATGCTCGACCTGATCAGTCATGGACTGGGTCTGACGTGTCACCAGCTCGGCCAGCGGCCCGGACTGGCCGCGCGCCTCATTGCCCAGCACCGTCAGCGGCGTCTTCAGGGCGTGGGCGAGATTACCCACATGGGTGCGGGCGCGCTCGACCACTTCACGTGAATGATCAAGAAGCCCGTTAAGCTCTTCGGCCAGCGGTTTGATCTCGCGTGGAAAATGGCCACTCACCCATTCGGTCTGACCGTCGCGCACGGCCGCGACAGCAGCCCCCATGCGCAGAATTGGCCCGAGCGCCCAGCGCACCAGCACCACCACGCCCGCCGCCAGCGCTGCGGCAAATGCGGCCAGCAGACCGGCCGCCGCCATGGCAAAATCGCGCACCCGCCGGTCCGACGGGCGCCGGTCCTCGGCGGCGGCGAACACCACGGGTCCGCGTCCTTCAATCAGGACAGCGCGCACATGCATGCGCAGGGGCTCAAGATTGGGTCCGGGTGTTTCGCCGATGATCGTGATGCCCGGCTGGCCCAGCGCCGCGCGCACCAGCGGTCCGGCGGTATCAAGACGCTCATTGGCCAGCGAGTCCGAGCGCAGGATGGACGGGGCCGCATCGGCTCCGGCTGCGAAGACCTGCCAGTAACGCCCGGACAAAGCCTGGAAATAGCCCGGATCAATCGGCCGCAGATCCAGCTCCAGCCCGCCGCCGGCGACAGGCTCGACATGGGCCACCATGGAATCCACCACCCCGGCGAGCCGGTCGTCGAGATCGCGCAAGACGGTCGATTGAAACAGCAAGGTCAGCGCACCCGCACCGAACACCAGCAGAATCACCGCCCAGCCCAAGGCGGCCAGCACCAGGCGCCGCACCATGGAACCCTGTTCTATAAGGTCCGGTCGCCCGGTCTGGTCGTCGCGTGTGCTCACCCGGTCCTTGCGTCCATGCGTCCGGTGTCTGGGTCGACCAGACGATAGCCCAGTCCGCGCACGGTTTCGATCCGGTCATTGCCGATTTTCTTGCGCAGGCGCCCGACAAACACCTCGATCGTATTGGAGTCGCGGTCGAAATCCTGATCGTAGATGTGTTCGACCAGCTCGGTGCGCGAAATCACCCGCTCCTTGTGGTGCATGAGATAGCTCAGGAGGCGGAACTCATGGCTGGTCAGCTTAACCAGCTGATCGCCCAGAAAGACGCGCGCGCCGCGTGTATCCAGCGTCAGCGTACCGCTTTCCATCATGGCGCTGGCGTGTCCGGCGGCGCGCCGGGTCAGGGCGCGCAGGCGCGCCAGCAATTCTTCCGGGTGGAAGGGCTTGGTAAGGTAGTCATCGGCACCCGCGTCAAACCCGGCGACCTTCTCGCTCCACCGGTCACGCGCGGTCAGGATCAGCACAGGCGTGGTCACGCCCGCCTTGCGCCAGCGCTCCAGCACCGAAACGCCGTCCAGCTTGGGCAAGCCGAGATCGAGCACGATGGCGTCATACGGCTCGGTCTCGCCCAGATGCCAGCCATCTTCGCCGTCGGCGGCGGAATCCACCGCATAGCCGGCATGGTGCAGCGTATCGGACAGCTGGCGGTTCAGATCGGCGTCGTCTTCCACGATGAGCGCGCGCATGGGCGAAGCTCCTTCCCTGTTAACCGATGACACGGCCGGTGCGCGCGTCCACGCGCACGTCGCGGCGCTGACCCTCGCGGGTCACAATACGGATGATGTAAAGCGGCTGCGCCCCGCTTTCGAAGCGGCCGGTGACGTATTGCGAGCCGGGATAGGCGCGCAGCGCCGCATCGATCGCCACACGCATCGGCACAATGTCTGCCTGCGCGGACGCCTCATGAACGCCCGGCAGTTCGGCTGCATGCGCGCCGGCAGCCGGCAAAGAGCCGGTCGCCGCGATCGCGGCCAGAGCGAGGAAAGAGGCGAGAAGTGTTTTCATGAGACCTGTTTTGCCAAGATGGGGCTGAACGCGCTGTGAACATGCATGAAGAAGGCCATTCATCTGCACGGTCATGCGCAGGAGCCTGTGCACAGCGTGTCTCACCCGCCGCGCCGCCGCCTTGGATCGTAGCCTGCAGGCGGGGTCCAGGTCTCTAGAAAGGCCTCCAGCTCCGGATCGCCGGCCGGCACGTCAATGATCAGGCGGATGATCTGGTCACCGCGCTTGCCATCTCCCGCCGGCGCGCCCTTGCCGCGCAGGCGCAGGAGCGCCCCGGAGGTCGAGCCGGCCGGCACACGCACTTCCACCACGCCGTCCACGGTGGGCGCACGCACCACACCGCCCAGTACCGCCTCTTTCAGGCTGATCGGCAGATCCAGCCGGATGTCAGCCCCGTCACGCTGGAACTGGGCGTGGGACCGGATGCGCACCGTGATCAGCGCGTCGCCGGCCGGCCCGCCAGAGAGCGATGGAGCGCCCTGCCCGCGCAGGCGCAGCACCTGGCCGTCCTCCACGCCTGCGGGCACGCTGATCTCGTTGGCCCGCCCGCCCTGGAAGCTGACGCGCTTCTTGGCACCCAGCACCGATTCTTCAAAGCTGACATTGATCTCGCCGCGCATGTCAGGACCCGGTGCGTTGCGCCTTGCGCCGCCGGGGCCTGCGCTGGCACCCGCCGTGCGCGCGCGCTCGGCGAACAGGTCGGAGAACAGGTCGGATATGTCTTCAAACCGGCCCGTCGGACCCCGCTGGCCCGGGGGCGCATCGGGGTTGGAGCGGTAATGAAAGGGGGCGCGCTCGCGGCCCTCGGCATCGATCTCGCCGCGGTCGAACTTGGCGCGGGTCTCGGCGTTGGACAGAAGCTTGAAGGCGCGCGTGACCTCCTTGAACCGCTCCTCCGACTTGGCGTCATCGGGACGCGCATCCGGGTGCAGTTCTTTGGCCAGCTTGCGGTAGGCGCGCCGGATCTCGTCGGCCGAAGCCGATTTGGGCACGCCAAGAATCGCATAGGGGTCACGCATCACGGTTCAGCCTGTAGCAGGACTGCACTGTCCTTGCGAGCAGAGTGAACGGCAATTGGGCACGCCGCGCGCGCGCCACAAGGCGGACACGATCACCCCAGCAGCTTGCGGTTCAGGATCTCGTTCACGGCCTGCGGATTGGCTTTGCCGCCTGTGGCTTTCATCACCTGACCGACAAACCAGCCCAGCGTCTGGGGCTTGGTTTTCACTTTCTCGGCCTGCTCGGGGTTCGCCGCGATCAGCGCGTCCACCACCTTTTCAATCGCGCCGGTGTCGGTGACCTGTTTCAGGCCACGCGCTTCCACGATGGTCTCGGGATCACCGCCCTCTTCCCAGACGATCTCGAACACGTCCTTGGCGATCTTGCCGGAGATGACGTTGGAGGTGATGAGGCTCACCAGCCCCGCCAGCTGGGCCGGGCTCACCGGGCTTTCGGTGATGGAGAGGCCTTCCTTATTCAGGCGGCCGAACAGTTCGTTATTGACCCAGTTGGCCGACAGCTTGGCGTCCGCGCCCTCGATCACGGCCTCGAAATAATCGGCCCGGTCCTTGTCGGCGGCCAGCACCGAGGCGTCGTACTCGGACAGGCCCAGCACCTCGACAAAGCGCTTGCGCTTGTCGGCGGGCAATTCGGGCAGATTGGCCTTGATGTCCGCAATCCACGCCGCGTCCAGCACCAGCGGGGTCAGGTCGGGATCAGGGAAATAGCGGTAGTCATGCGCCTCTTCCTTCGACCGCATGGACCGGGTCACGCCGGTATTGGCGTCGAACAGGCGGGTCTGCTGGATGATCTTGCCGCCCTCTTCCAGAATGTCGATCTGGCGGCGCGCTTCATACTCGATGGCCTGCATGATGAAGCGCAGCGAGTTGACGTTCTTGATCTCGCAGCGCGTGCCCAGATGCTTGAAATCGCCGCTGGCGGCGAATTTCTCATACTGGCCGGGCTTGCACACCGACACGTTCACGTCGGCGCGCATCTGGCCCTTTTCCATGTCGCCGCCGCAGGTGTCGAGATAGCGCAGGATCGTGCGCAGTGTGCGCACATAGGCCGCTGCATCGCCGGGGCTGCGCACATGGGGGCGCGAGACGATCTCCATCAGCGCCACGCCGGAGCGGTTGAGGTCCACATAGGTGGCGGTGGGGTCGAGATCATGGATCGACTTGCCCGCATCCTGCTCCAGGTGCAGGCGCTCGATCCCGACTGTGAAGCGCGAGCCGTCATCACGCTCGCACTCGATCTCGCCCTCGCCCACGATGGGGTGGGCGAACTGGCTGATCTGATAGCCTTGGGGCAGGTCGGGATAGAAGTAATTCTTCCGGTCAAAGCGCGAAAACGCGTTGATCTGCGCGTTCAGGCCGAGGCCTGTGCGCACGGCCTGCTCGACGCAGAATTTATTGAGCACCGGCAGCATGCCCGGCATGCCCGCATCCACGAGGCTGACCTGAGTGTTGGGCTCTGATCCGAACTCGGTGGAGGCGCCGGAGAACAGCTTGGAGCGGCTCTTGACCTGGGCGTGGACCTCAAGGCCCACGACAATCTCCCACTCGCCCGTGGCACCGGGCAGAACATAGCGATGGTCGTCAGCGTCGAGCGGCATGGCGGCAAGGCTTCCTGATCAGGGGATGTAACGCGTCCATCCCTGTTTCGGCCCGCCGCGCCGCGCCGTCAAGCGTGCGGTGTGCGCCAGACTGGTCCGGTTGCGTGACCGCACGTGTCAGGCAGTATGGATTGGGCCGCAAGGAGAGTCGGTCCGGCTATCCCCGGACACGCCTGCGCCGTGCGCCGCATGTCCGCCAAAATGTCCGGCAATCGGGCGGGCGCCGGGCCAAAAGGGGAGTGAAAGCCTTGTTGTCAGGCGAATTCCTGAGCCCGTGCGGGACAGAGATCTTCCAGTTCAGTGTCGGCCCCATAGAAGCGTCTGACATCGCGCCCTTCAGCTGCGGTGTGAAACTGTACGCCATAGAGAGGGCTGATTTCATTATCGACAGCCGGGTCTATGGAGAAAGCGCGTTTCAGGCGTTGGAGCTCGCCACGGCGCTGATCTCGGACCTGTCAGGCTGGGCTGAGGCAATCAAGCGCGGCTGAACCGCCAACGATCAGCGACCCGCCCCCAGAGTAATGTCGCGGCAGAATACGATTACTCCGACAGGTTCCACGCGCTCCGCGGCGCCCCCTCACCGCTGCGGCGTGGCGGGGCCGTAAGCGAACCACTCCAGCTGCACCAGCTCCAGCACCAGCACACAGACAATCACCAGCCATATCGCGGCGGTGATGACGGTCGTCAGCCAGAGCTTGGCGCGGATTTGCGGATCGGTGGGCGCGCCCGGTTCTGAACCGGGGACAATGTCGCCATCCTCGTGCTGGCCGCGGATCTGGCGCGGCAGGACCGTGAAGAACACCATCCACCAGGCGCACAGAAACACCACCAGGCCCGAGACCATGCCGATATTGGGCGAAGCGATGAAGGCCAGCGCGATCCACATCAGGGCTGCGGCGATCACCAGAGCCTGGCTGAGGCGCTGACGGGTCATCAATGGCCGCCTTCGTACTGCGCGGGGTCCTGCATCAGCTCGATGAGCACGCCGCCGGTGTCCTTGGGATGGACGAAGATCACCGGCACGCCATGGGCGCCGAGATAGGGCTCGCCGGTGCCCAGAACCGTTGCGCCGCGCGCGCGCATGGCGTCGCGGGCGGCGAGGATGTCGGGCACTTCAAAACACATATGATGCTGGCCGCCCTTGGGGTTCTTCTCGAGGAATTTATGGACGGGGCTCCCCTCGCCCAGCGGCTCGATCAGCTCGATCTGCATGTTGGGCAGGGTGACGAAGACGACGCGCACGCCCAGTTGCGGGAAATCCCTGGGCGCGGTGGCGTCGGTTGCGCCGTAAAGCTCGGCATAGACACGCGCCGCCGCTTCAACGTCCGGCGTGGCGACGCCCACATGGTTGAGCCGTCCGAGTTTCATTCCCGTCTCCCTCAGCCCGCCATGACGATGGCGTCTACCGCCGGCTTCTTGCCCCAGATGCGCGCGGCCTCGCGGCGCACGGCCTGGCGCAGGACTTCCTCTACGGCGGCCTCGTCGCGGCGCTCGCGCTTGCCCATGCGCTTGAAGGCGGCTTCGGCGGCGTCGGCCAGATCGTCCAGCAGCGCGTCGAGATCATAGCCGGACTGGTCCGGCACGCCCATGGCGCGCAGGTCGAGCCCGTTCTGAAGCGTGCCGTCGCGCAATATGGCGGCCACGGTGATGTGGCCGGCGACGGACAACTTGCGGCGCTCGCGCATGGCTTCGTGGCCGTCATTGATGATGAAATTGCCATCCACATAGAGCCGCCCCGCCGGCGCCTCGTCGACGATGCGGGCGCCGTCGCGGTCGATGCGGATCACTGCGCCATTGAACGGCTCCAGCGAATGGGGCACGCCCAGCGTCCTGGCGAAGGCAGCATGTTCTTTCAAATGGCGCAGCTCGCCATGGACCGGAATGGCCACATTGGGCTGAGCCCAGGCGTACATCTGGGCCAGCTCGTCGCGGCACGGGTGGCCGGAGACGTGGATATGCCGGTCGCGCTCGGTGATGAGGTTGACGCCGCGCCCGGCCAGCCGGTTCATCAGCTCGAAAATCCCGCGCTCATTGCCCGGAATGATGCGCGAGGAAAAGATCACGCAGTCGCCCTGCCCCAGCGTCACATTGCGGTGGGCACCTTCGGCGATGCGTGACAGCGCGGCGCGCGGCTCGCCCTGGGATCCGGTGCACAGATAGAGGATTTTATCGGCGGGGAAGTAGGCCGCCTCCTCCTCGTCGATGAAGTCCTGATACTGGCTGAGCAGCCCCACCGACTTGGCCGCGCCGGTGATGCGGTGCATGGACCGGCCGACCAGGCAGACCCGGCGGCCATTGGCCTCGGCCGCGTGAATGGCGGTGTCCAGGCGCGCCACGTTGGACGCAAAAGCCGCAATGGCGACCTTGCCTTTCTGCTCGCCCACCAGCTTGACCAGATTGTCACGCACGCCCGCTTCGGAGCCGGATTCGCCCTGGGTGAAGACATTGGTGCTGTCGCACACCATGGCCATCACGCCTTCGCGCCCGACGGCCTCCAGCGCGGAAATGTCGGTGCTGGCACCGATCACCGGATCGGGATCGATCTTCCAGTCGCCGGTATGCAGGATCAGGCCGGCAGGGGTGCGGATGATCAGCCCGTTGGGTTCGGGGATGGAGTGGGTGAGCGTGACCAGCTGGAGGTCGAAGGGGCCGATTTCAAAGCGGCTGCTCATGCCGACCACATGCAACTCGGCCTCGCCCAGAATGCCGTGCTCAGCCAGGCGGTCGCGCATCAGATAGGCGGTGAAGGGCGTGGCGTAGATCGGGCAGCGCAGGCGGCGCCACAAATGGGCAACGGCGCCCATATGGTCCTCGTGGGCGTGGGTGAGGACGATCGCCTTCAATTGATGGGCGCGCTCTTCGATGAAGCGGATATCGGGCATGATGATGTCGATGCCCGGCGTCGACAGATCGCCGAAGGTCACGCCGCAATCGACGATGATCCATTCGCGGTCCTCTTCCGGCCCGTAGCCGTAGAGATTGAGATTCATCCCGATCTCGCCCGAGCCGCCCAGCGGCACGAAATACACGGCGTCGCCGGTGTTGGTTTTAGATTTTTTGGTCACTGAGTAACTTTCTCAAGGCGCATTGCGCCGCCACACTTCGAGCAATCCTCGGATCGTCACATCCGGGTCGAAGTGATCAATGGTTTCAGCCGCGCCCTCGAACAATGAGGCAACGCCGCCGGTCGCGATGACCGTCATCTCCTGGCCGATCTCGGCCTTGAGCCGGCGCACCAGCCCGTCGATGAGGTCGATATATCCCCAGAAGACGCCCGACTGCATGGCGCCCACGGTATCCTTGCCCAGCACCTGGGGCGGGCGCTCGATGGCGATGCGCGGCAGGCGCGCAGCGGCCTGGTGCAGGGCCTGCATGGACAGATTAATGCCCGGCGAGATGATCCCGCCTTCAAAATTGCCCTGCGCCGAGACCACGTCAAATGTGGTGGCAGTCCCTGAATCCACGATGATCAGGGCACCGGGATACTTCACCCGGCAGCCCAGCGCGTTGACCAGACGGTCGGCGCCGGCATCCTGGGGCCGCTGAAGATTCACGCCCACGCCCAGATCAATACCCGGATCGCCCACCACCACCGGCTCGGTTCCGATATAACGCCGGGCCAGATTGCGCAGGTTAAACAGCGATTGCGGCACCACGGTGGAGATCACGCAGGCTTTCAGGTCCTTCAGCGCCAGCCCCTGCAGCTGCAGGAGCTGGTTGAGCCAGACCGCGTATTCATCCGCTGTGCGGCCCGAATGGGTCGCTGTGCGCCACTGGGCGCGCCAGTCAGTCCCGTCATGAACCGCGAACAGGGTGTTGGTGTTCCCGCAATCAATGGCCAGCAGCATGTATGGCTCCGTCAGGGCGCGCCGGCGCCGGGGAAGAACACGTCTCCCGCCGAGATAAGCCGTCTCGTCCCATCCTTCAAATCCAGGCGCAGCGCGCCGTCCTCGGCGAGGTCTGCAAACACGCCCTCCACCGTCTCACCATCAAGGCGCGCCGTACAGCGCTCGCCCAGGCCATGGGCACGCGACAGCCAAGCGGCACGCAGCGGCGCAAATCCGTCCGCCGCCCAGCGCTGACGCCAATGCTCAAAGCGCGCGGCCAGCAAGTCCAGCGCCGCTTCCGGCGCCAGATGCGCGCCATGAACCGTGAAGTCCGTCGCCGGGCGTTCGCTGTCGTCAGGGTGGTGAGCCAGATTGACCCCGATCCCTACCGCCAGCCACAGCCCGCCATCGGGATGGGTGCCGCTTTCCAGCAGAATGCCTGCCGCCTTGCGCCCGCTGATCAGGAGATCATTGGGCCATTTCAGCTTTATGAGAGCCGGATCCATCACGCCGGCGGCCAGATCGCCCACTGCCAGCGCGGCGGCGAAGGAGAGCTGCGCGGCGCGGGCGGGCCCGGCCTCCAGATGGTATAGCCCGGTGCAGAACAGATTGCCCGATGCGCTGGTCCAGTTGCGTCCGCGCCGTCCGCGCCCGGCACTCTGGACGCGCGCCATGATCCAGAGCGGGCCCGGCTCTCCTGAAAGTGCGCGCCGCCTGGCCTCCTCATTGGTGGAGTCCAGCTGGTCAAAAACCTCGATGCGCAAACCCGGGCCGCTCGCGCTTATGAGGACACGCTGATCGCTGTGGCGAGCACAATGCCCGCCACCGGCACCAGCGCCACCGTGGCCAAAGCCGCGGCCCGGCTGATGAAGGCGACGCCTGCCGGGGCCGGCTCAAACACGCCCACAGGCTCGTCAAACCAGATCACCTTCACCACGCGCAGATAATACGCGATCGACACGGCAGAGAAGACCAGGCCGATCAGCATCAGCCACCACAGACCCGCTGACGCCGCAGCGTAGAAGACGAAGAGCTTGCCGAAAAAGCCAACAAGGAAGGGCATGCCGCCGATGGAAAACATCAGGGCCGTCATCGACCAGCCAAGCGATGGCTGGCTTTTGGCCAGGCCCTTGAGGTCATCGATCTGCTCGACCATGCCTTCGGCGCGGCGCATGGACAGGATGACCGCAAACGCGCCCAGCACACCGACGACATAGAGCGTCATGTAGAACAGCACCGCCCAAAGCCCCAGTGCTGTCCCGGCAGCCAGGCCCACCAGCGCGTAGCCCATATTGCCGATGGAAGAATACCCCATCAGGCGCTTGATATTGGACTGCATCAGCGCGCCGAGCGCGCCCACGCCCATGGACAGCACGGCCAGCACCACGATGATCTGGCGCCACTCATCCGTCATGGCGGCGAAGGGTTCGTAGAGCACGCGCGCAATCAGGACCATGGCCGCGAGCTTGGGCGCAGTCGCGAAGAAGGCCGCAACCGGCGTCGGGGCCCCTTCGTAAACGTCCGGCGTCCACATATGGAAAGGCGCGGCGGAGATTTTGAACGCCAGGCCGGAGATCAGGAAGACCAGGCCGAACAGCAACCCGATCTTGGCCCCGTCCTCGCCCGCCGCCGAGGCGATGGCGTCAAATCCGGTGGCACCGGCGAAGCCATAAATCAGCGAGGCACCGTACAGCAGCAGGCCGGACGACAGGGCACCCAGCATGAAATATTTGAGGCCCGCTTCCGAGGCGCGCAGCGAATCCCGGTTGAAAGCAGCCAGGATGTAGAGCGCCAGCGATTGCAGTTCGATGCCCAGATAGAGCGTGATCAGGTCGTTGGACGACACCATGACCGACATGCCGGTCACCGCCAGCAGGGCCAGCACCGGGTATTCGAATTTGGCCAGGCGCTCGGTCTCGAGATATTTCGAGGCCAGTACCAGCGCGCCGGCCGAGGCGAGATAAATCACCGTCTTGGCGTAAAGCGTGAACGCATCCAGCTTGAACGCGCCATGGAAGGCGGTGCCGCCCTCCTGCCCCGCCAGCCAGACCGCGGCACCGGCGCACAGCAGCAGCAGCACGATGGACAGGCGCATGATCAGGCGCGCGGCCGCTTCCTCGCCCTTCCAGAACACGCCCAGCAGCAACAGCGCCATGGCGCCGATCGCGAGCATCAGCTCGGGCGTCAGCAGGCGCAGATCGGACAACAGCATCTCGACAGTCATGATCAGCCTTCGGACGGAACCAGATCCGCCGCCTCCTGGGTCAGCGCCGACTGGTATTGCTCGATGAGCTGGTTCACCGAGGCGCGGGTGACATCGGTGACCGGTGTGGTGAAGAAGCCAAGCCAGATCACCCCGACGCCCAGGACGCCCAGATTGATCCACTCGCGCATATTGAGGTCCTGCGCGGCTTCAAGCTTGGGATTGGTCATCTCGCCAAAGGTCACCTTCTTGTAGAGGGTGAGCATGTAGACCGCCGAGAAAATCACCCCGAGTGCCGCGCCCGCCGCCCAGATGGGGGCCACCATGAAGGCACCGGTCATGGTCATCAGCTCGCCCACGAAACCCGACGTGCCCGGCAGGCCCACATTGGCCATGGCAAACAGGGCAAAGAAGGCAGCGAATACCGGCATCTTGTGCACCAGCCCGCCATAGAAGGCGATGTCGCGGGTGTGGAAGCGGTCATAGATGACGCCCACGATCAGGAAGAGCGCGCCGGAGATCAGGCCGTGGGAAATCATCTGGAAGATGGCGCCCTGCACCCCGATCTCATTCATCGAGAAAATGCCCAGCGTCACAAAACCCATGTGGGCCACGGACGAGTAGGCGATCAGTTTCTTGATGTCGGTCTGACGAAACGCGATCAGCGAGGTGTAGACGATGGCGATGATCGACAGCACGAACACCATGGGCGCAAAGAAGGCGCTGGCGTCCGGGAACATGGGGATGGAAAAGCGCAGGAAGCCGTAGCCGCCGAGCTTCAGCAAAATACCCGCCAGGATCACCGAGCCTGCCGTGGGGGCCTGAACGTGGGCGTCGGGCAGCCAGGTGTGCACCGGCCACATGGGCATCTTCACCGCAAAGCTGGCAAAGAAGGCCAGCCACAGCCAGGTCTGGATGTCGCGCGCGAACGGGTGGGTCAGCAGGACCTCGATATCGGTGGTGCCCGCGGCGATGAACATCATGATCATCGCGCCCAGCATCAGCACCGAGCCGAAGAAGGTGTAGAGGAAGAATTTGAACGCGGCGTAGATGCGCTCGGCCCCGCCCCACACCCCGATGATCAGGAACATCGGGATCAGCGAGCCTTCGAAGAAGATGTAGAACAGCACCAGATCGAGCGCGCAGAACACGCCGGTGATCAGCGTCTGCAGGATCAGGAAGGCGGCCATGTAATCGGCCACGCGCCGCTCGATCTTCCAGCTGGCCAGGATGCAGATCGGCATCAGGAAGGCGGTCAGCAGCACGAACAGGACGGACAATCCGTCCACGCCCATCTTGTAGCTGATGCCCACGGAGGTCAGCCAGGGGATGGTTTCCACGAACTGGAAGCCGGACTGGGCGGTGTCGAACTCCACGACCAGAAGCACGGACATGGCAAAGACGAACAGGGTGACGAACAACGCCACGCCGCGCGCATTGCGCTCCAGCAGCGCCTGGTCCTCGGCGCGCATCAGGGCGCGCAGGATCAGGATCGCCACCGCGCCGACCGCAGGCAGGAAGGTGATGGCAGACAGGATGGGAAGCTGGCTGAGCATAGTCGTTACACCCCCACCCCGGCGATGAGCCAGAGGCACAGCCCCACGACGCCGATCAGCATCACGAAGGCGTAGTGATACAGATAACCGCTCTGCCAGCTGGCGATGCGCCGCGCGCCGGCCATCACCGTGGCCGCCACGCCATTGGGGCCCAGCCCGTCAATGATGCGCTTGTCGCCGCCCTTCCAGAACAGATCGCCGAGCGCGCGCGTGGTGCGCACGAACACGACATCGTAGATCTCGTCGAAATACCACTTGTTCAGAAGGAAGCTGTGCAGCGGGCCGCGATTGGCGGCGATCTTGCCGGGCAGGTCGGGCTTCAGCATGTAGAAATACACCGCTGCCAGGAAGCCGGTCAGCGTCACGGCCACGGGGGCCACGAGCACCCAGGCCGGCGGATGATGGCCGGTGGCGTCCGGACCGTAATTGCCCTCGGCATAGGGTCCCGGCGGCAGCGAACCGGCCCAGAACTCCATGGCACCGCTTTTCACGAAGTCGGACACGAACACGCCGCCCGCGAACACAGCGCCAATGGCCAGCAGGATCAGCGGGATCAGCATGACCCAGCCGCTTTCATGAGCGTGCTTGAGAGTTTCAGGATCGCCGCGGTGCTTGCCGTGGAAGGTCATGAAAATCAGGCGCCAGGAATAGAAGGAAGTCAGGCCTGCCGCCAGGATCGCAATCCAGAAGGCCAAGAGGCCGAACGGCACGCCGTCCATGCCGGCCATGAAGGCTTCCTCGATGATCATATCCTTGGAGAAGAAGCCCGCAAAACCGAGCCCGACGAAGGGGATGCCCACGCCCGTCAGCGCCAGCGTGCCGATGATCATCAGGATCCAGGTGGCCGGCAGCAGCTTGTAGATGCCACCCATATTGCGCATGTCCTGCTCGTCATGCAGCCCGTGGATCACCGAGCCGGCACCCAGGAACAAAAGTGCCTTGAAGAAGGCGTGGGTGAACAGGTGGAACATGGCCGCCGAATAGAGGCCAAGCCCTGCGGCGAAGAACATGTAGCCCAGCTGCGAGCAGGTCGAGTAGGCGATCACCCGCTTGATGTCGTTCTGCGCCAGGCCCACCGTCGCGGCGAAGATCGCCGTCACTGCGCCAATGACCGTGATGATGGCCGAAGTGGCGTCCGCCAGCTCGTAGATCGGATAGGAGCGGCAGACCAGGAATACGCCCGCTGTCACCATGGTCGCGGCGTGGATCAGGGCGGATACCGGGGTCGGGCCTTCCATCGCGTCGGGCAGCCAGACGTGCAGGAAGAACTGCGCCGACTTGCCCATGGCGCCTACGAACAAGAGGAAGGCGATCAGCTCCAGCGCGGCGAAATTCATCCCGAACACGGTCAGCACCGTGTCGGCATGATCGCCCACGGCGGCGAACACATCGTCGAATTTCAGCGTGCCGAACACCGCAAAGATCGCCGCGATGCCCAGCACCAGGCCGAAATCGCCGACGCGGTTGGTGACAAACGCCTTGATGGCTGCGTCATTGGCCGACTTCTTCTTGTACCAGAAGCCGATCAGCAGATAGGACGCCAGGCCCACGCCTTCCCAGCCGAAGAAGAGCTGGATGAAATTGTCCGCGGTGACCAGCGCCAGCATGGCAAAGGTGAACAGCGACAGATAGGCGAAGAAGCGCGCCCGGTGCGGGTCGTGGGACATATAGCCCCATGAATAGACATGCACGAGCGAGGACACCGAGGTGATCACCACCAGCATGACCGCCGACAGCGTGTCGAGGCGGATCGCCCAGGCGATCTCGAACGACCCCACCGCCATCCAGGTGGCCAGCTCGTAGGTGCGCGCATTGCCGCCCAGCGCCACATCGACGAACAGCCAGGCCGACCCCAGCGCCGCCGCAATGGTGGCACCGGTGGTCACGAGTTGAGCCGCGCGGTCGCCGATCTGACGCTGGAACAGTCCGGCAATGATGGCGGCGATGAGGGGGGCGAAAACGACGATGTAAGCCATGGCGCGCGTCAGCCCTTCATCATGCTGGCACCGTCAACCGCGATATCGCCGTGATTGCGGAAGAAGACCACGAGGATGGCGAGGCCGACGGCCGCCTCGGCGGCGGCGACGGTGAGGATGAACATGGCGAAGACCTGACCGGCCAGATCGCCCATATAGGCGGAGAAGGCCACCAGATTGATGTTGACCGACAGCAAGATGAGCTCGATCGACATCAACAGGATGATAACGTTCTTGCGGTTCGCGAAAATCCCGAACACCCCGATGGTGAGGATCATCGCCGACAGGGCGAGATAATGGCCAAGCGTAATGTCGAACATCAGCCGATCCCTTCGCCGCGTTTGACGTCAATGACTTCCACCGCTTCGGCGCGGGTGCGGTTGACCTGGCGGTGCATGTCCTGGCGCTTGACGCCCTCGCGGTGACGCAGGGTCAGCACGATGGCACCCATCATGGCCACCAGCAGCACCAGGCCGGCGAGCTGGAAGAACAGCACGTAGCGGTCATAGATCAGCGCCCCGAGCGCTGCGATATTGTGCGTATCGTCCGGGGTCGGTGCCTGGAAATGGACGCTGGCACCATCCGCGCTGACCCAGGCAAAGCCCACCAGTGCCAGCTGCGCGGCCAGCACGATGGCGATCAGCCCGCCCAGCGGCAGATAACCCGTGGACCCGGCTTTCAGCGTGGCGAAATCGATGTCGAGCATCATCACCACGAACAGGAACAGCACCGCGACCGCACCGACATAGACGATCACCAGAATCATCGCGAGGAACTCCGCGCCCAGCAGCACGAACAGACCGGCCGCGGAGAAGAAGGTCACGATCAGGAACAGCACCGCGCGCACAGGGTTGCGCGACGTCACCACCATGAAGGCCGAGATCACCCCGGTGGCGGCCAGAATGTAAAATGCGGCGGCTGCCAGCATGAAAACGCCCCCTTTGGCGTGCGGCGAGGCAGGGTGCCTCGACGGTCGGGATCGTCAGGCGGAGCCGGGCAGATTCGCCGGTCCGGAAGTGAGAGTGCGCAGCGTCATAACGCTAGCGGTAGCGCGCGTCGAGTTCGAGGTTCCGTGCGATCTCACGTTCCCAACGGTCGCCATTGTCCAGGAGCTTGGCCTTGTCGTAGTACAGCTCCTCGCGGGTCTCGGCGGCGAATTCGAAATTCGGCCCTTCCACGATGGCATCCACCGGGCAGGCCTCGGCGCAGAAGCCGCAATAGATGCATTTGACCATGTCGATATCGTAGCGCGTGGTGCGCCGCGAGCCGTCTTCGCGCGGTTCGGCCTCGATGGTGATGGCCTGGGCCGGGCACACCGCTTCGCACAGCTTGCACGCGATGCAGCGCTCCTCACCGTTGGGATAGCGGCGCAGTGCATGCTGGCCACGAAAACGCGGGCTCAGACGCCCCTTCTCGAAGGGATAGTTGATGGTCGGCTTCTTGCGGAAGAAATACTTCATGCCGAGGCCGAACGCGCCCCAGAAGTCGAGGAGGGCCGCGCCGCGCAGGGTCTGTGCAATCCGGCTCATGGGTTTCCTAACCAGCGTTCGAGTAAACGACGATCCCGCCCATCACGGCCACGGCCGCCAGCGAGGTGGGCAGGAAGATTTTCCAGCCCAGGCGCATCAGCTGGTCGTAGCGGTAACGCGGGACGAGAGCTTTCACCATGGCGAACATGAAGAAGCAGAACACCACCTTGATCGCAAACCAGAACACCGGATGGATCCAGGTGAAGGGCGCGATGTCGAACGGCGCATGCCAGCCGCCCAGGAACAGCACCGTCATCAGCGCACACATCAGCACGATGTTGAGGTATTCCCCGATCATGAACAGCAGATAGGGCGTGGAGGAATACTCCACCTGATAGCCAGCGACGAGTTCTGATTCCGCTTCGGGCAGGTCAAAGGGCGGCCGGTTGGTCTCGGCCAGCGCCGAGATGAAGAAGATCACGAACATCGGGATGGTGATCAGGAAGGCCGGCCAGGGCAGCATCCCCGCTGACAGGACATGCCAGTTCCAGAAGCCGCCCGCCTGGGCGTCCACTACAGCCGACAAATTCATCGAGCCGACCATGAGCAGCACGGTGACCAGCACAAAGCCGATGGAGACCTCGTAGGACACCATCTGGGCGGCGGACCGCAGCGAGCCGAGGAAGGGATATTTGGAGTTGGACGCCCAGCCGCCGATGATGATCCCGTAAACACCCAGCGACGAGATCGCGAACACGTAGAGAATGCCGACATTCAGGTCGGAGATGACCCAGCCGGGTGCCACCGGGATCACCGCCCAGGTCACGAAGGCGAACACGAAGGTCAGCAATGGCGCCAGCAGGAAAAGCGCCCGGTCCGCGCCCGCCGGCACAATGATTTCCTTCAGCACGAACTTGATGAAGTCGGCAAAGGACTGCAGCAGGCCGAACGCGCCGACCGTGTTGGGGCCCTTGCGCATCTGCACCGCTGCCCAGACCTTGCGGTCCATCAGCAGCAGGAAGGCCAGCGACAGGAGCAGCACGATCACGAAGCCCATGATCTGGCCGATGGCCATGACCGTGCCCCAGAGCGGGCCGTGATTGGTGACGAACTCGTACATCAGCCCCTACTCCGCCGCCTGCAGCCGGACGCGCGCATCGGCGGCCATGGCCGAGCATTCGCCCATGGTTTTCGACGACCGCGCAATGGCGTTGGTCAGGTAATAGTCCTTGATCGGGCTGGCGAAAGCCTCAGCGGACACCTCGCCCGCCTCGCCCAGCGTGGCCGGATCAATTTGCGCCGCGCCATCAGCGCCCGGGGCGTAGTCGATCTGGCCGAACACCGGGTTTTCCTCGATCAGCGCGGCGCGCAGGGCGTTGAGATCGTCGTAGGGCAGCGTCTTGCCCAGACGCGCCGACAGCGCGCGGAAAATCGCCCAGTCCTCTTTGGCCTCGCCCTTGGGGAAGACCGCGCGCAGCGCCAGCTGGGCACGTCCTTCGGTGTTCACATAGAGGCCCGGCTTCTCGGTATAGGCCGCACCCGGCAGGATGAGGTCAGCGCGCATGGCACCGGCATCGCCGTGATGGCCGACATAGATGACGAAGGCGCGGCCCAGCCGGTCCATGTCGATCTCGTCGGCACCCAGCAGCACCACGGTGTCCACCTCGCCTTTTGAGGCGGCGTCGAGGATGGCGTGCGTGTCACGCCCGCCCTCGCCCGGCAGGAAGCCGAGATCGAGCGCGCCAACACGGCTCGCCGCCGTGTGCAGCACGTTGAAACCGTTCCAGTCCGCACTCACCACGCCCACCGCCTTGGCAAGCTCGCCCGCGGCGCGCAGCACCTGAGCGCCATCGCGGCGCGCCAGCGCGCCCATGCCCAGAATGATCATCGGGCGTTTGGCATCCTTGAGGGTCTTGATGAAACCCGAACGCTTTTTGGCAAGCCCGGCCAGAGCGTCGGGCCCGGTGCCCAGATGCTCAAACGGATAGGTCAGATCGCCAGCCTCGCCGATCACGGCGATCTGGCAGTCGCCATTCAGCCAGCGCTGTCGGATGCGGGCATTGAGCACCGGCGCCTCGAGGCGCGGGTTGGAGCCCACGATCAGGATGGCGTCGGCCTGATCAATGCCGGCAATGGTGGAATTGAACAGGTAGGACTGACGCGGCGCAGAGCCATCACGGGCACCGAGCTTCGCGCCGTCCTGGCGGCCATCAATGGACGCCACGCCCAGCGCGTCGAACAAATCCTTGGCTGCTTTGAGGCTTTCGACATCATTGAGGTCGCCCGCAATCGCGCCGATGCGCGCCGGGTCGCCCGACAGCTTGTCGGCCGCCATGCCCAGCGCCTCATCCCAGGCAATCGGGACCAGCCGGCCGTCCTTGCGCGCATACGGGCGGTCGAGGCGCTGGCGGCCCAGCCCGTCCCACACAAAACGGGTCTTGTCGCCGATCCACTCCTCGTTCACGTCGTCATGGATGCGCGGCAGGATGCGCAGCACCCCGCCCGAGCGGCTGTCCACGCGGATATTGGCACCCAGCGCGTCCATCACGTCGATGGTCTCGGTCTTGGTCAGCTCCCAGGGGCGCGCATTGAAGGCGTACGGCTTGGAGGTCAGCGCACCCACCGGGCACAGATCGATGACATTGCCCGACAGCTCCGAGGTCATGGACTGTTCGAGATAGGTGGTGATCTCCATGTCCTCGCCGCGCCCGGTGGCGCCGAGCTCGGGCACGCCGGCGATCTCGGTGGAGAAGCGCACACAGCGCGTGCACTGGATGCAGCGGGTCATGATCGTCTTGATCAGCGGGCCCATATACTTGTCTTCCACCGCGCGCTTGTTTTCCGCATAACGCGAGCCCGAACGGCCATAGGCCATGGACTGGTCCTGCAGATCGCACTCGCCGCCCTGGTCGCAGATCGGGCAGTCCAGCGGGTGGTTGATGAGCAGGAACTCCATCACCCCTTCGCGCGCCTTCTTCACCATGGGCGAGAGCGTGCGCATGGCTGGCGGCTCGCCGTTGGGCCCGCCGCGCATGTCGCGCACCAGAAACGCGCACGACGCCACCGGCTTGGGCGCACCCACCAGCTCCACCAGGCACATCCGGCAATTGCCCGCGACCGACAGGCGCTCGTGATAGCAAAAGCGCGGAATCTCCCCGCCCGCCGCCTCGACCGCCTGAAGCAGGTTGTAATCCTGCGGAACAGCGATCTCCTCGCCGTCAATGATGATGGTGCGAAGATTGTCGGTCATGGCCTCTACTCCGCCGCCACCGGCATGAATACCGGCTTGCCGGCGCGGTAATTGTTGATGCGCTCTTCGATCTCGTGGCGGAAGTGGCGGATCAGGCCCTGGACCGGCCAGGCCGCCGCATCGCCCAGCGCACAGATCGTGTGGCCTTCTACCTGGCTGGCCACGTCCAGCAGGCCGTCAATCTCGGCCATCTCCGCCTCGCCGCGCGCCATGCGTTCAAGCACGCGCCACATCCAGCCGGTACCCTCGCGGCAGGGCGTGCACTGGCCGCAGCTTTCATGCTTGTAGAAATAGCTGATGCGCGCGATCGCCTTCACGATGTCGGTGGAGTTGTCCATCACGATGACCGCCGCCGTGCCCAGGCCCGACTTGTGTTCGCGCAGGGCATCGAAATCCATCAGCACGTCGTCGCAAATGTCCTTGGGCAGAAGCGGCACGGACGAGCCGCCCGGGATGACCGCTTTCAGATTGTCCCAGCCGCCGCGCACGCCGCCGGCATACTGGTCGATGAGAGTGCGCAGCGGGATGCTCATCGCCTCTTCGATATTGCACGGCGCATTCACATGGCCGGAGATGGAGAAGACCTTTGTGCCGGCATTGCCGTCGCGCCCGAAGCCGGAGAACCAGTCGGCACCGCGGCGCAGAATGGTCGGGACCACGGCGATAGACTCCACGTTGTTGACCGTGGTCGGGCAGCCATAGAGGCCCGCGCCGGCCGGAAACGGGGGTTTGAGGCGCGGCTGGCCCTTCTTGCCTTCCAGGCTTTCCAGAAGCGCCGTCTCTTCGCCGCAGATATAGGCACCGGCGCCGTGATGGACGTAGAGGTCGAAATCCCAGCCGTGGATGTTGTCCTTGCCGATCAGCCTGGCCTCATAGGCCTGCGCGATCGCGGCTTCCAGGCGCTCGCGCTCCAGCACGTATTCGCCGCGGATATAGATGTAGCAGGCATGGGCCTGCATCGCGAAGGACGCGATCAGGCAGCCCTCGACGAGGTGATGGGGGTCGTTGCGCATCATCTCGCGGTCCTTGCACGTGCCCGGCTCGGACTCGTCGGCATTGACCACCAGATAGTGCGGGCGCGCGCCCACCTCCTTGGGCATGAAGGACCATTTCAGACCTGTGGGGAAACCCGCCCCGCCGCGTCCGCGCAGGCCCGACTTCTTGACCTGATCGATGATCCAGTCGCGGCCTTCTTGAAGAATGTCCGCCGTGCCATTCCAGCAGCCGCGCTGGCGCGCCGCCTCCAGGCGCCAGTCATGGCGGCCATAGAGATTGGTGAAGATGCGGTCCTTGTCCTGAAGAAGCATGATCTATTCGTCCTTCTTCGCAGCGGGCTTCTTGGCGGCAGGCTTTTTCGCAGCGGTCTTGGTCCCGGCGGGCTTTCTGGCCGGCTGCTTCTTCGCCGCCGGAGCCTCTGACTCCGCCTTGGCATCCGCTGCTGTCTTGCGGTCCTTCTTGGGCGCTTCGACAGCCGCCTTGGCGCTGCCGGCGGCACCGGAGGCCGGCTTGCTCTTGCGGTCGCTGTCGGGTTTCGCCGCAGCGCGCGCAGAGTGCGGCAGCGTGATCGCCTTGGCCTGCGAGCCGTCAAACAGGGCGGCGTCTTCCAGCACCTTTACCTTCGCCTCGGTCGGCTCGGAGCAGTGGCGCCGGGTCACCGGGCCGGTCTCAACGGGTTTGCCTGCGGCCAGATCGTCCAGGATCGCTTCCAGCGCCTGCGGCGTCAGGTCTTCGTAGTAGTAATCCCCGTCCGCGTTGGAAATCTGAACCATGGGCGCGTTGGAACAGGCACCCAGACACTCCACCTCTTCCCAGGAAAACTTCCCGTCGGCGGACAGATGGCCGCGGCCCTTGGGCCCGATGCGCTTTTCGCAGACCGCTTTCAGCCCGTCCGCGCCGCGAAGCCAGCACGGCGTCGTACCGCAGACCTGGATCAGATGCTCGCCCACGGGCTCGAGATTGAACATGGTGTAGAAGGTCGCGACCTCGTAGACGCGGATATAGGGCATGGCGCAGCGCGCCGCGATCTCGCGCATGGCGGGCTCGCACACCCACCCCTCCTGCTTCTGGGCGATCCACAGGAGCGGGATCACCGCCGAGGCTTTGCGCTCTTCAGGGTATTTCTTCATCCAGAACGCGATCTTGGCTTCGCTGTCGGTATTGAACGCAAAGCTCTCGGGCTGGATTTTGGCCAGGCGGCGCACGCTCATCGGGGCGACCCTTCCTTGATGAAGTCCACGCGCGCGATCAGGCCGTCGCGCACGGTGTAAATGACAACGAGATCGATGGGCGCGCTCTTGCCCGGCCCGTCCAGCCAGACGCGTTCATGGTCGATCACGCGCTCGCCAATGACGGCGCGATGCACCGCAATGGCGTGCAGGCCCTCGCTCCTGAAGCGCTCCACATAGCGGGCGCGGAACGCCTCGCGGCCCTGAACAGACAGCACGCCGGGGAAGTCATAGACTTCCACATCCGGCGCAAAGCAGGCGGCGAACGCATCCAGATCGCGCGCATTGTACGCAGCCAGCTGGCGCTCGGCCAGGACGGCCGGGCTCTGCGCAGCCTGAGCGATGGCGTGAGCGGCGAGCATCAGCGGTCAATCTCCCCGAACACGATGTCGAGAGACCCCAGAATCGCCGACACATCAGCCAGCATGTGACCCTTGTTCAGGTGATCCATGGCGGCCAGATGCGCGAACCCGGGTGCGCGGATCTTCACGCGGTAGGGCTTGTTGGTGCCATCGGCGACCATGTAGACGCCGAACTCGCCCTTGGGGGCCTCCACAGCGGCGTAGCAATGACCCTCGGGCACGTGAACGCCCTCGGTGTAGAGCTTGAAGTGGTGGATGAGCGCTTCCATGGAGCGCTTCATCTCGGCGCGGCGCGGGGGCGCGAATTTGGTGTCGGTGGGTAGCACCTCGCCCTGGTTCTCCGGTTTGGAGAGCCATTCGCAGCACTGGCGCATGATCTTCACCGACTCATACATCTCCTCCACGCGGCAGAGATACCGGTCGTAATTATCGCCGTTCTTGCCCACGGGGATTTTGAAGTCGAGCTCGTCATAGACCTCGTAGGGCTGGGCGCGGCGCAGATCCCACGCCATGCCCGAGCCGCGCACCATGATGCCGGAAAAGCCCCAGGCCAGCGCATCGTCTTTTGACACCACGCCGATATCGACATTGCGCGCCTTGAAGATGCGGTTGCCGGTCAGCAGGGTCTCAATATCAGCCAGCGCCTGGGGGAAGGCGTCACACCAGGTCAGAATGTCGTCGATCAGCGCTTGGGGCAGGTCCTGATGCACGCCGCCCGGACGGAAGTAATGAGCGTGCAGGCGCGCGCCGGACGCGCGCTCGTAAAAGCCCATCAGCTTCTCGCGCTCTTCAAACCCCCACAGCGGCGGAGTGAGCGCGCCCACGTCCAGCGCCTGGGTGGTGATGTTGAGAAGGTGGTTGAGGATGCGGCCGATTTCACAATAGAGCACGCGCACATAGGAGCCGCGCTTGGGGACCGGAATGTCCGCCAGCTTTTCGATGGCCAGGCAGAAGGCGTGCTCCTGATTCATCGGCGCGACGTAGTCGAGCCGGTCAAAATAGCCGATGCCCTGCAGATAGGTCTTGTGCTCCAGGAGCTTCTCGGTGCCGCGGTGCAGCAGGCCGATATGGGGATCAACGCGCTCGACCACCTCGCCATTGAGCTCCAGCACCAAGCGCAGCACGCCGTGGGCGGCCGGGTGAACGGGCCCGAAATTGATCGTGAAATTGCGGATATCGGTTTCGGCCATGATGCTTACGCCTTGCCCTCAGCCTTCTCATCACCGGGCAGCACGTATTGCGCGCCTTCCCAGGGTGAGAGGAAATCGAAATCACGGTATTCCTGGACCAGCGCCACCGGCTCGGACACCACCCGCTTCTGCTCCTCGTCATAGACGACCTGGGTGAAGCCGGTCAGCGGGAAGTCCTTGCGCAGCGGGTGACCGTGGAAGCCGTAATCGGTCAGGATGCGGCGCAGATCGGGATGGTTGTCGAACAGCACGCCATACATGTCGAACGCCTCGCGCTCGAACCAGTTGGCGGCGGGAAAAATGTCCACCAGCGAGTCCACGGGCGTGTCCTCGTCGGTGGCCAGCACCACACGCACGCGGTGGTTATGGTGCATGGACAGCAAGTGATAGACCACGTCGAACCGGTCGGCGCGCGCGGGCCAGTCCACGCCGCAGATATCGACCAGTGTGGTGAACCGGCACGCAGCGTCATCGCGCAGGAAACGCATCACCTTGGCGACGCGGTCACGGTGAATGCTCACCGTGAGCTCCCCGGACGCAATCTCCCAGCCGCGCACATGCTCGTTCAGCGCCGCCTCGATATGCTCAGCCAGTTCGTTCAGCGTATCGGTTGTGCTCACCACACCCTCGTTCAGGCCGGGCCGCCGGCCGATCTGCAGCGCCTAGCGCTCGATCGACCCTTCGCGGCGGATTTTCTTCTGCAGTTGCAAGATGCCGTACACCAGCGCCTCGGCGGTGGGCGGGCAGCCGGGCACATAGATGTCCACCGGAACGATCCGGTCACATCCGCGCACCACTGAGTATGAGTAATGATAGTACCCGCCGCCATTGGCGCATGACCCCATGGAGATCACGTAGCGCGGCTCGGGCATCTGGTCGTAGACCTTGCGCAAGGCCGGGGCCATTTTGTTGGTCAGCGTGCCCGCCACGATCATCACATCAGACTGACGGGGGCTGCCGCGCGGCGCCGCGCCGAGGCGCTCGATGTCGTAGCGCGGCATGGAGGCCTGCATCATCTCAACAGCGCAGCACGCCAGCCCGAACGTCATCCACATCAGTGAGCCGGTGCGCGCCCAGGTGATCAGATCGTCGGCAGCGGCCACGATGAAGCCCTTGTCGGCCAGCTGATCGCTGACGCCGTCAAAGAACGGATCATGCTTCTGGGGATCATAGCCAGGGGTCGTGGCCCGTGCGCCCGACCCGGCGGGTATGATGAGTTCCGCCATGGCCCTACTCCCAGTCCAGGGCGCCCTTGCGCCATTCATAGAGGAACCCGACCAGAAGCACGGTCAGGAACACCATCATCGACCAGAATGCGAACAGATTCCCCTCGAAGATCGGGAAAATCCACGGGAACAGGAAGGCCACTTCCAGGTCGAAGATGATGAACAGGATGGCCACCAGATAGAATCGCACGTCGAACTTCATGCGCGCGTCGTCGAACGCGTTGAACCCGCATTCGTAGGTCGACACCTTCTCCGGGTCGGGATCAGACGGTGCCAGTACAAAGGCAGCCAGAATGAACGCAATGCCGAGCGCGGCCGCGATGCCCGTGAAAATAGCGATTGGCAGGTATTCCAAGAGCAGCGCGGTCATCTGCGACGCACCCCTTGCAGCGAAGGTTATGATCCGGGTTCCGGCCCGGCGCGCCAGCCCGGTCTCGATCGCGGCGGAAGCTAGTGCGGTGCGCCATGAGCCGCAAGACGAAACCACTGTTCAGATACGGCCATAATGCCGCTGGAACGGGCTTTATTTGCAAACGCTTCTCATCTGCAAACTTTTGGCTGTCCTTAAATTCACTTCTGCGACGGACCGCAACATGCTAGCGCGTCTAACCCGGGCGGCGTCCAGTCTGACGCTACGACAATTCTGGAGAACGCGCGTGACACGCAAGCTTCTGGCGCTGGCCGCAATCGCGGTTCTCGCCGCGATCGCGGCATGGTTTGTGTTCCTGCGCGATTCCGCCACAGATGCCGGCGGATTGCAGGTGGAGACGGCGGCTCTGGAGCAGCGCAATCTGTCAAGGGTGGTCTCGTCATCGGGCCGCATCGCGCCGCTCGTAACGGTCGAAGTGGGCTCCCAGCTGTCAGGCCAGATCGAAGCGCTGAACGTGGACTTCAACGACGCGGTCACCGCCGGTCAGGAACTCGCGCGCCTTGACCCGCAAACCTACGCGACGCGCGTGCGCGAGGCCGAAGCCAGCCTGGAAGTCGCCCGCGCCCAGGTCACGGTGTCACAAGCCAACGTCCAGCGCGCCCGCGCCGAGCTAACAGCCGCCGAGCGCGCCTTTGAACGCGCCGTCTCCTTGCGCGAACGCGGCACGTTTTCCGAAGCCCAGTACGACAATGTGGAGACCACGTTCCGCAGCGCCCAAGCCGGGGTGCTGGTCGCAGAGGCCAACCTGCGCAATGCCCGTGCCGGTCTGCAGCAGCGCGAAGCCAGCCTGGAAAGCGCCGGGGTGGACCTGGAGCGGACATTCATCCGGTCGCCCATCGATGGCGTGGTGATCGATCGCCGCATCGATGTCGGCCAGACCGTCGCCGCCAGCCTGAACGCGCCCATCCTTTTCCTGATCGCCCAGGATTTGTCGCGCGTGCAGATCGAGGCACAGATCGACGAAGCCGATATCGGCGATATAGCCAATGGCCAGACCGTGACCTTCGACGTGGACGCCTTCCCCGGCGTGCAGTTTGACGGTGTGGTGACGCAGGTCCGCCTGGCCGCGCTCGAGCAGCAGAACGTCGTCACCTACACAGTCGTGATCGAGGCCGACAATCCCCGCCAGCGGCTTCTGCCCGGCATGACGGCCAACGTGTCGATCGTCACCGGCACAGTCAGCGGCGCGCTTGCCGCCCCCAACGCCGCCTTGCGCTTCACCCCGCGCGGCGCGGCCGAGGCCCTGGTGACACAAACGGCGGCATCCGGTCCGGCCGGACGCGGCGCAGGCGGTGGACGCGGGGGTGCCGGCGGCGGGGGCCAGATGCTCGACCAGCTCGCCGAAGAGCTGGAGCTTACCGACGAGCAGCGCCGCGACGTCCAGCGCGTGATGCAGGAGGCGTTCGCGCGCATGCGCGCCCAGGCGCAGGCCCAGGGGGCCGGTGGCGGCGGCGCACCGGGCGGCGGCCCGGCGGCGTTCCAGGCGCAGATGCGCTCGGCCCTGGCCCAGGTGCTGACGAGCGAACAGATGGCGCGCTATGATGCCCTGATCGCCGAGCGCGCCAATCGCCGCCAGGACGTGCGGCGCGGCACGCTGTGGGTTCAGACCGCTGATGGCCGCCTGGAAGCGCGCCAGGTGGGCCTCGGCCTGTCGGATGGTCAGTTCACGCAGGTGCTGGGCGATGAGCTGGGCGATGGCGAACAGGTCGTCGTGCGCGTGCGCGAGGCGGGCTAGATGAGCGCGCCGCTGATCCGCGCCCGCGGCCTGACCCGCGTCTACAAGCTGGGCGGCGGCGACGTGCACGCCCTGCGTGGGGTCGATCTGGATATTGCACGCGGCGAGTACTGCGCGATCATGGGCGCGTCAGGCTCGGGCAAATCGACCTTCATGAACCTTTTGGGCGCGCTGGATCGTCCCAGCGGCGGCTCGCTGACGATCGATGGAGAGGCCCTGCAGGACAAGCGCCCGGACGAGCTGGCGCAGTTCCGCAACCGCGCCGTCGGCTTCGTGTTCCAGCAGTTCAATCTTCTGCCGCGCACGACCGCGCTCGATAATGTCGCCCTGCCCCTGCTCTATCGCGGTTGGAGCATGCGCCAGCGGCGCGAGCGGGCCGAGGAATGCCTGCGCATGGTTGGACTGGCCGAGCGCATGGATCACCACCCCTCCCAGCTCTCCGGCGGCCAGCAGCAGCGTGTGGCCATCGCCCGTGCGCTGGCAGGCAAACCCGCCATCCTGCTGGCGGATGAGCCCACCGGTGCCCTCGACAGCCAGACCTCCGACGATGTGATGGATATCTTTGACCGGCTGAATGCCGACGGCATCACACTCATCATCGTCACGCACGAAGCCGAAGTCGGCGCACGGGCGCGCCGGCGAATCACTTTCCGGGACGGGCTGGTTGTGGAGGACGTGACATGAGTCTTCTGGCCGCTGTTCTGGTCGCGCTGACCGCCCTCAGGGTGAATGCGCTGCGCTCTTTCCTGGCGATCCTGGGCGTCATTTTTGGCGTCGCCGCGGTGATCACCACCGTCTCGCTGGCTCAGGGCGCGCGCGATGCAGTGGAGACGCGGATCGCCTCGCTGGGGGCCAGCACACTCAATATCACCGCCGGATCGCGCTCGCGCGGCGGGCGCCAGGGCGGTGCCGGGTCCGGCACGCCCTTCTCGGACGCCGACGTCAATGCGTTGCGCACCGAGCTCGACTTCATCACGGCCGCATCCGGCCTGGTCCAGGCCAATGTCACAGCAGTGGTGGACGGCCTGAACTGGCCCACGCAGATGATCGGGTCCAATGCCGATTATGTGGAGGTGCGCGACTGGTCGCTGGCCGAAGGACGCATGTTCAACGAAGCCGAGTCCCAACGCGCCTCACGCCTGGTCGTGATCGGTCAGACGACGGCGCGCGAACTGTTTCCGTCCGGCGGCGCATTGGGCGCAGTGGTGCGGGTCAACAGTCAGCCGTTTGAAGTCATTGGCGTGCTGGGCGATCTGGGCGCGGGTGCCTTCGGTCAGGACCAGAATGACGTGATGCTGGCACCGGTCAGCACGGTGCGCTCTCGGGTCACCGGGTTTTCACGGGCCGGCGTGCGCGACCCGGTCCAGCAGGTCTGGATCAAGGTGGCACCGGGCGTGGACATGGCCACGGCGACGCTGGAGCTGGAAGACTATCTGCGGGTGCGCCGCAATGTGGCGCCCGGCGCGGATGACAACTTCTCGATCCGCAATTTCGCCGACCTCATCCGCGCCTTCAACGAAACCCAGCGCGTGCTGGGCCTGCTGCTGGCGTCCGCAGGGATCATCACCCTTCTGGTGGGCGGGATCGGCATCATGAATGTGATGCTCGTCTCGGTGACCGAACGCACACGCGAGATCGGGCTGCGCCTGGCAGTTGGTGCCCGGCGGCGCGATATCCGCAACCAGTTCCTGATCGAATCGGTCGTTCTGTGCTCGGCCGGCGGCGTGATCGGCCTCGGCGTGGGCGTGCTGGTGGCCAGCAGCATTGAAGCCTTCGGCCCGGCGCTGGGCCTGACCGGCCTGGCAGTATCGGTGGACCCGTCCATTGCGGTCATCGCCATCGGCGCGGCAGCGGCGGTGGGCATATTGTTCGGGTTCTATCCGGCGATGCGCGCGAGCCGCCTCGACCCGATCGAGGCACTGCGCCACGAATAGATCCGGTATGGATCATCACCGCCGCGACGCGGCTGTGATGATCCGCCACACGATCCAGATCGGCACCACGATCACGGCACCAAGCGCCAGATAGCGCAACGCCCAGCCCAGCGTGGACCCGATGGAGTCAAAGAAGGTCGTCCAGGCCCGGCCCACGGCCCCGAAGAAGTCCACCCAGAGGTCAGCGGGGTCGACATTGAAGGCGGCCAGGATCAGACCCACCACCACGCACAGCACGACCAGCAGGACGATGTCGCTGGGTTTCACGGCGGCAAGGCGCTGCCAGAAGCTGCGCCGGGTGCGCGGCGGCGGGGCGGTGTCCGGGGTCTGGGTCATGCATCGCTCTCCTGTCTTGAGCTGACATCATCGATGCCAGCCGAATGCGGCGCAATCGCGGCGCGCCTCAGGTGTCCGAGCGCGGCTTGCGCGGCTGTTTGGCACCCGACGGCTTGCGGCCGGTGGCGGGTGCCCGCGTCGTCTTGCCCTTGCCGTCGGCGCTGCTGGCCGCAGCACCGGTCTTGGCCGCCGACGCCACGCGCGGCTTGCGAGCGGTCTTGGCCGCGGCCGGTTCGGGGGCCGGCTCCGGCGACGGCGACGCGTCCTCCACAGCCACCTGGGTCAGCGCAGCAGCCGCACGGACGGCCTTGGCGGCAGCGGCGATCACGGTTTTGCTGCGAGCCGCAGACGGCTTGGCCGGTGCCATGTCGGCCTTCTCCACCATGACGCGGTGGGGGAAGGGAATGGAGATGCCCGCCGCGTCGAAAGCCAGCTTCATGCGGCGATTGGCGTCCCAGTGGACATCCCAGTAATCGGACGCGTTTACCCAGACCCGCGCGAAGAAGTCGATCGACGAATCGGCGAAGCTGCCCAGCTCCACAAACACCGCCGGATCCTTGTGGATGCGCGCATCGGCTTCGAGCACCTGGCGGATCACTTCACGGGCCAGCTCCAGATCGGTGTCGTAATCAACCGAGAAGGTAAAATCGACGCGCCGCGTGGGGTAGCTGGAGAAATTGGTGATCACATTGCCCCAAGCCTGGCCATTGGGGACGATAATCTGCTTGTTGTCCGGCGTGCTGAGCTCGGTCAGGAACAGGTTGATATCCTTCACCGTCCCTGCCGTCCCGGAGATGTCGACGAAATCACCGACCCGGTACGGGCGGAAGAACACAATCATCACGCCTGCCGCCACATTGGCCAGCGTGCCCTGCAGCGCGAGGCCGACAGCCAGCGTCATGGCACCCAGCGCGGCGACCAGCGAGGTGGTCTCCACGCCGAACCGGGTGAGTACGGCGATGATGACCACCGCCATGATGATGTATTTGACGATGGAAGAGAAAAACACCGCCAGCGTGCTGTCGATACGCGGATGGGCGATGCCCCAGGCCCGCACGCGCTTTGAAATGAAACCGGCCGCATAAAGCCCGATGACGAGGATTGCGGCGGCCATCAGCACGCTGGTCAGCGCCTGCATGCCGGTCACGGCAAGCCAGTCCAGAAGTTGTGTGACTTCTGCATTCATTCCGGCAGTGTTCATGTGTCTCCCCCCTTTTAAGCCCGTGTTCGTCAATATCGCCGCGCACGCTTTAGCAAGCGCTGCGCCCGATGCGAAGCAAGACGATTCAAAATTTACCGGAAGGGCGGCTCGTCAAAGCTTCTCAGCTTGCGTGAATGCAGCGCGGCAGAGCCTTCGCGTTTGAGAATCTCGATGGCTTCAATGCCCGCAGCCAGGTGTTCGGACACCGAGCGCTGGTAGAACCGGTTGGCCGCGCCGGGCAGTTTCAGCTCGCCATGCAGCGGCTTGTCGGACACGCACAGAAGCGTCCCGTAGGGCACGCGCAGGCGGAAACCGTTGGCGGCGATGGTGGCGCTTTCCATGTCCACGGCGATGGAGCGCGACTGGTTGATGCGCCGCGCTTCCTGATAATAGCGCAGCTCCCAGTTCCGGTCGGCATAGGTCACCACCGTGCCGGTGCGCAGGCGGCGCTTGAGCGCTTCGCCCTTGTCGCCGCTGACCGTCTCCACAGCCTTGTGCAGGGCGACCTGAATCTCGGCGATGGGCGGGATCGGGATTTCCACCGGCAGATCACGGTCAAGCACGCTGTCATAGCGCAGATACGCGTGGGCCAGCACATAATCGCCCAGGCGCTGAGAATGGCGCAGCCCCCCGCAATGGCCCACCATCAGCCAGCATTCGGGGCGCAGCACGGCCAGGTGATCGGTGATGTTCTTCGCGTTGGACGGCCCCACGCCGATATTGACCAGCGTGATCCCCCGCCCGTTCGGGGCCATCAGATGATAGGCCGGCATCTGGAAGCGCTGCCAGTGCGCGCTCATCACCTCGCCCAGGGCGTCAGGCGTATCGGCGTCCACGCGCACCAGGCCGGCTGCCGACAGGGCGGTGTAGTCATTGTCTTCTTTGAGCTGGCGCACCGCCCATTCGACGAACGCATCGACATAGCGGTGATAGTTCGTGAACAGGATGAAGTCCTGAACATCATCAAACGGCGTGCCGGTGTAATGGCGCAGGCGCGAGAGCGAATAATCCGTACGGGCCGCATCAAACAGCGAGAGTGGACGCGGACGACCGGGCCTGGAGGGCCGCTCGCCATTGGGCAGGGCATCGTCGATCGTGGCCAGATCGGCGTAGGGGAAGTGACGCACCAGCTCGGCCGGGCTGACCTCGTCCAGATCCAGATCGCTGCCGTCGAGCACATAGGAGAACGGAATCTCCTGGGTCGACAGCCCGGTCTCGATCACCACCGGGTATTCGTCGGCGAGAATCTGGATTTGCTCGGTCAAATAGCGCCGGAACATGGCCGGATGAGTGACGGTATTGGCGTAGACGCCGGCTTCGGAAAACTTGCCGAAGGCCCGACTGACCGGCGGGACCGGTCCTTCGGGCTGGTAAGTGATGCGCAGCTCAGGATAGGCGAACGCCCCCCCGGCCCGGCTGGCCGGCGAAGGCGGGGTTCCGTCGGAGAGAAAGGCCTTGAGCGCGGCGCGCAGATTGGCCACGGACGCTTCATACAGCGCATTGAGCCGATCGACGGCCGCATTGGCGTCATCGGCTTCCTTGAACGTCGCCAGAACCGCGTCCGGCGCCACGGCGCGCACAAGCGACAAGGCTCTAGTCCTCGCGCTTGACGAAGGTCACAGCGAACAGCGGTTCGCCGTCAAAAGCGGGCTTGGTCTTGCCGTCCTCGTCGATGATCTCGAACACGGTCGGCGCAATCCGCCCCTCCATCCGGTAGCCCTTGTCGGCCATGTGCCCGCGATGGAATTCCAGCGCAGCAGCAGAGAAGGTCTTGGCGAGATAGGTGATGCGGTGCGGATCGGCGGCCATGGGGCGCTCCCTTGATATCAGGCTGGTGTTGGCGTCACTCCTAGCGGCTTCGCCCGATGGAACCAAGTCCCTTGCGGCAAAGGCCTGCGCCAAAGCTGTGCGTCACAACCGGCTGCGTGCGCCCGCCGCGGTGTCAATGCGCAGCGCCGTCTCAAGCGCCAGCCGCCCGTCTTCGCCGTCGGCGGCGGGATAACCTGTGCTGACACCGCGCACCGCATCGAGAAACGCGCCGACATTGGCCCCCAGGCTGTCGCGGGCGGCGGGGTCGTCTGCAAAGTCCGGGTTCAGCGCGAGACCGGGCGAGGCCTCGAACGTCTTGGCAATGAAGTCCACCTTCACCGAGCGATCATCGACATAGCCGATCTCCATCACCCGGTCTCGCGCCTCGGCGACCCGGCTCGATTCCAGCTCGGCGATCAGCCCCGATGCAAAGCCCAGCGTACAGCGCACATGGTCAGCCAGCCCGGCGCGGCCATCCACCATCTGCGCCTCGACCCGGTCAGGCGCCGAGCCGGCCAGCGCCAGCACCAGATCGATATCGTGGATCATCAGGTCCAGAGTCACCGAGACATCGAGATTGCGCGCGCTGGGTACGCCCATGCGCCGTGCCGAGAGGGTCCGCGCCCGGGGCAGATCGCCGAACAGACCCATGGCGTGGAACACAAAGCGTTCCTGATGGCCGACGCGTAGCACGACACTGTTCGCCGCCGCCAGCTCGGCCAGTTCGCGCGCCTCGTCCACCGTCGCCGCCAGCGGTTTTTCCACCAGCACCGCCCGGCCCGCCATCAGCGCACGGCGCACCGCGTCATGGTGGAACACCGCCGGGCTCGCCACGGTGAGCACGTCGCACGCATCGATAAGCCCGCTCAGGCTTTCATAGGCCTGCCCGCCCTGGGCAGCGCACATGGCGCGCGCCCGGTCGCTCACGGGATCGTAGACGCCGATGAAATCGACGCCCGGTGCCGCCACATATTTCGAGGCATGGTATCCACCGAACACGCCGGCACCCACGACCCCGGCCCGAAGCAGTCTTGTGTGATCTGTCATGGCGCGCACCTAGCCCAGCGCGGGCGCGGCTGCAACAGGCTTGCCGTTCGGCGTGTGGAACGCTTGTCCGCGACCGGCCTCTGGTTAATCCTGCGGGCCACATGAGCCACAGGAAAGCACCCCATAGATGACATCCCGCGAAATCCGCCTCGTCCGCCACTTCACGGGCCCGGTGAAGCCCGAGTATTTCGAGCTGGTCGAGACCGACATCCCGGCTCCGGGGCCCGGCGAGGTTCAGGTGCGGAACGCCTTCATCTCGGTTGACCCCTATATGCGCGGGCGCATGATCGGCGTGAAAACCTATGTCGATCCGTTCGAACCGGGCAAGGCCATGGATGGCGGCGCGGTGGGCCAGGTGACCCAATCGAACGCGGACGGGTTTGCGCCGGGCGATTGGGTGCTGAGCATGCATGGCTGGCGCGAGGCGTACACCGCCCCTGCCGCGGGCCTGATGAAGGTCGATGCAAACCTTCTGCCCGCCCAGGCCTATCTGGGTCTGGCCGGCATGACCGGCCTCACCGCCTATGCCGGCATCAAGCGCATGATCGACCTGAAAGCGGGCGAGACGCTGTGGATGAGCGCCGCGGCCGGTGCCGTCGGCTCGGCCGGGGTGCAGTTCGCCAAGGCCATGGGCGCGCAGGTCGTCGCCACGGCGGGCGGGGCGGACAAGACCGCGTTCTGCCAGGAGATCGGCGCGGACGCGGTGGTCGACTACAAGGCTGTGAGTGATCTGGCCGGCGCGGTACGCGAGGCGGCCAAGCCACTAGGCGGGGTGGACGCCTATTTTGAAAATGTGGGCGGCGACCATCTGCAGGCGGCGCTGGACGTGATCAAGCCGTTCGGGCGCATCGCCGCGTGCGGGATGATCGCGCGCTATAATGACGACACGCCAATGCCCGGCCCGTCCAACCTCACCCAGATCGTGGGCAAGAAGCTGACCATTCGCGGCTTCATCGTCACCGACCATTTCGATCTGCAGCGCGAGTTCATCGCCGATCTGTCCAAATGGATGATGGCGGGTCAGGTGACGATGCGCGACACCGTCTATGACGGCATCGAGCGGGCGCCGGAGGCCTTCATGGGGCTGTTTACCGGCGCCAATACCGGCAAGATGCTGGTCAAGCTTTGATCAGGCCTGCGTCATGAGCGGCGGCGGGATTTCAGCAGAGGACCTCAATCGCGCCGGCACGGGCAAGCTGCCCGAGCTGATCGGGATCGAGGTCACCGCCGCCGGGGCGGCGCGCGCGGCCGGGCAGCTGGCCGTGCGGGAGGCGCTTTTGGCCCCCAATGGTTTCCTGCATGCGGCCAGCGTCATCGCGCTGGCCGATACCCTGGCGGGCTATGGGGTGATGGCGAGCCTGCCGGAGGGTGCCAGCGGCTTTACCACGGTGGAGCTGAAATCCAACTTCCTCGGCACGGCGCGCGAGGGCGTGGTGCTGGGCGAGGCGGTGATGGTCCATGGAGGGCGTACGACGCAGGTCTGGGACGCGCGCGTCTGGCGCGAGAATGACGGCCGCACCATCGCCCTGTTCCGGTGCACCCAGATGATCCTCTATCCGCGCTGAAGCGGGCCGTGGCGCATCAGGCGCCCCAGGGCGAACCCGCCCACGCACGCCGCCACCAGGGCCGCCAGCAGCGGATTTTCGAACATGTGGACGAAGCCGGCATAGGCCAGGCACGCCGCTGCCACCGCGAATCCTGCCGCACCAAGCCTGTTCAGCCATGAGACATGTGTGCGCTTCATGTTTCCCCACAGGCAAGGAGCGGGCCGGAAGTCGAGGTTTTGTTTACCATACGGATGAATTGCTGCACGTGCGGGCCAATTATATCAGCAAAATCGCCTGTATTGCCTTGCAAAGACCGGTCAGAATCGCGCTTGATGCCTCGCGTTCAGCACTGGTGCGCCAAGCGATCCCCGCTCTGGCGAACCCAAAACCAAAGGGGGGATCCCTCATGAACAAGTCCGAACTCGCCAAAGCCGTCTCCGACAAGGCCGGTATCACCCGCGCTCAGGCCGGTGACGCGATCGATGCCTTCATCGACGCCGTGGTCGGCGCCGCCAAGGGCAAAGACACCGTCCAGCTGGCCGGCTTTGGAACCTTCCACGCCAAGCACCGCGAAGCGCGCGAAGTGCGCAATCCGCGTACGGGCGAGAAAATCAAGGCGAAAGCCAAGACCTCGCTCGCCTTCCGTCCGGCTTCGGCCCTTAAGGACCTCTAGGACGGCTCACAGCCGGCGCGCCTTGCGCTCTGGCTCAATAGCCAGCCTGACATGAAAACGCCGCCGGAGCGATCCGGCGGCGTTTTTTGTTCTGGTGCAATCCAAGATGCGATCGCCGCTGACCCCCGCGGTCAGTCGTCCGCTTCGCTGCGCATGATGGCGTTGAGTTGCGGGACAATGCGCTGGACGATCTGCTGTCCGAGCGCTTCGCCCATGACCTGCCCCTGCCGGGTCAGTTCGGGCTGAAGCTCTGCAAAGCGGGCGCCCTCTGGCGTCTCAAGGAAAGACGACAGGGCCTGCAACTCCTCGAGGGTGAACAGGCTGGCGTAGATATCGACCATTTCGGCCACGAACTCGGGCGTTGCCTCGTCAAAGGCGTTCTCCAGAAGCATCATCGCCTCGGCGACCTGGTCTTCGCTGGCTTGCGGAAAACCCTGGCGGATACTGGGCTCGATCAACGGCACGATGACCCGCGTCACATCCGCGAATGCCGTCTCCAGCTGCATCTGGTCCGCGATCAAGCTGGCATAGTGGCGGCGCTCTGCCTCATCGGCTTGCGCCTGGCCAGACCCGGTGGCTGACACCAGCATCAACACGCCAGCGCACGCCATACTCACCCATTTTTGCATCAGCATTCTCCCATTAAGGACACGTGATGCAATTATAACGGCATTCCCTGCCATGGGAAAGCCTGATCCGGCTTCTACTCTGCCGCGCGGCTGAGCTTCTGGGCGGGTTTCAGCGCCTCGGCGATCTGGAAGGCCATTTCAAGGGCCTGGTCGGCATTGAGGCGCGGATCGCAATGGGTGTGGTAGCGGCTCGACAGATCGGCCTCGGACAGATGGCCCGCGCCGCCGACGCATTCGGTTACGTCCTGGCCGGTCATTTCGAAATGTACCCCGCCGGGCTCGGCACCCTCGGCGTGGACGATTTCGATGAAGCTCCTGAGCTCGCCCAGCACCCGCTCGAAGGGGCGGGTCTTGTAGCCATTGGCCGCCTTGATCGTATTGCCGTGCATGGGGTCACAGGCCCAGACCACATTGCGCCCCTCGGCGCGCACCTTGCGCACCAGCGGCGGCAGGCCCTCGCCCACCTTGTCCGATCCCATGCGCACATAGAGCACCAGCCGTCCGGCCTCGTCACGCGGGTTGAGGATATCGATCAGGCGGATCAGCTCGTCCGGGTCCAGGCTGGGGCCGCATTTGAGCCCCACCGGATTTTCAATGCCTCGCATGTATTCCACATGAGCGCCATCAGGCTGGCGGGTGCGATCGCCGATCCACATGAGGTGGGCGGAGGTGGCGTACCAGCGCCCGGTGGTGTGCTCCATCCGGGTCAGCGCCTCTTCAAACGGCAGATGCAGGCCTTCATGGCTGGTGAAGAAGTCCACCCCCTCCAGCGAGGGCGCCGCGTCCGGCGTCACGCCGCAGGCACGCATGAAGGCCAGTGCCTCGGTGATGCGCTGGGCGTAGGCGGCGTAGCGCTCGCCGGCCGGGCTGCCGTCCAGGAAATCCAGCGTCCACTGGTGCACATTGTGCAGGTCGGCATAGCCGCCAGACGCCAGCGCGCGCAGCAGGTTGAGCGTCGCGGCCGACTGGTCATAGGCGCGCAGAAGGCGCTCTGGGTCCGGCGTCCGGCCTTCAGGGGTAAACGCCATGTCATTGATTGAATCGCCGCGATAGCTGGCCAGCTCCACCCCGTCGATCACCTCGGTGTCAGACGAGCGCGGCTTGGCGAACTGCCCGGCGATGCGCCCCACCTTCACCACCGGCTTGGCGCTGGCGAAGGTCATGACGACCGCCATCTGCAACAGCACGCGGAATGTGTCGCGCACGGTCTCGGCGGAAAACTCCTTGAAGCTTTCAGCGCAATCGCCGCCCTGGAGCAGGAAGGCCTGGCCCGAGGCCACATTGGCCAGCTGGCGCTTCAGGCGCTTGACCTCGCCGGCGAACACCAGAGGCGGACGCCGGGTCAGTTCCGCTTCCACCCGCTTGAGGGCCACGGCATCGGGATAGCCCGGCAATTGCTTGGCGGGTTTGGCTCTCCAGCTGTCCGGGCTCCAGGCGGTCATGGCACAGTCTTCCTTGTTTGTTTGCCGCTATAGAATGGCGTCCGTGCTGCGGCGCGGCAAGGGCGGGTGTGCGCCTAGCCCAACTTGACGGCCGTGCGCACGAACACCTTGCGCATGGCGATGTTGGAGATCAAACGCGCCACGCCGGGCAGACCCGACAGCCGCTCGCGGTGGACGCGCTCATAATCGCGCGCATCGCGCACCATGAGACGCAGAAGATAGTCCTCCGCGCCGGTTGTGAGATAGCACTCCATCACCTCGTCCACCTCGGCCACGGCGCGTTCAAAGCGCTCCAGCGTTTCGCGTTTCTGGTTCTCCAGCGTGACCAGCACGATCACGGTCAGCCCGCGCCCCACCGCCTCGGCGTTCAGGATCGCCACATAGCCCTCTATGACGCCCGCCGCTTCCAGCGCCTTGACCCGGCGGTGACAGGCCGACGCTGACAACCCGGCCTGCTCGGCCAGGTCCGCATTCGATATCCGGCCTTCGCGCTGAAGGCTCTCGAGCAGAATCCGGTCCACACCATCAAATCGCATACTGTCTCATCCCTGCAATCATCTGCCGTCCGGGGCGCTCAGGACGGCGTGTGTGCGGCGCAATGTTCGTGAAGCGGCTCACAAACGCAAGACTCTTCGACAAACACGGTTTCACTTGCGGCATGTGGCGCGCGAAGGGTAGTTTGCGTGCAATTTAACACCAGTGTGCGTTGCTCTGATATCGGGCGCGTGCCGAACGGGAGACAGGCTCATGCGCATTGGCGTACCCAGCGAGATCAAGGTTCACGAATACCGCGTCGGCCTCACGCCCAATGGCGCGCGCGAGCTGACCGCCCACGGCCATGAGGTGTTCGTGCAGGCCGGTGCCGGGTTGGGCGCTGGCTTCACTGACGCCGAGTACGAAGCGGCGGGCGCCACCATGCTGCCTGACGCACGGGCCGTGTTCGAGGCGGGCGAGCTGATCGTGAAGGTCAAGGAGCCCCAGCCGGTCGAAACCGCTATGCTGACGCCCGGCCATGTCCTGTTCACCTATCTGCACCTGGCACCCGATCCGCAGCAGGCTGAAGGCCTGCGCAAGTCCGGCTGCATAGCCATCGCCTACGAGACCGTCACCGATGCGCAGGGACGCCTGCCGCTGCTGCGTCCCATGTCCGAAGTCGCCGGTCGCATGAGCGTCCAGGTTGGTGCCGCCGCTCTGCAGAAGTCCAATGGCGGGCGCGGCGTCCTGCTGGGCGGCGTGCCGGGTGTGACCCCGGGCAAGGTGGTGATCCTGGGTGCGGGCGTGTCGGGCAGCCATGCGGCCGAGATGGCCCTGGGACAGCGCGCCGATGTGACAGTTATGGATCGCGCCATTCCGAAGCTCGCCGAGATCGACCAGTTCTTCCGCGGCGCAGTGAAGACCCGCTTCTCCACCCAGGGCGCGGTGGCCGAAGAGATCGCCGAGGCGGATCTGGTGATTGGCGCGGTGCTGGTGCCCGGCGCGGCGGCACCCCGCCTGATCACCCGCGCGATGCTCAAGACCATGAAAGAGGGCGCGGTGCTGGTGGATATCGCCATCGACCAGGGCGGCTGCTTCGAGACCTCCAAGCCCACCACTCACGAAAACCCCACCTATATCGTGGACGGCATCGTGCACTATTGCGTGGCCAACATGCCCGGTGCCGTGGCGCGCACCTCCACCCTGGCGCTGACCAATGCCACCCTGCCCTTCACCCTGGCCCTGGCCGGCAAGGGTGCCAAGCAGGCGCTCAATGAGGACATCCACCTGGCTCACGGGCTGAATGTCGCGGGCGGCGAGATCGCCTATGAGCCGGTGGCAAAGGATCTGGGCGTGCCGTACGTGAAGCCGGACTGGCTCACCAGCCTCTAGTACGACGGCCATTATCCCTCTGGCGGCGCGCGGCGGGCCTGCTAGGCTCGCCGCTGGCGTATTGCGGAGGGGTGCATGATCGAGCCGGTGTCCATCAGCGCGGTCCAGGCGCTGGCCGAACGCGAGCCCATATTCATCGACGCCACCTGGTTCATGCCGGGCGCCGGCCAGACAGGCGCGCAAGCCTTCGCCGCACGCCGCCTGCCCGATGCCGTGTTCTTCGAAATCGATGCGGTGTGCGATCCGACCAGCACCCTGCCCCACATGGCGCCGGGATCTGCGGTCTTTGCGCGCTGGCTGGCCAGAAGCGGGCTCAATGGTGACGGGCGTTTCATCGTCTATGACCAGAACGGCTATGCCGCCTCGGCCCGGGTGTGGTGGACGCTGCGCCGGTTCGGCTGCGATGTGCGTATCCTGGATGGCGGGCTGGAGGCCTGGCGCAAGGCGGGCGGGGCGATCGAGGCGGGCCCCGTTCCGGC
Source organism: Hyphomonadaceae bacterium BL14 (assembly GCA_027627705.1). Classification (NCBI taxonomy): domain Bacteria; kingdom Pseudomonadati; phylum Pseudomonadota; class Alphaproteobacteria; order Hyphomonadales; family Hyphomonadaceae; species Hyphomonadaceae bacterium BL14. The sequence continues at coordinate 1,093,367 of CP091242.1, forward strand.
CCGCGCACCGGCCCGCGAACGCATGCCCCGCCTGATCCGCGACGATTCCGTCACCTGGGCCGATGTGCTCCACCATGTTGAGACCAAGGACGCCCTGATCGTGGATGCCCGCTCGCCCGGACGATTCACCGGGACCGAGCCCGAGCCGCGGCCCGGCCTGCGGTCCGGGCACATCCCCGGATCGTTCAACCTGCCTTTCCAGAGCGTGATCGGGGCGGACGGCAAGCTGTTGAAGGAAGACGCGCTCAAACGCGTCCTGCCCGATGTGAGCCGCGAGCGGCGCATCATCACCACATGCGGTTCGGGCGTCACTGCCGCCATCCTCTACGCCGCTTTCATCACCGGGGGATTCCGGGATGTGCGCCTGTATGACGGCAGTTGGGCAGACTGGGGCGCGCGCGGCGACCTGCCGGTGGAAACAGGCTGAGCAGCGCCCAGCTTCAAAACGGGGCTTCCCCTCCCCTCAAACCGCGCTAGCTTGGCGGCGAACACTGTTCACTGTTGTTTCAAGGGGAGGCCGGCATGGCTGGACTGGATATTCTCAAAGGCCGGCTGAGCGTGCCGGTTATCGCGGCACCGCTCTTCATCATCTCCAACCCCAAGCTGGTGATTGCCCAGTGCAAGGCCGGGGTGGTGGGCTCCTTCCCCGCGCTGAACGCCCGCCCGCAAAGCCAGCTGGATGAATGGCTCGATGAAATCACGTCCGAGCTCGACAGCTACAACAAGGCCAATCCCGACAGACCGGCCGCGCCCTACGCGGTGAACCAGATCGTCCACCGGTCCAATGACCGGCTGGAAGCCGATCTGATGACCTGCGCCAAGTACAAGGTGCCGCTGGTGATCACCTCCCTGGGCGCACGCGTGGAGCTCAACGACGCTGTCCACAGCTGGGGCGGGAAGACGTTGCACGACATCATCAATATCAAATTCGCCCACAAGGCGCTGGAGAAGGGTGCCGACGGCCTGATCCCGGTGTGCACCGGAGCCGGCGGCCATGCCGGTGTCATGTCGCCGTTCGCCCTGATGAGCGAGATCCGCGAGTTCTTCGACGGCCCCGTGGCGCTGTCGGGCTCCATTTCCACCGGCGCAGGCGTGCTGGCGGCCCAGGCCATGGGCGCGGACTACGCCTATATCGGCTCGGCTTTCATCGCCACGGACGAAGCGCGCTGCGGCGATGACTACAAGCAGGGCATTGTCGAGGGCACGGCCGACGACATCGTCTACACCAGCCTGTTCACCGGTGTGCACGGCAACTACCTGCGCCGCTCCATCGAGCAGGCCGGGCTCGATCCGGACAATCTGCCCGAAAGCGATCCGTCGGCGATGAATTTCGGCTCCGGCGGCGGCAGCGCCGCCAAGGCCTGGAAAGACATCTGGGGCTCCGGCCAGGGCATCGGCGCGGTCAAGAAAATCCAGAGCGCAGGCGGCTATGTAAGCCAGCTGCAGGCGCAATACGAGGCCGCGAAGGCGCGGACTATGGCGGGGTAGGCCCAGGTCTGGCTCCAACGAAAAAGCCCCGGCGCAGCGCGCCGGGGCTTTTTGCGTCAGGGCGGTCCCGCCCCTATTGCCACAGCTCGCGGCGCCAGTAGCGGGCGGGGCGTTCATCGCGCACTTCCACCACCAGCGTGTCGGTGTAGACCACGCCATTGCGGTCGGTGCTGGTCACCTCGATGCGGTGCACGCCGTCGGGCAGCTGAGGCAGGGCCGCGCGCCACAAATGCATGTTGCGGTCGGCAATGGAGCGCTGGGGCTGGGGCGCGGCCGGGCCGAAGCGAGAGCCCTGGAACAATTCCACCCCCTGCGCGCGCTCATTGCCCGACCGGCTTTGCAGGGCGATGCGCGCCACGGACAGCTGGCGCTGGGTGGCGAAAGGGTCAGCCCATTCGGTCCCGATGCGCGAGGCTTCGCCTGCACCCTCCTGGGTGCGCGTGAGCTCCAGCACGGTGCCATCGGGCAGGCGGGCGCTGACGCGGGATTCGGCAGAGCCGGCCCAGACATTGGCCGTCAGCCACACGCCGCCCGCAAAGTCCTGCGGCGTCAGGATTCGGGTGTCGGGCAGATCATTGATCGACAGCGGCGGGACGGGGTCGCGCTCGCGCCAGTTTTCGTTGGACCAGGCGTAGATCGCCTCGAACCAGTCGCGGAAATCGGGCGTGCTCAACCCCACCCACTGGCCGCGCGCGGCATCGATGCGCGCGCCGATATAGCGCTCCACATAGGCCGGGCCTTCAAAGTCCAGGCGCAGATAGCCCATGGGCGCGCCCATGCGCTGCAGAGACATCGGCACGCCGTCGACATTGAAATCACCCTGGAACCAGGCACCTGACGCCGCACCGGCGATGATGTGGCGGAAGGGCAGCGGGCCGATGCCCGTCTGCTCGGCCCAGCCATCGAAAATCTGACCCGGTGCGTGGTTTTCAGTGGTGTGGGTGTGGCCCGACAGGGACAGCGCCTCACGCCCCTCCAGCAGGGCATGGATCACACCGGCATTGTCGGTCTGATGACGGTCGCTGGTGGAATCCACAAAGGACACGAACGGGATATGGTGCGCGAGCACGATCAGGCGGTCTTGCGGCGTCGCCTCGATCAAGCCTTCGAGCCACATCATCTGGGTTTCGTCGACAATGCCATTATAGGCCGGGCGCTCGGGGTCGCCGCACCAGCTGCGTCCGGTCTGGCAAGGGTAGTCGACATTGTCGAGCACCACGAAGAGCACATCGCCCTGTTCGAACGCGTAATAGGTCGGGCCGACAATCCGGCGCCAGCTATCGCCCTTGTCGGCGTTGGAGCGCGCGTCGAAATCATAGTCGTGATTGCCGATGGTCAGGTATTGCGGCGCGCCGGCCATGGCACCGATCTCCAGGAGCCGGTCCAACAGGCCCAGATCATCGCCCACCACATCGCCCACATAGAGCACGCAATCGTCCTGGGTCAGACCCGCCTGGACCAGATCATGGCCCACGGAGTCGCGAAACCAGCTGACCTGCTCGTTGGAATAGGTCTGGCTGTCGCCAATGATCGCGCAGGTGAAGGCCTGACCCGCCGCGCCGTCGCGGATCAGCGGGAAATTGACCTGCTCGGGTGCCGGGCCGGTGTCCGGCAGGCCGCCATAGCGCATCTCGTATCCGGTGCCGCCGGGCTTGTGGATGTAGAAGAACTGCGGAACAAAACGGTGATCGGTGGGCGTGCGCCAGCCTGTGGGCTGGACAATGGTCAGGTCCATATCGCCGCGCACCGCGATCTCGTAGGCGCCATTCTGGTCCGTGCGCACCCAGTCGCGCCCGTTGGAGACCAGAACACCCGGCACGCCCGCTTCGCCCCGGCTGCGCACGCCGTCGCGATTGGCGTCCTCGAACACCACGCCGCGTATCGTCTCGCCGCCAGCGCCCGGATTGATGATTTCCGGCGACGCCTCCCAGCGGTCGGCATAGGCGGCACCCGGCAGGGCCAGGCCCAGGGCTAGGACACAAACAAGGCGCATAGCGAATCTCCCATGATCGGTGATGGATGGCCTAACAGCCCGGATTGACATCTGCATGACAAGGCCGCGCGTGGCCGTTGGCGGGAGAGCAGAGAATAGGCGAGGATGACCGCTCACCGCGAATCGGATCGTGCGCCTTGGCCAAGTTCAATTTTTCCCGCCTGCCCTTCCTGGACCGGATCGAGGCTGCTGCGCTCAAGGCGATTGAAGCCGAGGTGGAATGGTTCTGCCTGCCCGCCGGGGCCACCTTGTTTCATGAGGGCGACGAGGCGGATGCGTTTTATCTGGTGCGATCGGGCGCGCTGGCCGCGTTCCGCACCGCCGCCGACGGGCGCTCTGAGCTGATCGGCCATATCCGCCAGGGCGAGCCCATTGGCGAGATGGCGCTGGTCGAGGAGCGCCGCCATTCGGCCAGTGTCTATGCCCTGCGCGACAGCGAGCTGGTGCGCCTGCCCAAGCCCGCCTTCGAGACCCTGACCCTCAAACACCCGTCTTTGATGCGCGAGCTGGCGCGCATGATGATGTTCCGCCTGCGCGGCGGTTCGATGCGCCAGCGCTCCGACCCCAAAATCTTCGCCCTGATCGCCACCTCGCCGACCATTGATCTTGAATACCGCGCGCGCGAACTGGAAAAGGCGCTGGGTGCCATGGGGCTGACCACAGCGGTGCTGGGCGAGGACGCCGCCGGCCTGTCGGCTCAGCGCTTTGACGTGATCGAGGCGCGTCATGATGTGGTGCTGCTGGCCGCGCGCATGTCCGATATCGACTGGACCCAGCGTGCCATGGCCCGCGCCGACCGTATCTGGCTCCTGGCCAGGGCCGACGCGCGCCCGTCCACGCCGCTTCTGCCAGAGTCTCCTTCTCCAGCGGCGCGGCTGAAGCTTATCGACGTGGTGATGGTCCATCATGGCGGCGACCGGGCCGCGGCAAGACCGCAGGAATGGGTGGAGGCCGCTGAAGCCGCGCGCTGCTTCCACTGGCGTCAGGGCCGGCGCGAGGATGTGCGCACGCTGGCGCGCACCCTCACCGGACGCTCCGTGGGACTGGTCCTGTCGGGCGGAGGCTCGCGCGCCTACGCCCATGTGGGCGCGGTGCGGGCCTTGCGTGATGCCAGGATCAGTTTTGACTTCTATTGCGGTGCCTCCATGGGCGCGATCATCTCGGCAGGTGTGGCGCTGGGCTGGGAGGATAGCGAGCTGGAAGACCGCATGCGCGCCGCCTTCGTCACTTCCAACCCACTCAGCGACTGGACCCTGCCCGTGGTCAGCCTGATCAAGGGGCAGCGCGTGGACAAGCGTCTGGAAGAGCATTTCGGCGACACGGAGATCGCCGACATGCCCCGGCCCTTCTTCTGCGTGTCGTCAGACCTGACACTGGGTGCCGTGCGCGTGCACCGCACGGGACGCCTGCGCGACGCGCTGCGCGCCTCACTGGCCATTCCGGGTCTCCTGCCCCCCGTGGTGGATGGCCAGTCGGTGTTGGTGGACGGGGCGGTGTTTAATAATTTCCCGGTCAATGAGCTCAAAAGCTTCCATCGCGGCCTCAATATCGGCTCGGACGTGACGCGCACCAATTCGATCTGCGCCGATGATTTCATTGATCCGCCGGGCTTTTTCGGCTGGGCGATGCGCCATGGCCTGAGCGACCCGCCCCCCATCGCCTCGCTGCTCCTGCGCGCCGCCACCGCCGGCACGCTGGACCAGCACGCCGCGACCCGTGATGCGGCAGACCTGCTGATCCTGCCCGATCTGGACATGGATCTACGCGAATGGCGCCGCTTCGATGATGCGGTGGAAGCCGGCTACGAAGCCGCCACGCGCATGATCAAGGCGATGGAGCCTGAGGATCTGGTACGGTTTCAGGCGGGCGTGGCGTGATGCCAGACCGGGCCAGGTCCCGGACGCGCGAGGCCGCTTCCGCTGGATGCGCCGCCGACCCGATGCTAGCCTGCCCGAAAGCAGAAAAGGGTGGATCGAGCCATGACACTCACACGCAGAATGGCGGCGCTGGGACTGGCCGCGGGCGCAGGCGCGCTGGCCACCGGGGCGGGCTTTGCCGCCCGGCGCGGGGACGAGGCGCGCTGGGGCCGGGCACCGGATCTGCCTTTCCCTGTGCAGGAAATCTACCCGGCGCTGATGGACGGTACGCTGTATGTGGCCGGCGGGTTCGCCACCGGGATTTCCGACCGCCCGCTGGACATTTCAGACCGGGTGCTGGCCCTCACCCCCGGCGTGGACGACAGCTGGCGCGAGCTGGCCCGCCTGCCCATCCCCACCCATCACCCGCAATGCGTCGGCGTCGACGGGACGCTCTACGCCATCGGCGGCTACACGGCGGAAAACGGCGGCGCGTGGTCGAACACATCGCGCGTCTGGACCCTGCGCCCGGGCGAGGATGAGGCATGGCGAGAAGGCCCCGCCCTGCCCGGGCCGTGGGCGGAGAATGTGGCCGTGGCGCTGGATGGCCGCATCCATGTGCTGACCGGGCGCCGGCCCGCAGGCGCAGAAAACGCCGAATGGAACCATCAGGCGGACGTCACGGCGCATCTCATGCTGGACCCCGCCAGCGGCGACTGGACCACGCGCGCGCCCTCGCCCAGCGCCCGCAATTCCGCCGCCGCCGCTGTGCTGAACGGGCGCATCCATGTGGTGGCCGGGCGCACCGTGTCGGGCGGCAACACGCCGGTGCACGAGGTCTATGACCGGGACAGCAATAGCTGGAGCACGGCTGCGCCCCTGCCCGCGCCCTCACGCGGCCCGCGCGGCTCCGGCGGCCTGGCCGCCGCCAGCGTGGGCGATACGCTCTACGTGTTTGGCGGCGAGTGGTTTGAAGATGGCGGCGGGGTGTATGACGAAGTCTGGGCCTGGCGCGACGGCGCCGACGCCTGGGAAGCCGCCGGAACCATGCCCACGCCGCGCCATGGCCTGGGCGCCCACGCCATTGACGGCGCCATCTACACCATCGGCGGCGCCGCCCAGCGCGGCGCGGTGGACACCAGCGCGGTAGTGGAGGTGTTCAGGCCATGAGCGTCTGGCGCGGCGACTAGTCTGACGCCAGCTCAGAGGACGGCGCGCCGTCCGGGTGCCACGGGTCTGCGAAATCGGCCTCGCAGCGCCCCTCCTGCGCCGCCTGGCGCAGGGTTTCGTAGAAGAAGACGACCGTGTCCAGTATGGGTTCGGGATAGCTCATCACGAAATGATCAAGGTCGTACTCGGCCAGCGAGACCGTGTGGTCCGGGTTGAGCCGTTCGGCGCGCGCCAGCGCAGCGCGGGACATCTCGGCAGACGGCCACATATGGTCGCGGGTCGCGCCCAGCATCAGCACGGGCATGGCTGCCTGCTCCACCGGGATTACTGCACGGGCGACCATCGCTTCGTTGCTTAGCGCCTGACGCCCCAGCCGCAGCACCGCCTCATAGTCGCGCAGCAGAGCGCCAGGCACATGCGGTGACAGCCACGGATAGCGCACGAAATCCAGCGGCTCCCCGGCCAGCGACCAGCTGGAATTGACGCGCAATGTGCGATGGGGCGACTGGAGCACCACATGGCTGGGAACCGCCGCTACCGCCGCATCCATCAGCGGACTGCCCTCCCCGGCCAGCGTGTCGCTATGCGCCGCCAGCAGAAGCGTCAGCTCACCGCCCTTGGACACCCCGACAAAACCGATGCAGCGGCGCTGTGCGCCGCGCGTCGTACGGGCGTCCCGGATCACTTCGGCGATGGCCTCAAGGCGTCCTTCGGCCAGCCGGGGCGGCAATTCGCCCTCGCCAAACCATTCGGGTAAAGGCCTCCCGCCGAAATGGGCGATGGAGCGGATCGAGAAGCCAAATTCCATGAGGATTTGACCGAAACGCCCAGAAGTCGGACGTCGACCAGGCCCGCCCAGCCAGAACCCACCTTCAGAGCCGCCCACCGCGACAATCAGCGGCGGCAGAAAGGCCTCATCGGGCTGCAGTTCGTAGTCCATAACCGCAACGCCATCCATCACACCGCGATGCTGGTGTCTGATGCGCCATTGCGGCAAGGGCTCCGGCAGCCGGGTCTGATAGCGCTCCCACAGCCCCTCCGAGTCCTCTTCCCACGCCGCTGAAATCGAGTCGGCTATACTTGCGCCGACGATCAGCGGGGTGCTCTTGGCGGCGGCAAACATGAGCATCAGCGCCAGGGCCGCTGACATTACGGCCCAAATCGCCAATCCGCCGGCCCAACGCAGCACTGTCACCCCTCCCGCTCACGCCACGGGGGAATGCTGGCTTATTCCAGATTGAATGCCAATCCCTAAAACGGAATATCGTCATCCAGCGTATCCGACGAGAAGTCCTCGCGCGGCTTGTCCATCTGGCGCTGGCCGCCGCTGCCGCCGCCGGAGCGGTCGTCCATCTGGTCGTAGCCGCCGCTGCGGCCGCCGCCACCGCCCTCGCCCTTGCCGTCGAGCATGGTCATCTCGCCGCGGTATTTCTGCAGCACGATCTCGGTGGTGTAACGGTCATTGCCGTCGCGGTCCTGCCATTTGCGGGTCTGAAGCTGGCCCTCAATATAAACCTTGGCACCCTTCTTCAGATAGTTTTCCGCCACCTTGGCCAGGTTGTCGTTGAAGATCACGACATTGTGCCACTCGGTCTTTTCGCGCCGCTCGCCCGTGGACTTGTCGCGCCACTGTTCGGACGTGGCGATGCGCAGATTGACCACCGGATCGCCTGAATTGAGCCGGCGCACTTCCGGGTCCGCGCCCAGATTGCCCACCAGGATGACCTTGTTCACGCTGCCCGCCATCGCATCCACTCCCTATTGCCGTTTGCCGGCATTTTGTTCACACAATGTTCCGCGCGTCAATTCCAGCGCGCGAGTCGGGCGCCAGCGAACACGAGGCGGGCGCGGGAGTCCACCGTTCTGCCCTGCCTTGCACTGAACTTCACTGGGCGCAGCGGTGTTGTGGCGGAGCCGGGCCCGCCGGTCTAGTTAGGACGTGTTTGCTGGAGAATTTTATGAGAGAGCCGCTCAAGACCATCTCCGTGCGCGGCGCGCGCGAGCACAATCTGAAAAACGTGTCGGTGGATTTGCCGCGCGATCAGCTGATCGTGTTCACGGGGCTGTCCGGCTCGGGCAAGTCCTCTCTGGCGTTTGACACCATCTATGCCGAGGGCCAGCGGCGCTATGTCGAGAGCCTGTCGGCTTACGCCCGCCAGTTCCTGGAGCTGATGAGCAAGCCGGACGTGGACTCCATCGAGGGCCTGTCGCCGGCCATCTCCATCGAGCAGAAGACCACATCGAAAAACCCGCGCTCCACCGTGGGCACGGTGACGGAGATTTACGACTATATGCGCCTGCTCTGGGCGCGCGTCGGCGTGCCTTACTCGCCTGCCACCGGCGAGCCGATCTCGGCCATGATCGTGTCCCAGATGGTGGACCGGCTGATGGCGCTGGAGGATGGTGCCAAGCTGTACCTGCTGGCCCCTATCGTGCGCGGGCGCAAGGGCGAATACCGCAAGGAATTTGCCGAGCTGATGAAGCAGGGCTTCCAGCGGGTGAAAGTGGACGGCGCCTTCTACACGCTCGAAGAAGCCCCCGAGCTCGACAAGAAATTCAAGCACGATATCGACGTCGTCGTAGACCGCATCGTCATCAAGCCGGGCCTCGAGCAGCGCCTGGCGGACTCGCTGGAGACCGCGCTGCGCCTGGCCGACGGGATTGCAGTGGCAGAGTTCGCAGGTCCGTCCGAGTCGGACGAGAAAGCCTACGACACCGGCGAGCGGATGATCTTCTCGCAGAAATTCGCCTGCCCGGTCTCGGGCTTCACCATCGCCGAGATCGAGCCGCGCCTGTTCTCGTTCAACAATCCGTTCGGTGCCTGCCCGGCGTGCGACGGGCTGGGCCAGAGCCTGAAGTTTGACGAACACATGGTCGTGCCCGACCGCGACAAGTCGCTCTATGACGGTGCCGTCGCGCCGTGGAGCCGCGCTACATCCAAGCTGTATCAGCAGACCCTGCAAGCCATCGCCGACCATTACGGAGCGTCCATGTTCGCGCCCTGGCGCGATTTGCCGGAAAAGTTCCGCCACACCGTGCTGCATGGCACGTCGGACAAGATCAAATTCACTTACGAAGACGGGCTGCGCCAGTTCTCCACCACCAAGACGTTTGAAGGCGTCATCCCCAATCTGGAGCGGCGCTGGCGCGAGACCGACTCCACCTGGGTGCGCGAGGACCTGGGCCGCTTCCAGTCCGCCCAGCCGTGCGAAACCTGTGGCGGCAAGCGCCTGAAACCCGAAGCGCTGGCGGTGAAGATCGACCGCACCGACATATCCGAAGCCGGCGACCGCTCCATCCGCGAGGCGCTGGACTGGTTCACCCGTGTTGAGGAGACGCTGTCAGCCAAGGATCAGGAGATCGCCCGGCGGATCCTGAAGGAAATCCGCGACCGGCTGCGCTTCCTCGTCGATGTGGGGCTCGATTACCTGTCGCTCAGCCGGGCCTCGGGGACGCTGTCGGGCGGGGAAAGCCAGCGGATTCGCCTCGCCTCCCAGATCGGGTCGGGCCTGACCGGCGTGCTCTACGTGCTCGACGAGCCGTCCATCGGCCTGCACCAGCGCGACAATACGCGCCTTCTGGAAAGCCTGCGTGGCCTGCGCGATCTGGGAAATACGGTCATCGTGGTGGAGCACGACGAGGAAGCCATCGAGACGGCTGACTATGTTGTCGACCTGGGTCCGGCAGCGGGCGTGCATGGCGGCCAGATCATTGCCCAGGGCAAACCGGCCGAGATCGCCGCCAATCCGGCGAGCCTGACCGGCCAGTACATGTCCGGCGCGCGGCTGGTGCCGGTCCCTGAAAAGCGGCGAAAGACCAGCGCCAAGCGCCAGATCACCGTGCGCGGGGCGCGCGGCAATAATCTCAAGGGCGTGGACGCCAGCTTTCCGCTGGGCGTGTTCACCTGCGTCACCGGCGTGTCGGGTGGCGGCAAGTCCACCCTGACCATCGAGACGCTCTACAAGGCGGCGGCCCGGCGGCTCAACGGCGCCTCTGACGTGCCCGCCGACCATGACGGCGTGGACGGGCTGGAACAGCTGGACAAGATCATCGATATCGACCAGTCGCCGATCGGGCGCACGCCGCGCTCCAACCCGGCCACCTATACCGGCGCCTTCACCCCCATCCGCGACTGGTTCGCCGGCCTGCCCGAGGCGCAGACGCGCGGCTACAAGCCTGGCCGCTTCTCCTTCAACGTGAAGGGCGGGCGCTGCGAAGCGTGCCAGGGCGACGGGGTGGTGAAGATCGAGATGCACTTCCTGCCCGACGTCTATGTCGAGTGCGATGTGTGCCACGGCAAGCGCTTCAACCGCGAGACGCTGGAGGTGACGTTCAAGGGCAAGTCCATTGCCGACGTGCTGGACATGACGGTGGAAGAGGCCGCCGAATTCTTCAAGGCCGTGCCTGCCGTGCGCGACAAGATGGAAACGCTCAAGCGCGTGGGCCTGAGCTATGTGAAGGTCGGCCAGCCCGCCACCACCCTGTCAGGCGGTGAGGCGCAACGGGTCAAGCTGTCCAAGGAGCTGGCCAAGCGCTCCACCGGCAAGACGCTCTACATCCTGGATGAACCCACCACGGGGCTGCATTTCGAGGACGTGCGCAAGCTGCTCGAAGTGCTCCATGAGCTGGTGGATCAGGGCAATACGGTGGTGGTGATCGAGCACAATCTCGATGTCATCAAGACCGCCGACTGGGTCATTGATCTGGGCCCCGAAGGCGGCGATGGCGGCGGCGAGCTGGTGGCCGCCGGCACGCCCGAGGACGTCGCCGCGGTGGACGCCAGCTGGACTGGCCGCTATCTCAAGCCGCTGCTGGAGCGGGACCGCGCGCGCCAGAAGAAGCTGGCGGGGTAGCGCCGTCGGCCTGCGCCAGCACCAGCGCGGCGTACGCCGCCGCGCCGCGCGCCATGACCCAGAACAGGCTGGCGCCCAGCATCGCGCAGGCGAGCACCAATCCGTCAACGGCCGACAGGGGCGCGGTGAGCGCCCAATTGTAAATCACGTCGAACTGCGCGCCGAAGCTTTGGTAATCATCGGCCAGTCCGGCGATCCGGAACACCATGCCGCACGCGATAAAGGCGAGCAGGAGCGTGGCGATGATCATCGCGCCAACCGCCGCCGCCCGGCCCCAGATCCGCCCGGTCGCCGCCAGATCCTCGAATGGCGCGATCCGCTTGAGATAAACTGTGGAGGCGAGCATGATCAGGAAGCGCGGGAACAGCACAAACAGGCCGGCGATCATCGCCGCCACCGGGACCCAGGCAAAAGCGGAAAATTGCTCGAAGCCGACTACCAGAAACATCAAAGGGATCATCACCAGCCCGCCCAGGACGGTCAGCACAAAGCCTGCGAGCCATCCTGCCAGCAAAAAAGCCGCCATTCATCGGAGCCCAGCCGGAACGGCACGTAGGGCTTCGTCTCGGGCTCCCCCAAAAAGAAACGCAGCCAGGCCGCCTCCGACATGACACGGCGCGCGAAGACAGCGAGCATGAAGAGCACTCCCGCAAATCCGTCCGGCCTGTCCATCTCCGCCGTCATCACGAAATGCGCGCCAATCAGGATCAGCCCCAGCGCCGTGGCGCCGTCCCACCCGAACAGCCAGGCCGCCCGGCCCGGGGCCTGCAGGATCCGGCCAAATCCGTGCTCCAGGGCGGCGCCGCCAGAAAAGGCGAGCGCTGCGGGCTGCGACAAGGCGCCGGCATGGGACATCAGCGAAACGCGCCTCCATGAGTTTCAGCTCAGCACTAATTTCGCTAATGAGGAGAGGAAATGCAACTCCGATAAGAGCTTTGCGCAAACGAGGTGGGCAGACAGCCCTTCTGCCTAAATCCGCCCCGTCAGCGACGCCCAGGTCAGCCGCAGCTGCCGGGTGAAGAGTGGCGGTTCGGCGATCTCCCGGAACGGGTCTGCGACGTGGCGGGCGCGGCGCAGATAGCCCGGCGCCAGGCTGACATAGCCAATGGCAGGAAACATGTCGGCCGGCAGGGCCCTGGAGAGGCTGGCGAGCGCCCGGGCCGACGCCTCGGCTTCCGCGATCAGGCCCGCCAGCGCCGCACGCGCCGCATCCGGCTTGCGCCCAGAGAGCCAGTCGGATTCGGTGAGGCCCGCACCGGCCGCTTCGTCGGTGGCCAGAGGCGGACGCCCGGCCGCACACAATGGCGCGAAGGCACGGATCAGCCCGGTGAGCCCCCACAGCCGCCCGGCTTCAGTCAGCGCCTGCTGAGCCGTCTCATTCAAGGCGGTCTCGGGCGCGGCGAGACGCGCGGCGGCCGCCATCAGCACGCCGGCGGTGCGGTCGACATAGTCGCGCCGGTCCTGCCGGGTCGGAAAAGGCCCCTGCCCCAGATCGGCGGCGCGCGCCTCGATCAGCTGGTCGAGCACCCGGGCATCAGGGGCTCCGGGCACGCGGGTGAGCGGTGCCAGTGCCTCATACACATCATGGCGGCGCACCTTCGGCGGGGAGGCGTAGAGATCGCGCACCGCGTCGCGCGCCCAGCTCAGGCGCATCTCGCCGATCACCGGCTCGCTGACCGCATCGGGCACGCGCGCGATCTCGTGATAGAAGGCGTACAGCGTGACCAGGCGCGCACGCGTGTCAGCCGGTGCGAAAAGCGCCGCCATCCAGCGGTCCGGGTCATCGCGCTGCAGCGCCGCCTCGAAACTTCTTTCAGTCAATCCGGTCTCCTGCGGTGGACCTTAGCGTGAGAGGCGCCATATGGCGCACGGGGTGCCGATCGCGGCACCAGTTTGAATCGACCGGAACAAGAGGAAACCCGATCATGGCCTTCACTCTCCCCGACCTGCCTTACACCCGCGACGCGCTGGCGCCTCATATCAGCGCCGAGACGCTGGATTTCCACCACGGCAAGCACCACAAGGCATATGTGGACAAGGCCAATGATCTGGTGAAGGGGACGGAGCTCGACGGCGCGGACCTGGAAACCGCCATCCGCACCGCCTGGCAGCGCAAGGACGCGGCCCTGTTCAACAATGCCGCCCAGATCTGGAACCACACTTTCTACTGGCAGTCCATGTCCCCCGATGGCGGCGGGCGCCCGTCTGGCAAGCTGGCCGAAGCCATCGACCGGGATTTCGGCTCGTTTGAGAAGTTTGCCGACGCCTTCAAGGCGGCCGGCGCCGGTCAGTTCGGGTCCGGCTGGGCCTGGCTGGTGGTCAAGGACGGCAAGCTGGAAATCCGCAAGACCCCGAATGCCGAAACCCCCATCACAGAGGCCGGGGTGACCCCGCTTCTGACCATGGATGTGTGGGAACACGCCTATTACCTCGATTTCCAGAACCGCCGTCCGGACTATATGGGCGCGTTCCTGGAGAAGCTGGTGAACTGGGAATTTGCGGCGGAGAATTTCGCCAAGGCCTGAACACCGCTGTCATCAATCCGCGATTGACGAACAGACCGGCCGCGGCGAGGCTCGCCGCGGTCGTTCTGTTTTGGCTGGAGAGGGGATTTCATGAGCCGGATTGATCACGCGCCCTGGCGCTCTGTGCTGGGTGCCGGTGCGCTGGCGGCTCTGCTGGCGCTGGGCGCTTGCGGCGAACGCGGCCAGCACTCGGCTGAACCCGCACCCGCCGGCGCACCGGCGCAGCCCTCGGCAGACACCGCGCCTGCGGCGCGCGGACTGGATGCATCGGCGGTGGCGCGCCTCGACGAGACTCTCGCCGCGCTGGCGGCAAGCCAGGATCGGTCCGGCTATGTTGCTGTCATCGCGCGAGACGGAATCGTCCAGCATGTCAGCGCGGCGGGCTACGCCGATGTGGAGGCCGGAATTCCCATGCGCGCCGACACGGTGGTGCGCATTGCCTCCATGAGCAAGCCGGTGACAGCCGCTGCGATCCTGATCCTGGCCGAGGACGGCGCCCTGTCGGTCAGCGACCCTGTGTCGGACTACATCCCCGCCTTCGCCAGCGCGCGCGTCGCCACCCAATTGATGCATGACGGGAACTTCGAGATTCCCACCGAGCCTCTGGCGCGCGCCATCACCATTGAAGACTTGCTGACCCATACTTCGGGCGTCGGCTATCTGTTTGATTACCAGACCCATCTGGGCGCACTTTATATCGACCGCGACATCTACCGGGCCGATGACCGGCCACTGGAAGACCGCATCAACTCGCTCGCTGGCATTCCCCTTTATTTTCAGCCGGGCGAGCGCTGGTTCTACTCCTACTCCAACGACATTCTGGGCCAGGTCATCGCCGTGGCATCGGGTCAGAGCGTGGAAGCGTTCATGCAGGCGCGCCTGTTTCAGCCGCTCGGCATGACGGACACCAGCTTCTTCCCTGACGAAGCCCGGCGGCAACGCCTGGCGGCGCTCTACACCCATGATGAAGACGGGGCGCTGGTGCACGTGGCCCGCCAGCGCGATCTGGCCGTGCTCGCTCACGTCGAGGCGGGCGGCGCAGGCCTGTTTTCGACGGCCGATGACTATCTGCGCTTTGCGCTCATGCTCGCCAATGGCGGCGAGCTCGACGGCGTGCGGGTCCTGAGCCCGGACAATGTCGCAGCTATGGTCACGCCCCATGTGGGTCTTGACCGGATGGGCGAGGATCAGCGCCGCATCGGGCTGGGCTTTGGCTATTCGGTCGGCGTGTCGGTGAATGAAGATGGCGGGCGGCGCACCGGCGATTTCGGCTGGGGCGGCTATTTCGACACGGCCTTCGTGGTTAGCCCGGCGACGGGCGTTACCGCCGTGATCATGGCCCAGGAAGAGCCCGGGCCCGGCACGCGCGACACCACCAGCGCCGGCGCTGTGCTTCAAAGCCAGCTGGCCGGCCTGGTCCCCACCGAAAGCTGAGGCGCATACGAAACCGGCCCCGGACACAGTCCGGGGCCGTCTTGCGTTCAGACTTGGAGGGCGTTTCAGCCCAGCGTCTGGAAGCCCGCCATCGCCACCAGCATGGGCAGGGACAGCAGCGTATTGGTGCGCGAGAACAGCATCGCCGTGCGTGCCGCCTTCGGCTTGGCGTCGGCAGCCGCCTCCACCAGACCCAGCGCGATCTTCTGATTGGGCCAGATCACGAACCAGACATTGAACGCCATGATCAGGGCCAGCCACATGCCGATGCCCATGAACACAAAGCCCGGCGCGAAGCCCGCCAGCGCGCCGAGCGTCATGGTCTCCACGAAATAACCCTTTACCAGGGCCAGCAGCACGCCAGTCAGCACGGTGAAGGCCGCGCCCCAGCGGAACCAGAACAGCGCGGCCGGCGCGATATGCTTGCCGATGGCCGGTTTCAGTTCATCCGGGATGGACGGCATGGTCGGGATCTGGACGAAGTTGAAATACCAGAGCAGGCCGATCCACATGATTCCGGCGACCACGTGGGTCCAGCGCAGCAGCGCCTCCAGCACTTGCGGCTCGCCGAGGCCCACGCCCTGGCCAACGATGATGTAGATGAAGAAGAAGGCCAGCGCCAACAGCACCGAAATCAGCACCGTCGTGCGCAAATTGGTCAGTACAGCCACCATGTCGAGCCCCTTTGCTGCTGCGAATCACTCCGCCAGCATAGGGCTATGCACGCTGTACGCGCCAGCGGGACCGTTTCGATTGGCCGGCCATGATCGATGGGGGGAAATGGCGCGAGTGACGGGGCTCGAACCCGCGACCTCCGGCGTGACAGGCCGGCGCTCTAACCAACTGAGCTACACCCGCATTGCTGCGTACCCGGCGGTATGTCTGGCCGGGAGGCGTTGTCCTAATAGGGCGCCGGACGCCGGTCAAGCCGGTTTAGCGGCCATCTGCACAGGCGGCAGGGCGGCCCGCCAGAGTGCTGTCACCAAATGTGTTATGGCCATGACCACCATGGCGCGTCATGGCTAGAGTGAACCCATGACACCACGCCTGCGCCCCCTCATCCTGACGCTTGCCATCGTGTCGTTGGCGGCCGGTTTTTCCGCCTATGTCAGCGCCTGCACGCCGGCCCGTCACCTGCTCATGACGGCAGACATGGCCGCGCGTGGACCGGCGGCGTCCCCGGCCTTGCTGGCACCCGGATTCGGGCAGGACACTGTAACCTCGCGCGGCGACTGGCAGGCCCGGCGCCCGGCCTTGCTGGCTGCACTGGAAGATCACATTTTCGGCAGCGCGCCGCCGCCTGCTCAAGCGCGCCTTATCGCGTCGACCCTGGTTGATCCGGCCGCCTATGGCGGCACAGGACGAATTGAACGTCACGCGCTGGAGTTTGTTTTCGAGGACGGACGCGCGGTCACCCAGACGCTGGCGCTGGTTCTGCCGCTGAACGCTCCGGGGCCTTTTCCGGTTATCATGATCGCCAGCGATTGCGGCCCAGGCGCCGTGCTTGGGGTGGACGCCTTCGGCGAACCGGACGCTTTCCGACACGGTTATTGCGAGGCGGGCGGTTGGCTGAGCCCGGTGGCCGGGCTCGTGTTCGGCGAGCATGTGCTGATCCCGCCCGTCGCGGAGATTCTGGCACGCGGCTACGCCCTGGCGGTCTGGCATGAAAGCGAAATCGGGCCGGATGCCCAGCCAATGCACGCCGAGGCGCTGGCACGTCTTGGGCTTGATCCCGAGGCCTACGGCCGGCCCGGACTGATCTCACTTTGGGCGTGGACCATGAGCCGGGTCGCGGACCACCTTGTTCCTGACGCCCGTCTGTCGCCCGGTGGCCTGATTCTGTACGGCCATTCTCGGCGCGCCAAGGCGGTGCTGCTCGCCGCCGCGCGCGATTCGCGCTTCGCCATGGTGCTGTCGCTGCAATCGGGAACGGGCGGCGCTTCGCTGCATGGCGATGGGGTGGGCGAGCCGGTCGCGTCCATCACACAGAGCTATCCCCACTGGTTTGCGAGGCGCTATGCGGAATACGCGCACGACGAGACCGCGCTGCCGGTGGACGCCCATCACCTGCTGGCGCTGATTGCGCCACGTCCGGTCCTCCTGGGCGGTGCCATGCGCGACACCTGGTCAGATCCGGCGGGCGCTTTTCGCGCCGCTCAGGCCACGCGGCCGGTGTGGCGGCTGCTTGAGGCGGACGCGCCCTGGCAAACAGATATGGACGGGTTTGATCCCACCTCACGCCTGACCACTCATATGCGCGGCGGGCTGCATGGCGTGCGTGCCAGCGACTGGCGCGCACTGCTCGATTTCGCCGACGCCCATCGCGGGGCATTGGAGGCTGAAGATCGCGCGCCGTGACCGGCTCAGGCCAATTGCGCTAGCGGGTTCGCGTTGCCGCCGCTGCCATCCGGTGTGATCAAACAGCAGGCCGGAGCGTCAGTCGCGGCTCAATGCCCAGTGCTGTGCGGCCCGCCGGGCGTGATCGCGCACCAGGTCCGGCTCGGTGTCGTCACCGGCCTCCCAGGTAACAGCCACGGTGCGCCAGTCATCGGTGAAGACGGCCTTTGCGCTGACCCGCCGGCTCGGATTGGTGCGCATTGGCGTCAAGATCTCGAACATGCCGTCCGCCTCCATGGCGGCCAGCCACGCGTCCAGGCGGGCATTGGCCTCGGCCGGCAATTCTTCTGGCTGGGGCAGGTAGAGTCGCTCGGCCACAGTCGCGTGGAAATCCACCATCAGCTCAAGATCGCTTTGGACCAGGGACAGCGCGTCCAGCAGCGCGGGCACCGCCTGGACTTCCGGCTGGCTGCGCGAACGCCAGTCGCGATTGAGGTCTACCCGGTTCTCATTGAGCCGCCAGTAGCCCGCGTCCACGCCGTCCGGGTTGAGAACCGGGATCACAATCAGCCCGGACCGGAGGAGCCCGGCCTCCCGCAGGCGCAGGGCTTCATCGACGAACGCGTCCAGCGCCCAGGCACCGGGAATTTCCGGCGGGTGCTGACGGCCGAGCACCAATGCCCATCCGTCGCTGTCCGGGAGCGGCTCGAGGATCAGCGCGCGCAGGTCGCGGCCTTCGACGCTGTGACCGATGGTGCGCCACGGGCCGGGCCAGCGTTGCTCAAGCGAGGCATAGTCAGCCAGCGTGTAGAGCGGCTGCGCGGCGACCTGCAGAGGGTCTTCGCCCAGCGTGAGCTCCAGAACAGCGCGGCGTCCTTCATCCGCGAGAGCGACCCGGTCCGCTCCCAGACGCGTCCAGCCCCCTGCCCCCTCGCGTATCCAGGGAGCGTAGCGATGGGAGGCGGCTGAATAGGCCAACTCGACCTGATAACGCCCAGGGGTGCCCTCCAGCGTGAAGGCGTACCAGGGACTGGGATTGATGGGTTCGGCCTCCGGCGCGATGACCAGGCTGAAGTGCGCCCCGCCAGCATCGCCGCGCCGGCACACACCGGCTGCGGCACTGTCATACCCGGTGACCAGCCGAACCGCCCCGTTCATGCAATCAGCAGCGGCCGGCGGTGCCGCGCAGGCAGCGAGCAGGCTCAGGCTGAGGGCGAAAATGACAAACGAGCGCTTCATGGGTGGCTTCATGGGTGATTGTCCCTGTCACATGCGCGCAAGGCGGCGGGGGCGCCCAGATCTGGCAGACCCAGCGCGGCTGCGTCCGTCACGGTGAGGGTGCACAGGGCCGCGATCATGCCGGTCCCTTCAGACCATAAAGGATCAGGTGCAGATAATCGTCGCTGACCGAGCGGGGGTCTTCGGCCAGGCTCCAGCCGGAAATACGGGTCGCGGCGGCCAGGGTATAGCCCCCGTTCAGGAAGATGGCACCGGCCAGAATCTCCTCGACCAGCCCGCTGTCGAGGGCGCGGATCTCCCCGGTCTCCACACCTTCGGCCAGCGCGTCGCCCAAGCGCAGGGCGATATTGCGCATGCGGCTCTGGTAGCGCCGCCGCCGCGGTGGCGGCAGGACAGCAGCCATGCCGGGCCGGATCAGCGGCTCCACCCCTGCGGCCTGGCGGTAGATCAGCTCCACCAGCACGCTGCGCACCCGGCCCAGCGCCGACAGCTCGGCGGCCTCGGCCTGACTCAGTGCGCGCTCCACAATCTGCAGCGAACGGTCAAGGCACTGGTCCAGGAACTGCTCCTTGTCCTGGATGTGGTAGTAGAATGCCCCCCTCGACACCCCCAACGCCGAAGCGACCTCGGCCAGCGACGCACCGCCAAAGCCCTTCTGGTTGAACAGGCGTGATCCCGCCTTGAGGAAGGCCTCGCGCTTCATCCGGTTGCGGGCGTCGCGGTCGAAGATCGCCAGCGTCTCGTCGCTTGTCAGGTCAAGCGGCGCAGCCGCACAAACCGCAGTGCCGGCCGCGGCGAGCCCGTGGTCAAGCAGATCGGCCAGGGCCGCACGCGCGGCGCCGATATCGCCGCCCTTGCCTGTCCCGGTCTGGCGTTCGGCCAGCCAGTCCAGCAGCTCCAGAAGCAGCACGGTGACTGGTTCGGGGCAGCGCACCGGAGCGCGCTGGTCGCTGATCCAGTCGGCGACCAGCGCGTTGATCAGCGACACCGCCTCGGACATGCGCCCGGATATCTGGATCCGCACGCCCTCAGGCAGAGCCTCCAGATCACGCAACGCGGCCAGATGTGCCCGCCGCCCGCGCGCGGCATCTTCAAGCTGGGCTGCATAGGCCGAGACCAGCGCCTGTATGCGCTCGGCCGGACCGCCCGGCGCGGCCCGTGCCGTGTTGACGGCGTCATGCAGAAACTCGGCGGCGGCGCGAAACACCGCTTCGGCGAGGTCTTCCTTGCTGGCGAAGTAATAGGCGATGCTGGTCTTGGTCAGCCCCAATTCGGCGGCCACATCCTCCAGCCGGGTATGGGCGAAGCCCTGGTCGTTGAAGCGCTGTGCAGCCGCTGACACGATGGCGTCGAGTTTGCGCCGCCGCTCCTGCTTGCGTGAGAAGGGCGAGCTATGGTCGGGGAATTGCGGCCGTACAACCGACATGGCGGACAAGGCTCCCTAACGATCAGGCACCGATGCGCCCTACCCCGACGTGGCCGGAATGACGCAAAAAGGCAACCCCTCCCGCTTTAAATTTGAACCGGGTGTATATTTTTCGTTGACACTGTTCAGTCACATTGCTCTCTTCCCGGAAACACATAACCGGGAGGAAGTCATGTCGGTTCGGGGAATTTTGAAATCGGGAACGGCGCTTGGGGTTCTGGCGCTGTGTGGAACCGCGCTGGCACAGGAGCCTGTGGCAACGCAGCCTCAGCCGCCCGCCGCGCGCCAGGCACAGGCACAGGCAAACGACGTGATCATCGTCACAGGGACCAATATCCGTGGCGCACGGATCAATGAGGCGCTGCCTGTCACCATCCTGACCGAGGCTGACATCGCCGCCATTGGCGGGGTCGATGGCGAGGACCTGATCCGCTCGCTGCCGGCCCAGGGCAGTGTGCAGTTCCGCAATGACAACAACACCACCAACAACAACGCCCGTGGTGACATCGCCTCCATCAATCTGCGCTCCATCGGGTCCAGCGGGACCCTGGTGCTGCTCAATGGGCGCCGGGTGGTCAATCACCCCTCCACCCAGGCAGAGCTGTCCACCCCGGTCACAACGGTGAATGTGAATGCGTTGCCGGTATCGGGAATCTCACGGGTGGAAGTGCTCAATGACGGCGCGTCAGCCATCTATGGCAGTGACGCGGTGGCGGGCGTGTTCAACACCATTCTGACGGATAATTTCACCGGATTTAACGTCCAGGCCCGTCATCTCTGGGCGACCGGCAATGGCCTGAACGAGCAGACCCTCACCGTACGCGCGGGCGAGGACTTCAATGGCGGGCGCACAAACGTGTCCTTCTCCGCCCAGTATTCGCGGCGCGAGGGCCTGTTCGCCAACGAAATTCCGGTGGCCTCGAGCGAGGACCTGCGTCCCTTCCTGATCGGCACCAGCTTTGAAGGCGACTTGTCCTTTGACAATCGCGCCACCCAGACACCTTGGGGTCAGTGGACTCTGAGAACCACCACGGCCACGCGCGTGCGCCGGAACGGGGCCATTCTGACCTCGCCCGCAGGCGTCTTCCACTTCCAGCCCGACACATTTGCGGGCTGTCTGGGCAATACGGCCAATGCCCTGTCGGTTCCAGGGCTGTGCATCGACGACGGCGCCCAAGATCGCAATTTGCGCTATGACGGGGCCACCGAGCGTTCAATCATCTCCGACCGCGACCGGTTCAACGCCTTCGCCTTCGTGAACCATGATCTTGACAATGGCATGGAGCTCTATGGCGAGTTCGGCTTCTACTGGGCCGAGACCCGCTCCACCAACGAGCCGCGCAATGGTATCGGCGCGACCAACATCTCGGTTCCGGCGCAGTATTATTACAACCCGTTCGGCCCGGTGACCTTCTCGGACGGCCGGCCGAACCCCAACCGATTGTCAGGGCTGACCAATGTGCCCGCCGGCGGCTTGCCGGTCTTCACCGACGCTGGCCGCTACCGCTTCGTCGATGTGGGCTTCCGCGACATCGTGGTGGTCAACTCCCAATTCCGGGCTCTGGCCGGGGCGCGCGGCACGTTCGGCCAGTCCGGGTGGGACTGGGATTCGGCAGTGCTTTACAACCGGTCCCACGCCGAGGACACGGAGAACAACTCGATCTCGCGCACCCTGCTCCAGCGTGAGCTCATGAAGGAAACCCCGGACGTCTACAACCTGTTCAACGGGGGCAGCCCGGCCAACCCGTCAGTGGGCGACGCCACGCCGAATCCGCGCAATCTGATCGAACCTTTCCTGGTCGATGTGGTGCGCGACAGCACCGCAGAGCTGGCGCTGGCCGACTTCAGGGTCAGCAATGGCGCTCTGTTCAATGTGCCCGGCGGACCGGTCGGCTTCGCCGCCGGCGTCGAAGCGCGCTATGAATCCTACAACGAGGACCGCGATGCACGCGTGGACGGCACCATCACCTTCACCGACGCGGTGACCGGTGAGGTCAGCGAGACCGATATCTACGGCACCAGCCCGACACCGGACTCCAGCGGGTCGCGCGAAGTGCTCGCGGCCTTCGCCGAGGCCTCGATCCCGCTGGTCAGCCCGGACATGAACATCCCGCTGGTGGATACGTTCGACGTCCAGATCGCCGCACGCTACGAGGAATACTCCGACTTCGGCGGCAGCGGGATCAAGCCGCGCATTGCGGCGGCGTGGGTTCCGTTTGCGGGCCTGAAATTCCGCGGTGCCTACTCTGAAGGCTTCCGTGCGCCCAACCTGATCGTGATCAATGAAGGCGTGGACCGGTCCAACGCACGCGAGGACAGCTATGCCTGCGAAGCGGGCGTGCGCAATGGCAGCTTCGCCAATTTTGGCGCCTGCACCGGCTTCAGCGAAGGACGGATCGAGCGCCGCGCGGTGTCCGATGATATCGGTCCGGAAGACGCGACCAATATCACCTATGGCTTTGTGTTCGAGCCGAGCGGCTTCCAGGGGCCGCTGAGCTTCCTCAACGGTCTGACGGTCACCGTGGATCGCTGGGAGATCCAGCGTCAGAACGTGGTGGGCGTTTTCGGTGCCGAGAACCATATCAGCCTCGACTATCTGCTGCGGCTGCAGGGCCAGTCCAACCCCAATGTGGTGCGCGAAGCGCCGAACGCGGACCAGATCGCCTACTTCAATGCTGCCGGCCTTGATCCGGCCGGGGATATCCTGTTCATCCGCGACACATACGACAACAATGAGAACATCGATGTCGAAGGGTGGGATTACGGGGTGTACTACACGATCGACGACACTCCGATCGGCGATTTCAACATCAAGCTGAACGCCTCTTATCTGGACACTTACTTCATCGCCCTGTCTCCGGGTGCCCAACGAATCCGCGACGCGGTAGATAGCGGTCTGATCTCCAACGAGATCACGGTATCCCAGGAAGGCGAGATCATCCGTCAGGATGGCCAGCCGGAATGGCGCATCTCCGGCGGGGTGACCTGGCGCCATGACAGCGGTTTCGGGGCGGGTGTGCGCGCCGATTATACCAGCGACTTCATCGACACCGGCGCTGGTCTGAACCCGGCCGGTGAGCCGTTCATCGTCGAGTCCTGGACCCAGACCAATGCTTACCTCCAGTATGATGTGAGCCGTCCGGGTCCGCTCGATGGCCTTCGGGTGCGCGTGGGTGCCAATAATATCTTCGATGTGGACCCGCCACTCGCCGACGAGACCAACGGCTATGACGCGGCCTATCACAGCGTTCGCGGACGCCAGATCTACGTCGACCTGCGCATGCAGTTCTGATTGAGCCAAGCCGGGGTGCCGTCTGATTCAGGCGGCACCCCGATTGTGTCATGCGCGCTGCCCTCACCCTCATCCTGACCGTGTTCGCGGTGCTGACTGCGCCTGCCTCTGGCCAGGCGCTGCGCACGGGCAGCTTCGTGTTTTCCGATTGGCCGGGACCGCCGCTGCGCGTGTTCTTCGCCGAGCCGGCACCCGACGCCATGACCGGTGCGCCGGTCGTGATTGTCCTGCATGGCGTGGACCGCAATGCCGATGACTATGCCCGTAACTGGGAAGGTCTGGCGGGTTCCCTCGGGCTCAGGGTCTACGCGCCGGAATTTACCGCCGAAGCCTTCCCCGGCGCAGAGATGTACAATCTGGGCGGTCTGGGTACGGACGGGCCCTTCGCCTACGCCGCCTTCGAGCCATTGTTCGACGCGATCGCCGCCCGAGGCGGTGACGCGGCCGGTTATCATCTGTTTGGTCATTCGGCTGGCGCGCAGGTCGCCCATCGCGCCGTGCTGCTGGAGCCGCTGCCGCGCCTCATCACCGCCTACGCCGCCAATGCCGGCTGGTATGCCCTGCCCCATGAGGGCGTGGCCTGGCCCTATGGCCTCAGCGGCGCAGGCATCGAAGAGGCGGCAGTGCGCGCCTGGCTGGAAGCCCCGCTGATGATTTTGCTGGGCGACCAGGACACTGATCCGCGCCACCGCTATCTGCGGCGCACGCCCGAAGCCGCCGCCCAGGGGCCCCACCGCTATGCCAGGGGCACCTTTTTTGCCAGCGTCGGCCGGGCTCAGGCTGAAGCAATCGGCGCTGACTTCAACTGGAGGGTTGGGTCGGTTCCCGGCGTCGCCCACGACAATGCCGCCATGGCGCAGGCCGCGGCGGCGCTGATTGCGCAATATCCCGACGGCTTCGCCGCACCCGCCGAATAATCGAGATCAGGACACGTCATGACCGCATCCGAACCTGCAGCCGGCCCGGCCCTGTACCAGCGCATCGGTCTGGTCCTCGGACCGGTCGCCGCGGCACTTGTGGCCACCGTCTTCGCACCCGAAGGCCTGCCGCGCGAGGCCGTTCTGGTGGCCGCAATCGGCGTGCTGATGGCGATCTGGTGGGCGACCGAAGCCATTCCCGTCGCGGTCACTGCTTTCCTGCCTCTGGTCGCGCTGCCCATTCTGGACGTCGCGCCGCTGAGCAGTATGGCCGCGCCCTACGCCAATCCGATCATCTATTTGTTCTTCGGCGGCTTCGTGATCGCCCTGGCCATCGAGCGCTGCGGCCTCCACCGGCGCATTGCGCTGAGCGTGTTCGCGCTGTCTGGCGCCGATGCGCGCGGTCTGGTCGCCGGGTTCATGATTGCGGCGGCGTTCGTGAGCATGTGGATCTCCAACACCTCCACGACGCTGATGCTCCTGCCCATCGCGGTTTCGGTGGTGACTGTCATCGCCGAAACCATGCCGACGTTGTCCTTGCGCCAGCGCAGTAATTTCGGGATCTCGCTGCTGCTGGGACTGGCCTATGGCGCGACGCTGGGCGGGATGGCGACGCTCGTGGGCACGCCGCCCAACGCCTTCATGGCCGGCTTCATGGCCGATAACTATGGCGTGGAGATCGATTTTGCGCGCTGGATGCTGGTGGGCCTGCCGGTCACGCTGGTGCTGCTGCCGCTGGCCTGGCTGCTGATGACCCGGATCATGTTCCCGATCGACTTCAAGGCCTCGCCCGAAACGCTGCGCTACATCCAGTCCATGCGCACGAGCCTGGGGACCATGAGCAAGGCCGAGGTGCGCACCGCCGGCCTGTTCCTGTTTCTGGTGGCCGGCTGGCTCGGGCGCGGCTGGCTGGAAGGCCTGCCCTTCGTGGGCGAACTCAGCGACACGGGCGTGGCGATGATCGCCGCAATGGCGGCCTTCCTCATCCCGTCAGGCAAGAAGGGCGAGGCGCTGATGACCTAGGATACCATGTCCCGCCTGCCCTGGGGCGTGCTGATCCTGTTCGGCGGCGGCCTCGCCCTGGCCGCGGCGGTGAGCAGCTCGGGCCTGGCGCTGTGGCTGGGCCAACAGCTCGCCGGGCTCGGGACCGTCAACGCCGTGCTGCTGGTGGTCGCCGCCACGGCACTGGTGATATTCCTGACCGAACTGACCAGCAATCTGGCCACCACCGCCACCTTCCTGCCGGTCATCGCGGCCATCGGCGTGGAAACCGGACAGGATCCGCTGGTCTATGTCATCCCGGTCACGCTGGCGGCGAGCTGCGCCTTCATGCTGCCGGTAGCCACACCGCCCAATGCGGTGGTGTTCAGCTCGGGCCTGGTCGCGATCCCGACCATGGCGCGGGTGGGCCTGGTGCTCAATATCATCGCCGTGGCCGTGCTCAGCGTCGTGGCCCTGGTGGTCGCGCCGGCGGTATTCGGAACGGCCAGCTGAGGCGGATGCCACAACCGGGACCGCACCGTGTGTCGGCGATCCGGCTGAAGGAATTTTATGGTGGGCGGTGACGGGCTCGAACCGCCGACCCTCTCGGTGTAAACGAGATGCTCTACCAACTGAGCTAACCGCCCTTGGCCTCTATCTACTCCGCCCGGCCCGCCGGCTTCAACCGGTCTGATCCGTAGCAGCCGAGCTGACGCACGGTTTTGGCATGCTTGCCCAGATGCGCCAATGCGCGCGCCACGGCCGGATCATCCTCATGGCCCTCCAGATCAAGGAAGAAGAGCTGTTCCCACGGCGCGCCTGCCACGGGCCGGCTTTCCAGCTTGGTCAGATTGACGCCTTCAGTGCGGAAGCCTTCCAGCGCGCTGATCAGCGAGCCGGCCTCGTCACTGGTGACCACCACCAGCGAGGTCTTGCACGGCAATAGCGGCGAGGCTGGTGCCGGGTCCAGCGCCAGCGAGACAAAGCGCGTCTCATTGCCGGCGAAGTCGGAAATATTGGGCTCGATGACATTGAGCCCGAACAGGCGCGCCGCATCCGGGCTGGCCACGGCGGCCACGCCTGCGCCTTCGTCCAGCGCCCGCTCCAGCGCGCGGGTGGTCGAGGAAACCGGGACTTTCTGCAGGTCCGGGCGCGCATTTAGCCAGCGCTGGGCCTGGCGCAGCGCCTGGGGGTGGCCGTAGACGGTGCGCACCACACCCACATCGCTCGCCTTGCCAATCAGGGCGTGGATGATGCGCTGATGGTGCTCGCCGGCGATTTTCAGCCGGGTCTCGCGCAGGAGGTCATAGACCTCCACAATGCCGCCCGTGGCCGTGTTCTCGATAGGCAGGAAGCCGTATTCTGCCTCGCCCGCCTCCACCGTGGCGAAGATGGCGGCATAGTCACGCTTGATCACCGGGGCCACGCCGGAATAGCGCCCCGAGTAATGGGCATAGACGCCAAAGTGGGAGTAGCTGCCAGGCCCGCCGAGATACGCCACCCGCGCCTCGGTCAGCAGCCGGTCGCCCGCGCGGGCGTCCAGCCCGGCTCGCTGGCGGCGCAGGGAATCGTCGATGATCGCCTGGAACAAGGTCTCGATGAAGCGCGCGTCCAGTCCCGCTTCGCCGCCCATCTTCACGGCGCGCGCGATCACGTCCTGCTCGCGTTCCACATCGCGCACCGGGGTCTGCTCGCCGGCTTTCAGCGCGCCCAGCGCCTCGCCCAGGCGGCGGCGTTCGGCCAACAGCCTGATCAGCTCGGCATCCGCCCGGTCGATGGCGGCGCGCAGGACGGCGCGTTCATTGCGCGGTTCGGGCGGGGTCATGATGGTCTCCTGACAAACAAAAACCCCCGCCGGGCGGCGGGGGCGGACTGGTCTTCATCTTCAAACAGACGAGCTCAGCCAGTCCCCTCCGGGCCGCTGGTATAGCCAATAAAAGGATAGAGGGCCGGGCGCGTGATCATGCGGCGCAGCATGGCGCAGGGCTGATCGTCCGGTCAAGCTGGAAAACCGCACGCGTTGACACGGGCGCTGCAGCACGCTCCGATCACGGCAAGGCATCCATTGCCGGGGACAGGAGATCGTCATGCCCATGCGCTTCACCGCCGCCATTGCCGCCGCTGTGTCAGCCGTTCTGTTGGCCGCCTGCACCGAACCGGGAGAGCAATCTGCCGGGCCGGTGCCCGCCCAGCCGCCTCATGCCGTGATCGAAACCTCGCTCGGCGATATCCGCATCGCGCTGCACGCCGACCGTGCGCCGGTGAGCGTCGCCAATTTCCTCGCCCATATAGAGGCGGGCACATTCGATAACGGTGAATTCTACCGCGTGGTGCGCGATGATAATGACCGGCCCGAGATCGAGACCCCAATGAATTTGATCCAGGGCGGCTGGGGGTTCGAGGGCCTGCCCGAAGCGGACGGCATTGCCCATGAAGGCACGGACATGACCGGCCTGTTCCATGTGCGCGGCGCGGTCTCCATGGCCCGCTATGATGTGGGCACAGCGACCACCGAGTTCTTCATCATGCTCAATGACACGCCCGGCCTCGACGCCGGACCCGGCGGGCGCAATCCGGGCGATGAGGCGGGCTATGCCGTGTTTGGCCAGGTGGTGGAGGGCATCGAGATCGCCGAGGCGATCATGAACAGGCCCGCCGGACGCGAAGATGCGCCCGACGGCTTCGCCCACCAGTTCCTCACCGAACCGGTGACCATCCGCGCGATCCGGGCGGAGTGACGGCGCACGCCTCTATCGCGTCGCGTTGAACAGCTCGCGTCCGATTAGCATGCGCCGGATCTCGCTGGTGCCGGCACCGATCTCGTAGAGCTTGGCGTCGCGCAACAGGCGGCCCGTGGGATATTCGTTGATATAGCCGTTGCCGCCCAGGATCTGGATGGCGTCGAGTGCGCACTGGGTCGCGGCTTCCGCTGCGAACAGAATGGCACCTGCTGCGTCCTGGCGCGTGGTCCGGCCCCGGTCGCACGCTTGCGCCACGGCATAGACATAGGCGCGCGCCGCGGTCATGCGCGTATACATGTCAGCGATCTTGCCCTGGATCAGCTGGAACTCGCCGATCGCCTGGCCGAATTGCTTGCGCTCATGGACATAGGGCATGACCACATCCATGCACGCCTGCATGATCCCGATGGGACCCGACGCCAGCACGGCGCGCTCATAATCGAGCCCGCTCATCAGCACGCGTACCCCGCCGCCGATGGAGCCGAGCACGTTCTCCTCGGGCACTTCGCAGTTTTCGAACACCAGCTCGCCGGTTTCCGAGCCGCGCATGCCCAGCTTGTCGAGCTTCTGGGCCACGGAGAAGCCCGCCATTCCCTTCTCGATCAGGAAGGCGGTGATGCCTTTCGAACCTGCTTGCGGATCGGTCTTGGCATAAACCACCAGCACGTCGGCGCTGGGCCCGTTGGTGATCCACATCTTGGAGCCGTTGAGGACGTAGCGGTCACCCTTTTTCTCGGCTTTCAGGCGCATGGAGACCACGTCGGAGCCGGCCCCCGTCTCACTCATGGCCAGCGCGCCCACATGCTCGCCGCTGATCAGCTTTGGCAGATAGCGCGCGCGCTGATCGTCATTGCCGTTGAGGCGGATCTGGTTGACGCACAGGTTCGAATGGGCACCGTAGGACAGCCCCACCGAGGCTGACGCCCGGCTGATCTCTTCCATGGCGATGCAGTGCTCGAGATAGCCGAGCCCGGACCCGCCCAGCTCCTCTTCCACCGTGATGCCCAGAAGGCCCAGCGCGCCCATCTCCTGCCAGAGATCGGCCGGGAATGTGTCCGTGGCGTCGATCTGCGCAGCGCGCGGCGCAATTTTATCGGAAGCGAAGGAGCGCACGGTGTCGCGCAGCATCTCCGCCGTGTCGCCGAGTGCAAACTCGAGCGTGGGATATTGATTGGCTGTCATGGCACGCGAGATACCACGCCGGGGCACCCGGTCAAGCGGCGGCGCAGCAGCACTCAGGCATAGACCACTGCGCCCATCATGGCGGCGATCCCGGCGGCTGCGCTCAGCGCCGCGCCAAGGCGCCGCCAGGCCGCGTCTTCAGGGCCGGACATCGCCCGTACATAAAAAATAGCTCATCCAGATCACGATAGCGGCCAGCACCACCGGTTCGAACACCCCGTTATCGCCGCCCGGCCCGGCTAGCGTCGAGGCCGGTTCGGCAACGCTGATCACCACCAGAAATCCGAACAGCCCGTACTGCGCGCCCCGAACACTTGCCGTCAGGGAGCGCCTCTCAAGCCGCCAAACCTGAGCCGAAGCGAACAACATCATGCCAAAGGCGAGAGCACCGAGAAACAGCGGGACGGCGACCGAGGCAGCCCGCCAGAACTGGCCTTCCCCTGCGGCGGTGCGCACGCCTTCCCCTATGGCGACGACGGCACCTCCAGCTTGAGGCACGGCAAGGGAGATTGCGATCAGTCCTGCAAACAGGCCGAGCACCAGGAACGGCCCGGGGGCCAGCAAGAAGCCGCGGCGGCCCTCATTCTCGATAGCGTCAAGTTGCGGCGTCAGCAGGCGCGGATGAAGGAGGACCGCCACCAGTGTCGGGAGGATCAATATGAGACCCAGCGACAGCTGCGTCAGCGCGCCATCGATCACCCCCAGCGTCCGCCGGCCTTCGGTTACCGCCTCATCTGCCATGCACGCCCCTTCCCGGGACTGACTTTGGCGCCAAGCGCAGTTTCGGTCCAGCGCCTTGGCGCGAGGGCCGTGCCAGAGGAAAGGTGAGGCGTAGCCGGTCGGGCTAGGCGCGCTTGGTGCGCCGTTCCTTCAGCCGTCCGACCAGCGTGATGCCCGACGCGACCGCCATCAGGACCCCCGCCGCGATCAGGCCCGGTGCAGCCCAGTCATTACCGATGCCTTCGGCCATGTATGTTTCGAAATTGGCGACCAGCAGCGACGCGCCCAGCCCGGTCATCAGCAAGCCGATGCCCAGATTGGCAATGAAGAGATTGATGCCGGCGCTTTGCGGCTGATCGGGTGTCGCCTCGTCCCCCGGGTGCACCATCGCCTCACGGCCAGCCACATGGGCGGGGTCCAAGGCTGAATCGTCTTCGTGGACAGTTTCGGAAAGCTCGCCCTCGGGGCGTTCCGGGCCATCGACCTCGCCCGACAGACCCGCCGCGCGGGCAGGCGCTTCACCCGGGTGGGGCGGGACTGGATCGGCGCGCAGGTCCGGCGCGGAGGCTTGCGTCTCCATCAGGGCGGGTTCGGGTGCTGGCTGGTGGACCGGCTCAGGTGCCGGTGCCGACTGCGGCATCGGCGCGGTGATGATTGCCGGCGTCAGGAAGCTGTAGCCCAGGACCGGGCTGTCACTGACGGGCGTGTCCGATGCGTGCAGTGCAGCGGCATTTTCAGGCTCGGGTTCGGGTTCGGGTTCAGGCACGGTGTCCGTCGCCGGCTCGGGCTCACCGGCCGGCTCCGGGTCCTGCCCGGACTCAACGGGTGCCACGGATCGCGCCGCGTCACCGGCCATCGACGCTGCCATGCGGGCGAGTACGGCCTGCACAGCCCCGTCCTGCTCGGTGCGCGCGGCCTGCGAGGCCGGCTGCAGCTCGGGCTCCGGTTCGGATTCGGGTTCTGACTCTGGTTCTGGCGCGGGCTCGGCATCCGTTTCAGCAACGGCGTCCGGCCCAGGCTGCGCTGAGGCCTCGGCATACGGTGCCGGCTCGGCGGCGGGCTCCTCACCGGCAGCAGCGCCTTGCGCGCCGGCGGCAGGTTCAGACCAGTCTTCAAATGCGATATCCACCTCGACCAGGGGGCCAAGGCGCGGCGCGGGCTCAGGCGGGGTCTGCGCGGCCGGCTCCGGCACCGCTTCAGGAGCGGCAGCCTCGGCAGGTGCCTCCAGGGCCGTCAGGAAAAGCGCTTTCTCGGCCGCACGCCGGCGCACCAGGCGCTCGGACACCACCAGGCGCCCGGCTTCTTCGGCGCGCACCCAGGTCTCCAGCGCCGCAGCGGCTTCGCGATGCTTGCCCGCGCGGGTCAGACGCGCCACGTCAGACACCTTGAAGGCATTGGCACCCACCGACGCCGCAAACGAGACAAGCGCGTCGCGCATGGGCGCGGGCAGATCGTCGCCCGCCGCCGTCTCGACGGCCTGTTCGGCCAGCAGCACGTCATAGATCAGCAACAGCTCGGCGTTCTCGCGGGTGAGGGACACACCCTCTTTCGCGGCGGCGCTGTGACCGTACCCGACGAGCCAGCGGCGCCCACGCCGCTGCGCCTCGCCCAGAAAGGGTTCATGGGTCTTGATCAGGTCGCGCGCAGCGCGGGTGGATTTCAAACGCGGTTTCATCGCTGTCCCGTTCCGAAACGGCAGTGCTCAGGCCGTGCCGGTATTGCAAGCCCGAGGCCGTCAGCGGGCAGGACGGTCCAGAACGTCAACAGAGTCTACCGCTGTGAACGGCGCAAAGAAGCCCGCTCCGGCACCGCCGCCGATCAGCCATATCTCGCCGCCCAGTGCGACTGCTGCCGCCTCGGTGCGCGTCGCCGGCAGCGCCACACCCTGACGCCAGCCCGATGCGCCGGCTTCCAGCACCAGATGATCGCGCAGGGTCTGGCGCATGTCAGAACTGCGCCCGCCCAGAATGTGGATGGCCCCGTCCAGCGCCGTCATGGCATGGCCGGCACGCGGCTGGGGCAGGTCCGGGCCGCGCCGCCATTGGGCCGTGTCGAGATCATAAATGTCGACACGCGCGCTGGTTTCGCCATCGCGAGAACCGCCCACCAGCCAGATTTCGTGATTGATGCGCACCACCGCCGCCCCGCGCCGGCCGGTGTCCTGCGGTGCGGCAAGGGTGGTCCATTCGCGCGCGGCCAGATCGAACACATACATGTCGATCGCGCCGTCCTCACCGCCTACAGCATACAGCATTCCGTCCGTCTCGATCAGCGAGAAGGAAGCCTTGGCTGCCGGCATGGCCGGCTCGCCCTGCCACACATCGCTTTCGGGATCATAGGACCAGACTTCGGCAATCGGTTCGCCGCCGGACTCAGACGAGTAGCCCCCGGCCACCCAGATTCGCCCGTCCGCGGCAACCATGCCGAAGCGCTCCAACCCCAGCGGCAGCGGCGCGCGCGCGCGCCAGGCACCGTCTTCGGGCTCCAGCGCCTCGAAATCATTGCGCGGTTCGACCAGCCCCGCACCGCCTGCGGCGTAAATCACGCCGTCATGAACGACAGCGGCAAGGCCGGCGCGCGCCGTTTCAAGCCGGGGACCGGGACGCCAAGGACCATGCATGGAGTAGGCGGACACCTGTCCGCGCTCGCTCCACTGGCGCGCATCCTCCTGCGCCAAAGCGGGCGCCGGGGCGAGCCCCAGCAGCGGACTTGCGATTGCAATGATGCAGACTGTGCGCAGCATGGAAAAATCCTGTCAGTGCCGCCCCGTGTTTCCAGCCACCATTGTCTGGCGCCAATCGCGGCGGAACAAGGGCCGGTGCGCGTCCAATCGCGCGCGTTTGCAGAGGCCGAATGCAAAAAGGCCCGGCGCTGCCGCCGGGCCTTGATACAGGGGCTCCTTGAGAGAGCCAGTTCTGGTGCGGTCGAGAAGACTCGAACTTCCACGGGTTTTACCCCACAGCGACCTCAACGCTGCGCGTCTACCAATTCCGCCACGACCGCAAAACCGGAGCGCGCGTGTACCAAGACCGCAGGGGCTTGTGAAGTCCCCCGGTGTACAGCGTGCGGCAGGTCAGGCTGCGAAATAATCGTGAACGTCCGCCGGGCCGGTAATCGACACAGCGACACGATCGCCCTGGATCACGATCTCACCGCGCGCGATGGGGTGGTTGTTGGCCAGTATCCACACCTCGTCATGCTCGGCCGTGGCGAGCGGAATCACCGCACCGCGCCCCATGCGCAGGAATTGATGGATCGGCAGGCGGGACCTGCCAAGCAATACGGAGATTTCGACCTGGACTTCGCCCAGCTGGCTCATGGTGATACGGACCGGTTGGACCCAAATGGTGCGAGGCCTTGCCTCGCGGCGTGGGAGTCACGATGTTCCGCACCGGTTTCGGAGCCGTTAAGAGCCTGAGCAAGGACAGCGAAAAATGCCGATTGGCTGGGCAGTTTCAGCAGCGCATGTGCCCTACCCTGATGCCGTTGCAGCCATGGAGGCGCGCGTAGAGGCGATTGCGCGCGGACAGGCCCGCGAGCTGGTCTGGCTGCTTGAACATGACCCCATTTACACCGCTGGCACCAGCGCAGACCCGAAAGACCTGCGCGATCCCGAGCGATTCGCCGTGCATCGCACCGGGCGCGGCGGCGAATACACCTATCACGGCCCCGGCCAGCGCGTGGCCTATGTGATGCTGGATTTGCGTGAGCGCGGGCGGGATGCACGCCAGTTCGTGCGCGGCCTGGAACAGTGGATCATCGATACGCTGGGCACTTTCAACGTAAACGGCGAACGGCGCTGCGGGCGAGTCGGGGTATGGGTGGACCGCACCCAGCCAGGTGGCCCCGAGCGCGAGGACAAGATCGCCGCCATCGGCATCCGCTTGCGCCGCTGGGTGTCGTTTCACGGCATCGCCCTGAATGTGGAGCCGGACCTGTCGCACTTCACCGGCATCACCCCGTGCGGCATCGCCGATGCGCGCTATGGCGTGACGAGCCTGGTGGATCTGGGTTTGCCGGTGACCATGGACGACGCCGACCTGGCGCTCAGACAGGCGTTCGAAACCGTGTTCGGGCCGGTCACTCCGGAGGCGGCGCCCGCCTGATCCCCGGTTTGAGTTTCGCAAACCAAAGCGCAAACAGCGCAATCACGATCCAGAACGCCCAGGTGGAGGGCCAGATTCCGGCGTCGGCAATCTGGCGCGCCAGATCGCTGTCATTCGACAACCTGTCGGACAAGGCCTGCTGCAGGGCCGGATCATAGGCGGCGGCGTTGACGGCCTGGGGATCGTCGAGGTCCACGCCGGCCTCGCGCATCATGTCGAGGAAGACCGGCAGGACCGCCACAGTCATGGCCAGAATCCCAGCAGCAAACTTGGCCAGCCAGGCGACCAGCAGCGGGACCACCGCCATGTCCACCCGCCGCCCGGCATGGCGCAGGCGGTTGATGTGCGCGGCGAGCACAAAGAAGGCGACGAGCGGCCATAGGATGGTACCCTGCACGCCCAGAAGGCTCAGCCGCACAAAGTCCACCGCCGCAATCAGGCCCAGCGCGATCCAGTACTGGTCCGCGTCAGCGCGCTGGTTAGGCAGGAAGGCGGCGGCGAAAGGCAGGCGGGAGATCACAGGTCTGACACCGGGTTCAGCGCGAAGTGCGCCCGCGACGCTCGCGGGATTGCATGAGACAGGGTATGGGGCGCGCCCGCCCCCGGTTCAAGACAAACCGGCACCCGGAGCAAGCCTCCGGGTGCCGGGATCAGGCGTTCGGGATGGGGTTAGGCTGGCTGGTCAGGGGTCGCTGGGGGCGGCGGCGGGGCCGGAACGGGTCCGAACCGGTTGTCGGCCGGATCGCCTTTGATCACACCGGCCCAGATCGTGTAGCCCACCCAGACAAGAAAGCTGAGCAGGAAGAACAGGCTGGCACCGCCAGCCCCTGCGATGATGGCGGCGACATCGGCATCGTCGCCATTGCCAGAAATCGCCGCGAACACCGCGCCGCCCACCATCACACCGCCGATAATGCCCAGCAGCAGCGAGACGCCCCACGGAATGGCGTGCAGCCAGGCGCTCTTGCCGGCGTCATGCAGGCGCTTGCCGTATACCGCGATGCCGACCCAGATCAGACCCAGCGAGATGATGAAGCCCAGGATCGGAATGAAGCTGGCGACGATATTGCCTGCCAGCAGGATGAGGATTCCGATCCAGTATTCCTGCTGACCGATGCGCCCGTTCGGGCTGAACAGAAGGTGGGTGATGTTCATGGCGGCGTTCTCCCCGAAATGATTCCTCCTGCCAGAGTCCCCGCGCGGGCGCGCTAAGTCAACGAACGGCGTGGCGCTATTCAAACTCCACCAGCAGATCATCCGCCGCCACACTGGCACCCGGCGTGGCGTGAATGGCCTTGACCACGCCGTCGCGTTCCGCGCGCAAGACGTTTTCCATCTTCATGGCTTCGACCACCAGCAGCGGCTCGCCAGCCTTCACGTCCTGACCGGCCGCGACCGCGACCGAAACCACCAGGCCCGGCATGGGGCTGAGCACTTGCTTTGCCGTGTCGGCGGCTTCCTTTTCAGGCAGGCGCGCATAGAGCTCGGCCACGCGCGGCGCGCAGACAATCGTCTTGGCTGCATAGCCGCGATGGCGCAGCTGATAGCCTTCCAGCAGTTCAGCCAGGAAGACAGCGAAGGTCTCGTCATCGAGATGCGCGTCAAACACCGGCTGACCCGGCAGCCAGGCGGTGGTCAAGCGCATGCGTTCGGCCTTCAGCGCCGGAATCCAGATCTCAGCCGTTGTGGGCTCCGCTTCCAGCGCGCCGGCACCCAGTGTGATCTCCACATCGAATCGCTGGCCATCGAGCAGCACGGACCATTCATGCACCCGCCCGGGCGCGGGCGGCGGGGTCAGGCGTCCGCTTACGCCCGCAGCGCGCTCGGTGAAAACCGTGTGCACATAGGCTGCTGCCGCTGTCATCCAGCGCAATTGCGCTTCGCGCGGCGCGGTCCCTTTGAAACCTTCAGGGAAGTGCTGCTCGATATATCCGGTATGGATCCGCCCGGCGCGAAAGTCCGGCTCTTCCAGCACGGCTGACAGGAATGGCGCATTGGACTGCAGCCCTTCGACATGCAGCCGGTCCAGCGACACGCTCAGCGCCTCGATGGCCGCCTCGCGGGTTTTGCCGTAGCCGATGACCTTGGCGATCATCGGATCGTAGAACAGCGAGATTTCATCGCCTTCGCGCACCCCCGCATCGATGCGCAGGCGGCCCGGTCCCGCCTCGCCTTCGACAGGCTGGATATACCGCTTGAGCCGACCGATAGAGGGCAGGAAGCCGCGATACGGGTCCTCGGCATAGAGGCGCGCTTCCACCGCCCAGCCCTTGATGCGCATGTCGGCTTGCGTGAACCCCAGCTCTTCGCCGGCGGCGACGCGGATCATCTGCTCGACCAGATCAATATCGTGGGTGAGCTCGGTGACCGGATGCTCCACCTGCAGGCGGGTGTTCATTTCCAGAAAGTAGAAGCTCTTGTCGGGCGCAACGATGAACTCCACCGTGCCCGCGCTGTCGTAATTGACGGCCTTGGACAGGGCGACCGCCTGTTCGCCCATCTTGCGCCGGGTCGCCGCGTCGAGAAACGGCGACGGCGCTTCTTCCAGGACTTTCTGATTGCGGCGCTGCACCGAGCATTCGCGCTCGTTGAGGTGAATGACATGGCCGTGCTTGTCGCCAAGGACCTGGATTTCGATATGGCGCGGGCGCTCGATGAACTTCTCTATCAGGATGCGGTCATCGCCAAACGAGGATTTGGCCTCGTTGCGTGCCGCCTGAAAGCCTTCGCGCACCTCGCCTTCGGAGCGGGCAATGCGCATGCCCTTGCCGCCGCCGCCCGCCGAGGCCTTGATCATCACCGGATAGCCGATGTCGTTGGCTACTTCGACGGCCTGCTGATCATCCATGATCTCGCCCTTGAAGCCGGGCACGGTGCTGACGCCGGCCTGGGCCGCGAGCTTTTTGGATTCAAGCTTGTCGCCCATCGCCGCGATGGCGTCCGGGTTCGGCCCGATCCAGGCGATGTTCTTCTCTGCCAACGCGCGCGGAAAGGCGGCGTTTTCAGACAGGAAGCCGAATCCGGGATGCACCGCATCGGTGCCCGTCTCAACGCAGGCGGCAATGATCTTGGTCATGTCCAGATAGGACTGGCCCGGCGCGGGCGGGCCGATGAACACAGCCTCGTCAGCCATCTGCACGGCCAGCGTATCGGCGTCGGCTTCCGAATAGACAGCAACGGTGGGTATGCCCAGCCGCTTGCAGGTCTTGATGATCCGGACAGCAATCTCGCCGCGGTTGGCGATCAGGATTTTCTTGAACATGAATTGCGCCAGCCACGCTTGAAGGAAATGAGCACGGAAGCCGGTTTAGCGCGCCTGCGCACAAGGCGGCAAGCTGGGGCGCGCCGGACCGGCAGCTTGACGCGTGCGCCACCCATGGCCGAGCATCTGTGCAGGCCAGCCGGACAATGGCTGCGGGAGATCATAAATGAGCACGATTACAGTCACGCCGTCAGGTGCCACGCTGGGCGCATCGGTGACAGGCGTCGACCTGACCAGGCCGCTTGACCCTGGGACCATCGCCGCGATTCGCGCTGCCTGGCTGGAGCATCTGGTGCTCGCCTTCCCCGGCCAGAAGATGAGCCATGACGATCTGGAGCGCTTCACACAGTATTTCGGGCCATTCGGCGATGATCCTTTCATCGCCCCCCTGCCCGATCGCCCCCGCATCATCGAGGTCAAACGCGAGGCGCATGAAAAGGCGTCGGTGTTCGCCGCGGCCTGGCATTCTGACTGGAGCTTTCAGGACACGCCGCCCGCCGCCACCATTCTGCATTCCAAAATCATCCCGCCGGCGGGCGGCGACACGCTGTTCTGCAATGGCTATGCGGCCTATGACGCGCTTTCCGATGCCACGAAGGCCCGCATCGAGGGCTTGCAGGCGGTGCATTCGGCGGCGCTGGCTTACGCGCCTGACGGCGTCTACGGCTCCATGGACGGGCCGGACCGGTCCATGACCATCCGCGCCGACGAGCGCGCCCGCGCCGCGCGCCTGCATCCGGTGGTGAAAACCCACCCTGAAACAGGGCGCAAGACCCTGTTCGTCAATCCCGGCTATGTGCGCACGATTGAGGGCCTGAGCGATGAAGAGGCCTTCTTCCTGCTCATCGAGCTCTATCAGGCCGCCCATGACGAGCGCGTCGTCTACCGCCATGTGTGGGAGCCGGATATGCTGCTCATGTGGGATAATCGCTGCACCCAGCACATGGCCACGGGCGGCTATGCCGGCCATGCCCGGCTTCTGCACCGCACCACGGTGGCGGGACCCTAGTCGAGCAGGCGATCAAATTCATAGGCACCGGCGCCGGGGACCTTGAAGGCGAAGGCGCCGCCGTCGAGGCGTCCCGATTCGCTGTAGCGGACCTGCATCAAGCTGAGCTCGATACGAGCGTTGATCCCCATCTGCCGGCCGGATTGCGCCGTGATCACACAGGCGCTCTCATCGACTTCCAGCACAGTCACGCCACCCTCGCGAAAGACCGGCGCCAGGCGGCAGTCTTCAGGATAATCGATCAGATCATCCACGGTGAGACCGGTGAAATCGCTCCCGCCGGCGCGCCCCTCGAAGGCTTCGGGATTGCGGAAAGCGTAGAAATCCATACCGGTGAGCGGGCTGTCATGCTCTCGGATTTCGGAGTGGAACACCCACAGGCGCTGCCGGCTCACCGGCCCGTCCGGCCCGCCCGAGCGCCATTCCAGATACACCGCGTCGCCGGGAATGTGGGGCGTCTCCACCGGCACAAAGCGCGCGTGCTGCAGATCCAGCCAGTCATAGGGATGGCCCGGCGCAGGCGGGCGTTTCAGGCTCTCATCCGCCGCTTCGTACTGGGCGGTGTTGGACCAGGCCCCGGAAAGGAGACTCGCCAGAATTTCCCCCTCGGTCTCGATCTCCCCGGCCGATCCAGCGGCCAGAGCCAGCGCCAGCACCGTGATCATGACAGCGTCTCCCTCCATTGCACGTCAATCAAACCTGTCTAATGAGACGCGCAGGGGCAAATCCGCCCCCTCAAACCCCCGCCTCATCCAGAATCGCGATGGCGGCGCGTTCGCCTGATTCCATGGCCGCTTCCATGCCGGTGTGAAGATCGCCGGTGTGCTCGCCTGCAAAATGCAGCCGGCCCGCGGGCGCCAGGCGCGCATCAGCCCAGCGGTGGGCCTCGCCCGGGCGCCAGTGCATGTATGCGCCGCCCGCCAGCGGGTTGGACTCTGTCCAGCGCTGCACATGGGCCAGTCGCACCCGGCCTTCGCTCGCCGGGCGGATAGCGGCGAGCGTATTGCGCGCCAGCACCTGCAGGCCCTCGTCATCCAGCGCATCTGCCGCCAGCGCGCCGCGGCCGTCGATCCAGGCGGTGAGCATGCCCGTGGGCGCACCATCGGCATCGCGCTGGGCGAAAATCCGGTTGAGAGGGGAGTCCGTCCACATGTCTGGTGCCAGTCCGTCCGACTCCCACCAGGGCTGTTGCGCTTCCAGATGCAGCTGCACGATGGGGGTGTAGGCCATCTCCTCGACCGCCTCGCGCGTCACCGGGTGCAGCGGTGCGTCCATATCCAGATTGCGCAGGGCGGAAAATGGGATGGTACAGACGGCAAAGTCCGCGCGCAGCTCCGCGCCATTATTGAGACGCACGCGCGCGCCCGCCTCATCCGCCTGTATCGCGCGCACGGTCTGGTTCAGGCGCACCTCATGCCTGAGCCGCGCCGCCATGCTTTCAGGCAGGCGCTGGGCACCGCCGACCACTTGCTGCGACCCGCCCAGCGGACGCTCCTGTTCGTAGATGGCCAGCGACCGCCAGACATTGAGCATGGAGTAGCTCGCCAGATCGCGCCCGTTCAGGGTGGCATCCATCAGACGTAGCGCCTCGTCATTGGCACCCTGGCTGACGAGCCATTCGGCCGCCGCGATGTCATGGGCGGCAGAACCCGGATCGCGCCAGGCATAGATGTCCTCCAGCGGATTGGCGCGCATGGCCAGGCCCATGAAAAGGCGGCTGGGCGGGATGGCACGCCAGGCTTCGGGCAGACCGTTCTGATCAGACGCCGCCCAGTCGCTGGCGCGGATCAGGGTCCCATTGACGCTGAGCACCTCGCCGAACCGGCTAGGC
The DNA here is from genome assembly GCA_027627705.1 of Hyphomonadaceae bacterium BL14. Classification (NCBI taxonomy): domain Bacteria; kingdom Pseudomonadati; phylum Pseudomonadota; class Alphaproteobacteria; order Hyphomonadales; family Hyphomonadaceae; species Hyphomonadaceae bacterium BL14. The sequence continues at coordinate 1,133,729 of CP091242.1, forward strand.
GGGAAGCCGGCGAAGCCCAGCCCGGCCTCCAGCGCGCGGGTGCGGAAGCGGGCATAGGTGGCTCCCACCTGCTGGCCGCCTGCTTCTGGCGCGCCGGGCAGATGATCCAGCGTCATCAGCCGCCCGCCAATGCGGCCCGAGGCTTCGAGCACGATGACGCTCAAACCCGCCTCTTCCAGCAAGAGCGCGGCGTGCAGGCCTGACAGCCCGGCACCAATGACGATCACGTCGGCGTCCTTTCGGCTCCGGTCCCCGCGCGGCCCGCAGCCGCCCAGCGCCACGGCGCCGGCACCCAAAAGTCCAGATAAGGCACTGCGCCGTGTTAGTTTCATCGCTATGCTCCCCAAGCTGCCTCCCTGGCGGCGGCGCGCAGTCCGCGCCTTGCCATCGGGGCCGAATTTAAATGTTATACCATTTGAAGCCGGAGCCATGCGCAAGTCAAAAGCGCGCCCGGCGTCTGAAGGGGGAGCGGGGATGCGCCGCAGACAGTTCATGGCCTTGGCCGCCGCGGCGGGCGCTGCGCCCTGGATCGCCGCCTGCGGCGACCGGCGTGATCCCGAGCGGCTCTATGGCCGGGCCGTTGCCCAGGCCCCGCCCCGCACCCCCTGGGATGCGCAATGGGCCAATTTCGAAGCCAACATCGCCGCCAACCCGTCGCTGAATTTCGAGTATTTCACCAAAGCGGAGCTCGGCGACGAGGAGCGTATGCTCCATGACCTGCGCCGCGGCCGCGCCCATGTGGGCGGCATGAGCCTGCAGGGCCTGTCCTCCTCGATCCCTGAGCTGACCATCGCAATGGCACCATATCTGTTCGACAGCCAGGCCGAGGTGGACTTCGTCTATGACGAATTTCTGTTCGACATCACCGACGACCTGGCGCGCGCGCAGAATCTGCGGCTCTTGCAGTGGGTGGAAGTGGGCTGGACCCATGTGTTCGCCAACCGGCCCCTGAACCATCCCGACATGGCGGCGGGCCTGCGCATGCGCACCAGCCCCAACGCCGCCGCCCGCTTTTTCTGTGAAGCGGCCGGCATGGATGCGATCCCGCTGGGCATTGCCGATGTAATCCCGGCCCTTCAGACCGGCCTGGTCCAGGGCGGGCTATCCAGCGCGGTCTTCCACTTCTTCTCGACGCTGGATCTGGCCGAGCATTTCACCCTGACGCGCCATTCCTACGACACCGGCGCGATCATCCTGAACAAGCCCTGGTATGAAGGTGCCAGCGACAGCCAGCGTGTCACCATCGATGCAGCCTGGGGCAGCCCCGCCTCGGCGCGCGCAGGCGTGCGGGTGCTGGATGATCTGGTGGTCGGCTGGATGCGTGACGGTGTCCAGCGCGGCCCGGACGGCCAGGTGGTGCGCGAGATTCGCACTACCAGCAGCGCACCGATCAATATCCACGAACTCAGCATCAGCGACCGCGCCGCCTGGCAGGCGGTGACCGGCAACGTGCTGGACCGCCTGGTCAACTCCATTGGCGGACGGGCGCGCGACTTCGCTGACCAGATCATGGCTGGCAAGGCCGAGTTCGCCCGTCGTGCCGCAGGCAGCTCGCAGCCGGAGGACCAGTCATGAGAGGCCTCCTTACGGTCATCGGTGCTGCCGAGCGCTGGCTGACCATCGCCGCCTTTGCGCTGATGGCGCTGGCCCTGCTGGCCGATGTGATCTCGCGGCGGGTGTTTCTCACCGGCCTGATCGGGGCCACCGAGATCGCAGTGATCGGCATGGTCGCCGTGGCGATGTTCGGCATCGGCGTTGCGACCGACACAGGCGCCCATCTGCGTCCGCGCCTGTTTGATTTCCTCATCCCCGCATCCTTCGAGCCTGTCCTCGACCGCCTGGTCAGCGCCGTGACGGCGGCTTTCTTCGTGGTATTCGCAGGCCTCGCCGTGTGGATGGTCATCGAAAGCGTGATCCTGAGCGACCGGACCGAAATCCTGCGCCTGCCGATCTGGACGCTGCAGGTGATGATCGCCGCCGCCTTCATCACCAACTTCATCCGCTTCGCGGCCTATGCCCTCGATCCGGGCCTGAAGCCGAGCGAGTTCATCGAAGACATCAAGGACGCGGCCGCCGATGCGGTGGACCTGCCGGACGGGGAACCGCGCTGATGGAAATGTGGCTGCTGGTCGGACTGATCGTCCTCCTGATGGTGTTGCGCCAGCCGGTGCTGGTGCTCCTGGGCTGCGCGACCCTGTTCGTCTATTCGGTCTTCAATGACGGTCGGCCCGAATACGCCGTCTATGATGTCTGGTTTGCCGTGAACCAGGAGGTGCTGCTGGCCATTCCCCTGTTTGTGCTGGCCGGCGCGGTGATGTCGAAGGGTAGTATCGCCGAACGGATCATTGATCTGATGCGCGAGATCACAAGGCCAGTCCCCGGCGGGCTGGCGCTGGCGGCGGTGCTGTCGTGTGCAGGCTTCGCGGCCATCTCCGGCTCGGCGGCGGTGACGCTGCTGGCGGTGGGCGGCATCATGTACAAGGCACTGACCGAGGCGGGCTATTCGAAAAGCTTCTCCATCGGCATGCTGTGTTCGGGCGGTGTTCTGGGCATCATCATCCCGCCTTCCATCCCGCTTATCCTGTACGGCTACATCACCCAGACCTCGATCGCGAAGCTGTTCCTGGCCGGCATCGGCCCGGCGCTGGTCATGGTGGCGGTGTTCGCGATCTACGCCTTCATCGTCAATTTCCGCCGCCGCGAGGGCGCATGGCGCATCAGCGGCTTCGTGCGGGCGCTGGGCCGCTCCATCTTCGCCATCCCGATCCCCATCGTGATCCTCGGCGGGATTTATGGCGGCGTCTTCACCGTCACCGAGGCGGCCGCCGTCGCGGTGATCCTGGCCGTCGGCGTGGAAGTGGTGCTGCACCGCGACCTGTCGCTGGCGGACCTGAAAGCCGTGACCGTGGAATCGGGCAAGCTTCTGGGCTCGCTCTATCCGGTGCTGGCGTTTGCCTTTGCGCTCAATGTCTTCCTCACCGCCGAGGGCGTACCCCAGGCGTTGGTGGCGCAGCTCAACGAGATGATTTCCGGGCGCACTGAATTCATGCTGCTGGCCAATGTGCTGCTGCTGGGCGTGGGCATGGTGATCGATGTGGGCTCGGCCACGCTGGTGCTGGCACCCCTGCTGCAGCCGCTGGCCGAGGCGCAGGGGGTGGACCCGGTGCATTTCGGGATCGTCATGATCGTCAATCTGGGGATCGGCTATCTGACCCCGCCGCTCGGCCTCAACCTGATCGTGGCCATGGCCGCGTTCAAGGAAAGCTTCTGGACGGTGACCAAGGCGGTGCTGCCCTTCATAGGGCTGATGCTGCTGGCCCTGGTCGTCATCGCCTTCGTGCCGGAGATCGCGCTCTATTTCGTCCGGTGAGCCGCCCCGGCGGCGTCACTCCAGCGTGAATTTCGGCGCGCGCTTTTGCAGGAAGGCGCTGTAACCCTCCTGAAAATCCGCGCTCTGGAACGCTTCCAGGAAGAGCTGGCGCGTGGCCGCGTCATCGCTCGCCTGACCGGCCTGAATGCGCGCGATGATCTGCTTGGTCACCCGGGCCGACTGCGCCGAGGTTTTCGCGACTGAGCTGACGAAACCGTCCACCGCACCGCCCAGCGCCTCTTTTGTCACCAGCCGGTCGATCAGGCCCATGGCCAGCGCCTCGTCCGCCTCCAGAATGCGCCCGGTGAACAGGATGTCCTTGGCCGCGCTCACCCCCACCGCATCGATCAGGCGGCGGGTGTCATTGAGCGTATAGGCGAGCCCCAGCTTGCCCGGCGTGATGCCGAATTTCGACCCCTGCGCCGCGAAGCGCAGATCGCACGCGAGCGCCAGCCCGCAGCCGCCGCCCACACACGCGCCATCGATCATGGCGAGCGTGGGCTTGGGACATGCCGCCAGCGCGTCCAGCGCCTCGGCGATCGAGCGTGAATAGGCCGCCGCGCTGTCGGGCGTGGCGTAGACCTGTTCGAACTCGGAGATATCCGCGCCCGCCGCGAACGCGCCCCCGGCCCCGCGCACCACCAGCACCCGCACGCCGTCATCGGTGGCGGCCTCGCTGAGCAGGCCCGGGATCGCCGCCCACATGGCGCCGTTGAGGGCGTTGCGCTTCTCGGGCCGGTTCAGGACCAGATGCGCCGTGCATCCCTCACGTTGGAGATAGACCGGATCGCGGCTCATGCAGTTCATCCTTCAAACAGGGCTGGGCGCGGGCTCACATCGCCTTATGATTTGTCCGGACTAATGGCGTCAACTCAGGCGGCGCCATTTAAGCCCCAACTCTGACCCGAGGACGCGTGCAATGAAACTGATCAAATGGCGCATGCCGGTGCTGGCCCGACACGCCGGCGAGTGGCGCGGCGTGTATTCCCATGTCGACGCCGACGGCGCGCTGATCGACGCGCATCGCTCCCACCTGATCTGCCAGTTCCCCGACGAGGGTCCGTGGGATTACCATCAGACCAATCGCTACACCTGGGATGACGGGCGCGAGGAAACCCATGTATTTCCGGCCACCTACGCCGAAGGGCGCATCTGGTGGGATACCGAGCGCATTGAGGGCTGCGCCTGGGAGATCGATGCGCGCACGGTGTGCCTGACGTGGAGCCGCAAGGACATGCCGGGCGAATATCTCTACGAGATGATTCAGCTCAGCGCCTGCTCCAACAAGCGCGGTCGCACCTGGCACTGGTTCCGCGAGGACGAGCTGTATCAGCGCACGCTGATCAAGGAAGAGCGGGTGGGCTGAACGCTCTTTCCGCTACGGCAAAAGACTGCATCCGCTTGTCGTCTCAATGGCCCGGGCCTCCACCCCTATCTGTGTCTCAGACAGGCGCGCCCCCGCGCGCCAAGACACATGGAGGCCGTCATGATTGACGTGAGACCGTTTGACAGCCTGGGCAAGGCTGACCATGGCTGGCTGAAAGCCAGCCATCACTTCTCCTTCGGGTCCCATTACGACCCGGCCCGCATGAGCTGGGGCGCATTGCGGGTCTGGAATGACGACGCCATCGCGCCGCGTTCAGGCTTCCCGCCCCACCCCCATGCGGACATGGAGATCATCACCTATGTGCGCGACGGTGCCATCAGCCATGAGGATTCGCTCGGCAATAAAGGCCGCACCGTCGCGGGCGATGTGCAGGTGATGAGCGCCGGGTCGGGCATCCGCCATTCGGAGTTCAATCTGGAAAACGAGCCCACCCGCATCTTCCAGATCTGGATCTTGCCCGACCGCACCGGCGGCGAGCCCTACTGGAATGCGCGCGAGTTTCCCAAGGACACGCGCGACGGCCAGTTCGCGATCCTCGCCTCGGGCCGCAAGGGTGATGACGCCCTGCCCATCCGCGCAGATGCGCGGGTGCTGGGTGCCACGCTGCAGCCCGGCGCACGCGCTGTCTATGAGCTGGAGCCGGGCCGTCACGCCTATCTGGCGCCGGCCAAGGGCCGGGTGCGCGTCAATGGCGTGGACGTGAACCCGCGCGATGGTGCCGCCATCAAGGATGTGGACCGCATCGAGGTGGAAGCCCTTGATGCAGCTGAAGTCGTACTGGTCGACAGCCGGTAAGTCCGCCTTCACTCTGTTGGGTTAAGCATAACGGGCGGCGCAAACATTGCGCCGCCCGTTTTCATTCAAGCTGCAAGGGCCGCCTCATGCCGCGCATCATACTCCTCGCCGCCGTGCTCGCCGCGCCCTGCCTGACATCGGGCTGTATCGCCGTCGCTGCGGCTGATCTCGCCGTAGGCGCTGCGGTGGGCACAGTGCGCGTCGCAGGCGATGTGGCCGAAGGCACGGTCAATCTGGTGACGCCGGGCGGTGATGACGAGGACGAACAAGACAACGAACGCGAGCGCGAACGCCGCCGACCCTAGCCGGTCTCGCCTGCGCGCCAGATCAGGCTGGAATCCCCGTAGGAAAAGAAGCGGTAGCCTTGGGCAATCGCATGGGCGTAAGCCGCCTGCATGACGTCCAGGCCCGCCAGCGCGCTCACCAGCATGAACAGCGTTGATTTGGGCAGGTGGAAATTGGTCATCAGGCCATCTACCAGCCTGAACCGGTAGCCGGGCGTGATAAAGATGTCGGTTTCACGCGATCCTGCGCTGATACGGCCATCCTGATCGGCCGCGCTTTCAAGCGTGCGCAGGGCGGTGGTGCCCACCGCGATAATGCGCGCGCCTTCAGCCTTCGCGGTATTGATGGCGGAGGCGGCCGCCTGGCTCACCTCAAACCATTCGCCATGCATGCGATGCTCGCGCACGTCTTCAGTCTTCACCGGCAGGAACGTGCCCGCACCCACATGCAGCGTGACCTGCGTCCGGCGCACACCGCGCGCATCCAGCGCCGCGAACAGGCGGTCGGTGAAATGCAGCCCCGCGGTAGGCGCGGCCACCGAGCCGGTCTTGTCGCGCGCCGCGTAGAGCGTCTGGTAATCGCTGCGGTCGGCTTCATCGGCGGCGCGCTTTGAGGCGATGTAAGGCGGCAGAGGCGGCGCGCCGGCGGCGTCTATGGCGGCGTCGAGCGCGGCACCCGACCGGTCAAAGCGCAGCGTCACCTCCCCGGCTTCGCCTTTCGCATTCACCTGCGCGCTTAGCCCGCTGTCAAAATCAAGCCTGTCACCAGCCTGCAAGCGCTTGGCGGGGCGCACAAAGGCGCGCCAGACATCCGGCGCGTCACGGTGATGCAGATTGATCTCGATGCTCGCCGGACCACCCCCGCCATGGGCGCGGGCCGGACGGATGCCCGTGAGAGCGGCGGGCAGCACGCGGGTGTCGTTGAACACCATCAGATCGCCCGGCTGCAGGAGCTCCGCCAGATCCAGCACGCCTCGGTCCTCCAGCGCGCCGCCTACGCGCACATGCAGCAGGCGCGCGCTGTCACGCGGCCGCGCCGGACGCAGGGCGATGAGGTCTTCAGGCAGATGAAAATCGAAATCGGAGAGTTTCATGGAGCGCCAGTTTGTGCCCTCCCCAGATTGCAAATCAGGAGAGAAATGATGTCCCGCGCCCCCTCACCTTACCTCTCCCCCATGGCCATGGGGGAGAGGAGGCTTCAGGAGTAGCGCTCTATCTTGTGAGCCTGGCTACTAGCAGTTCCGAACAGGCCTCAGCGTCAATGCCCCCTCTCCCTTCCTCGAGGGGAGAGGATAAAGGTGAGGGGTGCGGTGCCAGCATAACCGCCGAGCAAAGCCCCCTACTGTACCACCGCCTTCACGATTTTGCCCGGCGACCGCGGCGGCTCGCCCTTGGGCAGGGCGTCCACATGTTCCATGCCGGAGGTCACTTCGCCCCAGACCGTGTACTGGCGGTCGAGGAAGCGCGCATCGTCCAGGCAGATGAAGAACTGGCAATCGCCCGAGTTCGGGTCCTGTGTGCGCGCCATGGAGGCCGCGCCGCGCACATGGGGGGCGTCATTGAATTCCGCCGGGATTTTCTCGCCCGTGCCGCCGGTGCCATTGCCACGCGGGCAGCCGCCCTGGGCCATGAAGCCGTCGATTACCCGGTGAAAGGTGAGGCCGTCATAGAACCCCTCCTCCACCAGCGCGGAGATGCGTGCCACATGCTTGGGTGCCAGATCATCGCGCAGGCGGATGACCACATCCCCGCTATCGAGGGTCAGAACCAGAGTGCGTGCGTCAGCCAAGTCAGTCTCCAATGCTCATTCGAGGATGTTTTGCTGGCGGGGAGATAGCCTGCATGGACCGGGGTGTCCATGTTCACAGGTGCGAGGTGCGCCGTGTCAGCACTGTGTGCTCATGCGCACCGCGTGATCGGCCATGGGCGCAAGGCCCAGGCTCGCCCGGCGCGCGTCCACGCCCTCCGGGTCTGCCAGCGGCGAAGAGGTCCAAACACCAGCCCTGCAGCGGCCTTGGGTGCCAAATCGCTTGGGGCGGCCCTGACGCACCGCCACGCGGTCTTCGAGAAAGGCCCCCGGCGCGCCAAACTCCTCCAGCGAGCCCGCACGGGACATGGCCTCCAGAACCGCTTCCTGAAACGCCAGCGGCGCGTGCTGGACCAGCAGCCACCCGGTATCGGACTCGCGATAGATCGCGGTCAGGAACGCCTCGGAGTCCCCGCGCCACAGGTCTTCAAGCAGAGTGAGATTGTCTTCATCCTCATAGCAGGCAGCGGCCAGGCCCATGTCGCGGACAAACTGCCGGGCAAAGGGCGGCGCATTTGCAGAAGCCGCAAACCCGCGCCGCCAGAACTGGTCGCGATGGACCCTGTCCGCAATCAAGCTGCTGCGATCGGCGCTGGAAGCCGAAACCGGCTCGCCGAGCTCCGCCTGCGCGTCGGCGTAGTGGCGCACCCACACCGTATGCGCCTGAGCGTATGTATCGCGATCCGGCGCCTGCCGCGCCAGCGCGGCGCCGGCATGGACGGCGCGCATGCCGCAGCTGATCGCGTCGTCAGGAATGCGCAAGCCGTCCACGCGGTATCGCTCGGGAATGGAGGATGACGCCTCGCGCTCGAGCGCGGTGAGCGCCTCCCAGCCGTCGGCTTCATTGGCCGCGTCAAAGCGCACAGCGCCATAGTCGCGCAGCAACAGGGCGTCGCGCGGCGCAACATTTCGCGCCGCCACAGGGTCCACAAGCATGGCGAGGATCAGCACGAGCCAGATCATACGCCTATCTTAAATTGATCAGGTGCCCGGTCAATTCCCGCGAAAAGGCCGGCAAAGATACAGCGCCGAACGCCTACTCGATCACCCGCACCGGCACATTAATCTCGCAGATGTCCGGCAGGCGGCTATTGCCGTTCGAAGCGGCCAGCGCTTCGAGATAGCGAGCAAAATCAGGTGTGTCGGTGTCGAACACCTGCACTGTGGGGCGTTCGTCCTCGGGCAAATCGCTGGCGATATGGAAGCCCATGATGAAGTCGGGCGAGAAGCCCGGCGTCTCGCCCACAGTCCCGACGCGGATGGCGCGCACCGCGTCCATGCCGGCGCGCACCGTGCCCCAGACCGTATAGGTGGCGTTCAGATGCTCGGCCTGGCCGCGGACGATATAGAACTGGGCGTTGGCCGAATTGGGATCGGCCGTGCGGGCCATGGCGGCGGCACCGTCACAGTGCAAAAGCCAGCTATCTACTTGACCGTCCTCACGAATAAAGGCCTGGGCGGCGGGCAGGGTGCCGGCGGGGAAGCCGCTCCAGAAACCGGCCTGGGCGCGCGAACGGTCCTCGCGCGGATTGATGATGCGCTCCTGCAGCTCGGAGATGTTCAGTTCATCCGGCGCGCGCTGGATGGTGAATTCGGCCTGCAGCGGAGGCAGCGGAGAGGTGATGCCCGGATTGTCCGGCGCGCCGCCGCCCTGGGCCATGAAGCCGTCAATGACGCGGTGGAACACCTTGAAATCAAAGTAGCTTGAGCGCGCGAGCTCGCGAATGCGCGCCACATGGGCGGGCGCAAATTCCGGCGCCAGCTCGACCCAGACCATGCCGGTGCGGGTGCGGATACGCAGGAGGTTTTCCGGGTCCACCGTACGCCAGGCGGCGTCCGGCGCGGCGTCGATGACCGCCTGCGGCGAGCCGGCTTCGGCCACCGACGGACCGTCGGCGTCCGGCTGGACGTCCGTCCCGCCGGTGACATCCGAGCTCTCGCTGGAGCCATCAGCGCCCTGCGTGGTGACGTCAGAGCCTTCCGAGGAGACGTCAGCGCCGTTGTCCGCGCTCTCGGCGCAGGCAGTGGTGGCGAACAGAACGGCGCAGAGCGCCGCGGACGCAAACAAACGGGTCATCGGGCGAATTTCTCCATCAGGCGCTGTTTGACCAGCTCGGGCACGAACGGGTCGATATTACCCCCCAGCCGGGCGATTTCCTTGACCAGGCGCGAGGCGATGGCCTGGTGGCGCGGGTCGGCCATCAGGAACACCGTTTCGATGTCCGCATTGAGGCGCTGGTTCATGCCGACCATCTGGAACTCATACTCGAAATCAGACACCGCGCGCAGCCCGCGAATGATGGCGCTGGCGCCGACTTCCTCGGCGAAATGCATCAGGAGGCCCTGAAACGGGCGCACCTCGATCACCGTGTCGCCGGCCACCGACAGGGCCAGCTCGCGCGCCATCTCGACGCGTTCATCAAGGCCGAAGAGCGGGTTCTTGTCCGAATTGCGCGCCACGCCGATGACCAGCTTGTCATAGAGCTTCACAGCCCGCCCGATAATGTCGAGATGGCCGTTGGTCAGCGGATCAAACGTGCCGGGATAGAGCGCGGTGCGCGATTTCATCAGCTTACCTCACTCAGCGCGGCGCAGGGCCAGCCAGCCCGCCGCAAACAGCATGAGCACGCCAGAGCCGCGCCGGGCAAGCGTCTGGATGTCAAAGCGCGACAGTGCGGTCTTCATCCATCCCGCCAGCAGGGCGTACAGGCTGTCCAGCGTCAGCGCGATCACGAGGTAGATGGCGCCCAGCACAATCAGCTGCGGTCCGGCCGGCTGGCCCGGCTCAACAAAGAGAGGCAGAAACGCCGCGTGGAAGATCAGGGTCTTGGGATTGGCGAGCGCGGTGGCCGCACCGGTGGCGAACAGGCGCCCCGATGAGATCGGCTTGACCTCTCCTGTGTGGGGCGCCGACAGAAGCGCTGACAGACCCAGCCACGCCAGATACGCCACCCCGGCCCATTTTATCAGAAGGAGCGTCCAGCCGAACGCCGCCAGCAAGGCCGCCAGACCGGCCGTCACCAGAGCGATCTGCGCCGCTTGCGCCAGCGTGGACCCGGCAACGACGGTCAAGGCGGCGCCGCGCCCGTGCGCCACGCCCGTCGCCGTAATCACAGCCACATTCGGTCCCGGCATGGCGATCAGCGCCGCGGATGCGATTGCGAACGCCAGCAAGGTCCCTGGTTCGACCAGCATGGTCCGTCCTCAGCCTCCCCCGGGCGCCGGGACGTCTGGCGCATCGCCATCGGCCTCGCCGTCACCCTCGCCCGTCTCGGCGACGCGGACGATGGACACCAGCTTCTCGCCCTCGCCCAGACGGATCAGGCGCACGCCCTTGGTGGCCCGCGCAGCGATGCGCACCGAATCCACCGGGAAGCGGATCAGCTGGCCGCCATCGGTGACGGCCATGACCGTATCGCCCTCGGTGACCGGGAAGCAGCCGGCCAGCGGTTCGGGGAAGCGCTTGTCCTTGGTCCAGACGCCCTGCCCGCCGCGCCCTTGCGTGAAGTATTCGTACGCGATGACGCGCTTGCCCATGCCCGAGGCCGCCACGGTCAGCAGCATCTCCTCATTGGCGTAGAGCTCCATATAGCGCACGTCCGACAGGGTGATGTCCTCGCCCGCATCGTCCACGCCCTCTTCGGCGGCGTCATCCACGATCTCTTCGACGTCCAGAACTTCGTCGCCCTCGGCGCGCATCTCGGCACGGCGGCGCTTGATATAGGCGCGGGTCTCGGCGCGGCTGATCTCGATGCCGTTGAGGATCGCCATGGAGATGAGGCTGTCGCCCTTGCCCATGCGGATGCCGCGCACGCCGGTGGAATTGCGGCTGGCGAACACGCGCACATCGCCCACAGGGAAGCGGATCGCCTTGCCGGACGCGGTAACCAGCAGCACGTCCTGGCCCTCGCGGCACAGCCGCACGTCCAGAATGCGCGAGCCCTCTTCCTCCAGCTTCATGGCGATCTTGCCATTGCGGTTGACTTGCACGAAGTCCGACAGCTTGTTGCGCCGCACCGTGCCTTCAGTGGTGGCGAACATCACGTCGTACTGATCCCAGCTCTCCTCGTCCTCGGGCAGCGCCATCACCGAGGTGATCCACGCGCCCTCATTGAGCGAGGGCAGGAGATTGGTCAGGTATTTGCCCCGGCTGTTGGGCGCGCCCAGCGGCAGGCGCCAGGTCTTGGTCTTGTAGACCATGCCGTCGGAGCTGAAGAACAGCAGCGGCGCATGGGTGGACGCCACGAACAGCGTGGCCACGAAATCCTCGTCCTTCATGGCCATGCCGGCCCGGCCGCGCCCGCCCCGGTTCTGGGCGCGATAGGTGGACAGCGCGGTGCGCTTCACATAGCCGCCATGGGTCAGCGTCACGACCATCTCGTCGCGCGGGATCAGGTCTTCGTCCTCGATCTCCAGATCGCCCTCGGCAAAGACGGTCCGGCGCGGCACGCCAAACGCCTCACGCACCTCGATCAGCTCATCGCGGATGATCTCGCGGATGCGCACCGGGCTTTTGAGGATTTCCAGAAGGTCGGCGATCTGCACGGCCAGCTTTTCAGCCTCCTCGCTGATCTCGTCGCGGCCCAGCGCCGTCAGGCGGTTCAGGCGCAGATCCAGGATCGCCTTGGCCTGCTCTTCGGTCAGACGGATCGTCTCGTCTGCCAGAATGATCGAGCGCGGATCGGCCACCAGCGCCACCAGCGAGGCGACATCAGCCGCCGGCCAGGCGCGGTCGCGCAATTGCTCGCGGGCCGTGGCCGGGTCCGGCGCGGACCGGATCAGGCGGATGATCTCGTCGATATTGGCCACCGCCACGGCGAGACCAATCAGGATGTGGGCCCGGTCGCGGGCCTTGCGCAGCTCGAACTTGGCGCGCCGCGCGGCGACCTCCTTGCGGAACGCAATGAAGGTTTCCAGGAAGGTGCGAAGCCCCGCCTGCTGCGGGCGCCCGCCGATCAGCGCCAGCATGTTCACCCCGAAGCTCGACTGAAGCGGGCTCCAGCGGAACATCTGGTTCAGGATCACGTCGGCATTGGCGTCTTTCTTCAGCTCGACGACCACGCGCATGCCCAGCCGGTCGGACTCGTCACGCAGATCGGAGATGCCCTCAATGCGCTTCTCGCGCACCAGCTCGGCGATCTTCTCGATCATGGTGGCCTTGTTCACCTGATAGGGAATCTCGTGAATGATGATCGCCTCGCGATCCTTGCGCACGGTCTCTATCGAGGTCTTGCCGCGCACCAGAACCGAACCGCGTCCCTCCATCAGGGCCTTGCGTGACCCCGACCGGCCCAGAATCTCGCCGCCCGTGGGGAAATCCGGTCCCGGCACGATGTCGAGCAATTCGGTGTCACTCAGCTGCGCATTCTCGAGCAAAGCCAGCGTGGCGTTGACGATTTCGGTGAGATTGTGCGGCGGGATATTGGTGGCCATCCCCACCGCGATGCCGCCTGCGCCATTGACCAGAAGATTGGGATAGCGCGCCGGAAGGACAATGGGCTCTTTCTCGCTGCCGTCATAGTTCGGGCGGTAATCGACCGTGTCCTTGTCGATATCGGCCAGCAGCGCCTCGGCCGGCTTGTCCATGCGGATTTCGGTATAGCGCATCGCCGCGGGCGGATCGCCGTCCACCGAGCCGAAATTGCCCTGACCATCCAGCAGCACCAGCCCCATGGAAAAATCCTGGGCCATGCGTGCCAGCGCGTCATACACCGCCGAGTCGCCGTGGGGGTGGTATTTACCGATCACGTCACCGACCACGCGGGCCGATTTGCGATAGGCCTTGTCGTTCGTATAGCCCTGCTCGTGCATGGACCACAAAATGCGCCGGTGCACCGGCTTCAGCCCGTCGCGCGCATCGGGAATGGCGCGGCTGACGATGACGCTCATGGCGTAATCGAGATAGCTGCGCTTCATCTCGGCTTCGATAGCGATGGTCAGGCCGGCGGGGCCGGACCCTTCGTGCATCGGATCGTCGGACGGGGTATCGCTCAAGGTGACACTATCCTGGCTGGCGGCGGCGGGCGCGGCCGCGGCTGTCGCGGCTGCTTGGCCTGTCCATAGACGGGCGGCGCCGGCGCGGAATCACGCCGGGCACCTGGATGTCATCTGTGTAGCAAGCCCTGCGCGGCGCAGCAAACCTGTGCGGCGGTTGGGGCGGTCACCCCACGCTGTTTATTGATCCCCCCGCGCGCCGCCGCTAGCCTCGCTCCGTCCCCCGGTCACAAGGAGCCTGCCCCATGATCCGCACCGCCCTCACCGCCCTGGCCAGCACGGCCCTGCTTGCTGCCGGCGCCGCAGCGGACCGTCAGCCGCGCGAAGTCAGCGAAACCGAAGCGCGGGCCTTGCATGAACGCGTGCTGACGCTGGACACCCATATCGACATCCCGCGCGGCTACGCCACCCACGAGATTGATCCGGGCGGCTTTACCCGGTTGCAGAATGACCTGCCCAAGATGCGCGCCGGCGGGCTCGATGCGGCGATCCTCATCGTTTATGCCGGCCAGGGGCCGCTGGACGAAGAGGACTACGCGACCGCGCGTGAGACGGCCGAGGGTACGTATCAGGCAATCATGCGCATGCTGCGCGCCTATCCCGGCCAGATCGCGCTGGCGCGCACCGCCGATGAGGTCGAAGCCATCCACGCCGAGGGGCGCCTGGTGGCCCTGATCGGGATCGAGAACGGCTATCCTCTGGGCCCCTCTCTGGATGATGTGCCGATGTGGGCCGAGCGCGGCGTGCGCTATGTGGGCCTCACCCATTTTGGCCACAACCAGTTTGCCGGCAGCTCCAATCCGCTGGAGCGCCTGGGCGATGCGCAAGAGGATCCCGGCCTCACCGATCTGGGCCGCGCGCTGATCGCGGCGCTGAATGATCACGCCATCCTGGTGGACGTGTCCCATGTGGGCAAAAACTCGATGATGGAGGCGGTCGCGCTGTCGCGCGCCCCGGTGATCGCATCGCATTCGGGCGCCTATGGCGTTTACGCCAATGCGCGCAATCTCGATGACGAACAGCTCGACGCCATCCGCGACAATGGCGGCGTGGCGCAGATGGTGGCGTTCCGCGGCTATGTGGCCGATGTCGATCCGCGCATCGTGGAGGGCATGGCAGAGCTGCGCGCCCGCCACCTGGCCGACGGCTGGGCCGGCGCATCGCGCGAGGACGTGATCGCCTATCAGGACGGTGTGGCAGCGCTGCGCGCCCGCTATGACGATGTCACGCTGGCGCAGTTCGTGGACCATATCGACCATGCCGTCGCACGCATCGGGATCGCCCATGTAGGCATTTCAGCCGACTTTGACGGCGGCGGCGGGGTGCAGGGGTGGGACAATTCATCCGAGACGCTGAACGTCACCCGGGAGCTGATGCGCCGGGGCTATAGCGAGGATGAGATCCGCGCCCTGTGGGGCGGCAATGTCCTGCGCATCCTGCGCGCGGCGGAGGCTGCGGCGGCGGGGTAAGGGGGCGTTCTCGCCTGAAGGAGAGGACCAGCTAACCCCGTGTTTTCCCGGAAGCCGCAAAGCGGCTATCAGGGACCCAGCCACCAATATTGTCCGCGGCCCAGGTGGCTCAGATGGATCGTGATGGGTCCCGGATCGCCCCGGCCCAAGGCCGGGACGTCCGGGAAGGCAAGTTCGACGGGAGCGGTCGCTGTAAGGCGGCCTCCCGCCCCGCCTACAGCCGCACCTCGCGCCGTATCCGTTCACCGCGGCGATCAATCTCCACCGGCCAGCGGGCCGAACCGTCATTCTGGCGCAGGATGCGGGCGAGGGTGGGCAGATCGTCCACCGGCTCGCCCATCAGGGCGATGATGCGGTCACCGGGCTGGAAACCGATGAAGCCGGCATTGGTGCGCGGCGTCACGGCAAACACCAGCACACCGCGGGCGAAGGGATCGATGCCGTTCTCCTCGTTGAAGGCGGGCGAAAGCTGGACCAGCTCGGCGCCGGCGAGCGGGTTGGTCCCCTCAATGGCCAGACGCTGGCCTTCCAGCACACCGGGAGCGGCCTCGGCCGGCACGGTCAGGGTCAGCTCCTCGCCATCGCGCAGCACCGTCAGGCGGGCGTCCTGGCCGATGGTGCGGGTGGCGAAGCGGAAGCGGGCGCCATTCTCGTCATTGACCGGCTGACCATCCACGGCCAGCACCACATCGCCGCGCTGCAGACCGCCGCGCTCGGCCGCGCCGCCGGGCCACAGCTCGGCCACCACCGCGCCCTGCGGACGGTCGAGGCCGAAAGACTGGGCCAGATCACTGGTCACCGCCTGCAGACGCGCGCCCAGCCAGGGGCGCACCACCCGCCCGCCCTCGCGGGCGGCGGCGACCACCGTGCGCACCATCTCCGCAGGGATGGCAAAACCAATGCCCTGGGATCCGCCGCTGCGCGAGAAAATGGCTGTATTCACGCCGATCAGCTCGCCGGACATGTTCACCAGGGCCCCGCCGGAATTGCCAGGGTTCACCGCTGCATCGGTCTGGATGAAGAAGGCGTAGTCGGTGATGCCCACATCGGTGCGCGCCAGCGCCGAGACAATGCCCGAGGTGACCGTCTGGCCGACTCCGAACGGATTGCCGATGGCCAGCACCAGATCACCGACCTCGGCCGTGCCGCTGGCATCCAGGGTCATGACGGGCAGCGGCGCGTCCGCATCGATCTTCAGCACGGCCAGATCCGTGCGCTCGTCGGCCAGCAGCAGCTCGGCGGCGAACTCGCGCCGGTCCGACAACACCACGCGCAAATCCTGCGCGCCGGCCACGACATGGTTATTGGTGACGATGACGCCGGACGCGTCCACGATCACGCCCGAACCCAGCGAATTGACCTCGCGCTGGCGCGTCTGGGGTCCGCCGAAAAAGCGCTCGAAGAACGGATCGCCCGCAAAGGGCGAGCGCTGGGCGATCACCCGGCGCGAATACACATTGACCACAGCCGGCGCAGCTTCGCGCACCACCGGGGCGAACGACAGCTGGATCTGCTCGCGGCTGCCCGGCGCCGCGCGCCGCGGCGCGGCGCTGCGCTCGGGCGCGAAAACGGGCGCGGGCCGCGTGGACGGGTCAGGCTCCTGACCGGTCTCCAGACCGGGCTGTTCAGCCGGCTCCTGAACAGACTGCGGTGCCGGATCCTCAGCGCGCTCCGTGCGGTCTTCGGCACACGCCCCGCCCAGTCCGGTGCCCAGCACCATGATCGCAGATATCAGCAGTCGCAGCATAAGCTCATCCCTCGTCTATCCAATCCCTCGCGCCGCATGCGGCACCGCCCCGATGTAGGCAATAGAAGTGCGCCTGAACAGGGTGTGAAAGATGACAGATCCGGTCAGGGGTCGCGCGCGCCCTGCCCGCTGCGGATGGCGCGAAACGAAAAGGCCGCCCGGGCTGCCCGGACGGCCTTTTCTAACACGGTATCAGAGGCGTCCTAGTTGTCGGACAGGGCCTCTTCGAGGCGGGCGCGGTCAATGGCGCCTTTCGCCTCGGGATCACGGTCGACCAGCTCGATCACGGCCAGCGGGGCGTTGTCCCCGTGGCGGAAGCCAGCTTTCAGCACGCGGGTGTATCCGCCCTGGCGCTCCTGGTAGCGCGGCCCCAGGGTCGCGAACAGCTTGGCCACCTGATCCTTGTTGCGGATCTTGGCAATCGCCTGACGGCGCGCGTGCAGATCGCCGCGCTTGGCCAGGGTGATGAGCTTGTCCATGATGGGCTTCAGCTCTTTGGCCTTGGGCAGCGTGGTGACGATCTGCTCATGCTCGATGAGCGAAGACGCCATATTGGCGAACATGGCGCGGCGGTGGCTCGCGGTCCGGTTCAGTTTGCGATGGGCGACGCCGTGGCGCATGATATTTCTCCTTAAGTCCAGTCAAGGGACGCCTCGCGGCGCTTCTGACTAGATCTGATCCTCGTATTTTTTGGCGAGATCGTCGATGTTTTCCGGCGGCCAGTTGGGCGCTTCCATGCCGAGGTGAAGTCCCATCTGGGCCAGGACTTCCTTGATCTCGTTGAGCGACTTGCGGCCGAAGTTCGGGGTGCGGAGCATTTCCGCCTCGGACTTCTGGATCAGATCGCCGATATAGACGATGTTGTCGTTCTTCAGGCAGTTGGCCGAACGCACCGACAATTCCAGTTCGTCGACCTTCTTGAGCAGGGCCGGGTTGAAATCGAGGTCCGGCTTGTCGCTCCCTTCGGTGCGGCCCTGATTGGGCTCTTCGAAGTTCACGAATGCCTGCAGCTGGTCCTGAAGGATGCGCGCGGCATACGCGACGGCATCTTCGGGACGCAGGGAGCCATTGGTTTCGACTTCCAGGATCAGCTTGTCATAGTCCAGCACCTGGCCTTCGCGCGTGTTCTCAACGCGGTAGGCGACGCGCTTGACCGGGCTGTAGAGCGCATCCACGCCGATCAGGCCGATGGGGGCGTCTTCGGCACGGTGGTTCTCGGCCGGCACATACCCCTTGCCGGTATTGACCGTCAGCACCATGCGCACATCGGCGTCATCATCGAGGGTGCAGATCACCAGGTCCTTGTTGATCACGACGATATCGCCGGTCTCTTCAATATCGCCGGCCTTGACCTCGCCTGGACCCTTCTTTTTCAGGGTCAGGCGCTTGGGCCCCTCACCCTGCATGCGCAGAGCGACTTGTTTCAGGTTCAGCACGATGTCGGTGACATCCTCGCGCACGCCCTTGATGGAGGAGAACTCGTGCAGGACATTGTCGATCTGCACCGCCGTCACCGCCGCGCCCTGCAGCGAGGACAGCAGCACCCGGCGCAGCGCATTACCCAGAGTCGTGCCGAAGCCGCGCTCGAGCGGTTCAGCCACCAGCTTGGCGTGACGCGACGGGTCGAAGCCGGACTGAATTTCCGGCTTCATCGGGCGGATCAGTTCCTGCCAGTTTTTCTCAATCACGGACAACACCCCTTTAAGGTGGAGGGCGCGCCAGCTTCGAAAGGAAGCCGCGCGCCCGAAAACAGCGGTCTGGCCGGCGCGCGGGGATCGCGCGCCAACCCCGGCATTAGACCCGGCGGCGCTTGGGCGGACGGCAGCCATTGTGCGGGATCGGGGTCACGTCGTGGATCGTCGTGATCACCAGGCCCACAGACTGCAGCGCGCGCAGTGCGGATTCACGGCCCGAACCGGGACCGGAGACCTTCACTTCCAGCGTCTTCACGCCGTGCTCCTGCGCCTTGCGGCCCGCATCTTCAGCGGCAACCTGCGCGGCGTAGGGGGTCGATTTGCGCGAACCCTTGAAGCCCATGGTCCCGGCCGATGACCAGGAGATCGTATTTCCCTGGGCGTCGGTGATCGTGATCATGGTGTTGTTAAAGCTGGCGTTCACATGCGCCACGCCAGCGGTAATATTCTTGCGCTCGCGGCGGCGTACGCGGGACGGTTCCTTGGCCATGGCCCTCGTTCCTTATTTCTTCTTGCCAGCGATCGGCTTGGCGGGACCTTTACGCGTGCGCGCATTGGTATGGGTGCGCTGACCGCGAACAGGCAGGCCGCGCCGGTGGCGCAGGCCGCGATAGCAGCCGAGATCCATCAGGCGCTTGACGTTGACTGCCACCTCACGGCGCAGATCGCCTTCCACCATGTGATCCGCGTCGATCGTTTCGCGAATCTGGAGCACTTCAGCGTCGGTGAGCTGATTGACCCGCTTCTCGGGGGCGATGCCCACCTTGTCGCAGATCTCGGCAGCTTTCGTTGCGCCGATACCATGGATATAGCGCAGCGCGATGGTCACGCGCTTGTTGGTCGGAATGTTGACGCCGGCGATCCGTGCCACGACGCTCTCCTTGTCTCATCAGCCCACGCCCGCGAAGGAGACCGGACCGCGCAGCCAACAAAGGCGGCGGCGGATACGGCGTCTGCCCCTGCGAGCGAAGGGCGGTTCTTATAGGCACCGCACCGGTTTCGTCAACCGGGATAAGCGGCACCGCCTCAGTTTCCACCACGCCGGGGCGGTTCCCCGGCGCAGCCCTTATTCCTGGTCCAGCACGCTTGCGATGCGCGCCGAGACGGCGTCCATCGTGCCTGCGCCGTCCACATCGACCAGCTTGCCCTGAGCCTGATAGTACGGGATCAGAGCAGCCGTCTGGTCGTTATAATTCATCAGCCGGACGCGGAACGCCTCGACTGTATCGTCAGCGCGGCCCTCTTCTTCGGCGCGCTTCTGCATGCGGGCCACCAGCTCGTCCTGGTCGACGACGAGGCGCACGACCTTTTCGATCGGCGCATTGCGCCCTGCCAGCAAACCGTCCAGCGCTTCGGCCTGGGCCACGGTGCGCGGGAAGCCGTCAAAGATGGCCCCGCCAGCCGCTGCCGCCTCGTCGAGGCGCTCCTCGATCAGGGCAATCACGATCTCGTCCGAGACCAGATCACCGCGATCCATGATGCCGGCCACGCGCTTGCCCAGTTCGGTACCGGCCGCGCGTGCGGCGCGCAGCATGTCGCCGGTGGCCAGCTGAACCCAGCCGCGTTCGGCGACCAGGCGCTTGGACTGCGTGCCTTTGCCAGCGCCCGGCGGACCGAACAGGACAATGTTCATCGCTTGCGCCCCCGCAGCTTCGTCTTCTTGATCAGCCCTTCATACTGATGGGCCAGAAGGTGGGACTGGATCTGCCCGACCGTATCCAGTGTCACCGACACCACGATCAGCAGGGCCGTGCCACCGATATAAAACGGAATGGACGGGTTCTGCATGCGCAGGATTTCCGGCAGCAGACAGACAGCCGCGAGATAGGCCGCGCCGATCACCGTCAGGCGGGTCAGCACGTAGTCCAGATATTCCGCGGTGCGCTTGCCCGGCCGGATACCCGGCAGGAAGCCGCCATACTTCTTCAGGTTATCGGCCACATCGTCCGGATTGAAGGTGATGGACGTGTAGAAGAAGGTGAAGAACACGATCATCGCACCATAGAAGGCGATGAAGGCAGGTTGGCCAGGGCCGAGCAGTGCCACGATATCGCGCAGCCATGCCGGACCGGCTTGGTCGGAGAAGCCCGCAGCCGTCGCCGGCAGCAACAGAAGCGATGAGGCGAAGATCGCCGGGATCACGCCCGCCGTGTTCAGCTTGAGCGGCAGGAAGGAGGATTCGCCCCCCATCATCCGGTTACCGACCTGGCGCTTGGGATACTGGGTCAGCAGGCGGCGCTGGGAGCGCTCGATGAACACCACGAAGGCCAGAACGGCGATCAGCATGGCAATCAGAGCGACCACAAGGCCGGCATTCAACTCGCCGGTACGCCCTTGCTCCAGCGTCTGGAACAGCGCGCGCGGCATTTCCGCGATAATGCCGGCGAAAATGATCAGCGACACGCCATTGCCCACACCGCGCGCGGTGATCTGCTCACCCAGCCACAGCAGCAGCATGGTGCCACCCACCAGTGTGCTGACGGTGACCACCAGGAAGAATATCCCGGGGTTCTGCGCGATCGTGTTGCCGGTCGTCACGTCGGGCTGCTGCATCGCGATCGCGATGGCGAAACCCTGCGCGGCGGCAAGCACCACGGTGAGATAGCGCGAATACTGATTGATCTGCTTGCGGCCCTGTTCGCCGCCTTCCTTCTTCATGCGCTCGAGCGCCGGCACGGTTGCCGCCATCAGCTGCATGATGATCGAAGCGGAGATGTAAGGCATCACGTTCAGCGCGAAGATCGCCATACGCTCCACGGCACCGCCGGAGAACATGTTGAACATGCCCAGCACGCCCTGGCTTTGCTGTTCGAACAGCATCGTGAACTGAGCCATGTCCACGCCAGGCAGCGGCACATAGGTGCCAATGCGGTAAATGATCAGAACGCCGAGCGTGAACAGGAGCCGCTTTTGCAGCTCCTTGGCCCGGGCGAATGCCCCGAAATTCATGTTCGCGGCGAGTTGTTCGGCGGCTGACGCCATGGTGATCGATCACTCCCTCGCGCGAGACGCGCCGGCCCGGACGGTATCCGGGCCGGCGCCAGTCCGGCTTTACTCGGTTTCGGCTTCAGCTTTGGCGGCTTTGACCACGGTCACGGTCACAGACCCGCCCGCTTTCTCGACCGCCGCGATGGCCGGGGCAGAGCCACCAGCCACAGTCAGGGTGATCTTGGTCGTCAGATCACCGCCGCCGATCAGACGCACGCCGTCCTTGGCGCGGCGGATCACGCCGGCAGCCTTGAGCGCGGCCGCGTCGACAGGCTGGCTCGCATCGAGCCGGCCCGCGTCGATGGCGGTCTGGATGCGGCGCAGGGTGACCTCTGCATAGCGTGCCCGGTTCGGCTTGGTGAAGCCGCGCTTGGGAAGACGCTGGTGCAGCGGCATCTGGCCGCCTTCGAAACCCTTGATCGCCACGCCCGAACGGGATTTCTGGCCCTTGACGCCGCGCCCGCCGGTCTTGCCGGTGCCAGAGCCAATGCCGCGCCCGACGCGCGTGCGCTCTTTGGTAGCGCCGGGATTGTCGCGCAATTCATTCAAGCGCATAGCAATTCTCCTTCAGAAGCAGCCGGTCGGCTACTCCACGATCTCAATCAGATGGGCGACCTTGCGGATCATGCCGCGCACAGACGGCGTGTCTTCAAGCTCGCGCTCGCGCCCGATCCGGCCCAGGCCAAGGCCCTTGAGGGTCGCGGCCTGCTCAGGCGGACGCCGGGTCGAGGACCCGGTCTGGCGCACGCGAACGGTTTTGGTAGCAGCCATAACGCCCTCCTCTTAGGACTCGATCGCTTCGGGCGAACTCGCCCCGTCCTGGCGGCGCTCCACCAGATCAGCAACCTTCAGACCGCGCTTGGCGGCGATTGAACGCGGGCTGTTCTGGGCCTTCAGGGCCTGGAACGTGGCGCGCACCATGTTGTAGGGGTTCGACGAACCGGTGGATTTGGCCACCACGTCCTGAACGCCGAGCGATTCCAGCACAGCGCGCATCGGACCGCCAGCAATCACGCCGGTACCCGGAGGGGCCGAGCGCAGGATCACCTTGCCCGCTCCCCAACGCCCGTGGGCGTCATGGTGCAGGGTACGGCCTTCACGCAGCGGCACGCGGACCATCATCTTCTTGGCTTCTTCCGTCGCCTTGCGGATGGCTTCGGGAACCTCGCGGGCCTTGCCCTGGCCGAAGCCGACGCGGCCCTTCTGGTCGCCCACGATGGCGAGCGCGGCGAACTGGAAGTTCCGGCCACCCTTCACCGTCTTGGCGACGCGGTTGATCTGGACGAGCTTGTCGACCAGTTCCGGTTCCGCGTTGTCCTCGTCCCTGCGGCGGCGGTCGCGGCCGCCGCGATTGTCTTCACGAGCCATGGCGTTCGCTCCCTTAGAAGTTCAGGCCGCCCTCGCGGGCAGCGTCAGCGAGCGCTTTGACGCGCCCGTGGTACATGTAGCCGCCGCGGTCGAACACCACGTCGGTCAAGCCTTTTTCCTTCGCACGCTCGGCGACGAGCTTGCCGACGGTTTCGGCTGCGCTGACCGTGGCGCCGTTGGCTTCCTTGCCCTGTTCGAGCGAGGACGCCGCGGCGACCGTAAGGCCATTCGCATCGTCGATGATCTGCGCGTAGATATGCTTGGACGACCGGAACACGGACAAGCGCGGCCGGCCATTGGCCAGTTTGCGGATCCGGGCGCGGGTGCGCTGCGTGCGGCGGCGCATTTTCTCGGCTGAGGTTTTCATCACCAGGACCCTATTTCTTCTTGCCTTCTTTGCGGCGCACTTGCTCGGTCGCGTACTTCACGCCCTTGCCCTTGTAAGGCTCAGGCGAACGGAACCGGCGAATTTCCGCCGCAGTCTGACCAACCGCCTGAGCGTCCGGCCCTTCAATCTTGATCTCGGTCGGCTTGGGGACCGTGATCGTGATCCCCTTGCGCGGGGTGTAGATCACGTCGTGGGAAAAGCCCAAAGCCAGCTTCAGATCCGTGCCCTGCATTTGGGCACGATACCCGACGCCCACAAGCTCCAGGCTCTTCTCGAACCCGTTCGTGACGCCCAGGACCATGTTCTTCAGGCGCGCGCGGGCGGTGCCGTACATCGCCTTGGCGGTCTTGGAGTTCTCGACCGGCGCGACCTTCAGGGCACCGTCTTCATGACGGATGCTCACACTGGACGGCGCCGAAAAGCTCAGCTCGCCCTTGGGGCCCTTCACCATCACCACGCCCGAATTCACCGAGGCGGTGACGCCAGAGGGAATTTCAACAGGCAGCTTGCCTAATCTCGACATGTTAGCCTCCTGTTCCTAGCTGACGTGGCAAAGGATCTCGCCGCCGACATTCTTCGCGCGCGCAGACGTATCGCTCATCACACCCTGGGGGGTCGAGATGATGGCGATGCCCAGCCCGTTCTGAACCAGCGGCAGGTCGCGAACCTTGCGGTACTCGCGCCGACCCGGCTTCGACACGCGCTGGATCTGGGAGATCACAGGCGCGCCTTCGTAATACTTCAGCTCAATGTCGAACTGCTTGAAGCCGCGCGCGTCCACACTTTCGGTGTAGCCGCGGATATAGCCTTCATCGAGCAGAACGTCGAGCACGCGGCCGCGCAGTGCGGACGCCGGCGTGGAAACGCTGGTGCGCTTGCGCATCAGAGCGTTGCGGATGCGGGTCAGCATATCGCCGAGCGGATCGTTCACAGACATGTCCTGACCTCCTACCAGCTCGACTTGACCATGCCCGGGATCATCCCGTGGCTGGCCAGTTGACGCAGCGCGATACGCGACATCTTCAGCTTGCGGTAATACGCGCGCGGACGGCCGCTGATCTGGCAGCGGTTGCGAATGCGCGACGGCGCGGAATTACGCGGCAGGTCGGCCAGCTTCAGCTGGGCGGCGAACCGTTCTTCCACCGGTTTGGACTGGTCCCGGGCGACTGCCTTCAACGCGGCGCGGCGGGCAGCGAAACGCTCCGCCAGACGCTGACGCTTCTGGTTACGCTCGATAGCGCTCTTCTTGGCCATTCAAATCTCTCCTGCGTGCGGCGCCACCATGGTGCCGCGCTCCTGCTGCGTCAGTTCGTGAACGGGAAATCGAACTCGGCCAGCAGGGCCTTCGCTTCCTCATTGGTATTCGCGGTGGTGCACACGATGATGTCCATGCCGCGGATCTTGTCGACTTTGTCGTAGTTGATCTCCGGGAACACGATGTGCTCCTTGAGACCCATGGCGTAGTTGCCGCGCCCGTCAAAGCTCTTGCCGTTCAGGCCGCGGAAGTCACGCACCCGCGGCAAAGCCACAGTCACGAGACGGTCGAGAAACTCGTACATCCGGTCCTTGCGCAGCGTCACCTTGGCGCCGATCAGCTGGTCTTCACGCAGCTTGAAACCGGCGATCGAGGTTTTGGCCGCCGTGGCGACCGGCTTCTGACCGGAAATCATCTGCAGATCGGCCAGCGCGCCCTGGATCTTCTTGGAATCCTGGGCCGCCTCGCCAACGCCCATGTTGATCACGACCTTGTCCAGGCGCGGGATCTGCATGTCGTTGGTATAACCGAATTTTTCCTTCAGACGCGCGCGGATTTCCTCGCGGTAGCGCGTCTTCAGGCGCGGTTCGTACGTTGCGATGTCAGACATCGATCACCTCGCCGGACTTCTTGGCTACGCGCACTTTCTTGCCGTCCTTGTCCATCTTGAAGCCGACACGCGTCGCTTCACCGGTCTTCGGATCGGCCAGAGCCACGTTGGACACGTGGATGGCGGCGTCTTTCTCTTCAATTCCGCCAGCGCTTGTCTGCGTCGCGCGCTGGTGGCGCTTCACCGTGTTCACGCCCGAAACCACAACGCGGTTTTCGCTCGGAAGCACTTTGGTCACCTGACCGGTCTTGCCCTTGTCGCGACCGGCCAGGACGACGACCTTGTCGCCCTTTTTGATTTTAGCGGCCATGACTACAGCACCTCCGGCGCCAGGGAGACGATCTTCATGTGCTGCTTGGCGCGCAGCTCACGCGGCACCGGCCCGAAGATCCGGGTGCCGATCGGCTCGTTATTGTTGTTGATCAGAACAGCCGCGTTCGTGTCGAAGCGGATCACCGATCCGTCACGGCGCTTGATGTCCTTGGCGGTGCGCACGACCACGGCCTTGCGCACATCACCTTTTTTAACTCGGCCCTTGGGAGTGGCTTCCTTGATCGAGACGACGATGATGTCGCCTACGCCCGCATAGCGCCGCTTCGCGCCGCCGAGCACCTTGATGCACTGCACGCGGCGGGCGCCGGAATTATCGGCCACCTCCAGATTGGTTTGCATCTGGATCATTGGAAGGTCTCCGTTATCGGACGACCGCCCCTCAGATCAGGCTTCAGGCCTGATCGGGGACGATCTCCCACCGCTTGAGTTTCGATTTGGGCGCGCATTCCTGGATCTGGACGCGCTCGCCCACCTTGCCCACGCCATTTTCATCATGAGCGTGGTATTTCTTTGTCCGGCGCACGGTCTTGCGCAGCAGCGGATGGAGGAAGGTACGCTCAACGCGCACGATCACCGTCTTTTCCTGCTTGTCGCTGACCACGACGCCTTGAAGGATGCGCTTCGGCATAACCTCAGCTCCCCTGGGTCTGAAGCGCGCGCCGGCGCTGATCCGTCTTGATCCGGGCGATATCCCGGCGGATCTGCATAAAGCGCGCGGTGTTCTCAAGCTGGCCGGTGGCCCGCTGGAACCGCAAATTGAACTGTTCTTTCTTGAGCTTGAGGAGCGAGTCCTGAAGCTGGTCGTCGCTGAGTGCGCGCACGTCTTCGCCTGTCATCAGGGCCTCTCCCTTACTCGCCCGGACGGGTTACGACCCGGGTCTTGATCGGCAATTTGGCTGCGCCGAGGCGAAGCGCCTCGCGCGCCACATCGTCAGGCACGCCGTCAATTTCAAACATGATCCGGCCCGGCTTGACGCGGGCGGCCCAGAACTCGGGCGAGCCCTTGCCTTTACCCATCCGCACTTCGGTCGGCTTTTTCGACACCGGCACGTCGGGGAACACACGGATCCAGACCCGGCCGGCACGCTTCATGTGGCGCGTGATGGCCCGGCGGGTGGCTTCGATCTGGCGCGCGGTCACGCGCTCAGGCTCCATGGCCTTCAGCCCGTAGGAGCCGAAGTTCAACGTGAACCCGCCCTTCGCCACGCCGCTGATGCGGCCTTTGTGCGCTTTGCGGAATTTGGTGCGCTTCGGTTGAAGCATGATGGCGTCTCCCTTGTTCCGCTATTACGCCGCTTGCCGGCCCGACCGGTTGCGCTGCTCACCGGAGTCGAGCATGCGCTTTTCCTGGGCCATCGGATCGTGCTCGAGGATCTCGCCTTTGTAGATCCACACCTTGATCCCGATAATGCCCATCGCGGTCTTGGCTTCGGCGAAGCCATAATCGATATCGGCGCGCAGCGTGTGCAGCGGCACCGAGCCTTCGGAATACTTCTCGACGCGCGCGATTTCCGCGCCGCCCAGACGGCCGCCAACCATGATCTTGCAGCCCAGAGCGCCCATGCGCATCGTGGTCTGAAGCGAGCGCTTCATCGCGCGGCGGAACGCGATACGGCGCTCCAGCTGCTGGGCGATGCTCTCGGCAACCAGGGTGGCGTCCACTTCCGGCTTGCGCACCTCAACCAGGTTGAGGAACACTTCGCCGTCGACCATCTTCGAGATTTCCTTGCGGAGCTTCTCGATATCGCCGCCTTTTTTGCCGATCACCACACCCGGACGCGCCGTGTGGATAGTGATGCGGCACTTCTTGTGCGGGCGCTCGATGATGATGCGCGAGATCGACGCGGTCTTGAGCTTGTCTTTCAGGAACGCGCGGATCTTGATGTCTTCGTGCAGAAGGTCGGCGTATTCCTCGCCCTTGGCGTACCAGCGCGAATCCCAGGTCCGGTTGATACCAAGACGCAGGCCGATCGGATTGACTTTCTGACCCATCAGACGGTCTCCTCAACTTCGCGCACGACGATCGTCAGCTCGGAGAACGGCTTCAGGATTTTGGCGCCGCGGCCGCGTGCGCGGGCCCGGAAGCGCTTCATCACCAGGTTCTTGCCGACATAGGCCTCGGACACGACCAGCGAGTCGATGTCCAGACCGTGATTGTTTTCCGCATTCGCGACCGCAGACTGGAGCAGCTTCTTCACGTCCGCCGAGGCCCGCTTGCGCGAGAACTCGAGATCGTTGAGCGCACGCTCCACCTTCTTGCCGCGGATCATCGTGGCAATGAGGTTGAGCTTTTGCGGGCTGATACGCAGCATGCGCAGCTTGGCGCGCGCTTCGTTATCGGCGACCCGCCGGGGGTTCTTCGCCTGACCCATGGCTACTTCCTCTTCGCCTTCTTGTCCGCCGCGTGGCCGTAATAGGTGCGCGTCGGAGCGAACTCGCCCAGCTTGTGGCCCACCATCTCTTCCGAGACGACCACCGGGATGAACTTGTTGCCGTTATGAACCTGGAACGTCAGGCCCACGAATTGCGGCATCACCGTCGAGCGGCGCGACCACGTCTTGATCGCCTGCTTGCGCCCGGCAGAGTGCGCAGCGTCGGCTTTCTTCAGGAGGTGCCCGTCAACAAACGGGCCTTTCCAGACAGAGCGAGGCATGTGAGCCGTCCCCTAGCGTTTCTTGCGCTCGTGGCGCGAGCGGATGATGAATTTACTGGTCGATTTGTTCGACCGCGTGCGCGGACCCTTGGTCGGCTTGCCCCACGGGGTCACCGGGTGGCGGCCGCCCGAGGTGCGGCCTTCGCCGCCGCCGTGCGGGTGGTCGACCGGGTTCATGGCCACGCCGCGCACTGACGGGCGCTTGCCCATGTGACGCTTGCGGCCGGCTTTACCCAGATTGATGTTCAGATGGTCCGCGTTCGACACAGCGCCGATCGTGGCCATGCAGTCCTGGTGCACCGCGCGCAGTTCGCCACTCATCAGGCGCAGCTGGGCGTAGCCCGCATCGCGGCCAACCAGCTGGGCATAAGCGCCGGCAGACCGCGCGATCTGACCGCCCTTCAGGGGCTTCAGCTCGACATTGTGCACGATCGTACCGACCGGCATCGCCTTGAGGGGCATGGCATTGCCCGGCTTCACGTCCACACGCTCGCCGGCCAGAACCGCATCACCCACCGCCAGGCGCTGAGGCGCCAGGATGTAGGCGAGCTCGCCGTCTTCATAGCGGATCAGCGCGATGAAGGCGGTGCGGTTGGGGTCATACTCCAGACGCTCGACCGTGGCGGGCACGTCGAATTTGCGGCGTTTGAAGTCGATCACGCGATACAGGCGCTTGGCACCGCCGCCGATGCGGCGGGCGGTGATGCGCCCGGTATTGTTGCGGCCGCCCTTCTTGCGAAGGCCCTCGACGAGGGTCTTCTCCGGCTTGCCGGCATGCAGCTCGCTACGGTCCACCAGCACAAGCGCGCGGCGGCCGGGCGAGGTCGGCTTGAAGAATTTCAGAGCCATGGTCTCTCTCCTTCGTGCGCGCGTCTAGAGGCCCGTGGTGACGTCAATGGAGTGACCGTCTTCGAGGGTCACAACCGCTTTCTTGACGTCATCACGCCGGCCTTTAATGCCGCGGAAACGTTTGGTTTTGCCTTTTTGGATGAGGGTGTTCACGGCCTTAACCTTGACCTTGAACAATTCCTCGACCGCCTCGGCGATATCTTTCTTGGTCGCGTCCAGGGGCACGCGGAACACCACCTTGTTGTCTTCCGACAGAAGGGTGGATTTTTCCGTGATCACCGGCGCGATCAGAGTGTCGTAATGACGCGGAGCGGGCATCACGCAGCCTCCTGCGGCGCGAGCCGCTCGTTGATCTTGTCCAGAGCCGCACGCGTCAGCACCAGGGTGTCCCGGCGCAGCACGTCATAAACGTTCAGCCCTTGAGCGGGCAGCACGTCAATGAGCGGCACGTTGCGCGCGGCGCGCGCAAAGTTCTCGTCCAGCGTCTCGCCGTCGATGATCAGCGCATTGCTGAGCCCGAGCTTGGCGAACAGAGCGACCAGATCGCGGGTCTTGGGCGCATCAAGGCGCGCCTCGTCCAGCACGATCAGCTGATTGCCACCCGCCTTGGCCGACAGCGCATGGCGCAGGGCCAGCGCGCGGACCTTCTTGGGCAGGTCGGTAGCGTGCGAACGCACGCGCGGCCCGTGGGCCACACCGCCACCGACAAAGTTCGGGGCCGAACGCGCACCGTGACGCGCGCCGCCAGTGCCCTTCTGCTTGTACATTTTCTTGGTCGTGCGGGCGATCTCGCTGCGCTGCTTGACCTTGTGATTACCGGTCTGGCGCTGCGACAGCTGCCATTTGACGCAACGGTGCAGGAGGTCGGCGCGGATCTCGGCGATGCCGAAAATATCCGCGTTCAGCTCAACCGACCCGGCCTTGCCGGCGTCCAGCTTGACGACGTCGATCTTCATTGGTTGGACCCTTCATTCCCGGCGTCAGCCTCGGCGGCGTGGATCTGGTCTTCGGTCGGCGCGCCTTCAGAGACCATGTCAGCTTCTGCGCTGCCCGGGGGCGGCGTGTCGAGTTCTTCAGTCGGTACGGTGCGCAGACCGGCCGGATACGGCAGATCGTGTGCGCCCGCGCCTTTGACGGCGTCGCGCACTTCAACCCACGAACCGGCAGAGCCCGGAACCGCGCCCTTGATCAGGATCAGGCCACGCTCGGCGTCAACGCGCACCACTTCAAGACCTTGCGTGGTCACACGCTCGGAACCGAGATGGCCGGCCATTTTCTTGCCCTTGAACACCCGGCCCGGATCCTGGTTCTGACCGGTGGAGCCGTGGGCGCGGTGCGAGACGGACACGCCGTGCGAGGCGCGCATGCCGCCAAAATTCCAGCGCTTCATGGCGCCGGCGAAACCCTTACCGATGGTGATGCCGGCGACATCGACTTTCTGGCCCGGGACAAAGTGTTCCGCGGACAGCTCGGCACCGGCGTCAACCAGGGCGTCTTCGCTCACACGAAACTCGACCAGCTTGCGCTTGGGTTCAACCGAAGCCTTGGCGAAATGACCGCGCATGGCCTTGGTGGTGCGGCGCACTTTCGCCTTGCCCACGCCCAGCTGCAGGGCGGTATACCCGTCGCGCTCGGTGGTGCGCTGGGCGACGACCTGAATGCCGCCGTCCAGATGCAGCACGGTGACCGGTACGTGATTGCCTTCCGGCGTGAACACGCGGGTCATGCCGAGCTTCTTGGCCACAAGGCCGGTGCGCAATTTAACTGCCTGGCTCATCGCCCTACGCTCCCAGCTTGATCTCGACGTCGACGCCAGCCGACAGGTCGAGCTTCATCAGCGCGTCGACGGTCTGGGGGGTCGGGTCGACGATATCGAGCACGCGCTTGTGCGTGCGGATTTCGAACTGCTCGCGCGACTTCTTGTCGATGTGCGGGCCGCGCAGCACGGTGAACTTCTCAATGCGCGTAGGCAGCGGGATCGGCCCGCGCACGTTCGCGCCGGTGCGCTTCGCCGTCGACACGATCTCGCTGGCCGACGAATCGAGCACGCGGTGATCAAACGCCTTCAGGCGAATTCGGATATTCTGCTGCGCCATTGGTCCGGTCCCAACATGCGCAAGGGCCGCGCCAAGGGCCGGATCGCCCCCCGCAGCACTCGCGCGCCAAATTGTTTTCGCTTCAGGAGTTGCGTTTGCCCTCAAAGGGCACAGCCAACTCGTCAGAGGGAGGGTGGATACTCCCACCTGCCCCGCCCGTCAACACCTACCATCCAGATTGCTGCGTCCCGGCGGGGGCTTGTGCAGCACCTTCAGCAGATGCGTTCCACTCAGAACGCAGCGCGGCCCGGCTTTGGGGGCCGGGCCGCGTCGCATAGCGTCAGGGACGGTGCCGATTACTCGACGATCTTGGCCACCACGCCGGCACCCACGGTGCGCCCGCCTTCACGGATGGCGAAGCGCAGCTTCTCTTCCATCGCGATCGGGGTGATCAGCTCGACATTGATCTCGACATTGTCGCCCGGCATCACCATCTCGGTGCCGTCCAGAAGGCTCACCACACCCGTCACGTCCGTCGTGCGGAAGTAGAATTGCGGACGGTAATTGGTGAAGAACGGCGTGTGACGGCCACCCTCTTCCTTGGTCAGGATATAGGCCTCGGCCACGAACTTCTTGTGCGGCTTGATCGTGCCCGGCTTGCACAATACCTGGCCGCGCTCCACGCCCTCGCGGTCAACGCCGCGCAGCAGAACGCCCACATTGTCGCCCGCCTGGCCCTGGTCGAGCAGCTTGCGGAACATCTCGACACCCGTGCAGATCGTCTTCTTGGTGTCGCGCAGGCCCACAATCTCGATCTCGTCGCCCACTTTCACGATGCCGCGCTCGACACGCCCCGTCACCACCGTGCCACGGCCCGAAATGGAGAACACGTCCTCGATCGGCATCAGGAAGGGCTGGTCAATGGCACGCTCCGGGGTCGGGATGTACTCGTCCACAGCCGCCATCAGCGCACGGATCTGATTCTCGCCGATCTCGGGCTGCGTACCGTTCATGGCGTGCAGCGCCGAGCCCGCAATGATCGGAATGTCGTCGCCCGGGAAGTCGTAGGACGACAGAAGCTCGCGAACCTCCATCTCCACCAGCTCCAGAAGCTCGGCGTCGTCGACCTGGTCAACCTTGTTCAGGAACACAACCAGAGCCGGCACACCCACCTGACGGGCCAGCAGAATGTGCTCGCGCGTCTGCGGCATCGGGCCGTCCGCCGCGTTCACAACCAGGATCGCGCCGTCCATCTGCGCCGCGCCCGTGATCATGTTCTTCACATAGTCCGCGTGGCCCGGGCAGTCGACGTGCGCATAGTGACGGCCCGGCGTCTCGTACTCGACGTGCGCCGTCGAGATCGTGATCCCGCGCGCCTTCTCTTCCGGCGCACCGTCAATCTGGTCATACGCACGGAACTCGCCGAAATACTTCGTAATCGCAGCCGTCAGCGTCGTCTTGCCATGGTCAACGTGACCAATCGTGCCAATGTTGACGTGCGGCTTGTTACGCTCAAACTTACCCTTGGCCATTGTCTTGTCCTGTTCTTCTCTGGTTGCTCTCGACGGCGCGAAGCCGTCAGGCGATCTTGGAGATCACATCCTCGGCCACGGCCTGCGGCACGGGCTCGTAGTGATCAAATTGCATGGTGAACTGGGCGCGGCCCTGAGTGGCCGAACGCAGGTTGTTCACGTACCCGAACATGTTCGCCAGCGGCACCATGGCGTTCACCACCGTGGCATTGCCGCGCATCTCCTGGCCCTGGATCTGGCCGCGCCGGGAGTTCAGGTCGCCGATCACCGACCCGGTATAGTCGTCCGGGGTGACCACTTCGACCTTCATGATCGGCTCGAGGAGCTTCATGCGCAGGTTCGACTTGGCTTCGCGCAGGGCAGCACGGGCCGCGATCTCGAACGCCAGCACGCTGGAGTCCACATCGTGATAGGCACCGTCGAGCAGGGTCGCGGTGAAATCGATCACCGGGAAGCCGGCCAGCAGGCCGTTCTCGCGCACCGAATTGATGCCCTTTTCCACGCCCGGCACGTATTCCTTCGGCACCGAGCCGCCGACCACCTTGGACTCGAAGGCATAGCCCGAGCCCGGCTCGCCCGGCGCGAAGCGCACCTTGATGCGGGCGAACTGGCCGGTACCGCCGGTCTGCTTCTTGTGGGTGTAGTCGATCTCGTAAGCCTGACCCAGCGTCTCGCGATAGGCCACTTTGGGCTGGCCGACATTGGCCTCGACCTTGAACTCGCGGCGCATGCGGTCAACCAGGATGTCCAGGTGCAGCTCGCCCATGCCGGCAATGATGGTCTGGCCGGATTCCTCGTCGGTCTTGACGCGGAAGGACGGGTCCTCCGCCGCCAGACGCGCCAGCGCCATGCCGAGCTTTTCCTGGTCGCCCTTGGATTTCGGCTCGATGGCGATCTCGATCACCGGCTCGGGGAACTCCATGCGCTCCAGAATGACCGGAGAGGCCGGGTCGCACAGCGTGTCACCCGTGGTGGTGTCTTTCAGGCCCGCAATGGCGACGATGTCACCAGCGAAGGCCTCCTTGATGTCTTCACGCGAATTGGCGTGCATGAGCAGCATGCGGCCGACGCGTTCCTTCTTGTCCTTCACCGTGTTCAGCACCGAGGTGCCGGTGGTGATCTGGCCCGAATAGATGCGGCAGAAGGTCAGCGAGCCCACGAACGGGTCGTTCATGATCTTGAAGGCCAGCATGGACAGCGGCGACGCGTCCGAGGACTGGCGCTCGATCTCGGCCTCGGTGCGCGGGTCGATGCCACGAATGTTCAGCACGTCCACCGGCGAGGGCAGATAATCCACCACCGCGTCCAGCAGCGGCTGCACGCCCTTGTTCTTGAACGCCGTGCCACACAGCACCGGGTTGAAGGCCAGCTGCAGCGTGCCCAGACGGATCAGGCGCTTCAGGGTCGCGATGTCGGGCTCGGTGCCTTCAAGATAGGCCTCCATGACCGTCTCATCGAGCTCCACCAGAGTCTCGACGAGGTACTCGCGGTACTCGGCGGCCTTGTCGGCCATGTCGGCGGGGACGTCTTCCTCACGCCAGGTGGCACCCAGGTTTTCCGATTCCCAGATCAGCGCCTTCATGGTGAGAAGGTCAATGCAGCCAGCGAAGTCGCTTTCCGACCCGATCGGCAGCTGGAGGCAGAGCGGCTTGGCGGCCAGGCGCTCCTTGATCATGTCGACGCAGCGGTAGAAATCGGCGCCCAGCTTGTCCATCTTGTTGACGAACACCATGCGCGGGACCTTGTACTTGTCCCCCTGGCGCCAGACCGTTTCGGTCTGGGGCTCCACACCGGCATTGGCGTCCAGCAGCGCCACGGCGCCGTCCAGAACGCGCAGGCTGCGCTCGACTTCAATCGTGAAGTCCACGTGGCCGGGCGTGTCGATGATGTTCAGGCGCTTGTCTTTCCAGAAGCACGTCGTGGCCGCAGACGTGATCGTGATGCCGCGCTCCTGCTCCTGCTCCATCCAGTCCATGGTCGCGGCGCCGTCGTGGACTTCGCCGATCTTGTGGGACTTGCCGGTGTAGAAGAGGATCCGTTCGGTCGTCGTGGTCTTGCCCGCATCGATGTGGGCCATGATGCCGAAATTGCGGTAGTCCTCGATCTTGTAGTCGCGGGCCATGGGGAGTGTCCTTCAGGAACAAAGAATAAGGCGCGCCGGCTTACCAGCGATAGTGGGCGAAGGCGCGGTTGGCTTCGGCCATGCGGTGCGTGTCTTCACGCTTTTTCACCGCAGAACCGCGATTGGAGGCCGCGTCCATGAGCTCGGCGGCGAGCCGCTCGCGCATGGTGTTCTCGTTACGGCCGCGCGCCGCGGAGGCCAGCCAGCGGATGGCCAGCGCCTTGCGGCGGTCGGGGCGCACATCGACGGGCACCTGATAGGTGGCACCGCCAACCCGGCGCGAGCGCACTTCAACTTCCGGCGCGACATTGTCGAGCGCGTCATGGAAGGTGCGCACCGGCTCGCGCTTGGTTTTCTCTTCGACGATCTCGAGAGCGCCATAAATGATCGCTTCGGCAGCCGATTTCTTACCGTCGACCATGATGTAATTCATGAACTTGGTCAGATCGCGATCACCGAATTTCGGGTCAGGCTGAATTTCGCGCTTTTCGGCGCGGTGACGGCGGGACATGGCCGTATCTCCTTATTTAGGACGCTTCGCGCCGTATTTCGAACGGCGCTGGCGGCGGTCCTTGACGCCCTGGGTGTCCAGGACGCCGCGCAGAATGTGGTAACGCACGCCGGGAAGGTCCTTCACGCGCCCGCCACGGATCAGCACAACCGAGTGCTCCTGCAGGTTATGGCCTTCGCCTGGAATGTAGCTCACCACCTCATAGCCGTTGGTCAACCGGACCTTGGCGACTTTGCGCAAGGCCGAGTTCGGCTTTTTCGGGGTGGTGGTGTAAACGCGCGTGCAAACACCACGGCGCTGCGGGCAAGCCTGAAGGGCCGGCACTTTGTTGCGCTTGGGCTTGTCTTTCCGCGGCTTGCGGATGAGCTGATTGATCGTCGGCATAAGGCCCTTGTCCGTTCCTGTTCGCGGCTTCGCGAAAGCCCTGGCGGCATGACGCGAAAAACCCGTCCGGTCGCGACGGCCTGGGCCGTACGTCCGCGGACGGTCGTGAAAGCGTTGTGTCCAGTATTCCCGGCGACGTTTAGACGGTCACAACAGACCGGCTACGGCTCACCCCCGGAAAACGAGCGCGGAACCTACTTAGGAGACTCGGTTCCGTCAAGCGGGCTGTCAGGCGCCGGGAACGAAAACAGGCATGCGCTGGTTCGCCGCTCAAGAATACGTCTTGAGGATGCATGACCGGCGCCATAGTCTTCCTGTGGGGATGCAATCGGGGCGGGCATGGACATAAGGCAGTGGTTTGGATACGGCGCTGCGCGCCGGGCCGAGGGCGGCGTGGGCGCGGCCCAAGCCAGTGGGGTGCACTCCGATTGGCGGGCAAGCCAGTATCCCGAACGCGACTTCATGATCAAGGAAACGCACGCGCGGACGGGCTATCCGCTCCCGCGCTACGCCCGAGTCTCGCACATGACTCGCGTGTTCCCCAGCCGGGAGGACGAGTTTCGCGAAGCGCTGATCAAGAAACTGCGCCCGCATGACGCCGCGCTGCTGAAGGAACAGATCGCCAGCCCCGACGTGCGCACCCGGCGCAAGGCCGCCCAAACATGGTTCGACTCCATCGGCGAGGCGATCCGGGTCCTGGGTCTTGAGCACGCCGGAACGCTCGACAATCAGGACCGGACGGTGGCGCTCCTGTCCGAAGCGCTCGCCAATATGCGCGAGCATGCGGCGCCGGCTGCGCGCGACAGGTTGCGCGCAGCGGCGATGCAGGAGGCGGCGAAACTGGATTTGCTCTTTGAAGCAGGGCAGCCCTTGCATGCCAGTGACGAGGCGATCGAGGCCTTCAGAGACGTCCATCCGACTGCCGCCCGCGAGCATTTCCGCCCCTACCGCCCGACCGGCCAGACCCGATACCGCTGGTACAATTTCTGGCGTCTGGACGGCGCGCCCTCACCGGAACGCCGCTTGCGGATGAACTGGGAGATGTTTGGCGCCAGCCAGAACTTCACCGTCTTTGAGGACTTCCGGGCCAGCGCCGGGGGCTATGACGGCAGTCTGGCGCAGACGATTGCGTCGCATCAAGACGGCCGTCAGCGAAGCTTTCTGGCGCCGCGGGCCGGCCCTGGCGCGGCTGCGGATCCCAATCTTGAATGGACCGCGCTCGACACGCTGGAGAGCGAGATGGCTTTGATCTCGAAGGATGGCGCCTGGCCGGGCTTCAGCTGGACCGGCGAACTCCTGGTCGCAGCCCATTACTGGATCATGCCTTTCGAGCATGTGCTGGCCGATCTCGAACCCACAACCGCCGAGCAAATTCGCGTCGGGCTCCTCTTTGACCAGGAGCATGAGCGTCTTCAACTTGACCTGTCTCTGGTCACCAAACTCGCTGACGCTCTGGAAGGGCTTGCAATGCGGGTGTTCCGCTATCCTGACAAGACCGCCTATGGCGCGGACCGCAAGGACTTTGTGATCAGCCGGATATCGAATGGTCAGGCGATTCTGATCTCTGACCTGCGACCAACCGACCGCCGCACGGCGCACGGAGAGATGGCCTCACAAGCCATCATTCTGGACATTGGCCTGACCTCCGAGGAGCGCGGACGGATAGTCAGGCGGTGCACTGATATCGCCTCGGCGCGCACCCTCGCCTTTCGCGAGTTTCCTTATGTTGACGCCCTCACAACGGCGATCAACAGCATCGGGCGCAAACTCAATCAGTGCAATTCGGAAATTCTCGATGTCGCCCACCGCGACTCGGCGGCGCTCTGGACTGACCCGGACCCCGAAGCCCCGGCCCAGGAGCCGCCACAGGCAGAAGGCCGCGCACGATACGCCCTGGAGCGTACCTTGAGGCGGCTGCGCCAGCTCTCCATCAATCTCAGCACGCTCAATGCGTTCATCACCCAAGGGGTGACAGGCGCACAAGTGGCCAGCCAGGATTATCGCCGCATGGTTGAGGAGCGAGCCAAAAGCTTGCGTGAGACTCCGCTAGGCGGCTTTCAGACACTGGATGCATTCTTGAGCCGGTTCTTCAGCACGTCCGATGGGATCGACCGCATGGCGGTGCGCTACGACACGCTGCGCCGACGGGTCGCGGAGTACTCCCAGCTTGTGCGCGCTGAAATCGAGCTGCTGGAGCTCAAACAGCTGCAAAACCAGGCCGGGCAGCAGGTAGACTTGTTGCGCCGGGCGGATGTGCTTGGTGCGATTGGCATCTATCTGGCCTTGCTAGCCATATTTCAGGAGCTCACGCCGGACCAGGCCAATTGGCCGAGCATCGTCGATCTGGTCATGATCGGTATTGGCGCTGTAGGCAGCCTGACACTCGCTCATGCGATCTGGAAAGTCGTCAGGGGCAAGTCGGGTGGATCCAGCAGAGCAAGACTGTTCGCCGGTCTTGGCGGGTTCTTTGTATTCGCTGTCTGGATGCTGACCCGTTCTTGAAAAAACGCCCGCCGGATCACTCCGGCGGGCGCTTCCAGTCTCAAGCCAGTTTCAGCCTGACAATCAGGCGTCACTGTCCGCTTCGGCGTCGGCGGCTGCGGCGATTTCGGCCGGCAGGGCTTCGG
The DNA here is from genome assembly GCA_027627705.1 of Hyphomonadaceae bacterium BL14. NCBI lineage: Bacteria > Pseudomonadati > Pseudomonadota > Alphaproteobacteria > Hyphomonadales > Hyphomonadaceae > Hyphomonadaceae bacterium BL14. The sequence goes on from CP091242.1 coordinate 1,171,932, forward strand.
CTTCGGCTTCCGCCTCGGCGGCGGCTTCCTGTTCGGCGATGCGGGCGCGGTCGCGCTTGTCGGCGTCGACCTGGTACTGGCGCATGGTCCCGCCGGTGCCTGCCGGGATAAGGCGGCCCACGATGACGTTCTCTTTCAGGCCTTCCAGCATGTCGACCTTGCCCTGGATGGCGGCTTCGGTCAGCACGCGGGTGGTCTCCTGGAAGGACGCCGCCGAGATGAAGGAGCGGGTCTGCAGGCTCGCCTTGGTGATGCCCAGCAGCACCGATTCGCCGGTGGCCTGCTTCTTCTTCTCTTTTTGCAGGCGCTCATTGGTCTCGATGAACTCGATCTTGTCCACGTGCTCGCCGGCCAGATAGCCGGTATCGCCCGCCTCGAGGACTTCGACCTTCTGCAGCATCTGACGCACGATCACTTCAATATGCTTGTCGTTGATCGGCACGCCCTGCAGGCGGTAGACTTCCTGGATCTCGTTGACGAGATAGCTCGCCAGCGCCTCGACACCCATGATCCGCAGAATGTCATGCGGTGCCGGGTTGCCATCGATCAGGTACTCGCCGCGCTGGATGACATCGCCTTCCTGCACGGACAGGTGCTTGCCCTTGGGCACCAGGTATTCCACCGGCTCACCGCCCTCGCCTTCGGGCGTGATGGAGATGCGGCGCTTGTTCTTGTAGTCGCGTCCGAACTCCACGCGGCCGGTCATTTCGGCGATGATCGCGTGATCCTTGGGGCGGCGGGCCTCGAACAGCTCGGCCACCCGCGGCAGACCGCCGGTGATGTCGCGCGTCTTGGCGCCTTCGGTCGGGATCCGCGCCAGCACGTCGCCGGGGCGCACCTCGTCTCCGTCGACGATTGACAGGATCGCGCCCACGGAGAGCATGTAGTTGGCCGTCTGCCCGTTGGGCAGCTTGACCGGTTCGCCCTTTTCATCGGTCACCACGATGGCCGGCTGGATGTCCTTGGACTTTGCGCCCGTACCGCGCCAGTCGATCACCACTTTCGAGGCAATGCCGGTGGCTTCGTCGGTGTCGTCCTTGACCGACAGACCATCGATAGCGTCAATGAACTTCACCTTGCCGGCCACCTCGGTGACGATCGGCATGGTGTAGGGGTCCCACTCGGCCAGACGGTCGCCGCGCTTGACGCCCTTGCCCGCGTCCACACGCAGACGCGCGCCGTAGGGCAGCTTGTAGCTTTCCATCTCCAGGCCATCCGGACCGGTCACCGCGATCTGCATGTTGCGCGTCATCACGATGAAGTCGCCGTCGGCGGTTTTCACGGTGGACCGCTCGGTGAAGGTCATCTTGCCGTCGTGGCTGGCTTCGATGAAGGACTGCTCGGAGACCTGCGCTGTGCCGCCGATGTGGAAGGTGCGCATGGTCAGCTGGGTGCCCGGCTCGCCGATGGACTGGGCGGCGATCACACCGATTGCCTCGCCCATATTCACCTTCGTGCCGCGCGCCAGGTCACGGCCGTAACAGGCCGCGCAGACGCCCACGCGGGTCTCGCAGGTCAGCGGCGAACGCGCCTTCACCGAGGTGACATTGGCCGCTTCGATGGCCGCGCACAGATCCTCGTCCAGATAGGTGTCGGCGGGGGCAATGACCTCCCCGGTGGACGGGTTCTTGATGTCTTCCGCCGTGGTGCGGCCCAGCAGGCGTGCGCCCAGGGAGACCGCAACTTCGCCGCCATCGATCACCGCGCCCAGCTTGATGCCTTGCGAGGTGCCGCAATCGGCTTCGGTGATGATGCAGTCCTGCGCCACGTCCACCAGACGGCGGGTGAGATAGCCGGAGTTGGCGGTTTTCAGCGCCGTGTCTGCCAGGCCCTTGCGCGCGCCGTGGGTGGAGTTGAAGTATTCCAGAACCGTCAGCCCCTCCTTGAAGTTGGAGATGATCGGCGTCTCGATGATCGATCCGTCCGGACGCGCCATCAGGCCCCGCATGCCGGCCAGCTGTTTCATCTGGTTCTTCGAGCCACGCGCGCCGGAGTGCGCCATCATGTAGACCGAGTTGACCTCGCCGGGCACGCCTTTGGACGGATCGGAAATCTCGTCCATCATGGCGTCGGCGACCTTGTCGGTGCATTTGGCCCAGGCGTCGACGACCTTGTTGTACTTCTCACCCTTGGTGATCAGGCCGTCCACGTATTGCTGCTCGTACTCGCCGACCAGTTTGCGGGTTTCGCCCACCAGCACGGCCTTGGCCGCCGGGATCAGCATGTCGTCCTTGCCGAACGAAATGCCCGCGCGGGCCGCTTCGCGGAAGCCAAGCTGCATGATGCGGTCGCAGAAGATCACCGTCGCCTTCTGACCGGTGTGACGATAGACCTCGTCAATCATCGTGCCGATGGCCTTTTTGGTCAGCAGCTCGTCAAGCAGTTTCGGCCCGAGCAGCTGGTGACGAGGCATGTGCTCCAGGATTTTCATCCGGCCCGGGGTGGTCTCGATCACCTTGGTGACCTGATTGCCTTCGGCGTCGATATAGGCGTAGCGCGCCTTGATCTTCGAGTGCAGCGTAACCACGCCGGCGTCCAGCGCCGCTTCGATCTCGCCCATGGTGGCGAACACCATGCCCTGGCCCGGCTCACCGTCCTTGACGATGGACAGATAGTACAGGCCCAGCACGATATCCTGCGACGGCACGATGATCGGCTTGCCGTTGGCCGGCGACAGGATGTTGTTGGTCGACATCATCAGGACGCGCGCTTCCAGCTGGGCCTCAAGGCTCAGCGGCACGTGCACGGCCATCTGGTCACCGTCAAAGTCGGCGTTGAACGCGGCGCAGACCAGCGGGTGAAGCTGGATGGCCTTGCCTTCGATCAGCTTGGGTTCGAAAGCCTGGATGCCCAGACGGTGCAGCGTCGGCGCCCGGTTCAGCATGACCGGGTGCTCGCGGATCACCTCGTCGAGCACGTCCCAGACTTCGGGGCGCTCTTTCTCGACCAGCTTCTTGGACTGCTTGACCGTGCCGGACAGACCCTTGGCGTCGAGACGCGCATAGATGAAGGGCTTGAACAGCTCCAGCGCCATCTTCTTGGGCAGGCCGCACTCGTGCAGCTTCAGCTCCGGGCCCACCACGATCACCGAACGGCCCGAATAATCCACGCGCTTGCCCAGCAGGTTCTGACGGAACCGGCCCTGCTTGCCCTTGAGCATGTCGGCGAGTGATTTGAGCGGACGCTTGTTGGCACCCGTGATCACCCGGCCGCGGCGGCCATTGTCGAACAACGCATCGACCGCTTCTTGAAGCATGCGCTTCTCGTTGCGGATGATGATGTCCGGCGCGCGCAGCTCGATCAGGCGCTTCAGGCGGTTATTCCGGTTGATCACCCGGCGGTACAGGTCGTTCAGGTCCGAGGTCGCAAAGCGGCCACCGTCCAGCGGCACCAGCGGGCGCAGCTCGGGCGGGATGACCGGGACAACCGTCATGATCATCCATTCCGGCTTGTTCTTCGACATCATGAAGGATTCCAAGAGCTTGATGCGCTTGGAAAGCTTCTTCAGCTTCAGCTCAGACCCGGTCTCGAGCATGTCTTCACGCATGCGCTCGACTTCTTTGGCCAGGTCCATGCCGATCATGATCTCGCGGATCGCCTCGGCGCCGATGCCGGCGGTGAAGGCGTCCTCGCCATACTCGTCGACGGCCTCGTAATACTCTTCCTCGGTCAGAAGCTGGTGCTTCTGCAGCGGGGTCAGGCCCGGCTCCATGACGATATAGGCCTCAAAGTAGAGCACGCGCTCCACATCCTTGAGCGCCATGTCCATCATCATGGAAATGCGCGAGGGCAATGATTTCAGGAACCAGATATGGGCCACCGGCGCAGCGAGCTCGATATGGCCCATGCGCTCGCGGCGTACGCGCGCCAGCGTGACTTCCACGCCGCACTTCTCGCAGATAATGCCCTTGTACTTGATCCGCTTGTACTTGCCGCACAGGCACTCATAGTCCTTGATCGGACCAAAGATGCGCGCGCAGAACAGGCCGTCGCGCTCGGGCTTGAACGTGCGGTAATTGATCGTTTCGGGCTTCTTCACCTCGCCGAAGGACCAGGAGAGAATTTTCTCCGGGCTGGCCAGCGAGATCCGGATCCGGTCGAAGGCAGGGCCTTCCACGGACGGATTGAAGATGTTCATGACCTCTTGGTTCATCGGTCCGTCTCCTTGACGGTGGCGGCGGCGGGGGCCGGAGGGGCCGGCTTCCCGCCGCCATGACTTAGGGGCGCTGTGACTGGGCTCGTACGCGGTTACTGGTTGACCAGCTCCACGTTCAGACCCAGCGAACGCATTTCCTTGATCAGCACGTTGAAGCTTTCCGGAATCCCGGCCTCGAAGGCGTTGTCGCCGCGCACAATGGCCTCATAGACCTTGGTGCGCCCGGCCACGTCATCGGACTTCACGGTGAGCATTTCCTGCAGCGTGTAGGCCGCGCCATAGGCCTGCAGGGCCCACACTTCCATCTCGCCGAAGCGCTGCCCGCCGAACTGCGCCTTGCCGCCCAGCGGCTGCTGGGTGACCAGCGAGTACGGGCCGATGGAGCGGGCGTGGATCTTGTCGTCCACCAGGTGGTGCAGCTTCAGGATATGCTTGACGCCGACGGTGACCTTGCGCCGGAACGGTTCGCCGGTCAGGCCGTCATAGACGGTTGACTGGCCGCTCTCGTCCAGGCCGGCTTTTTTCAGATACTCCACCACGTCCGGCTCACGCGCGCCGTCGAACACCGGGGTCGCGATGGCGATCCCGTTGGTCAGATTGCGGGCGAGCTCGGCCAGGTCCTCTTCGGACTCGGGCAGTTCCTGATCGTCGCCATAGGCGTAGCGGATCGACTTGGCCAGATTTTCGGCCTTGCCGTCACGCTGGTAGGCCTCGTAGGCCTCGCCGATCATCTTGCCCAGACCCTTGCAGGCGAAGCCCAGATGGGTCTCGAGGATCTGACCCACATTCATGCGCGAGGGCACGCCCAGCGGGTTCAGCACGATATCCACGTGGGTCCCGTCTTCCATGAACGGCATGTCCTCGATCGGGATGATCTTGGAGATAACGCCCTTGTTGCCGTGACGTCCGGCCATCTTGTCGCCGGGCTGGATCTTGCGCTTGATGGCGACGAAGACCTTGACGATCTTCATCACGCCCGGCGGCATCTCGTCGCCGCGCTGGACCTTCTCCACCTTGTCTTCAAAGCGCCGGTCAAGCCGGGCCTTGGACTCGTCATACTGACGCTTCAGGCCCTCGACTTCGGCCATGGCCTTCTCGTCATCGAGGCCGATCTTCCACCACTGCGACCGCGGGGTCTCGTCCAGGGCGGCCTCGGTGACCGCGCCTTTCTTGAAGCCCTTGGGTCCGGCCACGGCGGTCTTGCCCAGAAGGATTTCCTGCAGGCGCGAGAAGATGTCGCGCTCCAGAATGGCCAGCTCGTCTTCGCGGTCTTCGCCCAGGCGCGCGATCTCGTCGCGTTCGATGGAGATGGCGCGTTCGTCCTTCTCCACGCCGTGACGGTTGAACACGCGCACGTCCACAACAGTCCCCGTGGCGCCCGGCGGCAGGCGCAGCGAGGTGTCGCGCACGTCCGACGCCTTTTCACCGAAGATGGCGCGAAGGAGTTTCTCCTCCGGCGTCATCGGGCTTTCGCCCTTCGGGGTCACCTTGCCGACCAGGATGTCGGCCGCTTCCACTTCGGCGCCGATGGCCACGATCCCGGCTTCGTCGAGATTGCGCAGGGCCTCCTCGCCGACATTCGGGATGTCGCGGGTGATCTCTTCGGGCCCCAGCTTGGTGTCGCGGGCCATTACCTCGAACTCCTCGATATGGATCGAGGTGAACACGTCATCGCGCACGATGCGCTCGGACACCAGGATGGAATCTTCGAAGTTGTAGCCATTCCACGGCATGAAGGCGACGAGGATATTGCGCCCCAGCGCCAGCTCGCCCAGATCGGTCGACGGACCGTCGGCAATGATGTCGCCGGTCTGGACCCGGTCGCCCACCTTCACAATCGGACGCTGGTTGATCGAGGTCGACTGGTTGGAGCGCTGGAATTTGGACAGGCGGTAGATGTCGACGCCGGATTCGGCTGCGCCGATATCACCGGTCGCCCGGATCACGATGCGCTGGGCATCGACCTGCTCGACCACGCCGTCGCGGCGGGCGGCCACGGCCGCGCCGGAGTCGCGTGCCACGACGTCTTCCATGCCGGTGCCCACCAGCGGCGCTTCATTGCGCAGAAGCGGCACGGCCTGACGCTGCATGTTCGAGCCCATCAGGGCGCGGTTGGCGTCGTCATTTTCCAGGAAGGGGATCAGCGCTGCGGCCACAGAGACTACCTGCTTGGGCGACACGTCAATGTAATCCACGTCTTCGCGCGGCACCAGCGTCGCCTCGCGGTTCTGACCGACGCGGCAGTTAACGAAGTCATTGGCCAGCAAGCCGTCATCATCCACCGTGGCATTGGCCTGGGCGATAGCGAAGCGGGCCTCCTGCATGGCCGACAGATAGTCCACCTGTTCGGTGAGCTTGCCCTTCTCCACCTTGCGGTACGGGCTTTCGATGAAGCCGTACTTGTTGACGCGTGCAAAGGTCGAGAGCGAGTTGATCAGGCCGATATTCGGGCCTTCCGGCGTCTCGATCGGGCAGATGCGGCCATAGTGGGTCGGGTGCACGTCGCGCACTTCGAAGCCCGCGCGCTCGCGCGTCAGGCCGCCCGGCCCCAGCGCCGACAGGCGGCGCTTGTGGGTCACTTCGGACAAGGGATTGGTCTGGTCCATGAACTGGGACAGCTGAGACGACCCGAAGAACTCACGCACCGCAGCGGCCGCCGGTTTGGCGTTGACCAGGTCGTGAGGCATCACGGTCTCGATATCCACCGAGCTCATGCGCTCCTTGATGGCGCGCTCCATGCGCAGGAGACCGATGCGGTACTGGTTCTCCATCAGCTCGCCGACAGACCGCACCCGGCGATTGCCGAGATTGTCGATGTCATCGATCTCGCCCTTGCCGTCGCGCAGGTTCAGGAGCACGCGCAGCACCTCGATGATGTCCTCGCGGCGCAGCACGCGCACATCGTCCGGGCATTCGAGATCCAGGCGCATATTCATCTTCACCCGGCCGACCGGCGACAGGTCATAGCGCTCGGGATCGAAGAACAGGCCGTTGAACAGCGCATCGGCCGTTTCAGGCGTGGGCGGTTCGCCCGGGCGCATGACACGGTAGATGTCCACCAACGCCTGCTCGCGCGTGTCGTTCTTGTCGGCTGCCAGCGTGGTGCGCATGTAGCCGCCCACCGCGACACCGTCGATGTCGAGCACGTCCAGGGACCCGACGCCCGCTTCGGCCAGCGCCTCGAGCACTTCCTCGGTCAGCTCATCGCCAGCCTCGGCAAAAATCTCGCCGGTTTCGACATTGACCAGATCCTCGGCGGCGTAGCGCCCGACCAGATCGTCGGCGGACACCAGCAGCTGCGTCAAACCGTCTTCAGCCAGCTTGTTGGCGGCACGCGCGGCGATCTTCTTGCCGGCAGGGGCCACAACTTCACCAGAGCGCGCATCTACAAGATCGCGCACCGGCTTCACGCCGCGCCAGCGTTCCTTGAGATAGGGCAGCGTCCAGCCTTCCTTGACGCGCTCATAGGTGATCCGGTCGTAGAACGTGCCCAGGATCTCTTCCTTGTCCATGCCCAGCGCATAGAGCAGCGTCGTGGCCGGCAGCTTGCGCCGGCGGTCGATGCGCACGTGCAGGATGTCCTTGGCGTCAAATTCGAGATCCAGCCAGGAGCCGCGATAGGGAATGATGCGCGCGGCAAAAAGGAACTTGCCCGACGCGTGGGTCTTGCCGCGGTCATGGTCGAAGAACACGCCCGGGCTGCGGTGCATCTGGGAGACGATGACCCGCTCGGTACCGTTCACGATGAACGTGCCCTTGTCGGTCATGAGCGGGATATCGCCCATGTAGACATCCTGCTCCTTGATGTCCTTGACCGAACGCGCGCCGGTTTCCTCGTCCACATCAAACACGATGAGACGCATCTTCACCTTCAGCGGCGCGGCATAGGTCAGATCGCGCTGAATGCATTCCTCAACGTCGAACTTGGGCGCTTCGTACTCATAGGAGACGAATTCCAGCACCGCGCGCTCGGAGAAATCCCGTACCGGGAACACCGATTTGAACACCGCCTGCAGCCCTTCATCAGGGCGCCCGGCCGAGCCGATTTCCTTCAACAGGAACTGCTCGTAGGAGTGCTTTTGAACCTCGATCAGGTTCGGCATCACCACAGCTTCGGGGATGCGGCCAAATGATTTGCGGATGCGCTTCTTGCCCGTGAACGACAGACCCATTTTCGCTCCCTATCGCCGGTCTTGCCCGGCGCCTTGCGCTCCCGGGGACCAGGCCCCCGGCATCCGTTCCGGTCGTCGCCGCCGCCCCGTGCGGGCGTGCAGCGTGCGCCCGCCACCTGGCTCCGGAACGGACACCCAGGCGGCGATTCAGGCAGTGCGGACGCCGCTACGGACGCACGGGGAAGCCCCATGCGCCCGCAAGGCGTTCGCCAGATATTCCGGCCACAGCGCTGTGAGGCGCCGCTGGCCGCAACATCCTTACTTCAGCTCGACTTTGGCGCCGGCGTCTTCGAGCTGCTTTTTCAGAGCCTCGGCTTCGGTCTTGGAGGCGCCTTCCTTGACGGTTTTGCCGCCGGCTTCGACCAGATCCTTGGCTTCTTTCAGGCCCAGGCCAGTGATGGCGCGGACTTCTTTGATGACGTTGATTTTCTTGTCGCCAGCATCCACCAGCACAACATCAAATTCGGTTTTCTCTTCCGCAGCAGCGCCGGCGTCGCCGGCCGGAGCAGCATAGGCCACGGCGGCAGCCGCCGCCTTGATGCCTTTGGACTCGAGAATGTCGTTCAGTTCCTTGGCTTCCAGAATCGTCAGGCCCAGGAGTTCGTCAGCAAGTTTGGCCACATCAGCCATGATAATATTCCTTCGCGTTGGTCAGGGTTGTTCGGGTTCGAGTGTGCGGAGACGACGTCAGCTGCTTGCCTGCTCGCGGATCGCCTCAATCTGGCCGGCCAGGGTGGACCCCGGCGCGTTAAGCCGCGAGATGACCTCGCTGGCCTGGCCGATGAGACGGGCTGCGATGGCGCCGATGAGTTCTTCGCGCGACGGCATCTTGGAGAGCGCTTCGACGCTTTTGGCGTCGGAGAAAATATTCTCTTCCATGAAGCCGCCGACGATTTCGAACTTGGGGTTCGATTTGGCGAACTCGACGACAACCTTCGGCGCTGCGGTGAAGTCCTCAGAATAAGCAATGGCGATCGGGCCTTCGAACATGTTCGAGGCCTCTTCACCCTTCTGGCCCTTCAGGGCGATCTTGGCGAGCCGGTTGCGCACGACTTTCAGCCGTCCGCCCTTGGCGCGCAATTCGCCGCGCAGCTTGGTCATTTCCGCAACGGTAAGGCCCGAATAGCGGGCCAGGACGACAGATCCGGAAGCGGAGAAAATCTCCGTGAGCTCCCCGACCGCCGTCACTTTGGTCGTACGATCCATTGCGGTCTCCCTTCGTTCGGACCACCCACCGCGGGCGGCCCGTCAAGCCGCCGCGCCAGACGCCCGCCCGTGATACGGGGCAAGACGCGCGAGCGCGGACTTGCCTGCCCCAGGGCTCGAACCAGCATCCCCGGCTCGCGCCGGACAAACTCGGTCTCGCTCTGTCTCACCCGGGGCCGTGTGAATTAAGAGCGGCGCGTGTAACGCCCCTCCCCCGGGATCTCGGACAGGTCGGACCGGATGAGACGGACTCTGCCGCCGCGCCCGGTCCTGACCCCGCCACCCGGCCAGGAGCCGGAGGGCGGAAAACTCTTGTCTAAGCGCGCCTGATCAGGCCGCTTCGGTCGGGGCGCCCGTAGACGCCTCGGTGACATCGACTTTCACGCCCGGCCCCATGGTGGAGCTGAGCGAGATACGCCGGACATACTGCCCTTTGGCACCGGCGGGCTTGGATTTCACCAGCCCAGCCAGAAGCGCCCGGATGTTTTCCACCAGCGCGTCCTGCGAGAAGCTGGCCTTGCCCACGCCCGCATGCACGATGCCGGCTTTCTCCACACGGAACTCGACCGCGCCGCCCTTGGAGTTGGCCACAGCCTTGGCCACATCCATGGTCACAGTGCCGACCTTCGGGTTCGGCATCATGCCGCGCGGGCCCAGCACTTTGCCGAGGCGTCCCACCAGCGGCATCATGTCCGGGGTGGCGATCACCTTGTCAAAGTCGATCTGACCGGCGGCCACCGTCTCGTACAGGTCTTCGGCGCCCACCACGTCCGCGCCGGCTTTCAGGGCTTCTTCAGCCTTGGCACCCTTGGCGAACACGGCCACGCGCACCGAGCGCCCGGTGCCGTTGGGAAGCGACACCACGCCGCGCACCATCTGGTCAGCGTGACGCGGGTCGACCCCCAGATTGACAGCCACTTCGATGGTCTCGTCGAACTTCGCCGTAGCGCGCTCCTTGACCAGAGCCACTGCCGCTTCAAGGCTGTGGTCCTTTTCGCGGTCAATGCCGGTGCGCGCCGCAGCAATCCGTTTTGCAATTTTTGCCATGACGCCTACTCCACCACTTCGATGCCCATGGAGCGAGCCGAACCCTCGATAATGCGGGTGGCGGCGTCCAGGTCGTTCGCGTTCAGGTCAGCCATTTTGGTTTCGGCGATTTCACGGCACTGGGCGCGTGTCACCTTGGCCGTCGGCGCGGTCTTGCCGGCCGTGGCGGAGCCCTTCTGGATCTTGGCGGCTTTCTTCAGGAAGAAGCTCGCCGGCGGGGTCTTGGTCACGAACGTGAAGGATTTGTCCGAATACACCGTGATCACCACGGGAATCGGCGTGCTCTTCTCGATCTCTTGCGTCTTGGCGTTAAACGCCTTGCAGAATTCCATAATGTTCACGCCGCGCTGACCCAGCGCCGGCCCGATGGGCGGCGACGGGTTGGCTGCGCCGGCGGGAACTTGCAGGTTGATGTAACCTGTAATCTTTTTCGCCATAGCCCTTCCTCCAATGACGCGGACCGATGCCGCGCCTGTACGTCACGAGGGACCTTGAGGCCCCCCAAGGGTGGCGCGGTACGGCCCCGGCATGGTCTTCGCCGAAGCCTCCCGCACCGTCGCTTCGCTCAGTTCGCTTTTTCGACCTGAGTGAATTCCAGCTCGACCGGGGTGGCCCGGCCGAAAATATTGATGGCGACCTTCAAGGTCTCCTTGCCGTCATCGACATCATCGACCGTGCCGACAAAGCCCATGAACGAACCGTCCGTCACGCGCACGCTCTCGCCAATATCAAAGGAGATGGTGGAGCGCGGCCGCTCGGCGTCGTCCTCCATCTGGCCCATGATCCGCTTGATCTCGGATTCGGGCACCGGCAGCGGGCGCTTGCCCGAGCCCAGGAACCCGCTGACACGCGGCGTGTTCTTGACGAGGTGGTAGGCCTCGTCGGTCATATCCATTTTCACCAGCACATAGCCGGGGAAGTATTTGCGCTCTGCGTTCACCTTGCGGCCGCGGCGCACCTCGACGACGTCTTCGGTCGGTACGATGATTTCCTCGAACCGGTCTTCAAGCCCTTTGAGGACCGCTTCGGACCGGATCGCCTCGGCCACCTTCTTTTCGAAGTTGGAATAGGCGTTGACGATGTACCATTTGGCGGACATGCGGCGTCAGGCTCCAAGACCGAGCAGATTTCGAACAATAAAGCCGAGCGCACTGTCGACCGCGAAGAAGAACAAGGCGGCGATGACCGTCATGATCAGCACCATGATGGTGGAGATCAGGGTCTCGCGCCGGCCCGTCCATGTGACCTTGCGGCCTTCCTGACGCACTTCGGCAAAGAAGCGCAGCGGGTTGAACGGCTTCTTGGGCGCCGGCGCAGCCGCCGTGCCGCCCGAAGTCCCGCTTCGGCCGCTGGCGGCCGGTTTCGCCGGCGGGCGGTTTTTCGTGTCTCGCGCCATGGCGTCAGACCATCTTTCTCAATCGCTGTCACCAGACGCACGACTGGCGCGCCTGGCAGGGGCGGAGGGGCTCGAACCCCCGGCCTGCGGTTTTGGAGACCGCCGCTCTACCAGCTGAGCTACACCCCTGTGTCGCACGCAGGCTTAACGCGGCGCATTGACGCCCGCCTTCGCCAGAGCCGGTGCTTTTACATCGCCTGCAGCCAGATGCAAACAGGGTGCTGCAAAATTTCTGCACCCGTCTGGCCTGGCTCAGGCCTTAAAAAAAGAAAACGGCGGCGGGCAATGCCCGCCGCCGCAGTCTTCATAGGCGTCCTGAAGACGCGCCGCAATCAATAACGCAGGTTGATGCGGGCGAACAGGTAACGGCCGACCTGATCGTAGCCGGTCAGCGAGTTGGCATTGTTCGCGAGCGAACCACCCACGAGCGGCGGCTCTTCGTCGAGGATGTTGTTCACGCCGAGAGTCAGGCGCGTATTCTCCAGGACGTCGAACTGGGCCGACACGTCAAAATAGCTGATCGCGTCGAGCACGTTGCCATTGTTGACCAGACCACGGTCGGTGGTGCCCGGCGTGCCGTTCTGCAGCGTGTAGTCCATCTCGCTGAAGTAACGCCAGCGCACGGACGCCGACCACCAGCTGCCCATGTCATAGCTCAGGCGGGCGGTGTGACGCCAGTCGGAGGTGGCGCAAGCCGGGTTGATGACGCCGACGCAGTCATAGGCGGCGGCATCGTTGATGCCCGGCAGCGGATCGATGGTCTGCTCGAGCGCGATCGAGCCGTTGAACAGGGCGCTCAGATTGCCCCCGATCAGCGGCGCTTCACCGGCCCACGCGACGTTGAAGTCCACGCCACGCCAGATCAGATTGCCGAAGTTGGCGGTCTGGTTGCGGACAACACCATTGCCCGGCTCACCCGCCGTGCCCGACCACAGGTCACCCGAAACCGGGTTACGCTGGATCAGGCCGCACAGCCCGGCATCGCCCGTCAGGCCGCAACCGCGCAGGATGTTGGAGGCACCAACCGTACCGATGCGGTCCGCGATCTGGATGTCGTAATAGTCGACCGTCACGCTGAGGCTGTCGAACGGCTGGAACACCACACCGAACGTCCACGTATCAGCCGATTCCGGGCTCAGGCTCGTATTGCCACCCGTGATCTGGTTGTACTGGTCGGCCGGGCTCTTGTTGATATTGCCGTACTGGGCCGCAGACACGCCGGTCAGGGCGCATTGGGCGGCCGTGAACTGTGGTGTCGCCGTGGCGCAGGGATCCTCACCCGCCCACAGACCGCCCGAGGTCGGCGAGAACAGTTCGCCAACATTGGGGGCGCGGATGGCGCGGTTGAAACCGCCGCGGACACGCAGCTCGGAAACGGGAGCCCACGAACCCAGGATCTTGTAGGTCGTGGCACCGCCGGAGGTGTTATAGTTGGAATAGCGGTAGCCCAGCTCCAGATACACTTCCTCTGCGAAAGCAGCACCCTGGACGAGCGGCACGATCGCTTCACCGAAGGCTTCGTACACGTCGTACTCACCGCCGATATTCGGCGTCTGACCACCACGGCCGGTATACCCACCAGCCTGGATTTCACTGTCAGACAGGGTCTGATAGCTTTCGCGACGATATTCGGCACCCGCCACAACAGCAATCGGGTCCGACGCCGCCGGCAGGGTGAACGGCAGGTTGCCGGTCACAAAGGTGTTGGCGGTGATCAGCTCGGTGCGGCCGGTCAGAACGCCGGTGCCGCCGAGGGCTTGCGCCGCCGCCGGGGTGACGCCATTCGGCACAAAAGGATTGTAAGGGATGCAACCGGCGAACGAGCCCGTCGGGCAGCCCAGCAGGGCAGCACGGGTGCGCGAGCGCAGGAAGTCGTTCTGGGTGATCTCGCTGGACGAGGTCGAGGCATAGGTGAAGGAGGCGTCATACGACCAGCCGCCACCCAGATCGCCCTCGGTACCCGCGGTCCAGCGCCAGGCCGACGAATCGATCGTCGAGGTGCGCGGGCCGCCCTCATTGTTACGCTTGCCAACCAAAAGAGTGATATCGGCACCGGTTGGGTTCGGCGTGATGTTGAGATCGGTGCACAGCGAATTGATCAGCGGATCGGTGCATTCAAAGCCAATTTGGTCGGTAAAGAACGTTCCGGACTCAGCAATCTGCACGGTCGTGTTCGTGTTCGCGAACGCCACATCCAGATAGGGCCGGAACATGGCGTTGATTTCATAGTTGAAGAACGCGCCAAACGTCCAGCGCTCGTCCGGGCGCTGATAGAAGTTGACCGGAGCGTAGTTGTAGAGCTCGCCAATGCCACGCCGCCATGTTCCGGCCTGATCAAAGTTGATGAAAGAGAAGTTCAGGTTGCCGTCCGGGCTGCTGCCAATAGCCAGGAAGTTCGGAACAATCGACGTCGACGAACCGCCACATGCCGTAGCGCTGGCGAGCAGCGCGCACGACGAATAGTCGCGGTCGCCCTGCATCAGCTCTTCGTTCTTGCGGTAGGTCACATAACCGCTGGCATGGCCACGGCCGTCGGCAAACGAGCCGCCGATGGCGAAATCGATGTCATAGGCCCGGCCGTCAATGCCGCTGGAGCCCGTCGGGAAATCAAACCCGGCGGTCGTCTGCAGGCCCTGCATGTATTCGTTGTCGTTGTTGTGCTGATAGCCGGAGACGCCGGCATTGATCGACACGCCTTCGAAATTGCGGTCGATGATGAAGTTCACAACACCGGCCACGGCGTCCGCGCCGTACACCGCCGAGGCGCCGCCGGTCAGGACTTCCACGCGCTGGATCAGCGCGGCGGGGATCTGGTTGAGGTCAGGAGCCTGGGTGCGGATGCCGCCCGGCTGCAGACGGCGTCCGTTGACCAGGACCAGGGTCCGGTTGGTGCCGAGGCCGCGCAGGTTGACCGAGGCGGTGCCGGTGGACGGGTTTACGGAGAACGCGTCGAGCGACGGGGTCACCTGCGGCAGGGTGCGCAGCAGGTCTTCCACGCGCGTGGTGCCCGAGAGGCGGAACTCTTCGGCGTCAACCTGGGTGACCGGGCTGACCGACACGAGGTTGGGGTTCGCAATACGCGTACCGGTGACGCGGATGACGTCGCTGGTCTGCGGCTGCGCGGCTTCCTCTTCCTGCGCGAGCGCAGGCGCGGTGGCGGTGAGGCCCCCGATGAGCGTGCTTGCCAGCAGGCAAGACTTCAACATGCTTCGCTTCACTTTTATTCTCCCCGAATGAGTAGCGGTTTCCTGACAACGGCGGCCCGGAAAGCTGATCCGGAGCGCGCGCGGCCTTTCGAGACGGGAGATCCCGTCACCGGCGCAACGCTAGTTGTCGCCCGACTGTCACGTCAACCTTGCCAGAGTGTCATACTTCGAGAATGCCCGTCATTTTTCAAAGCTGTGGCGCAGGTGCACCACTTCCTTTCAGCCGCCGCCCCAGCCGCGCCCGCCGGCACCGGCACCGCTGCAGATCAAGCATCACAGCAAATGCCGTGTCATTGCTGCGTTTTAAGCCGTCAGCACGCACCGGGATTTGCCATACGAGCCAAAGAAAGCGGCGGTCCGCAATAAAGTTGGTATACTCTTTAGCGGCTGCTCGGGCTCAATTCGCCGTGCAGCCACCAGCCCACGGGCCGTCCTGCGCTGTCGTGCACCGATTCAGGGCCACCTGTGGATAATCCGGCGGCCCGCGCGGCCTCTGCCAGCGCGCGCGCCGCGGTTTCATCCAGAGAGGCGTCCGTCATCAATGTCAGCCGCGCGCTATGCGCCGAGACCTCGTCCAGTACGGTCTGCGCATTCTCAATGAGGTAAGGCGGCGGGAAGCGGTCTTTCTTGTTGAGTATTTCCGCCAGGAAGCTCATCGCCCAGTGCGTTGTCTCGTCGAGCGTACGGGCGGCCTCCTCGGCGAACAGGCGGCGCACACGCTCCAGCACCGGCGACTCATCCTGCCCGCGCGCACGGGCCTCGCCCAGTGCGCGCACCTGGGCCGCCAGCCCGTCTGGCGCGATCAGACTGGCCGCGCGGGCGATTCGCGTGCGGGCCGCCGCCACCGCTTCGCCATCGCGCGCATGGGCCAGCACGCCCAGCTGCCCGCCGGGCGCCAGCACGCGCGCCGCTTCACGCAGCGCCGCCCGGGTGTCGGCATATTCCAGTCCAAACTGGGAAATGGCGGCATCGAAGACGTCCGACTCGAACGGCAGAGCCTCCAGGGCGGCACCGGCCACCAGGCGTGCGCCCGCGACCGGCGCCAGCGCCTGGGCGTAATCCGCGCCGGTCACCGTAAAGCCATGGGAATGCGCAACAGCCAGCCGGGTCAGCGCGCCCGCCCCGCAGGCCAGATCCAGCACCCGCGCACCTGGCGCCAGCGCGTCGAAAAAGCCTTTCCAGACAAAGCCCGTGTCGAAGGGCTGGCCGCCGGCGAAACAGCTATGGGTCTGGCCCGACGCCCAGTACCGGCTCCAGGTCTCGCGTCCGTCCATGAAGAGGCTCTCCGATTGGTACCGGCGTGAGCCTAGCGCCCCGGCCTGCCCGCGTCAGCGTCAACATGCCCCCCAACGCAGCGCGGCCCGGCTTTGTGGGCCGGGCCGCGTCGCATAGCGTCAGGGACGGTGCCGATTACTCGACGATCTTGGCCACCACGCCGGCACCCACGGTGCGCCCGCCTTCACGGATGGCGAAGCGCAGCTTCTCTTCCATCGCGATCGGGGTGATCAGCTCGACATTGATCTCGACATTGTCGCCCGGCATCACCATCTCGGTGCCGTCCAGAAGGCTCACCACACCCGTCACGTCCGTCGTGCGGAAGTAGAATTGCGGACGGTAATTGGTGAAGAACGGCGTGTGACGGCCACCCTCTTCCTTGGTCAGGATATAGGCCTCGGCCACGAACTTCTTGTGCGGCTTGATCGTGCCCGGCTTGCACAATACCTGGCCGCGCTCCACGCCCTCGCGGTCAACGCCGCGCAGCAGAACGCCCACATTGTCGCCCGCCTGGCCCTGGTCGAGCAGCTTGCGGAACATCTCGACACCCGTGCAGATCGTCTTCTTGGTGTCGCGCAGGCCCACAATCTCGATCTCGTCGCCCACTTTCACGATGCCGCGCTCGACACGCCCCGTCACCACCGTGCCACGGCCCGAAATGGAGAACACGTCCTCGATCGGCATCAGGAAGGGCTGGTCAATGGCACGCTCCGGGGTCGGGATGTACTCGTCCACAGCCGCCATCAGCGCACGGATCTGATTCTCGCCGATCTCGGGCTGCGTACCGTTCATGGCGTGCAGCGCCGAGCCCGCAATGATCGGAATGTCGTCGCCCGGGAAGTCGTAGGACGACAGAAGCTCGCGAACCTCCATCTCCACCAGCTCCAGAAGCTCGGCGTCGTCGACCTGGTCAACCTTGTTCAGGAACACAACCAGAGCCGGCACACCCACCTGACGGGCCAGCAGAATGTGCTCGCGCGTCTGCGGCATCGGGCCGTCCGCCGCGTTCACAACCAGGATCGCGCCGTCCATCTGCGCCGCGCCCGTGATCATGTTCTTCACATAGTCCGCGTGGCCCGGGCAGTCGACGTGCGCATAGTGACGGCCCGGCGTCTCGTACTCGACGTGCGCCGTCGAGATCGTGATCCCGCGCGCCTTCTCTTCCGGCGCACCGTCAATCTGGTCATACGCACGGAACTCGCCGAAATACTTCGTAATCGCAGCCGTCAGCGTCGTCTTGCCATGGTCAACGTGACCAATCGTGCCAATGTTGACGTGCGGCTTGTTACGCTCAAACTTACCCTTGGCCATTGTCTTTAGACCCTCACGCTGGAGCTGTGCATGGACGTCCTGCTTGCCGGGCGCCCTTGAAAACTGAGGGCGGGGCATAGCGCCCGCGCGGCGCGCTTGCAAGTGTCAAACGCGGCCCCGCCCTGCGGGCTCAGGCCGGCACGATATCCATGGCCATGGTCAGGCGCGCCTGCTCGCCGCCAAACGGAACGGTGCCGTGCCACATATAGGACGGGAACAGGACCAGCATGCCCGGTTCGGGCTTCACCCAGTGCTGGGCACTCTGGGCCGGCGTGACAGGAATGCCCGCCTCGCCAAAGCGGATCCAGCCCTCGCGCCCGCCCGCCGAAACCGCATCCGGCAGCTCCACATAGAAGGCCGAGGATATCCAGCCGTCCGGGTGGACGTGATCGGTATGAAATCCGCCCGGCGTCAGCCAGACCGACCAGACGCCGTGAATGCGCCAGCGCCCCGCGCGGCGCCGCCGCAAGGGATCACCCCCCTCCCCCAGCCCCTCGATATAGGCGTCCACCAGCGGGTCCAGCGCCTGGCGGAACGCCTGGATGGCGGGGGTTTGCACCGACAAGATATCCGGACGCTGACTGCCATGTCGCACCGATTGGCCAAACGGGTGGGTGCGATAGGGATGGGCCGCTTTCAGCTCGGCGGCGAGGTCGGCCAGATACGCCGCCTGGCTGGTCCAGCCCGGCGGCGGGGCGATGGTCTGCGGGCGCACCAGCGCGTGATAGTCATAGAGCCCGTCAAAGCGCCGGTCGCCGCTCATGCGCCAGGCCATGGCCTGCAGATTGACCGCGTTCTGATTGTCCGGTGCCAGCGCCACAAGGCGCTGCGCGGACGCTTGCGCGGCTTCGCCATCTCCGGTGGCCAGGCAGACATGGGTCCAGGCCTCCAGCGCGGTGAGGCCTTCGGGCGCAATCTGCAGCGCCTGGCGCGCCCGCGCACGTGCGCTGTCCAGCTGCCCGGCGCGGGTGAGCAGATAGACTGCTGCACATTGCAGCACGAGCTGGCGCGGCTCGCGCACCGCCAGCGCCTCCATCTGCGCGCACGCGCCCTCAAGATCGCCCATGTAATCGAGCGCGCGCGCCCGCACATATTCCAGCGGCCCGAAACCCGGGCGGGCCGCGATGTCACGCTCCAGCCCGTCCAGCGCCTGTGCCTGATCGCCGGTGCGCATCCAGATCAGCTGGCAGCGCTCCAGCTGGGCGTCCACCATCGCCGCATTGATAGCGCACGCCGCGTCATAGGCCTCCGCCGCGGCATCAAGCGCGCCCAGCTGCATCAGCGCGCGCGCCAGCACAACCCGCGTCTCGCCCGCCTTCAGCCCCAGCGCGATGGCCCGGCGTGCATTGGCGGCGCTGGCCTCGTGACGCCCGCAATCGCCCTGGCTGGCGGCCAGGTTGTGCAGCGCCACCGGATTGTCCGGATACGCGGCTGCCGCCAGTTCATGCACCGCCAGCGCCTCTTCCAGACGCTTTTGCGCCTTGAGCGCATCGGCGCGCGCGCACAGGGCCTGCAAGGATTCGGGCATGCGGCATCCTCCCACAACCACGCCAGCGAGCCGCGCGCGGAAGGCGGCGTCAAGGGCCGGGGCGCAGAGTTCGCGCCCGTCAAATCATCAAGTGGGGAGAAAACCTGGAGCGGGTGGACGGGATCGAACCGACATATTCAGCTTGGAAGGCTGACGTTCTACCATTGAACTACACCCGCGCGGGACCGGTTTGATACAAGCTGATGGCGCGCGCGTCGAGACCTTCGGCGCCAAGCATGCTCAGGCGCGCGCCGTGATCGGCTGGGGTCCGGTCCAGGCCGCCAGCGTCTCGCGGTAGAGCGGATCGGGCGTGATCGACAGGGCCGCGCGCGCGCCGTCCAGCGGCAGGGCGAACAGGTCTGACAAATCCTGCACCGGCATCGGCCTGGCCGCACGCGCCATGGCGGCGGCGTTGCGCATCATGCGCCCCACAGGCCAGCTCATGATTTCCGAGCGGATGCGCAGACCCGCCATGGCCCCCAGCAAACGGGAGCCGCGCGAGCCGGTCTGCACGCCTGTGAACACCAGCAGCAGCGCCTCGCCCAGCGGATTGCGGCCATAGCCGGTGAGCACGTGGTACAAATCATGGGTCAGGCTCATCGACCACATATAGGCGCTGAACTGCGGGTAATCGCGGTCCAGCATCTCGTAATGGCCGGGGTTTACCGCCACCGCGGCCTCGTGCACGCCCAGCGGATCGAGGCCTTCGCTATCGAGATATTGCAGATAGGCCGCCGCGAACGTGCCCGGCCCGTGGGCCTCCAGTTGCGCACGGCCGGTGAGCGCATCGGCGAGGCTCTGGCGGTTGGCGATTACGCCGCGGCCATACTCGCTGTCGCAAAAGCGCCGGAAGCTGTCTTCGCCCGTGCGCCCCTGGGCCGCCGAAAAGAAGCGGAAGACGTGACGGGTGTCTTCAGGATCATTGATCAGATCGCGAAACGCGCCGAGCGCCGCCAGCGGCCGCAAGGGCTGGAACGGAAAGGCGCAGTCGCCGGTTGAAGACGCGGCCATGTCGGCCTCCTTCGATGATCAGGCACGAAGCATGAGCATAACCCGGCCGGAGACAAAAGTGAACGCCGTTCACATTGGCTGTGCCGCCACGCCGCGACCGAGCGGTTCACTGGCCGCCTCAGCCTTGCCCGCGCCACCGGCTGCAAACGCGTCTCAGTTGAGGCGCGCGAATGCCTCTCAGTGACTTGTCAAATATCTTTCAATCACTTGGCCGACACAGAATCGATGCTACATTAGCCGACAATCTGTTTTCTGAACCGGAGCCGAATCAATGAAGGGCGATCCCAAGGTCATCGAGCACCTGAACAAGGCGCTGAAGCTGGAGCTGACCACGGTCAACCAGTACTTCCTGCATGCGCGCATGCTGAAAGATTGGGGCTTTTCGCGCCTGGCCAAGGTGGAATACGAAGAATCCATCGATGAGATGAAGCACGCCGATGCGCTGATCGAGCGCATCCTGTTCCTGGAAGGCCTGCCCAATGTGCAGGATCTGGGCAAGGTGCTGATCGGCGAGACGGTCAAGGAAATCCTGGAATGCGATCTGGAGGCCGAGCGCCGCGCGCATCCGATCTACAAGGACGCCGTCGCCTATTGCGAAAGCGCCGGGGACTATGTCTCGCGCCAGCTGTTTGATTCCATCCTGAAGTCCGAGGAAGAGCATATCGACTTCCTTGAGACCCAGCTGGGCCTGATCGAGAAAATCGGCGAAGACCGCTACATGCAGTCCCAGATGGGCGGCCACGACGACTGACGGGCCGCCTTCAGGCCCGCCATTCCGGCATCCCTTCAGGCGCGGCGGATCATTCCGCCGCGCTCAATGTCGGATCCGTCCACTTTTCGCGCATCGTCACCAGCTCTTCGGCGACCGTGGGATGCACCGCGCAGGCCGCGTCGAACTGGGCCTTGGTGAGCTTGGCTTTCACCGCAATGCCCACTGCCTGGATGATCTCCGGCGCGTCATCGCCCACGATGTGCACGCCCACCACCACCTGATCCTCGGCGCGGACCACCAGCTTCATCAGCATCCAGTCCGGCTTGGCGGTCAGCATCCCCTTCATCGGGCGAAACTTGCTCTTGTAGATATCGATCTTGCCATGCGCGCGCCGCGCATCTGCCTCGCTCAGGCCCACACTGCCCACGGGCGGCTGGGTGAAGACGGCTGACGCAATATCGCTGTGGTCAAAGGCAGTAGGCCGGTCGTGAAAGACCGTCTGGACAAAGGCCATCGCCTCGCGAATTGCGACAGGCGTGAGGTTCACCCGGTTGGTCACATCGCCCACGGCGTAGATGTGGTCAACGCTGGTGCGCGAGTATTCATCGACCTTGATCGCGCCGCTTTCCAGCACCTCGACCCCGGCCGCCTCCAGGCCCAGCCCGGCGGTATAGGGATCGCGCCCGGTCGCCAGCACCACCGCGTCGGATTCCAGCGTGTCGCCAGTGTCCAGATGGACGGTGTGGAAGCCTTCGCGTTCAGACGGCTCGATGGACGTGAACACCGCATGGGTGATCACACGCACGCCGCAATCTTGCAGCTGTTCATGGACGAAGGCACGCACGTCATCGTCAAACCCGCGCAGCACCGTGTCGCCGCGATAGACCAGGCAGGTTTTCACCCCCAGCCCTGCGAACACCTGGGCAAATTCGCACGCGATATACCCGCCCCCGGCGATCACCAGATGTTCGGGCAGTTTGTCGAGATGAAACAATTCATTGGACGTGATTGCATGCTCTGCGCCGGCCACGCCCTCGGGCCGGTTGGGCACCCCGCCCGTGGCGATCAGAATGGTGCGCGCCGTGACGGTGCGCCCTGATTTGACCAGGCGGATCTCGTGGGGACCGGCCAGCTCGGCGCGGTCCTCGATCAGCTCCACCCCGGCATTGGCGAGATTCTTCGCGTAGATGCCCGACAGGCGATCCACCTCGCCCAGCATGGCATCGCGAAACACCGGCCAGTCAAACTGCGACTCGCCGATGCGCCAGCCATAGCCTTCAGCCTGCCGGAAGGTTTTGGCGAAGCCCGAGGCGTAGACCATGAATTTCTTGGGAACGCAGCCGCGGATGACGCAGGTCCCGCCCGGCCGGTATTCCTCGGCCACCGCCGTCCTGGCGCCGGACAGGCTGGCGAGGCGCGATGCGCGCACCCCGCCAGACCCGGCGCCGATGGTGAAAAGGTCGTAATCGAAATCGGCCATGGGGCATCCAGTGCTGCGTCAGTGTCCTGTGGGGACTAACTGACGGCCCGGAGCCCGCTGGTCAATTCACGCGTCTGCGACCGATTGCCGTTTACGAGGCGTGCGCGCGCGGCTTGCTGCGGTTCTGACCGCCGCCCTGGCCGCCCTGGCCGCCCCGGCTTCCGCCCTGACCGCCACGATTGCCGCCACCCTGACCGCCACGGCTTCCGCCCTGGCCGCCCCGATTGCCGCCGCCCTGGCCGCCGCGGTTTCCACCGCCCTGACCGCTGCGCTCGCCGCCCTGGGCACCCTGAGCGCCGCGTTCACCGCGTTCACCGCCGCCGGAGCCGGCAGCGCGCGGACGTCCGCCGCCGCCACCACCACCGCCGCCACGCTTCTGCTGCGGACGTGCCGGACGTGCAGCAGACCCGCGGGCCATCGGCGGCGCTTCATTGAGCCCGGCAATGGGTTTGCCGGTCAGCTTTTCGATGTCCTTCAGGAGGCCCCGCTCATCGGGTGCCACGAGCGACACGGCCCGGCCCGTCGCGCCGGCGCGCGCGGTGCGGCCGATGCGATGGACATAGCTCTCGGCCACATTGGGCAGCTCGTAATTGACCACCAGCTCGATGCCGTCGACATCGATGCCGCGCGCGGCGATGTCCGTGGCCACCAGAACCGGGGCCGCGCCGGAGCGGAATGCCGCCAGAGCGCGCTCGCGCTGGCCTTGGGTCTTGTTGCCGTGGATGGCCGCGGCCTTGTGGCCGTACTCCACCAGGCGCTTGGTGACCTTGTCGGCACCGCGCTTGGTGCGCGTGAAGATGATCGCCCGGCGGCCCGCTTCCGGGGCCAGCAGATCGATCAGCGCGTCCGGCTTGGCGCCGCCGTCCACGTAGAACACGTTCTGGGTGATGGCCTCGATCGGACGCGAGGGTGCCGAGACCGAAATCGTGGCCGGATCGTCCAGGAAATCGTCCGCCAGCTGGCGGATGGCCTGGGGCATGGTGGCCGAGAACATCACCGTGGTGCGCGGACGCGCCGCAGCCTGCAGGATGCGGCGGATCGCCGGCATGAAGCCGAGATCGAGCATCTGGTCGGCTTCGTCCAGAACCACCGTGCGCGTCAGGTCCAGGCGCAGCTTGCCCGCCTGCATGTGATCGAGCAGACGGCCGGGCGTGGCCACCAGCACGTCAACGCCGCGCGCCAGGGCGCGGATTTGCGGGCCGGCCTTGGCGCCGCCATAGACGACGGTGTGGGTGAGGCCGGTGAACTTGCCATAGGCGGCGACCGACACGCCGATCTGGGCGGCCAGTTCGCGCGTCGGCGCCAGGATCAGCGCACGGCACGACAGGCCCGGCGCTTTCTTGTTGTCCGCCAGAAGACGGGTCAGCAGCGGCAGCACGAAGGCCGCCGTCTTGCCGGTGCCGGTCTGGGCCAGGCCGACCATGTCGCGCCCGGTCAGAAACAACGGGATGGCGCGCGCCTGGATCGGGGTCGGGGTGTCATACCCTTCAGCAGTAACGGCACGCAAAACGGGCTCGGCCAGACCGAGCTGGGAGAAAGTGGTCAAAACAGATATTCCTTCTGGCCCGGGAGCGCGCATGCGCCAGCCGGCCATTCAAACAGTTATGGGAAAGCGTCCGCGCAGATCAGCCGCCGTCGACGGGCCTTATGGCCCTCGCCCGGACTGAATCATGGCGGCCCATGGCCGCCTTGCCGATCCGATCGAAGCACGTGGGCGGTTTCAGCCGCCTCTACGCCCGCGCTTCATGCGATGAGCGCTCTATGACCGGGTTTGAAGGCGAAAGCAAGGCGATAGATGGAATGGGGATGCGCGCGTCTCTGTCTTCCCCGCTTGCAGGGAGGGCGATCGCATTTGGACCAGGCGGGTTGGCTCATCCGGCCTCGCGGTGAATGGCTCAGGCCGCCGCCTTGTTTTACTCTTCCGCTTGTGGGGAGAAGACAGTCCATTTTCCAGCGCAATGCGACCCCGTCTCCCCGTCATTCCTTGCTGAGCCGTTTTCGCCAGCGTCGCAGTCTGTCTAAGGACGACCGAGCCTGCGCCCGGTCACCGCACGGCGGCGGCCCGGAGGGCCGTTCTTGACAGACTGCGATCGCCTTGCGTGATCCTCCAGCATGGAGCGATGGGGAGGCCTGACGTCCGGGGAGCGCCTCAAGCTGGAGCCGGCAACGGCCCTTGCCTCAAGTCAGAGGCCCACCCTGCCATTGCAGTGAAGGGGATCGGCCGCCCTAGAACGTCAGCACCGCCGCGTTGGGATCCAGCAAGCGCGCCGCCATGGCGTCGGGCGAGGCGGGCGTGACGCCGTCCAGCAGGACCGACGCGTCGGCGCCCAGGCCCGGCAGATAGATGGCGCACACCTCCACCGTCACACCATGCTCGCTCATCAGGGTCTGCATCAGGCCCTGCGGGCTGGCGCCGCGCGGCGCCTGGCCGTCCGTGGCGCTGGCGGGCGCGTCGCGCAGGGCGATATCGCCGGCCGGTCCGCACAGCATGACATGCGCCTGCGCGCCCTGGCGCACGGAGGCGGCGGTCAGCACCATGGCCATCAGCTGGGTCTGCGGATCGGCAGCGGTGACAATGGTCACCAGCTGGCGCGGGGCCTCAGCGGACCCCGCTGCGTCCTGTGTGTCAGCGCTGGCGCAGGCGGCGGCAGGGATCGCGGCGAGCGCGATTGCGAAAACGAGATGTTTCATGAAATCCTCCGGGAGGTGGGCGAACACGCTACATGTACTAGTAGGCAGCGCCACGATCTGCGCCAATCGACCGCATGACCGGGCGCAATTAATGTGGTATTTGCATTACCTCTTTTAGTCAATATGCCTGTCCCGCACGGCCAGGCGTGGAGGTCATCGCCATGGACTCAGCTGACGCACTGATGCTTTCGCGGATCCAGTTCGCGGCCAATATCAGCTTCCACATCCTGTTTCCCACGGTCACCATTGCGTTGGGCTGGGTGCTGGTCTTCTTCAAGATGCGCTATGCGGCAACGCGCAATGAATGGTGGATGCAGGCCTATTTCTTCTGGGTGAAAGTGTTCGCCTTGTCATTTGCGCTCGGCGTAGTGTCGGGCATCACAATGTCCTTTCAGTTCGGCACCAACTGGCCCGGCTTCATGGAACGGGTGGGCAATATCGCGGGACCGCTCCTGGCCTATGAAGTGCTGACGGCCTTCTTCCTGGAAGCGGTGTTCTTGGGGATCATGCTGTTTGCCTTCCGCCGGGTTCCAGGGTGGCTGCACACTTCCGCCACGGTCGCGGTTGCCGTCGGCACGACGCTGTCGGCCTTCTGGATAATCGTATTGAACAGCTGGATGCATACGCCCCAGGGTTTTGAGATGCGCGACGGCGTGGCGCACGTGCTCAGCTGGATCGAGATCATCTTCAACCCGTCCATGCCATACCGGCTGAGCCACATGCTGCTGGCCTCGGGCTTGACCGTCGCCTTTCTGATCGCGGGCCTGTCGGCCCTGCGCTGGCTCTTGGGCGACCGCAAGGAGGAGGTTGGCAAGTCACTCAAGATCGGTCTGTGGCTGGGCGCAATCCTGATCCCTGCCCAGATAGTTTTGGGCGATCTTCACGGCCTCAACACGCTGGAACACCAGCCCGCGAAAGTCGCGGCCATGGAAGCCAATTGGGAGACGCGCGGGAACGTGCCGCTGATCCTGTTCGCCTTGCCGGACGAAGAGGCCCGTGAAAACCGGTTCGAACTGGGCGTGCCCAGCGGCGCCAGCCTGATCCTCAAACATCATGCCGATGGCGTCGTGCCCGGCCTCAATGATTTCATCACCGAGGATGGCGACATTCTGCATCCGCCGGTGGCTCCGGTATTCTGGGCGTTCCGCATCATGGTGGGGATCGGGTTCTTGATGCTGATTTTCGCTTATGCCGGGCTATGGTTCAGCCGGGGGCGCCGTCACATCGAGGGCATGCCGCGCATCCTGCTCTGGGGGCTGGTCGGGATGAGCATTTCGGGATGGGTGGCGACGCTCGCAGGATGGTACACAACCGAGATCGGACGCCAGCCTTGGCTGGTGCACGGCGTGCTGACCACGCACGATGCAGTCGGCCCGGTCGGCCCCTCCATGGTGCTGTCCTCCCTGCTGGCTTACCTGGCCGTCTATGCCGTCCTTCTGACCGCCTATGGGGGGGTGCTGATCTATCTGGTGCGCAGCGCCGCAGCCGGCGCCGATTCCGAACCCCGGTCGCAAGCCGGATCGCGCCCCTTCCAGACAACAGCAGCGGAGTGATCCCATGAGCTGGTTTGCCGATCCTGAAATCTGGCTGCCGGTCGCGTTCGCCGCGCTGATGGGCCTGGCCATCATGATCTATGTGGTGCTGGACGGTTACGATCTGGGGATCGGACTGCTGATGCCGCTGGTCAGCGATGCGGAGAAGGATCGCATGATCGCCTCCATCGGACCATTCTGGGACGCCAACGAGACATGGCTGGTGCTGGCTGTCGGCCTGCTGCTGGTTGCATTTCCCCTCGCCCACGGCGTCATCCTCACAGCTCTTTACTTGCCGGTGGCGGTCATGCTGATCGGCCTGATCATCCGCGGCGTATCATTCGAGTTTCGCGTCAAGGCGCCAGCTGGCCACAAGCGATCATGGAATACGGCCTTCTTCGCAGGCTCGCTGATGACCGCCAGCTCACAGGGCTACATGCTTGGCCTGTATGTCATGGGTCTGGAACATACCTGGCTCAACACGGGCTTCGCCCTGCTGTGCGCCGCGCTGTTGATGATCGGTTACAGCCTGATCGGCGCCACCTGGCTTATCTACAAGACGGATGCGGACCTGCAACGCAAAGCTGTCGCGTGGGCCCGGCGCGGGGTCTGGGGCGTGGCTGTGGCCATCGCCACAATTTCTGCCGTAACGCCGCTGGCGAGTCCGCGCATCTGGGACAAATGGTTCACCCTTCCGCAACTGATCTTTCTGGCCCCGCTGCCGATTTTATCGGCCGTGCTGTTGATCGCGCTGGCCATGGTGTTACGGCGCATGCCGATGGCGGATGACCGGCTGGCTTGGTCCCCATTCGCTCTGGTGAGCGGACTGGTCGTGCTGGCATTCATTGGCCTAGCCTATAGCTTCTACCCGTATGTTGTGCCTGAAAGGATGACACTTTACGAAGCTGCGGCGGCGCCGGGGAGCCTGGCCATCATGCTGGTCGGCGCCGTGGTCGTGGTCCCTGTCATTATCGGGTATTCGGTGCTGTCCTACTGGGTGTTTCGTGGCAAGGCCACCGATCTGCGCTATGATTAGAGACAGCCTCATTGAAACAGGGCGGGCGCCGGGCGCCCGCCCTGTTCAGAAATGACCTCTCACGTCAGAGCGTGAGCGCGGTCGTCACAGCTCGCGGGTGGAGAAGTACCAGTCGGTGGTGTCATAGCCTTCCGAGGCCCGCGCTTCGGCCGCAGCCGAAGTTGCCGGCGGCGGCACGATCACCCGGTCGCCCGGCTTCCAGCCTTCAGGCGTAGCCACTTTCTCGCGATCTGACGTCTGCAGCGCCTGCACAAGGCGGACAAACTCCTCAATCGAGCGGCCATTGGACATGGGATAATACACCATGGCCCGCAAAACCCCCTCGGGGTCGATCAGGAATGTGGCGCGCACCGCCGCCGTGTCCGAGGCGCCCGGCTGCACCATGCCATAGGCATGGGCGACATTCATGGACAGGTCGGCGATGATCGGAAAACCGATCTCCACGCCGAATTTCTCCTTGATGTTGCGCACCCAGGCGATGTGGGCGTAATGGCTGTCGATGGACAGGCCCAGAAGCTCCACATTCAGCGCCGAGAACCGGTCCTGGGCCTTGGCGAAGGCGATGAATTCGGTGGTGCACACCGGGGTGAAGTCCGCCGGGTGCGAGAACAGAATCAGCCATTTGCCCTTGTAGTCGGCGAGGGTTTTGCGGCCGTGGGTGGTCGGCGCGTCAAAGGCCGGGGCCGGCTCGTTCAGACGGGGCAATTGCACGGGGGCGAAGTCAGTCATGTCTTCATCCTTTACAGACATCGCGCCGAACCAGTGCGGCGCGTTGACAGGACCATCGCATAAAAAGTCGTATTTAAAATACTAATTAAAGGGATGGAGGATATAGATCGTCCCTATAGGCCTGTCACGGCCTGGGCTGAACCGGCGGCGCACCGGCCGGTTCGGGCACGCCATCCCGGGCTGCCAGACGGTCGAGCAATACCGACCGGTTGCTGGCGATATCGGCAATAGTCACCTGGTCCAGCTCGGCGAGAAAGGCTTGCATCGCCCGCTTCATTGCCGCCGAGAGCCGGCAAACACCGATCAGGGGGCAGGTGTTGGTATCGCTGTTGAAGCACTCCACCAGCTCAATGGGACCTTCAGTGTGGCGCACCACGTCCCCGACGGTGATGGTGTCAGCCCCGCGCGACAGCTTCACACCGCCGCCCCGGCCACGCACGACCTCCAGATAGCCCTCGCGCGCCAGGGTATTGGCCGCTTTGAGCAGGTGGTGGCGCGAAATCCCGTGGGCACGCGCAACCTGCTCCATTTGAACATGATCTGGCGCACGCAACGCTGCGAACTGGAGGATTCTAAGGGCGTAGTTGGAAAATTGAGTGAGCTTCATTGCACTTCCCCGCGCGTCAGTTTGTCATACCCTAGAGCGCTTTCATCCCGGTTGGGACCATGATTGCCTGTCGCGCCGCCTGGGTACCGCCACCCGCAGGAAAGTCCGCCCATGCCCCCGTTGATCCGCTTCATCCTGCGCCATGGCCTGATCGGCTTTTGTATCGGGATTGCGTTCACCACGCTGATCCTGGTGCTGGATGTGGGCGCGATCCGCACGCTCACCCGCGCCAGCACCGAAGGGACGGTCTTGCGCCTGATGCTCGCCTTCCTGATCTCGTCCACCTTCATCAGCGTCCAGATCGGAATCGCCGTCATGTTCCCGCCCAGCCGCAAGGCCGATCCGATGGCCCCGCCCGAGCCGGGCGATCAGGACGACAACCGGTGACGATCGCCGCCAGCGCCCCTGCCCCCGATTGCCCTCTGGAACTCCACCTCCTGCCCGGCCATATTCACCGCTAACGGCGCTTTCGCCGCAGCGGGAGCGGACGATGGCGGCGGCGACAGAACCCACAACAACCCCGGACATCAATTTCACCTTCAATGACGAGCAGCTTGCCCGCCTGATGGCCTGGGGCGAGGTGCGCCGCCATGAGGAGGGTGGGGTGCTGTCCGCCTTTGGCGAGCGCTGCGTGGACATGCTCGTCACCTTGAGCGGGGAGACCCACATCTTCATTGATTCCCCCACCGGCCCGGTACGGCGCGGGTGGATGGAGCGGGGCCAGTTCGCAGGTGATATCGCGGTGCTGACCGGCGCGGCGGTGATGGCGCGCACGGTCATGGGCAAGGGCGGCGAGGTGTTGCATATCCCCTTTGCGCGCTTCCAGCGCCTGCTGGTGGAAGACAGCGAGCTGTCCGACATTTTCGTGCGCGCCCTCACCGCGCGGCGCGCGTTTGCGGTCTCCACGCGGTTTGGCGCGCTGATCGTCATCGGCGCGCGCTATGACCGCCAGCTCTTCGCCTTGCGCGATTTCCTGACCCGCCAGGGCGCGCCCCATACCTGGCTGGACCCCGACACGGACCCGCTGGCCGAGCCGGTGATGGACGCGATGGCGCTGACGTCCGCCGATCTGCCCGCCGTGGTGCTGGGTGCCGCGCAGGTCATGCGCCAGCTCGATGTGGAGGCGCTGGCCGCCGCGCTGGGCTATGGCGTCCTGCCCGAGGAGGGCGAGGTGGATGTTGTCGTGGTCGGTGCCGGGCCGGCGGGCCTCGCCGCCTCGGTCTATGCCGGGTCCGAAGGCCTGTCAGTGGTGGTGCTGGATGCCGAGGCGCCGGGCGGACAGGCCGGGTCCTCCTCCAAGATTGAAAACTATCTTGGCTTTCCCACCGGCGTATCAGGCCGCGAGCTCGCCGAGCGCGCCGCCGTCCAAGCCCAGAAATTCGGTGTGAGCCTGGCCGCGCCGGTGCGTGCCGCCGCGCTCGAGACACGCTCCGATGGCCGCTACGGCCTGCGCATGCGTGACGGGCGCAGCCTCATTGCCCGCGCCGTGGTCATCGCCACCGGCGCACAATACCGCCGTCTGCCCCTGGAAGGCCTCGAGGCGCTGGAAGGCGCCGGCATCTATTACGGTGCCTCGGCGCTGGAGGGCCAGCTATGCGCCGGCGCGGAAGTGTGCGTGGTGGGCGCGGGCAATTCAGCCGGTCAGGGCGCGGTCTTCCTGGCGCGCACCGCAAAGCGCGTGCACGTCATCTACCGCCGCCCCGACCTGCGCGAGACCATGTCGGAGTACCTGGTGCGTCGCCTGGAAGAGACGCCCAACATCACCCTCCACCCGGAGGCCGAAATCTCCGCCCTGCATTCCAATGACGCCGCCCGCCCTGAAGATTTGCGCCTGACCGCCATCACCCTCGACACCCCTGCCGGCCCGGCGCGCCTCGAAACCCCCTTCGCCTTCCTGTTTATCGGCGCGGCGCCCTTCACCGGCTGGCTGCCTGAACCTGTGGCGCGCGACACGCGCGGTTTCGTCAAAACCGGTGCCGCGCTGGCGCAGAACGAGCTCGCCGCCGCCGGCTGGCACCGCCAGCGCCCGCCCAGCCCTTACGAGACCAGCCTGGAACGCGTCTACGCCGTGGGCGATGTGCGCGCCGGCTCGGTCAAACGCGTCGCCAGCGCCGTGGGCGAAGGCTCGGTCACAGTCAGCGATATCCACGCCGCACTGGCGGAGATGGCGGCGGGCGGGTGATGGGCTGCGTGTGACGGGCGTTTGAGCCCCACGCGCTTACCCCCGCGCCCTACTCCTCCATCAGCGCGTCGACGAACCCGTCCAGCCAGGGATGGCGCGTGCGGCGCAGGCGTTCGGCGTGGAGGATCTGGTTGAGCTTTTCCAGCGCACGGGCGAAATCGTCATTGACCACCACATAGTCGTACTCGCTCCAGTGGGCGATTTCCGACTTGGCGCGCTCCATGCGGCCATTGATGATCGCGTCTGAGTCCTGGGCGCGCTTCTTGAGGCGCTCGCGCAGCAGCGTCAGCGAGGGCGGCAGGATGAAGATGCGCACCACGTCATCGGGCGCCTGCTCGGTCAGCTTGCGCGCGCCCTGCCAGTCAATGTCGAACACCACGTCGCGGCCATCATCCAGCGCATCCTCCACCGGCCCGCGCGGCGTGCCGTAGTAATGGTCGAACACCTTGGCCCATTCATAGAACGCACCCGCGAACGCCTGCTTGAGGAATGTGTCTTCATCGGTGAAGTGATAATCGACGCCGTCGCGCTCGCCCGGCCGGGGGCTGCGCGTGGTGGTGGACACCGACAGGACCAGATCCGGGTTCTGGGCGATCAGGCGCTGGGACAGCGTCGTCTTGCCGGCGCCGGACGGGCTGGACAGCACCAGCATCAGCCCGCGCCGCTGGCCGCGATAAGCCGGTCCCGTCAGGTGATCGCCGGTCATGCCCCTTTACTCCACATTCTGGACCTGCTCGCGCAGGCGGTCCACGGCGGCCTTGAGCGCGAGCCCGATCCGCGTCAGCGCCGGATCGCCTGATTTCGAGCACAGCGTATTGGCTTCCCGGTTGAACTCCTGGGACAGGAAATCGAGCTTGCGGCCCGACGGGCTGCCGCCCTTGATCAGGGCGCGCGCGCTGTCGATATGGGCGGCGAGCCGGTCCAGCTCCTCGCGGATGTCGGCCTTCACCGCCAGCATGGCCGCTTCCTGGGCAAGGCGCTCGGGATCGAGCCCGCCCGGCAGGAGCTCGGCGAATTTCGCCTCGATACGCGCCTTGATGGCGGCGGGGCGGGCCGCATCCAGCGCGGCGGCCTCGCGCGTCAGCGTCTCGATCTCATCGAGATGCCCTGTCAGCACCGCGCCCATGGCCACGCCTTCTGCCTCGCGTGCGTCCTGCAGCATGGCCAGCGCGGCGTCGGCGCAAGTCAGCGCATCGGCGATCAGCGCTTCGTCCGGACCGGCCTGGGCCTCGGCGTCGTCGGCCAGGATCACACCCTTGAGCGCCATCAGCTCGCCTGCGCTCGCCGGCTCGGCCAGTCCCTGATCGCTCAGCGCCTTCGCAGCGCGGGCATAGGCGTCCAGGCGCGCTTCATCCACCCGTACGCCTGCGTCCCCGGCGGTGCGCGTCAGTGTCACGGTCAGCGTCACCGAACCGCGCTGGAAGCGGGCGCGCGTCCTGTCGCGCAGCGGGATTTCCAGTGCATCCAGGCCCGCGGGCACCCGCAGGCGGAAATCGAGCCCCTTGCCATTGACCGAGCGCGCCTCGACGCTCAGCACGCCATAGGGCCCTTGCGCCTCGGCCCGGCCAAAGCCGGTCATGCCCGACAGGGGCGCGCTCATCGACGGCCGCCCGCGCGCTCGCGCTCAATGCGCCGCCAGGCCGCCACATTGCGGTTATGCTCGGCATAGGTCGCCGAGAAAGCATGCCCGCCCGTGCCGTCCGCCACAAAGAACAGATAATCGCTCTGCGGCGGATTGATCACCGCCAGGATCGCGTCCCGGCCCGGATTGGCGATGGGCGTCGGGGTCAACCCGTTGATATGATAGGTATTGTAGGGATTGTTCGTATTGTCCAGCTCCGACCGGCGGATGCCCCGGCCCAGCGGCTCGCCCTGGGTGATGCCGTAAATGATGGTCGGATCGCTCTGAAGACGCATGCCCCGGCGCAGACGGTTGACGAACACCGACGCCACCAGCGGACGCTCGGACGGCACGCTGGTTTCCTTCTCCACGATGGAGGCGATGATGATCGCCTCTTCCGGCGTGGCGTAGGGCAAATTGTCGGCGCGGTTCGGCCACGCCTGCGCCATCAGATCATCCTGCGCCGCTTCCATCCGGTCGATCACGGCCTGCCGCGGCGTACCGCGGTCCACCATATAGGTTTCCGGCAGCAGCGCGCCTTCAGCCGGGATGCGGGTGATCTCGCCGGTCAAAACGTCAGAAGCTTCCACGATCCGCACGATCATGGCGGTGGTCAGGCCTTCGGCCGCAGTGACCGGATGCATCAGCGTGCGCCCCTCGCGCAGCAGCGCGTAGACCTCGCGCATGGAGGCAGCTTGCGGAATACGGTACTCGCCCGCCCGCAAATCCCGCTCGCCCTGGTCGATCTGCACCATCAGGCGGAACAGGCGGCCATCCTCAACCACGCCCTCGCGCTCGAGCTGGCTCGCAATGGCGATGAGCCCGGCACCGCGCGGCAACATCAGCGTGGTCTCGGTGGCAGACGGCCCGGGCGCTTCAAATTGCTGATTGACCCAGACCCAGCCGGCATAACCTGCACCCGCCGCAATCAGCACCATCGCGAGCAGCGTAGCCGCCAGCCAGACCAGCACGCGTGCGAACCCGCCCGGTTTGCGTTTGGAAGTCGG
This sequence comes from Hyphomonadaceae bacterium BL14, assembly GCA_027627705.1. Taxonomy (NCBI): domain Bacteria; kingdom Pseudomonadati; phylum Pseudomonadota; class Alphaproteobacteria; order Hyphomonadales; family Hyphomonadaceae; species Hyphomonadaceae bacterium BL14. Next base: position 1,205,837 of record CP091242.1, read on the forward strand.
CGTGGAACTCTTGCCCATCGGATGGCCCCCCGGCCTATCCGGCCCGCTTGAACACGACCGACGCATTGGTGCCGCCAAACCCGAAGGAGTTGGACAGCACGGCGTCGAGATGCTTCTTCACCGCCGTGTGGGGTGCCAGATTGATCGGGCTGTCCACCGACGGATTATCAAGATTGAGGGTAGGCGGGCAGATGCCGTCGCGCATGGCCAGAATGGAGAACACCGCCTCCACCGCCCCGGCCGCGCCCAGCAAGTGTCCGATCGCCGATTTGGTCGAGCTCATCACCAGATCGCCCGCGGCATCGCCGAACAGGCGCTCGACGGCGCCCAGCTCGATCTCGTCACCCTTGGGAGTGGAGGTGCCGTGGGCGTTGACGTAGCCGATGGCCGACGGTTCAAGCCCGGCACGGGCCAGCGCCGCCTTCATGGCGCGATAGCCGCCATCGCCATCCTCGGCGGGTGCCGTGATGTGATGGGCGTCGCCTGACAGGCCGTAGCCAGCCACTTCGGCATAAAGGGTCGCGCCGCGGGCCTTGGCCGCTTCATATTCTTCCAGGATGACCACGCCGGCACCCTCGCCCATGACAAAACCGTCGCGGTCCTTGTCCCACGGGCGCGAGGCCTTTTGAGGCGTGTCGTTGAAGCCCGAGGACAGCGCGCGCGCCGCCCCGAACCCGGCAAAGCCCAGGCGCGTGATGGCGCTTTCGGCACCGCCAGCCACCATCATGTCCGCATCGCCATAGGCAATCAGACGGGCCGCATCGCCGATGGCGTGGGCCCCGGTGGAACAGGCTGTGACCACGGCGTGATTGGGGCCTTTGAGGCCATGGCGGATCGACACATGGCCAGAGACCAGATTGATCAGCATGGCCGGAATCACAAACGGCGACAGCTTGCGCGGGCCGCGTTCGTGCAAGGTGATGGAGGCGTCGTAAATCGTCTGCAGCCCGCCAATGCCCGACCCGATCAGCACGCCGGCGCGCTCGCGCGCCGCGTCATCGGCCGGTTCCCAGCCAGATGACTTCAACGCCTCATCCGCCGCGGCGATGCCGTAGAGGATGAAATCGTCGATACGTTTCTGTTCGCGCGGATGCAGGACGGCATCAGGATCAAACACGCCGGGCATGTCCGGCGATCCGCCTGCGCGCCCATCGGCGCGGGGGATGATGCCCGCCACATGGCTGGACAGATCCTCAACCTCGAAATGCCCGATGCGGGACAGACCCGAATGGCCGGCGATCAGCCGGGACCACACATGGTCCACCCCGCATCCCAGCGGCGTGACGAGACCGAGACCTGTGACGACAACGCGGCGTCTGGACATGCTCAAGGGCTCGTCCGGGACTATTTGCCGAGTTTTTCGGAGATGAATTTCACCGCGTCGCCGACCGTCTGGATGGTCTCGGCGGCGTCATCGGGGATCTCGACGTCAAATTCTTCTTCGAACGCCATCACGAGCTCGACATTGTCGAGGGAGTCGGCACCCAGATCGTCGATGAACGAGGCCTTTTCGACGACCTTGTCTTCTTCGACATCGAGATGCTCGACAACAATTTTCTTAACGCGATCAAAAACGTCGGACATATCGGACCCTTTTCATATGCATGCGGGCGACCCGGCGGGGCCCGCGGAACTGAACCGTCGCCAAGGCGGGGTCCAGAGAGCGGACCTCGTCGGCGGAAGCGTGCGGGCAGATAGCACGCCTGATCTGACCTACGCCAGAGCGGGGCGCGATGGCAAGCCGCGTGTATGTTGCGCGCAGGCGCCTAGATCATCGCCATCCCGCCGTTCACGTGCAGGGTCTGGCCTGTGACATAGGCCGCTTCCTCACTCGCGAGGTAGACGCAAGCGGCTGCAATATCAGCGCCCTTGCCCAGCTGCCCGGCGGGAATGGTATTGAGAATCGCGGACTTCTGATCCTCGGTCAGGGCGTCGGTCATGGGCGATTCGATAAAGCCCGGAGCCACGCAATTCGCCGTCACGTTGCGTGATGCAACCTCCATGGCGAGTGATTTGGTGAAACCGATCATGCCCGCCTTGGACGCGGCGTAATTGGTCTGGCCGGCATTGCCGGTCACGCCCACCACCGATGTGATGCCGATAATCCGGCCCCAGCGCTGCTTCATCATCCCGCGCAGGCACGCCTTGGACAGGCGGTAGTGAGCCTCCAGATTGACCCGGATCACCAGGTCCCAGTCCTCGTCCTTCATGCGCATCAAGAGCTGGTCGCGCGTGATCCCGGCGTTGGAGATCAGGATATCCAGCCCACCCAGCGCTTCGGCAGCCTGCTTGGGCAGGGCGTCCACCGCCTGGGCCTCAGCCAGATTGCACGGCGTGATCGCCGTGCGCTCGCCCAGCTCGTCAGCCAGCTCGCGCAGCTTCTCTTCCCTTGTGCCTGACAGCGCCACATGGGCACCCGCGCCGTGCAGGGCGCGGGCGATTTCGGAGCCGAGCCCGCCAGTGGCTCCCGTGACCAGGGCTTTCTTTCCAGTCAGATCGAACATGTCGCTTATCCTTTCAGGGAGGCGGCGAACGCCTCGAGCTCTTCGGGGCCCGCAAGGGCGACGCCCTCAGCCTCGGGGATGTGACGGCGCAGCATGGTGACCAGCACCTTGGCGCCGGCTTCTGCAAACCGGGTAACGCCCTGACCATGCATGACATCAATGCTTTCGCGCCAGCGCACCCGGCCCGTGACCTGCTCGACCAGATGGGCGCGGATGGTTTCGGGATCGGTCACGGGCGCTGCCGTGACATTGGCAATGAGCGGCACGGACGGCGCGGCGATCGACACGTGTTTGAGCGCGATCTTCATGGCGTCGGCGGCCGGCGACATCATCGGACAATGGAAGGGCGCGGACACGGGCAGCATCATGGTGCGGCGCACGCCGTGCTCCTTGGCCGCCTCCAGCGCAGCCTCCACCGCCGCCGCGGCGCCGGAGATGACGATCTGGCCGGGCGCATTGTCATTGGCGATCGCCACGACGCCGTGGGCCTGACCGGCGGCGACGGCAGCTTCCGCCTGATCCATCCCGGCGCCCAGCATGGCGGCCATGGCACCCTCACCCACCGGCACGGCCTGCTGCATGGCCCGGCCGCGCAGGCGCAACAGCCGCGCCGCATCGGGCAGCGAGATCGCGCCCGCCGCACACAGGGCGGTGTACTCGCCCAGGCTATGGCCCGCCACGAAGCGCGCGGTGCTGACATCCACGCCGAACTCGGCTTTCAGCGCCCGCATGGCCGCAATGGACACCGCCATGATCGCCGGCTGGGCGTTTTCAGTCAGCGTCAGAGTGTCCATCGGGCCATCGGCCATCAGGCCCGACAGGCTTTCGCCCAGCGCCTCGTCCACCGCCTCGAAGACCTCGCGTGCGGCCGGATAGGCGTCCTTGAGCGCCTGGCCCATGCCGATGGCCTGGCTGCCCTGGCCGGGAAATATGAATGCAAGCGCCATTCGCGGCGTCCTCCCTTGCAGTATTGTTCTGTGGGAGCGGCATAAACCGGGCGGCGGGACGCTGGCAAGGCGGGTGGGGCGTGGCGATCTTGTCGAAATCGGCTAATTTGGATCAAACACGTCAGAAGTCCGCCATGCGCACCTTCACCGCCGCCGACGCCAAGAACCGGTTCGGGGAATTGCTCGACGCGGCCCGGCGCGAACCGGTGAGTATCGAACGCCACGGACGGCCCGTCGCGGTGATGATCTCGCGCGAGGAATATGCCGCCTACGCTGACGCTTATGATGCGCTTCTGCGCGACCGGATCAAACAGGCCGAGGACGACATCCGGCAAGGTGATGTGGTCGGCGGGGATGAGCTTCTCTCATTGCTGCGCGCCAAAATTGACCGCGGTATGGCTGATTTTGAGGCCGGGCGAACCTTCAGCCATCAAGCGGTGTTCGCCGAGATTGGTGAGACAATTAGCAAACGCTGAGAACGCTCGGACCACCCCGTCCGGCTGACCCCTGACCACCGCCTCCCGCGCTTGCCTCGCTGCGCCCTTTCCCGTATACGCGCCGCTTCACCGGCTGCGGTCCCATGGCCATAGCCCGGCTTGCGCATGGCGCAAGGCGGGGTCATCGGGAGCCGACGCGGGACGGTCCGGCCCTTCGGACCGCGCTCGCGCCGCAGCCCATCAGAAGGGACGAAAGTCTTATGCAGAAATACGAACACGTGTTCATCGCGCGCCCGGACGTGTCTCCGGCGCAGATGGAAACCGCGATCGAGGAAATCAAAACCCTCGTCGAGGAAAAGGGCGGCAAGGTCAACAAGACCGAATACTGGGGCCTGCGCACGCTGGCCTACCGCCTGAACAAGAGCCGCAAGGGCCATTACGGCTATATCGACATGGAAGCGGGCAATGATGTGCTCGACGCGCTGGAATACCGCCAGCGCTATGCCGAAGACATCATGCGCTACATGACCGTGAAGGTCGACGAGCTGAACGCCGAGCCCACCGCAGTGATGCGCAAGGGCGATGACCGCAAGCGCCGCGAAGGCGGACGCGAGGGTGGCCGTGACGGTGGACGCGATGGCGGCCGTGATGGCGGCTTCCGCGGTGACCGCGATGGCGGCTTCCGGGGTGGTGATGGCGGCCGCGATGGCGGCTTCCGCGGCGACCGGCGCTAGGAGAACACACACATGACCGATATGACCGTTTCCAACGTGCCTGCGCGCCGCGCCTTCCAGCGCCGCCGCAAGGTATGTCCGTTCTCTGGCGAGGCTTCGCCGAAGATCGACTACAAGGACGTGAAGCTGCTTCAGCGCTACATGTCCGAGCGCGGCAAGATCGTGCCCGCGCGCATCACGGCGGTATCCGCCAAGAAGCAGCGTGAACTCGCCCGCGCCATCAAGCGCGCCCGCGTTCTCGCCCTTCTGCCCTACGCAGTCGATTAAGGGAGAACGGGATCATGCAAGTCGTTCTTCTCGAGCGTGTCGAAAAGCTGGGTGTCATCGGCGACGTTGTCGCCGTCAAGCCGGGCTTCGCACGCAATTTCCTCCTGCCCCAGGGCAAAGCCCTGCGGGCGACCGCAGCCAATCTGGAACGCTTCGAGCGCGAGCGCGAAGTTCTGGTCAAGCTCAATGAAGAGCGCGCCTCCAAGGCCCGCGATTCCGGTTCGCATCTGGACGGTGCCAGCTTCGTGCTGATCCGTCAGGCGTCCGAGAGCGGCCAGCTCTACGGTTCGGTGTCCACACGTGACATCGCCGATGCGGCAACCTCCGACGCCCTGACCGTCACGCGCGGCATGGTGGACCTGAAAGCCCCGATCAAGGCGCTGGGCCTGCACGACGTCCGCGTCATGCTGCACCCGGAAGTCTCGGTGACCATCACGATCAACGTGGCGCGCACCGCCGACGAAGCCGAGCGTCAGGCCAAGGGCGAAGACGTCATCGCCTCTGCGGCCGAAGAAGACCGCGCTCTGGCGGACGCCCAGGCCGCCGTCCTGATGGAATCGGGCGTTGAAGGTCAGGATGATGACCGCGACGACGAGCCGTCGGACGAAGCCGGGGACGAGGACCAGGCCTGAGGCCTGCCCGCGTCCAGTCGAACAGGCGGGCGGCTCCCACAAGGGCCGCCCGTTTTTCGTTCAGGCCCGATGATCCGTCTGTCTTGACCCGGACCTGCGTCCCGTGTTTTTGCAGTGCAGCAAAATGACTGCCGTCCCGAGAGTGAGCCACATAGATGACCCGCGTGCGTGTTGACTTGTCCGGCCAGTGCGCCGTTATCACCGGCTCGACCTCCGGTATCGGCGCCGCGCTGGCCGAAGGTCTTGCAGCCAATGGCTGCGATATCGTGCTGAACGGTCTGGGCGACCCTCAGGAGATCGAAGCGCTGCGTGCGCGTCTGGCCGATACATACAAGGTCCGCGCGCTCTACCACCCCGCCAACATGCTGCACGCGCATGAGATCGCAGACCTGATCGGGTTTGCTCACAAAGCGTTCGGCCGCCTCGATATCCTGGTCAATAATGCCGGCATCCAGCATGTGGCCAGGATCGAGGAGTTCCCGGCGGACAAGTGGGACGCGATCCTGGCCATCAATCTGTCAAGCGTGTTCCACGCCTGCCGGCATGCCATTCCCTTGATGACCGGGCAGGGGCGCGGGCGGATCGTCAATATCGCCTCGGCCCACGCCCTGGCCGCCTCGCCATTCAAATCGGCCTATGTGGCGGCCAAGCACGGTGTGATGGGTCTGACCAAGACGATCGCCCTGGAAGTCGCCGAGCGCGCCATCACCTGCAACGCCATCAATCCGGGCTATGTGCGCACGCCGCTGGTGGACAGCCAGATCGCCGACACCGCCCGCGAGCGTGGCATCAGTGAAGAGGCGGTGGTGCGCGACGTGATGCTGCACGCCCAGCCGACACGCCAGTTCGTGCAATACAACGAGCTCCTCGGCGCGCTGCTCTACCTGGTGTCTGATGATGGCGCCAGCGCCAACGGGACGTCGATCAATGTCGAAGGTGGCTGGCTGGCGAAGTAAAGCCTACACCCTGCCCCGCATTGCCGCATCCAGACGCCCCGCCAGCGCGCCCCGGCCTGCCAGCGCCAGCCCTGCCGCCGGCGGCCCAGACCGCCGCCACAGCGCGCGCAGGCGGTCCACCTGGCCGGGTTGCGCGGGCGTATCTGCGGCCAGGTAGGCCAACTCCCAAAGCCCCAACCTGAGAACTCCGTGCGCCATGACCGGTACCGCGCTGGGCGCGCCCTCGCCCGCCGGCATCGTCAGCGTTTCGGTCCATGCCATGACCGGCGCTGCGTCCGGTGCATCAGCAAGATGCGGTGCGCCGGTTTCAGGGTCAGGTGCGTCGGGCAGGACCGGCGCATCGGCGGGACCGTCAGGGATCCAGACCCAGATCAGGCCCTGGCGCTCCTCCACCGGATAGCGGCGCACCCGGATACGGGCGATATCGCTTTGCTGACCCTCGACCATGGAGGGAATGGCCGCGCAGCGCCCGTCCGCGCCAAAGCGCCAGCCATGATAGGGGCATTCCAGCTCGCGCCCGCCCTCTACCAGACGCCCCGCCGAGAACGGCACGCCGCGATGGGGGCACAGATCACGCACGGCACAGGCGCGTCCCGCCTCGTCACGCCAGAGCACGACCGGCTGATCGGCGATGATGCGGCCGTCCATAACCCCGGCTTTGAGCGCCCGTGATGGCAGCACCGCCAGCCAGCGCTGCGGCAGGGATGACTCTTGCGCGCTCATCAAAACCATCCCCCGGCGGGCAGGCCCTGTGCGGCCCGGTAGCGCACCGCGTAACACCGCGGGCGCGCCGTGTCAGCCCGGCGGTTCACGTGTCAGGCTTCTGGGTTGAGCGCGTAGCCGGCCGAACGCACCGTACGGATTGGATCGGTTCCGCCCACCTTGTTGAGCGCCTTGCGCAGCCGGCCGATATGCACGTCCACGGTGCGGGTCTCCACATACACGTCCGAACCCCAGACAGCGTCCAGCAATTGCTCGCGCGAGAACACGCGGCCGGGATGCTGCATGAAGTAATCCAGCAGCCGGAACTCGGTGGGGCCCAGATGGATTTCCTGTCCGCTGCGCACCACCTTGTGGGCCACCCGGTCCATGGTGATATCGCCAGCCTGGACCGTGTCTTCGGCCAGGCCCGGCCGGATACGCCGCAGCACCGCACGCACCCGCGCAAACAGCTCCTTCATCAGGAACGGCTTGACGATGTAGTCGTCCGCGCCCGTGTCGAGGCCCCGGATCCGGTCGGTCTCCTCACCGCGCGCGGTGAGCATGATGATCGGCAGATTGCGGCTTTCCTGGCGGCTGCGCAGGCGCCGGCACACCTCGATGCCGGAGATTTTCGGCAGCATCCAGTCGAGCACCACCACATCGGGCTGACGCTCTTCCACCAGCATCAACGCCTCCTCGCCATCGGCGGCGACGGAGACCCGGAAGCCCTCTTTCTTCAGATTATACTGCAAGAGTTCGGACAGAGCGTCCTCATCCTCGACGACCAGGACATGCGGCTGCATTACGGCCCCCTTCAGTGAGACATTTCAGGACGTGGTCCGCGCGGGCGCTCTGACGCCAGTTCGCGGCCCGTCACCAGATAGTGGATCACCTCGGCAATATTCGTGGCGTGGTCGCCGATGCGCTCAAGGTTCTTGGCGATGAACAGAAGATGTGCGCCCGGCCCGATCATGGACGGCTCGTTGCTCATGGCGCGCACCAGCTCGCGGAACAGTGCATTGTAATGCTCGTCCACATCATCATCGCGCTCCCACACGGCCACAGCGCGCGCGGTTTCGCCGGTGGCGTAGGCGTCGAGCACTTCATGCATATGGCTCAGCACCAGCTTGCCCATCCGGTCTACAGACGCGCCAAACGCGGTAGGCTCGCTGTCATTGAGCGTGGGCACGCGCCGGGCGATCGACTTGGCCAGATCACCGACGCGCTCCAGATCGGACACGATCTTCAGCGCCGCAATGCACACCCGCAAATCCTGGGCGATGGGGTGGCGCAGGGCCAGAAGCCGGATGATCTTCTTCTCGATGTCGCGCTGCATGGCGTCGACCTGAACATCACGCGCGACGACATCGGCTGCCAGATCGCCGTCGCGGGTGGCGGCCGCTTCGAGCGCGTCCGACACCAGACTCTCGGCAAGCCCGCCCATGGCGGCGACATCGGCCGAGAGCTGTTCAAGCTCCTCGGAGAAGGCTTTGACGATATGCGGCGCCTTGACCTGGTTGGTCATGAGCGAAGCCTTTCAATGGCCAGTTCCAAAGTCGGTTGCGAAACGCTGCGTACGGCCTAGCCGAAGCGCCCCGTGATATAGTCCTGCGTGCGCTGGTCACGCGGGTTGGTGAAAATCTCCTCGGTCGGCCCGTACTCCACGAGCGCGCCGAGGTGGAAGAAGGCGGTCATCTGCGACACCCGCGCGGCCTGGGCCATGGAGTGGGTGACGATGATCAGGGCATAGTTCTGGCGCAGTTCGTCGATGAGCTCTTCGATGCGCGCCGTGGCGATAGGGTCCAGCGCCGAGCACGGCTCGTCCATCAGGATCACTTCCGGGTTCACCGCGATGGCGCGCGCAATCACCAGGCGCTGCTGCTGGCCGCCTGACAGCGAGGTGCCCGGCTGGTGCAGACGGTCAGCGACTTCCTTCCACAGGCCCGCCTTGGTCAGGCTGGTCTCCACGATGGCTGCCAGCTCGTCCTTGTTGGCGGCCAGGCCATGGATGCGCGGGCCATAGGCAACATTCTCGAAAATCGTCTTCGGGAACGGGTTGGGCTTCTGGAACACCATGCCGACGCGCGCGCGCAGCAACACCGGGTCGATCGAGCGGTCATTGATCTCCTCGCCATCGATCCGGATCGAGCCGCTCACCCGGGCGGTATCGATCGTATCGTTCATCCGGTTGATGCAGCGCAGGAAGGTGGACTTGCCGCAGCCCGACGGACCGATGCACGCCGTCACGGAGCGGTCAGGCATGTCGATGTTCACCCGGTCCAGGGCCAGGGCACCGCTATAGCGCACAGACAGGTCACGCGCGGCGACCTTGATGTCCATGCCCGGCGGGGCAGGATGATACACCGTGGACGGTGCGGGACGGGTGTCGTGGGCCATGGCTACCACCTGCGTTCGAACCGGCGGCGCAGATAGATCGCAACCGCATTGAGACTGACCATCAGGACCAGAAGGACAAGGATCGCGGCAGCGGTGCGCGCTTCAAATGCGCGCTCTGCGGCCGACGACCAGAGAAAGATTTGCACCGGCATGACGGTGGATGGCTCGGTAAAGCCGGACAGGCCCAGCGTCGGCGCGTCGGCGATAAAGGCCACCATGCCGATCATCAGAAGCGGCGCGGTCTCGCCCAGCGCCTGGGCCAGGCCGATGATCGAGCCGGTCAGAATGCCCGGCGCGGCCAGCGGCAGCACATGGTGGAACACCGCTTGCGTCTTCGACGCGCCCACGCCCAGCGCCGCCTCGCGGATGGACGGCGGCACGGCTTTCAGCGCCGCGCGCGAGGAGATAATCACCGTGGGCAACGTCATCAGCGCCAGCACCACGCCGCCCACCAGAGGGGCCGACCGGGGCATGCCGAACGTGTTGATGAACACCGCCAGGCCCAGAAGGCCGAAGACGATGGACGGCACCGCAGCCAGATTGTTGATGTTCACCTCGATGAAATCGGAAATGCGGTTCTTCGGCGCAAACTCTTCCAGATAGATCGCCGCGCCGACCCCGATGGGGACCGCCAGCAGCATGGTGACGAACATCGTCAGCACCGAGCCGATCAGCGCGCCCAGCACACCGGCAATCTCCGGCTCGCGGCTGTCGGCATAGGTGAACAGCTCGGTATTGAAGCCGCTGGCCGCCAGGCCGCGCTCGCGCAAGGCATCAGCCATGGCGATCTGGCGGTCGCTGATCAGCCGCCCGGCCTGGGGCGTCTCCAGGGTCCACAGCGTCCACTCGGTCACGCGTTCAGCCGGCGACGGGGCGCTGATCACAGTCTCGCCTGTGGCTCCGGTCCGGTCGGCGCTGATCTGGGTCACGCGGATCACCTCGCCGCCCGCCTTGATGAGCAGGCTGGGGATTTGCGGGTCCAGCACCACCGCCGCGTCATCGTCCAGCCGTTCTAGAAGCAGCCCGGCCTGGACGCGGGCGCGCCGCGCCTCGGATTCGTAAATGGCGCGGATATCGCGATCGATAGCGTCGGCCATGGCGGCTTCGGCACGGCCCGCGCGCTGTTCCAGCTCACGAGCGCGCGCACGCGCGACCTCACGCACATCGTCCACGAAAGCGTCAAACACCGGCCCGTCCGCCGACAGGGTCACGGCGCGGCCCTCTCCCCGCACGATGCGCAGCGGCGACGGGCCCGGCGCGGTGGATTCACGGACGGTCGTCCCCTGGAGATAGAGGTCCGCACTGTCATCGATCGGGAAGGTGAACCGCACCGTCTGGCCGACCAGAGACGGGTCCTGAACCACCTGATTGAGCAGCCGCGCCGCGTTGATCGAGCTGTACAGCCCGAACAGATCACGCAGTTGCTCGCGCGATTGCATGTCCGGGAACTCGCCGCGCAGGGCGGTCTGGATCGCGGCATTATACCCGCCGCGGCGCAGCGAGGCCTCGCTCATATCGCCGCGCGGATCGATCAGCGCGCGGTCCAGCTCCACGTCCACCGTCACGCGCCAGGTGGTCATGGCCGGAACCGACTGGATGATGATCGAACCGACCAGCAAGAACAGGAAGGCCACAGCCAGCGTGATCGCTGCCATGCCGTAAAAGCGGAAGCGCTGCTCGGACCGGTGACGGCGGGCCAGGCGGGCTTCGACAGCGGTGCGGATCGGGGCGGGGCTATTCATAGCGTTCACGGAAGCGTTGCACCACGCGCAGCGCGATGATGTTGAGCAACAGGGTCATTGTGAACAGCACCAGGCCCAGCGCGAACGCAGCCAGCGTCTTGGAGCTGTCAAACTCCTGGTCGCCGGTCAGCAGGGTGACGATCTGGACGGTGATGGTGGTCACCGATTCCAGCGGGTTGGCGGTCAGATTGGCACCCTGGCCTGCGGCCATCACGACGATCATCGTCTCGCCAATGGCGCGCGACACGCCCAGCAGCACCGCGCCCACCACGCCCGGCAAGGCCGCAGGCAGAACGACATGGCGGATCGCTTCGGACTTGGTGGCGCCCATGGCGTAGGCCCCGTCGCGCAAGGTTTGCGGCACGGCGTTGATCACATCATCTGACAGCGACGAAATGAACGGGATGATCATCACCCCCATGACCAGACCGGCCGACAGGGCGCTCTGGGTGACAGCGTCTTCATAGCCGAGGAACAGCGCAAAATCGCGCAGGAACGGACCGACCGTCAGAAGCGCGAAAAAGCCGTAGACCACGGTGGGCACGCCCGCGAGCACCTCAAGGACCGGCTTGGCCACGGCGCGCACACGCGGCGTGGCGTATTCGGACATGTAAATCGCTGAAAACAGCCCCACCGGTACGGCCACCAGCATCGCGATGGCCGTGATCAGCGCGGTCCCGGCGAACAGCGGCACGGCCCCGAACGCCCCCGACTGGCCGATCTGGTCGGCGCGGATGGCGATTTGCGGGCTCCATTGCAGGCCGAACAGAAAATCATGCAGGCGCCAGTCAATGGCCGCGAAAAAGCGAAGTGATTCAAATAGAAGCGAGAATACGATGCCCAAGGTGGTCAGGATCGCGATCAGCGAGGCGATCATCAGCAGCGCACTGATCACCGACTCCACGCGGTTGCGCGCCCGGAAGGACGCTGTCACCCGCGAGCGGGCCCAGGCGAGCCCGCCGACCGCCAGCGCCATGACAAGCCCGGCGGCGGCAAGGCGGAACATGTCTTCCACCGGGCGCATCGCCAGCGCCGCGGCGCGCAGTTCAGGCGTATTGCGGCTGGCCAGCCCTGCTCCGAACGCGATGGCCCGTGCATCGGCCAGGAAGAGCTGGCGGCGTTCGCGCGGACTGATCCAGTATTCGAACCCGGCGCGCGCACGGATGCCCGCCTCGCTGGACGGCGCGCGCGAGGCGACCGCACGCACGATCTCGCTGCGGCGTTGATCCAGCTGCGCACCGACCTCCGTGAGGCGGGTGGTCTGGCGCGCCAGCGCGCTTTGAAAGTCTTGCGGGTCCAGGCCGCTATCGCGTGCCCGGGCGATCGCGTCGCGCGCCTCCAGCGCATCGGACTCGGCATCGGCAGCCTCGGCCAGCAGATCCAGGTAGGCCGCGTCGCTGTCCAGTTGCCGGTCAAACTCGGCGATCAACGGTGCTGCTTCGCGCTCCAGCTGGGTCATGGCCAGCGTATTCACCAGCCCGGCACCAAACACGCCATAGGCCGCCAGCACCAGCAGCGCCGGACCGCCCGTCCACAAGGCGATGTAATACCCGTAGTAATTGGGAAGCGAGTGCAGCCGGTCGCGGGCACCGGAACGCGCGGCGAGCGCCCGGCGCCGGCCGATCAGAAAGCCGAATGCCGTGAGCACCAGGAGCGTCAGCGCCAGGAGGACCGAAATCTGCATCTCTGTTCCGGGCCCGCCTGCGATAAAACCGTCATGGTCATCGCAGCGGGCGGTCCTTCGCCACAATGAGCGGCGGACCATGCGCGGACTCAGTCACCTGATTATGACACTTGCCCTACACTTTTGTGACAGTGTCAGCGGTGTTGTCCACCAGCCCGGACTCCGGCGCTGGCGGCTGGCTGGTGGCCGCGATCTCGGCATTGGCCCTGGCCGGTGCCAGCGCCAGAAACACAGAGAAGATCGACCCTGCGCCCGGCGCACTTTCCACAGTGAAACCGCCGCGGTGCCGGCTGACGATATGCTTGACGATCGCCAGGCCCAGGCCGGTCCCGGCCGTGGGTCCGCTCTTCTGGCCGTCCACGCGGAAGAAGCGCTCGGACAGACGTGGCAGGTATCGCCGCTCGATGCCGGGTCCGGCGTCGCGGACCCGCACGACCGCAAAACGCGCATCGGGGTCCAGTGGCGGCGCACTGAGCGTCAGGCGCCCGGATTGCGGATCCATGCGTTCAGGCAGGTGCTCGGCACCATCACGGGTGCGCGATGCCTCCACCCACACCCTCACCACAGCGCCGTCAGGCGAGTATTTGATGGCATTCTCCACGAGGTTCTCGACGACTTCGTAAATCTGGTCATGATCCCCGCGCACAGGCGTCGCGGCCTCCGCCAGAGTCACCTCCAGCGTGATGGCGCGCTTTTCCGCGACCAGTCCCAGCACTTCGGCCACATCGCGCACCAGAGCATTCAACTCCACCACGCCGGTCGGCACGACGTGCTCGTTCATCTCCACCCGGCTCAGCGACAAAAGATCATCGATCAGGCGGCGCATGCGCTCGGTCTGCTCCATCATGATCGCCAGGAAGCGCTCGCGCGCCTCGGGATCATCGCGCGCCGGACCCTGAAGGGTTTCGAGAAAGCCTGACAGCGAGGCCAGCGGCGTGCGCAGCTCATGGCTGGCATTGGCGAGGAAGTCGGCCCGCATGCGTTCGGCGCGTTTCGACGATGTATCATCGGCCAGCACCAGCATGGCGCGAAACGGCATGGGACCAGGTGTATTGAGGCGGATCGGCTCGACGAACGCGCGCACATGGCTCTCCAGCGGTGCCAGGGTCGCATACTCCACCGCGGCACCGCGCTCCCCGCGCAAAGCCGCGCTGACGGCTTCGAGCACGCGCGGCTGGCGCAGGGCGGTGGACAGAAGGCCGCGCTCGGCGCCTAGGCCCAGAAACGCCCGGGCGGACGGATTGGCGCGTTCGATCCGCCCACCCGGTCCGATCAGCAGCACAGGAATTGGCAGGCGCTCCAGCATCGCCTCACAGGCATCCGCCTCCACCGGGCGGAGGTCGGCAGCGGAGGCCGGGCTGGGGTTGGGCTCGGCAGCGGTCAGCGCTGTCAGATAATACACAGCCGCCAGGCCTGCCAATGCGAGCGACCCGGCCAGAAACACGCCCGGCTGGAGTTCACCCGCGACGGTCAGTACCGCCATCACCAGCACTGCCAGCGACGCGGTCAGTGCGATATCGCGCCGGCGCGGGCGGTCCATGGTTTTGCGGGGGGTGCGATTCGTGCGCTCTTCAGCCATGGCAATTGGTATCATGAGAATGTGACGGGTGCGAAACAGGTGCCGGCGCGCCGCGCACTTCGCATCCGTCCCTGACTTCATGACCGCCGCCTGACCCCGGCATGAATTTTTCGTAATTCGAGCAATTTTTGTCGTTTTTCGATAAGTTTTGATTGACTTTCATGAGTACGCGGGTAGGAAAGCCGTGTTGATCCTGTTCCGGTTTGTCAGAGAGTTTTGAGCCTTGATCATTCGCTCCACCCCCCTTCTCGCCGCCGTGATGGTCTCCGCCTGTGCCGGGACGCCCATGGGGGGCGCCAGCCTGCCCGGCGGTGCCCCCTCCAGCTTTGCGGCCTTGCCGCAAGACGCCGCCGCCGCGCCCCAGGACTGGATTGTCTCGCTTGAAGACCCGGTGCTGACCGCTCTTGTGGGCGAAGCCATGGACTCCAATCCTTCCCTGCGCGCCGCGCGTGCCGGTCTGGATGCCGCGCGCGCCGCATCACGCGCCGCCAGCGGCACCCGCCTGCCCTCGGCCGATGCCCGTCTGGGCGTCACGGAAGCCGACAGCCCGCTTCAGTCAGGAACCAGCTATTCAGCCGCACTTGAAGCGAGCTGGACCGCCGATGTCTGGGGCCGTCTCGGCGACCAGGCCCGTGCCAGCGCCCTGTCCGCCGAAGCCGCCAGCGCCGACTGGCGCGGCGCACGCCTGTCCGTTGCGGCCAATGTCGCCCAGGCCTGGTACGGCCTGATTGATGCGCGCCAGCAATACCTGCTGGCCCAAAGAGATGTGGAGACACGCACCCGTCAGCTGGAAAGCGTGGAACGCCGTTTCCAGCGCGGCGTTGTACGCTCGTCCGACCTGCGCACCGCCCGCTCGGCACTGGCGTCAAGCGAAGCGGCACTGGCCTCGCGTGAACGCGCCCGTGACGCTGCAGCGCGCGCCCTGGAAACCCTGCTGGGCCGCTATCCCGCCAACGCCCTGGCGATGGACGGCACCTTGCCCGATCTGGGGCCGGTGACCGATCCGGGCTCGCCACAAAGCCTGTTGCAGCGCCGCCCGGATGTCGTCGCCGCCGAGGCGCGCATGCAGGCAGCCGGTTTCTCTGCCGAGGCCGCGCGCAAGGCGCTTTATCCCGGCCTCACCTTGCGCGCCGAACTGCGTGATGCGGGTGCCAATCCCGGCGATATCCTCGACGCCCGGAATCTGGCCAGCACCGTCTCGGCCTCCATCCTCGCGCCCCTGTTCCGCGGCGGCCAGCTGCGCGCCGAACGCGACCGTCAGGTGGCGCTGGCCGAACAGGCCTCGGCCCGTCTGGTGGAAACCGTGCTGACGGCCCTGCGCGAGGTGGAAAACGCGCTCGACGCCGATGCGCGTCTGGCGCGGCGCGTGGACGCACTGGCCTCGGCCAGCGCCGAGGCCCAGGCCGCGCTGGAGCTGGTTGAACAGCAATATACCTCGGGCATCGCCACGATCTTTGAACTGATCGACGCCCAGACCCGCGTCATCCAGGCGCAATCCCAACTGATCACGGCCCGGCGCGAACGCGTCGACAATCGCATTGCCCTTCATCTGGCCATCGCCGGCGGCTTTGAAGCCGGCACCCGCGGCGCGGGTTAGACGACACACGTATTTTTCGGCCCGCAAGAGGCCTGCCGGACGCGTGACGTCCGCACGACAAGACGAGGTTGGTCATGAATAAATTTGTTGGACGCACACTGCTCTTCATCGGGCCGATAGGGCTGCTGCTCGTCGTCGCCGTCATAGCGTTCGGCGCGCTCATCGCCAACGCGCCCCAGGCTGAACGCGCTGAACAGGATGTCCGCGCCGCTGCGGTCTTCGTCACCGAGGCCGAGGCGCAACCGGTGCGCCTCACCGTGCGCACACAAGGCTCGGTCACCGCGCTCACGGAAATTGATCTCACTGCCCAGGTGGCAGGCCGGGTCGCCTTCGTGAACCCGAACTTTGTTCAGGGCGGCTTCTTCGAGGCCGGTGAAGTGCTGGTGCAGCTGGAAGACGCCGATTACCGTCTTGCCGTCACCCGCGCGGAAGCCCAGGTCAGCCAGCGCCGCCAGGCCCTGATCCGCGAACAGGCCGAATCCGAGCTGGCCCGTCAGGAATGGGAAGCCGTCGGCCGGGGCGAAGCCACGCCGCTGGCCCTGCGCGAGCCGCAACTGGCCGACGCCCGGGCCCAGCTCGCCGCAGCTGAAGCCAGCCTGGCCGAAGCGCGCCTGAACCTGTCACGCACCCGCATTTCCGCACCGTTTGCCGGCCGCGTGCGCGACAAGATGGTCGACCAGGGCCAGTTCGTCGGACCGGGCGCGCGCCTGGGCCGCGTGTTCGCCACCGATATCGCCGAGGTCCGCCTGCCGCTGAGCGATCGCGAAATCGCCCTGCTCAACATGCCTACGGCCTTCCGCGCGAGCGAGGACACGCCCGGCCCGCGCGTGACTCTGACCGCGGTGAGTGCCGGTGTGGTGCGGGAGTGGCAGGGCGAGGTCGTGCGCACCGATGCTGCCATCGATCCCCAGACCCGCACGCTGAGCGTTTTCGTCCAGGTGCGTGACCCCTATGGTGTCGCTGCAGAAGCCGCCGGTGCCCCGCTGGCCATGGGCCTGTTCGTGGAAGCGCGCATCGAAGGCCGGGAGATTCCCAGCGCCTTCGTGCTGCCGCGCAGCTCCCTGCGCGGAACGGATCAGATTTTCGTGGCCGAGCGGGACGGGACCCTGTCCATCCGCCAGGTGACGGTCATTGATTCCAGCGCCGAACGCGTCGTGGTGGCCAGCGGCATTCAGCCGGGTGACCGGGTGATCACCTCCACGGTGCGCGCACCGGCGTCGGGCATGGCCTTGACGGCCATGGGCCCGGATGGCCAACCGCTGGATCAAGACACGCCCGCTGCTGCGCAGCCGGAGGCACCGTCCACGGACGGGCCCGGCGTCGCCGCGATTGACGGCTAAACGGAAAGCTGGAGGACACGATCATGGTTCAACGTCCCGAAGAACGTGAACACCGCGGCATTCTCGCCTGGTGGGCGCGCAATTCCGTCGCCGCCAATCTGTTGATGATCATCGCCTTTGTCGGCGGCATTATCGGCTTCATCCAGCTCCAGCGCGAGGTCTTCCCGTCGGGCTCCTTCAACGGCGCCACGGTGTCGGTGGCCTGGCCGGGCGCCGCGCCGCAGGAGGTAGAGGAGCAGATCATCCTGCGCATTGAGGAGGCGGTGGCCAATCTGTCGGGCGTCCACCGCATCACCTCCAGCGCACGCGAAGGGCGCGGCTTCGTCAATATCGAGGGCCAGCGCAATCTCAACGGCGATGAATTCGTCAATGAAATCAAGCTGCGCGTGGACTCGATCAATAATCTGCCCGCTGACGCCTTCCGCCCGGTGGTCAGCCGCTGGGAAAACCAGCAGCAGATGTACATGATCGCCCTGCACGGCGATGTGGAGCGGCGCGAGTTGCAGCGCCTGGCGCGTGAGATCCGCGACGAAATCGGCTCACAGGTCGGCGAGGCCTCGATCGTCAACACCATGGCCTATCTCGGCGAAGAGGTGGCCATCGAAGTGTCCGAAGAGGCACTGCGCCGCTATGGCCTGACCTTCAACGAGGTCGCCCAGGCCGTGCGCGCGACATCGCTCAATGCCTCCGCCGGGGCCGTACGTACCGCCCAGGGCCGCATCCAGCTGACCTCGCGCCAGCTGGCCGACACCGCCGAGGAGTTTGGCGACATCATCGTGCGCCAGACGCCGGACGGCTCCACCATCCGCGTGCGGGACGTGGCGCAGGTCACCGACGGGCTGGTGGATGTCGATTTTTCCGGCACGTTCAACGGCCAGACCATGGTGCTCATTGATGTGCGCACCACCGGCGATGTCGACGTGGTGCGCCTATCTGAGCAGATGCAGGCCTATGTCGAACGCAAGCGCGACGATCTTCCCACAACCGTGACCCTGTCGAACTGGTTCGACATGTCCGATGTCTACCACTCGCGCATGGACACGATTTCCAACTCCGCGATGATCGGCCTGCTGCTTGTGCTGATTGTGCTGGTCCTGTTCCTGCGCCCGATCGTGGCCTTCTGGGTCACGGTGGGCATCGCCACGGCGTTCGCCGGCGGCCTGCTCTTGCTGCCCATGCTGGGCGTCACACTCAACATGCTCTCGCTGTTCGCCTTCCTGATCGTGATCGGGGTGGTGGTCGATGACGCGATCATTGTGGGTGAAAACATCCATAACCGGGTCGAACGCGGCGAGCGCGGCCTGACCGCGGCGGTGGTCGGCGTGCAGATGGTGGCCAAGCCCGTCGTCTTCGCGGTCATCACCACCATGATGGCGTTCGCGCCCTGGATGCTGCTGACCGGGCCGGAAGTGCAATTCACCCGGCAGATCTCGCTGGTGGTGATCGCCGCCCTCGCCTTCTCGCTGATCGAATCTCTCGTGATCCTGCCCGCGCACCTGTCGCACATGGGTCCCCAGCGCATGACCGGCTTCTTCGGCCCGTTCCTGCGTGTGCAGGAATCCATCGCCAACGGGCTCGTCACGTTTGCGCGCAATGTCTACGCGCCGATCCTGGCTCTGGCCATCAAGGCGCGGTACTTCACGGTGCTCGCCTTCATCATGATGTTCACCCTGGCCATCGTGCTGATGAATACCGGCTATGTACCCTTCCGCTTCATGCCCGAAGTCGAGGACGAGCTGGTCCAGGCACAGATCGAGCTGCCCGAGGGTGCGCCCTGGAGCCGGCTTGAAGAGGTGCGCAACCAGCTCGAAGACGCCACCGTGGCGCTGAGAGCCCATTATGCCGAGCGCTATCCCGGCTTTGACATGGTCGTGGGCAGCGCTGTGATCGCCAACGGCTCCAGCGTCCAGGCCTGGATCCAGATGGCCAGCCCGGAAGACCGGCCCGAACCCATCCCGATGTCTGAAATCACCCAGACCCTGCGCGACGCCATGGGCCCGGTGCCGGACGCGGAGTCCATCGAGTTCAACTTCACCATTTCCGAGAACGTCTCGGGCATCCAGTTCGCCATCAACCACCCCGATCTGGACGTGCTGCGCCTGGCCGCTGCGGACCTGAAGGCGCAGCTGCGCACCTATTCGGCGACCTATGACATCGTGGACAATCTGCAGACCTCCGCCGAGGAAATGCGCTTCAGCCTGCGTCCCGATGCGCGCGCTCTGGGCCTGACGCTGAACGATGTCACGAGCCAGGTGCGCCAGGCCTTCTACGGGATAGAAGTCCAGCGCCTGCCGCGCGGCGGCGAGGATGTGCGCGTGATGGTGCGCTACCCGCGCGAGCTGCGCGACAGCCTCGATGCGGTGCGCGATCTGCGCATCCGCACCCCCGACGGGCGCGAGATTCCGCTGGCCGCCGTGGCCGACGTGGAGTTCGCCCCCGGCATCAACCGCATCAACCGGCGCGAACGCCAGCGCACCGTGACCGTCAGCGCCGATCTCAGCGATGAGGACGCAGCCGGCGAGATTCGCCGCGACCTGCGCGAAAACTTCTTCCCCGCCTGGCGCGAGCGCTATCCCGGCGTCTCTGAAGGCGCGCTGGGCGACGCCGAAGGCCAAGCGCAGTTCATGCAGGAGATCGTGATCCTGCAGGTGCTGATGCTGGGCTCCATGTATGTGCTGCTGGCCATCGCCTTCCGCTCCTACGCCCAGCCCTTGCTGATCATGACCGCGATCCCGTTCGCCTTCGCCGGGGCCGTATTCGGGCATCTCTTCTTCGGCATGCCCATCGCCATGTTCTCTTTCTTCGGGATAGGCGCTGCGGCCGGGGTCGTGATCAACGACAACCTGGTGCTCGTGGACTTCGTCAACCGGTTGCGAGAACGCGGCGTGGGTGCCTTCCAGGCCCTTGTCGACGCAGGCGTGCAGCGTTTCCGTCCGATCCTGCTGACCACCGTGACGACCTTCCTGGGCATTCTGCCGATGATGGCCGAACGCTCCACCCAGGCCCAGTTCCTCAAGCCCATGGTGGTCGCGATCGGGTTTGGCGTGGTGTTCGCCCTGTTCCTGACCCTGTTCTTCGTGCCCGCGCTCTACGCCATGGGTGTCGACATCAAGCGCGGGGTGACGGGCCTGTGGCGCGGCGAACGCATACCGGGCATCGGTGCCGGCTGGGAAGGCCGGATCAGCGGCGCTGAAGGCGTGGACGTCGCCGACACCCCGGAGGAATCGCGCGAGCGGACCCGTCCGGGTCACGATCAGGACCCCGCCGGCGTCCCCCGCCCGGCCGAGTAACGCAGCCGTGACCGCTACAGCCAGTTCCCCTTGCCGGGCCTGCGCTGTAGCGTTCCGCGTGCTGGAATGACAGTGCCCCTTGAAGGGCGCGATAACAGCCTTCGGGAGATATGATATGATGAAATGGCTCATGGCCGGTGCGGCCAGCCTGGCGCTCTGCGCGGGCAGTGCCGCGTTCGCTCAGGACGCGCCGCGCTTCGGTGATTACGGGTTTGACGAGGCGGGCATGAACCGCTCGGTCCACCCGGGCGATGACTTCTTCGCCTACGCCAATGGCGTCTGGGCGGACACCACGGACATCCCGTCCGACCGCGCGCGCTACGGCATGTTCGATCTGCTGTCGCTGGAGGTGGAGCAGCAGGTGCGCGCCATCATCCTGGACGCCGCCGAGCGCGGCGGGCCGGCCGGCTCCAACGAGCAGATGATCGCGGACCTGTTCGCCAGCTGGATGAACGCTGACGCCATCGAGGACGCCGGCCTGGATCCGGCGATGCCCTATCTGGAGGCCATCGCCGCGATCGCCAGTCATGAGGACGCCGCCGCCCTGATGGCCCAGCGTGCCTACTCGGCACCCTATTCGGTGGGCATCAGCGCCGACCCGGAAAACCCTGAAGCCTATATCATGCGGTCGGGCCAGTCGGGCCTGGGCCTGCCCACGCGCGACTACTACCTGCTCGATACCGGCCGCTTCCCCGAATACCGCGAGGCGTATCTGGCCTATATCGCCCGCATTTTCGAGCTGGCCGGCCTGCCCGGCGGCGAGGCGCGCGCGCAGCAGATCCTGGCGCTGGAAACCGCTTTGGCCGAGGTGCACTGGACCCGCGAGGATTCGCGCGACGTCACCAAGACCAATAACCGCATGACCACGGCCGAGTTTGCCGCGCTCGCCCCCTCGCTGCGTCTCGACCAGGCGCTGGCCGCACGCGATCTGCCTGCAGACGCGCAGATCATCGTCTCCCAGCCCAGCGCCATCACCGGCGCGGGCGAGGTGTTCGCCAATACGGATGTGGACGTGATCCAGTCCTGGCTCGGCTTCCACTTCCTGTCGAGCCGCGCCAGCTGGCTGCCGGCGGCGTTTGATGAAGCCAATTTCGACTTCTTCTCGCGCACCCTGTCGGGCACGCAGGAACAGCGCACCCGCGAGCTGCGCGGCGTTCAGCTGGTCAATGGCGCGCTCGGCCACCTGGTGGGCCAGGTCTATATCGAGCGCCACTATCCGCCCGAAGCCAGCCGCCAGATGGACCAGCTGATCGTCAATCTGATCGACGGTTTCCGTGGCCGCCTGGAGCGTCTGGAGTGGATGGACGAGGAGACCCGCGCCGAGGCGCTGGTCAAGCTGGAAGGCTTCGAGCCGCGCATCGGCTATCCTGAGGTCTGGAACGAGTTCGACGGCCTCGAGCTCAGCGCCGGCGACTATTTCGGCAACCGCATGCGCATGAGCGATTTTGCCTGGGCCGAGCAGCTGCGCCGCTTCCCCGATCCGGTGGACCGCCGCCTGTGGGGATGGCCGCCGCAAATCGTCAACGCCAGCTATAGCCCGCTGCAGAACCAGATCACCTTCCCGGCGGGCATTCTGCAGGCGCCCTTCTTCGACATGAACGCCGATGCGGCCATGAATTACGGTGCCATCGGCGCGGTGATCGGCCACGAGATCGGCCACGGCTTTGACGATAACGGCCGCCGCTTCGACGCCGAAGGCCGCATCCGCGACTGGTGGACCGAAGAAACCAACGCCAATTTCGTCGAGCGGTCCGACCGTCTGGTGGAACAGTACAACCAGTTCTGCCCGTTCGAGGCCGAATGCGTGAACGGCCGGGTGTCGCTGGGCGAGAATATCGGCGATCTGGGCGGCATGCAGATGGCCTATGAGGCCTACCGCAATTACGTCGCCGCCACCTACCCCGATGGCGAAGCGCCGGTGATCAACGGCATGACCGGCGATCAGCGCTTCTTCCTGGCCTGGGCCCAGGTCTGGCGCACCCTGTTCCGCGATGACGCCCTGCGCGCCCAGCTCGCCCGCGGGCCCCACTCGCCGGGCATGTACCGGGTCAACGGCGTGGTGCGCAATCTCGACGCCTGGTACGACGCCTTCGGCATCACCGAAGAGCACGCCCTCTACCTGCCGCCCGAACAGCGCGTGCGCATCTGGTAGGCAGTTTGCCTGACCTCACCTGAAAAGGCCCGGCCCTCGCGCCGGGCCTTTTTTGCGTTTGGGGGCGGGGGACAGGTCATCCCACCTTGTTTTCCCGGGCGACCCCGGACTTGATCCGGGGGAGGCCCGGGACCCATCCACCAATCCTGTCCAGCGCTTGAGCGGCTCAGATGGAGCGGGATGGCTCCCGGATAGAAGCTGCGCGGCTTCCGGGAAAACAGGGGGTGGGGTTAGAGGGAGGCGGTGTGGAACAGGCCAAAATGAAATCGTTACCGGCCCGCGCCCGTTTCTGCCATAGTCCCCATCAACCCCAAGGAGCCCCCCATGACCCATCTCGCCCGCATCACCACCGCCGCCCTCGTCGCCGCCAGCACGCTGGCGCTCACCGCCTGCAACACCATCCAGGGCCTCGGCCGCGACGTCACGCGCACCGGCGAAGCGCTGGAAGACATCACCACCGATGCGTCTGATGTGATTGACACTGCGCCGGAGGTTCAGGCGGCGCCTTAATCGCCACACACCTTGTTTTCCCGGGCGCCCCGGCCTTGATCCGGGGGAGGCCCGGGACCCATCCACCAGTCCCCTCCACCGCCGAGGCGGTTGAGATTTATCGGGATGGGTCCCGGATATTTGCTGACGCAAATTCCGGGAAAACAGGGAGGGAATTAATTCAAACCAAACTGTCTTCGCCGGCCGCCCCCTTTGCGTTTTCCCGGCGAAAGCCGGGACCCAGATACGCCGTTACAACTGGGCCCCGGCTTTCGCCGGGGAAACGCGGGTAGAGAGCTGTGGCGCTCAAATGATCAACCGCCCTCACCCTACCCTCTCCCCCATGAAATGGGGGGTGAGGCCGCCAAGTCTGGTCCGGGGGACCAGACGACCGGACGAACGATAAAGGTGAGGGGGTGGCGGTGCAGCCAGACGCGGCGAGCGCCAGACAAGCCCAAAACCCACAAACCCCTTTCCCCTCAAACGCGAGATTGGCACACTCGCCGTCATGGCCCAGCCCAAGCCCATCGCCCATGCGCGCCGGCTAAGACGCGATCAGACCCGCTTCGAGCGGCGCCTCTGGTCGCTCCTGCGCCAGCGGCCCGAGGGGCTGAAATTCCGCCGCCAGCATCCCGCCTGCGGCTTCATCGCTGATTTCGCCTGCGTGGAGGCGCGCCTGATCATCGAGCTCGATGGCAGCCAGCACGCCGATCAGGCCGAAGCCGACGCCCGGCGCACCGCCATCCTGGAGGCGGCTGGCTGGCAGGTGATGCGCTTCTGGAATCTGGCGCTGGACGAAGCCCCGCTCATGGCCGCCGACCACATCATTGAAACGGCGCGGATGCGCATTCGGGCGTTTCACTGGGAGCGGCAGAGCCCGGACTGACCCGAGCCCCCTCACCTTACCTCTCCCCCATGAATGGGGGAGAGGAGGCCCCACGCCTCGTTCAATCCGTTGAAGCCAGGCGCTTGCATGTCCAGCTAAAGCTCACGCGTCAAAGACCCCTCTCCCCTCCCCGAGGGGGGGGTATAGATAAGTCTTACGATAATTGCGTCCGCGGTGGTTTTGAGGAACAATTCGGCCTTTTGCTTCCGTGATCCGTTTAAGGGGGGTGCAGATGGATGAAAAAGAAGCTCTGGAGGCGAAAAAACAATCAGAGGATGAGTATGCAGCGCAAATCTGGCAATGCATCAAACGCTTTCGCCATGACAGCGAGGACTCGGAATTTAGTCAGCATGGTCACTTATTAGACGTCGTGCAAAATGCTGCAAAAAAATATGCGTTAAAAACGAATCCAGAGCTCGATGATTTAATTAATGATGTCGAAAAATTAGCGCTTGCTGTCAATATTATTTCTGGTTCTTGCAACAGCACTGATCCACTATTCTATGAACCGAACAAAACAGGTATTTTCTGGCGTCACAGACCAGATATACTATTAGATTCTATGAAATCAGCACCTCCGAATTTTTCCAAAACAGATATTGAGTATGCGGCAGAATTGTATGTGTCTCAGGATATAATTATACCAGATTTAGAACTATTACTGATTGATATTCTCGTGGCCATGGAACTTTCGGCATTTGCGGCGCAGATGGCTCAGCCTGAAAAGTATTCTGTTGATGGCTCTAGGGAGAGCGCGCTAAAAGCCAATCATCCCGCATTGATTTTCATTATTGGGAGGACAGCCACATTGCTATTTGTTCTTATTGTTTCGGCTGTATCGATATTTTTTGGAACGATAATAAGTGAATGGATACCAATAATATTTATTGGATTGTCTATTATTTATTTTTTAGCGGATTTATTTATTTCAATATTATCGTTGCCAGGTGCTATTTCAATGTACTACATGAGGCGAAAATCAACCTTAAAATTATTAAATTCAATGAATGCGGTCTATTTAAATATACCTTCCCATGGCCCGGTGAGTGCGGCAAACCTGCGCAGGCTTCTAGAGCGGTCCAGTGATTTGGGAGCGTGCTGGTCGAGTATGATATTTGTAATTTTAGACAAGATGCAAAACCTTAGTTCCGTAAGGGCGACCTGAGACCCTCGGCCTCTCGTTTATTGTGAGAGTCTGTCGTTGACCTCTACCTTTTGATTGCCAGAACTCTGTCTAAAATCCATTTATTATCCCGGATTTTCACCAACCTCTAACAAGTATGCTTCATATGGCTCGATACATATACCAATTTCACCGAAGTGAGACTGCAGCCTAACAATCAGTTCTGCGCCAAGGCGCGCGCCGTGAAATATATTGGGTTTGATTGTATCCTCATATAAATCATCATCTTTTGGCCAAACCTGAAGGACCACTCCGCAATTGCCGTGTGAAATATTACTTAAGTACCAGTACACAGTACGATAAAAATGCTCGGCATCGATTGAGCAAAACTGCTTGTAAATGTTAAAGTCTTTAATCGCGCCTTCCATTTCTGCTCTGTATATAATAGATTTCCGATCATTCCTGAAATTCTCAATCGTCTCATTTTCGGCATGTATAGTTAAAATCGAATTTTTATCACCTATTTTATTAAGATGTTTTATATCATGTTCCGCATCATAACGCTGAATTGACCAATAATTATCTTTAATAACAATATTTATTATTTTTACATAATATTCAAAACACGAACGAGATATAATTTCAACGCCCCACCTTGATTTTGCGTCAAAAGCGGCGATCATTGATTTCAGCAATTCAAAAAAGATGATTGATAGTCCGGCGGCGGCACGATCTTTTTCATGCCTTATATGCTGAGGCTGAAAATATGAAGAATCAGCCACAATTTTTTTAATCAAATCAATTTCTCTTTCCATATTCTGCTATCCGTTTCTTTGGGCGCGGGAGCCATTTTTATTTCATATTAGATTTTTTGAATGCGGAATCTGAAGTGCTCGATATAATCCCTAGTGCGCCGCCGTATCTCTGCGCGGATTACATCGTGCTCCGGACCGCTTCCTAACAGTATGAGTTTGGTCATGCTGCTTCTCCGCTTTCCAGCTGAATTTGTACAGTGGCCGTCGGATCAAGCCGCTCCCCAAACTCCCCAACCCCGTTCGCCTCCTTACCGATCAGGATGACGTGGTCGGCCTGGACATGCCGCCTCACCGTCTCACCAGCATCCCAGCGATCCCCGTTTTCAAACTTGCTCTCAGGGCTCAGGTGATAGGTCGCTAGGGCGTCTGCATAGGTCTTGAGCGCTTCCACGGACACCGGCTCACCCGTCTCCCGGTCAAAAGCCTGCCGCGCAGCTAGCCCAGGATCGCTCTCGAATGGGGCAACCGGTTTCGGTGCCGCTTCCTTTCGGGGTCTGCCACGCTTGTTCGGGTCGGCATTCGTATCATCGGGCATGGGCCGCTGGGTGGCCGCAAGGGCGGTGAAGCTCACCAGGAACCCGAAAGGCTTGATCTGATCGGGGTAGCTCTTGTGCGCGTTGTGCGGGTCCATCCACTTCAGGAGATGCGGACTGGTTGCGCCATAGCGCTGCGCGGCGGGTTTCGTGAGGGCGGGGTGGTAGTCCAGGCGCACCCGCTCTGGACGACCTCCCAGGGCCGCTGAGAGGATGAAGTACCAGTGATCATACTGCCAGCGAGTGACGCCGAGTTTTGACCAGGACGCGACCGGATCGGGCACGCCAGGGGCGGGGTCGGCCTCTCCGTACGGCGCTCTCAAATGCCCCAGCCCATGAGCCGACGCTTTGCGGATGACCGGGCGGCCCTCACTATCGATATTGAAAAGAGCATAGCGCTTTGCGGAAATCGCGAAGGCATATAGCGGCTGAAATTCGCCATTACCGTTCGCAGCGTAGTTCACGTCCTCCATTTGCAGGATCGAGCCCGGCTTGCGGTACGGGTTCAAAGGCTCAAACCAGGCCACAACGCGCTTTACACGGGTTTCGAATTCATCGCGGCCCATGCCTTCAGGCCGGGCGATGGCCAGGCTATCGGTATCGCAGAATGCCCATTGCAGCCCTTGGGCAAGGGTTTCACGTTCGGCCAGGGCCAGCATCAAGCGAGCGGCTCCGGTAATGAGCGTGCCCAATAGCGGGTGAAAAAACCGGCCAGGGTCTTCTAATGCGGTGCTTTGCAATAGGCCTTCAAAGCCATTGGGGCCGTAAATCTCCAAAGGTTCCGGCTTTGGCGCATTGTCGCGCTGAACCTCGATATAAATGCCATAAGAGGTCGAATTAGCGAGTATCTTGATCGCCAATTCATTGGGGTCTTTTGCCGCCTTGGCCTCATCGCGCAGGTCTATCAGGCGGGTAAAGGCGTCGCTTTCCAGCGGATCAATTGCGTATTCGGGATTTCCAAAAAGCCGAATTGCCTTCAATTCGCTTTGCGGCTTTCCGGGGTAAAAGCTGATGGCCTCGACAATGCGCGGCGTTTTACCCGTCAAAACCTTTGCCGCGATTACATCGGCCAGCGTGTACCAAATCGCCCCGCGATAGCTGAGGTAATTGAGCCCAATGGTGTAATTTGCATGCGGGCTGGCGTCGTATTTCGCGCGGACCGGTACGAGGCCGCCATCGGGCTGGATTTGCACCAGCGTGGTGAGCGCCTGCCATGTCTCGCGGGCCTGAAAATCCTCTCGCGTGACGCTTTCCAGAAAGGCTCGCGTTTCCTGTGTGGTGTCAGCGGACGTGAAGCCCTCAGCTATCACGAACGGCCAAAGCCCCATGAGCGCGTTGACGGTCGGATACATGGATTTGAAGTCGGTATACCGCACTTCGACCGGCACGCGCCGGATGCGCACTTCGGCGCGCCCACCATAAAAGGTGCTCATGATCAGCCCGAACATGTCGCCGGGCACGTCCTGGCAGGCCTGGAGCGGGGCAATGCTCATTTCATCAAGATAGGCCTTTCCGATACTCGCCTCACTGATGATCTTGTGAGCCGGAACGGCCAGGGCGTGCTTTTCGTACAGGGCCGTGAGGGCCGCGTAGCACTCCCAAGTGGCCTGGACGTCATCGCGGGCATAATCGAGATAATCAGGCGTGAGCGGCCCGCCATGGGCCTCACTGGCTATCTTGCGCGTAGGCACGTCCAAGGCCGCGCACAGGCTCTCAAGTGAGTGGCTGCGCGAAGTGAGCGCCGCGCTAAGCGTTTTCACGTCCACAAAGCATCCTTTGTGGTGATCGACCTTCAAGCCGCGCTTGCGCATGCCACGCGGGGTCGGCTGATCCCAAAAGGATGAAAACTGGATAAGGCTTGCCCGCCGGGACAGGTGCTTCACCTGGACGCGCGGACGGTTACGGCTGGCGACAAGCTGGAACGAGAACCCGCCTCGCATGCTGCCGCGTGCCGGTCCATGGTGAATGGCCACGCGCGAGATATCGAACGGCAAATTGAAGCCGGCAATGACCCCGCCGAGGTCATACCCATATTTCAAAAGCACATGCTCGCTGAAGTCGGCCAGGGTGCGCACCCGGAAACCGCGCGGCTCACAATACGTGCGAAGGTCTGTCAGCTCGTCATCGGGCAAGTAGGGCGGGTAGAACGCCCCTTCTTCGATCAGCACGCCGGATTTGCGGACTTGATAGAAGCCAACGCGAAGCGCCTGGGATGGATCGATGTTCGTCTCGGTGTCGAATACCAGGACATAAGGCGAAGGCTCATCCAGGGCCGCCCCTCGCTTTCGCTTTGCGAGGGGCTGCGAGCCGGGCTTTCGGGTGTAAGCGCGCAGCCCAATGGTATCGGGGCCGCTAGTCATTGTGCGCCCTCCGGATAGTAAGGCAGGACGTGTTCGGCTTGCTCAAGAAGCCATCGGCCAAATTCGGCCAGAGTTCCACCAATTCGGGTGAGCCATTCGGACAGAGCCAAAAGGTAACGCCCGATGATTTCCATCGGCGGGTTCTTCGTGACCGGTGCGTAGGAAAAATCCTTTTCGGTGTCGCTTTGTTCGCGATGGCAATTGGAGCAAAGCACACCGCCGTCATCGTGAAACTTGCGCGGAGCGATGTGCGCAAATTCCATGGCCGCCGGATGATCTGCATACCCGCATGCCAGGCAGATGGGGTTTCGGGTTCTCAGGCGGCGAAAATCCTTTTCGCGGCGTTCTTCTTCAGAGGTCGGTGTCGTCATGGGTCAAGTTCCTTTAGCTGACGATTTGATAGATTTCGTGGAACGGCACTTCGTTCACGGCCGCGATGCGGTGAAGTGCGTTCGGGTCTGTTTCGAAGGGATAGAAGCGGCCGTGAATATCGGTGACGCCCTCGCCGCGAAGGTCGGCGATGAGGTCTATGTCGTTCGTGCGGGTGAACCGGCCCTGGCGATCCCAGGCGCGCCCAGCTTTCGAAGCCGGATCGAAGCCGCGAACGAAAATCTTGTGGACCTGGCCCTCGGACTGGACGCCGATACGCCGCTCGCGCGGATCGTAAATGCGCCACACCCGGCCTTTGCGGCTGACCATGTTGTGAAGTTTGAGAAAGCGCCGCAGCGCGCGCTCTGACGTGCCAGCGTCTCTGGCCGCACCGCGGAGGCTTGCTCCATCGCGCATGAAGCGGATGGCGGCTTCGATCTCACGGCTGGACTGGGGCAGGCGTCCGGCATTCGACGCCAGCGGCTCGCCTTTGCGCGGATGGCCGCGCGCCTGTGAGGGTGTCAGCCCACGGGCTAGGCCCCGCTCAACGCGGCGGCGGTACTCGGCTGCATAGTCACGAACGCGGGGCATGGAACACTCTCAAGATCACCGGCGATTGTCGCGGGTGTGCTAAGAGGGTCGGGTTGCCACACTGAAAGGTCAATAAGCCCTTGAATCTATTATTCTATAATTAGAATAGCAGCTATTTCGAATGAACCTTTTTGAATTCCAAAAGATATTTCTGAAATGTTTTATCGCCAAAACCTCGAACGGAATTTGTATCGATCCCAAATTCGACGTTTATCGATTTGCGCATTCGCTGAATTCGGATGTGATCGGACTTTTGCCAAAAGTCGGGCTCAGATTCAGTATGAAGGGCGATGGCCCAGTTTATCGTTTCTGCATGAGAAATCGGACCTGGCCGTTTTGGCGATAAATCAAATTGCGGGTAGCGCTCGGGATTGACGATGCGAATTCGGTTGAAGGCGATGTTGTCGAGCCTCGCCTTACCTTCATGCCATTCGACGACCGGATTCTCCCAGAATGCTGGGTCAATTCGCCTCGGCATTCGAGCGGGCGATGGCGTTACAGGGTAGCCGTACCCGTAAAGCTCCTCGTTGAAGAGTTCGTCGAGAATTCGTTCTTCAAATCGGTTACGTAGCTCTTTTCTGAGGTTTAGATTACGTTGCACCTCAAGTGCTCCGTTGGCTATGGCGCTAAGGCCGTCCAAGAATGACTTGGGCCCCTTACCAGCAATCTCGGGTTTCCAGGCATCCAAGGTGGCGCGTTCTGCGACTTCCTCGGCCAGAGCGAGAGTTTCCCACGCGTTTTGTAACGAAACTCCTCGCTCCCAAAGGTCTTTTGGTTTTAGAATCTCGTTCACGCGGCAATGTTCCGGGGGCTAGATGAATATCCAGACACGCACGTTAGCTGAGTCTGACGCGGATGCGGAGCTATGGGCCGAACGCTGCCAGTATTGGCAGGCCGCGCACGAAGCCTCAATCTCGATCCGCAAGCGCCGCGAGCGCCAGAGCGCGCCGCTCATGCTGACTGGCCACGGGTTATCGATCCGTGTTGATCGCGGCGCGCTCATGATCAAGGACGGGCTCACCCACTTCCCCCAGGACAAGCGCGAGCACCGCTTCTTTAAAGGCGGCCTCGATATCCCGCCGCGCATTGTCATTGTCGATGGTAATGGCGAAATCACGCTCGACGCGCTCGATTGGCTGGACTCACAAGACACCCCGCTCATTCGTCTGAGATGGGATGGCCGCATTCAATCGATCATGGGCAAGCCGCGCTACGCCAGCGATCCTGAAAAAATCGCATGGCAGAGACAGACACGCTCGATTGAAGCGGCGCGCGCCGCATTCGGGGCGGACCTGATCGCGCAGAAAATCAAAGGCACGCTCGATAATCTCGAAACCTGCTTTCCCGCCTCAGACATTCGCGGGCGCGCCATGGCGTGCGCAGAAGAAGCGCTGACGATTCTTGAGCGCAGCCCGCCGCAAACCGTGTCTGAATTGCTTGGCTTAGAGGGCAAAGTCTCGCGGGCATACTTCCGGACATGGCGCACAACGCCGATCCGCTGGAAAGCACGCGATCAGAACGCGATCCCGCAAGATTGGATGACCTACCAATCACGCTCATCGCTCCGGGCGAAAAAAGTCCCCAGCAACCGGCGGGCAACGCATCCGGTCAACGCGATGCTGAATTACGCCTATGGCATGCTCGAAATCCGCACCCGCATCGCGATCATCGCAGACGGCTTTGATCCCACAATCGGGATTGTTCATGGTGACACGCGCGCAGATCGCGATACATTCGTGTTCGACCGTATGGAGCCGGGCAGGCCGGAAGCTGAGCGGCGGGTGCTGGCCTTACTCAACGAGCATGAATTCAGCACCAAGGATTTTGGCGTGAGTGAGAACGGGACGTGCAGGATCAACCCGCAAGCGTGTCAGCTTCTAGGATTAGATGCACAGGTGCTGCGGTAATGATCCGTTCTGAATTTCACGCTCATCACGGAGCCCCTGCATGATCCGCCAATCTCTCATAGCCCCCGGGTTGCTGGCGTCCGCATGCGGTGGTGCACCCGAAAGCGCGTGGCCAGCACGTGAAGATGGAGCGCTTCGCATCGCTGCCTGGAATATCGAGCATCTCACCGCTAAGCTTGGGGCGAGCAAAATTTCTCTATCCTGTAGTGAATTTAATGTATGTTATATTGGTTTAAATTTCAGATCCCCTGATCTGGGTTATTAAAATGAAAGATAAGGAAAGTCGAATTGAGGTTCTTCATTGGATAGCTACTTTTGTAGCAATATTTGCTGTCGGTTTGACGGCCTTCCAAGTGAGCCAGACCTTCCGTGTTTTGCGCGAAGGTCAAGTTATTGCCTCAATTGCGGCCTCGTGTTCAGAGCATATCGCAATAACTTCGCGCATAAACCGTCGCTTAACAAGCGCAGCTTCCAGGTTTCATTCAGCGCGCGCTTCAGAAAATTTACAAGTTGCTCTAGAATTGAGCGCCAGAGACGGAGAGCAGCTTTTTCAAATATTTAATGAGGTGGCGCACCCAACATATAGTCAATTAGTTATATTTTCAAAAGACTCTGATCGCGCCGAATTGGGTCAATGGTGGAATTCATACAGAGAGAGTTTTTATAATTTACAGAGAATTAATGGAATATTTATTATTCAAGTGGAGGCGATGGGTATAAGATCGACAGTGGCCACATCTGATCTTTTGGGTGTGGGTTCATATGATGATGAAATTGATGAATCTGCAACAATTATGCATCAATATACAGGGTTTATATATGACTACTGTAGGCGATCTGTGGCGATATAGAGCCTTTTTGTTGTGCGCGCTAACGATTTTCCAATTAGATTGCGATTTATTTTAAGCGCCCAAAATTATTTCCGGATTTATCTATACCCCCTCCCCTCCCCGAGGGGAGAGGTAAGGTGAGGGGTGTGCGGCGGCCCAGCCAGACGCGGCTGCGCCAGATGTAGCGGAGAGCCCCCCTTATCCGCCCCCGCCCCGCGCAGGTATAGGCTGCGCGTCATGACTCATGGAGCTCCCACCCCGTTGGCGCCGGGCGCAACACGGCCTCTGCAAGGCCTGGCGCACCAGCGGGAGGGTGGTGATAACAGTAATAAGAACCGCGCCCGCCCCCGACTCTCACCAAACTCTCACTCACTCTCACCCCCGCCCCCGTCTTCAAGCTCCACAGGGTCCAACAGGTCCGGCGCGTTCTCCCGCACCGCATTGACCCGTCGGCTGACCGGGCGGGCGTGCAGGGATGCGTCGGCCAGGGGCTCGAAAAAGGGTTGCGGGGCCGTGTCCGGGTCCAGCCAGGCGCTGAACGCGCTGCGCTCCAGAATCACCGGCACGCGGTCATGCAGCCAGGCGGTGTCCGGCCCCGCCGCGCGCGTCAGGATCGCAAAGCTGTCGATGCGGTCGGCCCCCTCGCCCCAGCGCTCCCAAAGCCCGGCGAACACCATCGGCGCGCCGCTTGTGCGGGTGATGTACCAGGGCTGCTTGCCGTCGGGCCCGGCCTGCCATTCAAAAAACCCGTCGGCCGGCACCAGCGCCCGGCGGCGCTTCAGGGCGGTGCGGAAGGTGGGCTTTTCGGCCGCGGTTTCACTGCGGGCATTGATCAGCGGCTTGGTGCCCGCCGGCCCGGTCTTTGACCAGTGCGGCACCAGCCCCCAGCGGATCGCCGACAGGCGCGCCGCCCCGTCTGCGCCCCGGCGCACGACGGGGAGCGCCTGTGTCGGTGCGGCGTTCCAGTTGGGCGCCAGATTGGGCCGGTCTTCTGTTTCGAACAGCGCACCCATCTGGTCGAGGGTCAGACTTATCACATATCGTCCACACATGACCGGTTCGTCCTTTTCCCGCCCACTCAAGGAGGCCCGACCATGAGCGTCAAGGCGCGCCCTGTGGTCAGCGTCGGTGCCGTGGTGTGGCGCGGCGATGACGTGCTGCTGATCCGGCGTGCGCGGGCACCGTTCCAGGGCCAGTGGTCCATCCCCGGCGGCAAGGTGGAGTATGGCGAAACCCTCGAAGACGCACTCCTGCGCGAAGTGCGCGAGGAGACCGGGGTGGAGATCACCCTGACCGGCCTCATCGGCGTCTACCAGTCCATCGAGCCGGAGACGCATTTCGTCATGATCGACTGGTGCGCCGACTGGATCAGCGGCGAGCCCTGCGCCGATGACGACGCGCTGGAGGCCTGCTTCGTCCCGTTTGACGCGGCGCTGGAGCGCATCGCCTGGGACACGACCCGCACCGCGCTGCACGATGCGGCAAGGCTGCGGGGCCGGGCGGCCGGCCCCGCCTGATCACCTTCAGGCCGCAGCCTGATCAGGCGCACTGTCCACTTGCTGCGCCACGGCTTCGCGATCCGCCGGCGTGCGGAACATCCAGCGCGACGCGTCGACGACGCGCACATCACCGATCCCCAGAAAGCCGAGCACGTGGCGCAGATAGGGCGTGACGAAATCACTGTCGCTCCCGAGCGGCACGCCGGCCGTGGCCACCACCAGCCACGCGGTCTTGCCCGTCAGCAATCCCTCGGGTCCCGCTTCGCTATAGCGGAAGGTTTCCCGCGCGCGCGCCACCTGGTCGATCCAGGCTTTCAGCGGGGCAGGAATGGCGAAATTATACATCGGCGCGCCGATGACGATCTGATCGGCAGCTTTGAGCTCCGCCACCAGCGCATCCGATCGGGCCAGCACAGACCTGTGCTCATCCGTGCGGGCTTCCGGCGCAGTGAAATTGGCCGCAACCCAGGGCGCATCCACGACACCGGCCGGATCGCGCGCCAGATCGCGCTCAACGATCACACCGTCCGGACCCGCGAGCCGCCTCGCGAGGTTGGCACCCAGTTCCCGGCTGACCGACGCCTCGGTGAGGGCGCTCGACGCCACATGAAGTACCTTGACCATCTCTGTTTTCTCCCTTGTCCAGCCTTGTCAGGCCCAGACACGGGACATGGCGGCACCGCGTGCGCGGTTTAAGGCAGAGATCGCGCAGGACCGGATTTCCGGCTTGGAAACTATTGAGACGCCTCGCCATCCGCCGCGTCGGCCTCCGGATCGGGACGGGCGCGGAAGTCGGCGTCGCTGTCGGCGACCAGCCAGGTGAACATCGTCCAGGCCGCGACATTCTGGGCCATTTCTTCCGGCACGATCTTGTCGAACGTGTCGTTGGGCGTGTGGTGGAACTCGAAATAGTCCGTCCCGTCCTGATCCAGCCGTGCCATCGGCACGCCCATGGCCGCCAGCGGGATCATGTCCGGCCCGCCGCCCGAGCTGTTGCCGCCGCGCTCAATGCCCAGAAACGCCAGCTCGCCCTGCATGGCGTCGAAAAAGCTCACGGCATGCTCCCCCACGCCTGATGACAGACGCCAGACCGGGCGCGCGCCGAAATCGGACTCCGATCCGATGATGTGCTGGCCCACCGTACCGTCTTCCATGCGGGCACTGGCATAGGCGCGGGCGCCCACCAGGCCGACTTCCTCGGCCCCGAACAGCACCACGCGGATGGTCCGCCGCGGGCGCTGGCCTGATTCCATGATCAGGCGCGCCGCCGCCGTGACGATGCCCACGCCTGCCCCATCGTCCAGCGCACCGGTGCCGGTGTCCCAGCTGTCGAGGTGTGCGCCGATGATCACGATTTCCTCGGGCGCTTCAGATCCCACGATCTCGCCGATGACATTGCCGCTCGTCACCTGGCCACGCCATCCCGAATGGGTGCGCAGCGCCACCCGGATGGTCTCGCCCGAGGCGTGGATGCGTTCGATCTGGTCGGCGTCCGGCGCCGAAACCGCCAGCGCCGGGATTTCCGGCAGGCGCTGGGCGGGGAAGCTCATCATGCCGGTATGGGCGAAGCGGTTGGACGATGTGCCCACCGACCGGATCAGCAGGCCCGCTGCGCCCCGGTTCTCCGCCTGGATCCAGCCTTGCGTGCGCTTGCGGTTGGCCCACCCATAGCCTTCGCCGCTGCGCCCGGCGGTCATGCGGTCATTGACGAAGACCAGCTTGCCTTCCAGCGCATCCTCCGCCCCGTCAAATTCCAGCAACTCATCGAAGCTGGAAAAGAACACGATCTCGGCCTCCACGCCGCCTTCCGGTGTCGCGGCCGCACCGCCCAGCGAGGTGGCGTAAAGCTCCTGCGGATAAGGGTGGGTGATGGCTACTTCCTCGAAGATGGAGTGGCCGCGCGTCCACAAATCCATCGGGAAATCCTCGACCCGGACGTTTTCAAAGCCCAGCTCCGTCAGCATCTCCACGGCCCAGTCGCGCGCGCGTGCTTCCTGCGGCGTGCCGGCCAGGCGCGGCCCGATTTCGGTGGTCAGCGACTCAGTGATCTCATAGGCGAGGTTGCTCTCCAGCGCCGCCTCCGCCAGGGCGCGGGCCTGGGCGCGCGCCTCGTCGGGCAGTTCGGCTGCCTGGGCAGGAATGGACAGGAATACGGCCGCAGCCGCCGCAATCGCCAGGCGCATGACTGGATCTCCCAACAGTTTCATGACGCCATCGTAATGACATCGCCCCCGGCTGCAAACCGTGCGTGGTAGGCGCGACGCAGGACCCGCGCTATAACGCTGCCATGAACGACGCACCTGACGCACCTGACGTCCCGGCCGAGACCGGCAGTGCAGCCCGCCGTAACGCCCCGGCGCGCCCGCGCGCCCGCTCCATGACGGCATCCAAGCCCGATCCCGACTATGGCCGCTTCACCCCCGCCTGGTTCGGTCAGGCAGCGCGGGGGCTGGCCTCCCGCCTGCCCGCCAACCGGACCGGACTGCGCCTGGCCAGTGCCCTGCGCCCGGCGGCGCTGGCGGGGCTGAAAGGCGATGCGGCCGACGTGCATGCCTTCGGGCTGTCGCTGCGCCTCTACCCGCGCGACAATCTCAGCGAAAAACGCGCCTTCCTCACGCCGCAATGCTTTGACCCGCACGAACTCGCCGCCGTGCGGACCGCCATGGGTCCGGGCAAGGTGTTCATCGATATCGGTGCCAATGCAGGTCTGTATGCGCTGGTCGCGGCCCATGCCGGCGGTCCGGCCAGCCGGGTCATCGCCGTTGAGCCGCAGGGCCAGATGCGCCGGCGCATCGCCTTCAATGCCCGCCAGAACGGTTTGGCGAATATCGAGATTTCGGGCATGGCGCTGGCCGATTACGAGGGCGAGGACGTGCTGCGCTATGTGCCGGGCAATCTCGGCGGTGCGGCTTTGGCCGGCCTGCCCGCGCCCGGAGGCGAAGCGGTGCGCGTGACCACGCTGCCGCGCCTCATGGATGACATGCGTATCGACAAGGTCCACGCCGTCAAGATCGACGTGGAGGGCGGCGAGGCGGCCATCCTGCGCGCCTTTTTCGCGGGCGCAGACCGCGCGCGCTGGCCCGATATCATGATCCTGGAGCGGGCTGATCTGGCCGGCCGCACGGGTCCCGATGCCGCACAGCTGGCGCTGGGGCGGGGCTACCAGATCGTCGAGACCACCCGCATGAACCAGATTTTGCGCCTGACCCCGGACGGGGCCCACTAGACACACCAGAACCATAAGGGGCGGCGCACCATGAAGGGGCGGCGCACCATGGCCGAGCTTGATTTCATCCTGACAGGGCGGCGCAAGGATCTGGGCGGATTTTCCGTCTCCCGCGTCCTGCCGTCGGCCAAGCGCCGCCGGGTGGGGCCGTTCGTTTTCCTCGATGAAATGGGCCCCGCCACCTTCGCGCCCGACGAAGGCGTGGACGTGCGCCCGCACCCGCATATTGGCCTGGCCACCCTCACCTATCTGTTCCAGGGCGAGATGGACCATGCCGACTCGCTCGGCGTGCACCAGACCCTGACGCCCGGTGCCGTGAATGTCATGGTCGCCGGACGCGGCATCTCCCACAGCGAGCGCACAGGCCCGAAGGCGCGCGCCGCCGGACACGCCCTGCACGGCATCCAGGCCTGGATCGCCCTGCCGGACGAGGCCGAGGAGGTCGCCCCCGCCTTCCACCATCACGACCCGGAAGAGCTACCCCGGTTCGAGCGCGGCGGCGCGCAGATGCGGCTCATCCTGGGGACGGCTTGGGAGCATCGCTCGCCGGTCAAGACCTTCTCGCCCCTCATCTATATCCACGCCGATGCGCCCGCCGGTTCGGCCATCGACCTGCCCAAAGGCCATGGCGAACTGGCCGCCTATGTCGTGTCAGGCCTGATCGAAACCGGGGGCGAACCGGTGAGCGCAGGCCATCTGGCGGTGTTCGCGCCCGGCGAGGCGCCGGTGATCCGCGTGCGCGCCGACAGCCGGCTCATGATCCTGGGCGGCGCCAATATCGGCGAGCGCCATATCGACTGGAATTTCGTCTCGTCGAGCAAGGCCCGCATCGAACAGGCCAAGACCGACTGGCGCGCCAGCATTGCCAGCGGCTTCAAGGCTGCCCCCTTCGCCCTCCCGCCGGGCGAACACGACTGGATCGCCCTGCCCGGCGACCCGCAGCCGGGGTTGCCGCCCGCGCAGACGGAAGATTGTCCGACGAGTTGAGGGGGGGCGCTTGAACACATGAACAGCCCATGGTTTGCACCTTTGCTTTGATCTTCGTCGCCGCCGCCGCGAGCGGCGCAGCCAAAGCGACGCCGACTGGGCCTGAGAGCCCTGACACCGACCCGGCAATCGCAGCCATCCTTCAGGCGGTCGACGCCACACAGCCCGCCTACCTGCTCCTCAATGAGAACCATGACGTGGACTGGCACCGCCATGTCTCGGCCTGCGTTCTGGCAGCCTTGGCGCCCACACGCGAAATGCTGTTCGCGGCGGAAGCGTTTCCAAGGCACCCGCCGCTGGCCGAGGCCGATCCTGCATCTAGCGGCGGCTACACACGCTCGCACTATTTTCAGGACATCTGGCGGGTGCTGGATCATCACCAGATCGCGGCGTTCGGCTATGACGCGCGACGGGCCGATCATCTGACAGATGATGGCCTGGCGCAGCGCGGCCTGTCCGCACGACTGCCCAACCGGCGCGACCGGGTCGCGGCGGAGCGGCTGGAAGACCTGCGCCGCCAGCGCCAGCCTGAGCTGATCATGGTCCATGCCGGCCACGCGCACGTGTCTGAACGCTGGGGGGAGACCCAAGACGGCGCCCATGGCTGGCTCACGGCGCACCTGGCCAAATTGTCAGGCCGCGATCCCGTCACCGTCTATCAGATGCCGCCTCAAACCGCCCGCTGGTATCACGAGCGCAGCATCTTCATCCTTGACCATGCGGCGTGCGCCGCCCTGCCCGAAGCGGCGGTCCTTTTGCGCACCGGGGAGGGTATGATCGGATGCGCGGAGCGTGCGCGGCTGCAACCAACCCAGGATGTGGATTTTATCATTCTTGATGATGTGAACCGGGGCGAGACAGCGCGGGACCGGCCCGCGCTGTGCGATATCCCGCAGCGGCGCTAAAGACCGCCCCTAATACGCCGCCTCTTCAAAAATCGCATCCAGCTTGCCGCCCCAGGGGCCGTGATAGCGCTCCAACAGGCGTTCGGCGGGGCTGAGGCCGGAGCGGGCGATGTCGTCAAGATCATCGAGGAACAGCGCTTCGTGCTCGCCGTGGGCGTTAAGGCGGGCGCGTGCTTTGAGCCCTGAGCGGGCGATGGCCAGCACGTCCTTGGCGACGTCCTGCAAAGTGCGGGTGCGGAACGGGGTTTTCAGCGCAAAGCGCGCCGCGCCGATGCGCAGGCAGGCGCGTTCCTCGCGCGTCCAGTCCTTCACATACTCCCACGCCGCGTCCAGCGCCGCATCGTCATAGAGCAGGCCCACCCAGAAAGCCGGCAGGGCGCACAGATTGCTCCACGGACCGCCATCGGCGCCGCGCTGCTCCAGGAAGGTTTTCAGGCGCACTTCAGGAAACAGGGTGGACAGGTGATCCTCCCAGTCGCTCAGGACCGGGATCACGCCCGGCAGTGCGGGCAGCTTGCCCTGCAGAAAGTCGCGGAAGGACTGGCCCGAGGCGTCGATATACCGGCCCTCGCGCTTGACGAAATACATCGGCGCATCCAGCGCCCAGTCCACGTATTGCTCGTAGCCGAACCCCTCTTCGAAGGCGAAGGGCAGCATGCCGGTGCGGTTGGGGTCCACATCGGTCCAGACATGGGCGCGGTAGGACAGATAGCCGTTCGGGCGCCCGTCGGCGAAGGGGGAGTTGGCGAACAGGGCGGTGGCCACCGGCTGCAGCGCCAGCGAGACGCGCATTTTCTTGACCATGTCGGCTTC
The DNA here is from genome assembly GCA_027627705.1 of Hyphomonadaceae bacterium BL14. Taxonomy (NCBI): domain Bacteria; kingdom Pseudomonadati; phylum Pseudomonadota; class Alphaproteobacteria; order Hyphomonadales; family Hyphomonadaceae; species Hyphomonadaceae bacterium BL14. Next base: position 1,246,130 of record CP091242.1, read on the forward strand.
GCTGGAGAAATCGAGATTGGTCTGCACGGTGCACGAGCGGAACATCATCTGATGGCCGAGCCCGCCCACTTTCGGCATGTAGTCGCGCATGATCTGGTAGCGCGCCTTCGGCATCATCGGAATGTCGGCCAGCGCCGACACCGGCGTGAAGCCGAGGCCCAGGAAGCCCGCGCCGATCTCGTCGGCCACCTCGCGCACCTCGCGCAAATGCCCGTTCACCTCGCGGCAGGTTTCGTGCAGCGTCTCCAGCGGGGCGCCCGACAGCTCAAACTGCCCGCCCGGCTCCAGCGTGATGGAGCCGTCCTGGCGTTTGAGCGCGACCGTCTTGCCGTCCTCTACGATAGGCTGCCAGCCAAAGCGGGTCAGGCCGTCGAGCATTTTGCGCACGCTGGCGCCGTCGCCCTCATAGGCCAGAGGCTGGCGGGTCTCGCGGGTGAAGCCGAATTTCTCGTGCTCGGTGCCGATGCGCCAGCGCTCACGCGGCTTCTCTCCCGAGGCCGAGTGCGCAATCAGCTGCGCCTTGCTCTCGATGGGATCGCCCTCGCCGCCGGGATTATAGGTTCCGCTCATGGTCTGCGCCTCCGGCCCGCCTCGCATCTGGGCCGCACAGTTAGGCGGGCAAAGCCCATGCGGCAAGGGCGGATATCGCCTCGCGGCTCACAGGATCGCGAGCGCTCAGCCCCAATCACCCAGGATAGCCTGCCACAGGGCAAGGGCTGCAGCGGCCGCTGTGTCGGCGCGCAGAATGCGCGGCCCCAGGCTCACCGGCACGACGCCAGGCAACGCCCGCAACCGCTCACGCTCCTCCGGCGCAAACCCGCCCTCCGGACCGATCAGGATGGACCAGTGTTGAGCCGTTCCTGTCTTGCGCCTCTCGCTGTGGTTTGAAGCTGGCGGATCATCCGGACCACTGCGCCCCCCACCCCGGCCCTCCCCCGGTGGGGGAGGGAGAGCTGTTGACACCGATTCAGCTGTCTTTTGACCCAAAGTGCTGCCCANAMYYCCYYNCCCTTGAGGGGAGGGTTGGGGTGGGGTGGTGCAGCGCTTCAGCAATCACCTCCGCGACTCCCATGGCGTTTTCGAACAGCTCGGCATTCCAGACGCGCAGGACGCGGTAACCTTGGGCCTCCATCCAGGCGTCGCGCTCCCGGTCGCGGCGTCCGCCATGGCCACCGCCATCAAGCTCGACCACCAGATTGCGCGACAGACAAGCGAAATCCGCCACATACGGCCCAATCGGCACCTGGCGGCGGAAATGGGCACCCGGAACTCTCATGTCTTTCAAAAGCGCCCAGAGCTTGGCCTCCGCGGGCGTCGGTTTAGCGCGCAGCCGCCGCGCCATTGCCAGCGTCCGGGCATGGGGCTCGGGCCGGCGGGCACCCACGCTAAAGCCGGCTGGGTCCGGCACCGCCTCGATGAACTGGCCATCCGCGCTGACCCGGAACCGCTGCTCGTTGCGGACAGCCAGCAGCGCCTCCAGCATCGGGGTGCCGCCGGTCTCGTCGCAGAAGATCAGGCGCTGATCCTGCGGCCAGGCGTCCATGAGCGCGTCGAGGCGCACCGGTTCACCGATATGCGGCACATCCAGGCGCTCGGTCTGTTCGGCGGCTTCGCGGGCGAGCGCGGATAGACGGTCTGTGCGCACGCGCTCGGCATTGGTGCGCCGGGTCAGCACCGGGATGATGGCGCGCGCGCCCAACTCGGTGGCTTTTTCCACGATGAAGTCGGTGCGCGCCTTCTTCACCGGGGCGAAATACAGGGTCAGGGGCGGCGGGACGGCCTGTTCGCGCAGGCGCTCGGCGATCTCAAGGCGCGCCTCGCGCTTGCCCGCAGAGACCAGCGCAGCGCGCCATTCGCCGTCGCGACCGTTGAACACCCGCACGCCATCGCCCGGCTGGCGGCGCATGACCGACACCAGATAATGCGCCTGATCGCGCTCGAGGGTCAGGGGGGCACCCTGGCTCAGGGGCGCGTCAACGAACAGGCGGGGATCGGTGCTCAAGGGTTTGCGTCGCCGCAGTCGGCCGCGGCCAGGTTTCCGTCCATAATCGCCGGCTCGAGCAGCCCTGCGGTCTGGAGACGCAGCTGCGTCTGGGTATAGGACGCGCCCATTGGCTCGCCCCCGAGCATCCATTCTATCCTGACCTGGCGTGGCTGGCCGAAGACAATAATCCGCTTGTTCAGCAGAATGTCGACCGGATCACCGCCCAGCTGTTCGGTAAGGTCCGCACGCACGCTAGGCATGAGCTCTACATTGAGCGAGCGCGGATCGCGGTAGTCAGGCATCGAGTTGAGATAGCCCAGACCCCCACTTTCCCCCGAGCCGCACACATTCATCTCGATGGCCATAGGATCGAGGGGCGCATCCGGTTGGGCGATCGAGCGCGCTACGGCGTCTTCGGCGGCGACGGGCCACCGCTCCCGCTGAGCTTCAGCTGCCGTGCAGACAATGAGCGGCCACGCTGCGGTGGCCATGATGGCTCTTGCGACCATATGTGCTGCTCCCGCATGACGACACGCTACCGGTGTAGGGTATCGTTATGTCATCTCTCTGAACACGCCGCGCAGCATCTGGCCACTCATCATGACCCTCAATCCTGATCGTCCCGTCCTTGATTCCCTGCCCAGGACCTGGGTGGACCGCGCGCCGGCCTTCGCCCGGCCCTATCTGCGTCTGGCGCGCTATGACCGGCCCGTGGGCTTCTGGCTGCTGGCCCTCCCGTGCTGGATGGGTCTGGCGGCGGCGCGGCTGGAGGCCGGAATCGGCTGGGACGATTTGCGCCTGGCCCTCCTGTTCGGCATCGGCGCGGTGGCCATGCGCGGCGCAGGCTGCACCTGGAATGACATGATCGACCGCGATCTGGACGCGCGCGTGGCGCGCACGGCCGACCGGCCGCTGGCGGCAGGGACAGTGACGCTGCGCCAGGCGCAGATATTCCTGGGCGCGCAGCTTTTCGTCGGCCTGATCGTTCTGGTCATGCTGCCCGTGCCGGCCATCCTGACGGCGCTGGCAGCGATGGTGCTGGTGGCGGCCTATCCGTTCATGAAGCGCATCACCTGGTGGCCCCAGGCCTGGCTGGGTCTCACCTTCAACTGGGGCGTGCTGGTCGCCGGCGCGGCAGCGGGGGTGCTGTTCACCCCGGCCATCCTGTTCCTCTATGCCGCGCTGGTGGTGTGGACGCTGGGCTATGACACCATTTACGCCTGTCAGGACAAGGAAGATGACGCTCTGGCCGGGGTGAAGTCCTCGGCCCTGAGGCTTGAAGGCGCAGTGAAGCCCTTCGTGCTGGCATGCTATATCGCCTCGGCGGGGCTGGCTCTGGCCGCCGCGCTGGCGGGCGGCGCAGGCCTTGCCTTTGCGCTGGGCTTTGCGCTGTACGCTGCGCACCTGTTCCACATCGCCCAGACTTTTGACCCCGATGACAACGAGGCCTGTCTGATCAGGTTCAAGGCGAGCGTGTCGACCGGCCTGCTTCTGACCGGAGCGTTCCTGCTGGGCGGGTTGTGAGCGCCGCGCCACGATGGTGGCGCAGCGCTCCGCATCCCTAGGCGGCTTTGATACCCGAGACGAAGCGGGTCATCTCTGTCCTGAGCTGATCGGCGCGGCCGTTCAGCGTTTCGCACGCCTCAAGCAGCTGGCTCGACGCTTCGCCATTGCCATCGGAAATCTGCTTGAGCGCCTCGACCGTCGAGGCGATCTGACCGGCTGCCGCTGCCGCTTCCTGAATGGAATGGGCGATATCGCTGGTGGCAGCACCCTGTTGCTCGGCAGAGGTGGCCACGCCCCCGGTCAGAGCATCCAGATCGCTGATGCGCTTCACGATATCGGCGATACGATCGACCGTGTGGCCCGTCGCCGCCTGGATGGCGGTCATCTGGGCCTCGATATCGCCCGTCGCCTTGGCGGTCTGGGTGGCGAGCGCCTTCACCTCGTTGGCCACGACCGCAAAGCCCTTGCCGGCTTCGCCAGCGCGGGCCGCTTCGATGGTGGCGTTCAGCGCCAGCAAATTGGTCTGCTCGGCAATCCCGTGGATCAGCGAGACGACTTCGCCCACCTTGCTGGCATTTTCAGCCAGGGCGCGCACATCGGCATCGGTCGCCCGGGCCGTGGATACAGCCTGGCCGATGAGCGAGGAGGCGTCCGAAATCTGGCGTGAGATCTCCAGGATGGACGCGGACAGCTCTTCCGACGCGCCGGCCACCGACTGCACATTGGCCGACGTCTCCTCGCAGGCAGCGGCGGCCGAGGTGGATTCTTCGCTGGAGCGGGTCGCGTTCGAGTTGACGACGCCGGCGGCCTTGTAGACGCGGCCCGCAGCCTGGAAGACGTCCTCGATCAAGGCACCGACCTCGGACTCGAATTGTTCAGCGGTGTGGATCATTGTCTCGCGCTGCGCGGCGCGCTGACGCGCCTCCGCCTGCTCCTGATCGGCCTTGAGCGCCTGCGCCTCGTTCAGGGTCGCGCGCAAGACGCCGACCGTGGTCCAGAGCTGGCCGATCTCGTCACGGGTCTGAACGGCCGGGACTTCCACCGACAGATCACCTTTGGAGACCTGTTCCAGCACGTGAGTTACGTTTTTGAGCGGCCGGCTGACCTGGAACACGGCGATGAACAGGCCCAGGCCAAGCCCCGCGGCGACACCGGCGACAGCAATGATCAACAGAACCATAAAACGGGTTTCATAGAATGCCGCCAGCTCGGCCTTGATCGCATCAAGCTCGACCCGATTTTTGTCTACCACCGCGTTGATTTCTTCCTGATAGGCGCGGCGGTTGGAGCGGTTCGCATCGTTATTGCCCTGAACGTTCGCGAGCGCGGGGTCCACATTGGCCCCCAGGCGCGCCGTCTCTGCGCGGAATGCCCGAAACTCCGCCGTACGGGCCCGGACCGCTTCAAACAAGACCCGGTCTTCACCCGAAGCCGGCACGATCTGGCTCCATTCATCCAGCAGCGCGTCGATGGCATCCAGACGCCGCATCAAGCCTTGCGCGAACGGTGCCGCCTGCTCAGTCGTGTCCGAGGCGTAGATGCCGCGCGATTCCATCACCACAGCCGTCACAAGGCGGTTGAGGTGCTCGCCGTAAAAGGCGCGGTCGGCAGCATTCTCGTACGCTGCCACCCGGACATTGTAAGCCTGCATGCTTTGAATTCCGAGGCCTGCCAGAATGACCGACACGAGACCAAACACGCCCAGCGCGAAAAAAATCTTGACGCGAATACTCATTTTCACTCTCCCAGCAACTTGGGACAGGAATGGCCCAGATAGGATAATGCGCCGTAAACCATCGTGACAGCTTCATCGCCGTGCCGCCGCAGGGTCACTGTCTGATGGCCTGGCCCATCCGGGACGGGATTCCGCACAGAGCCTTCAGCCGCAGGCCTCTGCTTCCGGGTCCGCCGCGCAAACGGTCGCCGCCGCCCAGCGCGCAATGTCCCGCGCAGCGTCACCCGACGCGCTTGAGAAAGCGTCCACGATGGGGCCCTGGCGATGAGCGCTGGCGCGGACCTCGTGATTGAACACCTGACGCGCAGCGAGAATGCGTTCGTCACAGTCAATGATGCGCGCCCGCACCGTCACGCGCACCAGCGGCGGCGCGCTGTCACCCTGATCATACACCGCCTCGAACCGGCGCAGCGCCACGTCCAGACGGAAGCGCGCACTCACCCCGTCCTCGGCCCGCACAGGCGACACTTGCGGCGCAGCGGCCTGGAAGGCGTCTTCCAGCACGCTTTCGAACATCGCCGGCGCAGGCGAGGCCCACGCGGCACCGGCCATGTAGGCAATGGCACCGCCGCGATCGATGGCGATCTTGTCACCCGCCAGCGCGCGCGGCGCGGACACACGCTCGACACTCAGCGCAATGGCCCCGCGCACGGGCGCGTCAGCCGTTTCGGAGGTTCCGGTATCCAGCCTGTAGAGCATGCGCGGATTGCTCTCGGGCAGAAGCGAGATGCACCCGCTCAGGGCCAGGATCGCCGCCAATGCAGCCCCCAGCGCCAGCGGGCGCTTGCGATTCAGAGCGCTCATTGCGGCACCTCCACTTCGTCACCCGCCGAACGGGCAACAAAGCCCGACGGGTCTTCTTCCAGATCGAGCACAATGCGTTCAATCGCCGCCAGCGCCGCGCGCAGATCGCGAATGGCGGCGGTTAGCTGCCCCAGGCCTTCTTCGGTGAAGCGCTCCAGACCGGGGCGCAGTTCGGTCAGCATGGCGTAGGTTTCCTGCGAGGCGCGGTCCACCTCGATCGAGGCGGCCGACACGTCAGCCACCATTACCCCGACTTCGTCTGTCAGGAAGGCTTCGGCGGTGCGGCCGAACTGTTCAAGGCTGATGGCCGCGCCCGATACGTCCTGGGCGGCCTGGTCGAGGCTGCGCAGGGCCGTGCGCAGCTCGGTGACCAGCCCGTCTTCCTGCGCGAGTTCAGCGGTCAGAACCTCGATATTACTCATCGTGCGCGAGAAGGTGGCGATATTCTCCTCACTCAGGAGCGCGCCGACGCGCGTAAACGCGACCTGTGAGCTTTCCAGCAGCGTCTCGCCCCCGGATATCAGCTCGTCCAGCTGGGTCTGGCGGGCGTAGATGCGCGGTGCCCGGTCACCGAACCGGCCTTCCAGGCGCGCAGCGTCCTGTGATCCGCCCGACACCTGGATCAGCGACAAGCCTGTCAGGCCTTGCGGCTCCAGCTGCGCGACGGAGTCCACTTTCACCGGCGTGGTCGCATCCACACGAATGCGCGCGACCACCTGAGTGGTGTCTTCAGGATTAAGCCCCAGATCGGTAACCTCCCCGACCTGGATGCCGTTGAAGCGGACTTCGGACGCCACACGCAGCCCGCGCACCGGCCCCTCGAACAGGACGTCGTATTCGCGATACTCGCGGTCAAACGCCATCTGCGAGAGCCAGAGCGCAAAAAAGCCCCCGGCCAGCACCAGAAAGACGACGAAAAAGCCGACGAGGGCGTGATGGGCTTTAGTTTCCATAATTCAGTCCGCCTGTTCGCGCCTTCATTGCCCGGCACCCGAGCGCAGCGCGGCCCGCCCGCGCGGTCCGCCGAAATATTCCTGTATCCACGGGTGCGGGTTTTGCGTCAGCTCGGCCAGCGGCGCATTGGCGATGACGCGCTTTTCCGCGATGACCGCCACCCGGTCGCAAATCGTGTGCAATGTATCAAGATCGTGCGTGATCATCACTACCGTGAGGTCCAGAGTCTTCGACAATTCCCCGATCAATGTGTCGAATTTACCCGCTGCGATGGGATCAAGCCCCGCCGTCGGCTCGTCGAGAAAGAGAATATCGGGGTCCAGGGCCAGTGAACGCGCGAGCGCGGCGCGCTTGCGCATCCCGCCCGACAGCTCGGACGGCAGCTTGCCGGCAGCCTCAGGGCCCAGCCCGGCCAGCGAAATCTTGAGGTCGGCCAGCTCTTCCATCAGCGCGCGGCCCATGGACAGGTGCTCGCGCATCGGTGCCATGACGTTTTCGCGCACGCTCAGTGCAGAGAACAGCGCGCCATACTGAAACAGGACACCCCAGCGCCGCTCCAGTGCCAGTTGCTCTTCGCCGGTGAATTTCGAGCGCGCCTTGCCGTCGAACAGGATCTCGCCTTTGGCCGGTTGGAGCAGGCCGATGATGGAATTGAGCAGCACCGACTTGCCTGATCCCGAGCCGCCGACAATACCCAGAACCTCGCCACGCCGGACCTCCAGGTCCAGCCCGTCATGGACCACATGGGTGCCAAACCGGGTCACCAGCCCGCGCACTTCGATGAGCAGGTCGGCGCTCATATGTCGAGCTCCAGATAAAGCATGGCGAACAGGGCATCGATCAGGATCACGGCAAAAATCGCCTGCACCACCGCTGTGGTCACCGCCGACCCGAGGCTCTCCACATCACCGCCCACCTTCAGACCATGGCGGCAACCGATGACGGCGATGATCAGGCCGAACACAGGGGCTTTCGACAGGCCCACAAACATGTGCTGGATCGGCACTGAGTCCTGAAGGCGAATGATGAACTGGGCCGGCGAAATATCCAGCGTTGTCCAGCTGACCAGCATGCCGCCAAACAACCCGCTCAGCATCGCTGCCAGGGTCAGCAGCGGCGCCATCACCACGCAGGCCACCAGCCGGGGCAGGACCAGCACCTCATACGGATCGAGCCCCATGACCTTCATGGCGTCGACTTCCTGCTGCATCTTCATCGATCCGATGGAGGCGGTGAAGGCCGAGGCCGAGCGCCCCGCCAGCAGGATGGCCGTGATCAGCACCGCAAACTCGCGCAGCACGGCAATGCCCACGAGGTCGACGGTGAAAATCGAAAACCCGAACACTTCGAGCAGGTTGGCGCCCATGTAGGCGACCACGGCACCGATGAACAGGGAGAGGACCGCGATGATCGGCAGCGCATTGACGCCCACCGATTCCATCAGCGCCACCATCGAGGTCACACGCCAGCGTGTCGGGATCGGCGCCACCGCCAGCGCCGTCAGGACGGTGCGCCCGAAAAACGCAAAGCTCTCCACGGTTTCCAGCCAGACCGCATGAGCGCCGGCACCGATGCGCGCCATGATGCCCATGAATGACCGGTCGATATCGGGCTCGGGCTGGCAGCGCACTTGACGGGTTCGGATATCCGAGATCAGGCGCCGGGCGGTGGGGTGTTCGCCGATATAGGTGATGTCATCACCCGCATCCGGGCACGCCCCGAAGGTGCGGCCCAGCAGATACGCGCCCGCCGTATCGATCCGCCCCAGGCCGGTCACGTCAAGTGCGAGACTGCCCGGGTCGCTCTCGGCTTCCAGCTTGCGCAGCGGCGCATCCAGTCGCGCAATAGCCTGCACGACCCAGTCGCCACGCGGCTCCAGGATCAGGCGTCCGGCCTCCAGGCGCGTCGAGAGACTTGCCCGGCCAGGCTTGATCGTATCGGCGCTCATATTCGAGTCTGGACCCCTTTACCCTCGCCGTTCAGACCCTTGGTCTCAAGTCCGGCAAGATTATGGCCTGCTTCGCCCCCGGTTTGCGAGCGTTATGGCGCAGACAAGACCCAGCCCGGCCGGGATCGCCATCATGGCAAACCCGCCCGCCCCGAACGCCGCATAGGCGAAACCGGAGGTGAAGCTGGCGGCGGCCAGGACCAGCCCGCCCGACAAAGCCGAGTTGACGGCCTGCGCCGTGGCCGCGAACCGGTCGGGCACGTGATCAGACGCATAACGCAGGAAACCCAGATAGGTTGCGCCAAAGCTCAGCGCATGCAGGCCTTGCAGCACAAACAGGGCCGCGAGCGGCGGCGACAGGGAGAGTAATCCCCAGCGCAGGATCGCCGCTGCACCGCCCACCGCCATCAGCACCGCAGGCGGAAACCGCGCCATATAGCGCGCCGACAGTGTGAAGAAGACAATCTCTGCCCCCACGCCGGTGGCCCATAGCGCCCCAATCCAGGCCGGGGCGATCCCCTGCGCCTGCCAGGCCACCGCCGAGAACGTGTAATAGAACCCGTGCGCGCCCTGGATCAGTGCCGAGGCAGCAAACGCCAGCGGCATGCCGCCGGCCATCAGTGCGGCGCGCACACCGGGGCGCGGGACCCCCGCAGGCGGCGCCGGGGCGCGCCGGCCTTCGGGCAACCAGAACGAGGCCAGCACCGCCAGCGCGGCCCCGGCCAGCGTCCAGTACAGCGCCGCCTCCCCGCCGAGCAGCGAGATCAGCGCGCCGCAGCCCACATTGCCCAGGATGAACGCCCCTGACCCGATGGCGCGCGGCGGTCCGAACGCGAACCGGCGCCGGCGCGATTCGCCCATGGCGAACGCGTCGATGATCGGGTTGATGCCGGTATAGGCGCCGCCCGCCAGCCCTGCGAGCGCGACGATCAGCCAGGGCTCGCGCGCCGGAATGTGCGCCAGAAAGATCAGCAGCGCCGCAATCGAGAAGGCCGCCACCGCCATGCGCCGGCGCGGCGCGCGGTCGGCCAGATACGCCCCCAGCGGCGCCGCCAGCACCCGCCCCGCCATAGCCGCCGCCCCTGCAGCGCCAATCATTTCAGGGCTTAAGCCCCGCGCCTCGAACCAGACCGGCATGTAGGGCAGATAGGCACCAAAGCCGATATAGAAGGCGCTGTAGAACAACGCAAAACGCGCCGGGCGCGGCAGGGGGAAAAGGCGCAGCTCCATGGCTGCAAGCCTCTAGCGCGCTGCGAGGATTTGCGAAAGGCGCGAGCGCGCGCTGCCCCTGCGGGTGAACAGTGTTTGCTCTTGGCCTTCGCCCCCGCGCGCTATAGCGTCCCGCGCCGATGAAAGACGCCCTGCACCCCCCTCGCCGATCCGTGCCTTTGCGGGTTCTGGTGACGAGCTACCGCTCCCACCCCCATGTCGGGGGACAGGGCGTGTATGTGCGCGAGCTGACGCGGGCGCTGGCGCGCGAGGGCTGCTCTGTGACCGTCGCCTCCGGACCGCCCTACCCGGAGCTGGATGACGCGATTGTGCTGGAGCGCCTGCCCTCGCTGGATTTGTTCGCCGCGCCCAACGCCCTCATGGCGCTGCGCTGGAAGCATCTGGTTTCGCAGGCTGATTTGCATGAGTGGGCTGCGCACAATACCGGTGCCTTTGGTGAAATGACGGCGTTTGCCCTGCGTCTGGAATCCTTCCTCGCCGCCAATGCCGGCCGCTTCGACGTGATCCACGACAACCAGACCCTGGCCGCACCTCTGGCGCGAATCGCAAAGCGCACGCCGGTGATCACCACGCTGCACCATCCCATCGCCATTGATCGGGATTTCGCTGTGGCGGGCGCGGCGACGCGCATGGGCCGCATCCTGTCGCGACGCTGGCATTCCTTTGTGGAGGTGCAGGCGCGCGCAGCGCGAAAACTGGAGCATTTCCTGTGTGTGTCAGAGGCGTCGCGCCGCGCCTATGCCACGCGTTGCGGGGTCGATCCGGCGCGCGTCATGGTGGCCCATAACGGCATTGATCACGCGACGTATTATCCCGATCCGGCGGTCGTGCGGGAGGAGGACAAGCTGGTTGCGCTGGCCTCGGCAGATGTCCCCATCAAAGGCCTCGACGTGCTCATCGAGGCGCTGGACGCGCTCAAGCGCGAGGGCCGCATCGTCCGCCTGACCGTGATCGGCCAGTTGCGCGAAGGTCAGGCGAAACGCGCGCTCGAACGCGCCGGTCTGATGGATCAGGTGACCTTCGTCTCCGGCCTCACCCGCGAGGCCATCGCCGATCTCTACCGGCGCTGCACGGTGTTCGTCTCCGCGTCGCGGTTTGAAGGTTTCGGCTTTCCTACCGCTGAGGCAATGGCCTGCGGCGCGCCGGTGATCGTCTCCGATGGCGGCGCCCTGCCGGAAGTCGCGGGCGATGCCGGCCTCGTGACACCGGCGGGCGACAGCCAGGCTCTGGCACAGGCACTGTCGGGCCTGCTCGGCGATCCTGACCGCCGCGCCCGGATCGGGGCCGCCTGCGCCGCACGTGCCGCGTCCGCCTTCCGCTGGGACGATCATGCCCGCGCCGCGCTTGCGTTGTACGACGAGGCTCTGTCTGCGCGCGAAGGCGCCGCCGCCCCATGATGGTCACGCTGCGCCTGGATGCGCTGGACCTCAAGGATGGTCAGCGCGTGCTTGATCTCGGCTGCGGCCGGGGGCGCCATTCCCATGCGCTGTACTGGCATGAGCGCGCGCTGGACGTGGTGATGCTGGACCTGTCGCTGGACGATCTGAAAGGCGCCGTCGACGGTTTCTTCCAATTGCCGCCACCGTCCCAGCAGCCGCCGCGCAGCGCGGTCTGGTGTGTGGGTGATGCGGCGCGCCTGCCCTGGCCGGACGCCAGCTTCGACGCGGTGATCTGCAGCGAGGTGCTCGAACACCTGCCCGACGTGGACGCGGCGCTGGCCGAGATCACCCGCATCCTGAAGCCCGGCGGCCGGTTTGCGCTGTCGGTCCCGCGCTACTGGCCCGAGGCGATCTGCTGGCGCCTGTCGGACGATTACAGCAATACGCCCGGCGGCCATGTGCGCATTTTCCGCCCTGGCACCCTGCAGGAACAGGTCGAGGCGCGCGGCCTCACCGCCTACAAGCGCCACCACGCCCACGCTCTGCACAGCCCGTACTGGTGGCTGCGCTGCGCCAAATGGGCGCGTCAGGAGCAGAGCCGGTCGGTGGCGCTCTACCGGCGCTTTCTGGAATGGGATCTGATGAAGCGCCCCCGCCTGACCCGCTGGCTGGAGGCGGCCTTGAACCCGGTGCTGGGCAAATCGGTGGCGATGTATTTTCAAAAGGCTGACGCATGAGCCCGCGCGCCCTGCATCTCGGCGTGGATGTCGCCGCCTGCGCTGACCGGATCGAGGCGCTGCAGCGCCGTGACGGAACGATTCCCTGGGTCGAGGCCGGGGTGTGGGACCCGTGGAATCACGGCGAAAGCGCCATGGCGCTGGCGGTCGCCGGACGCAGCGAGGCCGTGACCAAGGCCCTGGACGCTCTGGCGGCGCGTCAGGAGGCCGATGGCGGCTGGACCGGGGAGCTGGGCGCGGGCGTGCCCATGGACGAAAGCGGCGAGCGCATCGCCCCGCCCGCCATTCCCGTCACCGCCCGCGACACCAATTTCACCGGCTATACCGCCGTGACCGTGCTGCGCTGCGCCCTGGCGCTGGACGAGCCGCGCCTGATTGCGCGCCACGCCCCCATGGTCACGCGCGCGCTGGACTGGGTCGCGGCGCGCCAGTGCGAGGCCGGCGACATTGTCTGGCGCGATCCCGATCCGGGCCAGCCCCTGGAGGAGATCGACTCCCTGCGCGCCGGCAATGCCTCGCTGTTCAAGAGCTTTGAAGCGGGCCTGCGCATCGCCGACGCCCTGGGACAGCGCAAGCCGGACTGGGCCCGCGCACGCGCCGCCATCGCCCGTGTTTTCAGTCACACGCCCGAGCGCTTTGACCGGCTGGGCGAAGACCGGACGCGCTATGCCATGGACTGGTACTATCCCGCCCTCAGCGGTGCCATCAGGGGTCAGGCGGCGCGCGACCGGCTGGAGGCAGGCTGGGCGAAATTCGTGGTCGCCGATCTGGGCTGCCGCTGTGTCGCCGAGGAACCGTGGATCACGGCAGCCGAAACCGCCGAGCTCGCCATGGCGTGCCTGTCAGTGGGGTGGCGCGACCGGGCCCTGGGTCTGATCAGCGATCTGGCACCGCTGGCGCGCGGGGGCGGCGGCTACTGGATGGGCTGGCAGTTCGATCTGGGGATGATCTGGCCGAAAGAACGCCCGGGCTGGACGTCAGCCGCCGTGGTGCTGGCCGCCGACGCCCTGTTCGAGCTGGCGCCCGGCCACGATCTGATGGTGCGCCACGCGCGCGCCGACGCCTGGCTCAAACCCGGCGCAGAAACTCGAGCGTATTGACCCGGCCCGCCGGCTCGAACAGGCCGGACGCCACCGCCAGCTTCCAGATTTCATAGGGCGGGCGCCCGCCGTCTTTGGGGTCGGGGAACACGTCATGGATGGCCAGCACGCCGCCGCGCGCCAAATGACCGGCCCAGGCGCGATAGTCAGCCAGCGCGGTCTCCATGGCATGCCCGCCATCGATGAACACGAAGGCCAGCGGCCCGGACCAGGCCGCGCCGGCCGCATCTGACCGGCCCACCACGGGGATCACCCAGTTTTCCAGATCGGCCAGCGCCAGCGTGCGCCGCAGGGCGGGCAGCGTGTCCACGCGGCCCAGCTCGGCGTCAAACAGCGAGGCATCGTGATAGCCTTCTCCAGGCTGATGCTCTTCCGATCCGCGATGATGGTCCACGGCGAACAGAACCCGGCCCGCCGCCCGCGCAGCCCGGCCCAGATACACGCTGGAGCGCCCGCACCACGAGCCGATCTCCACCAGCGCGCCGGGCGCGGCCGCAGCGGCCTCAAGGGCGCGCGCCTGCAGCGCCTCGCCTTCATCGTGCGCCAGAAATCCCTTGATGGATTGCGGATCGAGCCGGTCGCCCGGAATGGCCAGGGTCATGACACAGCTGAGCCTAGCTGACCGCGCCGAGGCGCGTGGCCCAGCGGCGCTCGGCCAGCGCGTCCGCAGCCAGCGCCAGATGCTGCTCGGCCTCACCCAGCTCGGACAACGCCCCGGTCAGACGCTCGCCCCCGGCGCCGGCGTCTTCAGCGGCCGCAAGGAAGAAGCCCTTCGCGCGCCGCACCGCCGCCAGCGCCCCCTCCACAGCCGCCAGATCCGCTGCCAGCGCCTCCGGGCCTGCGTTTGGCGCAGACGCCGCCCGCATGGCCAGCGACGCGGTCTGGTGAGACGCTTGTGTCAGGCGCCCCGCATCGGCTGAGAGCACGGCAGCGGGATTGCCCTCGACTGCGTCAAGATACCGCGCCACGGCGCGTTCACCGGTGCTGTCATGGCCCCGGATCAGGCGCGCCATCAGAGGTGTGCCGCCCAGCGTCCAGCCCTGATCCTCGACCAGGAAGCGCAGGCGCGACGCCGATTGGTGCAGCTCTGCGTGGGCCGTTGCATCCGAAGCGCCATTGAAACCGGCTGACATATCCATCGGCGCGCCCGCACAGGCCGCCAGTCCGGTCGATATCAATAATGCAGAAGCGGTCAGACAGGACCGCATCACCCATACTGAACGCACACGTATTCCCTCGCCAGCGCGGTGCCGAACCCCCTCCGACACCGCTTTCAACTCGATATAAAAGGGCATACTGTCACGGCTAACAAAAGGAAAATATCACTGGCAGGGCGCGCAGCGCCCGGTTGACCCTGGGTGTCGGGACGGGCCTGAGGCATGGATACGCATCGCAATACCAGACGTCTGGGCCTCTACCCTCCCATCGACGCGGCCCATAGCGGTCATCTCGATGTCGGCGACGGGCACAGCATGTATTACGAAGAGTGCGGGCGCCCCGACGGCCTGCCTGTCGTGGCCCTGCACGGCGGACCCGGGGGCGGCGCGGCACCGGCCATGCGCCGCTTCTTCGACCCGCGCGTCTACCGCATCATCATCTTCGACCAGCGCGGCTGTGGCCGCTCCACGCCTCATGGCGAGGTGGAGGCCAATGACACCGGCCGCCTGATCAACGACATGGAACATCTGCGCACGCATCTGGGCGTGGACCGCTGGGTGGTGTTTGGCGGGTCCTGGGGTGCCACGCTGGCCCTGGCCTATGCCCGCGCCTGCCCCGGACAGGTGATCTCCATGATCCTGCGCGGCGTGTTTGCCTGCACGCGCGGGGAGATTGACTGGTTTTACCGCGACGGCGCCAACCGGCTTTTCCCTGACGCGTGGGAGCGGCTCACTGCCCGCCTGACCGCCACCGAGCGCGAGGATGTGCTCAAAGCCTATCACCGGCGCCTGTCGGGCGATGTGGCTGCGCGCCGCGCGGACGCCATTGAATGGGCGCGCTGGGAAAGCGCGCTGATCAGCCTGCATGCCGATCCGAACGCCGCCTCGCCCGAGCCACGCCGGGCCGACGCGCTGGCACGCATGGAGACCCATTACTTCATCCATGGCGGTTTCCTCGACTATGACGGCGTATTGCTCGAGGAAACCGGCCACCTCAAGGACATTCCCGGCATTATCGTCCAGGGCCGCTATGACATGGTGACGCCGGTGCAGACCGCCTGGCGCCTGGCCAGGGCCTGGCCGGCGGCGCGCCTCGACATCATCCCTGACGCCGGCCACGCCGCAGGCGAACCGGGCACCATCGACGCCCTGGTGCGCGCCACCGACAATATGGCGCGAAGGTTCGCGTGAAATGTAACGGGGGTAGGCGGAACAGAACTCTCGCCTCCCACGCATGGGGGTGAGGCCGCAAAGTCTGGTCCGGGGGGCGTGCCTTCTCAGCAACCCGGACGCCCCCCCTCACCGCCGCACACCCCACCCTGGCCCTCCCCTCAAGGGGAGGGACAGATGCGGCGGCGTCTTGGCTCTTCGTTTCAACATGTTTGCGAATGGCTGACACAGCTCCCCCTCCCCCACCGGGGGGGGCGGGGTGGGGGCGCCGCCGAAAGGCGGCCACTAGAAACCTGCACCGGGCGGCGCCATCACCCCACCCGGCCCGGGGCTGACGCCCCGGCCCACCCTCCCCATCAGGAGAGGGAAAAAGAAAGGCCGCGTCCCCCTCCGTACGCTACGCGGACACCTCCCCCGCAACCGGGGAGGAAAGAGGCTGCCCTTTTCTCCCCCTGCGCCCGGCAAACCCGGCTGGCCGCAGCGCGCGTGCGCACCATGTCATGGCGACGTGACAAACACTCGATAAGTTGGTTTTGACCTGACCTGATCTGATCCAGACTGGAGGCTTCGTTGCCCATGATCCGCTTTCGTTATCTTGCCGCTGCTGCCGTCCTCACTCTGGTGCCGGGTGCGGCTTTTGCCGCTGAAGCGCCGGGCGCGCGCAATGTCATCCTGATGATCTCGGATGGTGCCGGCTTCAATGGCTGGCTCGCCGCCGACTATTACGAGGGCCGCGCTGGAGCCCAGCCTTATCAGGTCGTCCGCCCCGACGGCACGGCGCCCTATGTGGGCGCCTCGGCCCACTACGCCCTGCGCCTGATCGCCCCGGACGGGTCGGTGCTGGAGAACAACCAGATCGATGCCGCGCGCGGTGCCGAGGCCCAATACTATGATCCACGTGATCGCTGGACGCGCCTGGAAGGTGCCTTCGCCAATGACTTCGGCGACGTGTCCATCGCCTATACCTCCTATACCGACTCCGCTGCCGCCGGCACGGCGCTTCATAGCGGCCGCAAGACCTCGCCCGGCCGGCTCAACATGACCTGGGACGGAAGCCAGCGGCTGCAGACCATCGGCCATATCGCCCATGAAATGGGCCTGGCCACCGGCGCCATCGCGACGGTGCAGGTCTCCCACGCCACGCCGGCCTCGGTCTGGGCGCAGGTGGACTTCCGCAACCAGTACGCCGAGATTTTCCAACAGATGGCCGACGGCCGCCTGGACGTGATGATGGGCACGGGCGATCCTTATTTTGACCCGACCGGACGCCCGGTCGAGGAACCGAATGACCGCGCCTTCAACTTTGTTGGCGGCCGCGACACCTGGACGGCGCTCACCGGCGAAGAGGGGCTGAACGGTTATACCCTGATCCGCGAGCGCGCGGCGTTCGAACAGCTGGCCGAAGGCGGCGGCGATCTGCCCGCCCGGCTGATTGGCATCCTGCCCTCCACCGGCTCGCATCAGGCCACGCGCATGGACTTCCCGGCAGACGCCTCCACCCCGTCGGGCATGGCGTTCAACCCCGACATGCCCGATCTCGCCACCATGAGCCGGGCGGCGCTCAATGTGCTCAATCAGGATCCGGACGGCTTCTTTCTCATGATCGAAGGCGGCGCGGTGGACTGGATGGGTCACGCCAACAACATGCCGCGCTTCATCGAGGAGCAGATGGACTTCAATGCCGCGGTCAACGCTGTCATTGACTGGGTGGAGACCCATTCCAGCTGGGACGACACCTTGCTGATCATCACCTCCGACCACGAAACCGGCGGCATCTGGGGTGACGGCACGTTCGAGGCCGCCTCGGGCCTGCCCCAGCAGATCACGATGGATCAGGATGTCCTGAACCAGACCCGCTTTGATCCGGCACGCGACCGCTTCGTGGAATTCCGTGCGGTCCAGGACCGCGGTGCCGGCGAGATTCCCGGCCACCAGTTTGCCTCGGGCAATCACACCAATGATCTGGTGCCGCTCTGGGCGCTGGGCACCGGCTCACACCTGTTCGCGCAGTTTGAGCGCCATGACGCGTTCGCGCAGGAACTCTGGGGCGAGCCCTATGGCTGGGACGGCAATTATGTGGACAACACGGCGGTGTTCCACGTGATGAACGCGGTGCTGGCCAACCGGGCGCGGGCCGCGGCGCAGCAGGCGGCGGAGTAGGCAGGCGGAGACGCACAAGACGCCAGGTCCTTCAATCTCCAACCCCTGCTTTCCCGGAAACCGCGAAGCGGTTGTCCGGGACCCATCCCGATATGCCTGATCCGCTTAAGCGGTTGAAAACATAGGTGGATGGATCCCGGCTCGTCCCGGCACGAGGCCGGGGCGTCCGGGACGGCAGCGTTTGATGATTGTGTCTCCGGCTGGATACGGCGTTTCGGAAGCGGGCTCCCTACGGCGCCTCGAACACGCCCGCTTCCCGCAGGCGGTCGATCCGCCCGCGCTGGCGCTCTATGGCTTCGCCCTGGGTGAGCATGCGGCCGTCCGCCATGGCGTTGGGTTCCTGCGACACGCCGGCCTCATAGCCCGGCGCAAAGGCGGCCAGCGGCAGCCGGGTGAGCAGATTGCTCATGCCGGTGCGGGCGCGCGCGGCGCGCAAGGCCGGCAGGTCCAGGATCGCATTGGCGTTGAGGCTCTCGCCCGGACCGGCTTCTGCCAGCACGCGGCCGTTCCAGTCGACAATCTTGCTCATGGCGTCGGTGGAGGCCGACGGCACGGGCGTGCCGGTAATCTCGGCGGAGTTGGCCGACACCACATAGGCCATGTTCTCGATGGCCCGGGCGCGCTTGGAGAGATGCTTGACGGTGAGCTGGGGCGAGCCGACCTCGGAGGTGGGGTGCAGGAACACTTCAGCGCCCTTCAGCGCCTGCATGCGCGCGATTTCCGGATACAGGATCTCCTCCGACGCGATCGAGCCGATGACACCGAGCTCTGTTCGCGCCACAGGGAAGACCGCGTCCATCCCGTACACATCCAGATACCGGTCCCACACATCATAGGGGGTGGGCGTGTAGAGCGAGATCATGCGCCGGTAGCGCAGCACGGTCTCGCCTGAGGGGGCGATCAGGAAATTGGTCTGGAAGTAGAGCTCGGGGAAGTTCGCGTCATTCTCATAGGCGTTACCGCCGAGATACACGCTGTGACGCTGGGCCAGCGCCGCCAGCGCGTCATATTCGGCGCCGCCAATATCCAGCGCCGCCTTGGCCTTCCACTCCTCGCGGCTTTCACGCAGGGGAAAACCCGTGAGGAAGTATTCGGGCAGGCAGACCAGTTTCAGCTCGGTACCATTGAAGGTGCGCAGAAAGCCCTTGGACGCCGCGATCTGACCGCCAATGCGCGCGATCGAGGCCATCATGCGCGCGCGCGCCGTGTCCACGCTGGCATCCTGATTGACGGCGTCACACACCACTTGCAGCGCGCAGGCTGAATAGCGCGGATCCGCCGCCTGCCCCCGGGCCGCTCCGGGCAAGGACGCCGCAGCGGCCGCAGAGAGCGCCAGCGCGCCTGCGCCGGTGACCAGATCACGCCGTGTCGTCATGGCCAAATTCCTTCAATCGGTGGGCGTTTTGCGCGTCCCAGTCTGTCAGAAAACGCTTGGGCGCCTGCTGGCGCCAGACCTTGAACAGATTGCCGCGCGCCCAGCCGGCGTCGAACGCCTCGGGCCGCATCAGGATGAGCCCGTGGGGGCGATGATGGTCGGTGATGAAGAACACCTCCGGCGCGGCCTCAAGCAGAAACTCCTGCTCCTCGCGCGCCACCTTGAACACCGGCGCGTCGGCGAATTGCTGGGGCGCCCACCAGGTCCACAGCTTGCCATGGGCTTTCAGCCCCGGATTGCCCCAGGACACGCTGTCCTCCACCCCCGGCAGGTCCAGCGCCAGCGCGAAGGCGCGCAAGTCCGCCCATCCGCGCAAGCCGCTCATGGGGCCGCCGCGGCGAACGCGCCGGCAATCTCATCGGCACCCGCACACCACACCGCCTCATCCCCGGCGAGCCCATCCAGCAGCGCCTCCAGCGCCGCAATCCGGAACGGCTGACCCGCCACGAACGGGGTGAGCTGAAAGCCCAGCACCGACGCGCCGCGCGCCGCGTGCTCGGTTTTGAGATAGTCCTTCGCTTCGAGAATCTGGCGCACCCACGACGCTTCGTCCTGCTTGCGCTCGATCAGAAGTTTAAAGTCCTCCAGCTCGTTTGAGAGCGGCAGCGCGGCGAGCGGGCCGTGCGCGGTGCGCAGGGGCAGCGGAACCTGATCACTCTCCCAGTCCAGTACCCGGATGAAGCCGGCTTCGGTGAGCAGGTCGGGCGTCGCGAAGCTCTGCTGGCGCGCCGGTGACAGCCAGGTCACCGGCGTGAGTCCTGCGGCCTCAAACATGACCCGAACCTGGCCAATCTTGTCCCGCTCAGCCTGCGTTTCGTCACCAGAATGATGGATAGCCGCCCCGTGCAGCCCCGCCGCGGCGATCTCGTGTCCATCATTTGCAATCGCGTCTATCAACGGCGCCGCGCGCTCCAGCAGCGCGGCCGACACGGCAAAGGTCGCCGTCAGACCGCGCTCACGCAACGCCTTGAGAATACGGAATACGCCTACCCGATTGCCGTAATCGCGCGAGGTGAAATGGCGCAGATCCGGAAAAGGTGTAACCATTCCATGGGGATGGGCGAAGGGCGCCTTGCCTGGATCAATCGGGTGATACTCACACGCCACCACGATCATCGCCGCCAGCTTTGCCCCGGACGCCAGCCCCACCGCCGCGCGGTCTTTCGCCAGCGCCCAGTCATAGCGGTCCATGTCCTGGCCATAGCCGCGCTTCGGGTAGTCCAGATAGGACGGATCGAGGCTCATGACCCGGCCCACGCGTCGAATGCTGTTCCGCCAGCCCTGAGGCCCTTTTCGTCGAGATCATCCTGCACCGCGTCCCAGCAATGCTCGCGGAAATGGCCGGCGATCTCCTGCGCCGTGGCGAGCCAGACATCGTCCGTGTGACCGGTGATGTGGGCCAGCGCGGTTTCGAATGCCCGCAGGCGATGGGGCTGGCTGACCAGATAGGCATGCAGCGGAATGCACATCACCGTGCCGCTCTCCTCGCCCTCGCGCAGCAACTGGTCGAACTGGCGCTTGAGCACATCGGCATAGCGCCACGGGTCCATGGCCAGCTGGCCGTAGGTGATGACGTCATTGACCTCCAGCGAATAGGGCATGGAGACGAGCTTGCCGGTCCTGGTCTTCACCGGCTGGGGCTGGTCGTCCTGGAACAGGTCGCACGTGTACCAAAAATCATGCTCGGCGATCAGATCCAGCGTGCGGGTCGTGTGGGTCAGGGCCGGTGCCAGATAGCCGCGAATGCGCTGGCCGGTCGCGGCCTCCACTGTGGCGATGGAATCGGCCAGCACGGCGCGCTCCTGCGCCTCATCCATCTCGTAGGAAAAGCGGGTATTGTAGATGCCGTGGGAGAAGAACTCCCAGCCGCGCATGGCGCACGCCTCGATGATTTCCGGACAATGGTCGCACATGGCGACGTTCAGGCTGACCGAGCCGCGCAAGCCTTGCCTGTCCATCATCTCCATCAGGCGCCAATGCCCCACCCGGTTGCCGTAATCGCGTTGGGAATAGCCGGTCACATCCGGTGAAGGTCGTGGCCAGCCGGGGCGTTTGGGGTTTCTCGGCGGATCGTATTCATAGAACTCGATATTGGGTGCGATCCAGAAGGCGAGCTTCTTATCCCCCGGCCATGTAATCTTCGGCCGTCCACTATAGGGGTTGTAGTCGTAGAGATTGGGGTCGGTGTTCATGACCCTACCCTGCCCCCATACCCCTCCAGCCAGTCATACACCTCCTTCACCGCCACCACGTCGGCGTATTTGATCAGCAAATCGGTGAGGTTGGCGAAGTGATAGCTTTCATGCTTGTCGGCCACGCATTCGATGGGAACGATGGTGCGGTAGCCGTGGGACAGCGCGTCCACCGCCGTGGCGCGCACGCAGCCGGATGTCGATCCGCCGGTGACCACCACGGTGTCCACTTTGTGCCAGGTCAGAAAACTCGCCAGCGGGGTCTCGAAGAAGGCCGACGGCATGCGCTTGGTATAGACCGCGTCAACCCGCTCATCGATCTCGACCCGGTCATCAAAGGCATGGCGGTCCGAGCCGTATTTGATGTTTTGCAGGCTGTCGGGCGTGTCGGTACGGGTGCCCCAAACACCCGCATCAGCGGCATCGTCCATGTAGGCGACATGGGTCCACACCACCGGCAGGCCCCTGGCGCGCGCGGCTTTCGAGATTGCATTGATATGGGTCAGCTGGTCGGGGTCCGTCACATAGGCGGTCTTGGGAAACAGATCGGGGCGGGTATAGGCCTTTTGCGGGTCCACATTGATGATGGCCAGGCGCTCACCGAAGCCGAAGCGGGCGCGGGCCGGATTGGCGCGCACCTCTTCGAAAATCTCGCGCGCTGTCTGGCCGGAGCGGATCATGGTCGGCTCGAAACGCTGGGTCATGCCTTACTGTCCTTGCGGTGCCGGGCCACTGACCCGGACATAATGATTGGCGATCCCGCCCTCGGGAGCGAAGGTGTATTGCCCGTCATCGGCATACCGTCCGGCCTCGGCATGGGTAAACAGATCGGCCGAGATCGTGAATTCGGCCGTGATGACGAGCCTGCGCCCGGTGCGCCGGGAGTCCATCAGGCAATCGCCATCTACAATTTCGCCGCGGAACTGCGCGCCGTCGACAGTCCATTGAAAGTCGCAGCCCGGGTCAAAGCGCTCCAAATCATCCCGTGTCACCGAAGCCAGCCGCTCGGCCCGCACACCGGGATCTGCAAACGCCTCGGGCGCGCGCAACGTCCACACCGCCATGGCCAGGCGGCCATCTGCACCCGGCCCATCAGCGAACTGGTAGATACGCTGCCGGTAGACCGGCCCCTCCGGCCCGCCCGTGTGAAGCTGGGCGTAGACCAGCGCGCCCTCCATCGCGGCGCTGCTCACCGCCTCATGGATGACATGCAGGCGCGTGCGGCCATCCACGGCGGCCTGGTCTTCATTGTCGAAGCGGCCCGTCATGAGCGCCGCGATCGCCGCGCCGGTCAGGGCGGCCTCGCTCTCAACCGCCTCCGGCGCAGGCACAGCCTCAGGCTCCGCGCCCGGCGTCATGCGATCCGCCTCGCCGCACCCGGCGAGCGCCAGCACACCCAGCGCCATGATTGCCCCTCTGACCGCCCCGCCCCTCATCGCTGGTCCATCGCCCACACGCCTTTGTTGGCGAGATAGCGCGCCGCATCGGCCGTGTCGGTGGGTTGATAGTCAGCGAACAGATTGGGCGGGAACCGGTTGCGATAGGCGTCGAAGACCGGCCGGTACAGGTCCATATGGACATAGGGGATCGTGTGGCGCTGGCGGAACTGGGCCATGGGCAGGCGCGCATTGACCAGGGTTTCAAACTGCGAACCGGCTTCGGCCAGCACCGCGCCGTCCGGGCCGTAAACCGTCGAGCCGCCCGAATTGCCCGGATCCTCGAAAAAGCCCGGATTGCCCGGTGAAATCGCATTGTTGACGATCGCGGTGTAGACGCCGTTATGCACGCTGGTCGAGGCGATATCGGTCTGCGTGAAGCCGCCTGTGGCGGTGCGCAGGAAAATCTCCCCGCCCTTCATGGCAAAGGCGCGCATCAGTTCCGGCTCGCGCTGGACCGAGCTCGTGACGATATTGCCCAGCGGGGTGCGCGTGACCGGCATCACATGATCAAGCCCGTAGCGCTCGATATATTCATCCAGCACGTCATAGATCGTGGTGGTGAACAGCTCGAAACCCGGACCAAACAAGCCTTTGATATTGCGGGCCTTCCAGTGCTTGTCGACGATGGTTCCGGTATTGTCCATAACGCTGGTGATGGACAGGACATGGTTGGGCCAGCTGTCATCTCGCACATAGGAGCCAAAGACGATCCAGCAATTATACTGGCGCGCCTTGCGCGCAATCGCCTCGGTCTCCTCACCCGGAATCTCGATGGCCGCGCGCAGCGTATCCGCACGGCCCCAGCTCGCCCGGTAGCCGGTGATGGGAAATTCGTGGAAGAACAAGATGTCCTTCGGCCCGCCCCAGCCGAAACTGGCGTCGATCAGGTCGAGCATGTGGTTGAGATTGTCCGCCCGCGTGCGGCTGGCCGTACGGGTCGTGGCGGCGTCGACGCCGCGCACCCGGCTTTGCACAACGCCCAGCGTCACGACGGGTTTGGCGAGTTCCAGCTTCTCGTAATCGCCATCATGGGGCACGCCAGGATCCAGCCCACGGTCGGGCAGCGGGCTCGGCCCGTCCGGTGCCTCGTCATGGGCGCGGGCGAGCGCAGGGCCAACGGTGCCGGCACCGGTACCCAGCGCACTCAAAGCAGCGGCGGCGTAGAACAGGCGGCGGCGGTCGATTTCGGTGCTCATAGCGCTCACTCCCCCTGCTGCAACGCGCGGATGGCGTCGAGATCGGCGGGCGGCTCCAGCCAGAGCGGCGCTTCGGCCTCGACATACTCCCGGATCGACTGGGGCAGCTCGTCATATGTATCTACGCGCCAGTTGACGAGGTGAAGCACCGCCATCTGACCGCCCGCCCAGGGCGGCATGCGGCCGATGCGCGCCCAGCTCAGCTGGTGACGCCGGGCGACGCCTTCGGGCTGTATGAAGAAATCATAATTCTCCCACGCCTCGATGCGCCGGTCCGTGCCGGGTATCGCGAAATCGAGAAACAGCGGCGCGGTGAAGATGTATGTATCACCCAGCCTTCGCCAGCTCATGGGCTCGGCCTCGATGGACTGGATGCGCCCGCCTGATCCCTGTTCGACCACGCCTATGACCTGGCCCTCATCCAGGCGGTACTCGATGAACTGATAGGGATAGGCGATGGGGTCGATGGCCATGCCGTTGGCCTCGCGCGCCACCTCGCCAGTGACCGGATCGCGATAGATGAAAATCTTGCGGCCATACTGGTGAGCGATGGGGGCGCCGCGCCCTTCGGGCCGGAAGGACACCGCCGTATCGAACCCTTCCATCGTGTACAGAAGCTCGCCCGAAGGATATGCGCGCACCGTGCCGGTGGAATACCAGTAGACGGGCTCGCCGGCACCCGCGCGCGCATCCATCCAGGTGTCGAAGATCTCCTGGGTGAAGGGTCCGGTGTCCTCGGCCTGCGCCGCGGCGCTCCATCCCAGAACGCCAACCAGTGCAAGCAATCTGATAACCATGGTGCGCAATGCCTCCCTGATGTGTGCCGCCAGCGCCTTGAGTCCTGCGCCGTGTCCGGACAAGGATAGCAAGACCGGCGCGAGAGGGAATGGAAAAGATATATCTTTTCAGCAGGGCCCTCTCTGGGCCATGCTTGCCGGGTCGAACGAAAGGAGCAAGCGTGTCATGAGCGTGGTGCGAAGCGTGATGATCGCCGCCGGGGCCGGCGTGGCGGGCCTGGCGATGGGGCTGGTGCTGGGTCAGGGCCAGTTGTTCGCCAGCGGAAGCACCGCTTCCGCCGCCGAACCCGCCGGTGAGGTGCCCGATGGTGCCTACATGATCGTCATGGGCACCGTCCATGACCGCCCGGCCTTCTTCTCCGGCTATATGCCCGGCCTGCCCGAGCTTTATGCGCGCCATGGCGGCCGCTATATGGCGGTTACAGGCGAGGTAGAGACGCTGGAGGGCGAGACCGGCTTCCAGTCCATCGTGCTCAGCCGCTGGCCGGATATGCAGTCGGCGCGCGATTTCTGGGACGATCCCGATTACCGCGCCCTGGCCAATGCCCGCATTGACGGCGAATGGGGCGATTTCAACGTTGTGCTCGTCCCGGCATTGCCCGCTCGAACCGAGTGAGCACGCTCACCCCTGTCCTCCGCACGGCCCGCCTCACCCTGCGCGAAACGCACGCGCAGGATTTTGAGGCGTGCGCGGCGCTGTGGAGCGATGAACGCGTGGTGCGCTTTATCGGTGGCCGAGTCTCCACGCCGACCGAAAGCTGGGGGCGCATGCTGCGCTTTCCGGGGCTCTGGGCGCTGCTGGGCTATGGCTACTGGACGCTGGAAGAGCGGGAGACGGGCGTGTTTGCCGGTCAGGTGGGGTTCGCCGACTTCAAACGCGATCTCAGCGTCGACATCTCCGGCATTCCCGAAGCCGGCTGGGTGCTGAGCCCTTCTGTCCACGGGCGCGGCTACGCCACCGAAGCCATGCGTGCGGCGCTGGACTGGGCGGACGCCACGCTGGACGCAGTGCGCACCTGCTGCCTGATCGATCCCGGCAATGCCGCCTCGCTCAATGTCGCGCGCAAGCTGGGCTATCGCGACGCGCAAGCGGCCAGGCTCAATGATCACCACACGCTTGTACTGTGGCGGCCACGCGGTGGTTAGAGGCGCTGCCTAGCGTGCCTCACCCAGCAGCCGCGCCCGCGCGGTCTGCGCACCGATCAGCGGCAGCAGCACCGCCATCTCAGGCCCGCGCGGCTGGCCGGTCAGCGCCAGGCGCAGCGGCATGAAGAGGTCCTTGCCCTTGCGCCCGGTGGCGTCCTTCACCGCGCCGGTCCAGGCGCTCCAGCTGGTTTCATCCAGCGGTCCTTCAGGGAGCAGATTGGCGGCGGCATTTGCAAACTCTGCGTCCTCGATCACCGGCGTGACCGGGCCGTCAATCAGCTGGCGCCATTCGGCGACATCGCGTACGCGCACCAGATTGTCGCGAACGGCGTTCCAGAACGCCTCGCCGCTATCGGCATTGAGGGCGGCAAGGCGCTCCTTCACATCCGAATAGTTCATTTCATGAACCAACTTGGCGTTCAAACGCTCCAGGTCCGCCGGGTCAAAGCGTGCGGGCGTACGCGACAGCTTGGCCAGGTCGAAATCCGCCGCCAGCGCTTCGAGCGAGCCGCGCGCCTCGACCGGATCGGACGTGCCGAGCTTCGCCAGAAGGGACAGAACCGCCATGGGTTCGATGTCCTCGTCCTGGCGCAGGCCCTGCACTGACAGGGAGCCCAAACGCTTGGAGAGTTTCTCGCCATCCTTGCCCACCAGCAGCGGATGGTGGCCCAGCTGCGGCGCGCTGCCCTTGCCGCCCAGCGCCTCGAAAATCTCGATCTGGGCGGCCGAATTGGTGACGTGGTCCTCGCCGCGGATGATGTGGGTGATGCCCGCCTCCAGATCATCGACCACGCTGGGCAGGGTGTAGAGATAGCTGCCATCGGCGCGGATCAGGATCGGGTCGGAGACCGAGCTGGTCTCGATGTGGCTCGGCCCGCGCACCAGATCGGTCCACTCGATGCGCCCGCCCGACAGCTTGAAGCGCCAGTGCGGTGTGCGCCCTTCAGACTCCAGCGCGGCGCGCTCGGCGTCGGTGAGGCTCAGCGCGGCGCGGTCATAGACCGGCGGCTTGCCTTGCGCGCGCTGGATCTTGCGCTTGCGGTCAAGCTCCTCCTCGGTTTCGTAGCAGGGATAGAGATAGCCCGCCTCGATGAGGCGCGCCTTGGCCGCTTCATACTGGTCGAAATGGTGCGACTGGTTGAATGTCTCGTCCCAGTGCAGGCCCAGCCAGGTCAGATCATCCTTGATGCCCTGCTCGTACTCGGCTGTGGAGCGCTCCAGATCAGTGTCGTCGATGCGCAACACCACCTGACCGCCTTGGCCGCGCGCGAACAACACGTTCATCAGCGCCGTGCGCACATTGCCCACATGGATGCGCCCGGTGGGGCTCGGGGCGAAGCGGACTTTGACGGTCATGGTCGGGTCGGGTCCTTGAGGCGGGACAGGGGATTGCGGGCTTTAGACCGGCTGCAACCCGGCGTCAAACGCGCCGCGCCGGAGCGCCGCTCACCATGGCAGGCGGCCACGCCCCGTCAGCGTCCAGCCCATCCAGTGGCGCAGGCCCGGCAGCCGCCCCGACAGGTTGAAGACAATATCGCGCACCCAACCCAAGAGCCTGGACGAGGACTGGAAAACCGGCGTGAGCGCCCGGCTCATCAGGCCATAATAGGTCGTGGCGGGCCGGCGCGCGCGTTCAGTAGCCTTGATCGCGTGGTGCACCGGCACGTGGCCGGCCATCGCTGCGGCTAGCTCCGCCGCGTCGCACAGCGCCAGATTGGCGCCCTGCCCCAGCTGCGGGCTCATGGCGTGGGCCGCATCGCCCAGCAGCATGATCCGCCCGCGCCGCCAGCGCGGACACAGCGTGTCCTGATAGGCGGCATAGGCAAAATCGTTCAGCCCCGCTTCGCCCACCGCCAGTCCGGCGCGCGGCCAGTAGCGGGTGAAGCCATCACGGAAAGCCTCGTCACCTGCTGCCAGGACTGCGTCGCGCTCAGTGCTGCGCACCGACCAGAACACGCTCACCCCCGGGCGCCCCAGCGGATCAGCCGGGTTATCGCCCACGGGCAGAAGCCCGATCATGATCCGGCAGCCGTCATACACCTGCTCCAGCTCACCCTCGCGCGCGCCATCAGGATCAGGGCGGATGGCCCAGAAGGCCCCCCAGGGGAAGACCCGCTCTCGCGCCTGCGGGCAGACGATCCGGCGCAGGCGTGAATGGGCCCCGTCGCACACCACAATGAGATCAAACGGTGCCGTGGTCTCGCCGTCCGCCAGCGTGAGACAGGGCGTATCGGTGTCCGGCGCTGCGATATCGATCACGTCCGCACCCGTGCGCCAGTTCGCCCCCGCGTCGCGCGCTGCATCCAGCAGCAGGTTGAACAGGCTGGCGCGGTGAATGCCGACGCCGTAATCGCCTTTGCGTGCATCGCTGTAGCGCAGGTCCAGCACGGTGCGGCCCCTGGCGTTGCGCCCGTTCAGCCGGCTGACCCGCGCCCCGCGCGCCACGGCCTCGCCGCGCAGGTCCAGTGTATCCAGCGCCAGCAGCCCGCTGGGCTGCAGCAGCAGCCCCGCTCCCACAGGGCGGGGCTCGGCGAAGCGTTCAAAGATGGTCACCTGATGCCCGGCACGGGCGAGGTGGGCGGCGCTGGCGAGCCCGGCTATGCCACTGCCGACCACCGCCGCGCGCATCGCGCTATTCCGCCGCCAGCACGGCGGTGCGTGCGTAATCGAGCACCGGCTCGAACAGGCTTTCGCGCAGGAACGCCACCGCGTCCACTGACACGCCATCACCAGCCAGATGCAGCGCCGCATTGTCGCGAGACGGCAGGCGGTAATCCTCGGGCAGGCCCATCAGACGGGCGTATTCGCGCGCCGTCATGGGCCGGGTTCTCACCTTGCCGTTTCTGACCCAGACGACGAACTGGCGGGAGGACCCGCCGCCGGGGGTGCGCAGGCAACCTGCCAGCCCGTCGAAGCGTACTTCGGCGCGCTGGACCTTCACGCCGTTCTCAACCCGCATGCGCCGGTACAGCGCGCCCGCCACAGGTCCCGGCCCATTGCGCGCTTCGGCCAGACGCGCACGCGACGGCGCGCTCATCATGGCAATCAGACGGCGCGTTTCTTCCGGGCTGTGCCAGGGGATGGTGCGCGCAGGCTCCAGAACATCGATCAGCGCCGCATTGGGGCGTGGCGGCACGGGCAAGGCCCACCAGACCCAGCTGGCCTTCAACCGGTCCGGCAGCCGCGCCGCCGCCCGTCGCACCGCACCGGTCAGGAAGGGGGAGAGGTGATCGGGCTCGCTCGCCAGCGCCAGATCATCGGGGATCGGGATATCCTTGCGCAGGGCCAGCACGAACAGGCGCGGGCGCGACTGCGGGGTGAACCAGCGCGCATCGATTTCCACAGCCCCGAAGCGATAGCCGCCCGCATCCAGCGCCTCGCACAAAGCCGTAAAATCCGCGCCACCCGAACAGGTCAGCAGGCCCGGCACATTCTCCAGCCCGATCAGGCGCGGCGCCCGGCCTTCGCCCTGCAGCGCCTCTATCAGGTGCCAGAAGCCGTAGAACACGCCCGAGCGCGCGGCTTTCAGCCCGCCTCGCGGACCGGCCAGCGACAGATCCTGACAGGGAAAGCTCGCCCAGGCGAGATCCGCCGCGCCGGGCAATTCGCCCGGCACCACATCGCCCACA
Organism: Hyphomonadaceae bacterium BL14; assembly: GCA_027627705.1. Lineage (NCBI taxonomy): Bacteria > Pseudomonadati > Pseudomonadota > Alphaproteobacteria > Hyphomonadales > Hyphomonadaceae > Hyphomonadaceae bacterium BL14. The sequence goes on from CP091242.1 coordinate 1,275,828, forward strand.
TCCCCACCGCGCAGTCCGTGCGCGCCGAAATTCTCAGTGTAGGCTGCAAGCTTGGCCGGATCGATATCATTGGCGAAATCGCAGCGCCAATGACGTCCGAGGCCCAGACGGGCCATGCCACCGCCGCAGAAGAACTCGTAAAAACTGTATCGGGAATCAGCGGCCATGGCCTCAGCATAGCGCGTCCATGCCCCGCGCGAAGCACGGCAGTGTGGCGCTGCGGCGTTTTGGCCGGCCCGCCAGCGCGTGTTTGCTTTGGCGCGCTGTCGAACCGCAGAACCAGTTCCCACTTTTGCTGACAGCGCGCCTAGTTCGAATCCGATCCAAGCTGACGCGAGCGGCGAGCCGCGGCGGCCACGGCGTTTCGCACCAGGCCTGGCAGGCCAGACCCGCCCATCAGGGCGTCGAGGCCCGCCTGGGTCGTGCCGCCGGGCGAGGTGACGGTGCGGCGCAGCTCACTGGCATCGCCCTGGCCGCTGGTCAGCAGCGCGCCGGAGCCCGCCACCGTGCGCACGGCCAGTCTCTGGGCCAGCTCGCGCGGCAGGCCCTCGGCTTCAGCTGCGGCGGCCAGCGCCTCGCAGAACAGGAAGACATAGGCGGGCCCGGACCCGGACACGGCCGTAACCACGTCCATCAGGCGCTCATCATCCACCCACTCCACCGGACCGGCCGGTTTCAGCAACATTTCGGCCCGCGCGCGCTCGTCAGGGCCGTCACCGGCTTCATTGGCCACGCACACCGAGACACCCTTGCCGATGGCACCGGGCGTGTTGGGCATGGCGCGCACGGCCGGACGGCCCGGCAGCGCCCGGCCCAGCGTGCGCAGCGTCACACCTGCAGCGATCGACACCACAAGCGCGTCCTCGGGCAGTTGATCTTTGAGCGGGGCGAGCACATCGGTGACCATGGCCGGCTTGACCGCAATCACGATATCGCTGACCTGCCGGGCCAGCGTCGGCGTCAGCGCCGGTTCGCAACGCACGCCATTGGCGTCAGCCAGCGCGCGCGCGGCATCGCTCAAATTCGGGTCGATGAACACGATCCGTTCGGGCTCGACCCGGTTGCGTGATTTTTTCAGCCAGCCCGCCGCAAGAGCCGCACCCATGCGGCCGGCGCCGATCAGCGCGATTAGACCTAGTGTATCTGACATAACGGTTCAGGCTTCCCCGACCGTATCAAACATGGCCGCCGCGACCGCTTCGGTCGGGGTTTTCCCGCTCCACAGCAGATAGTGGAAGGCTGGGTAAAGCCGCTCGCCGGCCTCCTTGGCCGCAACGATCAGCGCTGCCGCCTGCGCCTCCGACACCCGGTCAAGGTCCGGCAATGTCAGTGCGTGACGGAAGACAATCGAGCCGTCATCGCTCCACACATCAAAATGTCCAACCCAAAGCCGCTCATTGAGGCGCGTGATCAGTTCGCACACTTCGCGCAGGCGATGGTCGGGCGCTTTCAGCTCCAGGCTGGCGCAGATATGGATGACGTCCAGTTCCGGGCGGTAGGCGAACCAGATCTGGTGATCGCGCCAAGCACCCGGCACAGCCATGTGCAGCTCCAACTCGTCGCGCTCATAGGGATATTGCTCGGCCACGACGGCCTGTTCGATGGATTCGAGCGGATCAAACACGCCCGATACTTCCTGGGTATTGAGATCCATGCCGGTCCTCTCCCCTTGCAACGCGCGACTCAAATTCGGCGGGCCGGCGCGTGGACTGACGGTAAGCCGCCGCCGGACGCGCGCGCAACAGCGCATTTGAGTCTGGATGCAAGGCGTTTGCTTATTTGGGCTTTTTCGCCGTGGTGGGTTTCGCTGCCGGCTTTCGGGCGGCGGGTTTTGGCGCGGCGGCCGCTTCCAGAGCCGCCAGACGGGCTTTGAGTGATTCGATTTCGGCGAGCGCCGCGTCACTCTGGGCGCGCAGGCTTTCAACCTCGTCGCGCGTGACCAGATCCAGCTCGGACGCCATGCGTTCGGCTTGGGCGCGGAACACCGCGCGCGCCTCTTCTCCGGCGGACTGAGCGGCGCTGAACGCGTCCGTCATCAGGTCGGCGAAATCGGCGAACAAGGGACTGCGAGACTGCATGACATCACCACCTGCTCTGCTATGAAGGCGTATATAGGCGCTCGCCCCACCCTTGTGCAACGCGCGTGGCGCCGCATTCGATCCGAACACCTGCCCGGAGCCCGTCCATGCAGCCCTGCCAGTCCAGCTTCGACCTGATCGATCCGGTACTGTTTTCCATCGGCTGGTTCGAGCTGCGCTGGTACGCGCTGGCTTACATCGCCGGGCTGTTCCTCGGCTACATGCTGGTGCTGCACGTGACCAAGCGCCCGGCCCTGTGGGGCACGACGCCCAAGACGCAGATCGCACCCTTCGACACGAAATTTGTCGAGGATCTTTTGTTGTGGGTGATGGTGGGCGTGATCGGCGGCGGGCGGATCGGCTTTGTCCTGTTCTACCAGACCAGCATGATCTGGGAGGAGCCGCTGCGCGTGATAACCGGCATCACCGATGGCGGGATGAGCTTTCATGGCGGGCTGATCGGCGTAGCGCTGGCGATGTATCTCACGGCGCGCGCCCATGGTGCCCCGCTCTTGCGCGTCGCTGACGCAGTAGCGCTGGCCACGCCCATCGGCCTCTTGCTGGGGCGGCTGGCCAATTTCATCAATGGCGAGCTGTGGGGCCGGCCGGCACCGGACCTGCCCTGGGCAATGACATTCGCCGCGGACCGGCTCTGCCTGGCGCGTCACCCCAGCCAGCTTTACGAAGCCTTCCTGGAAGGTGCGGTGCTGCTGGCGATCCTGACCGTTCTGGTCTGGCGCTTCCGCGCGCTGGCCAGACCCGGCCTCGTCACCGGCGCATTCCTGATCGGCTACGGCGTGTTCCGCGCGTCTGTCGAGCTGGTGCGCGAACCGGACCGGCAGATGCCCGAAGCTCTACAGGGCTATGTCACCATGGGCATGCTGCTGTGCATTCCGATGATCCTGGCAGGCGCGTACCTGGTGTGGCGCGCCCGCACCCAGCCCGCAGCCAAGGCCTGATCTGCATCTGACATGACCGAGGAATTCCGCCCCGCTGAAGTGCTCGCTGCGCGCCTGCGCGACCGCATCACCAGCGAAGGCCCCCTGCCCGTCAGCGCCTACATGATGCAGGCACTGTTTGATCCCATGGCCGGCTTCTACGCCACCAAGGATCCGCTGGGGGCCCACAACGACTTCATCACCGCCCCGGAAATCAGCCAGATGTTCGGAGAGCTGATCGGGCTGTGGGCGGTGGAGTGCTGGAGCCAGATGGGCGAGCCCGACCCGGTCCAGCTCATCGAGCTCGGCCCCGGCACCGGGCGCATGATGAGCGATGTCGTGCGCGTGCTGCGCGCGGCACCGGGCCTCATCGACGCGGCCGAAGCCACGCTGGTTGAGGTCAGCCCGGCGCTGAAAATGGTTCAGGGACGCACGCTGGCCGGAGCGCCGGTCCCGATACGCTGGGCACCGCGTCTGGAAGCCGTGCGGCCGGGCACGACACTTCTTTTGGCCAATGAATTCCTCGACTGCCTGCCCATCCGTCAGGCGGTGAAGCATGACGGCGTCTGGCGCGAGCGCTGCGTGGCGATGCATCCCGATGACGCCGAGCGCTTTGCCTTCGTCCTCGGCGCAGCGTTCAGCGCGCCTGACCTGGCCCTGATCCCGGAAGCCTTGCGTGATCTGCCGGACGGGTCGCTGGTGGAGCTGCGCCCGGCTGACGCGGCGGTGATCGACGCCGTGGCCGAGCGGCTGAATGATCATCCCGGCTATGCGCTGTTCATCGACTATGGCGCGACCGGGCCCGAGCACGGCGACACGCTGCAGGCCATCCGCAAGCACGAGAAGGTCGATCCGCTCGACGCGCCCGGCACAGCCGACCTGACCGCCTGGGTGGCGTTCGACGCGCTGGCGCGCGAGGGGCTCAGGGCCGGACTGCAGGTGTTTGGCCCGGCGCAGCAGGGTGGCTTTCTCAAGGGCCTCGGCCTGGACGTGCGCGCCGCCCTGCTTGCCAAGGCTCAGGACACAGCGGGCCGCGCCCGGCTGGAGCGTCAGGCCGCCAGGCTGAGCGCACCGGAGGAGATGGGCACCCTGTTCAAGGTGATCGCCTTCGCTTCGCCGGGCCTCGCCCCGCCGCCGGGTCTTGACCGGTTCGTCCCGCCGCAGTGACCGCAGGAAGTGAACGGCGTTCATTTCGCCTTGCCCGCCCCGCGCGGCCATGATCCCCTGCGCGCCCCATCATGACTGAAGGAGCAAGCGATGAACGGACGGTTGAGCGGCAAGACGGCTGTGATCACGGGCGGTGCCAGCGGCATCGGCCGCGCCACGGTGGAGTTGTTCCTGGCCGAAGGCGCCCGTGTCGTCATCGGCGATATCCAGGACGAGCTGGGTGCCAGCATCGCCTAGGCCTCGCCCAACGCCCTCTATCAGCACGCCGACGTGACGCGCGAAGCCGATGTGAAGGCGCTGATCGACCGCGCCGTGGAGGCGTTCGGGCGTATCGACATCCTGTTCAATAATGCCGGGGCCGCCGAGCGTGACGAGGGTTTTGCCTCCATCGACGAGGCGGGCTTCAACCGGGTCATGCAGCTGCATCTGGCCAGCGCCCTCTACGGGATCAAGCACGCCGAGCCACACATGCGCGCCCAGAAGTCCGGGGCCATCATCACAACAAGTTCGGTGGCGGCGGAGGGAACGACCTACGGACCGATCCTCTACTCCATTGCCAAATCGGCGGTGCTGCACATGACGCGCCTCGCCGCTGTGCGCCTGGCAGCCGATGGCGTGCGCGTCAACGCCATTCAGCCCGGTCTGATTGCCACCGCCATTTTCGGGCGCGCGCTGGGACTGGATCAGGAGACCAGCGAGTCCAAGGCCGCGGTCATGACCTCTATCGCCACGCTGATGCAGCCCCTGCCGGTGGCTGGTGCCGGCCGCGATATCGCCGAAGCGGTTTTGTATCTCGCCAGCGATGCTGCCCGCTTCGTCACCGGCCAAAGCTTCTGCGTGGATGGCGGGCTGACGGCAGGCCAGGTTCCTGATCCGGACGGCGGTGTGTTCAAGCCGCTGGCGAATCTGTTCGGGATCGATCCGGCTTGACACAACGGCTTCAAGCGCTGGCGACTCGCTGTTTCGTTCCTGAAGCGTTCCGCAAAATCCCTGCTACGCCCATGGCTTGGCTTAACGCCCGATTAAACAACGCGGCGCATGGTTGATGGATAATGAGGCCTTAAATCCCCAATCCTCGCTGGAGCCCCATCCATGCCCCTCAACCTGTCCGCGCCCGAAACCACTGAGCTCAAGCCGCGAATCCTCGTGTTTGGCGTCGGCGGCGCCGGCGGCAATGCCGTTAACAACATGATCGACGCGTCACTGGAGGGCGTGGATTTTGTGGTCGCCAATACCGACGCTCAGGCACTGGCCCGCTCGCGCTGCGAGCGCCGGGTGCAGATGGGTGCCGGCATCACCGAGGGTCTGGGTGCCGGGGCGCGCCCCGAGGTCGGCCAGCAGGCAGCTGAGGACTCTCTGGCGGAGATCACCGAGCAGCTTCAGGGCGCGCACATGGTGTTCATCACCGCAGGCATGGGCGGCGGCACTGGCACCGGTGCCGCGCCGGTCATCGCGCGCGCCGCGCGTGAGCTGAATATCCTGACCGTGGGCGTCATCACCAAGCCATTCCAGTTCGAAGGCTCGCGCCGCATGCGCTTGGCCGAGGAAGGCATCGAGCGCCTTCAGCAGCATGTCGATACGCTGATCATCATTCCCAACCAGAACCTGTTCCGCATCGCCACCGAGAAGACCACCTTCGCCGAAGCGTTCTCGCTGGCCGACCAGGTGCTGCACTCGGGCGTGCGCGGCATCACCGATCTGATGGTTATGCCCGGCCTGATCAATCTGGACTTCGCCGATGTGCGCACCGTGATGAACGAGATGGGCAAGGCGATGATGGGCACCGGCGAGGCCACGGGCGACAAGCGCGCCATCGAAGCGGCCAACAACGCCATCAACAACCCCCTGCTCGACGACGTGTCGATGAAGGGTGCCAAGGGCGTGCTCATCAACATCACCGGCGGCATGGACATGACGCTGTATGAAGTCGACGAGGCGGCCAACCGCATCCGCGACGAGGTGGACGAAGACGCCAATATCATCGTGGGCTCCACGTTTGACGAAGCTCTTGAGGGCATCATCCGTGTGTCCGTCGTTGCCACCGGCATTGACGGCGAAGCCCTCCAGGCCGCCGATCCGCGCCGCCGCGCTCCCGCTGAAGTCACCCCGGCCTGGAAAGGCCGCGAAGCCCGCCCGCAGCGCCAGGCCGAACCGCTGGTGCGCCGCGCAGCCGACGCTGTGGCTGTGAACGAAACCCCGCACGCCGCGCCGTTCGCCCCGGCGGCTCAGACCCCTGTTGAGACCGCCGCCACCTATGTGGAGACGACCGGCATTACCGATCACCACCCGCAAGATCACTACAACGAAGCCCATGTCTGGGACGAGATCCCTGAAGCGCCTGCCGAGAAACCGGCCGTGGTCCACGCCCAGGAGCGCCTGGCGCGCGAGGTGAACGCGCCGCTTCAGACAGCCCCTGCTGCACACCCGCAAGCCGACGCGCCGCGCGGCCTGCGCTCGCTGTTCGGCCGCCGCCCGAAGCCGGCCCCGGCCACGGTCAAGCGTGATCCGCTGAGCTCGCGCCCGGCAGAAGCCCCGCCGGCGCGCCAGGCAGCCCCCCAGCCTACCCCGCGTGCCACGGCCCACACCGTGCGTCAGGTCCAGCCGGTTCCTGCGCCGCGCGGCGATCTATTCGGTGAAACCCTGGACGAAGGCGAACTGGAAATCCCCGCCTTTCTGCGCCGCCAGGCCAACTAGCGTCACCTGCCCCCTCAGTCAGACAAGGCCGCCGGGCTCGCCCGGCGGCCTTTTTTGCACGTGAAGCATTCGCGGTGGTGCCCGGCTGGCCGGGTCCGGTTCGCGTAACATGGTGCAACAATCGTTTAATTGCTGTGTTGCAGCAAAGCCGTAGAGTGCTGCACCGATGAGGGGTGTTGCGCTCTGAAAGTCACGCGTGGAGAAGCGCGCGGGCGCAAGACAAAACAGACCGGGTAGACGAGATGATGGAACGCACCACACTGGCCGCTCCGGCCGTTTGCGCCGGCATAGGCCTGCACACTGGTGCCCGTGTGCGCATGGTGATGAAACCCGCCGCGGTGGGTTCCGGCATCGTGTTTGATCGCACCGATCTCACCCTGGACGACACCCGGATTCCGGCCCGGCGCGAGTATGTGCGCTCGACCGATCTGGGCACCACCTTGGTCAATGACGCCGGTGCCTCGGTGGCGACGGTAGAGCATCTCATGGCGGCCCTTGCGGGGCTGGGCGTGGATGATGTGCTGCTCGAGCTCGACGGCCCCGAAGCGCCCGCCATGGACGGCTCATCGGCCCCCTTTGTGGAGCTGATGCTGCATGCGGGCCTCAAAACCAGCGCCGCGCCGCGCCGCGCCATTCAGGTGCTGCGCCCGGTTTCGGTGAGCGATGGTGCGCGTCAGGCCGAGTTCCTGCCTGCGCTGAAGCAGACCATCGATATCGAGATCGATTTCAGCGATCCGGCCATTGGACGTCAGGCCTTCGCGTTCGAAGTCACGCGTGAAAACTTCCGCACCCTGGTGGCACCGGCGCGCACGTTCGGCTTCCGCCGTGATCTAGGCGCGCTTCTGAGCGCCGGCCTGGCTCGCGGCAGTTCGCTGGACAATTCGGTTGTGCTCACAGACAGCGGCGTGGAAAACCCCGAGGGCCTGCGCTTTGCTGACGAGTTCGTGCGCCACAAGGCGCTGGACGTGCTGGGCGATCTGTATCTGGCCGGTGCGCCGATCCTGGGCCTCTACCGCGCCACCCGTCCCGGCCATGGCCTGAACGCCAAGGCGCTGGGCGCACTGCTGGCCGATACCAGTGCCTGGCGGTGGGTCAATCTGCGCGAGGCCGATGACGGCGAAGTCTGGCGCGCCCAAGGCTAGGCTGAAAATCTTAAGCCGAACTCCGCGCCAGCGCCCGCCGCAGCACCCATACCCGGCAGGCGCTGGACAAAGGCGCATCCGGATCATCCTGCGCCCGCGCCGCATCAATCCGAGCAATCAGCCGGGCCAGCGGCGCGCCCTCGGCCGCCGCCGCCGCATCGAGTTCCCGCCAGAAATCCTCTTCCAGCGCCAGCGATGTAGCGTGACCGGCGAGCGTCACAGACCGCTTGCGCAGCATTATTCGCCGTCTCCGTCTGTCCGCTGCGGATCGGCACCCTGCCCGTCCGCCTCACCCTCGCCCGTGCGCCGATGCGCCTCAATCCGGCGCGCCGCCTGAGCCTGACGCGCCTGCGCCAGATCGCGCACCGCCTTGGGCGTCCCGTGCACCACGCGGTTCACATCCGCCGCCCGCGCCTTGTCAGCGCGCGTCTTCGCCTTCCTGTACTGACTCAGATTGACCGGCTTGGTCATGACGGGGCTCTTCTGGCGACGAGGCGGCGCTTCAACGGGCCCAGATTAGCCATGGGGCTGGGGCTTGGCCAAAGGGGTCGGCGGCGGATGCTCGTTTGTAACGTCCCTGCCCTTACGCCCCCGCTTTCGGCGCTGCGGCGCGCACGTGCTCATCCACATGGGCGGCGAACTTCTCGAAATTGGCCACGAACATGTCGGCGAGCTTGCGCGCCTGGGCGTCATAGTCGGCCGGGTTGGCCCAGGTCTGGCGCGGGTCGAGGAGCTTGGGATCGACGCCCTCCACCTGGGTGGGCACAGCAAAGCCGAACACCGGATCCGTGCGCATCTGCGCGTCCGCCAGCGAGCCGTCGAGCGCCGCGTTCAGGAGCGCGCGCGTCACCTTGATCGGCATGCGTTCGCCCATGCCATAGGGCCCACCCGTCCAGCCTGTGTTGACTAGCCAGCAATTGACGCCGTGCTGCGCGATCAGGTCTTTCAGGAGCGCACCGTATTCGGCCGGGTGACGCGGCATGAAGGGCGCGCCAAAGCAGGTGGAGAAGGTGGCGCTGGGCTCGGTAACGCCCTTCTCGGTGCCGGCAACCTTGGCGGTGTACCCCGACAGGAAGTGATACATGGCCATGGACGGCGTCAGCCTTGCGATGGGCGGCATGACGCCGAACGCGTCACAGGTCAGCATCACGATATTGCGTGGATGGCCGCAGACATTCCTGTCGCAGGCGTTGGGGATGTAGTGCAGCGGGTAGGCCCCGCGCGAGTTCTCCGCCAGCGAGGCATCGTCCAGATCAAGCTCGCGCGTGGCCGGGTCCATCACCACGTTTTCCAGCACCGTGCCCCACATGCGCGTGGTGGCGTGGATTTGCGGCTCGGCCTCGGCCGACAGGCGGATCATCTTGGCGTAGCAACCGCCCTCGAAATTGAACAGGCCGTCGGGCGACCAGCCATGCTCGTCATCTCCGATGAGGGTGCGTCTGGGATCGGCCGACAGGGTGGTCTTGCCCGTTCCCGACAGGCCGAAGAACACGGCCGCATCGCCCGCCTCACCCACATTGACCGAGCAATGCATCGGCATGATGCGCTTTTCGGGCAGCAGGTAGTTGAGGATGGTGAAGACCGCCTTCTTGGTCTCGCCCGCGTAGGAGGTGCCTGCGATCACGACGAGGCGCTGGGCGAAATTGACCGCGATGACGGTTTCCGACCGCACGCCATGGCGTGCGGGATCGGCCGTGAAGCTCGGCAGGTTGATGATGGTGAAGCCGGGCTCGAACCTCGACAGGTCCGCGCGTGCCGGCCGGCGCAGGAGGTGGCGGATGAACAGGCCGTGCCAGGCGAGCTCGGTGACCACACGCACCGGCAGACGGTGGGCCGGATCGGCCCCGCCGTGAAGCTCCTGCACGAATAGTTCGCGCCCGGCCATATGGGCGCGCACGTCTGCCCAGAGCGCGTCGAAATGCGCAGGCTCCATCGCGACATTGAAATCCCACCAGACGGTGTCTTCGGTGGTCGCATCGCGCACCGTGAACTTGTCACGCGCCGAGCGGCCGGTGTGCTGGCCGGTCGTGACCACCAGCGCGCCGCCTCTGGCGACACGGCCTTCACCGCGGCGCACGGCCTCTTCGTAGAGCGCTTCTTCAGTCCAGTTATAGTGCAGGATTGCGTCCGTCACGCCGAGATCGCGCAGATCCCGGGTCGATATCTGGCCGTCAGCCATGGTGTCCCCCCATATCGGAATGTGTGGTGTATGGCCGCCCGTCTGGCGAGGCGGTCCTTGACCATGGTTCTAGCCCCCCGCGCCGCGAAAATCACCCCTTCTCGCGTCACCCGCCGCGCGGCATTTGCACACCGGCCCGCCTGGTCTAGCGTGGCCGGGCACAAGGCACGAGGAGAGCCGATCATGATGCTGGCAGGAATGATGGCCGCCGGGGCGCTGGCGCTGACGGCGGGCGCAGCGCAGGAGAGCGATATGCTGGATGTAGCCGCAGCGAACCGGTTTGCGCAGCTGGCGCTTGATTGCGTCCACCGCGAATACCCCAACAAGATTGCCCATGTGATGGTTTCGGACTCCGACGCGCAGGCGCCGCGCGACCTCACCCCCATCTTCTACGGCTGCTTTGACTGGCACTCTGCGGTCCACGGCCACTGGCTGCTGACCCGGCTGGCGCGTCAGTTCCCGGACGCGCCGTTTGCCGCAGACGCCCGCGCGGCGCTGGCGCAAAGCTTCACGGCCGGGAACCTGGCCGGCGAGCTCGCCTATTTCGAGGGCGAGGGCCGCGCCTCGTTCGAACGCCCCTATGGCCTGGCCTGGTTTCTCCAGCTCACGGCCGAGCTGCGCGCCTGGGACGATCCGCAGGCTCGTGAATGGGCTGAGATTCTGGCCCCTCTGGAGGACGTGATCGAGGATCGCTTCCTGATCTGGCTGCCCAATCTGGTCTATCCGGTGCGCTCGGGCACCCATAACCAGACCGCGTTCGGCTTTGCCCTGACGCTGGATTGGGCGCGCGCGGCCGGGCGGACGGCCCTCGCTGACCTGATCACTGCCAAGTCGCTGGCCTTTCATCTCGAAGACCGCGACTGCCCGCTGCATTACGAGCCGTCGGGGACCGATTTCCTGTCGCCTTGCCTGATGACCGCCGATCTGATGCGCCGAGTGATCCCGGCTGAGGACTATCCTGCCTGGCTGTCAGCCTATCTGCCGGGCATTCCTGAGGACGGCTCGGCGGACTGGCTGGCGCCAGGCATCGTGCTGGACCCGACCGATGGCCATCTCGTGCATCTTGACGGGGTCAATCTGTCGCGCGCCTGGAATCTGCAAGGCATCGCCGCCAGCCTGCCCCAAGACGATCCGCGCATCGCGTCCCTCAATGCCGCCGAGGCGGTGCATACTGAGGCCGGCGTCGCGGCGGTGTCAGAAGAGCATTACGAGGGCAGTCACTGGCTGGCGAGCTTCGCCGTCTATCTCGTCAGCGGCAAGGCGCGCGAAGCCCACACGCCCTAAACGCTCAAAGCCCCGTGCGCGCCTGGATCGCCGCCGTGACGCGCGCGTGCAGGGCGTGAGGGGCCAGCGCCGCCTCCAGTGCGGCCTGATCGCCCGCGGTCTCTATCGCCTCCAGCCGCATGTCCCGCCAGAGCTTCAAAAGGAAGCCGCCATGATCGTCCGGTGCCCAGTCATGGCGCGCTTGCGGTGCCGCGAGCTTGGCGAGCAGCGCCTTGTCTGACGGATCAGGCCGCGACGCCGCTGCGCCCGGATGGGCAGCTAGATGACGGACGATCGCCTCAAGCGCGCCCGCCCGGTCATCGCCCCAGCGCTCAACGCGCACACCTGGGGCCAGTGCGGGCAAGCGGTCGAGATGGGCGCTCAAGGGATCGCGGCCCATCGCCCCGACGAGCGTGGGCGCGCTCACCCGGTCCGGCCCGTCCTCGCCTTTCGCCTTGAACGCAGCGCGGTAGGGGGCGGGATAGTGCTCATGGGCCGTCAGCCAGTCCCGAAGACGGCGCAGGCGCGTCTCCATGGGCGTGATGGGCAGCGCCATGCGCCCATCCATCCGGGCGTGATACCAGGGAAAAAAGATCAATTGCTCTTCCAGCCGCGCCCAGATTCGCGCGAGGTGCGAGCCGTCGGCGGCGGGAGGGAAGATCACACAGTAATGGGCCAGCAGATCGGCCCGCTCGTCCGGCGTCCACACCGCCAGCCCGTCAAGCGCCAGCGCCGTGATGCGCTCCGGCGCCAACAGCGCGGCTGCCATCGCCGTGCCCGCCCCGGTATGAAACCCGTAAAGTCCGGCGCGCGCCACACCCATCACGTCCATGAAGGCGATCAGATGGCGCGCATAATCGGCCCGGTCCGGATCAGCCTGGTCCAGCGGCTGGGACAGGCCGTTGCCGGGCGTATCGAGCGCGATCACGCATATGCGCTGCGACAGCAGGCGCGCCGCTTCATGCACCGCGCTGGCGCTTTCCGGCGAGCCGTGGAGGAGGATCACCGCCGGCGTGCCCGGCGGCCCGGCGCGCCGGTAATGCACCGCCCGCCCCTGCACGATCACTGCGCCGCGCAGGCCCCAGCTGTGCGCCTGCCTGCTCATAACGCGAGCAGCGCCTTGCCGCGATTTCGCCCCGCCATCAGGCGCTCGAACACGGCTGGCGCCCCGGCGAGGCCGTCTGCAATATCCTCGGCGATGACCAGGTGGCCCGCTTCGGCCAAAGGCTGGCACTCGGCCAGAAACTCATCCCAGCGGTCATAGAAATCATAGACCACTAGCCCGTGCAGGCTCGCCCGCTTCCCGATGATCAGGCCGAAGGGGATACCCGGCGCAGGCGCGTCGCTCTGGTAATGCGCCGCCAGACCGCACAGCACCGCGCGGCCATAGGGCTTCATGTGGGTCAGGGCCAGGGTCAGGATCTCGCTCGACACATTCTCCAGATGCACGCTGATCCCGCCCGACACGGCCTCGGCCAGCGCGTCGCGCCAGCCTTCGGCGCGGTAATCAATGCAGGCGTCAAAGCCATAGGTCTCGCGCACCAGCGCGCATTTGGCCGGCCCGCCGGCTATGCCGATCACCCTGGCCGCCCCGCGCGCCCGGGCGATCTGGCCCGCTGCGCCGCCCACCGCGCCCGCCGCCGCGTCGATCAGCACCACATCTCCGTGCGTCACTTTGGCGAGCTGCGTCATCCCCGCCCAGGCCGTCAGGCCCGGCATGCCGAGGGCCGCAAGGAAGACCGCCGGCGACAAGGCGCCCGGCGCGATCACCCTGACGTCGCTTTCCAGCGCGGGGGCGTATTCGCGCCAGCCCGCGGCCATCATGTGCACCATCGCGCCTTCAGGAATCGCGCAGCGGCTCTCTTCCACCACGCCCACGCCATGGCCGGGGATCGCATCGCGCATCGGTTCCGGCGCCGCCTCGCCCATATGCCGGCCGCGAAGGCGCGCGCCTACATACGGGTCCATGGACACATGGCTCAGCCGCACCAGCACCCCGCCCTCGGGACATTCAGGGCGCGCTGTCTTGACCAGGGCGAAATCTCCCGCCTGCGGAACACGGTCGAGCGGCGCGCGAAGCACGGCTTGCTGCATGGTGGGGCTCATGGAGGCGGTCCTGACGGGCTGGCTGAATTTGTCCGGACTATTTATCGCGGATCAAGCGCGCCGCGCCAAGGCGTTGCGTCAGGGGGGAGGTGGCTGAAAGTCTGCAAGGCGCGGTGCCGCACCCCTCACCTTTATCCCCCCCTCCGAGAGGGGAGAGGGGGCTTTGACGCAGAGCGACATTCAGGACACCGAAGCGCCTGGCTCACAGGCATAAATGCTGCGGTTACAGGCTCATCGCCCCCATTTATGGGGGAAAGGGTAGGGTGAGGGGGACGGTGCGCTCCTCCCCATTCCTCTAAGAGGGGACCTTCCCCTTCAGGCCGCGCCGTCGCTGGTGCGGGCGATGTGTTCGACGGCCGTCTGGGCGGCACGGATGCGCTGGTGAACCTCCAGCGGCTCCACATTGCCGGTCTCGCCCACGGGCGCGGCGAGCACGGGCAGGCGCACGGTGACCGTGGTTCCCTCGCCCGGCTGGCTTTCAATGGTCATGGAGCCGTCGTGCAGTTCGGCCAGCTGGCGCACCAGCACCAGGCCGAGGCCGGAGCTGCGCTCGACCGAGTCGCGGCCTGACTGGCTCTGGGCATAGGGCTGGCCCAGGCGCGCAATCTCGTCCTGGCTGATACCGACGCCACTATCGCCCACCGCCATCACCAGATCAGGGCCTTCCGTGCAGGCCATCAGCACGACTGCGCCACCCTCAGGCGTGAACTTCACAGCGTTGGACAGCAGATTGAGCAGAATCTGGCGCAGTGCCTTGCGGTCGGCCCTCACATGGATTGGCGCATCGCCAGCATCGACATAGAGCGTCACGCCCTGTTCCGTGGCGCGCAGGCGCATCATCTTTGTGCAGATATCGGCGATATCGCGCACGTCGAATTCTTCCAGTGACAGCTCGTAACGGTCGGCCTCGATCCGGGACATGTCCAGCACATCGCCGATCAGCTCCAGCAGATGCCGCCCGCTTTCATGGATCAGATCGCCATATTCGGCGTAGCGTGCCGGCAGCGGCCCGAACAGGCGCTGCTTCATCACGTCAGAGAAACCGATAATGGCGTTGAGTGGCGTGCGCAGCTCGTGGCTGACAGCGGCCAGAAACTCCGACTTTGCACGGCTGGCGGCGATGGCGGCATCACGCTCGGCCATCAGGCGGCGCTCGGCCTCGGCGTCCACACCGGTGGTTTCGGAAAGGCTGAGCACATAGCCTGCCGGCGTTGCCACCGCGCGCGCCGTCAGCGCGCTTTCTCGCCCGCGAGGGCCACGCACAGTGAAGGTGAAGCGCCCGCCATCCGCGCCGCCGCCTGACCGGGCCGAGACAAGACCGGCGCGCAGGGCTGCCTGTTGATCTTCGTCAAAGCCAAGACCATCAGCCGCCAAACCGGTCACGTCCCGCGGCACGCCCGGGGCCACGCGGCGCAGGGCGCGCGAGGCCGCTGTGATCACCCCATCCGGATCGAGCGCCAGCATGGGAGACGGCGCGTGGGTGAAGCCGTCGGCGGCGGGTCGGATCGCCTCCAGCTCCCGCCTGGCCGCGGCCAGGCGGGCCGAAAGCCGGGCGCGGGCGGCGAAACCGGTGATGACAAAGAAGCACGCCAGTGCGACCAGGCCGGCCAGCGCACCGCCGGGGATTGCGCCAAGCGGGTCGGGGCCCAAAAGGCTGAAGCCAGCTGCCAGAAGGAAGGCGCATGCGGATACCACGGCACTGAGGCGCGCCGCACGCGCGCCACCAGAGGCCGCCAGCGCCATGGGGCCAGCCAGAAACACCAGAGCCGCGGGAGACAGCGCGCTGGCAAACATTACCGACGCTGCGAGGCCCGGCAGGCACCAGGCCAGCGCCAGCACCAGCCGCGCGCCATCGCGGGTGTCAGCGTTGGCAGCGCTGAAGAACAAGCCGATGAGACCCGGCGCGCCGGCGGCTAGCACCAGCGCCCAGCCTTGCGGCGACAGAGGTGCCAGGCTGAGGGCGGTAACCGCGCACACGGCCAGCCACGCACCCTGCATTACCGGCCCGGCAACACAGTCCAGCCAGTTGGTCGGACGAGGGGCAGATATCGGGGTCGTGGACATGATGGCGGGGCCGACTCACATAGGGTCACCGGGACGCCAGCACGCTGCGCTGCGGGCGTTAACAATTATTGAATCGGCATTAATCCGCAGGCCTCCCCCTTGGCGTTGAAACTGAACGCGGTCATTATAAAAACTGGCATCATTGCCCCAAGCCCCACAGCAGGTTCCGCCATGAAGACCGTCTGGATCGCCGCCGCTGTTGCCGCCGCTGTCACGCACGCTGCCTTTGCGGACGATCCCGCCGGCGCGCCTGCGCAAGCCGGGCAGCCTGCCCCTGCACCAGCGGCGTCAGACAGTCCGGTTTTGGCTGAGGGGCCGGAACTGGGACCGCTGACCGAAACCGCACAGGTCTATGCCTCCTTCCACATGGATGTGAACCGGGCGGGCCTGCGTGAATTGCGCTCGGGCACGGATCTCGACGTGGTGATGGATTCGCTGGCCTCCTATTATCAGGGCGACCGGCTGGTGGACGCCCAGATCGCCTACGCGGCCCTGGTCGCCGCCCAGCATCCCGAGTTTGTCGACGCCGTACGCGCCGTATCCGATTACTACGGATTCGAGACCGCGCGGGCTGCGCTGCTGCACGACCCGATCTTCGTTACCGGTTTTGCGGGGGCCGATCTGGCCCAGGAGAGCGTGGTGGGTGCCATCGAGGAAGACGTGACCCACATGCGCCAGGTGGGTGAGCGCTACCGCCAGGCTGCCTATTCGCTGCAGCGCGAAAGCTGGGCCTCTCGCCGCGAGCGCGACCGGCGCGACCGCAATGAGGCGCTCAACACCGCCCACATGCGCCTGCAGACAAGCTTCCGCCGCGCCGATCCCGATCCTGCCGCCGAACCTGGAACCCAGAGCGCCGTGCGCCTGACGCGCGACGGGCGCATGGGATCAGCGGTGTCGATGTTCGCCGAGCGCCCCGCCAATTTGCCCGACCTTCCCGAGCTGTCTGTCGCGGTCGGCGAACAGCAGATGACGCCCGATGAGCGGCGTGTCGGCCGCTTCCTGGCCGTCGCCGCCCTGCAATCGATCGAGACTGGTGACATGACCCTGCTCGACGATCTTCTCGGCGATCCCGCGGTGGAGCGGTGCATCGAGTGGTCGCGCCTGATGCTGCAGCAATGCATCGCGGCGGGCAGCTTCCGCTATGAAGACAGCTATTGCATTGCGGCCCACGCGCTCAATGACGTGGCCCAGTGCCTGACCACCGCCCAGCGCGAACGGCGCAATCTCGACCATATCACTGTCTCGAACTGAGACAGGTCAGGGCGAGGGGTTAAGGCTCGATTCATCACGCCCGTTCAGCCTTAACACACCGTTTACCTTTCACCCCGGTTTGACTGGCGAGTCCGGCCTCGTTTGCGCTAGCCTCATTCTTGCTCGGGATGGGCAATGTGTGAGAGGCAAACATGATCTTCATGTTGAGAGCTGCATTTTGGATCGCTGTGGTGGCCGCCTTTGCGCCCGCCGGTTTCAGCGCGCCTGAAGACGGCGCATTTGCACGCGAAGCCCACGCCATTCTCTCCGCTCCGGCCCGCGAGGCGGCGATGGCCGCCTCCGGGACAGGGCAGGAGCTGGAAGCCGGCTTCTGCGCCGAGCATGGAGAGCTGTGCGCTGTCGGCCGGTCGCTGGCCGGTTATGCCAGCCTGGTTACCGATGCCGCCGCCGCCCGCGCCCGCGCCTCGATTGACGAACGCGTGGATGCCGGGGCCGATGCACGCCGCGTCGAAGAAGCGTTTGCCCGCGCCGCCGGCGACCCTCACGGCTAGGGCCGATTTTCGTCGCCACACACGCCGGCTGCCGTCTGCCTGAGCGCGCCGCGCCATGTCGTAAACGGCCGGCCAGGCCACAAACACACCCTCTGTGAACACAAAACACGCTGTCTTGACCACAAGACGGGCGCGGTTGGCCACATCATGTGTGGCTCATGGCGCGGGCCGTCCCGGCGTCCCATTCCAGCCCCGGCCCGGAGCCAGAGCGGAGCGGTCAGGCATGAGCGGAACCCACCCGCCCCCTCATGCCTGGGACCCGGCCTCCACGCCGCCACTGGCCTGGCCAGGCTTGGTCAACGCGTCGGCGAAAGCGTGGTTGGTGTCGCGGTGGCGCGCTTCATCCTCGCGCACCTGGATGACCACATCACGCAGGCGCGCATCCGCGGGCATTTTCCAGTAGTCACGCGCGATCGCCGGCGCAGCCACATTCTCGATCTGACCGTTATCGATGGCGCCAAGGTATTGCGTATAGCTCACCACGGCCTCCTCTTCGAGATAGGCCACAAAGCGGTGCGCCGTGCGCGGCGCAAACAGATACAGGAAGAAATAGGCATTATAGAAGATCGCCTGCGCAATCATGATCAACGCACGCTCCAGCACACTCGGCTGGGCAATGTGGATGAAGGTCATGAGATGCATGCGCTCGTTTTCTGCTTCATCAAGGAGCTCGCGTATCCAGCCCTGATCCTCACAGATATGGCGCAGGCATTTGAGGTGCTGCAACAGCCCGCCCACCATGCCCGGCACGGCGGCCACGGTCTCCAGCACCACCGCCCGGTGGCCATAGCGCTTGCGGAAGAACAGATCGGCGAACACCCGCATGACTCGCACCATCACGAGGGCGATGCGGTCGCGCACGCCTTCCGGGGCGCGCCGTGTGATCGGGCTGTCTTCGGACCGGGCGGTCATGATGTGTCGCTCCAATAGGTTTCAGGTGGATTGCGGGGCTTCTTGCTGAGGCAGGTAAGTCCCGCTCCAGACAGGTGCAAGATATCTTGCGAAAGTGTCGCATCCCGGCAGCGATGATATCACGGAGGCGGCGTGTAAAGCGGCGTCTGGGCAATGAATTGAGCCCATGCGTCAC
This sequence comes from Hyphomonadaceae bacterium BL14, assembly GCA_027627705.1. Taxonomy (NCBI): domain Bacteria; kingdom Pseudomonadati; phylum Pseudomonadota; class Alphaproteobacteria; order Hyphomonadales; family Hyphomonadaceae; species Hyphomonadaceae bacterium BL14. The sequence goes on from CP091242.1 coordinate 1,294,309, forward strand.
ATCGCCTCGATTTAGAGGGTGACGCTGGCCGTTTCTGTCAGCCCGATCAGCCGCGCCTCCAGCTTGTCGAGCAGGGCCACGAGCTGGGCGCGTTCTTCGTCCGAGAAGCCTTCAATCAGCGCCGCTTCGTAGTGCAGGGCCAGCGGGGCGATTTCGAGATAGATGGCCTGCCCGTCGGGGGTCAGCGTCACATCGCTGGCGCGCTTGTCGGCAAGGCTCTGCGTGCGCTTGACCAGGCGGCGCGCATCCAGCGCGCGGATGGCGCGGCTGACCGTCACCTTGTCCATGGCGGTGGCTTCGCACACGGCCTGGGCGGTCAGCGGCGCGCCCTCGCCCAGCACCGCGATCACCCGCCACTCCCAGATGGTCAGCCCGAAGCGGGCCTGGTAGGCGCGGGCGATCAGGCCCGACGCCTTGTTCGAGACCACCGAGAGCCGGTAGGGCAGGTAGTCGCGAAGGCGCATGGTGGCACCTTCGCGGGATATCCGGGACGGCGTGTCATCCATGGCGTCAGCTGGCGGCGGCGGTCTTGATCACGCCGCGCCGGATCTGGTCGAGCTCGATGGATTCAAACAGGGCTTTGAAATTACCCTCGCCGAAGCCCTCATTACCCTTGCGCTGGATGATCTCGAAGAAGATCGGGCCGATATTGGTGGTGGTGAAGATCTGCAGGAGCAGGCCGTCGCCCTTCTCCGGATCACCGTCGACCAGGATGTTGTTGGCTTTGAGCCGCGCCAGGTCCTCGCCATGGCCCGGCACGCGCTCGTCCACCAGCTCATAATAGGTCTGGGGCGTGGACTGGAACTCCAGCCCCGCGGCGCGCAGCTTTTCCACCGTGGCATAGATGTCCGGCGTGGTCAGGGCGATGTGCTGAATGCCTTCGCCATTGTATTCGCGCAGGTATTCGGAGATTTGCGACTGATCGTCAGAGCTTTCGTTGAGCGGGATGCGCAGCTTGCCGCACGCCCCCGTCATCGCCCGCGACAACAGGCCCGTGTGCTGGCCCTTGATGTCGAAATAGCGGATTTCACGGAAGTTGAAGACGCGCTCATAAAAGCCCGCCCAGGTGTCCATATTGCCGTTGAGCACGTTGTGGGTCAGGTGGTCGAGCACTTCCAGATTGACCCCTTTCGTGTCGCCGGCCCCCGGCAGCGGCTCGAACGCCTCGTCGTAGATCGTGGTCTCGCCATAGCGGTCCACCAGATACAGCACCGATCCGCCAATGCCGCGCAGGGCAGGTGCCAGGCTGTCATCGGCCCATACGCCTTCGCCATAGGGCTCGGCGCCACGCTCAATGGCCTCACCGTAGGCCTTGCGCACATCCTTGACGCGGAACGCCATGGCGTTGGCGCTGGGGCCGTGGGCGGCGCGGAAATCGGCCGCCTGGCCGGTCGCTTCGCGATTGACCAGGAAATTGATGTCGCCCTGGGCCCAGCGTGTGATGTCGCGGGTCTTGTGTTTGGCCACGGCGGTGAAGCCCAGCGTGGTGAAGAGCGCCTCCAGCTTTTCCGGCTGCGGGCTGGTGAACTCGACGAACTCGAAACCATCGGTTCCCAGCGGGTTCTCGAACAGATCGGCCATGGCGGGGCTCCTTCATTGACTGTGGGGGACGCCGTGCGGGGGCTTGATATCGGCCCGCCCGCGCGTGCATCGTTCTTCGGACAGGATAGTATCATTTGCAACTAAATTCACCCCCGCACGCGCAGGAGCGCCCGTCATGAAGCTCGTTCTCCACGGCTATTTCCGCTCCGGTACCACCTACCGTGTGCGACTGGCGCTGAACTGGAAGGGGCTGACATACCAGACCGAGCCGGTGAATCTGGTCGATGGCGGCCAGCGGGCGGCAGACTATCTGGCGCGTAATCCGCAAGGCCTCGTCCCGGCGCTGGAGGCAGACGGACGCATCCTGACCCAGAGTCCGGCGATTATCGAATGGATTGAGGAGACCTGGCCCGACCGCCCGCTCCTGCCTGCCGATCGGTTTGAGCGGGCGCGGGTGCGTGCCTTTGCCGCCGCCATCGGATGCGACATCCACCCGATCCAGAATCTGCGTGTGATGAAGAAGTTGCGCGCTGACCACGGCGCGGATCAGGACGGGGCGGCCGCCTGGGCGCGCCACTGGATCGAAACCGGCTTCATGGCGCTGGAACAGATGGCAGCGGATACGGGCGGATCGAACGGCTTCCTGTTCGGCGACGGGCCGTCGCTGGCGGAGATTTATCTGTTGCCGCAGATGTTCAACGCAAGGCGATTTGGCGTGGACCTGGCACCCTTCCCGCGCCTGGTGGCCGCAGACGCCGCCGCCCGTGCCCTGCCCGAGCTTGCCGCCGCCGCGCCGGAGCTTCAGCCCGACGCGGTTTGAGCCGGCTGGCTAGCGCGCCAGCCAGTCCCCGCCCGCAATCGCCCGCGCGCCGGTGAGCGGGCAGACCCAGACATAGACCCAGGCCTGCTCCCCCGCCGGCTCGGTCAGAGTGAGCCGGCGGCGCTCATAACGGGTGCGCGACTTGTCACCGGGCCAGTAGTCCTCGAACGCATCGAGACGCGGCATCACCAGCGCATTGCGCACGGCGAACAGCTCGCCGCGCACCTGGCCCGGCCCGCCGACCAGGCCGGGATAATCCCCCAGATCATAGAGCAGGCCAGGGATCAGGCAGGGGCCGCGGGCCTCGAACGCCCCCGCCAGGCCAAACTGGGCGAACCCGGTCTGACCGGCGCGCAGCAAGCCATAGACCGCGATCAGATCCCCGTCACGAACCGGCCCGCTCATCCTGTGGCGCGCTCCTTCAGGATCGGATGCAGCTTGCCATAGGTCAGCGCCCGCCACAGCCACTCGAACGGTCCGTAGCGGAACACCTGCAGCCACAGCATCGAGACAATCAGCTGCACCACCCAGATGACGATGACCAGCTGGACCTGATCAATCCGCTCCATGGTGCCGAACAGGCCCAGGCCCGGCGTACCCACAAAGATAAACACCATGACAATGGACTGGGTGAGGTAGTTGGTGAAGGCCATGCGTCCCGCCGCGCGGAATGGCGCGCGCAGCAGAGACAGTACCGGTGCCTTGCAGACCAGCATCACCACCGCTGCATAGCCGAACGCCATGAGCAGTGAGCCGATATAGTTGGTGGCCGTGTGGAGCCACATTTCATCAAGAGCAAAGTTGTTGGCCAGCGCGTGATCAGCCCCAAACCAGACCAGCGGCACGCCGACGGCCAGACCCACCAGTGCGCTGATCAGATACTGGGCAACCGACCAGCGTGCGAGCAGGAAACCGGACTTGAACAGCGCCATGCCCAGGAACATCACGCCGATGATCCGTCCGGCATAGAGGATCGTGGACAGCTGACCGGCCACCGCGATGACCGCGTTATAGCCGCGGCTTTCCAGCCATCCGGCCTGGTAGGCGGCGACCTGGGCGGCCAACTGGTCAGGCGGCAGAGCCATATTGACGTCTTCAGCACTCATCCCCTCAGGCAGGAGGATGAAGGCCGACATGGCGCCGACCATGATCAGCCCGGTCAAGGCGGTCCAGAACAGCCCCCAGAACACCAGCTTGCCGATACGCATGCGCCGGAACAGCACCACGATCATGCCCGCAAGCGCGTAGGTAACCAGAATGTCGCCAAACCAAAGCGCGTAGGCGTGCACCATGCCGAAAGCGAGCAGCCATAGCATGCGCCGGTAATGCACTTTGGCGGAGCTGTCCGGCCCGTCCCCGGCCATCAGGATGATCCCGGCACCGAACAGGGCGGAAAACAGCGTGATGAACTTCATCTCGAAGAAGACGTGCTGGACGAACCAGGCCGTCTGGTTGATGCCGGTGAAATCCATATGGGCGGTTGGATTCTGATAGGCCGGCCAGACCATGGCGAACGCCTGCACATTCACCATCAAAATGCCCAGCACGGCGATGCCGCGCAGAACATCCAGGCTTTCAAACCGGTCCTTTGCCGCCACCGGCACCGCATTTGCGGTCATGATGCTCTCCCCTTGCCCGACCGTCGCGCCTGCCGCTGGCGCGGCGAGAACGCATCAGTGTTGGGCCGCACGCTGGCGATTTTGCCGGGCGACTGCAAGAATTTACTGGGCTGCACCCTGGTTCCTTACGAAGAATTCACGCCCGCCTGCGAGGCTTTGAGCTTGTCACGCGTGCGGCCTTGAGCGCATAAGGGACACCACGAAAGGCTGGCGGTTCATGTCATTCCTCATCGAAGTTCTCCACATGCTGGTTGCGGCCCTGCTGGCCGCGATCGGCATTGGCTATGAGCGTGACCTTCAGGACTGCCCGCCGATTCGTTTCGAGCCCGCCGCTCATGTCAGCGTGCAGCCTGAAGCCGCCCGGCCGCTGGTCGAGCTGAGCGATACCGATACCGTATCCGGGGCCACGTGGAGCGGCATCTCGCGCGATTGCGAGCCGCCGCGCACAGCCCTGACGCTTCCGGTGCTTTAACTCCCCGCGCTCAAGGCCTAAAACAGACGGGCGCTCAATCTGACCGTACAGGGATGAGGAGCGCGCGTGTGGGCGCGCATCCGCGCACAGCTTTGAGAAACGGGGCGTCATGGCCGTCAGGGACGCAAAATCCGAACCGGTCGCTGCAAACATCAGTGAGCCTGCCAGCCTGCCCGGCGGCGGGGTGCTGGACACTGTGCGCTCGCGCCGGGACGTCACAGCGCCGCCCGCGGAGCCGGACATGGTGCCGCCCGCGCGCGGCGGCGGCTGGATCGCGTTTCTCGGGCTCGCCTTCGGCCTGTTATGGGCAGGCGGTGCCAGCGCCTATCTGGCCGGATACACAGACCTGGCCAGCCTGACGGCCGCCCAGCTGGCCGGCCTGTCTGTTTTCGCCGTGGCACCCGCGCTTTTGTTCATTCTGGCCGGCTTGCTCGGCCGCGAGGTCGCGCGCTCGAGTGCCCGCGCACGCCGGCTTGACCTGGCCGTGGCGCGCCTGGCCGCGCCCTTGACCCATGCCGAGACCGATACCGCGCGCCTGGCCGACGCCATCGCGGTTCAGATCGACCGGGTCAACTCCACCATGGAAAGCGCGCTGGCGCGCCTGGCCGCCATGGAAGAAGTGATCACCCATCACGCCGACAGTCTGGAAGACAGTTCAGGCAAGGCGCGCGAGCGCGCCGAGGCGCTCGTGCGCTCCCTGCGCGCGGAGCGTGAGAAGCTGTCAGACGTGGCCGAAAGCCTCGATGACAAGGCCGCGCTCATCGCTGCCGCCATCCAGGACCAGTCCAAAATGGTCGCCGCCGCCGCCGAGCTCGCCGATTCGCGCGCAGCCGAGAGCGAGAAGCGCATACGGTCAGGTGCCGACCGGCTCAAATCCGCCGGCGACAGCGTGGAAGACGCCAGCAACCGCGTGACACTCTCACTGGATGCCCGGTCCAACGAGTTGCGGGACTTCGCCGATGCGCTCAAAGCCCGCAGCGAAGGGCTGGAGGCCGCCTATCTCAAGCATCGCGACCGGCTGGGCGAAGCCAGTGACGCCCTGCGCAAGGAGCAGGAAAAGATCGCCGCCTCGCTCGATTTCCACAAGGCCGAGCTGGAAACCATGACCCGCACCGCCCGCGGCGGGGCCGACACACTCAAAGCCGCGGCGGAAAAGTCAGGTCAGATCTTCCAGACCGCCGTTGAAGCCGCGCTCAAGCGCGCCGAATCCCTGGGCGAGCTGGTGCGCAAGGAAAGCGCGGACGCGGCCAAGGCCCAGGAAAAGGCCATGGACCGCCTGCGCGCCGTGGCCGAAGCCGCCCGCGAAGCGGCCGAAAGCGCCGGCTCCAGTCTGGAGGCCCAGGCCGGGGCCGCCGAGGCCGCGCTGGAGCGCGTCAGCGAAGCCGGGTTTGAGGCGGCGCGCCGCTCCGACGACGCCTTCCAGGCCCGTTTGCAGGAAGCCGAAACCCTCACCGAGCGCGCGGCAAAAGCCGCCGAGTCCGCCTCTGAAGCCGTGCGCCGCCAGCTGGCCGATACGCTGGAGACCTCCAGGCGCGAGACGGCGCGCGTTGAATCCGAACTGGCCGATCTGCGCCGCAAGCTGGAAGCCGCGCCCGATGCGGCCCGCGAAAGCGCGCAGGCCATTGAGCGCATCCTGTCAGACGGGCTGGAGCGCCTGACCAGCACGGCGGCGGAAGCCAGCGACCAGGCGCGTGACATCGACGCCCAGTTCCAGGCCCGCATCCGGCAGAATTATGAGCTGCTGTCAGACTTCATCCTGCGCATGGGATCGGTGGCCGGCGGGCGCAAGCCGCTGGATCTGCCCGCCAACGAGGTCCCCGATCCTCTGAGCGCCCGGCGCACTGGGGAAAGCCGCGCGCGCACGGCCAATCCGCGTCCGGCGCGGGACAAAACGGATGACGATGCGCCTGCTGACCCCGCGTTACGTGGTGACAGGTCCGATGACCGTGCAGAGGACGCGTCGCCGGAGCCGGACACCCCGGATAATGACACCGCGCCGTCCCGCACCTCGGCAGCGGGACGCGATCCGGGCTGGCGCTGGCGCGATTTGCTGGCGAACATGGAGCCGAAAGACGAAGACGCGCCTGAGCCAGACCCCGATCCGGCGCCCCGCACGCGCAAACGGTGATCCCGGCTCTCCGGCTTGTGACTGGCCGCGCCGTCCATCCGGGATAGATTGAGCGTCAGGCATCCAAGATAAGGATTTGCGTCATGACGCTGACCACCCGCCGCGTGTTTCTGGGCGCTGCACTCGCCTTCACCGCCGCCGGTCCGGCGCTGGCGCGCAGCCGCTTTGACGAGACCGATCTGTTCGCTCACCCCGGCATTGTGCCCTGGGGCGAGGAAGCCGAAGATTATTCTGCGCTTACAGATGACGACTGGCGGGCGCGCCTGACGCCCGACCAGTTCCGCATCCTGCGCCAGGAGGGTACCGAGCGGCCCGGCTCAAGCCCGCTGGATGACGAGACGCGCGACGGGATTTTTGTGTGCGCCGGCTGCGCCCTGCCGCTGTTTTCCTCGCACACCAAATATGACAGCCGGACCGGTTGGCCCAGCTTCTGGGCACCGCTGGACGGTGCCGTGCGCACCAAGCCGGACCGCCGCCTGTGGACCCCGCGCACCGAGTATCACTGCGCCCGCTGCGGCGGTCATCAGGGCCATGTCTTCGAAGACGGCCCCCGCCCCACCGGCCAGCGCTGGTGCAATAACGGCCTGGCGCTGAATTTCGTGGCGCGGCCGCAGGGCACCTAAAGCTCGATCACTTCCACCAGCAATCCGTCCGGGCCGCGCAGCGTGCCGGAGCGTTTGCCGTTATAGGGCGCGCCCTCGCGCACTGTGGGCGGGCTGACCCACTCGCCCTTGATCGCGTCGAAATCGGGGTGCAGGAAGCTGCCCACGCAGCAGCCGGGGACCAGCATGCCCTCATGCCGGGGGCGCTCCGTCGCGGCGGGCGGGTATTGATCGAGCTCCAGAAACACGTCCCGTCCGTGAATACCGGTGGAGATGGTGTGCAGCTCGGTCTTCGGCGTGCCGAAGGCGTCGGCGAGCATGTGGTATTCGATTTCCATCACCCGGCCGGTCTCAAACCCCAGCGTGTCGTCAAACCATTTCAGGCTGGCATGCATGTCCGAGCAGCCGATCACCAGAATGAACAGGCGGTCGATGGGCGCGGTGGCGCGCGGCAGATCATAGGCCGGCAGATCATCGCGGATCTGGGTAAGGTACACGATCTCCCCGTCTGGGCCTTTCATCTGCATGGGGTAGATCGCGGGCAGGCCCTCGATCTCGCGCGGCGGGCCGATCACCTCAAACGGCGAGGCCTTGATGCGCTCATGGGCGGCGAGCACGTCCTGCACGCAGATTTCGATGGAATTCCAGCCATAGGTGGTCAGCGGCTTGTATTCGGGCACGGGCTTCTGCTCGACCAGCCGCAGATAAATCTCCGCGCCCGAGGCCGGCGCCATGACCAGGCTGCGCGCCCCGGCGGATTTGGGCGCATTGAACGCCTCGGCGAGATCCGCCCCCAGCGTCCCGCGCGAGACGGTCGTGTAGTCGAGATAGTCGCGATACAGCGCCTCGGCGGCGTCCAGATCAGCAACCGTCAGCGTGGCGGCGCGCAGGAGTTTCATATGCCAGACCCTCATTCTGACCCCGGCGCGCGACGGCGCGGGGCATGACCGGACAGCCGGGCTCGCCACGGCTTGATGAGTTGGTATACCATTTGAACCATTCCAGTGCGCAAGCCATGGCCTGCGTTTTGTCCGCCGCCGCTTGCCGGCGCCTGAAGGAGAGACCCATGCTGACCGCCCTCCTCGCCAGCCTGGCGCTGGCCGTCTCCCCGCCCGCCACGGCCGAGCCTGACGCCCTCACCGGACCCGAGATTGTCGCGCGCGCCCACGAGGCCGCCGGCGGCGAGGCCTGGCGCGATCCAGGTTCGCTCTACATGGAGGGGTATGGCCTGTTCTGGCGCGGAGGCGCCGACTTTGTCCGCTACGAGCCCTACCGGATGTGGCGGGTGTATGCGAGCGACAAACCCGACGCCCGTCAGGCCAGCGGCCGCGTGCGCATCGAGGCGTTTCGCGAGGGCGAAATCGTGTTCCAGCTCGCCTATGACGGAGAGCAATCCTACAATCAGGACGGCCCGGTCGAGGCGGGTGCCGATGACTGGGCGTCCAATTTCGGCTTCGGTGCCATCCGCCACGCCTTTGATGAGGGCTGGACCATTGACCGCCTGCCGGACGATCTGGTGGACGCCCGGCCCGCCTACATGGTGCGTCTGAATGATCCGGCGGGCAGTGAGACCCTTTTCGCTATCCGCCAGGACGATTTTGCCATCGTGCGCGTCGGCTTCGACACCCCGCGCGGCTGGCACGAACGCATCTACTCAGATTTCTACACCAACACCGAGGGCGGCTTCGTCCAGCCCGGCCGGCTGCGCCTCTACTATAACGGCGTGAAAGCCAACGAGGTCTACTGGACCGCCTTCACCACCGGCGAGACGTATGACGACGCGCTGTTCCGCATGGGGGTGGAGGGCGAGTAAGAAAAACTTGACATCACCCTCCTCCCGCCTCCATATCGCACCATGTCTGGTTTTTCAGACATTTTGTCAAAGGAGGCAGACATGACGTATCTGGAAAAATCCAACCTCTTGATGCTGGGCGCGATGGTCCTGGTGTACGGGGTGTATTTCGCGCTGGTGTTCGGCGGGCCGCTTGTGTCGGGGGCGCAGATCAACACCGATATCGCCCTGCTCATGTCGAACGGCCTGGTCATCGCCTCGATCCCGGCGCTGGTGGCCATTGCGGTGTTCGGCCACATCGTGATCGCCCTGCTCAATCGCAAGGAGGCGGGGCGCCAGGACGAGCGCGACGCGCTGATCGAGATGCGCGGCGACCAGCGCGGCGGGTTTGTGATGGCGGCCTTCGCGGTATGTGCCATGGGCCTGGCCATGGTGACGGCGGCGCATTTCTGGATCGTCAACCTGATCCTGGCGGGCCTGGTGCTGGGCGAGATCGTCAAGGCGGTCTCCAAGCTCATCGACTACCGCCGGGGCGTGTAGCGCCATGGGCAAGGGCGCGAACCGCATCTCCAACACCATTCGCGAGCAACGCTTTCACGCCGGCGAGATGACGCAGGCCCAGCTTGCCGAAGCGGTCGGGATTACCCGCCAGACCGTCATCGCCATGGAACAGGGGCGCTATTCGCCCTCGCTGGAAGTGGCGTTCCGCGTGGCGCGCACCTTCGGCAAGCCTCTCGAGGACGTGTTCCAGTACGCAGACTGAACGCTACTGGCTGGCCCAGACGATGCGCGCCATCCAAACAATGTCCGAGGGGTTCAAAAGGCGGTTGCCAAAGGCCGGGTTCAGAGAGATCAGCTCCACGCTCTGATTGGTGACCCGGCCGAGTTCCTTGGCCATCACCTCGCCGGAGCGGGTCTTGACCACCACCCGGTCGCCGCGCCGGGGTACGGAATGGGGTGCCACCACGATGCGGTCGCCCGCGCGATAGACCGGCGCCATGGAGTCGCCTGAAATCTCGAGCGCATAGGCGTCCTCGTCATCGACGCCGGGAAAGTGAATTTCCTCCCAGCCCGCCCCGGCCGGAAAGCCCGCATCGTCGAAAAACCCGTGACTGCCAGCCTGCGCGAACCCGATCAGCGGCACAGACCGCCCGCTGACAGATCCTGTGGCCAAAGCGGCAAAATCCTCAAATGCGGTGCCCGACGCCTCCAGGGCCTTGGCGATGCTTTCGGTCGAGGGCCAGCGCGGCTTGGTCCCGTCAGCGCTGGCCCGCTTGGAAGGATTGAATGTGGTCGGGTCCAGCCCGGCCTGGCGCGCGAGCCCGGATGCGCTCAAACCCGCGCGCTGTGCCAGCCGGTCCACGCCACGCCATATCTGGGCATGAGTGAGCATGTGATCCCTCATCCGGAGAACATCATGCTTGGGTATCAGGAAAATTTTCCTTTTCCAAGCGGCTGGGCGGACGATAATCACGCCGGCGTGCAAGGCTGCGGGGCCAGGCACACCGCCTTGCCTCTTGCCTGCGCGCGCCGGGTGCCGTACCGCCATGGCCCATGAGCACACCTGAGATTTACCGCATTGCTGATCCGGCGGCTCTGGCCGCTGCGTCCATCTCCGGGGCGTATGAAGGCGAGGCCCATGACCGGGCCGACGGTTTCATCCATTGCTCCAGCCTGGCCCAGCTCGCCGGCACGCTGGAGGCGCATTACGCCGGTGCCAGCCGCCTCGCCGTGGCGGTGATCGATGCGGCCGCGCTGGGCGATTCAATCAAATGGGAGGCCTCGCGCCGCGGCGAGCTGTTCCCGCACATCTACGGCCCCCTGCCCTTCAGCGCCGTGCGCGCCGTGCATCTGATCACCCGCACCGAGGATGGCTGGCGCCTGCCGCAGGAGCTGTGCCCGTGATCGCCGATGCCGCCGCCCGCCTGATGACGCTATTGCCGCCCGAGCGCGCCCACCGGGCGGCGCTCAACGCCCTGAAACAGGGTCTGGGCCCGCAGGTGCGCACACCGGCCGATCCGGTGCTGGCCACGGCGATCGCAGGGATGGAGCTCGCCCACCCGGTGGGTCTGGCCGCCGGGTTCGACAAGAATGCCGAGGCGCCCGACGCGCTGCTGGACGCCGGGTTCGCCTTTGTCGAGGTGGGCGGCGTGACGCCGCGCCCGCAGGCCGGCAATCCCGCTCCGCGCCTGTTCCGCCTGCGTGAAGACAAGGCGGTGATCAACCGCATGGGCTTCAACAATGAAGGCCTCGACGCGGTGAAGGCCCGGCTGGAAGCGCGCGCAGGCAAGCCCGGCGTGGTCGGCGTCAATCTGGGGGCCAACAAGGATTCGCAAGATCGCGCCGCAGACTACGCGATCCTGCTGAAATCCCTGTCGGGGCTGGCGGATTTCTTCACCCTCAACATTTCCTCGCCCAATACGCCGGGCCTGCGCAATCTCCAGGGCGCGCAGGCGCTCGATGAGCTGATGAATCGTGTCAACGACACGCGCTGGGCCGAGCCGGTCTTCGTCAAGGTGGCGCCCGATCTGGCGCCCGCCGATATCGATGTCATCGCTGAGGCCGCGTTGCGCCACCGCGTGTCAGGGCTCATCGTCTCCAACACCACATTGGCGCGCCCGGACACGCTGAAAAGCCGTCACCACGCTGAAGCGGGCGGCCTGTCCGGCGCGCCGCTGAGGGCATTGTCCACGCAAATGGTGCGCGCCTTCTACCGGCGTGTGGGGGCCGAACTGCCCATCATCGGTGTGGGCGGGGTCGACAGCGCCGAGGCCGCGTATGAGAAGATTCGCGCCGGTGCCAGTGCGGTCCAGCTCTATACCGCTTTGATTTATCAGGGTCCGGGACTGGCCTTGCGCATCCGCGATGGCCTGGCCGCCCTCCTGAAACGCGACGGCTATACACGCCTCGCCGACGCGGTCGGTATGGAGGGGTGAGGCTATGATCGGACTGACGCTTCTCCTGCTGATCGCGGCTGCGGCGCTTTATGTTCTCCTGCAGCCGCACACCCGCGCGCGCAATTCCGCCGCTGAGGACGCCGCCCGCGAAGCGGTGCGCCGGCGCCTCGAACCCGAGGACGAACCCGAGGACGAACCCGAGGACGAACCCGAGGACCGGCCGGGCGATGAGGATGACGGCGGCGCAGCCGGTCCGCGTTCTTGATCACACCCCGGCGCGCGCCTAGTGTCGCGCCCTGCTTCCAACGGCCTCCCTTTCCAGTCCGGACACACCATGACCGCCCGCACCGCGCCCTCGTTTCAGGACTTGATCCTCACCCTGCACCGGTACTGGGCCGATCAGGGCTGCGCGATTCTGCAACCCTATGACATCGAGGTGGGCGCCGGCACACTGCATCCGGCCACCACGCTGCGCTCGCTGGGCCCCAAGCCGTGGCGGGCGGCCTATGTGCAACCGTCACGGCGTCCGGGCGACGGGCGCTACGGGGAGAACCCCAACCGGCTGCAGCACTATTACCAATACCAGGTGCTCCTGAAGCCCTGCCCGGCGAATATTCAGAACCTGTATCTCGGCTCGCTGGACGCCATCGGCATCGACCGCAAGCTCCACGATGTGCGCTTTGTGGAGGATGACTGGGAGAACCCCACCGTGGGCGCCTGGGGGCTGGGCTGGGAGGTCTGGTGCGACGGCATGGAGGTGAGCCAGTTCACTTATTTTCAGCAGGTGGGCGGGCTGGATGTGGAGCTGGTTTCGGGCGAGCTGACCTATGGGCTGGAGCGCCTGGCCATGTATGTGCAGGGCGTGGAGAATGTCTACGATCTCGATTTCAACGGCGCCGGGCTGTCTTATGGCGACGTGTTCCTGGAGAACGAGCGCCAGCAATCGGCCTTCAATTTCGAGCATGCCGATGTCGACATGCTGATCGAGTGGTTCAAGGGCGCGGAAAAGCAGTGCATGGCCCTGCTGGCGCTGGACCCGCCTCTGCCCCTGCCCGCCTATGACTGGTGCCTGAAGGCGTCCCACCTGTTCAATCTGGTCGATGCCCGCGGCGCCATCTCGGTCGCTGAGCGGGCCAGCTGGATCGCCCGGGTGCGCGAGCTGGCCAAGGGCTGCGCGAGTGCGTGGGTGGCCCATCAACACAAGGACGCGGCGTGATGACCGACCTCACCGTCTGGCACGGACCCAATACGCGCTCCACCGGCACGGTGTGGCTGGTTGAAGAGCTGGGCGTGCCCTATGAGCTCAAAAAGGTGGATGTGTTTGGCGGGGCGACGCGCGGGCCGGACTTCCTGTCGGTGAACCCGGCGGGCAAGGTCCCGGCGATCCGCCATAACGGCAAGACCCTCACCGAGATGGCCGCCATCTCGCTCTATCTGGCCGATGCCTTCCCGGAAGCCGGCCTGGCGCCCGCCATCGGCGATCCCGAGCGCGCCGACTATCTCTACTGGTCGGTGTTCCGCCCCGGCGTGCTGGAGCCGGCCATCATTACGAAGTCTCAGGGCCTGGATGTGGACCCGCGCATGGTCGGCTGGGGCGATTGGGACACGGTCCTGTCGCTGGTGGAGCGGCGGCTGTCCGATGGCGAGTATATCCTCGGCGATCAATTCAGCGCGGCCGACATATTGATCGGCGGTGCGCTGGGCTGGCTGAAGCATTTCAAGCTGATGGGCGAAAACTCGTCCATTGACCGCTATATCGACCGGCTGCACGCCCGGCCCGCCTATGCGCGCATGCAAGCAACCAATACCTGACGGACCGGACGCGTGGCTGACCTCCTCCTTGAATTCTTCTGCGAAGAAATCCCGGCGCGCATGCAGGCGCGCGCCGAAGCCGACCTGGCGCGTCTGGTGTCCGCCGCGCTGAAAGACGCAGGCCTCACCTGGGACAGGCTGGAGGCGTTCTCCGGCCCGCGCCGGATGGGTCTGGCGATCGAGGGCCTACCGCTGAAGACCGAGGCCGTGCGCGAGGAGCGCAAGGGTCCGCGCACCGACGCGCCGGAAAAAGCTATTGAAGGCTTCCTGCGTGGCGCGGGTCTCGCCAGCATCGACCAGTGCGACGTGCGCGAGGACAAGAAGGGTGCCTTCTATATCGCCGTGATCGAGACGCCGGGCCGCGACACGGCGGACGTGCTCAAGACTGCCCTGCCCGAGATCACGCGCACTTTCCCCTGGCCCAAATCCATGAAGTTCGGCGAGGGTGCCAAGGCCCAGCGCTGGGTGCGTCCGCTGCACCGGCTGATCTGCCTGCTCGATGGCCAGGTGGTCCCGGTGGAGGTGTTTGGCCTGACCGCCGCCAACATTACCGAAGGCCACCGCATTCACGGCTCCGGCCCCTTCACCGTGACCGGCTTTGCCGACTATGCCGCGCAATTGACATCCAACGGCGTCATCCTGACCCGCGCCGAGCGCTGGCAGAAAATTCTGGACGATGCACGCGCGGTGTGCGCGAAGGCCGGGCTGGAACTTATCGAGGATGAGGGCCTGCTGGACGAGGTGACAGGGCTCGCCGAACAGCCGGTAGCGGTGATGGGCGATATGGATACCAGCTTCCTCGACCTGCCGCCCGAAGTCATCACCCTGACCATGCGCACCCACCAGAAATACTTCGCGGTGCGCGACCCCGGGACCGGCGCGCTGGCGCCCAAATTCGTCACCATCGCCAACCAGACCGCCCCGGACGGCGGCGCGGCCATCGCCGCGGGCAATGCCCGCGTGCTCTCGGCCCGCCTGTCGGATGCGCGCCATTTCTGGGATCTCGACCGCGCCAAGGGCCTCGACGCCATGGCGGGCGAGCTGTCCAAGGTGACGTTCCATGACAGGCTGGGGACGGTGGCACATAAAGTGGATCGTGTGGCCAGGCTGGCGCGCGAGCTTGCCGAAGTGGTGAAGGCCGATCCTGACATGGCTGAAATGGCCGCGCGTCTAGCGAAAGCCGATCTCGTCAGCCAGATGGTCTATGAATTCCCGGAGCTTCAGGGCGCGATGGGCCGATATTATGCGCTCGATGCCGGCCTTGATCTCCAGATCGCGGACGCCATCAAGGACCATTACAAACCCCAAGGCCCGTCTGATGACGTGCCGACCGCGCCGGTCAGCGCCGCTGTCGCGCTGGCGGACAAGCTCGATACGCTGTTGGGCTTCTGGGCGATTGATGAGAAGCCGACCGGCTCCAAAGACCCGTTCGCCCTGCGTCGCGCCGCGCTAGGGGTAATCCGGATTTTGTTGGAGCGCGAATTTAGGCTGGCGCTCAAGCAGCTTTTCTCTCCGACTGTGCTCGACTCTGCCGGTGGTGATGTTGGAGTGCAGGGCGATATGATCGCCAGACGCGACGACCTCCTCGCCTTCTTCGCCGACCGCCTGAAAGTCCATCTGAAGGACGAAGGCATTCGCCATGATGTCATCGACGCCGTGTTCGCACTCGGCGACGACGACCTTGTGCGCGTGACGAACAAATCCCGCGCGCTGCAGGCTTTCCTGGATGCGCCGGACGGGGCGGCGTTGCTGGCGGGCTATCGCCGGGCGGCGAATATCCTGTCTGCGGAGGAGAAGAAGGGGTTTGATCTGGGCGCGGCGGTGGCCGAGGTTCAGGGCGGCGACGCGTCAAACCTTCTCTCCAGGATCGCCAAGGTCGCCAGCGCGCCTGAAGAGCGCGCCCTCGTGACCGCAATCGCAAACGCGGAGGCTGCGGCCCAGGCTGCGCTCGAACTGGAAAACTTCTCCGCCGCCATGTCCGCCCTCGCCCAATTGCGCGAACCCGTGGACGCCTTCTTCGAGGCGGTTGTCGTGAACGACAAAGACCCTATTGTGCGGCGCAACAGGCTGGTGCTTCTGTCGCGGATTCGCGCCGCGGCGGATGCGGTGGCGGATTTTTCCCGGCTGGAAGGCTGATGCCTTCGAAGGCCGCGGGCAAAAATGATGAGGCCTTGAGATGACGAAATGGGTGTACACGTTCGGCGCCGGTGCCTCCGATGGCGACCGCAATGACAAGAATTTGCTGGGCGGCAAGGGCGCGAACCTCGCCGAGATGGCGCGCCTGGGCCTGCCGGTTCCGCCGGGCTTCACTCTGACCACCGGCGTGTGCACCGCGTATTACGACAATGACCGCAACTACCCCGCCGATCTGGACGCCCAGGTCGAGGCGGCCCTGGCCGACCTGGAAGCCAAGGTGGACAAGCGCTTTGGCGATCCGGCCAATCCGCTGCTGGTGTCGGTGCGCTCGGGCGCGCGCGCGTCTATGCCGGGCATGATGGATACCGTGCTCAATCTCGGCCTCAATGATGACACCGCCGAGGGCCTGGCCAAGCTGTCGGGCGACCGGCGGTTTGCGCTGGATTCCTATCGCCGCTTCATCACCATGTATTCGGACGTGGTGCTGGGCGTGCCCCATGAGACGTTTGAGGAAATCCTTGAAATGTTCAAGGAGGACCGCGACTACACGCTCGACACCGAAATCACCGCCGACGAATGGGCCGAGGTGATCGTTGAATACAAGCGCGCCGTGGAAGAGGCGCTTGGCCACCCCTTCCCCACCGATCCGCGCGCCCAGCTCTGGGGCGCCATCTCGGCCGTGTTCGGGTCGTGGATGAATGACCGGGCCATCACCTACCGGCGCATGTATGACATCCCCGCCAGCTGGGGCACGGCGGTCAATGTCCAGGCCATGGTGTTCGGCAATATGGGCAATACCTCGGCCACCGGCGTCGCCTTTACTCGCGACCCGTCCACCGGCGAGGCGGGCTATTACGGCGAGTTCCTGATCAACGCCCAGGGCGAGGACGTGGTGGCCGGCATCCGCACGCCGCAATGCCTGACCAAATCCATGCGCGAGCGCATGGGCGACACCCAGCCTTCCATGGAAGAAGCCCTGCCCGAGGTGTTCGCCGAACTGACCGACGTGTTCGACCGGCTGGAGCGCCACTATCGCGACATGCAGGATATCGAGTTCACCGTGGAGCGCGGCCGGCTGTGGATGCTGCAGACCCGGTCGGGCAAGCGCACCGCGCGCGCGGCGCTGAAAATCGCCGTGGACATGGTGGCCGAAGGCCTGATCGGCGAAGAGGAAGCGGTGCTGCGCGTGGACCCGTCCCAGCTCGACCAGCTTTTGCACCCCACCATCGATGACAGCCATGAGCGCGATGTGCTGGCCAAGGGCCTGCCCGCCTCGCCGGGTGCGGCCAGCGGCCAGGCGGTGTTTGATTCCGATGAGGCCGAAACCATGGCCGCCCAGGGGCTGAAGGTCATCCTGGTGCGCATGGAGACCAGCCCGGAGGATATTCACGGCATGCACGCCGCCCAGGCCATCGTGACGGCGCGCGGGGGCATGACGTCTCACGCGGCGGTGGTGGCGCGCGGGATGGGCCGTCCGTGCGTGTCCGGCGCCGGCGAGATCCGCATCAATGCGGCGGAAAAGCTGTTCACCGCACGCGGCCGCACCATCCGCCAGGGCGATGTGATCACTGTGGACGGTGCCACGGGCGAGGTGCTGTTCGGCGAAGCCCCGATGATCAAACCGGAACTGACCGGCGAGTTCGGCGCGCTGATGGTCTGGGCCGACAAGGCCCGGCGGATGAAGGTGCGCACCAATGCCGACACGCCTGGCGACGTGCAGACCGCGCGCGAGTTCGGCGCCGAGGGCATCGGCCTGTGCCGGACCGAGCACATGTTCTTTGACGCCGACCGCATCGCGGCCGTGCGCGAAATGATCCTGGCCGACAGCCAGGCCGGGCGCATCAAGGCGCTGGCGAAAATCCTGCCTATGCAGCGCGATGATTTCGCGGCCATTTTCCGCATCATGGAAGACCGGCCTTGCACCATCCGCCTGCTCGATCCGCCCCTGCACGAATTCCTGCCCCACACGGCGGATGATGTGGTGGCCGTGGCCGAAGCCACCGGCGTGTCCGCCGATGCGCTGATGCAGCGCGCGCGCGACCTGTCGGAAACCAACCCCATGCTGGGCCATCGCGGCTGCCGCCTCGGCATCACCTATCCGGAAATCTACGAGATGCAGGCACGCGCCATTTTCGAGGCGCAGGCGCTGGTGGAAAAGGAAACCGGCGTCAAACCGGTCGCCGAGGTGATGATCCCGCTGGTGGCCGTGGCGCGCGAGCTGGAAATCCTGAAAGTGCGCGTCGCCGCTGTGGCACGCCAGGTGGAGAGCGAGACCGGCGTGGCACCGATCTATCTCATCGGCACCATGATCGAGCTGCCGCGCGCGGCCCTGCGCGCCGCGGACATCGCCGCCCATGCCGAGTTCTTCTCATTCGGCACCAACGACCTGACCCAGACCACGTTCGGCCTGTCGCGCGACGATGCGGGCAAGTTCCTGGGCGATTATCTCGAAGCCGGGATTTTTGAGAAAGACCCGTTCGTCTCCCTCGATCAGGAGGGGGTCGGCGATCTCATCCGCATCGCCGTGGAGCGCGGGCGCGGAGCGCGCGAGGGCCTGAAACTCGGCATTTGCGGGGAGCATGGCGGCGACCCGGCCTCGATCCAGTTCTGCGAATCAGCCGGGCTCGACTATGTGTCCTGTTCGCCATACCGCGTGCCCATTGCGCGGCTGGCGGCGGCCCAGGCGGCTTTGCGCGCGAAATCGTGATCGCCTTGACTGGCAGGTGACTTAGCCCGTTATTGCGGCAGCGCACAAGCGTTGCCCAATTTTCGCCCAACCTGAACACTATTGACCCGCGGCTTGGGGCGACATACGTGCTCTCTTAATGGTTCAATCCTTGCACAGGGGTTTCTCGCAAATCCCTGGTGCGGGCCGACGCTTCGAACCCGCTCCGCCCCGTTGGCGCGGCGCAGACAAAGCGCCAAAGACAGAGGCTTCATGCTGGCTGCCAAAGACCTGATCCGGCGCTCACGTACCGCGCTGAAAGGTGCCGCTGCGACAGCGGCGCTCATATTCGTGGCCGGGGCCGTGACCCTGGCACCCGAGCGCGCGCGTGAACAGGATGAGGCTGCGGTGTGGCGCAGCCTGGCCGCCGCCTATCTTGAGTCCGGCGACGTGCTGGAATGGGACGCGCCCGCCCAGCTGGTCGCGGCCTCCTACACCGTCGCGCCCGACACCGAGATGGGCGCTGCGGTGGTGACCCGCTCGCTGGACGATCTGCGCAGCTTTGACGCGGGACACCTGCAGCGCGCGCGCCTGAACGCCCGCGAGCGCCAGTGTCTGGCCGAAGCCATCTATTATGAGGCGCGCGGCGAAAGCTTCGCCGGCCAGCTGGCTGTGGCCGAAGTCGTGCTCAACCGGGTACGCCACCGGGCCTATCCCGAAACCGTCTGCGGCGTGGTCTATCAGGGCTCCGAGCGCGTCACCGGGTGCCAGTTCTCCTTCACCTGCGACGGGTCGCTGGAGCGCACCGCCCAGGGCCGCGCCTGGCGCCGCGCCGAGCTGGTGGCCGATCATGCGCTGATGGGGTTTGCCCGGCCGATGACGCGGTCGGCCACGCACTATCACACCACGCAGGTCGATCCGGTCTGGAACGCCTCGCTGGTGCAGACGCGGCGCATCGGTGCGCACATTTTCTACCGCATTCCCAGCCCGTCTGAGCGCCGCATCCTGAGAGAGCGCGAAGCCTGATTGGCTCCTCACGCCTCAATAGACAAAGCCCCGGAGCAGCGCTGCTCCGGGGCTTTGTCGTTCTGACGCCGCGCTGAGCTGCGCCGCGTGCGATCAGTCCGTCGCCACCTCGGTCTGTCCCAGGAAGGGCAGCGGGATGCTGAACGTGTCCGCGAGGCCCGCGATAATGATCAACGCCACGGCGACGGGCGCGATGTAGCGGACGGAAAAGCGCCAGTAGCCGAAGAAGGCTGTGCTCGCCTGTTCCAGTTCGGTCAGCATGAGCTGGCGCGACACGATCCACCCGGTGAACACCGCGATCAAGAGCCCGCCCAGCGGCAGCAGGATCGTGCCCGACACCTTGTCCAGAACATCGAAGAACCCGCCCGAGAAGGCCGCGCCCACGCCGAACATGAAGATAATGGCGCCAAAGAACACCGCCGAGCCGACACGGCCAAAGTCAGTATGCTCCTCGCCAAAGGACACGATCACCTGCAAAAGCGAAATCGAGCTGGTCAACGCAGCGATGAAGGCCAGGGAGAAGAAGGCGGTGCCCACCCACTGTCCGCCCGGCATCTGCGCGAACACCGCCGGCAGGGTTTCGAAGAACAGGCCAGGACCACCAGCCGGATTGAGTCCGAAAGCGAACACGAACGGGAAGATCGCCAGACCGGCAATGATCGCCACCAGGGTGTCGGCGCCGGCGATGATGGCCGCCGACTGGGGCAGGTTATCATCCCTCCGCAGATACGAGCCGTAGGTGATCATGATCGCCGAGCCCACGCCGATGGAGAAGAAGGCCTGACCAAGCGCCGCAATCAGGGTCTGCCCGCTCAGCTCGCTGAAGTCGGGGGTGAACAGATAACTCAGCGCCGCGCCCATATCCGCGGTCATCCCGGCATAAACCACCAGACCCACGAGCATCAGGAAGAAGAGCGGCATCAGGATGGTGACGGCCCGCTCAATGCCTTGCGTCACGCCCATGGACACGATGCCGATGGTCACCACCATGAACAGGCTGTGCCAGCCGATCACCGTGGTCGTGTCGCCAGTCAGCTCGCCGAACGCGCCGGCCACCACCTCAGGCGAGGCGTTTACGAACGCTCCCGTGGCGGTCTGGAACACAAAGGCGGCGACCCAACCGGCCACCACCGAATAGAAGCACAGGATCATCACCCCGCCCGCCATGGCCACCCAGCCGGCGATGGACCACATTTCAGACGCACCGGCGTCGAACGCCATCTTGCGCGTGGAGCCGACGGCGGAGCGGCGGGCATGGCGGCCCACCGCCAGCTCCGCGATCAGGATGGGAAAAGCGATCAGGATGACACAGGCCAGATACACCAGCACGAAAACGGCGCCGCCATTCTCGCCGGCGGTATAGGGAAAGCGCCAGAAATTGCCCAGGCCCACGGACGAGCCGATCGCCGCCATCAGGAACCCGAACCGCGAGTTCCAGGTAATCGTCCCGCCACCGGCCATGAAGTGATCTCCCCGTTTGACGCCCGGCGCATCCGGTCAAGGACGCGCGATTCATGCTGAAACCCCGCGATGACAGGGCCATTTGGCGCGGGAGGGTGGGCGATCCGGCGCGCCCGGTCAAGCTGGCGGGCGCCCTTGGTACCGCTATCCGAACAGACCGGCACCTTTGGGCGGTTCGGCGCCGCGATGCACGTGAGCGCCCAGGATCAGTCCCAGCCCGATCAGGACAGTCATCATCACCGATCCGCCATAGGAGATCATGGGCAGCGGCACGCCAACCACGGGGAATAGCCCCATCACCATGCCTGCATTGATGAAGACATAGAAGGCGAAGGTGGAGGCCACCCCCATCACCACCAGGCGCAGGAAAGTCGACTTGCACGATGCGGCGATCATCAGACAGTTCATCAACAGGATGGCGTAGAGCCCCAACACCACGATGCAGCCGACAAATCCGAACTCCTCCCCCAGCATGGTGAAGATGAAATCGGTCTGCTTTTCAGGCAGGTAATTCAGGTGAGCCTGGCTGCCCTCCATGTATCCCTTGCCCGTCATGCCCCCTGAGCCGAGCGCGATCTTGGACTGCATGATCTGATAGCCGGCGCCCAGCGGGTCAGCTTCCGGATTGAGGAAGGTGAAGATGCGCTCGCGCTGATAATCCTTCAGCCCGTATTGCAGCAGCCCCCAGACGCCGATGGCGCCGAACACCGCGCCCGCGCCGATCACCCGCCAGGACAGGCCGGCCAGGAATACGATCACCAGACCGGTGGCCGCGATGAGCACGGATGTTCCCAGATCCGGCTGGCGCGACACCAGCAGCACCGGCGCGGCGATCATCATGACCGGGATGAGCAGGCCGAACAGGCTGGAGACGCGGTGTTCTTCCAGGTCGTGGTAGTAGCGCGCCAGGGCCAGCACGAGCGCGATCTTCATGATTTCCGAGGGCTGCATGCGGATCGGACCGATGTCCAGCCAGCGCTTGGCACCCATGGCGACGGAGCCGAAGAACTCCACTCCGACCAGCAGGACCAGGGCACCCAGATAGGCCGGATAGGCCAGTCCCATCCACAGCCGGGGCGGTGCCAGAGCCACAGTCAGCATCACGGCGAACCCGGCGGCGAAGCGCACGGCGTGGCGCGAGGCGTAGGGGTCCCACTGCCCGCCTTCCACCGAATACAACATGCCCACGCCGATCATGCCGATCAGAACGATCAGCAGCACCAGCGCCCAGTTGATTTCGTAGAGCTTCTCGCGCAGGCCGCGCGGCACAGACTGGGTGAAAACGCCCATGCTTCAGCCCTCCTGCGCGCTTGTGCGCGTCAGTTCGGCAACCGGCCCAAGACGGCTCGCCGCAGGGTCGCGCTCCACCAGATCGCGCAGAATGTCGCGCGCCGGGCGTGCCGCGGAGCGCGTGCCGCCCATGCCGTGCTCAACCACCACAGCCACCGCGTAGCGCGGATTGTCCGACGGGGCGTATCCCACAAACAGGCCATGATTGCGCAGCCGCCAGGGCAGATCGTCCTGATCGCGCACGCCGCGTGCGCGCTCCTCCGGGGTGATGGAGTAGACCTGGGCGGTGCCGGTCTTGCCGCACATCTGGACGTCCGGCACGCCCAGCCCCGGTTGCAGCGTCCAGTATGCCCCGCCGCCCGGTTCATTGACCACGCCATGCATGGCCCGGTGCACGGCGCCGACGTGTTCGGGGTCAAAGCCCAGCGCTTCAAACTCGAAGCCCTGCGGACGCAGGGCCAGCGTCGGCATCACCGCCCTGCCCGTCGCCAGGCGCGCTGTCATCACGGCAAGCTGCAACGGGGAGGTCAGCATATAGCCCTGACCGATGCCGGTATTGAACGTGTCGCCCGTCGTCCAGGGCTGGCCGCGCCGCGCGCGCTTCCAGGCGGCGCTGGGCACCAGGCCTGACGCGCGATCGGGGATGGGCAGACCGATATCGAACAACTGCCCCAACCCGCACCGCACCGCCATTTCACGGATGCGGTCTATGCCGAGCCGGCGCGCCACTTCATAGAAATAGGTGTCGCACGACACCTTGATCGCATCGTGCATGTGAACATGGCCGTGCCCCTCGCGCCGCCAGCAATGGAACCGGCGATCGCCCAGAACAACGCTGCCCGAACAATGGATGCGCTCGCTGGGGCTGATCAGCCCATGCTCCAGCGCGGCCATGGAGATCAGGCCCTTGATCGTGGAGGCCGGCGCATACAGACCCGTGGTCGCCTTGTTGAACAGGGGCCGAAATTCATTGGTGTTGAGCGCGTTGAACTCGCTCTGGCCGATGCCCAGCACAAATGCGTTGGCGTCAAAGCCCGGCGTCGAGGCGAGCACCAGCAGTTCGCCATTGGTCACGTCCAGAGCCACAGCCGCGGCTGATTCCTGACCCAGCACCTGCATCGCCGTGCGCTGGGCGCGCAAATCGATACTCAGCGGCACATCCCCGCCAGCGCGCGCCGGCACAGACTGTTCGGGCAGCTCACGGATCACCCGGCCGAACGCATTGACCTCCACCTTCAACTGGCCCGGAGCGCCGCGCAGCGTGCTTTCATTGGCGATTTCCGCTCCGGAGCGTCCGATTCTGAAGCCCGGATGGAGCAGCAGGCGGTCATTGCGCGCCACTTCGGGCGAGGCGACCTGAACATAGCCGGTGACATGGGACATCACCTGGCCGTGGGGATAGGTGCGCACCTCCCCCACGTCGGGCAGAATACCAGGCAATTCCGGCAGATGCAGATTGATGCGGGCAAACGTCTCCCAGTCCAGGTCCTCGGCAACAGTCACCGGCTGGAAGCGCGGCGCACGCGCGATCTGGAACAGCAAGCGCTCCATGCGAACCTCGGTCATCGGCAGATGACGCGCCAGGCGTTCCAGCGCCTGGGCCGCATTACCGGCCTGTTCAGGCACGATGAAGAGCCGATAGTTGTCGCGATTCTCCGCCAACGGTTCGCCGAACCTGTCCAGAATCCGGCCGCGCACGGGCGGCTGCAGGCGGAAGCTGAACTGGTTGCTGTCAGACAGGGTCCGGTAACGGTCCTGCTCAAGGATCTGAAGCGTGTAAAGCCGGCCCGCCAGACCCGCGAACATGAGGGCACCGGCACCGCCGAGCAGCATCACGCGCCGGTTAAACCGCGCCTGGAATTCCTGCTTGTCGCGTCGCATGCCGCTTGGGCCTCATGCTTAGGGTGGCCACACTCGCGCCAGCTTAACCGCCGCGACCGGAATTAAACATGGCAGCGCGTTCTTTACGCCGTGCAAACAACCATCCCAGCACTGGAAAGACGAGGATGGTCATAATCGTCTCGGTAATCAACGGGGCAGCCCCAGCGGGCACTCCGATAGCAGCCGATCCGGCACCCCAGGCGAACCCAAAGGCCAGCAGAGACAGTACGACAAACCGGATGGTGAGCGGGACAAGGTCAGCGGCTCCCTCATCACTGCGCGGGCGCGCGATCGCGAACGCCGCCAGATAGGCCAGCGCCCAGACACCCATGACACCACCGCTGATCAGGTCCTGCAGGAGCCCTACGAGCAGAATGACCGGCGGAGACACGAACCAGGGCCGGCGCACCGCCCAGATGAACAGCGCAATCAGCGGCAAGGACGGCGTCAGGTCCGGCAGCCCGCCCACGCTGGACGGCGCGGTGTAGAGCACCAGCGCCAGCAGCAGCGACACCATGAACCCGGCGACCGAAGGCCACATCGCGTCGCCATCACGTACCGCGCGCATCAGCCCTCTCCCTCGGAAACCGCTGGCGCGGCGGCACCCGCCCCGTCCTCATCGCGCTCCACCGCCGGGCCCGACAGAAGCTCGCCGACGGCCCCGGCATCAGGTTCGGCCCCGGGATCGGCGACGGCATCAAACGGCCAGATCCAGACCAGATCCAGGGGCGCTGCGTCGCTGTACAGCGCCACACGCCAGCGCCCCTCACTGTCCACGAACGCCTGGCCCACAGGCAGGCCGCGTGGCAGCACATTGTCATCACCGGACGTGACGATGCGGTCACCTACGACCAGGTCCGGCTCGCGGCTGAGATATTCCAGGCGGGGCTGGCCGGTATTGTCGCCCAGCAGAAGGGCACGCGCATTGGAGCGGTCCGCCATGACCGCCACACGGCTGTTGAGGTCAGTCAGAAGCAAGATGCGCGAGGACCTCCGGCCCACATCCACAATGCGCCCGACCAGTCCATACACATTCACAGCCGGGAAGCCCGCGCGCACGCCGGCCTCGGCCCCGGCCCCCACAAGGCGCGACCGCACGAAGGCGTTGGAGCGGTCCGCCACCGTCCAGGCCGTGATCCGCTCGCCCGCCTCGGGTGCCTGGAGATTGAGAGCTTCGCGATAGCGCGCATTGCGCTCCTGACCGGCCAGGGCGACATCACGCCAGGCGCGCAGCTCCGAGACCTGCAGCCGCAGCTGACGGTTTTCCTCGGCCAGCGCCAGCTGGCTGCGCCACCACGGACCGGTATTGGCGAACCCGCGCAAGGGCCGCGCCGCCAGCTCCAGAACCGGCGCAGCCAGATCGTTGAACCCGGCGCGCAGATTGGCGAGCGGCTGGATGCGCGCATCGGGACGGTCGAGGAAGGCCAGCACAATGGCGATCACAAGACAGGCAATGGTCAGGGTCGGCGCAAAGCGGACCCCGTCATCTACCTGCCGTCGCCCGGTCCAGCGCTGCGCCAACACTCATCCCCGCTTGCCGCGCTCGTGCGTTATACCGCTTCAGCCAGAATTGGCCGCCACAAGCGCAAATTCTCAACCGCCTTGCCACAGCCGAGCACGACACAGGACAAGGGCTCGTCCGCGAGGCTGACCGGCAGTCCGGTACGGTCGCGCAGCTCGGTGTCGAGATTGCGCAGCAGCGCACCGCCGCCCGTGAGCACAATGCCCTTGTCCACGATGTCGGCCGCCAACTCCGGCGGCGTGGCTTCCAGCGCCTGCTTCACCGCCTCGACGATCTGCTCGACCGGCTCGGCAAGTGCGTCGGCGATCATCGCCTCGGTGATGACGATTTCGCGCGGCACGCCGTTCATCAGGTCTCGGCCCTTGATGTCCAGGGTCAGGCCCTCGCCCTTCAGCGGCGGCATGGCCGAGCCGATTTCCTTCTTGATGCGCTCGGCGCTGGTCTCGCCGATCAGCAGATTCGCCGAGCGGCGGATATAGTTGATGATCGCCTCGTCCATCTTGTCG
Source organism: Hyphomonadaceae bacterium BL14 (assembly GCA_027627705.1). Lineage (NCBI taxonomy): Bacteria > Pseudomonadati > Pseudomonadota > Alphaproteobacteria > Hyphomonadales > Hyphomonadaceae > Hyphomonadaceae bacterium BL14. The sequence goes on from CP091242.1 coordinate 1,320,480, forward strand.
CCGCCGACCCGCACGGAACGCGAATAGACAATGCCCGACAGGGACATCACCGCCACTTCGGTGGTGCCGCCACCAATATCGACGATCATGGAGCCGGTGGGTTCATCAATGGGCAGACCTGCGCCCACGGCAGCGGCCATCGGCTCATCAATGAGATAGACCTTGCGCGCGCCCGCGCTGGCGGCGCTTTCATGGATGGCGCGCCGCTCCACCGCCGTGGCACCGGACGGCACGCAGATCACCACTTGCGGGCTGACAAAGGCCTGCCGGTTGTGGACCTTGCGGATGAAGTACTTGATCATTTCCTGCGCGACTTCGAAGTCGGCAATCACGCCGTCGCGCATGGGACGGATGGCTTCAACATTGCCCGGCGTCTTGCCCAGCATGAGCTTGGCTTCCGCGCCGACGGCCTGGACGTGCTTGCGCCCTTTTTCGATCTTGTAGGCGACTACGGAGGGCTCGTTCAGCACCACGCCGCGTCCCTTGACGTAGACCAGCGTATTCGCGGTCCCCAGATCGATCGCAATGTCGGCGCTCAGCAGGCCGAACAGGCTGGAGAACATGGCATGACCCGTATGATCCGGCGCCCGCGCCAAAGACGCGTGCGCCTATGGTAAAAAATGGCTCTAGTCCTTGTGCGATGCTCCGGGCGTCTTTGCAAGCGCGTCACCCGCTTCCCTGTCAGCCGCCTCGCCGTCCGCCGGACCGGTCAGCCAGCGCCGGGCGATCAGCATGGCACCCAGCCATCCCCCCGCCGCCAGAAGCGCTGATGCCGCCAGCCACAGACTGCCGCCGCCGACCAGTTCGATCACGCCGCGTCCGGCAAAGGCGACGAGGGCAATTTTGGGAATGATGCCAATGGCTGTCCCGGCGAAAAACGCCAGAAACGTCATGCGGGACACGCCGGCGGCCATATTGACCACAATAAACGGCGCGCTGGGCACATTGCGGATGATCATGCTCGCCCAGAAGCCGTTGCGTCCGACGAATTCCGAAATGCGATTGACCGTACGCCCGCCATAACGGCGCACCACGTCCGCACCGGCAAGGCGCCCGGTGTAGAAGGTGACGCTGGCCGACACCAGGGTCGCGATCCACGCATAGCCCGACCCGCTCCACGGCCCGAACGCGAGTACGCACGCGGCGATCAGCGCAAACTGCGGGGCACCGATATAAGCGAGCACCGTGAAGGCCAGAACGGTGGCCGGGAGCGCGTAATACCAGTGGCGTGCGGTCGCGCCGAGCCATGTATTGATGGCGTCGGAATCCACCAGACCGCTGCGCCCGACCACGAACATGGCCGCCACCAGCGCGAACAGGCCGAGCGATATGACCACCGCGCGTACCGCGCGTGCGTCCATGTTGGTGAAAAATCGGATCACTGCATCCAACCGCATGCCACTCCCGCCCCGCATGTCCTGATGCGGTCCTTTGCAAGCCCGGCGCCGTCAGCTGCGCCGCGCCGCCCCGGCCCGGATCGCGTCGCCGGCCGCCTCCACAGGATGCGCGGCTGCCGCGTTGCGCCGGGCCATAAGCGTTTTGCGTCCGGCTTCATAGTCCGCCACCCAGCGCTGCGCAAATGCGCCGGACGTGACGTCTGTCACAATAGCCTCGAACACCGGACGGACCGCCTGGCGGATTGCGCCTTCAACCTCGTGCGCACCGAATTCGGCTGTGTCAGAGATGGCCGCATACATGCCCGCCATGCCACGATCATGGATCAGATCGGCGATGTATTTGATCTCGTGAACCGTGTCGATATACGCCATTTCCGGGCTGATCCCGGCTTGTATCAATGTTTCAAACCCTTCGCGGGCCAGCGCGCAGACGCCGCCGACCAACACCGCCTGCTCGCCCAGAATGTCGGCCAGTGCCTCTTCGCGGAAGCTGGTCTCGCGGATGCCCGCACGCCCGCAGCCGAGGCCTGCGAGATAGGCCTTGGCCAAATCTCCGGCCCCGCCGCTGGCGTCCTGGTGCACAGCCCAGAAGCCCAACAGCCCGCCGCCGCGTTCGAACGCAGACCTTACCGCCCCGCCCGGCCCCTTGGCGGCCGCCAGCACCACATCGGCGTCCGGGGCCGGTTCAATCAGCCCGTAATCGATGGAGAACCCGTGACACAGGATCAGTGCCTGACCCGGCTTGCGGTGTGGCGCAATATGCTCGCGCCAGATCTCGCCATGAGCCTCGTCGGCGGCCAGCAAGGAGACAATGTCGGCGCGCCGGGCTGCTTCATCCAGGCCCACCACTTCAAACCCGTCGCCTTCAGCCCGCGCCCGGTTGGGTGATCCCTCGCGCAGTGCCACCAGAATGGCCTGCGAGCCGGTGTCACGCAGATTGAGCGCATGGGACCGGCCATGATTGCCATACCCGATAATTGCCAGCGTGCGGCCATGCAGCGGCGCGCGATCAATATCGGCCTCGTAAAGGACGTCGGTCATGATGGCGTACTTTCAAAATTGGCGTCCAGAATGACCTCAAGCTCGGCGCAGGCGCCTTTCGGGTCAAGGCTGGTCATGCGGGCCCAGTCCGGGTGCTGGTTTGAGAACCAGGTAAATTGCCGTTTGGCGTAACGGCGGCTGTCGCGCTTGGCCGTTTCGATTGCCGCTTCCAGAGGGCAGCGCCCGGCCAGATAATCCAACAGCGGCGGCAGGCCCACCGCCTTCATGGCCGGCAGGTCCGGCGCGAGTGCGCGCGCAGCGATCATGCTGGCCTCATCCAGCGCCCCGCCTGCGATCATCGCATCAAAGCGCGCCTCGATGCGGGCATAGAGCGCAGCCCGGTCGGGCAGAATCGCCACGCCCAGCGCGCGGGCCGGATCAATCAGCGGCCGGGTATCGGCCTGCAGCTGCGACAAGGGACGCCCGCACGCGCGCGCCACAGCAATCAGGCGCATCAGCCTCTGGCGATCGCCCGCCTCGACCCGCGCCGCGCCCGCCGCGTCCAGCTGATCTGCCTCGGCGCGCAGGGCCTCGACCCCGCCGCGAGCGTAGAGCGCGTCAATTTCGGCCTGGATTGCATCAGGGATTTCCGGTGCCGGTGCCAACCCTTCCAGCAACGCCTTGAAATAAAGACCCGTCCCGCCTGTCAGCACGATACGGCGTCCGCGGCTGCGCACATCGGCAATCAGATCGACCGCCAGGCGCGTCCAGCGCCCCACCGAACACCGCTCGCCCGGGTCAATCACCCCGAACAGGTGATGGGTCACGCCGCCCATCTCGTCGGCACCGGGCCGCGCGGTGAGCACGCGCAACCCCTCATAGACCTGAAGGGAGTCGGCATTGATGATCTCGGCGTCCAGGCAGCGGGCTGCGTGAATCGCCAGCGCCGTCTTGCCCGACGCGGTCGGGCCGCCGAGGAGCACTATGTCACGTTGGCCGCTCACCCGCGCAGGGTCTGGAGCAGGTACTGGCCCTGCCGGTTCAACGTCACCAGCACCGGTCCGCTGGCCCGCGCGGTGTCAGCAAGCTCGCGCGCCTGAGCCAGGCTCTCGACCCGCGTCCAGGCGATTTCTTCGAGCACATCACCCACGCGCACCTTGCCCGCCGCGTCACTGGTGGCTTCGACCGCGGTGACGACCAGGCCCTCCGCGTCGGGATGCACACGGTATTGCCGGCGCAGCGCGTCCGTCATGGGTGCCAGGGTCAGCCCGAACAGGCTGGTGCTTGCCGTTTGGGCGGGAGCGGTCTCGCTCTCATCGCGCAGCCCCGGACGAACCGCCGCCGCCCGCTCGCGCAGGCGGGCGATCTCGACATCCAGGGTCAGGGATTCCCCGCGGCGGAACACTTCCAGCCGGACGCGGGCGCCGGGCTCGGTTTCAGCCACGATGCGCGTCAGGCGCCGGTCATCGGCGACCGCGCGCCCGGCGATCGCCAGAATCACGTCGCCCGCCTGCAAACCACTGGAGGCGGCGGGACCTTCAGGATCGATCCGGGTCACCACCGCGCCACGCGCCGAGGACAGGCCCATGGCGCGCGCCATGTCCGGCGTCACGGGCTGGACATTCACGCCCAGCCAGCCACGGCGGGTTTCACCATATTCGATCAGCTGATCGATAACGGGACGCGCCACGGCGCTGGGCACCGAGAAGGAAATCCCGACACTGGCACCGGTAGGCGAGAAGATGGCGGTATTCACCCCGATGACTTCGCCATCCAGATTGAACAGCGGCCCGCCCGAATTGCCGCGATTGATGGACACGTCGCTTTGCAGATAGTCGTCATACTGGCCGCCGATATCGCGCCCGCGTGCGCTGATCACGCCCACAGTGAGCGAACCGCCCAGGCCGAACGGATTACCGATGGCCACCACCCAGTCGCCCACGCGCGCGGCATCGCTGTCACCGAAAACCACGTGAGGCAGCACCTCGCCGGCATCCACGCGCAGCACAGCCAGATCCGTTGCAGGGTCGCGCCCGATCACCTGTGCGGGGAGCACCCGCCCGTCCTGCAGCACCACCTCGACGGCGTCGGCTTCCTCGATGACGTGGTTGTTGGTGATCACCAGGCCTTCACCGTCAATGATGAAGCCTGAGCCCAGCGAGCGGGCCATGCGTGGCCCCTCACCGAGCATGTCGTTAAACCGCTCCAGCGGCGAGCCCGGCGGAAACACGGGCAGGCCATCGGCCGCGCCCACGCGCTGGGCTGTGGCAATATTGACCACAGCCGGGCTGAGCCGGTCATTGAGGTCGGCAAAGCCTTGCGACGGCTGGCCGAAGGCAGTGCCTGCGGCCGCAAGGGTCAGCGTGACACTGGCGGCGAGAATGGCAAATGGGCGCATGGCGGGCTCCGGCGGCAAAGTGTACAGAGACTTAACGCGCTGCGGCATCCCGCGCCAAGGGGACGTCTGCGCGCGCTCTATCCGATCCGGGTCACAAGCGCGACAATCCCCACCCCGGCAGCGACCGCCGCCAGACCGGCCAGACGCAAATGCGCAGGGTCAGCGGCCGACGCCATGGCGGCCATCTTTTTCATGGAGCCGGGAGCGGCGGCGTAGCATGCGCCCTCAAGCACGCATGCTACGCCAAGCCCGATCAGCAGCCATTCCATCATCAACGCGGCGAAGGGGCCGAGCCGCGTTCGCTGCGGAAGTAACGGAAGAACTCCGAGTCGGCAGGCACGATGATCGGCGTGCCGGCCCGCATCGCTGTCTCGTAGGCGATCATCGTGCGGTAGAAGTCGGCGAACTCGGGGTCCTGACCATAAGCCGCAGCGAAGATGCGATTGCGCTCGCCATCGCCTTCACCCCGGACGCGTTCGGAATCGGCGCGGGCATTGGCCAGAATGACCTCCACCTGCCGGTCGGCGTCCGCGCGCACCTCGCGTGAGCGCTGCTCACCCTCGGCGCGGATCTGCGCCGCTTCCTGCTGACGCTCGGCGCGCATGCGTTCGAACACCTGGGTGGCGATCTGCTGGGGCAGATCGGCGCGCTTGATGCGCGCATCAATGATTTCAATGCCGAGATCCTGGTTCAGGGCCTGGGTCTCGACCGCCACGCGGATGCGTTCCATCAGCTCGGCGCGCTGGCCGGAGATGATCTCGTTGGACGGCATGGAGGCGACCACGCCGCGCACCGAGTCGTCCATGATTGCCTGAAGGCGCTGGCGCAGACCGCGCTCGTCGCGCACCGTCTGGAATACCCGCAGCGGGTTGACGACCCGGTAGCGCAGGAACGCGTCCACAACGATCCGTTCCTGGTCCGACGCCAGGATTTCAGCCGGGTTGGTGTCGAACTCGAGATTGCGCTTGTCGAACATGGTGACAGTGGTCACGAACGGCGTGCGGAAGTGCAGTCCGGCTTCGCTCGGGCGCGGGTTTTGCGGATCGACGATCGCGTTCACCACGCCGACCGGCTCACCGAAGCGCAACACCAGCGCCTGCTGGCGTTCGGTCACGACGTAGAGCGAATTCATCAGAACGATGACGCCCACAACGACCAGGGCAAGAATGAGGTAGATGATCGTGCGCATGACTTATTGGCCTCCCGTGCGGCCGCGCGACTGGGTCGCGCTGTTCTGGGGGGCCGCACCCCGGTTTTGTCCAAGCCTGTCGAGCGGAAGGTAAGGCACCGCGCCGCCATCGGCTTCCAGGATCATGAGGTCCGAGCGTCCCAGCACCTGCTCCATGGTTTCGAGATACATCCGCCGGCGTGTCACTTCGGGTGCCTGCTGATATTCCGCGTAGATAGAGTTGAAGCGGTCAGCCAGACCGGCCGCCTCGGCGATCACGCGCTCGCGGTAACCGCGGGCCTGTTCGTCGATACGCGAGGCTTCACCGCGCGCTTCGGGGATGACCGTGTTGGCATAGGCGCGGGCCTGAAGCTCAAGCCGGGTGCGGTCCTGACGCGCAGCGTCCACATCGCGGAAAGCGTCAATCACCGTCGCAGGCGGGGTTGCTTCTTGCAGCTGGACTTCCAGAACCTGGATGCCGGCCGAGTAATTGTTGAGCGCGGTCTGGAGAATTTCACGCGCCCGGCGGCCCACTTCGGCGCGGGCCTGGGTGATGATCGGCTGCAGGTCGTTGGTGCCGACCACTTCACGCATGGCGCTTTCGGCCAGGGCTTTCACTGTGCCCTCGGGATCACGCACATTGAACAGGAAGTCGCGCACGCCATCCGGCTCCGTCAGATCAACCCGCCACTGCACCGTGAAGGTGATGTCGACGATGTTCTCGTCGCGCGTCAGCATGAGGCTTTCCTGCGGGGTTGTCCCGACGCGGATTTCGCGCACTGTCGTGACCGATTCCAGCTCCACGGTTTCCACCGGATAGGGCAGCTTCAGACGCAGGCCGGGATCTTCGATACGCTTGAACTCGCCAAAGCGCAGGACCGCACCGGCCTGATCAGCACCGACGAAATAATAGAAATTGCCCGGCACCGCGACCCAGATGAAGACCGCCGCCACGATGATCAGGCCGGCCAGCCCGCCGCCGCCGCCACCGCGCCCGCCGAACAGGCCGCCGAGCCATGCCTGGAGTTTGCGCACCGCATCTTCCAGATCCGGTTCCTGTCCACCAGGCCCGCGGCGTGGACCACCCGGTCCGCTTCCCCAGGGGTTATTGTTCTTGCCGCCGCCGCCAGGCGACCCCCACGGACCACCGCCGCCTGCATTATTATTCCAGGGCATAGTGTTTTCGTCTCCCGGCATAAAACCCGTGCGCCGCATCGGAGCGCGCACTGTGATGCAGTATCTGAACGCTCACTGCCTCAGGTTCAAGGGAAACCGGACATGTGACCGGTCACGCCGCGCAGTGAGGCCCGGGTCAAACCCGCTCCAGCACCCGCGCCACAAAGGCGGCATCATCGCCCGCGCCCGCCGCCACGCGCTCAGCCGTGACTTCGCGCCACACCCCCGGGTCGAGCGCCGGGAAGTGCGAATCGCCCTCGGGCTCCAGATCGACTTCGGTCAGGTAAATGCGCGCCGCGCGGTCCAGCACCGCGGCGTAAATCTGCGCGCCGCCAATGATACAGATCTCGGATGCGCCCTGCGCCATGGCTGCCTCTTGCGCGGCCTTCAGCGCGGCATCGAGATCGGGCCGGACCAGCGCACCAGGCGTCTCCGCCAGCGTCCGGCTCACCACGATATTGACCCGGCCCGGCAAGGGCTTGCGCGGCAGGCTGTCCCAGGTCTTGCGCCCCATCACCACCGGCTTGCCCAGCGTGACCTGCTTGAATCGCTTCAAATCCGACGAAATCCGCCACGGCAGATCGCCGTCCCGGCCGATGACGCCGTTTCGGGCGACGGCGACGACGAGGGCGATGGGGGTCAAAGCGCCATCCGGTAAACGTAGGCGTCTTCAATGTAGACGCCGTCTATCCAGTTTCCTGTGAACCGGGTGCCACTCATGCCATCAACCCGCATGAATTTTGACAATGCCCGAACCAGAGGATCGCTAGCAGGAAGCAGTTTTATGTCAGACAGATCGAACGGCGTGGATTGCTGATTGAATGCCCGGCGGATCTTCAGGAGTTCGTCGGTCACAGCCCCGCCGCTGAAACCTTCAGGCACGATAACGAGCCTCCACCCACCCAGCTCTGAGTAATAATTCCAGAATGCGGCGCACACAGGATAGCCGTTGGAATCAAGCGATCGCAGCGCCGCCTCGCCTGAGGCAACGCGATCATTCACCAGAACGTCTTGATCCATGCCTGAATTCCTTCCTTATCGACAGCAGCCGAAACGAACTCTGTGGCCTCCGGACGAGAGATTGTCTCATAACGCGCTGTAATGGACCATGCCCGAACGACCGACCATCGCACCTCGAACCTCGAACGTTACGTCCTCAACCAGCCTTGCTTGCAGCTGAGCTTTGATGCCGGCAAGCCCAATCAATTCGTCCAACTGGTGCGAATGAGCGCGCTCAACAATTTTCCTGTCAGGCAAAACACCATCGAGAAAACGATCGCAAATAAGCGCCTTCAGGCTGCACTCGACCGCGATCCCAGCCAGATGAACCGCATTGGTGTGCCGATGTGCCTCTAGCAGCATGTGCGCATCTTCTGCATGCATCTCTGCCAGTTGCTGGAACTGCCGCTTTGAGGTCATCTAATGCCTCACACCGCCACCGGTGCCTTGATCGCCGGATGCGGGTCATAGCCCTCCAGCGATATGTGCTCGTACTCCAAGGCGAACAAATCGGTCACTGACGGGTCCAGCATCAGGCGCGGCGCACGGCGCGGCGTGCGCGACAGCTGCTCACGCACCTGGTCCATGTGGTTTGTGTAGATGTGGGCGTCACCAAACGTGTGAATGTATTCACCCGGCTCATATCCCGTAGCCCGCGCCACCATGCACAGCAGCAGCGCATAGCTGGCGATATTGAACGGCACGCCCAGGAACATGTCGGCGCTGCGCTGGTAGAGCTGCAGGTGCAGGCGTCCGCCCAGCACCTTGAACTGGAACAGGGTGTGGCAGGGCGGCAGGGCCATGGAGGGCACGTCCGCCGGGTTCCAGGCTGACAGGATCAGGCGGCGGCTGTCGGGCGTAGAGCGAATCGCCTCGAGCAGATCGGCCAGCTGATCGATCTCCCGCCCGTCCGGGCCGGTCCAGCGCCGCCATTGCTTGCCGTAGACCGGGCCGAGCTCCCCGTCCGCGTCGGCCCACTCGTTCCAGATCGACACCCCGCGCTCCTGCAGCCAGCGCACATTGGTCATGCCCTTGATAAACCAGAGCAGCTCCACGGCCACGGACTTGAAATGCACCTTCTTTGTGGTCAGGAGCGGGAAGCCACCGGCGAGATCACAGCGGATCTGGCGGCCGAACACGGCGCGCGTGCCGGTGCCGGTACGGTCGCTCTGGTCTTGGCCGGTCTCGATGATCTCACGCAGGAGGTCGAGATAGGCGCGCTCGGCCGGCGAGCCTGCAGCGTCGCGGGACAAATCGGGATGAGGGTGGGCCATCGCCATAAATCACTCCGCTCGTGTCGAGGCGTCATCTCGGACCGATTCGGCGCCAGAGGGCGCGCGCTGACAAGAGCTGTGCTGATCAGCAGCGTGGAAAAGCGCCCCGCCCCGGAGCGCCACATCCAGATTCCGCTCGACAGGCTCAAACAGGTGAGCAATAGTCACTGGGCCAGAACAAAGGGGGTACAACTATGATTGGATACGTAACGCTCGGCAGCCGCGACATCCAGAAGGCAGCGCCTTTCTATGACGCTCTGGCCAAGGAGCTCGACACTCCGCGCATGATGGAGAGCGACAGCTTCATCGCCTGGGGCAAGCCGGATGGATCGGCTGGCATCGGCCTGACCCTGCCCTTCAATGGCGAGCCGGCCACTGTTGGCAATGGCGTCATGGTCGCGCTGGCCGCGCGCGACCATGACCAGGTGCGCCGGCTCTACGAGATCGCGATAGCGATGGGCGGCAAGTGCGAAGGCCCTCCGGGCCCGCGCGGCGAGACCTTCTATGCGGCCTATTTCCGCGATCCCGACGGCAACAAGCTCAATGCCTTCGTGATGGTCTGATCCTCACCCCGCCGGCGGTGGAGCAGGAACAACTGAGAGGGCAATGGCTTCACTAATGCCCTCTCAGTTGATCTCGCAGGGCGTCACAATTGCGGTATCGATACTGGCGATGGCCGTAGAGACGGGCGGAGTGCTGGGCATTGCGGTTCTGCTCCTGGCAGGCCGTGATCTGGGCCTCGACCTGGCGCTCGCGCTCCCGGCGCGGTCCGTCACGCTCGGCGGCGGCGCGCTGCTGCTCGGCGTGACGGGCTTGCAGGGCGCGGTGCTCGGGTGTGCCATGATAGCTTTCGCCGTACCAGGGCCGGCCGTCTGCTGTGGCGGGCAAGCACCCGCCCAGCATCAGGGTGCCCAGAGCCACAATCAGGATGGCTTTCATTGTCTCGTCTCCACAGTGTGCCCGACACCTGCACGGCATCTGTGGATCAGACTGACCGCCGCACGATCAGGCTGAAATCCCCTGTTCAGGGGGGGGCATGGACTGATCGCACGGGCACACAGGTCAGGGCCCGCAGCACCGCCGCGCCGCAGCTCTGGCGCCGGGTCATCAGCTGCTGCCGCAGCGCGTTGCCTTTGCGTCCGTGATATTCGCGATGCCCTTAGAGCGGGGCGCGGTGGCGCAGATGCCGGTCTTCATGCTTGCAAGCGCGCGAAGCGCCGCCGCCGCCCTGCCGGTCCGCTTCCCGTAAAGGGACATAACCTTTCGCGTTATAGCTGCACGCCAGACGCGCCTGTCGGTTGCATGGCGATGAACACCGTTTCAGTATGCGCTTTCAGGTGTGAGCCCCTAGCCAACGGAATTTTGACAGATCATGCGATTTGAAGGCACGTCATCCTATGTCGCCACGGACGAGCTCGCCGCTGCCGTCAATGCCGCGATCATTCTGGAGCGCCCCCTTCTGGTGAAGGGCGAGCCGGGCACGGGCAAGACCGAACTGGCCCGCCAGGTCGCCGATTCGCTCGGCGCACCGCTGCTCGAATGGCACATCAAATCCACCACCAAGGCCCATCAGGGCCTGTACGAATACGACGCCGTGGCGCGCCTGCGCGATTCCCAGCTGGGCGATGACCGGGTCCATGACGTCGGCAATTACATCCGCAAAGGCAAGCTGTGGGACGCGTTCACCGCGCCCGAGCGCCCGGTGCTGCTGATCGACGAGATCGACAAGGCCGACATCGAATTTCCCAACGATCTCCTGCAGGAGCTCGACCGGATGGAGTTCAATGTCTACGAGACCGGCCAGACCATCCGTGCCGAGCGCCGGCCGGTGGTGATCATCACCTCCAACAACGAAAAAGAGCTTCCGGACGCGTTCCTGCGCCGGTGCTTCTTCCACTTCATCGCCTTTCCTGACGAAGAGACGATGGAGCAGATCGTCAAGGTCCACTTCCCCGATCTCAAAGGCCGGCTTCTGTCAGATGCGCTGAGCAAATTCTTCGAGATGCGCACCGTGCCGGGCCTGAAGAAAAAGCCTTCGACATCCGAGCTTCTGGACTGGCTCAAGCTCCTCCTGGCCGAGGATATTGACCCGGCCGTCCTGCGCGAGCGCGACCCGCGCAAGCTCATCCCGCCCATGCACGGCGCGCTTTTGAAGAACGAGCAGGACGTTCAGCTATTCGAGCGCCTGGCCTTCATGGCCCGCCGCGACGGCGGGTGAGCGGAACGCTGCGCCATGTTCCATCGCTTCTTCACCGAGCTGCGCGTGGCGAAAATCCCGGTCTCCACCCGGGAATACCTCACCCTGCTTGAAGCCCTGCACAAGGGCGCCATCAACGCTGATCTCGACAGCTTCTACGCCGTCAGCCGGGCGGCGCTGGTCAAGGACGAGCGGCATTTCGACAAGTTCGACAAGGTCTTCGCCCGTGTCTTCGAGGGCATCGAGGCGCTGGGCGATCTGTTCAAGGGCGAGGACGTGCCCGAGGACTGGCTCCGCGCCGAGCTGATGCGCCACCTGTCCGACGAGGACAAGGCCGCCATCGAGGCGATGGATTTCGACGCGCTGATGGAGACGCTGCAACAGCGCCTGAAAGAGCAATCGGAACGCCATGAGGGCGGCAATAAATGGATCGGCACCGGCGGGAGCAGCCCCTATGGCCACTCCGGCTGGAACCCGGCCGGGGTGCGCATCGGCGGCGAGTCTCGCAACAAACAGGCGATCAAAGTATGGGAGCATCGAAGGTTCAAGGATCTCGATTCAGATCGCGAGCTGGGCACGCGCAATCTGAAAGTGGCGCTGCGGCGCTTGCGCCGTTTCGCCCGCGACGGCGCCGCCGAGGAGCTTGATCTCAAGGAAACCATCAATGCCACGGCACGCCAGGGTCATCTGGATGTGAAGATGCGCCCCGAGCGGCGCAACGCCATCAAGGTGCTGGTGTTTTTTGACGTGGGCGGGTCCATGGACCCGTATATCGATCTGACAGAGCGGCTCTTCTCGGCCGCTCGCTCTGTGTTCAAGAATCTCGAGTATTTCTACTTCCACAACTGCCCGTACGAGGCCGTGTGGCGCTCCAATCAGCGCCGCCGCCAGGAAGTCATCCCTGTCTGGGACGTGCTGCACAAATACCCCTCCGACTACAAGGTCGTGATCGTCGGCGACGCGGCCATGGCACCCAGCGAGATCACCCATCCCGGCGGCTCTGTGGAACACTGGAATGAGGAGGCCGGCGGCGTCTGGCTGCGCTGGATTCTGGAAACCTACCCCCATGCCGTCTGGCTCAATCCGACGCCGGAAAGCTGGTGGGCACACACCTATTCGGTTCAGCTGGTGCGCGAGATCATCGGGCCCCAGCGCATGTTCCCTCTGACGCTGGACGGCGTGGACCGGGCGATGAAGGCGCTGGCGCGTTGAGGCCCGCGCCCTGCGGTGCCGCGCCCGCTTGGGCGGCGCGCATCGGCGTCTTATAAGCTTGGCATCATGACTCGCTTTTCGCCCCTGCCCCCTGGACTGGACCTCGACGATCTCGCCGCGCGCACTGCGCCGCAGGCCTGCGAGGACATGGCTGGCGTACGCGATGGCGTGGACCGTCTGGATCGGGCGCTGGTCGCCCTGATCGCCGAGCGCACCCGCTACATGGCCGCCGCTGCCCGCATCAAGCCGGACCGCGCCGCCGTGCGCGACGAGGCGCGCATCGAAGATGTGGTGGAAAAGGTCTGCCACGCGGCGGCCCAGGCTGGGCTGCCCGTGACGCTGGCCGAACCGGTCTGGCGCGAACTGGTCGAACGCTCCATCGCCTACGAGCTGGATACCTTCGACCGCACGCGCGGCTAAAGACAGCCAGCCCCTCGCAGGCGCGTCCTCAGGCCGCGCGCGCAGCCTTCATGGCGTCCCGCGCGGCACTCGCAGCCGTATTCACAGCCTGCAGCGCGTCCGCATCATGGGGCCGGGTCTCCGCGGCGGCGCACGCCTCTCCCAGCTGCATGGCCCCGACGCCGCGCGCCGCGCCTTTGAGCGTATGGGCGGCGTCGCGCCAGGCTTGAGCATCACCGGGCGCGGCCTGCGACATGAGAGCTAGGCACGCCTCGATCTGACTGTCGAGGAGACCGAACAATTCCGCCTCCAGCGCCGCATCGCCGCCGGAATACCTGGCCAGATGGGCGCGATCGAGCACCTTCAGCCCATCCTGCTCGCCGTCATTCACTCCTGAGCCTCCAATATGTCGATCAGCGCCGCCACTGCGGCCTGAAGCTGGGCGTCCTCTCCGCGCGCCGCCTCGGCAGGCGGGTTGTCGACGCGGATGTCTGGCTGCAGCTCCTGGTTCTCCACCGGCCGGTCATCGGGATCCAAGACCGGAAGCTGGGGGATGCCGAACACCAGATCGCCGGTCATCAAGGTTTCCCACCAGACTGCGGTGCCCGTGCCGGGCACCGGCATGCCCACCAGCGGACCGACGCCGAACAGCTGGTAGACATAGGGGAACATGTGGGCGTTGGAATAATTGCCCTCATTCATCACCACGGCGCTCGGCCGTGACCAGCGCTCTTCGGGTGCACCACGGATGATCCGGTCGCGCGCCCGCAGCCGGAAGTAATCCTCGCCGGTCAGCAGGGTCAGCAGATCATCATGGAGCCAGCCGCCGCCATTGAAGCGGGTGTCGATGACCACCGCCTCACGATGAAAATTGCGGCCCAGCAGCTCGCCATAGACCTGGCGGTAGCCGGCATCATTCATGGAGCGGATGTGGGCGTAACCGATGCGCCCGCCCGAGGCCTCCTCAACGATCGCGCGCCGGCGCTCGATCCAGCGCTGATAGCGGGCCTGACTCTCCTGCCCCTGGCTATAGGGGCGCACGGTCAGCTCCCGCGCACGCCCGCCACGCGCAGGCTCTATCGTAATGCGGATGCGCGCGCCCGCGCGGCGGTTCAGCAGGCTGAACGGATTGACGCCTGCCTCCAGCGCGGTTCCGGCGATGGCGGTGATGCGCGCGCCGGGCCGGATGTCGAAGCCATCCCGGTCCAGCGGTCCGCCAGGCAGAACTTCAGCGATCACCAGACCGGGGCCATCTGCCGAGAGGTCATAGATCACGCCCAGCGACGCCGTGGAGTCGTTCACATTGCCCGTGTCCTGCGGGCGGAAGCGCATACCGGTATGGCTGGCGTTGAGCTGGCCCAGCATTTCCGACATCAGCAAGGCAAAATCCCGGCTGGTGGAGACCCCGGCGAGCTTGGGCTCGTAGGCTGCGCGCATGGCCGGCCAGTCGACGCCGTGGAAGCCGGGATCGTAGAATTTGTCGTCAACCTGGCGCCAGACATGCTCGAACAAATGGGCACGTTCGGAGTCGGCGCGCAGGCTCACTTCCGCGCTGATCGCCACCGGCGTCACCGTGCCACCCGGCAGGGTAACCTTGCGCAGATTGCCGTCGACCAGAAGGAAGGCGGTGCTGTCGTCAGCCAGCTGCAGGCTGGCGCTGCGCGCGTTGAGCTGGGCGATGCGCTTGGTTTCGCCCTTGTGCAGATCGTGCATCCACAGATCAAATCCGCCCTCGAACCGGGCAAGATAGTAGAGCGCTGACAGATCGGAATTGAGCCGGGCATCAGCCAGCTCAGACGAATGAATGGTCAGGCGCCGGGTGCGCTGCTCCACGGCGTCCAGATCGAGCTGGGTTGGCCCCTCCAGCGCCGCGCCGATCCAGTTGAAGAAGTCGGCCAGGGCACCATCGCGCTCGCCGGCGTCGTCGCCTTCTTCCATCTCCTCGGCCAGGGCGCGTTCCTGTTCGGTCAGATTGAACCGGTCCCAGGCCGACTGGGTCAGGAAGCCGGCCATCACGTCCTGCTGGGCACCCCAGCTGCCGTGACTGCGCGGACCATAACGGTTGGACACCCAGACGATCGCACCGCCGCCCTCATGCCATTGCGGGCTGTAGTCGCCATAGCCGGTCAGCGTGATGTCACGCGGCGGGGCGGATCCGTCCGCCGGTGCGACGCCGATATTGGCGTAGAAGAAATTGCCCGGCGTGAAGCTCGAGGCGATCCAGCGCGAATCCGGTGACCAGGAGAATTGCAGGTCGCCGTCCGAATAGGAGTAATTGAGCTCCGGCCCGAACACGGTGCGGCGATTGCGCCCCTGACGGGTCACGACGCTGATGGCATCGCGGTTCTCAATGAAAGCGATCAACTCGCCATTCGGGCTGTAGGCAGGCTGGAAGGCTTCGCCGCCGGGCTGGCTGTAGACCAGGCGCTCGCGCCAGGCGGTGGCGGCGGAAAAGCGCGGCTCGGACGTATCGGTCAGGCTGGTCTCGTAAATCGCCCAGGCCCCGTCGCGGTTGGAGGCGTAGAGCACCGAGCGGCCATCGGGAGAGAAACTCACCGAGCGCTCCTGCTCGGGGCTGTTTGTCAGGCGCACCGTGGTGGAAAAGTCGGCTGCGGTGACGAACACTTCGCCGCGCGCCACAAACGCCAGTTCCTGGCCGTCGGGCGACACCGCGAACTCACTGATCCGGCCCGCCACCGGGAAGGGCCGCGGCGCATCGCGCAAGGGCGGCGCTGACAGGCTTACATCCAGCCGGCGCGGTGCGTCTGCGCGGCGCACGCGATAGATATCGCCGTGCCAGGTGTATACCGCCAGCCCGTCACGGCTGACAGACAGATCGCGCGCCGGATGCGGGCCATGGTCCGTCAGCGGTGTGCGCGCACCGGTCTCCAGATCGAGATGATGGACATTGAACGCGCCCCCATCGATTTCGGACAGCAGGAGGAGCGATCCGTCATCGGCCCAGGCCGGAGCATGATCGCCGCCGGCATTGACAGAGACATTCTCGTGCGTGCCCGCCGCCAGATCGAACACCCAGACATCGCGGGCGAAGGAGGACACATCGCGCTGGCGTTCTGTGCTCTCATAGGCGCGTTCCTGGCGATAGGCGATGCGGGTGCCGTCCGGGCTCCAGCGCGCCTCATTGGCCGGTACGGTGGTGACCATGCGCGGCACGCCGCCGGTGATGGCGATCTCGTAAAGCTCGGGCAAGGCACCGGTGGGGAAATAGCTGGATTGGGCCGACGCGCCGCGCGCCGAGCTGAACAGAACGCGCTGGCCGTCAGGCGAAAAGTCTGACGGGCGGTCATCAGCCGAATGGTGGGTCAGCCGCGCAATTTGCGACCCATCCGCGCGCATGGCGAAAATATCGAGATTGCCGAACCGGTCATTGGCGAATGCGATCATGGATCCGTCCGGCGACCAGACCGGATGCCCGCTCCATCCCTCCCCTGTGGTGATGGGCGAGGCCGTCCCGCCCTCGGCGCTGACGCGCCAGAGCTGACCGTGAGCGGAAAAGACGATCTGGGTTCCGTCCGGGGACACAGCCGCGTGGCGCAGCCAATGCTCCGCCACGTCGGCCAGCGCCGCCCCTGTCCAGATTAACGCCGCTGCAAGCCCCGCCAGAATCGCGCGCATGGAATTCTCCCCGTTAAATCAGCGCTGCACGCTGGCATGCCGCGCACATGCGGGCAAGCATGATGCTTGACGCCGGGGCCCGGCGCGGGTCAATTGCCGCCATGACTGACACTGAAGACTTCCAATCACGCATCGGCGAGACCCGGCATTCAGACTGGTTCCTGGTGGACCAGGGCCGCGTGAACGGCTTTGCCGACATTACGCTGGATCACCAGTTCATCCATGTGGACCCGGAGCGGGCGAAAGCCGAAACCCCGTTCGGTGGCCCCATCGCCCACGGGTTTCTGACCCTGTCCATGCTCAGCCATTTCGCGGCCCAGTGCCTGCCCGCCTTCCCGGACAAGGCGATCGGCATCAATTACGGCTTTGACAAAGTGCGCTTCCTGAGCCCGGTGCCGGTGGGTGCGCGCATTCGCGGCAAGTTCACGCTCGCCAGCGCCGATCAGCGCAAGCCGGGCCAGATCCAGCTTGCCCATGATGTGGCGGTGGAGATCGAGAATTTCCCCACACCGGCTCTCGCCGCCCGCTGGCTCAGTCTCGTCGTTACCGGCTAGAATCAGACCGGCACGACAACGCGCCAGGCTGGCCGCGCCACCAGAACCATCCAAATGCAAAGCCCCGGACAATCGTCCGGGGCTTTGTCGTTCGGCTTGACGGCAAACGGATCAGCGGCGGCGGCGCGCGATGCGCTCGACTTCCGCCTGGACCTTTTCTTCGACGATAGAGGGCAGATTGTCATCCAGCCACTTCTTGAGCATCGGACGCATCATTTCACGCACGATCCCTTCCAGGGTCTGCCCCTGATCGGATGAGACGCGCAGATTGTCTGACAGGGCCGCGAACATGCCAGCCGCAAGGCTTGCCGGCGCAGCGTCCACCAGCAAATCGTCATCGGCGTCGGGCTCAGACACCGGGGCGGGGCGCGGCGCGGCTGCCACGGGCTCAGGGGCCGGTTCGGGTTCGTCCTCCAGCTCGTCTTCGCGATCAACGATCATGAGATCATCCGCAATCGCCATCGGTGTCGTGCCGCCGGACAGAGCATCGTCTTCGATGCGGTCGGTCAGTTCCAGAACATCTTCCTCGTCCATCGCCATATCCATCGCCTCGGGCTCAGGATCGGGTTCAGGCTCCGGCTCGGATGCAGCAGCCTCCGGTTCGGATGAGGCATCGGCCTGCGGCTCCGGAGCGGACTGTTCTGCAGGCTTGGCCTCATCATCTTCATTGATGATGCGGCGAATGGAGGCGAGGATCTCCTCCATTGTCGGTTCCTGGTCGGCGCTTTCCTGAGCCATAACGATGTCCTTGCTCCGTCGAGGGGAAACGGTCGCGCCGAACTTAGGCGCTACCGCGCGTCCCTGTCCAGCTTCGGGGACGCCGGATAGACGTTAATTCCAAGGAATTAAGTTGAAGTTAGGCCACCGGGCGCGGCTGTCATCGCCTGTATCGGCTTCCCCGGTGACCGCAAGCCCGAGATCGCGGGCGCTGAGCAGGCCCAATGTCTGCAACAGGCCATAGCTGGCGACCGCCAGGTCGCGCTCGGCGCGGACCAGCTCAAGGCGCGAATTGAGCAATTCCTGTTCGGCGTTGAGCACGTCCAGCGTTGTGCGAAGCCCGACAAAGGCCTCCTGCTCCACACCCTCGAACGCGATCTCGTTGGCGCGCACGGCCTCGCGGCTTGATTCGATCACCGCCTGGGCAGCCAGATAGGTGTTCCAGGCGTTGGATACCGCCTCGATCACCTGACGGCGCGTGGTCAGACCGGCAAGGCGCGCTTCGTCGGCGGAGGCTTGCGCCTCGCGCACACGCGACTGGTTCAGCCCGCCGGTGAAGATCGGCACGCTGACGCGCGCCTGGACCGAGGCGGAACCGCGCGCCTGTCCGGAGAACGCCGAATCGCGGCTCTCATTGACAGACGCGCTGAGCGACACTTCCGGCAGCATTGTCCCGCGCGCCACCCGGATGCCTTCGCGGGCGGCCAGCTCATTGAACTCCACCGCGCGCAGGTCAGGATTATTGTCCAGCGCCAGATTCTGAGCACCCTCCAGCGCGTCGGGCAAACCGGCGCCCGGTCCGATCAGATCCGGCTGAACCGGGTCAACGCCGGTGACGCGGGCATAGGCAGCCCGGGATGCGGCCAGCGCTGACTGAGCGCCGGACAGCTGGGCGCGTGCGCCGGACAGGCGCGCTTCGGCCTGGGCAACATCGGTGCGGGTAATCTCGCCCACTTCAAACCGGTCGCGTGCAGCACGCAGCTGCTCGCCAAGCACCTCAACGTTATTGGAGCGGATGGAGACGATCTGCTGATCGCGGGTTACATTGGCGTGGGCCGACACGGCGTCGAACAGCACGTTCTGCTCCACGGCGCGCAGCCGCTCGCGTCCAGCCTCAAGGCGCGCCTCGGCCGCATTGATCGAACCGCGGGTACGGCCGCCGCGATAGAGCGGCTGGCTCAATTGAGCCCCCACGGAGCTGGATCCGTCCCCGCCGCCACCAGCGCCGCCAAAGCCGCTTGCGCCCCAGGTCTCGGATTCCGACAGCGTGGCGCTGGCCGACACGCTCGGCAACATCGCGGATCGCGCCTGCACCAAACCTTCTGTGCTCTGGCGCAAACGGGCGCGTTCGGCCTGGAGCTGGGGATTGGTGCGGTAAGCCGCTGACAGCGTCTCTTCGAGTGACTGAGACCAGCCCGCCGGGGCGGCCATGGTCATCATCCCCGCTGCCAGTGCAGAAGTGATCAGATATTTCATAGCGCCCTCATGCCCTTCGAGCTTGCCCGGTCAAGCTCCTATCTGGTCACATATAACGCAAAAGCAAAAGTGAACAGCGTTCACTTCATTAAATTTTTGCGAGTGTTTCGTCCTGCCCGGTCCTCAGAACACGAACCCGGGCTGCGGCTCGAAGCCCGGAAGGAAAGGCGGCGCAGAATCAAACACCGCGCGCTCACCGATTGAACGCGCCGAGCGTTTGAAAACCGTCGCGCGTCCCACCTCGCCGGAGCGCAAGATCACGACCAGGCGCCCGCCTTCCGCCAGCTGGTCCAGCCAGGCGGCAGGTGCCTGCGCGACAGCGCCGTTGACGAAGATCACGTCAAACGGCCCCTGTCCGGGCAAGCCGTCGGCCAGCGGGCCCTCGACAATGACGGCGTTATCTGCACCGGCCGCTGCCAGGCGGTCGCCTGCTTTGGCCGCCATGGCCGCATCGCTTTCCAGTCCGACGACTGTTTCGGCCAGACGCGCCAGCACAGCGGTGGAGTAGCCGAGCCCACATGCGATATCGAGCACCACTTCAGTGGAGAGAATACCGGCCGCTTCAGCCAGCTTGGCGAAGTCGCGCGGGCTGAGCATGGCCCGCCCGCCCGGCAGGGCAATCTGTGTATCCGCGTAAGCCCGCCCCATCTGGGATTTGGGTACAAAGCGCTCTCGGGGTATGGCGGCCATGGCATCCTGCAGACGGATATCCGTCACGTCGCTGGGACGCACCTGGCTATTGACCATGGCGAGGCGGGCCTGGGTGAAATCGGACACGGGGCGCGACCTTGTGGCTGGTCCGGCGGTGCGGACGAAACAGTGACCGCCGCGCTTATATCCCGCCCGCTTCCCGGGCGGCAAGGCGCGGGGCGAGGCGCATGCAGCGCGCTGCAGTCAAGCGCGTTGCGGGGCGCGCGCTGCTTGGCTATGAAAGGGGTTCTGCTCAGGAGCGGCGCCATGGCGGAGTGGTGACGCAGAGGACTGCAAATCCTTGCACCCCGGTTCGATTCCGGGTGGCGCCTCCAGAGCCCTTCCCCCCGAACCGGCAGCCTTCATTCCGCCGCTGCCGCGTTCGGGTGATCCAGCACACCGGCCTCGATCAGGTGCGGGCGCAGCCGGCCGGTGAAAGCCAGAAACGTCATGCGGTAATCACTGATCAGCGACCAGAGCGGATGGTCGAACGTGGCGGGCTTGTTGCGCTCCACGAAGGCGTGGCTGACCCAGGCGAAGCCATACCCGAACACCGGAAACAGGATCAGGGCCCACCAGGTTTGGGTGACCAGCGCAAACACCAGTGAGGCCGTGGCCAGCACCGTGCCTGCATAATGGAGATAGCGCGTGGGCATCAGCGCGTGTTCACGCAGATAATAGGGCCAGAACCCGGCATAGGTATCAGCGCGCTTGGCCATGTGCGTCCCTCCCCTATCGAATGCGGCGGCTTCGACCCGCGCATGCTGTTGAGCGAAGGCTAGCATGACCGGGCCCCGGCGCGAAACGCCTTGACGGTCAGTGTCCGGCATCATCCGCGAGATCGGGAATTTTCTGTTAACGTTAGGGCGGTGTTAACCGGTGATTCGGTAAATCTTTACGCGTCTTCCCTCGAAGACACCCCACCATCCACCCAATGCCTTTTCGGGAGCCCCTTCGGCTCCCGATTTTTTTTGACCTGAGGTCCGGCGAGGGTGCAATGGAGTGCCGTGAGCGGCTTGCACGGGGCGCACAGCGTTGCTAAACACCAGCCTCCGTCGCGCACGGTGTATTCCCCGGTAGCTCAGTTGGTAGAGCAATCGACTGTTAATCGATCGGTCGCTGGTTCGAGTCCGGCCCGGGGAGCCATCGCCTGAAGCCATGATTGGCTGTAGCCACGGCGGCACTTCAAATTCTTGTTTTCGGGCGGGAAGCCGGCAGGTGCCGGCGTGACCTGGCCTGCGTGCACACGCTCCTGCCTGGCCGGGCTCCTCCCGCATGGTGTTGGGCAAGGCCACCGGGTTCGCTCTTGCCGGCATGGCCCATGGCGCTGGCGGCTTGAGGGTGCCTTCAAGGCCCCCTGCGCCATGGCCTTCAACACGCGGCCCGCCACACGAACCCGCACAAAGGCATCAGGCTTTGCTCAGGCCGTTCAGGCCATGCGCAGCGGCCGTGCGTCCGGTTTCGGTTATGAACCCGCCCCGGCAGCCGGCTGCGGCGAACGGCCGCCACCCTCGCCGGCGACGGCACGCCCGGTATCATCAGCGCCCGACCCGCCGCCGTCGTCAAACGATGCCCAGGCCAACAGGCTGTCTCCGGCCTGTATGGCCAGCCACTGGTAGGGCGTATCCATCACCCGGCGAATTTCGGTATCGGCATTGTCGAGGACGTAGTCGGTGCCGTCCACATTGAGCACCAACACGGCGTGATGACCCGTCAGCTGTGACCATACGAGCGCCATGCGCATGGTCTGCGGGGCCACGCCGGCCGCCAGCAGCATGGCACGCTTTTCCAGCGCATAGTCTTCGCAGTCCCCATAGATCACGCCATGCATGGACAGGGGCAGCGTCCAGTAATCTTCCACCCCCCAGACCTCCAGATCGGATCGATAGGTGATGGCCTGGTTCACAAAGCTGTTGATGGCGCGTGCCATGTCGAGCGCCGCGCCGGGTTGTTGGACTGTCTCCACGACCGGGACCGGGACCGGGACAACCGCCTCGCCCGCCTTGGCATCTGCGGGCGCTCCATCGCCGGCCGTGCGCACGGTCTTGGTTGAGAGATCCGGGGACCTGGCGTCACCGAGCTCACATTCGCCGGGGTTGCGAACGCAAAACTCGAACAACCCCATGGGCGCCGCCACCGGCATACCCGGCATGAGTTGCGTCGGCGCGCCCCCAGTCGTGGCGCAGGCTGTGCAGGCCAACGCTGAGACCACCAGGATCACCGGCTTGCGGATCAGGTTGAAGGCGACAGTGCGCAGCCGCTTGAACAACGTTGAAGCCATTTTTCTCTCCCACGGATGACGCGGGAAAGATGGCGTCTAGAAAACAAAACGAAGTCAAAAAAGACGGTTAATCGCAATTAATGCTAATAAAGTTTTATCGTAATGGTTTTTGTTTTTGAATTCAATGCAACTGTTTCATTTTGAGACAGCTCTTGACTGAATCCGCATCGTGTACAGATGATGCGTGGGCCCTCATGACGCGGCAAAGCCCGCGCCGCCATGAGCGGTGCGGGCCTGATCAGATGATTTCAGTAAAAGGGGTAAGCTTCAGCCCGGGAGGCACCAGGCCGTGCGATGCGCCGGGCTCGGGACGCTCCTCCAGGAGCGTTGCCCGGGCGCGTATGAGGCGTCAGGCCGCGATCATGGTTCGCACGGCGAGACCAAGGGCGATCCAGAAGCCTGCGCAGACCAGCAACGTCACACCATACGACAGGGCAAGCGGATAGCGCTCTTCAAAGATGTCGCACTCACCGTCGGCGTCACCATGGATGAACGCGTCTGCCAGTTGCGCCTGCAAATCGCGCGCGGGCGATAGGCCGGCAGCACCGGGCGCGTCGCCAGCATGACGACTGGCATCCCGGTCAAGGGTCACATCAAGGATTGGCTCGAAAGTCCTGGCCGCAGCGTCCGGCGCGGACACGAAATCCATATCGGCAATGCGGCTGGCTCTGGGCATGACAGGACCTTTTTGATCAGTCTACTCAGATCACTATGTATGGCGCAGCCGAATATTTCCTTAAACAGGCGCTTATCAGTTGTTCACCATAAATACCGGTGACCCGCTTGCGCCTGCGGTCTCGTGCCCTCGCCCGGTCCGGCGCACACCGGGATCACGTGCTGAGGAAGCTGACCCTGCCCGCCATCAGGCAGGCCGCGGTCAGCACGCCGGTCTGATAGGCTCCGGTGTCCAGGCCGATCCGGCGCTGATCGGCGAACGGCCCGGGGGCCGGGGTGTGTCCATGCACAATAATGCGTGGCAGCGTGCGGCTATCGTTCAGGAAGGCGTCGCGCACCCACAGAAGGCTGGCCTCGTCCTGTTGATCGAGCGGGGTCTCGGGATCGACGCCGGCATGGGCGAAGAAATAACATCCGCGCTCGGCCGAAAGTGCGAGCTGCTGATAGAAAGACAAATGCCCGGTCGGCAGTTGCGCGGCCAGGTCCGCACTGGTCTTCACCCAGCCCGCCTCGTCCAGACGGCCCAGGGGCGCGCGCACGCCATAGCTGATCAGCGTTTCGCCACCGCCAAATTGCGCCCAGGACGGTCCGACTTGTGGATTGGACAGGAAGTCGAGCAAGGTCGCTTCGTGATTGCCCTTCAGGTACGTGCACGTAAACGTGTCGGGAAACGGGTCGGACAGAAGAAAGCTGACCACTCCCGCTGAATCCTGACCGCGGTCGATATAGTCGCCCAGGAAAATGATTTCAGCCGGGGTGCCGGCTGCGTGATCAATGATGCGCTGTGACAGCCGCTCAAGCAGGTCGAGGCGTCCGTGGATATCGCCAACGGCGTAGATCATCTGCTCGGGCGGTGCGGGACGCGGCTCTGTGCTGCCCAGCCAGCGCCGCCACCAGGGCAATGTCGATGCGCTCATAGGCAGGTGCCCGCATCATGGCCGCACCGGACCGGCCGCGGACGGTCAGTTCGAATAATATTTGCGATACGAGCGATAGTAATATCCTGACGTGTCATAGCCATACCGCGCCTGGGCTTCCATATCGACGCCATTGAGGGTCACCCCCAGCACGCGCGCCTTGGATGCCCGCAGCTCCTGCAGCGCGCGCCGCACAATATTGACACTGCTCTTGCGCCAGCGGGCCGTGACCACCACGGCATCGGCCTGGGACGCGATAACGCGGGTATCGGCGACCGCCAGAACCGGCGCTGTATCCAGAATAATCTGGTCATAACGCTCGCGCAGCGTATCGAGCAGCTCGCCGAAGCCGCGCGAGCTGAACACGTCCTGAGGCGTGAAGGTCGCATCGCGCAGCGGCAGGAAATGCAGCGGGGTCGCTTCGTCGGTCGCGATGGCAGCGTCCAGGTCCACCGAGCCGGACAGCACTTCCAGCAAGCCGGCCGGCACATCCGGTGCGAGAGCCTTCGTCAAAAGGCGCCGGCGCAGGTCGGTATCGACCACGATCACACGCGCACCGGCCATCGCCGATACCCGGCCGAGGCACAGTGACAGGGTTGTCTTGCCCTCACCGGGCACCGCCGACGTGATGGCGACCACCTGGGCTGTGTCATCGATCGCGCTGACGCGAATGGCCGACTTGATGGTTCGGAAGGCCTCGGCAAAACTCGACAGCGGTTTATCGACCACGTACTGGCCCGGATCGGCACCGCCGGAATTACCGCCCAGACGCTTGAGCAGACCTGCCTTGATCAAGGGCACAGAGGCGATGTGCGCAACGCCAAGCTGGCGCTCGATATCGGCTTCGCTGTTCAGGCCGTTATCCAGCATTTCCAGGACAAACACCACGCCCACCCCGGCAACGCCTGCCAGAACAAGCCCCAGGGCGAGGTTCAGCATCAGGTTTGGCGCGCTGGGCGCCAATGGCAAGGACGCCGCAGACACGATGCGCGCGTCGGCTTCGGCGAGGCCATCGGCTTCTGATGTCTGCCGGAAGCGGTTCAGGAAAGATTCAAACAGGGCGCGGCTGGCTTCGGCCTCGCGCTCAAGTTCTCGCAGGCGCACAATCGCGCTGTTGTTCTGTGCAAGCTCGCCGCGGGTCTCCGACAGGCTTTGCTCCAGTGACCGCACACGCTGATTGGCGATATTCACCTCATTTTCGAGGCTCGCAACGATCCGCTGGATCTCGCGGTCAATCTGGTCCTCGATATCGGCCAGCTCCCTCCGCGCCGTCAGGATCTGGGGATGGCGCGGACCGTAGCGGCTCAGCAGTTCTGCCTGACGCCGGGTTACCTCGGCCAATTGGCGGCGCAAATCCTGGATGGTCGATGAGCGCAGCACCTCGCCTATGGTGTCGGCGCTGACGCCGCGATCAAGCTGGCTGCGAACGGCATTGAGGCGTGCCAGCGACTCGGCCCGTTCGGCGCGCTGGATCGCCAGTTGCGAATTGAGGTCGGCGACCTGTTGCTCGGCGATTGTGGAGCCCTGCGCGTCGATCAACCCGGCCTGTTCGCGGTACTGCGCGACGGCCTGCTCACGCACGCGCACTTCTTCGCGAAGCGTATCCACCCGTTCATTCAGCCAGACATTGGCGCGCTCTGTCGCTTCAAACTTCGCCTCCAGCTGGGTGAGAAGATACAGATCGCCATAGGTATTGGCGATGTCGCGCGCCAGAGATGGGTTTTCCGAGGTCACCGATATATTGACCACGTATGTCAGCCCCGAACGGCGGATGCTGACGGCTTCCTTCAGCGCGCTGATCACCCGCTCGCGGACCTGCTGTTCTTCTTCGTCCTGCGCAAGCGCCCGCCCGCCCGCAGGAACGAGGGCGCGCACAAAACCGGCGAGGCTGGACCGGATCGCGTCCACCAGGCCTGGCTCTTGCAGATCAGCATTGAATTCCGGGACCGAGACCAGATCCATGCGGTCAACCACGGCCCCGACCAGCGCGCGGCTGCGCAGCACTTCGGCCTCGGTGTCCACCATCGCTGAATCCGGCGCCATGCCTGACAGGACCGCTTCGATATCAACCACGCGCGCCTGGCGCACATTCAGCAGGACGCTGGAGACGGCGGTATATTTGGGGGTCATCTGCAAGGTGACGACCGCCACGGTGGTAAACACCAGCGCGCCGACAGCGATGAGGGTCCAGAACCGGCGCCGGAATACGGTCAGCAATTGACTCAGATCGATGAGGTCATCATCGCTGGAGTCAGGCCGGGACGGAACGGTCGTGTCGGTCATGGTTTCACTTTAAGCCCAGCAAAAAGGCCGCCGCAATGCGGCGGCCTTTGACGGTTGCAGTTAACGCTCGGCTATCGGCGCAGCACGAGGCTGCACATCACCGAGTTGCGGGTGAAGTCGCGACCCGCCCCCGCACCGGACGAGGTTTGCTCCATATAGGTGTACGTGGCTCTGACCCCTGCCGAGCGGTTGAGCATGTAGGTCGCGCCCGCATTCGCCGAAAGACGCTCGTCGGTGCGCGCCACACCCGAGTAATCATCCTCGCCCCAGCGCGCACCCGCGGACAGGATGATATTGCGGCGCAATTCGTGATCGACGCTCACGCCTGCTTCGGTGTTGAAGTAACCGGCCACACCAGCGATAGCGGCATCCTGCACCGACCGCGACGCATGAGCGGTCACGGTCGTCAGAGGGGTGGGGAACCACTCCACCATCGCATCAACACTCATACCCGATTGCTTGGCGATGGTTGCGTCGTCGTAGTCTTGCTCGGTGTAACCGATCCCGACAGCACCGCGCGCCACGCCGCGAATGTCAAAGTCAACACCGCCGTCGAGCGTGTAGCCGCTCGAATTGCGATCCAGACCCACAGCCGGAGGGCTCAGGCGATAATCCTTGTCGTTCAGGCGCAGGCGCACAAACACCGCCGTGTCCGGGCTGATCGCAGCGTCGGCGCGGAGCGTGGCCCCGTAATCGGTGCGATCACGGAAGTTCTGGTCGGCAATGCCGCCCCCGAACAAAGGCACGCTGTCATAATCAATCTCGGCATAGGTCAGGCGGGACTGCAGGCGCAGCCGTCCGGACATGTGTTCGCCGCCAACAAACGCGCTCAGCGTGTCAAACTCGATCGGTTCGGCGGCCGCGCCGGCAGCCCCGGCCGAGGTGCGCGGCTCGGTCGCGGTGGCGTAGCGCGCACCCGCGTCAATGAAGCTCTGCCGCTGCAGATCCACGCGGCCGGATGTTCCCACCGTATAGGTGACCGTGTTCTCGTCATCGAACTCGAAATAATTCTTGCTCGTGAGCGAGGCGTCGAAGGACAGGCCGTGATTGGACCACAGCGTGTTCCCGCTGATGCGCGGGGTCACGGAAAAAGCGGTGTCTGATTGGGCCTGTGTCGGCGTCGCGAAGACGTTGTCGGTCCATTCCAGATCGGTCTGGAGCTCAGGCCTCAGCACCCAGGCACCGGCGCGCACACCCGCCGCATCGTACTCGGGACGCGGGCGCTGCATGACCGAGACATTGCGGTCGCGCGAGAACATATTGTCCGGGGTGGTGACCTGGGCGGCCGCGGGAGCCGACACGGCGATCATCCCCACGAGCGACGCACCGCAGACTGACACGGTTAAAGCTGCTTTATTCATCGTCGCCCCCAATAACTGAACATTCAGACGAACGCGCCACGGCTGCGCGTTGGCTAAAAAGCGCCGCGCTCATGCGCAGCGCTTTTGATTAGCTTTTAGTAGTCGGAGGAACCGCCGCCTCCACCCGCCGGCGGCGGGGGCGGTGCGGGCGGCGTACCACCACCAGCCGGGGCACCGCCAGCCGGCGCCGTTCCGCCAGGCTGCTGAGCGGCAGCGGCAGCAGACGTTGCCGCCGCGACGATCACAGGGTTAGAGGCGTTGTTCGCCGCGACGGTGGCAAGTGCCATCGTGACTGTGGCGGCGTCAGCGCCAGACGCCGCTACGGCCGCCTGGATGGCCGCCTCGACCTGTTCTTCGGTGGCGTCTTCGGGCAGGGCATCAACCGCAGCCTGGATCTGGGCGGCGAGCGCCTCGGCCGGGCTCACCTCTTGCTGTGCAGCGAACGCCATGGCGGGCACGCTTGCGGCACCGGCCATACCGGCAGCGAGCAGGCCCGCCACCAGGGCTTTTGAAATCATGGTCTTCGACATCGCGTGTCCCCTTTTTGCTCTGCCGCGCGGACGTAAGTCGACGCAGATGCAGCATTCATACCTATCGTTTACCCCAAGATCGCTGCTGACGCTAGGGCGTACACACAAATTTCACGAATATGCGATCCGTCGCCGCCGCAACCGTGTTCTGCCGGTCACACTCTCGCTCCGCACGCGCCCGTTGAGGTGTGTCGTGAGCGCACACCGAGCCGGGCTCCCCGGCACCTGCCTAGAAGAAGCGCTCGCCCACACGAATGGTGTCGCCGGGCATGACCCTGAGGGTCGCCGTCATCGGCACGGCGACCTCTTCACTTGCACCCGCGCGCTTGATGAACACCACGCGGGTGTTGGCGCGGTAGGTGAACCCGCCCGCGCGCGCAATGGCGTTGATGACGGTCAGACCATCCGAATAGGGATATTCGCCTGAGCTCTCGACCTCACCCATGATGAAGAAGGGCCGGAAATTGATCACTTCGGCGTTGACGCGCGGATCGTTGAGGTAACCATTGCGCAAGATTGTTTCCAGCTCGGTGCGGAACTCGCGCACCGTCAGGCCGCGCGCGCGCACCTCGCCCACCAGCGGCATCGACACCGAGCCCGAACCGTCGATGACGAACTCGCCCGACAGGTCTTCCTCACCGAACACCGACACACGCAGCTGGTCTCCCACGCCGAGCGTGTAGACATTCTCGCCCATGACCTGGAGCGCCTCGGTGGTCAGGGTGACCTCGCCGGCGGCCGGCGTGGTTGCGCCGCACCCGCTGACAACCAGCGCGCCCGCGATCAACGCTGCAAACTGCGATATCGGTATTCTCATGACGTCAACCCCTGGTGCGATCCCGCCTTGTGTGCGGTGCGTGGACAATACTTTGTATCGAGACCCGCCTGCGTTTCAAGCAAAACCGCGGGCACGACCGCGCCCAGGCGCGGCCTTAGCCCATTGTGTTCACGCACACGCCTTCACGCACAGTGCGCGCAAGCCCGGCCCGCTCATCTGTGACGGTTCATGCCGAGCCACGCCCCGACAAGCGTGATCGCAGCGCCGGCCACGATAATGGCGTGATCCACGCGCCCCGCCTCGCCGATAAACAGCTCGAGTGCAGCCAGCTGCACCAGGCTGAGCCCGCTCGCCATCAAGACGGCCGACACGATCATGACGCGCTGATGGTTCACGGCCAGCACCCCGCTCTGCTCCGGACTGAGCCTGGGCTGCAGCAAGCGGCGTGCCAGAACCGCGCGCCACATCGGTCAGACGGGCAACCAGACGGCCAGACGGGCAATCAGAGGGGCAAGCGGCGTTATCGCGCGTGGAGCTGTCAGACAGACGCCCAGCTACGCCTGGGTGACAGCCCCAGCGCCGCGGCCCGGCCCAGATTTGCGGTTACGTCTCGAGCTCGCTCCTGGACAAAACGCGCATCTGGATCCGGTCGATGTGCGCGCGCCGGATCGCAAAATAGAGGCAGATCGTGAACTCAAGCGGGTTGATGGCGCTGTCGCGATTGGACTTGAAAGGTGAAAGCGGCACGATCAGCGTCTCTGACTTAAGGCGTGTGGGCCCCACATATTCAGCCGCCTTGTTCGTCTTGGTCTTGGAATCTGAGGGCTCAAAACTGGGATCCAAAAGGCTGTTTTCCGTGATCAGCGGCACACGCAGATGCTCGCGCCCGGATGCATCCTCCTTGAACCAGAGCACCATAGCCTTGAAGAACGCCTCAAACGGCTCTCCTTGAACCAGGCCTGACTTGACATCAGCAAGCCTTGCATTGCGGAAAGGCAAAATCTCGATATCGGGCAGGTTGTTATCCTGGATGAATTGATCCATGTCGACCGCCCAGTAATATATTGTGGACGACAGACGATTGGATTTGATGGCAAGGCCTTCATCGCCCAGTGCTATGGAATACTGCGCCGACCCGAAATAGAGCGTGCGATGGGTCAGCGATTGGGTGATCGCTTGCTCGACGCGCTGGTACTCGGCACGTATCTGCCGCGTCAAAGAGAACTCAACCCACCCCAGGGAAGCAAGGCCAACGGCCGGCGCAGCGACGCTCCATGCGGTGAGCGCGATCTGCACAGCACTCAACACGCCAAGCCAGTTGAGGCCGAGCTGCGCGACGCCGGAAATGAGCCCGGTCACCAGCGACAAGATGGCCAATCCTTGCAGACTGGTCCGCAGCCTTGCCAGATCCTTGATCCTGTTGAACGACTTGTACGTGCACCGAACGCTGACATCGCCGTCAAATTGCTCCGGAAAAACGTTTCTTACGGCGCTGGAAAACTGCTCGAACTGGGTTTTCGAGTGGCCTTCACCCTGCTCGAACGTGCGCTCTCCCGGACGCTGGCCCGGGTCCTCAATACGATCTGTCATTGACGATGTCCCCCCTACCCTCATCGTCAAAGATTTTCGTCTTTGGATCAATATCCATCTGGCAAAATGCAGGCATCAGGCGCGCGCCGGTCATCAAGCTGCTTTGAGCGGATGACCATCTTGCCAACTGACGTCGACCGGACCCGGATCACTTTAAGCTCAATCGCGCGTTAAACGTCGCGGGCACCCCTTACACAGGCCTCGGACCGGGCTTTGGTGCGGCCTTCGCCCCGGCCCCTTCAGCCACCCGCTTCATCTGGAATGGGCCTTGCATCGCCTGCCCTCAACGCACGCACAATGCGTCTATCTGGAGCAGGGTATCATGCAGGGCATCGAGGCAGGCACCGCCGCTGGCACAACAGCCAGGCCGCTCGGCCAACACCAGGGCCAACACCAGGACCAGCTCCAGGGCCAGCTTAAATCGGCAAGCCTTCAGTCGATCAAGTCGGCCGCCCTGCTGTGGGCGGACGTGGCGGCATTCGCGATCGCTGCGGCGGCGGCCTATGTGCTGACCGATGTCCTGCGCGCCGCGGCCGGTTATCCTGCCCTGTCCGACTATCCGGCAGGCCTCAGCGTGCATTTCGCGATCGTGGGCGCGTTCAGCCTGATCATGCTGGTCTGGCTGCGCTCCAAGGGTCACTACCACCGCCGCGAGGCGCTGAGCGATCAGCTGCCGTCGATCCTGACGGGCTGCGCGTTGGCAATGCTGGGCGCGGGTGCCATTCAGTTTGCCACGATCGAAGTCGGCTCACGCGTGCTGACCGCCACACACTGGCTCATTCTGGCACCCGCGCTGGCGGGCGCGCGCCTGGCCGCGCGTCAGGCGCTCAGATCGGCCGGACTGTGGACCAGCCCGGCCGTTCTGTTCACCGCAGCGGCCCGATCGGACGCGGTGCGCGAGGTGATCGCCAGGCACGACGCGCTGGGCGTCCACGTGGACAGCGCGATTGCGACCGACGACATGGACAAGGCGCGCCTGATCGACGTGATGCGGCGCGCCGCCATCTCGGGCAGAGGCGTGGTCTATGCGCCCGCGCCCGATGAGCACGATCAGCACGACGTGATCCGCGCCCTCGTCCTGGAGGGCGTGCCCTTCCTGCTGGCACCCCGGATCGGTCCCCTGCCCACCCAGGCCGAGGTGCTCAACTATCCGCTGGAGGACGTGTCCTTCATCGATGTGCGCGACCCTCTGGCACGCCCTGCAGCCAAGATCGCCAAGCGTGTGTTCGACGTGGCCGCATCGGCGGGGCTGTTGCTGTTTTTGCTGCCGGTTTTGGGTGCCGTGACGCTGGTTGTACGCGCCGATGGTGGGCCGGCCCTGTTCCGCCAGAGGCGCGTCGGCCGCGGCGGGCGGAGTTTTGACTGCCTGAAATTCCGGTCCATGCAGCTGGACGCAGAGGCGCGCCTGGACAAACTGATCCGCGATAATCCGGCCATCGCGTCGGAGTGGCACGCCTTCCAGAAACTGCGCCGCGATCCGCGCATCACGCCGGTGGGCTGGCTGATCCGCAAGACCAATCTGGATGAACTGCCCCAGCTGATCAACGTCTTGCGGGGCGATATGAGCCTGGTCGGGCCGCGGCCGATGACGCTGTCCCAGATTAGCGCCTACGGCGACTATATGACTGCCTATGCCCGCATGCGCCCCGGCCTGACCGGCCTGTGGCAGACCAACGGCCGCAACCAGACCACATTTGCCGAACGCGCGCGCCTGGACGCCTGGTATGTGCGCAACTGGTCGCTCTGGCGCGATTGCGTCATTCTGGTGCGCACCGTGCGCGAAGTGATCTTCGCACGCGGCGGCTAGCCTGCTGCACCCTAGATGACTGGGCTTGCTGTACGCGGCCTTGGCCTCAGGACCTTATCGAGGCAACGCCCTGCCGGGCCCAGCCCACTATTGGATCGCGCCACCCCATTGCGGGGCATGGAAGCGCCAGGCGTCGGCGATGATCTGCTCGGCGCTGGAGCAGACCGGGGTGAACGCCAGCAATTCGGACGCCCGGGAGGTATCAGCCACCAGACGCACTGCGTCGCCGGACCGTCGCGGGGCAAGGGTAAAGGGAACGGCCCTGCCGGTGACTTTTTCGACCGCATCAAGGATCTCGCGCACCGATAGGCCGTTTCCTGTACCGATGTTGCAAGCAAAGGACTCCCGACCCGCCAGCAGCAGATCCAACGCCTTGAGATGGGCATCGGCCAGATCCATCACATGGACATAGTCGCGTATGCAGGTGCCGTCCGGGGTTGGATAATCATCGCCAAAAAGCTTCATGGCTGGACCCAACCCCGCAGCCGCTTTCAGCGCATTGGGAATGAGATGGGTCTCAGGATCATGCTGCTCGCCGATCTCCCCGTCCGGGCTGGCCCCGCAGGCATTGAAATAGCGCAGGCTCGCATACCGCAAACGGCCCGTTTTCGCTGTATCAGCCAGAAGGTCTTCCACCGCCTTTTTGGTGCGCCCGTAAACACTGACGGGCGTGCGCGGTTCATCCTCACTGATCGGCACGCGCTCGGGCTCGCCATACACGGCGCAGGTCGACGAGAAGACCAGCGTTGCGACACCGCCTCGGTCCATGGCTTTGAGAAGGCTGACCACGCCGGCGACATTGTTGTCCCAGAATGCCAGGGGCGCACGCTCGCCCTCACCTACCTCGATGTGGGCGGCAAAATGCATGACCGCATCGGGTTGGTGATCGGCGAAGGCACGATCAAGCGCAACGCCATCGCGAATATCGCCGGTGACCAGAGGCCCCCATTGCACAGCGTGGGCATGTCCCGCAGACAGATTGTCAAACACAATCGGGGTGTCGCCGCGCGCCGCCAGCGCCTTGCAGAAATGCGAGCCAATATAGCCTGCGCCCCCGACAACCAGAATTTTTGCCACGATCTGCCCCACTCGCTTCGTACTGGTTCTGACGCGCTTTCTATGCGTGCTTGCCGGGCCAATGCAATCGCTGTTTCGTGGGTAGAACGTATATTTCTCGTTTGGTTCGCTACCAGTCTTTCAGCGAGGCTGCTTAAGCCATGGGCGCAGGCGATGATCACACTCCACCACAGCGCGATCTGCTTCTATTGCGCAGCCCTTCAGGCATAAGAAGTCCGACTGCCCACAACAGGAAGCAAGATGCCGCGCAACGCGGCTTTCAAAATGCTGCAAGTGCGGACTCGTTCACCCAGGTCACGTCACTAGCCAAGGAGCTCATATACACAGAGCCCCTGCTGATTAGCGCCCAATGAGCACGCCTGCGGGGGCCAACCAGGGTCACCCCTAGTTATAAAATCATTCACCACTAAGCAGTGTGGCACCCCTGTAAGCCTCCAATTTCTCAATTGAATACGAGCGGTAAACGAGTTCGGTGAGGCAAAAATCGCCCAAAAAGAATAATTGGTTAACAAATTATTGCTTGCAATTTTCGCCCGCTTCGGCTTTTCTCTAAGCCATATGGGCGGTTGGACGTACACGTCTTGCGGGCACGAGACGCTGGTCCAAGGGGGACGCTTCAGAGCCAAAATATTTGTGCGATTGAAGTTTTGATTGCGGCTCGTGTTGCGCCGCAGCATGCCGCGGTTTGAGTTGAGGAATGGCGGGGGGCATTTCATGGATGGTTCGGGGTTTGGTGCGACTTTGGTCAGCGATACCGTGTCGGTGACGCGGCACGGTTGGGTGCAGAGGGCTGCCAAACGTTCGCTGGACGTATGCGCTGCCTTGGGGGGGCTCATTTTTTTGAGCCCCGTCATGCTGGCGATCAGCTTGGCTATACGTCTCCACGATGGCGGCCCGGCTGTGTTTGCCCACACCCGCATTGGCAAAGGCGGGCGCTGGTTCAAATGTTTGAAATTCCGCACGATGGTCGTTGATGCAGAGCAGCGCCTGAGCGATCTTCTGAACACCGATCCTGAAGCAGCCGCAGAATGGGCAAAAGACCAGAAGCTGAGCCGCGACCCTCGCATCACCGCGCTAGGACGCTTTTTGCGCAAATCCAGCCTCGACGAGCTGCCCCAATTGATCAACATCCTGAAGGGCGAAATGTCGGTGGTTGGCCCCCGTCCGATCGTGGCCGAAGAGGTGGTTCGCTACGCTGATCTTTTCGAAGCCTACACATCTGTCAAACCTGGCGTGACCGGCCTCTGGCAGGTCAGCGGGCGCAATGATGTGCCTTATGAGGCGCGCGTTCGCCTGGACGCGCACTACGCCGCGCACTGGACCGTTCTGGGCGATATCTGGATCATTCTTAAAACCGTGCCTGCCGTGGTGCTGAGCCGGGGCGCAAGCTGACTGCCAATCCGGTAGGCAAACGAGAAAGCGCGCCCCTGACCATGTCCGTCTTTATTTTGTCCCAGTATTTTCATCCCGAGCCAAACGGCAGCGAGCCGCCGGTGACCGATCTGGCCCCTTGGCTGGCGGGTGCCTGGCATGAATCTGACGTGGTGATGGCCCGGCGTTGCGCGCGCACGGGCTGCCTTAGCCCCGGTACATATGGCACCCCCGCCCGCGACACGAGCCGTGAGGCGCTTGCTCATCTGGTTCACGACACGCTTCATCGCGGCGTGTTTCATACGCAGCGCGCTCTGCGGCGCTGGCCAGCCCCTCGCGGCCATGAGGCGCGGTCATGAGCGCCCTTGACTGCGAAGACCGCGCCGACGCTGCGCGCTGGTATCTGGTCAACACCCAGACCGGGCGCGAGCGCCTCGCCATGGATCATCTCGAACGACAGGACTACCGCGCATTCACGCCCTGGACGCGCAAAACCTTGCGCCACGCCCGCAGGATCACCACGGTGCGCGCGGCATTCTTCCCGGGATACGTGTTCGTTGCGCTCGATATGAGCCGCCAGCGCTGGCGGCCCATAGACGGGACGGTCGGCGTGCTGCGGATCGTGAAGGCGGGCGTCGCGCCGGTCGCAGCGCCGGACGGGCTAGTAGAGGCGTTCATCGCGGCCGGCGATGAGGAAGGTTATGTCTCCTTTGGGGCGGACCTGGCTGTTGGCGATGATGTGCGCATTACGGCGGGGCCCTTCGAAGAACGCCTCGCCGTGATCGAGGCTCTGCCCGGTCCAGATCGCGTGCGCGTGCTACTGGAGTTCATGAACCAGGGCGTGCGCGTGGAACTCGACGCCAGAGACGTGACGACAACAGGCGATGCTCATCGCAGGAGACGCGACATACTGGTGACAGGTCTGCGACGGTAAGGTGAATAATGACGCCGCGGCCCGTGTCACGGGTTGCGGATGGCGCTCTGGTGGATCATCAAGGGCGCATCGACAAAACGTTTGGACAGGGTGCCTCGACAAGGCGCTCTGACACAGGCCGCGCGGCGCGGGACAGACCCGCAAGCGCGCCAACAGGCAGACCAGGCCGGGTGAGGCATGTTTCACCCTGATGGCGGTAGCGTGCCTGAACACCCTCGCCTTGGTGCAGGCAAAACGGGCGCACGACAGCTGTCATGCCGATCCTAGCCAAAGCTCGATCAAACACATGAATGCCGGGACAGACATCACACGGACCCAGACCGGCGCCAGAGCAAGGCGCGCCGTCAAGACGCCTGTCATCAAGCCAGAGTATGCTGAGCACCCCAAACCCAAGCGCTATTTAGGCACGGACGGCGTGCGCGGCGAGACCAACAGCTTTCCCATGACGGCCGAGACGGCGCTGCACCTGGAGATGGCGGCGTCGCGCTATTTCCGCCGGTCCAATGGCGGGCGCCATTCGGTGGTGGTCGGCAAGGATACCCGCCTGTCGGGATACATGCTGGAAAACGCACTGACCGCCGGCTTCACCAGCTCGGGCATGGATGTGTCGATTGTAGGTCTGGTGCCGACCCCTGCGGTGGCCACGCTGACACGCTCGCTGCGCGCGGATCTCGGCGTGATGATCATTGCCTCGCACAATCTATACAAGGAGAGTGGAGGACATGCGCGAAAGCCCGGCTGTGGAAATCATGGAGCTGATCCGCGACGCCGGCGGCGATCCTTGCTACAGTGACCCACACGTTCCCGTATTTCCGAAGATGCGCGAGCACAAATTCGACCTATCGAGCGTACCGCTTGATGGGAGGCCTTATCGGGCGTGCGGGGGAAATGGGGTGGTTTGGGACCGGGCTGGACGGGTCAGTTTGATTAACAGTGAGCGTTATCGGGCGTGAAGCTGCCATCGCGAACCCGCTCGCGTTGAGTCCCCCCCCAATCAAGCGCCTTAAGAAGGTCAAAGAATGCACATGCGGGTAGCACTTATCCACTACTGGCTTGTCGGAATGCGCGGCGGAGAAAAAGTCATCGAAGCGCTTTGCCGCATGTTTCCGGATGCCGACATCTTTACCCATGTATACAATCCGAAAGCTGTCAGCGAGACCATCCGACGCCACCAAGTTTTCGAGACCGGGATCGCCAAACTTCCTTTCGCCCGTAGCCGTTATCAAGCCTATCTTCCTCTGATGCCGGGTGCGCTCGAGAGGCTGGATCTCAGCGACTACGACCTCGTGATTTCCAGTGAGGCCGGGCCGGCCAAGGGCGTGATCGTGCCACCTGACACGGTTCACATTTGTTACTGCCACTCGCCGATGCGCTATCTTTGGGACCAGCAGCATATTTACCGTGAAGGAGCCGGGTTTGCGCCGCGCCTTGCAATGGATCTGTTCGGCTCCAGCCTGCGCCAGTGGGATGTCACGAGCGCGGCGCGGGTCGATCGGTTCGTCGCCAACTCTAACCACGTTGCCAAGCGGATCGAGAAGTACTGGCGTCGTGACTCCGCCGTAGTCCATCCCCCGGTCGCAGTAGATGATTTCAGTCCCGTTTCCGAAAAGGAGCGAGGGGATTTCTACCTGATGGCGGGGGAGCTAAGGTCCTATAAGCGCCCGGACCTTGCTATTGAGGCGTTCAACCAACTTGGAAAGCCCCTGGTTGTGATTGGTGGCGCGGATGGCTGGGGTGAGAGGCTAAAGCAGCGAGCAAAGGCGAATGTTATCTTTCTCGGCAAGGTTACGTTTGAAGTACTAAAAGACCATATGCGCCGCTGCAAAGCGCTTGTGTTCCCCGGCGAGGAAGATTTCGGCATCATACCGGTCGAGGTGCAAGCTTCGGGCCGGCCGGTTATTGCCTATAAGCGGGGTGGGGCACTTGATACAGTGTTGGACGGCGAAACAGGACTGCTCTTCGAGGACCAAAGCGTGGACGGACTGATCGAAGCGATCCAGTCTTTCGAGGTAGCCGGAATGGAGCGGCTCGAACCAAAGCTTATTGCCTTGCATGCGCAAAAATTCAGCGAGAAAAATTTCATCGCCGGTGTAGGTCAGAACCTCAAGGCAGCCGGGCTTGACCTATCGCTCGAGAATTCATTGCTCGGCTAGCAATATGTTGAGCGACGAGCAACCTCTTAGATTTTATTGCGAGGGGCGTAAAATGAGAGTGATCAATCCGGCTGCTGTTCGGTAGGGGACTAAAAAGTCTAAAATGGAGAACAAAGCAATGAGTGATAGTTTGTTCGATTATTCAACGGTGCTGCTGACGGGGGGGACCGGATCATTCGGGCATGCATTCGTCCCCGCCGCTCTTTCCAATGCTAAGCTGAAAAAACTAATCATTTTTTCCCGCGATGAAATGAAGCAGTGGGAAATGGCTAAGCTTTACGGTGATGATCCCCGGGTGCGATTTTTTATCGGGGACGTGCGCGATCGTGACCGTCTCTCTCGCGCCTTCGATGGCGTGGATTACGTCGTCCACGCGGCAGCGACGAAAATCGTGCCTACGGCAGAGTATAACCCATTTGAGTGCATAAAGACCAACGTTAACGGCGCGATGAATGTTATCGATTCCGCCATAGACAAGGGCGTGAAGCGTGTTGTTGCGCTGTCCACAGATAAGGCGTCAAGCCCAATCAACCTATACGGAGCTTCTAAACTGGCCGCCGACAAGCTTTTCGTGTCCGGAAACGCCTACGCTGGAGAGCATGGTACTCGGTTTTCAGTGGTGCGTTACGGTAATGTGATGGGGTCACGAGGCTCGGTTATTCCCTTCTTTTTATCGATCGCAGATCAAGGTGTCCTGCCGATTACCGATGATCGCATGACCCGTTTTATGATCTCGTTGGAAGAGGGCGTTGGGCTGGTTCAACATGCCTTCCATGACATGATTGGGGGTGAGATCTACGTAAAAAAAATTCCTTCGATGAAGGTGGTGGATATCGCGCGGGTCTTGGCCCCGGAAGCCCGCCATGAGATCATCGGTATCCGACCAGGCGAGAAGCTTCACGAGCAGATGATCGGAATTGAAGACGCGCCTTACACCTATGAATATGATTCGCACTTCAAAATATTGCCCGCAATCAACAAGTGGGCCGACGATCCCTCTCGCATAAGGAATGGGCGCAAGGTGGCCGAGAACTTTGTCTATACAAGCGATCTCAATTCGGAATGGATGAGCGCTTCAGAGCTCGCTAGTTGGGTGGCTGCGCATCAAGCCAAAATCGGAGCGATTTGATGATCCCATATGGCCGACACATCATCAGCGCTGACGACATCGCAGCTGTTACGACGGTTCTGCGATCAGATTTTCTGACCCAGGGCCCAGTCTTGCCACGGTTTGAGGCCGCGGTTGCTGAGCGCGTTGGCGCACATCGTGGGCTCGCGGTAAATTCGGCAACCTCGGCTCTGCACATAGCATGCCTGGCCCTCGGTCTCGGCCCCGGCGATCTTCTTTGGACCTCCCCGATCACATTCGTTGCCTCCGCTAATTGTGGTCGTTATTGCGGAGCGGAGATCGATTTTATCGATATTGACCCCGATACATTTAACATTTGCCCCGATGCATTGGAGAAAAAACTTATCGCCGCGGCCCGAGCGGGCCGTTTGCCTAAGGTGATCGTTGCGGTCCATATGTGCGGCCAGTCTCCGGATATGGCGCGTATCGCCGATCTTGCTCGCGCACACGGGGTACGCATTATCGAGGATGCCAGCCACTCCATCGGCGCAGCTTACCTTGGCAGGCCGGTGGGCAGTTGCACGCATTCTGATATCACCGTGTTCAGCTTCCACCCCGTCAAGATTATCACCACCGCAGAGGGCGGTATGGCGCTGACGAACGATGCGAGCCTTGCCGGGCGGATGGAGCTGCTGCGCAGCCATGGCATTACTCGTCAGGCGGAGTTAATGACACATGTCTCCGACGGGCCGTGGTATTACCAGCAGCTAGAGCTCGGCTGGAACTATCGCATGACCGAGATGCAGGCCGCGCTCGGGCTGAGCCAGATTGAACGGCTGGACGCTTTCATTGCCCGCCGTCGTGCGTTGGCCGATGCATACGATGACGCGCTTGCTGGTTTGCCCCTCCGTCGGCCTGGACGGCAACATGGGGCGGATTCGTCTTGGCATCTCTATATTATCCGGCTCGACGACCCGGCTCGCCATCGCGCGGTGTTCGAAGCGCTGCGCGCAGCGGCCATCGGGGTGAACCTACACTATATCCCCGTGCATCTTCAGCCATACTACCGGGCGCTCGGTTTCGTCCCGGGTGATTTTCCAGTTTCCGAGGATTACTATTCCCGGGCTATTTCGATACCACTACATGCTGGCCTTACCGACGCGGAGCAGGCTGAGGTCTCGGCTGCCATCTCGAAGGCACTTGCATGAGTATTTGTGTGATCCCGGCAAGAGGCGGTTCGAAGCGGATACCTCGAAAGAACATCCGAGAATTCTTGGGGAAGCCGATGATTGCATGGCCGATCCTTGCCTCCATTGATTGCGGCTTCTTCGAACGCATCGTTGTCTCGACG
This sequence comes from Hyphomonadaceae bacterium BL14, assembly GCA_027627705.1. Taxonomy (NCBI): domain Bacteria; kingdom Pseudomonadati; phylum Pseudomonadota; class Alphaproteobacteria; order Hyphomonadales; family Hyphomonadaceae; species Hyphomonadaceae bacterium BL14. Next base: position 1,360,931 of record CP091242.1, read on the forward strand.
GATGATGATGAAATTGCGGAGGTCGCCGAGCGTTTCGGCGCCGAAGTGCCTTTCCGGAGAAGTGCGGACCTGGCTGATGATTACACACCCACGGTTCCCGTCATCGCCGACGCAATCGCCAGACTTGGCGTGCCGCCGCGTACGCCCGTCTGCTGTCTTTACGCGACCTCGCCTTTCGTTGCTCCTGCCGATCTGTCTCGAGGCCTAATTCGGCTCGAAGAAACTGACGCTCCATTCGTTTTAAGCGTGACGACCTTCCCTTTTCCAATTCAGCGTGCACTGCGCCGTAGCCGATCGGGCAATGTGGAGATGTTGCATCCGGAACAGATGCAAACCCGATCGCAAGACCTTGAAGAGGCCTGGCACGATGCTGGGCAGTTCTACTGGGGTCGCGCAAAAAGTTGGGCAACTAGGCCTTGGGTATTTGATTCTGGCACTCAAGGCGTAGCGGTGCCACGACACAGGGTGCAGGATATCGATACCGAAGAGGATTGGCAGCGAGCCGAGCGGATGATGCGGGGGCTGCACCAAGAAGGGGTTGGGATTTGATCGTCGTCTTCCGCGCTGACGCCTCGTTGGATATCGGCACCGGGCATGTCATGCGCTGCCTAACGCTGGGCCGCGCTTTGCGCGGGGTGGGGGCGGCGTGCCGCTTTGTCACTCGGGCGCTACCCGGCCATCTCGCGGATCGGATCGAGGATGAGGGGTTTGAAGTGAGCCTGCTGCGCTCTGCGAGCGGAGTTCGACCCGAAGGCCCGCCCACGCATGCACACTGGGCGGGTGTGGACTGGGCCGACGATGCCGCCGAGACGCGCGATGCGCTTTCAACTAATCCGGCCGACTTTGTCGTACTTGATCACTACGCGTTCGATGCACGCTGGCAGAAGGCTGTGGGCGCCCCGGGCACAAGGCTGATGGTCATCGACGACCTCGCCGACAGAAGCCATCACTGTGACCTGATTCTTGACCAGAATTTTGGCCGGGCTCCTGCTGACTATGACGGGTTAGTGCCGAAGGACTGCAAACGACTGATCGGACCGCGCTATGCTCTGCTCCGGCCTGAGTTTGCCGAGTTGCGCGCTAGTGCCGTAGCGCGGCGTTCAAAGAGGCTTGGACCACGTCACCTGCATATCACTATGGGCGGGGTTGATCGGGCCGATGCTACTTCGGTTGTGTTGAAGGCGATCCGGGGTGCGGTTCTGCCGCCTGACATGCAGATCACGGTGATCATGGGATCGAAGGCTCCTGCACTCGATAGGGTCCTCGCCTTGGTGAGGTCACTCCCATTCCAGTCCGAGGTCGTGGTCGACTCGGACAACATGGCTGCGCACATGGCTTCTGCCGACCTAGCGATCGGGGCTGGTGGAAGCACGACATGGGAGCGCTGCTGTCTCGGCCTGCCGAGCATTATAGTAGAGACCGCTGAGAATCAGGCTGGCATCGCGGCCCGAATGGCTGCAGCCGGAGCCGCGTTCGACTGCGGGCCGGTGAATTCGACTGATTTTAAATCGAGGCTACAATCCGCACTCGCAAGGGCCCGAGCGCCAGAGAACCTCTCGCGGATGGCGCGCGCGTGCTCGGAGCTGTGTGATGGGCAGGGGGCCCAGAGGGCTGTAGCACAGATGATGGCTTCTGCCGACTATTCAAAGGCGGCGTCATGAACGAGTTCGGGGAGCTAAGGCGTATCGTTAAGGATGATCTTGAGCTCATGCGCGCCTGGCGGAACGCGCCGGAAATCTCTTCTAAGATGTACACACGGCACGAAATCTCTGTTGAAGAGCACCAAGCATGGTGGTCGCGGACACAGGATCGCGAAGACAAGGCCTACTTCATGTATGAAGACGCCGGCGAGCCACTCGGAGTGGTGGGCTTTACGGAGATTGACCGGACCAATCAGAATTGTTTCTGGGCGTTCTACGCCAGCCCGGGCGCACCAAGGGGCACCGGGTCGCGCATGGAGCTCCTTGCGCTGGAGCACGTATTCAGAACTCTATACTTAAAAAAGTTATCATGTGAAGTCCTTGCGTTCAATGAAAGTGTAATACGACTCCACAAAAAATTCGGCTTTCAAAAAGAAGGGGTCTTTCGAATGCATCACAAGATAGACGATGCTTACGTGGATGTCGTCCGGCTGGCACTGCTAAGCCACGATTGGGCGGCGGCGCGCGAATCCGCCCTTGCAAAGCTGTCAAATCGCTAAGGGAACACAGACATGGTGATTACGATAAACCGTCGCGCTATTGGCACTGGACATCCGCCATACGTGATAGCGGAGCTGTCGGCTAACCATAACGGCGATCTCGGCCAAGCTCTGCAGATCATAGACGTGGCGGTAGAGGCCGGCGCGGATGCAGTGAAGATTCAGACCTACCGTCCAGACACAATCACATTGAAGTCCAACGGGCCAGATTTTCAGATTACTGAGGGCCTATGGGCGGGCCGGACGCTCTATGACCTCTACGAATGGGCCCATACGCCATGGGAATGGCACGCGCATTTGTTCGCTCACGCTGCCAAGAGAGGAATTACACTGTTCTCCTCTCCCTTTGATCCGACCGCCGTTGACCTGTTGGAGGAGCTTGGAGCGCCCGCCTACAAGATCGCGAGCTTCGAAGCGGTCGATTTACCTCTGATACAATATGTTGCGTCAAAGGGTAAGCCAATGATCATCTCCACCGGTATGGCCGATCTGGACGAAATCAATGAAGCCGTCGAGGCGGCCAGGTCCGCAGGAGCCTCCGATTTGGCGTTACTGCACTGCGTATCGGGGTATCCAGCACCCGCGTCGGATTATAATTTGGCGACGCTCTCGGACCTCGCGTCGCGTTTTGGTGCGCCAGTAGGCCTTTCCGACCACACTTTAGATAACACGACGGCTATCGCTGCTATAGCGCTGGGCGCTAGTATTGTAGAGAAACACGTGACTCTTGACCGCACGGGTGGGGGACCCGATGACAGTTTCTCATTGGAGCCAAATGAGCTAAAGGCTCTTTGCACTGGTGCGCGCACCGCATGGGAAGCAGTAGGAAAGATAGATTATGGGCGAAAATCTAGCGAAATAGCGAATGTAAAGTTCCGCCGCTCCCTATATTTTGTTAAAGACATGAGCGAAGGTGAAGTAATTACAAAAGAATGTGTCCGCAGTGTCCGACCGGGATATGGCCTTCCGCCTAAAATGCTAAGCTCTCTCCTTGGTAAGGTAATGAAAAATAATGTTGTAAAGTTTAGCCCAGTCAGCGAGCCTGACATAGAATAAAAATAAAATTTACCAACGCCCTCTATATAGACGCCTTGAAGATTGAGGCGAATTGAAAAGCAGTATGGCATTGAGTGCGCATTACGATAATTTTGGGAAATAGCAAGATTGGGCAATTGTTTCGTTATGGGGGCGATAATTTTTTCTTCCATATATTACTGGGTAATCGAGAATCGACAATGCAGTTTTCGGGATCAACTCTCCGCGCTATGGGTTTCGCAAACGAAGATCCACCTGGACGGGTCGAAAAATGGTAATGCTGTCAATCGGCTTTGATTTTGTATGCGATGAGGCGCCTATCTTTGGCTCGATCGCGCGCAGGCTAGCGTCCGATGGTCAATTTATAAGTGGGCTTACCATGGGAAGGCGGTGGGCAACCTATTGGCAGGACTTTGAGACTGTTTCTGTAGGCGGCGATAACGACTGGAGCATTAGCAAAGTAGAGTCTGAGCTTGTTAGGATCGAGAAAATATACGGCCCTTATCTGACTTCGTCGCTGCCCGCGCGCGATCGATTTATCCGAAAACTGCCTCGCGATAAACAGCGTAGAATTCTGGCCCAAAGTTTCGATGCAGTCGAGCGTTATTTTGACAAATATACTCCGGACATATATTTTAGTAGTGGTATTGCCTATTTATATCATATGGTGACCTACGCGGTTGCGAGTACACGTGGTATCCCGCACATATCGATCTCCAGCCCACCGTCGGCGCTACCGGCTTTTATATATAGCGTCACCGCAAGGAAAGATTATCGCGTTGCGGATAGGCTATTTGAGCCTAAGCATACAATTGAAACCGCGCATGAAGTGCCACTTCAGCAAGTTGAAATTTCGAAAGCGGCGGATGCCGCCGCTCCGCATTATGAAAAGTACAACAAAAAATCCTTTGGTCGGGCACAGCTTCAACTCAGAGAGCTTATTCTTCGACTGAAATCATGGTACCTAGACGGCGTTGGTCGAAGGACTGATGATTACATAACACAGCATCCAATTTGGTATGTTGCTCGCGATATTCGAAAATATTTGAGGCTTATACAGTTACAACTACATCCGAAACTATTCGATCGATGTATAGATTACGATCAGCCATTTTCTCTTTTCGCGTTGCAGGTTCAACCCGAGGCGTCAACAATAATCCATGCGCATTGGCATGATGATCAAACGAGGACCATTGAAAATATTTCGAAATCAATACCAGCTGATCTCTTGCTTTATGTGAAGGAGCACCCGAGCGCTTTTGGAAATAACTCTCTTCGTTTTTATAATAAAATAAAGGCGCTTCACAATGTTCGCCTCATAAATCCGAGGATTCCGGTCTGTTCCTTATTGGAAAAATCGACCTGTATCATTTCGTTCGGCGGGACTATCGGTTGGGAGGCGCTTCAGCTTGGTAAACCCAGTTTCACGTTAGGGGATGGATTTTACAACAGGATTTCCGGAGATATATTTTGTGATTCTTATGAGATGCTAGCGCAGCAGCTGAGACGCTTCCGCAATAGCTCAAATTATTCTCAAGCGGATGTGGAGCGTTACTCCAAGTGCCTAAAGGAAGGGCTGTTGCCGGGGGTTTTTGCGCCCTGCTCACTAGCGTACCGCGATATGATTTTATCCGAGGACAATATCAATTTGGTTCTCGCAGGAATAAAGCGTATTATTGAGATGGAGCTGCCGGTTATGCGGCGTTGAGATTTTGTCGGGAGTGTCAAATGGAACCGCTCTTAATTTTCATTAACATTATCGCTTTATTGTCGGCGAGTTTTGCCTTTAGGAGACCGTTTTTACGCGGGTCGAATCTGCTTATAATGTATTGGTTGCTGATGGTATTTGTTGGCCCAATAGTGTCTCGTCTTTCGGTCGGCGTCTTCTCAGTCTCCGTGGATAATATTGATAGGGCATCGTTGGCATTATCGCTTGGCTTGATTGTCTTCGCGCTCGGGTTTATCGCCACGGAGGCGGTACTTTCTAGGTCCAGGACGGTTTTCAGAACCGATGCGCCTAAGATTTTGAACCTTTCAGCGTTAGGGATCGCGCATCAGAACATGAATATATACCACCTGATGATCGGTTTATTGTTTGTTAGCCTGATAGGAATAACCTGGGCAATTCTTGGGGTGGTCCCGCTTTTAAGTGGATCGTCGAAATACTTTGTAGAGCAAAGCTCGGCATATTTGTCTCTTCGGCCTATATATACTGCGGGGATACTTGGTAGCTCATTCATGCTTATGTTTAGTCTTTCAAGTGTTTTCGGAAAACGGAATGATGTAGTAGCGGTAGTTCTGGTTTTGATACTTACGATTTTCTTAGTTGGAACTGGAAAAAGAGGTGCATTGCTGATTCCATACTTCGTGACCGCACTTTCCTATGGGTTGCTTTATAGAAATCGTCTAGGCCTTGTGGCGGTCGGCTTATCAGCTGTCGTAGTTGCAGTTATCATTGGTTCACCGCTTACTTCAGCAAATTTTGCGCTGGAGCAAACTTTTACGAGGGTAGCAATACATTCGTTTCTTGTAAGCAACCGCGAACTCAGCCTTGTTTTCCAGTATTTCGATGGGGATTATTTGTATGGTGCATCCTATGGTGCAGCCCTGACGAGTTTTGTTCCGACAGAATACAATATGATCAAGGACGAGTTTCTTTACGGTCGCTACACAAGACATATGATGGGTGGTGGTGCGGATTTTGCCGGCGGAATAAGGGCTACATATATTGGTGAGGCATATATTAACTTTGGCTGGCCATTTATAATTGTACTTTCATTATTGTTTGGCGGAGCTGTCCGGTTGCTTGAATTCATATGGCTCGATCGAGGGCTTGTTCGTAGATTCGGCATGCTGGGAGCTGTCTTGTATTATGGGGTCGTGGTGCGGTTGTTGTACGCAGGCTTCTTTGAGGATGGATCAAATATTGTTATGTCACTTATTTTTTTCGGGGTCGCACTGACGATATTTTTATTTTGTTTCAAGATTAGATTTTCGTACAGAGTGAACCGGACCTCAATGTGATTATTTTTAACATTATTGTTCGAATTGACTTACACAGGCTGGTTGTTCCAACGCTAAGAGATTGCGGGGGCACCTGTTTGCCCAACCCCTGATCCGGGCTGAGACTTAGTGAATTCTGTTCGCCTTTTGCACTTGATCCCGTTTTGAGGCACGAGGAGGTGGAAGATCCTCGTGTCATACTCCAGGGCGGACTGCGTGGGCCCTGACGCTGTTCGCGTGCCTCCGAACGCGTTCTGTAGCCGTTGGCGTTGTGCGGACGCTCGGTGTTGTGGTTTCAACACCATTGCTCGCATTTCCCACGTGCGTCGGGAAGATTCATGAATCAGTGGGCGTTCAGGCATTCGGCCCGGTTACCGGTCAGGCTTTCAAAGAACGCGTTGTCCGTGGGCTCGCCAGGCCGCGAGAAGTCGAGAACCACCCCGTTCGCATAGGGCCATAGGTCCAGATCACGGGAGTGAACTCGGGACCCTGATCGGCCCACATGGACTTGGGACGGCCATGCCTCTCGCAGATGCACTCGAGAAGGGACTGTCAGGAATTTCGTGTGTGAGCGGGCGGTTGAACATTACGCTGCCATGGCCTTGATGAAGCGCTCACCGAACAGGATGGCGAACTGTGCCTTGGCCAATGCCCACTCACGTGGTGGCATTTTCCACTCTTTCTCGGACCGGTTCAAGATCAGATAGAGCAGCTTGGTGGCGGCATCGTCACTGGGGAAGTGTCCCCTGGCCCTGACCGCCCGGCGCAGCTTGGCATTCAGGGCCTCGATGGCATTGGTCGTATACACGATCCTGCGAACCTCCTCGGGGAAGGCGAAGAAGGGGATGACCTCGCTCCACGCCCGGCGCCAGCTCTGGCCGATCGCGGGATATCGCTGGCCCCATTCGTCGGCCTCGAACGCGGTCAGCGCCTCCTCGGCGGCCTTGGCGTCAACCGCGCGGTAAATGCCCTTCAGGGAGCCCACCAACGCCTTGCGGTACTTCCAGGAGACGAAGTCCATCGAGTTCCTGAGCAGGTGCACGATGCAGGTCTGAACGATCGCTTCGGGGAACACGGCGGTAATCGCGTCCGGGAAGCCCTTGAGGCCATCAACGACGGCCAGCATGATATCTTCCACGCCCCGGTTCCTGAGCTCGTTCATGACGCGCAGCCAGAACTTGGCACCTTCATTCTGCTCGATCCACAGGCCCAGCACGACCTTGGTGCCATCGGCCCTCACGCCTAGCGCGATATGGATGGCCTTGTTGCGCACCATGCCTTCATCGCGGATCTTGACCCGGACGGCATCGAAGAACACCAGCGGATAGGCCTGATCCAGCGGCCGGGCTGCCAGGCGGCAACCTCGTCGAGCACGGCGTCGGTGACGGTCGATATCAGGTCCGGCGAGACGTCGATGCCATACAGATCGCGCAAATGCCCGGTGATCTCCCGGGTGCTCATACCGCGCGCATACATCAAGATGATCTTCTCATCGAAACCGGGAAACCGGCGCTGATACTTGGCGATCAGCTGCGGATCAAAGCTACCCTGACGGTCGCGGGGCACCTCGATCTCGATCTTGCCGGTGTCGGTGGCGACGGTCTTGTAGCCATAGCAATTGCGGCTGTTACCAGCTTGCCCATCCTGCCCGAGATGGTGATCCATCTCGGCATTGAGCGCGCGTTCGGCCAAGGCCTTCTTCAGTGAATCCAGCAAGCCGCCTTGCTGCAAGGCCGCAGCCGCATCGCCGCCAGCCAGAAGTTGATCAAGCAAAGCAGACGGGATCGCAGGTTCTTTGCGTCGGGACATAGTGGGACTCCTTCTTACCCATTATACCCGCTCACACACGAAATTCCTGACAGTCCCGTCGATGGACACATGGTTCTTGTAGCCGAAGGTCGGGATGGCGATATCGATGAGCTTCTTGCCGTCCGCCTTCTCGCGCGCCTTGGCGAACTTCACCGTCCAGCGCGCATCACGGTCCTTCTGGCGCAGCTTGGCCGGCTTGTCCTGCCAGTCCTCAGGCACGCGTCCGGCCTTGATGGCGTCCTTCTCGTCCTGGCGGTTGCGCTGCTTTGGCGCAGCGACCAGCGTGGCGTCGATGATCTGTCCGCCCATCGGGGTATAGCCCGCCTTGCTGATGGCCTGGTCGAGGCGCACAAACAGCCGCTACAGCGCCTTCGCCGCGATCAGCGCCTCGCGAAAGTCCCACAGCGTGTTGGCGTCAGGAACCGTATCGCCAAGGCCAAGCCCGCAAAACCGCAACCAGCTCAGCCGGTCGCGCACCAGAAACTCTGTCTGCTCCAGAGACAGGCCACGCATCGTCTGCAGGACCAGCATCTTGAACTTCAACACCGAATYMAARRARGGGSSSCCSCNCCCTGGACGGTTCAGATCGCTTGAGGGCCCGCACCAGCACCGGCCGGAACATCTCAAAGTCCACTGTCGCAGACAGCGTCTCCAGCGGATCGCCCTTGGCCGATATCGCCTTCAGACGCTCCTCGACATCCCAGAACCCAGCCTGATACGCCATGCCCGCTCTCTCCGATCGCTCGCAAGAACGGAATCATGATCCGCGCCGACGATCCAGAGGGAGTTTCCGGAGGTGTCCAGATCCAGTCCGGCAACAGCGATCTCCGTCATCTCCAATCTCCCTAGACGTGAAGTCCTGCGACAACCACGCTAGCCGAGCAGGTCAGGGGGAGGTCGTCCACAACATCACGTCACTCGGACCCGCCCTACTTTTGGATCACAACCTTCCGCACCTAGATGAGCTTCGATGCCTTTATAACAATCCGCTCCTATCCAAAGCCGAAAAAAGCTAGTGGGAAACCCTGATGCCCGGCGTTAATGTTTTTCGGAGGCAAAGTGCTCATCAGGCCAAAACGTCAAGCTGACCGGCGCGATTCAATGACAAGGTAGGCAATCGTCTTCCATATAAAAATAACAATAAACGCGGCATTTAGGCCAATTAAAACAGAAAATAATTTAAAATAAAAGCTTAGAATTCCTGTCAATACAATAAATACACCAAATGCTGCAATGTGACTAAATATAATTTGTCTATCATTATTGAAAGCGTAAAGGCCATAATGAGGAACAAATGAGATAGCATTGAAAATCGTTGCGGACAAGATCCATGGGTAAAGCCAAAAATTGGATTTGTAAACGTCATTTCCGATCCAGTTCAACAAAATAGGCAATGCCGCGAATGTTGTCACAGCGAAGCCCACAACGATTACTGTGGTCTGAATCAGAGAATTTCTTATTACCCCGCGAGCTTGCATATATTCTCCAAGACGATGGTGGCGTATAAGCGCAGGATAGGTAAAAACGAAGACGCCTGCGTCAAGAAATGAAAGCAATGCACTAGCGATACCAATATACAATACATAAGCACCAACTATTTCAATGCCGCCAAGCGATTCAAGCCAATACCTATCAAAAGTCTGAACTCCTCGTATTGCAATAGTTGCTAACAGTAAGCCGAAGCTAACTGCAATGCCGCGCCTTGCCCAGCGCCAATCTATCGAGGCCCGCCAGCCATTCATTCTAAGCTTGGCGACAGCATAACAACCAACCAGTACAGACGCAGCGCTAGCCACGCTCCAAAGTATCATGACCGTTAGCAAGCCGCGGCTCTCGGAAGAAACGCTCATAAGCGCGATCGCGGCGAGAGCCCAGCTTCCCTGACGAAGAAAAAGTACGACGCTTGCAGTCAGCTGGCGGGACATTGCTATAAGCAAACGCGAAATTTCTTGGTTGAGGTGCTCAAGCATTAAGAGCGGAGCAAAATACCAAATCAGTAATAGGGGCAGATCGGTGAGTGTTAAAAAATAAATAGTGCATGGCAACATTATCAAATAGAGCCAAACAGACAAGGCGGCTTGGGTTTTTATCATACGCCCCTGTTCGATTGAGGGGTTTACAGATATTTCTCGTGTGGTGTAGGTATAAAAATCAAGACCAACAAAGTAAATTGCGTATCCAATAGACGCAACAAACAAGCCGTAATAACCCACTTCTGATGGCTCAACAAACTTTGCCAGCGCTATCAAAAATAGGAAGCGAATTCCTATAGTTAAAGCGCGCAGAAAGATATTTAAGTAACGTTCCAATCAGATTCCTTTTCCGGATACGGAGTTTGATCTTACAACTTATTGCTGGGACCGGACTGAGAGAGTATGATAATTGGCGTAGCGTTCGCTTGCAATCCAAGCTCGTCGTTAAATCTGGCATCCTTAGTATCTACGTTCTTAAGTGATCCCGGAGAAACGTAAAGATTCAGAATTACCAGGGCCCATTAGTCGCTACGCGCCATCCTAAATAGCTGAATTAGATTATTGGTTTCCGTCGAAATCGAACGCTGACACATTCGGTCCGCCGGAGCTGGAGACCGGCTGACCAGCTCAGATTCTTCGGACCACGACTATTTTGGGTGAGCGACCAGAACTGCCTTTTCGATATGCCCCTGACGGAGCGGTTGAGCGACCGGTCGGGGCGCGAAGGCCCCACATACCGCAGCGTCCCGACCCGTCGCGTTGACGGGCGCTGCGCTTATTGATCTTCTGCTGGCCACGAACTCTGCCGGCGTAAGGTATCCGAGGCTCGAATGAGGACGAACTTCATTGTAATGGCGCCGCCAGGCTTCGATGACAACCTTTGCTTCAGACCGTGACCGGAACCATTCGAGGTTCAGACACTCGTCGCGGAACTTGCCATTAAAACTCTCGCACGCGCCGTTCTGCCAAGGCTTGCCCGGATCGATCAGGGCTGTCTCGATGCCTTCGTCGACCATCCACTTCAGGATGGCGCGGGATACGAACTCGGGACCATTGTCCGACCTCAGATGAATCGGTGCGCCGCGTTCCGAGACAAGCCTTGCCAGAACTTCGATTACGCGCGTCGAGCGGATCCGCCCATCGACTTCGATCGCAAGGCCCTCCTTGGTCCATTCATCCGTGACCGTCAGGCACTTGAGCTTCTGGCCATTGGCGCACCAGTCAAACACGAAGTCATAACTCCACACTTGGTTGGCGCCGCTCGGCGTGTTCGGCCGCGGACGCCCGCTGGAAACGCGCTTGCGGCCACGTTTACGCGGTACCTGGAGCTGCGCGTCCCGCCACAGGCGCGAGGCGCGCCCAAAGCTCATCGCATGGCCGTCCCGGCGCATGAAGATCGCGATCCGCCGGTAGCAGAGGTGGTTCTGGAAATCTGAACAACCGGGATAAGTGGGTTTTCCGCGCCCCAGCGGCATGATGCTGCAAGCGAGGAGAAGACCATGGCAAGACGACCACGCCGGAACCACAGCCCGGCATTCAAGGCGAAAGTGGCGGTGGCGGCGATCAAGGGCGAGAAGACCATGATCGAGTTGGCGCAGGATTTCGACGTTCATCCGAACCAGATCAAGCAGTGGCGCGATCAGTTGCTCGAGGGCGCGACCGGGGTATTCGGTGATGGCCAGAAGGCCGCACCGGAACCGGCGATCGACGTGAAGACCTTGCATGCGAAGATCGGAGAGCTGACGCAGGAGAAAGATTTTTTGTCCGGCGCGCTCGGCAAGGCGGGTCTTTTGGCGAGCGCAAGAAGATGATCGATCCCACGGCGAAGCTGAGCGTCAGCCGCCAGGCCATCGTGCTGGGGATCAGCCGGGGCAGCGTTTATTACAAGCCGCGCCCGGTGTCTGATGCCGATCTCAAGCTGATGCACCGGATCGACAAGCTGCACATGGAGTTCCCCTTTGCGGGCAGCCGGATGTTGCAGGGGCTGCTGGCTCAGGAAGGCTTCTAGGTCGGGCGGCTGCACGTTGCCACGCTGATGAAGCGCATGGGGATCGAGGCGCTCTATCGTCAGCCAAACACCTCGAAACCGGGGCCGGGGCACAAGATTTACCCCTATCTTCTGCGCAAGCTGCCCATCACCCGGCCCAACCAGGTCTGGGCGATGGACATCACCTACATCCCCATGTCGCGCGGGTTCATTTACCTCGCCGCCGTGCTGGACTGGTTCACCCGCCGCGTCCTGGCATGGCGGGTGTCGATCACGCTGGAGGCCGACTTCTGCATAGAAGCTGTGGAGGAGGCGCTGGCTCGTTACGGTGCGCCCGAGATCTTCAACACCGATCAGGACAGCCAGTTCACCTCGGCCGACTTCATCAAGGTGCTGGCCGCCCGCGAGATCAAGATCAGCATGGATGGCAAGGGCGCCTGGCGTGACAACGTCTTCGTCGAGCGCCTCTGGCGGACCATCAAATACGAGGAGGTTTACCTGCGGGCCTATGCCAGCGTGCCAGAGGCCCGCGCCGGGATCGGCCAGTATCTGGCCTTCTACAACACCCGCCGCCCGCATTCATCGCTTGACGGGAAAACCCCCGATCAGGCCTACTTCAACCAGCCGATGCCCAATGCGGTGGCGGCGTAACCGAGGCGGGAAACCACTTAGAAAACCCCCGGAAGCTGTTTAGAAAAACCGAACCACCTCTTAGCGCACCCCCGCCTGCGCGGCCAGATGGACGATCCGACGCACACCTTTGGAGCGCACCAGCTCCATCACGGTGCCCGGGTCAGCGATAGCGCCGCGAACGAGCGAGAAGCCGTCTCGCGCCGCGAGACGTAACGCACGCGCCTCCTTCAGGCGCGGATCGTAATAGGCGTTGAAATCATCGATCCCGATGACGCGCTCACCGCGATCAAGCAGGCGTTCGGCCACGTGCATGCCGATAAAGCCGGCCGCACCCGTCACCAGCACCGGGTCACTCATTGTGTCTTCCCCCTTCCCACATCGCGCCATCAGCGCGCTGCCATACCTCTATCCAACAAGCGCAAGGCGGCCACGCCAGCTCCGATCAGTCTGACCCGAACACGTCGCGGGTGAACACCTTGTGTTCCACATCGCGTATCTCATCGGTGACGCGGTTGGCGATGATGATATCGCTATCGCGCTTGAGCCGTTCGAGATCACGCACCACCTGCGATCCGAAGAATGTATCCTCACGCAGCACCGGCTCATACACGATCACCGGGATGCCCTTGGCCTTCACGCGCTTCATGATCCCCTGAATGGACGAGTCGCGGAAATTGTCGCTGCCGGCCTTCATCACCAGGCGATAGACGCCAACGACCTTGGGGGCGCGCGCAATGATCTGGTCCGCCAGAAAGTCCTTGCGCGTGCTGTTGGCGTCGATGATGGCGGGTGTCTTTGGGCAAGCAGTAGCCACCATGGGGAATTCCGGCGACAGCGATTTTTATATTTTTCCTTAACGCAAGCCCTCGCCCAAAAAAGTAAGTCTAACATAGACGTCAGACCACGGCGCGAGGAAATACACTATAGCCTTGTCATCGCGGTGAGATGCCCTGCAGATTAGACCCACACGCACTGCCAAGCAACGCTTACAGCCCTCCCAGGGCGGTCATGAAGTGATAGGCCATGGACGCGGGCAGGTAGTCGATAGGCATGCGCCCGTCGGCTTCGCGCCGGTCGCACCAGGCAAAACTGGTTTCATCGAGATAGGTGTCCACGAACACGCCGAGCTCTCGTTCGGCCTCGCCCGGTGCCGCGGTCTCGGGAAAGCACAGGCGGGCACGGATACGCTCAAGCTGCGGCCAGGCCCGGCAAGTCGCCAGAAGGGGCGCGCCGTCGGCTGTGATGGCGTCCAGCGAGAACCCATCCGGGCCGCGCCCACACGTGTCAGCGAACCCGATCAGGCGGCGTGACCAGCTGGCGGTGTCGCGCTCGGTCAGGCGCTGCACTTCTGACAACAGCCAGGCCCATTCATAGCAATGGCCCGGCTCGATGCGCCCACCGGTGCCGTTCTGAACCGGGTGCCAGCCGGCGTCATACTCCTCGCCCACCGCCCCAGTCGCCGGATCGAACATGAAGGCCTCAAATAGCCAGGCCAGCGTCTCGATCCGGTCGCGAGCGTGCGGGTCACCGCTAGCCTCGCACCACACCAGGCTGGCCTCCAGCAAATGCATGTGGGGATTGGACTGCTTCAGGCCTGGCTGGGTCTCGGGGCTGGCCCAGCCGGGCTTGCCGTCGCGCATCTCACCGTCAATGAACGCAAAGGCCTCAAGCGCCATGCGCTCAGCGCGCGCATCGCCGGTCGCCTGGAAGGCGCGTGCCGCGCCGAGCGCCACGAACGCGTGGTCGTAGAGATCACGGCGCGGATCGCTCACACCCACGGCCGGATCGATCTCATGGGCCCAGCCGCCGGCGGGCGCGCGCGCCGGGCCGTCGAGATAGGCAAGCCCCTGATCGACGAGGCGGCTTGCCGCTCCGTCAGGGTCCCAGCCATGCTTTAGCGCGGTGGCGAAGGTGAAGACCTGGCGCGGGGCCACCCGCCCGCGGCGCGGCTGGTCAAGATTGGGGGTGCCGTTGCTGTTCAGCGTCTCGACAAAACCGCCGCGCTGCGCGTCCCAGCCCGCCGCCGCCCAGGCCGGCAGCATGCGGCCATACACCCAGGCGCGCGCGCGCGCCGCCAGAGCCGGGTCCAGATTGGGGGCATAGCTGCGGCTGGCCGCTTCCACGGCGGCGCGGATGTCGGCCGCCTGATCGAGGGCGGTGACAAGTACGCCGTCCGGGCTGGCAGCCACCGCGATGCCCGACAGGCCACGCACGGCCACGCGCGGCCCGGTAGAGAAGATGAAATTGTTCGAGCCCTGATCTTCCGCCGCCGGTCCGATCAGCACGCTGGCGTCGCCGGCCCCATGCAGGGCTTTGAGCGCGCGAAAATCGCCCAGATCGCTCCAGCCCATGGACACCGGCACAACGTGCACATGGTCGGCCTTTTCCATCACCGCATAGTCGATGGAGATGGAGGGAGCAGCCGCAAACGCCTCGCGCGCCAGCACCCTCACCTCGCCCGGCTCCAGGGGGCCGGCACCCGACAGAGCGGCGCGCGCAGCGGCCAGGATTTCTGGCGCGTGACGCTCCAGGGCGGCGATCATGGCGCTTGCGCGGAACAAGAAGATGCCCGCATTCCACAAATGCCGCCCGCCGGTGAGATAGCTCTCCGCCACCGCGCGCGCCGGCTTCTCGACAAAGGCCTGCGCCGGGGCGAAACGCGCCTGTGCCGCTTCGGCAGACGCGAGCTCGATATAGCCATAGCCCGTGGCGGCATGGTCGGGGCGGATGCCGAACGTGACCAGCGCGCCGTCGGCGGCAGCCTCGGCCCCGCGCGCCAGCGCTTCATGGAACGCAGGCACATCTGCGATGTGGTGGTCGGCAGGCAGGATCAGGACCAGATCGTCGCCGTCAGCGCACAGCGCCGCTGCCGCCACGGCCGGGCCGGAATTGCGTGCGATCGGCTCCAGCACCATCGCGCCACCCGGCAGATGGGTGCTGAGCGCCGCGCGCCAGCGCGCTCCGGCCACCGCGGACGCGGGCGCGACGGGGATGGCACCTAGACTAACGGGCAGGCGCGCGGCGGTTTCGGCGATCATGCTGCGCGCGCCCGACAGGGCATGAAACTGCTTGGGCCGCTCCGGCGTCGAGACCGGCCACAGCCGCGTCCCGGACCCGCCACAAAGAATGAACGGCCGCATCGTCGTCATCATTTCCCCCTGCAACGGTGACAACCGTTTAGCTCCCTTGGAGACTACCACCGCACGCCGCTGCGCGTAACAGCGCTCTTCGAGATAATGAAGGCGAGGAACACTTGCCCGCTCTTGATCCTGCCGCACCTGATAGGGCGGCGTCGGTCCGGCCCTCAAGGCAGGCGTGAAGCCCCCGCCTCACGCACGTCCATCGCGTTATGAGAGGTCATTTGCAGGGACCTCATGAGGCAGCAAGAAGCGGGCCTTGGCTGCAAGCAAGGCCATCCTGAAGCAGGCTATCTACCGCGCCACCTCCAACGCCCTTCACGAGGATGCACGAGGATTTCGCTTGGCAGTTCGGTGTCACTGAGGAAGGGCAGCGGGGAGCGGAGCGGTCAGGCGCATGCGGGTGGCACGAAGGCCGAACGCCAGGCTCAGCCCCAGAGCGACGCCCACGCCATTGGCGGCGATATCGATCCAGTCGGGCTGCCGGCTGAACAGCGCCAGCCCCTGTGTAAGTTCGATCACCCCGCCCAGCGCCATCAGCCCCAAAGCGGTTGCCCACACCGGCAGGCGCGGCCAGCCCGTCGCAAGCAGGCCCGCCAAAGCCGTGAACGCGGCCACATGGTTGACAAGCGCGCTCCACGCGAATGACGGCGCGACGCCCGAGGGCATCAACGCCAGCGTCAGCACGCCGAGCAGGCAGGGAATAAACATCCAGCGTGACACAGCGGGGCTCCACTCAAGACATTGCGCGATGATGCGTTTCATGGGCCTTGGGTAACAGAATATCCTTGCCAGGATGTGACGCCGGGTGACAGCGAGACTGAGATGCTGGCTGCCACGCCTGCGATTGCGGCGACCGAGCGCTACTCGACCATGGCTGAACGGCCGCACTCAGGCCGCTATGGGCGAGCCGCGCGATCTCGGTCTGGGATGCGGGTAAGACGCACCCAGCGCTCCTTGTGAAGCTGCTCGGTATGGGCCTGCTCCACATAGCGAAGGACGATGTGCGGGGTTTTCCAACCGCCCGCCTGCATGATGGCGAGGGCGTCGAACCCTGCGAGCAGCATGTCCTGAGCACCTCCGACCCGCATGGAGTGGCCTGACAGGCGCACGCCCGCCTCCGCCAGCCCGGCGCGCTCGGCGGCGCGTTTGACCAGGCGGCGCACCGAGCTGTTGACCAGCGGCTGCTCGCTGGCGTGGCCGCGATGAACGGCGCGGAACAGATATCCCTGCTCCACGCCCGACGCCTCCATCCAGGCGCGCACGCGCTCGAGCGTATCGTCTGACAGCCAGGCCACGCGTCCATCGCCGACCTGATCGGATTTGGCGCGGCGGATCAGGATCGAGCCTGAATCGGCCGTGATCCCCAGATCCTCGATTGTCAGGCAGATGAGCTCGCAGGACCGGCACAGCGTGTCATAACCCACGCTGATCAGCGCGGCGTCGCGCAACCCCTCCAGCGTGTCAGGACAGGCCGACACGATCGCCTTGAGCCGATCGTGGGTCAGGCCCTCGGCCTGGNNGGGGCGGSGCGGCGTGCGCATTGTCGCACGCCGCATCGCCAGGCGCACGGCGCTGGCCTTGGTGGGATCAGGCTGATCGCCATAGACATGGATGAACCGGATGGCCGCGAGCCTGCGCCCCAGCGTGCTGGGACGCACGCGCGCGCTTTCGGCCTGAACGAACGCGGCGACGGTTTGAGAGCTCACCGGGAAGGCCGCACGGTCATGCTCGTGGGCCCATCGCGCGAACACGGCCATGTCCGCGCGATAGCCTTTCAGCGTCATAGGCGAGAACGCCCCTTCACAGCGGGCGAGGACCGAGTCTATTTGTGATACCAATTCAGAATCGCACATGCGATATATTTTATATCGTTTTAAGTGGGGTGCAATGCTATCCGGTGCACAAATCCGCGCAGCTCGCGCTTTGTTAGGGATAAGTGCTAACGATCTAGCCAAAATGACAGATATTGGTTGGGCCACCATTCAACGCATCGAATCCGAGGATAACAGCTATAGCCCTCGCTCCGGCACGCTCGAGCGCGTGCGCGCGGCACTCGAAGCGCAGGGCATAGAGTTCATCGGGGATCCGGAGACCTCCCCCGGCTTGATCCTGCACCGCGTGCCTCCAACGCCGGGGATGTGAGCCTCACCTTGATCCACCGTGTTTTTTTTGCGGCCGGTCCGTCGCCGGTACCGATTGTCTTATCAGATCCTTAGCGGGCGCCATCGCGTTAACGGATCTGTTAATGCTCAAGGGATGGCGCAACCGCCCCGGCCTGCCAGATCTCGCGTCGCGGCCTGGCCTTGAAAATTTCACCCGGCGCGATGGCTTAGCGCGTTACCCTCACGCTAACGCCCCGCTCACGCTTCACTGCCGGGGGTCAGGCCTGATCGAGGCTATCAGGTTTCGCCTCGCTGGTATTGGCCTCGATGGCGCTGGCCTCGATGGCCTCGATGCGCCGCTCCTGTGCCTCGTAAAGCATGGACAGCGTGCGCTTGATCTCATTGGTGATCATGGTCTGGTATCGGCCAAAGAGCACCATGCGCTTGATCGTGAAATTGGAGTGATCGCGGGCATCGAGATAGGTGAAGGCGGGGCGCGCCTGCTCGCGCACACCAGTGTGTATGCTAACGCTGCGCGCCGTTCCGCCATTGAGCTCGAACTGCTCGGCCTTCGCCAGGCGCCTGTTGCGCCAGAAGGCGAGCGCCAGCTGGTCGACGAGCTCGTCCTCGAGTGCACTGGCGGGCTTGAGGTCTGCGCGCAGACCCTCGACCAGCCCATCAAACTGCAAGGGGTCCTCCAGCTCGTGGGCGACGTCGCGCCCGAATATCCCGTGCTTGCGGGCGTTCTGAGAGGAGGCCGCCTTGCCCGCTTGTGTTTTGGGTCCGGTGCTTCTGGCGGCGTTGGCGCGATTGGCGGCGATCTGTTTGGGAGTGGCCATCAGGTCTTCCTTGGACTGGGGGCGTTTGTCTGATGATTTTCGCGCCAGTTCGAAACGATCACCGCTTGAGTGAGAAATTCGCGCCTTTGTTCAAAACGCATTTTTTCGCAACGATCCAAATCTGATTTAAAATATTGATTTAAAAGCACTTATATCACTCCGCTCCAACTGCATACGATGTCGCCGGATGCTGCAGGGTTCTCAGCCGGACCGTGGTGGGCTTTGCGGTATCGCGAACAGGGGGGATTGCGCCGGGGCCGTCAGCACGCGTTATCACGCGTGACCCGCAACGCGGCGGACGTGGCTGGGCTAGCCACGTCCCGCAGCGGCGGCCTCAAGGCGTTGCTCGCCGCAGCTCCGCTCGAAGGGATCGATCTCGAACGACCCCGCGATTGCGGGCGCGACGTTTCCCTGTGAGCCTCCTGATCGACACCACCATCATTTCTCAGGTGCGCAAGGGCGACCGCTGCGACCCCGCCGTGGCGGCCTGGTGGGCGGGCATTGCCGAAGACGATCTGTGGCTCAGCGCACTGGTGCTGGGTGAGATCCGCAAGGGCGTGGAACTGGCACGGCGTTGCGATCCTCGAAAGGCCAACGCGCTCGAGGCGTGGCTCCCCGTCGACACCGCCGTCGCCGAGGCATGGGGCCGAATGAATGCGATCCGTCCAGCGCCGGTGATCGACGCGTTGCTGGCCGCGACAGCCAAAATCAACCGATTGACGCTGGTAACCCGCAACGCGGCGGACGTGGCCGGGCTGGGCGTCGATGTGCTCAACCGTTTTGAAGCCTGATAAGAGATAGCCGGCTTCGATCGACATATCGCTTACGCATGGCCTCCACCCGCCAGCATTCGGTTTTGGCAGGCGAGGCGGCGCAAGGCCCGGCGCGTCAGCGATTTGGGTGTAAATGGGTGTCGTCTTCGCTTGCTTTAATGGGTGTATTTGGGTGTATATTCGGGCATGGCACAGAGCCCGCTTAACACCGATACGATTGTTATCACACCAGAGCTGCTTGCGCTGATCGCCGAGATCGACGAATTCAAGGGTGCCTGGCGGGCGCTGGGAACACTGGCACCAGAGCGGCTCTTTGCGCTGCGCCGGGTCGCCACTATCGAAAGTATCGGATCGTCAACCCGCATCGAGGGCAGCAAACTGTCCGACCGTGACGTCGAGCGGCTGCTGGCCAATCTCGACGTCCAATCGTTCGCCACGCGCGACGAGCAGGAGGTGGCTGGCTACGCAGAGACGATGGAGATGGTCTTCCGGTCCTCGCAAGACATCACCATCACCGAAAACCACATCAGGCAGCTGCATCGCGACCTGCTCGTATACAGCGCCAAGGACGCGTGGCACCGCGGCAGCTACAAGGCGTCATCGAACTCTGTAGCCGCTTTCGACGAAGACGGACGACAGATCGCCGTTGTCTTCGAGACGGCGACGCCGTTCGACACCCCGCGCCTGATGGCAGAGCTGGTCATTTGGCTTGCATCCGAGCGCCAGCAGCGACGACTGCATCCGCTTCTGGTCATTGCGGTGTTCACCGTCGTGTTCCTGGAAATCCATCCCTTCCAGGACGGCAACGGCCGGCTGAGCCGGATCCTGACGACGTTGCTTCTGCTGCAGGCCGGTTATGCCTACGTGCCTTATAGCTCGCTCGAAAGCGTCATCGAGCAGAGCAAGGAGGGGTATTATCTCGCCCTTCGCCAGACACAAGGCTCGATCCGAAGCGACGCGCCCGACTGGCAGCCATGGCTGAGTTTCTTCCTGCACGCCATGCAGCAACAGATGAAGCGGCTGGCCAGGAAGATCGAGCGCGAGAAGATCGTGCTCTCAAGTCTGCCCGACCTGTCTGTGCGCATTCTGGATCACGCAAGCCAGCATGGCCGTGTGAGCATGGGCGACATGATCAAATTGACGGGCGCAAGCCGAAACACATTGAAGCAGCAGTTTCGCCAGCTGGTGAACAATGGGCACCTCATCAAGCACGGCGGCGGCCGCACGACCTGGTACACCATGATGTAAAGAGCCGCGATTCAGGCGATTTCGGGGCAGCTCTTCAAGCAAAACACCCGACAATCTGCCATATACCCAAGGATCCCGGCACAGCCGGCGAAAATATACAATAAATCTTAAAAAAAACTTGGCGACTGAGCATGCATTTCGGCTCAGTCGCTTATGGCTTTACATCAATTATTATTTATCCTTTTATGCGACCTCCCCTTCAATTTCGTCTACAACCTTCTCTTCGACATCCTCTTTAACGGTCTCAATGTTATCAGCCAGCGCTTTAACGAGGGCGCGAATGAAGTCCATATCCGCAGCGTCCCGATAGTAAATCGCGTCGCATACGGTCACGTCATCAACATATTCCAAACACAAGTAAACAAATATCGGCAAAAAGACTACTTTATAGTATCTGTTTACCGGTACGATCGCAAGCATCAGAACACCCTTGAACGCCCAAATATCATGTTCGTCACTGATTGATGCACGTTCATATCCGCACTGACTAAGGAAGCAAGCCAATTGCATATATCGACTGTATCCCTCATCTGTTTGACAGTATAGTCTAACCATTCCTTGTTCTCCTATTTTCAAGGTTACTTCAGTCCTATGTAATGAGAAACGTTGCGAGAATATCGAATTCCCTTTGAACGCTTTCTCAACAGCCACGGCTGCGGCTGTGAACACCACATATGTACGGGGTGCGCGTCTGTAAAGGGGCTCCAAGCACTTTTTTCAGGGCTGGAGATTTTTTTATTTTGTATTGTTTATCTTTAAATTTTTATTATAATTTACTTGTTTTTTAAAGTATAACTCTGCTTACAAATATTCTCAATAATAAAACAAATGATCGATACCATGCTCTCGTCAAAGTCATTAAAGACTTCGCGGAACTGTTCCATGTGTCCGAGACATCTAGCATGCAGGCATCGCGGCGATGAGGCTGATCGCCGCGAGGACGGGTCGCCGGTACAAGCGTGCACCGCGCGCGGCGTGAACCACAGGTCTCGTCGTTCGCGACAAGCCGCTCGCTCTCGCCTCCCGGCCGCGAGCCGCTGTCAGTCCCAGCATCGCCCCGATCGCACGGGTGAGGCGCTAAATCAGGGCGACGGCCTGTGCGGCAGTTACTGTCTGTAGAGCCCTGCGGGAAAGAGCGCGGAGCCTTCGATACGCGCCTCATCCATGCCCGCCGCCTCGCCAGTCCCCCAGGCGGGAGCAGACAGGTGAGCCACGCGGATATCCTGGCCCGAGGCTGCGTCAACCGAGTGGAATGCCGCGTCCACGCGATCTTGCATGAACGTCACGACACAAAAACCATTGGCGGCGCTGTCAAGCAGACGCAGATGCGGGTTCTGGGCCGGATTGCGTTGAGCCAGGCCCGCGGCCTCCTGCCCGGTCATCGATGTGATGACTGTGGCCGATATCCCGGCTCTGAACGTCATGTTGGCCGCGTCGGCCTGATCGGCTGGTGTCTCGATCACGCGATCATCAAACGCAAACAGGCTGCGCGCGGGGTTATCTCTGGGAACATTGCGCTCAAGGGTGACCTGGAAGGGCTGTGAGCTGATCCCGGCCGTGGCAAATTCGATGGCGGCAGGGTCGGACGCGTCATCATGGGCGCTGACGACCGCGCCGATATGCATGTGATGATCGCCGGCGAGCGACACCACATTGGCAACGCCTTCCTCGCGGAAAAACGTCAGCAAGGCGTTGCGTTCTGACGGATAGCCGTCCCAGGCGTCGATGGTCAGAACCGCAGGGTCGGAGGACTGGCCTACACTGTCGCTGTCAAGGCGCATGGGCGAAAGCGGCACCGAATTGGCCCAGGCTCTCCAGCGTGCGCGAGACGCGCGCATCACCGACTTGAACCAGTCACGCTGCTCATGTCCCAGCATGGTGCCCGGCGCATGAGTGGCGCGCGGGTTCTCAAAAGTCTGACCGGCAAAGGTCAGCTCAAGCGGCGGCGCGCCGTCATTCGCGTCTCGTCCTGCGTCCAGGGTGCGCACAATGCCAAGCGGCTGCAAGCCGCGGTCAATGGTGGTCAGGGCGACAGCCAGCTCAGCCGGCACGGCCTGCTCTGATCGGAAGGAGCGCGTGTCGGTCACGACAACATCGACCATCGCCCCCCATGAGAAAGCGCGATGAATGATGAGCGACTTGATGGCTGCGATATTGTTGGGCTCGGGCTGCTGAGAACCGAGCGCGGCGTCGCGAAACGCCGTGTTGGACACGTCGGCAGCGCTGAAATCGCGCGCAGGCGATGCGATGCCCTCAAAGTCGGCCGACCCCGTCAGCAAAGCCGGCACATACTCAAACCACGCCTGGTTGGCGGCGACCTTGCGCGTCTGGGCGGGCAGCGGCGGAACGGTGTAGGTTTCGCTCGACTGCCAGCAATCATTGCTGAATTCGTGATCATCCCAGGTCACGATGAACGCAAAACGGGCGCGCGCGGCGATCATGTCGGGATCCGACAGGTATGTGCGCCACAGATGGCGATAGTCATCGAGCGTCACGGCATGACGAATGTCCGCGCTCTGGCCACCGCCCCCGCTCGGCAGCGGTCCGGCACGACGAACGGCCCCGTATCCAACCGCTTCATATATGAAGTCGCCCAGATGAATGACCGCATCGATGCGCTGATCTTCAGGAGCGGCTTCATCCATTTCCACCAGACGCCGCCAGGCGCCGTACTGGCCCTGCTCGTAATTCTGGCAGGAGGCGGTGGCGAACCTGACCGGCCTCAGGGTGTCTGGGCCGGGTGCCGTGCGCGTATGGCCCAGCGGCATGGACACATCGCCGTGCGCGATGAACCGGTAGAACAGGCGCGTGTCTGACGGCAGATCGGTCACAATGAGCCGCACAGTGTGGTCGGCGTCGGCCACCGCCTCGATGTCAGTGCGCACGAGTACGGTCTCGAACCCTGCGTCGAGCGCCACTTCGGCCGTCAGAGCGACACGATCGGGCGTGGCGCCATCGTTCGCCTGCACGCGCGTCCACAACACCACGGACGACGCAGTCGGGTCACCGGACGCCACCCCGTGCGGGAACATATAGCGGCCGGTGGCCTCGATCGCCCGGGCGCTGGCCGCTTGCGGACCGGCCGCCGAAGCGATGGCCCAACCCAAAGCGCCCAGACCCGTCTGGATGAAACTGCGTCTGTCCATAATCAAGTCCTGACTTAGAAGCGGGTGCGGATCTCAAAACCGTATACGCGCGGCTGGGCCGGCACCCAGGTCGGTGTGCCGAAGGCGCGGCCGGTATTGCCGACATCACCCATGTAGCGCTCGTCGAACAGGTTCTGAGAAAACACAGACAGTTCGAAGCGGTCTTGAGGCGCTGACAGGGTGACGTTGAGGTTCATCACGCCAAAGCCGTCCTGGCTTTCCAGCGCCGTGTTGTCGTTGGAGAAGAACTGCTTCGACCGGTACACGTAGAACCCGTTGGCTCTCAGGTTCCAGTCAGCACCCACCGGCACATTGAAAGAGGCGCCCAGCGTGCCGCGGAAGCGGGGCGAGAATACCAGCCGGTTTCCGGAGAAATCCTGGCCGCCGCTGACGAAGTCGTCGTATGTGGCGTCCATGAGATTGACATTGCCGAACAGCGACACGTTTTGCGTCAGGCGCAGATCGCCTTCCAGTTCTGCGCCGAGAGCCGACGCCTCGCCCGCATTGGCCGCGATCAACAGATTAGTCTGGGGATCGAGAACCTGAGACTGGAAGTCCGTCCAGTCGTAGCGGAAGATCGAGCCATTGAGCCGCAGGCGGCGATCAAAGGTTTCGGTTCTCATGCCCAGCTCGTAGCTGGTGACAAATTCAGGCTCCACGACCGGGGCTGTCAGGTTCGTGCCGGGATCGGGGATAACGCCCGAACGATAGCCCGTCGTGACGCTGGCATAGGTCAGCACGCCGGGCGCAAGACGCCAGTCGACCACCAGGCGGGGCTGAAACGCCTCAAAGCTTTCTGAACGGCTGGCGCGCTGCGGTCCGGGAGACGGGAAGAAAATCCCGAAATTGGTGACCGGCCGCTCACCCAGGAGGCTCTTGTCATCATAGGTGTAGCGCAGGCCCGCAGACACCCGGATGGCGTCATTCATCTGCCAGGTGCCATCAAGATAGGCCGAGTAGCTCAGCGTATCATTGCGCGTGTAGCCCGACTCAGATGCGAACCTGGGGAAGGGCAGCGGCAGGAGGTTCTGCTGGAGCGTGACCGGATTGATGGGACGGCCGGTGAAGGGGGTGCCGGGCGTGACAATCGTGATGATCGCCAGCGGATCATACTCAAGGTAAATGGTGTAGTCGGTGTGCTCCTGAAACACACTGGCGCCGCCAATGAAGGAGAAGGCCCCGCCATTGTCCCAGACCGCGCGCACTTCGGTGGACCACTGGCGCAGGCGCGTGTCCTCAAGCCCGTTCACGATAAAGAGGTAGGAGCCATCCACGTCGAAGAAGTCATCCGACTTCAGGTAGCGGTAACCGGAAATGGACTGAACGGACCAGTCGCCCAGATCCGCTTCCACGAGAAACGTGGCGCCGGCAACGTCGCGCTCGAGGAAGGCGCGGTCGCCCAGCTCCTGGAATGCAGGGCCGAAGGGATCTGTCTGCAGCGGGCTGGGGTTCCAGGGCGTGTTGTCGCCTTCTTGGTCAAAGTTGGCGCCGGGAACAGGGATGGTGATGCTGGCAAAGACATTGCTGTTTGAGCGGTCGCGCTGACCATTCAAGATCAAGGTGGCCGTGATGTCGGGCGTGATCTGCACCGAGCCGCTGACCCGGGCCGCCAGCATGTCGCGGTTATTATTCGTGTCGCCAGTGGCCAGATTGCGGATGAAGCCATCGCGCACACGCCGCGTCAGCGCGCCGCGCAGCGCCAGCTGATCGTTGACGCCCACATTGAAGATGCCGCCGAAGCGGTGACCGTTATAGTTTTCAAGACCCGCCCACAGCTCGCCCGACGTCTCGTCGAAGCGGGGGCGTGCGCTGACGACGGCCAGCGCGCCGGCCGTCGAGCCGCGACCGTAAAGCGTGCCCTGAGGTCCCTTGAGCACCTCAACGCGCTCAAGATCAAAAAGCTCGATCAGCGCGCCCTGGGCGCGGCCGATGGAGATACCGTCGTAAAACACCGACACGCGGTTTTCGACATTGGCGCTTGAGCCGCCTGAGTCCACGCCGCGCACGATGATGGACGGGTTCTGGATGGTCTGCTCGAAGACCTCCAGGCCAGGCACCAGGTCGGCAAGCCGGTTGAGGTTCTCAATGCGGGTCTCTTCCAGCTGGATGCTGGTGATGGCGCTGATCGGCAGCGGCACGTCCTGGAGGGGTTGGGGGCGGAACTGGGACGTGACCACAATCACGTCTTCACTGTCAGCACGTTCAGGCGCCTGCTGAGCCAGCGCCGCACCGCTGACGGTGGACATGAGCGAAAATGCCAAACCGAAGACACCCGACAAACGCATGGACAGCCCCTTTCCAGAATAATGGATGCGTTGTCCGTACTTTTGATCTGTGACCCAGGCGTGACTGTAAATTCAAATTTGGGTGACAGGCCGAAATGCGAACGCGCCAGCCAGTCCATGCGCGGCGCGCGGCCGGCAATGGGCGCGCCAGGCGCCAGACGCCTGGCGGCAGGTGGTGGGCTGTGGGCGGCGCGCGGCCGGGCTCTGGCGTCTATCGCCGCGGTGCCAGACGCGCCACGCGGGCGCTCTTGCGCAGATCCATGAACGGCCTGCGAGGCGCTGGCGTTCGCGTGCACACTTGTCCGGCGTGATCACTGCGCGTCGTCGCTCCCAGCGACATCACGGCCCACGCCGCCGCTTCAGTGACATCACTGACGACCGCCTCGATGGCGTTGATGCGCCGCGCCTGGCCTTGACGTGACCCCCGTTTTTTCATCCAGCCGAAGCGAGAGTCCGGGGTTGATTTGCACTGAGCCCCAACGCTGGATCGCCGGAAGCTGGAGTTTTCCGGCTTTGATCACGGCGGCGGGCTGGCCATGCCGCAGTGATTATGCAGGTCGGCCGGGACGTTGTACCCGATCGCGCTGTGAGGTCTGACCTCGTTGTAGTCTCAGCGCCGGGCCTGAATCAGGTCATCAAGCTCGGCGCAGGCGCTGCGTGCGTCATTAAAAACCAGATCAATATCGACGCAATTGCGCAGCGCCTCTTCGTCTGTGCCACGCGGCGGCGCCACGCCAATGATCGCTTGTGGCGTGGTCAGGCGTAGATTGACCACAAGGCGGACCAGCGCCTCCAACCGCTCCTGACTGCTGAATGACAGGCCGATAATGTGAGGCTGCGTCGCCTCGACATGCGCTAGAAGCGTGTCGTGATCTGCGCCCAGCTGAAGATCGATCTTCCATCCCGTCTCGCGGAACAGGTCGGCGGCCAGGGTGATGCCGACGCCATGGTCTTCGCCAGGGACAGTGGCGAACAGTGCACTGCGCCGGGCGTCACGGGCAAAATCAGGACGCTCGGCGCGCATGGCGCGCATGAGCGCGTAGAGGTGACCTGTTGCGCTCGCCACTTCGTAGCTTGAGAGGCGATCGTCCTGCCACTGCTCTCCGAGCCACTGAGCTGCGGCGCTGATATAGCCCAGATAAACACCCAGACGCGTCAGGCCGAGGGCGCGTTGCTGCTCGATGAAGGCAAGGGATTTATCCGGCTGCGGCTCGAGCAGAGCCTCACAAAACTCTTGCAGCAACACATCGCCGACCGGCTTGGCCTCAAAGGCTGGATCTCGAAGGGCCTTGTCGGCAAGCCGGCTAAGCGTATCGAAGGCCAGGGCCTGGATCGCATCATCAGTGAGACGGTCGCGTTTGGCGACAAAGAGCGACGACGCGCGCAAGAATGTGTCATTATCGAATGCGAATTCAGGTTTGCCCATGTGGTTGCGCGCCCGATCAAAACCGCGCCAGTCCATCGTGCGCGGTGACCGTAAGCCCACCGCACCGACCCGGCTGTGTCAAGGTTAATCGACGCCGCATTTCCTTATAAAATATAGGGAAATGCGGCGCTGTCAGAGAATAAACCGCGCCCTCAGACCGCATGCAATCTTGTCATTCACGGCATCAAAAGCATCGCAGCGCTCTCAACTCGAAACACCCACGGCGCCGGGCGTCATGAGCGCACTTCGCAATGCGATCAGGCCCCAATACGATCTGGAACTGCGCCCGGGCGCCTCAGTGATGGTGTGGGTAGAATGCCCATCTTGCCTCTCCAAGGCCCTCCATAAGCGGTAGCGGGCGGTGGCCGACCTGCGGCACGACGATAAAGCTATGCTCTATCCCCAGCGACACCAGATGCTCGTGGAAGCGCATTTTGTTGGGCAGCGAGTTATCATGCTCTCCGATGGCGAGCCGCAGGGTGGGCTGTCGCGTGTTTGACTGCGCAGCCTGCTCGGCCAACGCCCAAGGGTGAGCGGCCTGATAGCGGGCAAGCTCGCCGCAATAAAGATCATCAAGGAGGGCTGTAGCATCCTCAGCGCCTCTTCGCAGTCGCGGCGCATTGCTGAGATCTGGGCTTAACGGGCCTGCAGCCAGGCTCGACACATGACCAAACATATCCGGATACAGAAAGGCCATCCTCAAGGCGCCAAAGCCGCCCATGCTGAAGCCTTCAAGCCAACGGCCGCTGGCCTGTGCACGGGTGCGGAACGTCTCGTCCACGAATAAGACCAGTTCACGCACGACAAGGGACTCAACGGGCGCGCCTTCGCAAGCGTCGACCCACAGGCTCAGTGGCGGCGTCTCTATGAACACGACGAGGAAAGGCTCCGTCAGACCGTCACGCATGGCCGAAGCAAACATGCGCGACAGCGGACGTATGCCCTGCCGGCCTCCGCCGCCCCCATGCAGCCAGTATAGCACCGGGAAGCGTTTGTCGGGCCGCGCGTGGTAGACAGGTGGAACAAGCACTTGGATAGAGACATCTTCTCCCAGAAGCGCGCTGTGAAAGATGTGATGCGTGAGCCCGGGAACATTGATTGGCGACTGAACCCAACTGAAAGGCGTGTCAAAGCCGGCAGCAAGCCCGCCAAGTGAAGAGCTGAGAGAGGCTTTCGTGGCGGCCGCAAGCGCGATTGTATGGGCGCCTGCCGCGCCTGATTGAGCCTTGGTGGATCCTTCGGCGGAGGCGATGCTGACCAATAGCGATGAAGCGATCAACGCGATGGCCAGCTTGAGCGGTAAATTCCTCATCATGTTTGTTCCCCGGACGTGAGGTAGCCGCGCCAGTCCACACTCAGAGCAGCAACCCCTTCGAAACACAGCTTGCCCGACGCAGGCCCTGGTTCAAGCTCTTTCAACCCGGATCGAGGCTGCCCTGTCGAAACGGCCTGGTTTCGGCCTGTCTACGCAAAAGGCCTGTCAGGGCAAAACAGGTCATTGTCCCCCGTCAGCACCTATGGCACAGGTTTGGGGTTGTGATTTAAGGAGGATTTGGGTCTCGTCGCAGTGACGAAGGAACGAAGATGAGCTCCAAATCCACAAAGCCCAAAGCCCCTGCTGCAACCGTTGTGAAGGACATTCGCCGAGCGACCCGGCGACACTTCTCGGCTGAAGACAAGATCCGCATTGTTCTGGAAGGTCTGCGCGGTGACGACAGCATCGCCGAGCTGTGCCGCAAGGAAGGCATAGCCCAGAGCCTTTATTATACTTGGTCGAAGGAGTTCATGGAGGCTGGCAAGCGCCGACTGGCGGGCGACACGGCGCGTGCTGCCACCAGTGACGAGGTCAAGGACCTGCGCCATCAGGCGCGTGACCGGAAAGAATGCGTGGCTGATCTGACCTTGGAGAACCGTCTGCTCAAAAAAAGCATGATCGCGGATGGGGAGGACGACGCATGAGGTACCCCGCATCCGAGAAGCTCGAGATCATCAGGATCGTCGAGCAGTCGCACCTGCCTGCCAAGGTCACGCTCGACAAGCTGGGTATAGCCCGTCGGACCTTTTATCGCTGGTATGACCGGTATCTGGAAGGCGGACCTGAAGCGCTAGAGGACCGGCCATCAGCGCCAAGCAGGGTGTGGAACCGCATCCCCGCCGAGATGCATGACCAGATTATCGAACTGGCGCTGGAGCAGTCCGAGCTGAGCCCGCGCGAGCTGGCTGTGCGGTTCACCGACGAGACGCGTTACTTCGTGTCGGAGGCGACGGTCTATCGCCTGCTGAAGGCCCATGATCTGATCACCAGCCCGGCCTATGTCGTGATCAAGGCCGCCGACCAGTTCCACACCAAGACCACCCGGCCGAACGAGATGTGGCAGACCGACTTTACCTACTTCAAGATCATCGGCTGGGGCTGGATGTATCTGTCAACCGTGCTCGACGACTTCTCGCGCTACATCATCGCCTGGAAGCTTTGCACCAATATGCGGGCCGAGGACGTGACCGACACGCTGGACCTCGCTCTCGCGGCTTCCGGCTGCGACCAGGTGAACGTCCATCACAAGCCGCGCCTTCTGTCGGATAATGGCCCTTGTTACATCGCCGGCGAGCTCGCCGAATACATCGAGGCCCAGCGTATGAGCCATGTGCGCGGTGCGCCGTTCCATCCCCAGACGCAGGGCAAGATCGAGCGCTGGCACCAGACCATGAAGAACCGCATCCTGCTGGAAAACTACTTCCTGCCCGGCGATCTTGAGACCCAGATCGAAGCGTTCGTCGAACATTACAATCACCAACGCTACCACGAGAGCCTGAACAACGTGACGCCCGCCGACGCCTACTTCGGCAGGGCCCCAGCCATCATCAAAGAGCGTGAAAGGATCAAGCGACAGACCATCGAACATCGACGCTTGCAACACCGAAAGCACGCCGCCTAATATCAACCAACCAGACGAGGCCGATGCTCCACTAATCTACGATCCCATCTGTGCCAAATGTTCTGACGACGGACAGTGTCTGACGAAATCGGTGCACAGACTTGTTTGTGGCGCGCCGGTTTGCGCCGTGTCAGTTTGTACAGGCGGAATGCTGCCCTGCGCAGGCTCATTGTGCGCAGGCAGAATGCCGGCCTCCTCGGACTGCATCAGCGTAGACAGAACATTGTCGCAGGCAGCAAGGCTGACAGCCGACAGAGAAACAACAAAGATTTTGAGACCTTTCAACGCACCCCCCCACTACAGATACCCACACGCCAACAAGGCCGTGCCTTCATCAATCGAAAACCATGTCCAAATGTCAACGCCTTTGGTTGACCTGAAAGCCGCGCAGCACAATTGAACCAGAGCTGGCTGTTGACTGCCGCGGTCACGCGGCGAGCGCCTGAGGCATTCGAACAGCGCCCCCTCGTGCAGGCGAACCTCGCCGAGGCGATTATCGCCTCACGGCCACACCTGGCGCTATTTGAGCTGTTTCAGGGTGGCGCGGCCCTTGCGAAGGATGGCATTGACCTCGCGGCGCATCTCTCTGGCCTCTCTGGAGTACCAGCCGTGCTTGAGGGCGTTTGTATTGCCTTTGGGCGCGCCCGAGCCCGCCGCTCCGCCATGCATGCGGCAGCGCTTTTTGCCCGTCACGGCCGGCGCCTGGCAGGGCGTGCACTTGCGCGTACGGGCGCCGCAGCGCGGCGCTGATCGCATGGGGCCGGTATTGCGCGGGTGATCGCTTCCCATCAGGGGTCTTGACGTGTCTGGCGCGAACGCGCGGTCGTGTCGCGCTCGGCTTCGGCCTTGAATGCGTCACCATCCAGGGTCTTGTCATCGCCTCGCTCAAGCGCCTTGCGGCCGGGATGATCTGACGGCGCATGAGTATGCACGTCGCCCAGGATCGCCTGTCCGCCATCCTTGACGGTGACGTGCTTGACCACGACGGTCTGGTCACGCTTGCCGCGGCGCTTGTCGTAGGACGCCAGCAGCTTGTCATAGAGCGCGGACATTTTCGCAGCGTGCTTGAGGCCCAGCTCGCACCCCTCAATGGTCTGGCCGCCTAACATGGATCGCCGATAGCACTCAGTCGCAGCATTATGGGCGGCGACCATCTGGACGGCGAGCATGGCCTCGGCCTCGTCGCGCGGCGCCAGTCGCGCGAAAATCAGCAAAGCTGCGTTTGCCCTGGCCGCAAAATCCTCGGGGCTAATGTCCTTGGGCATCCAGAGTGTGGCAATCACATCGTTTGTGAACCGGGTCTGGACGGCGCCCAGATCCGATCCCAGCGCCTGGAACTTCTGGCGCGTGCCGGCCTCATTCTGGGCTTTGGCAGCTTCATTGACAGTAATTTGAACAGCGCCGTTGTCATTGGCCTTGGCGATGACGGGGTCTGGCCTGTCGGGGGAAATATTAGAGGCCACGATTGGGGCTCCTGTTCGCTCAGACGTCAGCGCTCACGATGCAAGCTGTTGCATTTATAACACATATTTGCACCTGCGCAACACCCTTCGGCGCGCCCTCAGCTTACAGTGCATGGGGTTGTTCCTCGGTATTGTTTCAGCCCCCCC